>JBCLPO010000001.1:0-727983 GCA_041223105.1 Lachnospiraceae bacterium 54-53
AATAGTTTTCAGTTACTCCGTGCAAAGTTACTTTTAAATGAATTTTACTACAAAATCAACTAACTCTGGAAAGAACCTATTTAACGCTTACCTAATTACATTTCCTGACCCGATAATACTGTAAATTGAAAATAAAGGAACAGTTTTTATTCTCTGCAAGGATCCTTTCACAGATTTCGCCTGCCCCATGGTGTTTTTTCTTCGGTAAAAGCCTAAGTAAGGCTCTGTAGAGCAAGGAACATGAAATAATTATTTCAATTAAAATTTGTCTGGTTTATTAAATGGACTATTGATATTTGCGTATATAGTAAGAGCAATTATAGTCTGAAGTTATGCTGTATTCAACTGTATTTCAGCCGGGATCATTAAAATTTCTTGTCATCATTTTTTTGCTGTGGTAATATGGTGTTAATCGGTGCAGAGTCGCTGTCATTTATAGTCTTATGGAGGAACCCTTATGGAAAATGATCTCCTTAGTGCCCAGGAAATTGCAGAAATTTTAAAAATATCAAGAAATACGGTCTATGAGCTGATAAAGCGGGGAGAGTTAAATTCATCAAAGGTGGGAAAGCAGGTAAGGGTCCCCAGAAGCGAGGTAAATGCCTATTTAAGCGGGGAAGGTGTCCGTGCGCCTTCTGCATTCCGGGAATCTGCTCCCGGAAGGCAGGCTTATAAAAATGGAAGGAAGCAGAATTTTTATCAGGTGATTGATGAAAACATCAGGGGAAACGAGTTTATCATGTGCGGACAGGATTACGCACTGGATCTGCTGGTGAATCATCTGAGCGCCTATTCGGATTCCATGCAGTTGTATCGTTCTTATCTTACCAGCTATAATGGGATTTTTGCCTTGTACCAGGGACGGGTAAATGCAGCAACGGCACATTTGTGGGACGGAGAACTGGATGAATACAACGTATCCTATGTAAAAAAAATGATGCCGGGTATCCCGGCGCTTATTATAAGAATCGGAAAGAGAAGGCAGGGCTTTTATGTTCCGAAAAATAATCCCAAGGGGCTTTCCGGCTGGGAGGATCTAAGGAGGATGGATATTACCATCGTAAACCGGGAAAGAGGAAGCGGGACCAGGGTCCTGCTGGATGAAAAGCTGCGTCTTATGGGAATCATGGGGGATTATGTGGAAGGCTATCATCACGAATGTAAATCCCATTTTGCAGTGGCAAGCCTGATTTCCCATGGGGAAGCTGATGTGGGGCTTGGAAGTGAAACCGGGCTGATGAATGTGAATGGAGTTGATTTTATCCCGCTTCAGACAGAATGCTACGATCTGATCCTGCGCCTTTCAGATGCGGACAAACAGCCCTACAGAAAAATTATGGAGATCCTGGCATCCAATGCGTTTAAAAAGGATTTGGAAGTTCTTGGCAGTTATGATACGGAGGAGACGGGTAAAATAATATGGAGTTAAACTGAATCCGGCAGGAGCGGAGCAAAGGCTGCTGTTGAGAGAATGGAAAAGGAAGCGATGGTAAACGTTTCCTTTTCCATTTTTAACTCTATTTTCAGTGACAAACATGACGAAATGTGACAAACGTGAAATGGCATGTGGGTATATTATATAATGACTGTAAAAATGACGATATTTTTGGAATTTATAATTATTGACTTTGAACATATAAAAATATATAGTATTCTCATCGATATCGATCTATAAAAATGATAATTAAAAGAACTGAGTTTTGTTTTTGCAAAAAAGTTCCATTCGTCGAAAGGAATCATGCAACAGTAAAGAGTGTTAACAAAATAACAAAGAGGTTATTGTATTCGTTTGCGGAATACGATGCCTCTTTTTATTTATGAAAAGGAGGAAGAAATCATGAGGAAGATAGCATTTTACGGAAAAGGCGGAATAGGGAAGTCCACAACACAGCAGAACACGGCGGCAGCAATGGCTCATTTTTACAATCAGAAGATCTTTATCCACGGATGTGACCCAAAGGCTGATTCCACTCGTCTGATTTTAGGAGGAAAACCGCAGGAAACACTGATGGATGTCCTGCGGGAAGAAGGTGCCGAAAAGGTGACCAATGAAAAGGTCATAAAAAACGGTTTTCATAATATTCGCTGTGTGGAGTCAGGAGGACCGGAACCAGGAGTCGGATGTGCCGGCAGAGGTGTTATCACTGCGATTGACCTTATGGAAGCAAACGGCGCTTATACCAGTGATCTGGATTTCGTTTTCTACGATGTTCTCGGAGATGTAGTATGTGGAGGATTTGCCATGCCGATCAGAGACGGAAAAGCGCAGGAGGTTTATATCGTTGCTTCCGGAGAGATGATGGCAATTTATGCAGCAAATAATATTTGCAGGGGTCTTTTAAAGTATGCAAAGCAAAGCGGGGTACGTCTGGGCGGAGTCATCTGCAACAGCCGTAAGGTAGACCGGGAGCAGGAATTCTTAGAGGAATTTACCGCCTCCATCGGAACTCAGATGATTCATTTCGTGCCCAGAGATAACATCGTTCAAAAAGCGGAGTTTAATAAGAAAACTGTTGTGGAGTATGACGCCAGTGAAAATCAGGCATTAGAATACGGTGAGCTTGCCCGTAAAATCATTGAAAATGAGAATTTTGTAATTCCCCAGCCGCTGACCATGGATGAACTGGAGAAAATGGTGGTGAAATACGGAATTTCGGATTAATTGAAAGGAGTATTTTTATGAAGATGATTAAAGCAATCTTACGGCCTGAGATTGACGGCAGCGTTGCCGATGCCCTTGCGGAGGCCGGCTTCTATTCTATGACAAAGATCAATGCATTCGGCCGGGGAAAGCAGAACGGCATCATGGTAGGCGCGGTCCGTTATGATGAGCTTCCCAAGACACTTCTTATGCTGGTAGTGGAGGATGAGGCGGTGGATGAAGTTTTGAAGATCATTAAATACAAGGCATATACCGGTAATTTCGGTGACGGCAAGATTTTTGTTACTCCGGTTGACAGGGTCATGACTGTAAGAACCGGTGAGACAGGACTATAGGTGGCTGCCATGAAGGAGATAATCACAATCATTCGTCCCAAAAAGGTAAATGCAACTAAGGAAGCCCTGGAACAGCTGGGGATTCCGGGCATGACTGCCATCCCGGTCTTAGGCAGGGGGAAGCAGAAGGGAATTGCCGGTGAGGTAAATATTGAATACCGCCCCGGAATACTGGATGGAAGTAAAAACGGCGGTATGAAATACATTCCCAAGCGGTATCTGTCAATTGCAGTGCAGGATGAGGAGGTAGATGCGGTGCTGGACGTGATCATCAAAGTGAATAAGACCGGCCAGTTCGGAGACGGAAAGATTTTCGTGTGTCCCATAGAGGATGTTGTCCGGATCCGGACGGATGAACAGGGCAGTACAGCGATCAGCTGAGAATAAGTAAGGAGGAATCATATGCCATATCATTTGTTTAAATGCAGTGAGTGTATACCGGAACGGGAAAAGCATGCGGTCATAAAAGGGCCTGGTGAAACCCTGACAGACGCTCTTCCACTTGGATATTTAAATACGATTCCCGGATCCATTTCGGAAAGAGGATGTGCCTACTGCGGCGCAAAGCATGTAATCGGAACGCCGATGAAGGATGTCATACATATGAGCCACGGGCCTGTAGGCTGTACCTACGATACCTGGCAGACCAAGCGGTATATCAGTGATAACGACAACTTTCAGCTGAAATATACCTTTGCAACAGATATGAAGGAATCCAACATTGTGTTCGGTGCGGAGAAAATACTGAAAAAGAATATCATTGAGGCATTTAAGGCATTTCCCGAAATCAAAAGAATGACCATATACCAGACCTGCGCATCGGCCCTGATCGGAGACGACATCAGCGCTGTGGCAGCCGAGGTTATGGAAGAGATGCCGGATGTAGACATTTTCGTATGCAATTCCCCCGGTTTTGGAGGTCCCAGCCAGTCGGGGGGACATCATAAGATCAACATTGCCTGGATCAACCAGAAGGTTGGAACCGTGGAACCGGAGATCACCAGCGACTATGTCATCAACTATGTGGGAGAGTATAACATACAGGGCGACCAGGAGGTCATGCAGGACTTTTTCAAACGGATGGGGATCCAGGTGCTGTCCACATTTACCGGAAATGGAACGTATGACGGGCTGCGCGCCATGCACAGGGCTCATTTAAACGTCCTGGAATGCGCCAGATCGGCAGAATATATCTGCAATGAATTGAGGGTGAGGTATGGGATTCCCCGTCTGGATATTGACGGCTTCGGCTTTGAGCCCCTTTCCTCTTCTCTGCGGAAAGTAGCCATGTTTTTCGGCATAGAAGAACGGGCCGAGGCGATCATTAAAGAGGAGACCGACAGGTGGAAGCCGGAGCTTGACTGGTACAGGGAAAGGCTGAGGGGCAAGAAAGTATGCTTATGGCCCGGCGGTTCCAAGCTCTGGCACTGGGCCAATGTGATTCATGAAGAAATGGGGGTTGAAGTGGTGTCTGTATACACCAAGTTCGGCCATCAGGGCGATATGGAAAAGGGAATCTCCAGATGCGAGGAAGGCGCCCTTGCCATTGACGATCCCAATGAACTGGAGGGAATCGAAGCCATGGAGGAGCTTCAGCCGGATATTATTTTCACAGGTAAACGTCCCGGTGAAGTGGCAAAGAAGATACGTGTTCCTTATCTCAATGCCCATGCATACCACAACGGCCCCTGGAAGGGTTATGAGGGATGGGTAAGGTTTGCAAGAGATGTTTATAATGGAATATATTCTCCTATCCATGAGCTGTCCCTTCTGGATATCAGCAAGGATGAGATTCCAACCGACACAGGTTTTATGACGCAGCGTCTTTTCTCCGATGCAAGCCTGCCGGAGGAAGTAAAGAATTCCAAGACCCTTCGGGAGTATACCGGAGATTACGATGCGTTAAAACGGCTGAAGGAAAGAGTATATCCCGTGTTCCCAAGAAAAAGCCAGCCGGTAAATGAAGCTCCGGCAGTCTGATGGAGGTGAATGACCGTGGAAGATGCGATATTAAAAGAAAGAACCGAATTGCTGCTTGATTATATTATGAAGAAATGCCTGTGGCAGTTTCATTCCCGGGCATGGGACAGAGAAAGACAGAATTTAAATATCATTCAGCAGACGAAGCAGTTATTATGCGGGGAGCCGGTAAAAAGGGATACTCCGGAAGAGCGGTGTTATTATGTGGATGCCTCAAACCTTGCGGAAAACTATAAAAAATATTTTCCATGGGTATGTGAGATGGATAAGGCCGACATAGAAAGACTGATGGAAGAGCTTAAAGAGCGTCTTGACTTTCTTCTGATCACCGGCTCGCTGAACAAGGAACTGACCGACCCGCTTTACTGAGAAGGAGGCAGCTATGAACTGTGAAGTAAAAAATAAAGAACGTGCGGGAATCATCAATCCCATATTTACATGCCAGCCGGCCGGTGTTCAGTTTGCCAGCATCGGAATCAAGGACTGCATTGGGATCGTACATGGGGGCCAGGGATGCGTCATGTTTGTCCGGCTTCTGTTCTCACAGCATTTTAAAGAGAGCTTTGAGCTGGCTTCCTCCTCCCTCCATGAAGACGGCGCTGTATTCGGGGCCACCAACCGGGTAGAGGAGGCGGTAGATGTCCTCCTTATGAGATATCCCCATGTCAAGGTGATTCCCATTATATCAACCTGCTCAACAGAGGTCATTGGAGATGACATCGACGGAGTGGTAAGAAAGCTGAACCGCAACCTGCTTATGGATAAATATGCGGGCAGGGAGGTTCATTTGATCCCCATTCATTCCCCCAGCTTTGTGGGGAGCATGATTACGGGCTATGACATAGCCGTAAGGGAATTCGTAGCCTATTTTGCAAAGAAAGGGGCCCCATCTGAAAAAATAAACCTGATCACGGGCTGGGTAAATCCGGGAGATGTGACTGAATTAAAGCATCTGCTGTCGGCGATGGGGGTGGAGGCCAATGTGCTGTTTGAAATTGAAGCCTTTGACTCTCCGCTGATGCCATCGGGAAATCATGTGTCTCATGGAGAGACCACCATAGAGGATTTAAGGGATACGGCCAATGCAAAGGCTACTTTTGCCCTTAACCGTTATGAAGGAGGAAAGGCGGCGGAGTATCTGGAGGAGGAATTCAATGTTCCGGCAATTTTTGGTCCGACTCCTATTGGAATCCGCAATACCGATGCTTTTTTAAAGAAAGTCAGCGATGCCACAGGAATGCCCATTCCGGAGGCTCTGGTGAAAGAAAGAGGCATTGCAATCGATGCCATAACCGATGTGACTCATATGTTTCTGGCAGACAAAAGAGTGGCAATATACGGAAGTCCGGATCTGGTGATCGCTCTCGCCCAGTTCTGTCTGGATATGGAGATGAAGCCGGTGCTTCTTCTTCTGGGGGATGACAATTCAAAGTACCAAAAAGATCCCCGAATTGCGGAATTTAAGGATAAACTGGATTATGACATGGAGATCATCATGAATGCGGACCTATGGGAGTTGGAAAACCGGATCAAAAACGAGGGATTGAAGCTGGATCTGATCATGGGCCATTCCAAGGGGAGATATATTTCCATCGATTATGATATCCCCATGGTCCGGGTAGGATTTCCGGTCTATGACAGGGCTGGCAAGTACCGCCACCCAATGGCAGGATACCGGGGAGCCATGATTCTGGCGGAAGAAATTGCCAATGTATGGTTCACCGACATGGAATATAAGCATAACAGGGAGCCGATTCTCAATGTGTGGTAATCAGGAAGGCGTGATGTGGCTTTGGGTGATACAAAATTGAAACCGGATAACCAGGGGAAGGTAGCATGTAAGCATCCCTGCTTTGATAACTGTGATTTTCATCATGCAGTGATCCATCTGCCGGTGGCAGCTTCGGGCAATATCGGTTACAGAGAGGATATGCAAAAGGGCGGCAGCGCGGATATCCTCCCCGGGGGAACGGTAAAAAAAGTCCTTTTTCCCCACGAGGCGGCAAAATATTTTATTGATGCAAGAAAAAGCATACCAAATCTTACGGTAGCGGCGATTTCCGGACCGGGGGAGGCGCTGGCTGATTTTGATACGGTTAAGAATACGTTCCGGCTCGTACGCCAGGCAAATCCGGAAATCCTTCTGTGCCTGTCCACCAACGGACTGATGCTTCCCATATATGCCAACCACCTGATTTCTCTTGGAGTGAATTATGTAACCGTTACACTGCACACTGTAAAACCGGAAACGGGGGCCCGGATCTATGAACATATCACTTATCTGGGACACCGGTATTCCGGTGTCAAAGGAGCCGGTATCCTTCTTCAGAATCAGATATGGGGAATCAGCTACTTAGCCTCCCGGAATGTTTCTGTCAGACTGAACATTCCGGTAACAACGGAGGTCAGTGAGGGGGAAATCAGTGAAATGGTAAGGCTTGCAAAGGAATGGGGCTGCAAACTGACCAATATCATCAAGCCGTCAAAGGGCAGGAAGAACGATGAAAACGGACCGGAGACATACAACAGTGATGAATGGAGCAGCTTCAGGCACAAACAGGAAAAAGTCATAACCCAGTCATATTTTTGCAAGCCCTGCTATGCATCTACGGTAGAAACGCTGAATACCAGGATTTTGTCGGATATCGAGGAAGCTGCCGGCGGTGCGGGACCGGTAGAAACGCCCTCTGCTCATCTTCGCTTTGCGGTCTGTTCCAAAAGCCGGACTCTGACCGACCAGCATTTCGGCCATGCCACAAAGATTTATATTTACGATTACGATAATGAAGTCATCACCTTTGTCGAGGCCAGGCCGATTGAGCAGTATTGCCGTGGAGGAGGGGAAGGTGAGGACGACGGAAGGATATATAAGCTGATCAGGACGATTGAAGACTGCAACTGTGTCATATGCATGAGGATCGGAATCTGTCCTTCCGATGCGCTGAAAGAGAAAAATATTAAGACCTATACGACCTATAATTTAATTGAAGATGGGATAAGAGAAGCAGTGAACAGGCTGTATTTGGGATTTTCTTTTGAAAACAGGCAATAGCTGCTTTTTAAACCATTTGCAAAGGAGCTTATATGAGAATATATTATCTGCAGCATGTGCCCTTTGAGAATCCTGGAATCATTCTTTCCTGGGCCGAATATAAGAATTATCCGGTGATGTGCACCAGATTATATGCGGATGAAATGCTTCCTTCTATGGAAGAGTTTGACTGGCTGGTCATTATGGGAGGTCCCATGAACATTTACCAGGAGACAGAGTATCCCTGGCTGAAAAGAGAAAAGGAATTTATAAAGGCTGCTATTGCCGGGAATAAGGTGGTGATCGGGCTGTGCCTGGGAGGCCAGCTGATCGCTGATGCAATAGGAGGCAGGGTAATAAGGAACCGGTACGTGGAAATCGGGTGGTTCCCCGTAACTTTTACCAAACAAGGCTTGTCTCTTCCTGTTTTGTCTCATCTGCCGGACCGTGCGGTCATATTTGAATGGCATGGGGATACCTTTGTGGACCTGCCCGAAGAGGCTGTGCTGCTTGCGGAGAACGAGGCCTGTGAAAACCAGGCATTTTCTTATGGAAGCAGGGTGTTTGGATTCCAGTTTCATATGGAAAACACCATGCATATTATCAGGGATTTAATTGAAAACTGCAGGGAAGAAATGGTCCCCGGCCCATATATACAGACGGCTGATGAGATACTGGCCGGTACGGGCTTTGTGGAACATAATAACGAATGGATGCTGCTGTTTTTATCGAAACTGGCAGCCTTGTATGAAGAGGGTGAGATATAATATGGAGCAGATCAGGTATAAACAGAGGGTCTGTACGGACGAAGCAGTCATAGAAGAATTTCTTGAAAAATCCAGAACCGGAGTGATCGGAATATCGGGTGCCGCCTATCCTTACTGCGTTCCTGTAAATTATGTCTGGAAAGACGGAGCTGTCTATTTCCATGGACTTGGTTCCGGAAAAAAAACGGAGCTTCTTCAGAATAATCCCATGGTGAGTTTTACCGTCTATGAAGAATTCGGAACAGTGAAGGATAGGGTTCCGTGTCATGCGGATACCTCTTACCGCAGTGTGATGCTGTTTGGAAAGGCTGAAAGACTTAAGGATTTTCATGAAAGTGCCATGGTCCTTCAGGCTATAGTGGATAAATTCATGCCGGAATTCTATAAAAGAAAAATATCCTCCGCTCTTGCGGAGAAATACCGTTCTTCTCATGACAACATGCCGGTTGCCGTATTTAAGATCATACCTGTGGAGAGAACGGCAAAGGAAAACGTGGCGGGCAGCGGAGATTTGTTTTAAGGAGGTAATTCTATGGTAACCGCAGAAAAATATGGTTTAAAGGGAGTCGTAATCGGCGCAACCTATCCATCCGGTGGAATGAAAAGCTGCAGGCTGGCTCAATACAATGAGATCCGTGTCAGAAACCAGGTATTTGTTCCCAGATATAAAAAGCCGGATGAGAGAAAAAAAGACAATAAGGCGCTGGCCTTCTATGAAAACGGCTGCATCAAAAGCATTGCTCTGGAAGAACGCACAGAGGTTATGACCTCTTTGGGGGTTTTCCGCGCAGAGCTTGTGACCTTTTATGAAAACGGAGAAATCGACAGCCTGTTTCCTCTTAACGGACAGATAGGCTTTGGATGGTCGGAGGAGGACGAGGAAAAGCTTCTGGAAGAAAATCATTTTACCTTTCCCTTCACCCGGTTTACAGAAAAAGTCATCGGCCTTCGTTTTTATCCCGGAGGAAAGCTCAAAAGCCTGATCCTCTGGCCCGGGAAAAGAATCAGTATTGAGACTGCCCTTGGGGAATTCCCGGCCCGTATTGGTTTTCGGCTGTATGAGAATGGAACTCTGGAATCCTTTGAGCCTGCCGTTCCCATTGAAATAAACAGCAGGATCGGGACCATTGTTGCTTTTGATCAAAATGCCCTGGGAATAGATGCGGACTATAATTCCGTGAATTTCTATCCTGACGGGAGCTTGAAATCTGTAAAAACCAACAGTGATATTGTAGTGAACGGAATATCCACCGGGGAGAGGACGATCATATACCAGCAGTTAAAGTTTGATAATATGACTGGCAAAATGATGAAAGTTCCTGTCCTTATTACATTTGCGGACAATGAGGCAGTAATTGATAATGCTGTGGAGAAAAAGACGTTTTTCATAGATGATTCAAAATTTATGTTATTACATGATCAATACTATACGGAGAAAAAATGCAGTCCGGGCAGTGACTGCTCCGGCTGCGGTGCCTCCTGCCTGTAGATTTAAGCCGCATCCGTCGGTGGAATGGAGGGGATTATGGAGATAGCCGTACTGGTTAATTCAGAGGGAAATACCTCTGGCTTTGAAAAGGATGGGGAAATCCGTGTGTACACAAAGGATAAGTGCCGGTGGAGCATGATCCGGCGTATGGAGTACCGGTTAAAGGATGGGGAAGATTCCGGTTCGCTGCATGAAAAAATCAGAGAGATCTGCAATTGGCTGGCAGACTGCAGAATCATTGTGGTAAGCCGCATCCGGGGAATCCATTACATTGCATTTGAAGAAAAGCAGATTTCCATGCTGGAGATAAACGGTGCCCCGGATGCCTTTCTGGATGATATCGGGGAATGCTTAAAGCATGAAAGAAGCGGACAGAAGGTACCTATGGAGCATAATGCCATATTTGAGCTGAGGTCCGGAGTCTATCATACAGACCTGCGCGAGGTGATGAATGGAAATACCTCATACAATTCCAGGCAGATCTTGCTTCCTTTTTTAAAAAACCGGGAATATACCTCCCTGGAGATCCTCTGCGACCACGTACCCAAGTGGCTGGAAAAGGAGCAGTTGGATTTGAATTTAAGAATTTCCATTGAGAAATATAAAACATGCATGAAGGTAAAGGTATATCCGGTTAAGGAATAGACGTTCCTGTTCCGAGCCCATGGCCAACCTTCCGGGCTCATTTTGGCAGGCAGAATGGAGGTTAATATGCTGAAAACAGATCTACAGAAGAATCACGGGACGGAGGAGCCAGAGGAGACCCTGATGGATTTTGCCTTTCACGATAAAAACGCGGAAGAGAGAACCAGGAACCACCCCTGCTATAACGTGTGCAGCCGTGAGAATGCCAGAATCCATCTCCCTGTTGCACCCAAATGCAACATACAGTGCAACTATTGTTTAAGAAAATTCGACTGCCCCAATGAAAGCCGGCCGGGAGTTACCACAAAGGTGCTGACACCCGGAGAGGGCTTAAAGCGGTACTTAGAGGTTAAAAAGGAACTGCCCCGGTTATCGGTAGTGGGAATCGCAGGGCCGGGAGATGCATTGTGCGACTTTAGGAACACAGAAGAAACCTTAAGGCTGATCCGGCAGCAGGACAAGGAAATTACTTTCTGCCTTTCCACCAACGGTCTGCTTCTCCTTAAGTACGCTGACCGGATTGCAGACCTTGGAGTCAGCCATGTGACGGTTACTGTTAATGCGGTAGATCCATCTGTTTCAGCCAGAATCTATAAGTATGTTGCATATGAAGGAGTGGAATACATAGGCGAAAAGGCAGGGACTCTGCTGCTTGACAACCAGCTGGCCGGATTGGAGAAGATGGCGGAAAAAGGCATTGTCTGCAAGGTGAATATCGTCGTGTTGAAAGGAATCAATGATTTTCACATTCCGGAAATTGCAAGAACCGTAAAAAAGTCCGGCTGCTACATCGTAAATATCATGCCTCATATTCCGGTTCCGGGAAGTGCATTTGAACATCTGCCTGGAACCGGAGCTGCAGAAATTGACAGGCTTCGGAAGGAATGCGGCCGTACCATTCTGCAGATGTATCATTGCAGACAGTGCCGGGCCGATGCGGTGGGTACATTGAGTCGCTGAAACTGATTTTTTCAGTCAGCAGCTCTCAATATTTTTCCATGATACTGATTATCCGACCTTTCGGTTAGCTTGAAAAGTATTACGGTAAATGATAAAAGATTTCGTGATTAAAATTCCGAAAGGAGGAAACCGTATGGCTGGGATCATTGATGCGACGCTGACGATGCTGGATGGATACATGATCACAGCTGCTCAAGCGCAGCGTTTCCTGGAGCTGTTGCTGGAAACCGGAATTGATGCGGCGGCGGTATCCCCTGAAATATATCAACTGCTGGGAGGAAAGATGCCGGAAAGGATGATAAGTTACTTAGAACAGGCAGGAATGCAGGCAGAATATAATGAGTACCCTGGCGTTCAAAATATCATCTCCACATACTGCAGTGGCAGAGGGATATATATTCGGAATTATCAAATTAATAAACTGGCAGAGTTAAAAGGAATTCCCGCAGAAGGCCCGGAGAGAAGATTCCGGCTGACAGGCTTGGATGATCTGCTGACTTACGAAAGCGAGCAGATTTATGATATGGCCATGGATCAATTGATAAGAATTGCTTCGATATTGTATCCGGAGAACGCGTATTACTGCGCAACGGCCATTGCGGTCAGTTATCTGCAGCGTTTTGACAGAGGAACCGTTATGACGACCTTTACCGGAATCGGAAGCAAAGCCGCCACGGAGCAGGTAATCACTGCCATGCGGGTGATGCAGCGCTACAAAACAAACCAGGACCTTACCGGGCTTAAGAAGCTTCGGCAGTTGTTTGAGGAGATGACCGGAATTACGGTTGATGCCCATGCTCCGGTGATAGGGGAACGGATTTTTTATGTGGAATCCGGTATCCATGTGGATGGTATTTTAAAAATGCCCTCCAATTATGAGCCCTATCCTCCGGAGATGGTGGGAGCCCATCGGGAAATCGTTCTGGGCAAACATTCCGGCAAAGCCTCTGTCCGGTATAAGCTGAAAGCTTTAGGACTGAATGAGGCAGAATATGATAAGGACAGGATTCTTATTCAGGTAAAACGACTTAGTATAAAGAAAGGGAAGGAGGTAACTGACCATGAATTTCTGGAGATAGCAGGGAGGTGCAGGAACAATGGGTAAGATGGTCGGTATCGTGGATACCACACTTAGGGACGGAGAGCAGCGTCCGGGAATTAACTTTTCAATTGAGGATAAAATACGTTTGGCAGCGCTTCTTGACCAGGCCGGAGTCTATGAAATTGAGGCCGGATTTTATGATGCGGAGATGGAGGGAGGAGACTTCATCCAGCGAATCATGAAGAACAGAAAGAGAGCATTGGTTTCCGTATGGTCCCTGTTAAACCCTGAATGTGTTGAGCAGGCAGCGCGCCAGAAGCCAGACCTGATTCACATTGGAACACCTGTATCCTATATACAAATTTATCATAAACTGAAAAAAAATAAAAAGTGGGTGGAAGAAATGCTCTTGGATTGTATTCAGGTAGCAAAGGATTATGGTGTGGGCGTGACGGTAGGCTTGGAGGACGCTTCCAGAGCCGATGTGGCATTTATGAATCATTTGCTTTGGTTAATGAAAAGGCAGGGCGTGGAGGCTGTCCGGCTGGCAGACACGGTTGGAATCCTGTTCCCCCAGCGAGCCAGACAGATGATACGGGAACTGAAAGAAATGATTCCGCTTAAAATAGAGATACATGAACACAATGACTTCGGAATGGCTGTAGCAAATTCTATTGTCATGGCAGCATCAGGCGCGGATATGGTTGATGCCACCCTGTTGGGAATAGGAGAACGGGCAGGCAATTGCGATTTGTACCAGTTCGTACATGCGGCAGGAAGAAAGCTTGAATTGGATATGGAGAAAACAGACGTCAGACGGGCGGAGAGCCTGTTAAAAGAAATGATGGCAAATAGAAAGGATCATGCATGAATCTTAATAGTGACGGTATAGTTGTTGGTATAGCCGCATTGATTATTATAGGTATTTTTCATCCCATAGTTATCAAATGTGAATACTATTTTACGCAAAAAGTGTGGCCCCTGTTTTGCTTTGTCGGAATTATATTTTTGATAGTATCACTTTTTCTGCAAGATGTAATTTCTATAATCATGGGGATAGCTGGGGTAGTATGTTTGTGGAGTATTAAGGAAATTAAGGATCAGGCTGTCAGGGTTCAAAAAGGGTGGTTTCCCAGTAATCCTAAAAGAGCAGATGCAGGCTCAAAGGGTTAATATAAACGAGGAGCGGTGTCTGGCCTGTTCCCGTGTAAGGAATACTTTATAAAGGAAAGGAGAAGTGTCTCCTTTTACACCATTTACGTCAACCAAAGATGCAGTATCAGCGGTTGGGTATATTCGGATACAGAAGTAATTGTCGAAATCTGTTGAGATAAAACATGAAGTTTGTAATATACGTTTTAATCAGAATATGATAAAATAAAAATGGAATTGATAATTAAATAATGGTTTAAGTGTTTGCGGGATATGGTATTATTTATAGATAAGCGGTAAGAGTTTCTGCTAGGGTGTGTCTGAAAACTGCTTGTGCCGGGCTGAATGTTCCACTTTGTGGGAGGCAAGGAGCGATTTTGGGGGCGTAGTGGGCTACGTTCCCAAAATCGGGACGCGGCATACCGCGAAGTAGGACGTTCAGAACGGTGCAATAAGTTTTGAGACACGCCCTAGTATTATTGTGAATATAAATCTTTCAAAAAAGAAAGTTGAAAATTGAAAAAAATATCGCATATCATAAAAGTATTGACTCCCGAACTTTATTATAAATAATACTGGGAGTCCGTTTTTTGAGAACAAAGTACAGGAGGTGCAGTTATGTATTTGTCTTCATTACAAATCACCGGGCTCAGATTTTCGCAGATGTACGCACCTGTTGAAGCAAAGAGTCGGTGAAGCGGGGCGTGGTTTCATAAGTCGGAAAGAAAAAAGGAGGAATCTTATGCTGGAGCGAGTGGAAGAGATATTTGATGATATGCCAGAGATGCTGAAGAAATTAAAAAAGGCATCGTATGAGAAAAACATGAATGAATTTCGAAGGAAGTACGGTCATTACATTTCAGAAATGCTAAGTAATAACGATCAATCTTTCTCGCCCGCTGACGGCGCCAAGGAAGCGGCAGTAAATTTTGTAAATGCGGTGGAGACGCGCTTTGTGGAAAAAAAGAAAATCAATCCCCGGATAAAAGCGGACATCTCCTTTTTTATGATTTACTATGTATTCCCGGCTATTCTATTAAACGAAAATGAGCATTCCGCGCTGCTTGCCCAGAGTCTTTGCGAAGAGTTTAATTCCAGGTTCCAGGCAAGTCTCCGGTTTACAGATTACGATTCGTTATACAATTCATTTCAGGAAAAAATATTCGGTATTTTTTAAAAGTGAACGATGGAATGGACAGGTATTTTCTTGCTATTGATATAGGGGCCTCCAGCGGACGTCATATTTGGGGCTACATCAGGGATCACAGGGTCTGTCTGGAAGACGAGTCTGCTGGGATGCCGGGCTCCCTGACCGAAGAAATCAAAGCGTTGACCGGTTATAATTGCCGCATTGTTCTTCCTCCGTCTCATGATATCGCTTCAGTGATTCTGGCGATTCTGTTGGCTGATTTGGACATTTGTTATATCAGTTCACGAAACTGGCTGCTGATGGGGACGCTGAAAAAAACCGCAGACTGTTCAAAAGAGAAATTCAGTAAGTGCGACAAATTGGAATTTGCGGCTTTGTTACATCCCAACTATTTTTCTAACTGTGTTTGCCGTTCTGATTGTCAGTTTGCTGCTAATGTTTGCGCCAGCCGTCTTTGACCACCAATTTGTCTTTTGATAATCCTTTCGACTAAAAGACCAGAATACTGCTTTTTTGTAGTCCTTTATCTTTTCAAATTCTTCTTTAGGCTCTCCTATTTCACTAAATACCTCAGTAAATGTTGCCGGCGGCATTATAAAAATTAGATTATCATATATTTCCTTGTTTTCAGTTCCCCACCAGTCAGGGGCGTTATGTAATATATCTTCCAGTTCTTCTTTTAATATGACAAAAACCGGTATATCCAAATCAAACCTGTCTTTTATTATTGTTTCAAGCTGACCGGAAAAATCCTCCTCCTCCTCACTTGAAAAGATGACATTGCCGCTGTTCAGATATGTCTTAACTTCTACTAAACCAAGTTCTTCAAAACCTGCCTTTAATCCGGATATTGGGATTTTATTTTTACCACTTATATTGATGCCCCTTAAAAATGCAATATATCTTTTCATATTATAGATTTACCTCATCAAATTCCTATTTATCACTCTTGTTATCAAATTTAATGTTACCATAAAACTTAAAATTTGTCATTTCGTTTCTTCCTGCGCTTTTTTCCCCGAACACTCAAGTGCCTGGATTTTCCTAATACCCGTATCATCACTTGAAATTCTTCCGGGGTCAGCTTGGTATAGTCAATCCCCAACTGGCGGCACATCACAACGACTTGTTTTTCCTGCGGACTTCCCGTGAAGCTGGCGGCTTCTGTCATTACCCGTTGGATTTCTTGCGCAACTAGTAGTGTCGGGCGCACTGGTGCTATCCTGCCTGTGGGCTTCCTTTATGTCCCGCATTATGCCGTCTATGTCCCTGTGGACTACATGCTGAAAATAAAATTCAAAGTTGACAAAGGCTGCCGCATCGGTCGCAGCTACAAAGATTTCTGTGCATTCCTTGAAAAGACCCCTGAAAAGACCCCTGATACAAACATTGTGCAGATGGACTCTGTTATTGGGGAAAAAGGAGGCAAATGCCTTCTTACCATTCACTTTGTGGAATGCAGCTTCATGCTCGCTTTTCTGTGTGATGCGAATACTTCAAAATCAGTAACTGATATTTATGATAAGCTGTACCAAACGCTTGGACATGAGTTATTTAAAAAGCTGTTTCCAGTGATTCTGACCGGCAACGGAAGTGAATTCTCAGATCCAGGGGCAATTGAGTGCGGTTCGGATCGTTATACTGTCTTAAAGACCAGGGTGTTTTATTATGATACCGGAAGCCCTTATCAAAAGGGGGCCCACATTAATTCTTACAAAAGAAAAAAGCTGAACAATCGTAGTCCCTACGAACCCTTCAGCTTTTATCATGGAGAAGAGGTTTTACAGAAACTTGGTGTAATCCGGTAGCCGCCGGAGACATCATGCTAAAACCAGCACTTCTCAAAAAATAATAAAACTGCATGCCGCCAACATCTAATCAGTCTAAGGAATTAGAGGTGGATTCTCCGATTACAAAAAAATCGAGAGGGAGTTGACCTCCCATTGGCATACACATTTTTATTATCATACGACAATAAAAGCAAAAAATCAGACTGCATTTTAATTACAAAAGTGGCTTCTGATTTACAAAACATGCGTTTCGATTTACAAAGCGGCATCTCGTCTTATATGTGAGCCCGGCATTTGAGTTGATAAAGTGAGATGTTTCTATTTACAGAAAATATTTATTGAAAAACGATAAAAAATTATTTATAATCAAGTAAACCAAAAAGAGAGAGGTGCTTTCATGAAACGCTGTTCGACTATCATCCTTCGGTGCGCTGTTGTTTTCGCCGGAGTTGTCATGCTTGCCATATGTGGTGTTATTGCATGGATTGCTTTTTTGAAAACAGGCCTGATCCATATAACATGGAATATATCGGGTTTATTGGGACATACGCAGCGGCCATACCCTATTTTATTGCGCTGCATCAAGCAATGAAATTGTTGAAATATATTGATACCGGTTGTGCGTTTTCGGAATTGTCTGTAAAGTCTTTGGATATTATTACTCGCTGTGCTATCGTTGTTTTTATTATTGTTACAGTGGGAGGAATACCTTTCTTTTATACACTGGTGCAATTAGACGATGACACGCCGGGGTTTGTGTTACTGGGCTTGCTAATCTCGGGTAGCGCATTTTTAATTGCCGTTTTTTCTTCTGTATTGAAACGACTTTTACAAGACGCTATCGATGTCAAATCGGAAAATGATTTGACAATATGAGGTGACGAATATGGCGATTGTAGTTAATGTTGATGTCATGCTGGCTAAAAGAAAAATGAGTGTTACAGAACTTTCGGAGGGCGTTGGGATAACAATGGCTAACCTTTCGATATTAAAAAATGGCAAAGCAAAAGCGATCCGATTTTCAACTTTAGAAGCTATTTGCAGAGTGTTAGAGTGTCAGCCTGGCGATATTTTGGAATATAAGAATAGCTGAGTGCAAAAATGCGGTTTGCCGTGCCACAGTAGCGAGGTTAAGCCTATGGAGAAAGAGAAATGGTTTCGGCTTTTTGAAAAAAACGGCGAATAATCGGCTTAAAAATGGCTGATTTTAGATCCTTTTTCTGTAGTCGGTGTTTTTGGAAAGAAAACACGGTATATGGAAACATGAACGGAGGTATTTCTTTTATTGATCTGTCGATTCCGTCCATTATATATCCCTCTGACCATATCCAATGTACCGAGCCCCTGCTCACCATTAGAACCGGGTGTATTAGTTGGCTTTTATAATGTGAATCAGGATTCTATACGGGTTGCGAATCAAAGAGAAAGCCGGCGGTTTTTGCTGATTGAGTGAAATGTGGAAGAAGTACATGGACTGCCAGAGAATTTCTTAGATTCTATTGTGGAATATTATAAAGTTGTAGATTGGAACCAGCAGCAGTGGATTTGAGGAACATTTGCTGTAAATCATCCCGGTCAAAAGATAAATTTCGTCCATACCATTCTTGAACTGGAATATAATAACCTGTATTTTTACTGGAGAACATACTTCTTTAAGTAAGTGCTTCAAAAAATGATGCCTTCAGCTTAGCATAAATAATGTAAACTGAATAGTACGCCATCTTTTGAAGCACTTACAGAAGAAACAAGAAAAATTAAACGCAACTGTATTAAGATGCGGAAGTCCGGGATTTGTTTCATTTGCTAATTTAACTGGAGTAAATATAACGCGTACTATTGCTGCATTACAGATTAATACTTCGGGATTTGAGCATCCCTGTATCCTGCTTTCATTTACTGCAAATATTGTTATAGGTGTAATAGGCAGCTATAGATTTCAAATCTTTAAAGAGTGTTCAAGTCAGATGGCTCTCATTCCGGTTGGCGGAATATATGAATATTCCAGATCAGTTGCTACAACGGTATCTGATCCCTTTCATTTTAATGTATGTGATTGTGATTCCTGTACGAATGACTGCTGCACCTATCTGGTTGTAGTTACGTTTAATGTCAGCCCTGTTATCGGTGGTGCAACACTCAGCGCCATTGTTACCGATAATGGCTGCGACTGTTCCTATACCAAAAGGCAGCAGCAATGAAAAGCGTTTATTTTGGTGTGAACAGGTTGGCGTACGTTTCTTTCGATGGCTAATATAGAGACATGCGTACGTTTCGCCCACAAAAAACCCACAAACTCAGATACTTTTTAAACAACATAGACTTGCCTGATGAAAGGCAGGAGGGTATACTTTTAAGTATTATAAAATTATATAGCTACACGAAAGGAAGAAGGATATATGAATACTATTTTGCAAGAAGCCAAGAGGATTGAAGATGCCATAGTAAAAGACCGCCGATACCTTCATCAAAATGCGGAAACAGGGCACGATCTGCCTGTCACCACAGCTTATGTAACAAAAAGGCTGGAGGAAATGGGTTATGTACCTCAGGTGATTGCCAAATCTGCCATTGTAGTTACTGTTGGAGGCAAGCGCCCGGGTAAAACCTTTTTGCTGCGGGGAGATATGGACGCATTGCCCATAAAAGAGGAAACAAATCTTCCTTTCCGCTCCGGGACGCCAAATATGCACGCCTGCGGGCATGATACCCACACAGCAATGCTGCTGGGAGCGGCAAAGCTGCTAAAGGATCATGAGGATGAAATTGAAGGTACCGTTAAGCTGATGTTTCAGCCTGCGGAGGAGATATTGTCGGGAGCAAAAGCTATGATTGCCGCCGGCCTGCTGGAAAATCCCCGTGTTGATGCGGCCGCTATGATACATATTTTTTCTGGAATGCCGGTTCCGGCAGGAACTTTGATTGTGCCTAAGGCCGGTGAAGTCTCTGCGTCTGCGGATATGTTCCATATAGAAATAATCGGTAAGGGCGGTCACGGTGCAATGCCAAATCTGTCGGTGGATCCGCTGAATGTGGCTTCTCACATTTTTATTGCATTGCAGGAGCTTATTGCAAGGGAAATTGAGCCCGGAAACACCACAGTGCTGACCGTTGGACAGCTGCACGGCGGAAACGCCGCAAATATTATCCCTGATACAGCATATCTTGAGGGCACTATACGCTGCTTTGACAACGAGGAGCGGAATTATCTTAAGCGTCGTGTTGAGGAAGTTGCCAAGGGCGTAGCCGCGGTGTTCCGTGCCGATGCTGCTGTGGAGTTCCCCATAGGCTGTCCATCGGTCTACAATGACCCCAAGCTGTATAAACAGCTTCTTTCTATCAACCGGAATTTATTGGGTGAGGAAAATGTGACAGGCTTCGAGGCAGCCTATCCGACCGGGCGGATGTCAGGATCGGAGGATTTTGGCTATGTCAGCGAGAAAGTACCTTCGGTCATGATGGTTCTGGGCGGCGGAAGTCCGGAGCAGGGCTATCCTTATCCGCAGCACCACCCCAAGGTGGATTTTTGTGAGGACACCTTTCATATCGGAACGGCGGTGCTCGTTAACACTGCACTGGAGTGGCTTAAAGAAGAAGCAGCTGCACATAATAATAATTAAATCACTTAAAATAAAAAATCCCCCAATGACTGGGAGATTTTTTATTACCGCTTTATACACCTGCGCAAAAATGAAACGGCGCAGTGGGCATATACCGCACACCCTAATGGAAGAACATCTTCGTTAATTAAAAAGGCGGGATGATGCATGGAATTACAATAACCCTGTTCAGGGCTTCCTGAACCCAAATAAAACATGACTGAGGGCACTTGCTGTGCAACATAGGTAAAATCCTCCGACCCTGTGGTGACAGGGACCTGCACCACCCGGTCTATGCCGATTGCCTGAGCGCAGCTATCAGCCAGATATTCGCTTAAATCAGGGTCGTTATACAAAGGACCTATGCCGTAGACATATTCCACCTGTACCTCACCCCGAAAGGTTCTGGCAACACTTTGGGCGATCTCTTTTACTCTGGCTTTTAGCCATGCCCGCATTTCCTCGGTGGCAGCTCTAACCGAGACCTCAAGCACTGCATGACCTGCAAGGGTGTTCACAGTGTCGCCTCCGCTTATTTTGCCAACAAGCACCACTGCCTGGTCATTGATGGAAACTTCACGGGAAATGATCTCCTGCAAAGCTATGACGATGTGTGCCGCAATGTTGATTGCATCCACACCTTTTTCGGGAGTGCTGCCATGGGCATTTCGGCCTTGCACTGTGATTGTGATCGCATCACCTGAATACATAGCCGTACCCTTTGCGTAGTACAGGGTGCCGGATTCAGAAAAAGCTGTGCCGGCTGCCACATGCAGACCAACGGCAGCGTCAACCTTTGGGTTTTCCAAAAGACCTGCATCAATCATGTCCTTTGCCCCTGCCAAAATTTCCTCTGCGGGCTGAAACATCAGCTTGACCGTACCCTCAAGCTCGCTTTCATGCTCCTTTAGCAGTTTTGCCGCTCCCAGCAGCATGGCGGTATGACTGTCGTGTCCGCAGCTGTGGCAATTGCCGTTTTGGGCGGCAAATGGCAAGCCGGTGGCTTCTTTCATGGGCAGAGCGTCCATATCTGCACGCAGCAGCACGGTTTTGCCTGCTTTGCCAATTGTGCATACAATGCCAGCCTTGCCCATAGGCTGTGGGGAAAGACCGTATTCGGTCAGCTTGCTCTCCACAAATTTAAGCGTGCGGGGCAGTTCAAATCCAATTTCTGCAAATCTGTGGATTGTCCTCCTGTTTTCTACAATAATATTTTTAAGTGCCTTTGCTTGTTCAAAATATTCATTCATATGTCAATGTACCCGTCTTTCCTGCACAATCTAAATTTTCCGGCTGACAGACTCAATTATGCCTCATTAAGAAAATCCCACGCATATTGCGCATGCAGTGCGGAACCGATCTTCAACATGTCCTCGTCTACCGTGAATTTGGGGTGATGAATGCTGTAACAGGTGTCCTTTTCTTTATTGCCTGCCCCCACAAAAGCAAACACTCCGGGAGTATTCACCATATATTCGGAGAAATCCTCGCCGCCTGTGGTGGGAACTACATCAACTGCCGCATCTTCGGAAAGAATTGCGGTCACTGATTTTCTTGCACGGACAACCGAGCTTTCCACATTAATCAGGGGAGCGGTTAAAAGTGTATATTCCAGTTCTGCCTCTGCACGATAACTTGCGGCTGTGGATTTGGCAATACGCTCCATTGCTTCGGGAATCTGGCGGCGTACCTGGTGGCTGAAGCAGCGCACAGTGCCTTCCAGAACGGCTTCATCGGCAAGGATGTTAAAGCGTGTGCCTGAAACAAACTTGCCTACCGATACAACAACAGGCTCCATAGGTGAATTTTCACGGCTGGCAATGGTTTGAAGATTCATCACAACAGCGGAAGCGGCAACAACAGCATCCACGCCGTAGTTAGGCATAGAGCCATGTCCCCCCTTTCCCTTGATCGTAAGCTTAAACATATCAACGGCCGCCATAAGAGGACCTGGATGCAGTGCGATCTTTCCAGTGGGCAAATCCCCCATTACATGCATACCGAAAACCTCGTCAACACCGTCCATTGCACCCTCGGCAATCATGCGCTTTGCTCCCTGTGCAACCTCTTCGGCAGGCTGAAACATCAGCTTAACCGTGCCGTGCAGTTCGTCCTTGATTTCATTTAGTATCTTAGCGCCGCCAAGAAGCATAGCCGTATGGGAATCATGTCCGCAGGCATGCATCACTCCGTCATTTTTCGACTTAAAAGGCAAGTCGGTTTTCTCCGTGATTTCAAGAGCGTCCATGTCGGCACGCAGGGCAATCGTTTTTCCGGGAAATTTTCCGTTAATGGTTCCTAAAACGCCTGTGCCGGCTATTCTGACACATGGAATCCCCATTTTTTCAAGCTCCTCAGCGACTCGTGCCGCGGTTCGCTCTTCATGCAGGCTTGTTTCAGGGTGCATATGAAATTCACGGCGCATGTCAGTGATGTATTGTTCATATTGATTTGCGAGTTCTTTGATATTTGCGCTCATAATTTTCTCCTTTTCTGATAATGGTTTATAGATGAGGATCACTCCTCGGTTTTATTTTTGTAATTTCATACCATAATATTATAGCACAGCACAGTGATGATGCAATGGGAAATGCATTATTTCCCAAGAAGTGTCCAACGATCCGGCCCGTTAATTCGACACAATAATATGCATCACAATATGGCTGTAATGTCAATGTCTAAAATGTATATTTTAATGCTTTAAACTGTGTTAGTTTTGCATGATTTCATGAAAAGTTAAATATTTATTGACATACTATTCTTAATCTCTTAAACTTGTAAACAAATTATATTTAAATTTGTGCGAAAGAAGAAAGGTGATATTACTTATGAATGCGATTATTAGTCTGGTATTTGTTTTTGTAACCTATGCCATTGGTGACGTTATTTCTGCCAAAACGAAAAGTATTGTTTCCATGATGTTTACATGTTCTGCCATATTTGTCATCGGCTTCTGGCTTGGGGTTCCGCAAACCTTGTTTGCAGATGCCCAGCTTTCAGGAATAGGCGCATTGCTGATCACCTTACTTCTTGTACACATGGGAACATTAATGAGCATCAACCAGCTGAAACAGCAATGGAAAACCGTTTTAATTGCCTCGGCGGCAGTTGTGGGCATTGGTTTTGTGGTTTTAACCGCTGGTCAGTTTATTTTGGGCAAATCAGAGGCGTTTGTAGCTGCACCTGTTATCTCCGGAGGCGTTATCGCATCACTTATGATGCAGGATGCTCTGACACAGGCAGGAACACCAAACGCAGAAACTCTTGCTATTTTCTCGGTTGTTTTAATGATAATGGAAGGCTTTGTGGGATATCCTGTTGCTTCTTTTGTTCTTAAGAAAGAAGGAATGCGTATTAAAAAAGAAATTTTGGCAGGCACATATGTTCCGGAAGCAGTTTCGGCAACACAGGCCTCTCCAAAGAAAAAGCTGTTCCCTCCTCTGCCTGAGAAATACGATTCCGAAAACATTTATCTTGCAAAGGTTGCCCTGGTTGCTTTGCTGGCGACATGGCTTTCTTCCGTGCTTGCACAGCTTGCAGGCTTTAACATTCTTGATAAAAACATTTTGTCATTGATTTTGGGTATTGTATTCACTGAATTAGGCTTTTTGGAAACAAATATCCTTGGAAAGGCAAATTCAAGCGGTTTTGCTATGGCAGCGCTTATGTCCGTAATTTTTGTCAGTCTTTCGAAAGCTACACCTGAGGTTCTTCTTGGCTTGCTGCCCACTATTATTGGTGCGAATATTCTTGGTGTAATCGGTTATGCGGTTTTTGCAATTATTATGGGGAAAATCCTCAAAGTTTCGCCTTGGATCTGCATAGCCATCGGCTCAACAGCCAATTATGGTTTCCCCGGTACCTTTATTCTTTCCAAAGAGGTTTCCAGATCATTAGGAGATACTCCTGAAATGTCAGAAGAAATTCTTGATGCTATTTTGCCGAAAATGCTGGTTGCTGGCTTTGTTACTGTATCCATTGCGTCAGTGTTGATGGCTGGCCTGGTTTCACTGTTGTTTTAGCCAGTTAATTTAAAATTTATTGAAAGCGCACTTGTATGTAATTCGGGTGCGTTTTTTCATGCCCAAAGCTTTTGGAGAAGTGATTTTTTTATGAGCCACGGCAAAAGAAATGAAGTATGATTTAACCGATATAATTATGCCAAGACTTAAAAAACATTATGGCAAAATAATAAATAAACGAAAGCAGGCAAATATAATAATGGTTTTCATGTCATTTCCGCATTGAAAATAAAAAAGGGATTTTGAAATTGAATACTGTACGTTTAGGAAATGTAATGAATTATGTCCATGTCCATGATATACTTAATTATCAGGAAAAGAAGAACTGGACTGCAATAATCTCGAGAAGGAGGGAAAATAAATTGCGCCATTTTTTTAACTCAAAGCTTCGGGTAAACAAACAGGAGTATGAATATTGCGATTTAGAAAAGGCAGCGGAAGCGTTTGGGAATGACTTGAAAAAAATTCCGTATTCGATTCGTGTTATACTCGAGAATGTCATAAGAAATTCCAGGTCTGAGGAAGAATTACGGATCAATGTTTCAAAGGTCTTAAATTGGAAAGAAAATATCACCTCTGAAATCGAGTTTTATCCGTCCAGAATTTTGCTGCAGGATTATACTGGGATACCTTGCATTGTAGATTTGGCTTCTATGCGGGATGCTGCTGTTAAGCTGGGTCTGAAAGAAAGTGAGATTAATCCCGAAATCCCGGTAGACCTTATCATTGACCACTCCGTTCAAATTGATATGGCCGGTACTGATTGTGCGGCGATTGAGAACATAAGGCTGGAGTTTGAACGAAATATGGAACGCTACCGGATGCTGAAATGGGCTCAGAAGGAGTTTGCGAATCTGCGCGTTGTTCCGCCGGATACCGGCATTGTTCACCAAATCAACATTGAATATCTTTCTCCGGTGGTGACTGAGAAGAAAATAGAGAATGCTCCCTTTCTTCAGCCGGATTCGGTTTTCGGCACCGATTCCCACACTACGATGATCAATGGTCTGGGGGTGCTTGGCTGGGGAGTTGGTGGAATAGAAGCGGAGGCTTGTATGCTGGGGGAACCTTCCGTGTTCCCTATGCCCGAAGTCATCGGCGTGCGCCTGATCAACCGCATGCCGGTCGGTGTTGTGGCAACCGATTTGGCGCTGAAGATTACCCATGTACTGCGTGAGAACCATGTAGTAGGAAAGTTTGTGGAATATTTTGGAGACGGCTATGAAAGCCTTTCCCTTGCTGACCGTGCCACCATAGCAAACATGTCGCCCGAATATGGCTCCACCTGCGGTTATTGCCCTCCGGATGCAGAAACTCTCCGTTATTTGGAACTGACGGGGCGAAATCCGGAAGAAATTGAAAAAATCTCCGCTTATCTGAAGGCGAATCACTTATTCTATGACTCCAACGATACTGTGGAGTACAGCAAGGTGATTGATGTGGATCTTTCTCATCTGACGACCAGCCTTTCCGGTCCGAAGCGCCCACAGGATCTGGTGCCGATGGATCAGCTGGCGGTGGCGTTTGAACGCGCAATTGTCAGCCCCATGGGGAACCAAGGGTTCGGACTTGGGGAAGACGAGCTGGAAAAGGAATATGTGTTTGAACTGGACGGAAAACAAGATATTTTGAAAACAGGTGATGTTTTGATCGCAGCCATCACCAGTTGTACCAACACCTCAAACCCCACTGTCTTGTTCGGTGCCGCTTTGATGGCTAAAAAGGCGGTGGAAAAAGGTCTGATGGTTTCTCCAAAGGTAAAAACCTCTTTTGCGCCCGGTTCACAGGCAGTAACCCGTTACTTAGAAAGCTCCGGACTGATCCGATATCTGGAGAAAATCGGGTTTCATATTGTGGCTTACGGTTGTACCACCTGTATTGGTAACTCAGGACCGTTAAAACCTGAAATTGAGGCCGCTTTGAAAGAATCCAATCTGGTGTCCGGTGCGGTGCTTAGTGGCAACCGTAACTTTGAAGGCCGTATTCATCCCCTGATTAAGGCCAACTATCTGGGTTCTCCGCTGCTGGTGATTGCCTATGCGCTGGCTGGTAATCTACGCAAAAATCTGGCGGTTGATCCGATAGGAGTAAATGATGACGGAGAAAAAATTTATTTAAAGGATATTTGGCCCACAACTGAGGAAATCGACCGACAGGTCAGAATGCACGTCACATCAGAAAGTTATCGTATGGCATATAGTGAGATTTATGGTGGAAATCAACGCTGGAACGATATTGAAATTACAGGTTCTCACACATATAATTGGGACGGGAATTCCACTTATATTGCGAATCCGCCTTATTTTGATGATTTGACCAACCGTAAGACGACTGCCGCCCATCTGAACAATTTAAAGGTGCTTGCCAAGCTGGGAGATTCCGTTACGACCGACCATATTTCACCCGCAGGTACCATTGCGGTAAGCTCCGCCGCCGGAGCTTACTTACAGGAGCATGGTGTGGAACAGAAGGATTTTAATTCCTATGGATCCCGCAGAGGCAATCACCATGTAATGCTTCGCGGCACACTGGCAAATACCCGTCTGCACAATGATCTGGCTGACGGCAAAGAGGGCAGTTTTACCCGTTACCTTCCTACGGATGAGATTATGAGTATCTATGATGCCAGCCATCTGTACCAGCAAAATGGAACCGGATTGTTGATTTTAGCCGGTAAGGATTACGGTATGGGTTCCTCCAGAGATTGGGCGGCAAAGGGTGTAAAACTCTTGGGTGTCAGGGCTGTTATTGCCGAATCCTATGAGCGGATTCACCGTTCTAACTTAGTGATGATGGGGGTGCTGCCACTGGAGTATCTGCCGGATCAGACGGCCGCAACGCTTGGCCTGACTGGTAAAGAGACTTTTACGGTCCATATGCCTGCGTATATCAGGGTGAGAGAGCGCGTACAGGTTACTGCCGAACGGATGGATGGAAGGCCGCTTGAATTCGAAGCAATAGTTCGTTTTGATTCGGAAGCGGATATCCGCTACTATCAAAATGATGGTATTTTACCGATGATTTTAAAACAGAGGTCAAAATTACAATGAGTTATTCCATAATGCAGCAAACCAGACCATTGCGCAGCGATTTTGTTTAATTTAAATTAACATAATAGAAGCGGAATATGAAAATAATACAAACATTTAATTTTAGGGGCAATTATTGAGAAGAAATTTAGTTATTTAGAGCAATTAAATATTGTTTTTGTGTTAATAACGTGGTATAAATATTAACATGGGGAAGATGGGGTGTAAATAGGAAGAATCTCATTTATTGACATCCTATTTGAATCATGAGACAATAAACTGGACATAAAAAATGAAAGAGAGGCTAGTAAAAGATGGGAAATATTGATTTGAGCCTATATGGCATCACCGGAGTTACAGAAATTGTTCAGAATCCTTCTTTTGAGATGTTATTTGAAGAAGAGACAAAACCAAGTCTTGAGGGCTTTGAAAAGGGCCAGGTAAGCGAACTTGGTGCAGTAAATGTTATGACAGGCATTTATACAGGACGTTCACCTAAGGATAAGTTTATTGTAATGGATGATAATTCCAAGGACACCGTATGGTGGACTTCTGATGAGTATAAGAATGACAATCACCCTGCCAGCCAGGAAGCATGGGACACTGTCAAGGAAATCGCTCTGAAAGAACTTTCCAATAAAAGACTTTTTGTTGTAGATGCATTTTGCGGCGCCAATAAAGATACCCGTATGGCAATCCGTTTCATCGTTGAGGTTGCATGGCAGGCTCACTTCGTTACGAATATGTTTATCCAGCCGACCGCTGAGGAATTGAAAGATTTTAAACCCGATTTCATTGTATATAACGCTTCTAAGGCAAAAGTAGAGAATTACAAAGAGTTGGGTCTGAATTCTGAGACGGGTGTTCTGTTCAACATAACCACCCGTGAGCAGGTTATCGTAAATACTTGGTACGGCGGTGAGATGAAGAAGGGTATGTTCTCTATGATGAACTACTATTTGCCGCTGAAAGGCATTGCTTCCATGCATTGCTCTGCAAATACTGATTTGAACGGTGAGAATACCGCCATATTCTTCGGACTTTCCGGAACAGGTAAGACTACATTATCAACAGATCCGAAACGCCTTCTTATCGGAGATGATGAGCATGGCTGGGATGATAAGGGTGTATTCAACTTTGAGGGTGGATGTTATGCTAAGGTTATTGACCTTGACAAGGAATCAGAGCCGGATATTTACAATGCGATTAAGAGGAATGCTCTCTTAGAGAATGTTACCCTTGATGCTGACGGTAAGATCGATTTTACGGATAAGAGCGTAACGGAGAATACGCGTGTATCATATCCGATTGATCATATTAAGAATATCGTTCGTCCTGTTTCAGCGGCTCCTGCGGCAAAGAATGTTATCTTCCTGTCAGCAGATGCATTCGGTGTTCTTCCTCCGGTATCTGTTTTAACTCCGGAACAGACACAGTATTATTTCTTATCCGGATTCACTGCCAAGCTTGCCGGTACGGAACGCGGAATCACAGAGCCTACACCTACTTTTTCCGCTTGCTTCGGCCAGGCATTTCTGGAACTTCATCCGACCAAATATGCGGAGGAGCTGGTTAAGAAAATGCAGAAAAGCGGTGCGAAGGCATATCTTGTTAATACCGGCTGGAATGGTACAGGAAAGCGTATCTCGATCCGTGACACACGTGGTATTATCGATGCAATTTTAGATGGTTCCATCGCCAGCGCACCGACGAAGAAGCTGCCTTACTTTAATTTCGATATTCCGACAGAGCTGCCGGGCGTGGATCCCAAGATTCTTGATCCTCGTGATACCTATGCAGATGCTGCTGAGTGGGATGCTAAGGCCAAAGACTTGGCACAGCGTTTTGTGAAGAACTTTGTGAAATATGAAGGAAATGAGGCAGGAAAGGCATTAGTTTCTGCAGGCCCTCAGTTATAAAATTTACAGAATTCGTTCTTTCTGCAAAATCGTGAGATAATATGATTTTTAAAATGGCCCTCGTTGCTTATATAAAGTGACGGGGGTTCATTGTATAACGACCCCAAAATAAACTTCCGGATATGCCGGTGGTTCCACGGTTTTGCTCAGGATTGCTGCAAGCAGGCGGTGATAATTAAAATATTAGGAGTGTTAAAAGATGGCTGTCAGTGAGAAGAAAGGAATCTTTAACGCCAAAGGTGCCAATATCTATTTTGAAACCGAAGGAAAAGGTGAAAACTTACTTTTTATACATGCAGGTATTGCAGATCGACGTATGTGGGATAGGGAATTCATTGCTATGTCTAAATATTTCAAGACCATCAGAATTGATCTCCCGGGTTATGGATTAAGTGATTTTACAGGAGGAGAGTATTCTTACAATGATATTATAAATGGAGTACTGGAATATTTAAGAGCTGAAAAAACCTATATTATTGCTGCATCCTTCGGAGGGAAAATTGCACTTGACTTTGTATTATCAAATCAGGACAAGTGTCTGGGCATGGTTTTGATGGCGCCTGCAGTCAGTGGATGGGATGATTCTCAATATCTGCTTGATTATTATAAAGAAGAAGATAAATTGTCACAAATGAAAGAGTTTGAAAAAATTGCAGTGTTGAACTATCATACTTGGATTTTACGAAACAGACATACGGATGATGTAAAACAGGATATCAGAGATTTAGTAATGGATATGCAAATGAAATCATTGATGAAGAGGAAACCGGATACCGAAAGTATAGAGATTGAAGAGGAGGATATTATCTTAAAACTAAGAAATATCAGAATACCGGTTCTTGTAGTGATTGGTGATAATGATGTGGAAGATTTTCAGAACATTGCAAATCTTATCCATAAAGAAATAGATTCATCTGAAAAGATCGTAATAAAAAATGCATCGCATCTGGCAAATCTGGAATACCCTGAAATATTTGAATCTGTTCTATTTAACTTCTTTTCTTGATTTTTAGGTAATGCTGTATTTTAATAGTTTGAGAAGGGGAATCCGGTAAAACTTGAAAATTTTAGAGAAGTATACTGAGGTATGGGAGGGTGATGGATGTATATTGTTGCTTATCGTTTGTTAAATTTACTGAATGACTGTGAGTTTGGTTCCACAGATGAACATATCGCGAAACGTTTGCTGGATATGATATACGAGGTTGAGTTTTTGCCGATTGACCAGGTCGCGGTAAAATGCCACATTTCCAAGTCCACACTTTCTAAATTCATAAAGCGTCTTGGTTTTGAAGATTACAAAGAGTTCAGGGATAATGTCAGGAATGAGAAAAAAAGAAGCATATATACTGGAAATGAACAAAAACTGTCGATGAACCAGTTTATTGAGGCACAAGGAATTGAACGGTATTTGAAAGTCTTATCTGGTGATATTAAATATTTTCTGTCCGGAATTAACCTGGAGCAGATTCAAAAACTGGCAGAGGCTCTTTATCAATACGAAAAGGTAGCTGCATTCGGAGCCGTTTATTCGGAAACCGTTGCTATGGATTTTATGTATATGATCGCGGAGGAGAGGAAATATATAAAAACAAATCTCTTTGATATCAAGCAGGAACAATTTATTAATCAGGCAGACGAGAATACTCTGATTATTATATTTTCTAATTCGGGACAGTATATTTACAGGGATGGGCTGAAAGCTTTGAATTCATCCAAATTATTTATCAGAAAAACCAAGGGCCGGATCGCGTTGATTACTTCAAACGAAGAGGCCGCGTATGACCCCTGTATCACCTATCCGGTCTTATATCATTTAACAACGGATGTGCAGAATCATCTGATCATTGAGCGCATAGTCGTGGATCTGATTGTGGATGGCTACAGGAAAGTAAGAAAAGAGAAAAACAGATAAACTGAGAAAAGGCAGACTTTCATAAAGAGTCTGTTTTTTTGTGAGAAATAACCAAATTTTGTTTGGATAAATGATGGGAAATTGCTGAAAAAGTTTCCAAAAAGCGAAATTAAAAGATTTTTGAAGTGACTTTATTTATAATAAACAGCAAGTTATTATGCATAATAAATTGTTTGAATTAGTCATGAAAGGAGTAGGAGATGTTATTGCGGCCAGAAGAGGAGATTCGTTTATTATTGAAAGTGCGGTGATGTGTTGAGTGAAAATGTCAGGAGGAAGGGCTATGTATTATATTATTGCTTCACATGGCGAATATGCTGAGGCTTGTAAAAAGAGCTGCGAAATGATTACCGGAGCGGCACCTCAGTTTATAGCTGTGACTTTTACGGAAGAGATGACAAAAGAATCCGTTGAGAATGCTTACAGAAAGATCCTTGTGGAAAAAGGATCAGAACAGTGTCAGGCAATTATTGCCGACATAAAAGGGGGAACGCCTTATAACGCAGCAATGATGATAAGACATGAGTATCCATCTGTTGCGCTGGTATCAGGATTATGTCTGGGCATGCTGATCGCATTGAATATAGGTGATACGCTGGAGCGCGCGATTGAACAGTCAAAGGAAATAATTACCGGAGAAGGGGTATCTTCCGAAAATCTGACAAAGAAAGTCGTTGAATCTGCTGAGCCGGTGGAAAATAACGGTATTGTGAATTTCAGGCTGGACGAACGTCTGATTCACGGCCAGGTGGCGACTTTCTGGACACGTACCCTTGACGTCACAAGAATTATGATAGTAGACAATGAGATCCTGAGCGATGAGATCAGCAAAAACGCTCTGCAGGCAGCAGTTCCGCCAGGGATCAGGCTGAGTGTCCTGTCAACAGCTTCTGCGGCAAGGAAGCTGAATAAAGGTACATACACAGGACAGAGAGTCTTCCTCATTGTGAGGAAGACGGATACAATCCGTGAACTGCTTGAAGCAGGGGTCAAAGTAAACGAAGTGAATATTGGGAACATGGGAGTGAAAGACGGACGGAAACAAATTACAAAATCCGTATACTGCACGAAAGAAGAAATTAAGGATATCCTGGATATTGAGAAATCTGGCGTGCATGTATATGCCCAGATGGTTCCCAATGACGATAAGAAGAAATTTACATCTTTTATAAATTGAGTAAGGAGGTATGGAGAATGGAAATTCAAGTGTGGCAGATTCTGGTATTGACGTTTTTAGCTTTCTTTTTTATCTGTGAAGGCCTGTCTACATCTATATTTGCAAATCAGCCGGTTATCATTGGAACAATCACCGGGATTGTCATGGGCGATATGGGAGCGGGGCTGGCAGTAGGGGCTACTCTTCAATTAATGATCCTTGGAGTAGGAACATATGGCGGCGCTTCCATACCGGATTATGTAACTGGTGCGATGATAGGGACCGTATTCGCTGTCACGTCAGGAAAGGGAATGGAGTTTGGCATGGGACTGGCGGTGCCGGTAGGGCTCTTGATGGTGCAGCTGGATGTCCTTGCAAGATTTTCCAATGTGTTCTTTTCCAAGAGAGTTGAGGCAGCGATAGAAAGAACGGACTTTAAGGGGATCGCAAAGTATACATGGTTGGGAGCTTTTTCGTGGGGGCTTTCCAGAGCCATCCCGGTCTTCTTGATGCTGATTTTCGGGCAGAATCTTGTAAACGCCATTACAGGGCATATGCCGGAATGGCTGATGAACGGCCTGTCGGTAGCAGGAGGTCTGCTTCCTGCAGTGGGCATTGCGATCCTGCTGAAATATCTTCCTGTTAAAGATTATATTGCTTATCTGCTCGTCGGTTTCATTGCGGCAGCTTATTTAAATGTACCAATGGTTGGAGTGGCAATCCTGGGAGCGGCATTGGCAATCATCGCATTTAAACAGGAAGGGGCGAAAAGCCGGAACGTTGTTGCGTTAAATCAGGGTATCGTACAGGAGGGACTGTTAGATGGAGAATATGAAGACTAATCAGGAAAAGATCACAAGCCAGGATATAAACAGAGTGAGCAAAAGATGGATCATGGCATCACAGATCACATGGAATTCCATTTTGACTGGCGGACAGTGCGGGAATGCATGGAACGGCAGAGAACTGTTAAAAGAGCTTTATGAGAAAGGCGCAGGAAGAATCGAAATCCTGGCAGCAGGAGGAATCAATGCTGAGGTGATTGAAAAATTAATTCCACTTACCGGAATTTCCTCTTATCATATGTCCGGAAAAATTCTGGTGGAAAGCGGCATGACATACCGAAAAGCAGGAGTGAGTATGGGGCTTCCTGAAAGAGAGGAATATGCACTTTGGCAGACATCAAAAGAAAAAGTAATGCAGGCAGTAAAAGTTTTAAAAAATGTTCAGAATGAATAGGTTGTCTAATTATGCAGAAAACAGATGTTTGATATCTAAGGCGTGAACAGTTATGTTCACGTCTCTATTTTTATCTGTCATTGTATAATTCTGAATATTGTCATGGAAAAGCAGATTTGGAGATGACGTCACCGAGCTTTTGCAAAAGCAGAGCTGATTTGCTGATTTTTAAATATATTGCACATTTTTTTCTATATATTTTCCTTATAATTAATGATAATATACAAATACATTGAAATAAGGAGGCAAATAAATGAGCGTATATTATGTTAGCCCTTATGGCTCAGACAAGGCATCAGGCAGCGAGGATACTCCTTTTCAGACCATATCAAAGGCCGCAAAGATTGCCCAGAGGGGAGATAAGGTCATTGTCCGGGAAGGGGTTTACCGTGAGTGGGTGAAACCGGAGCATTCCGGTTATTCCCACACGGAGCGCATAACCTATGAAGCGGCAGAAGGCGAAAAGGTGGTAATTAAGGGGAGCGAGCGGATTTCGAATTGGGAAAATACGGAAGGAACCGTATGGAAAGTAAGCCTGCCCAATGCTTTTTTCGGTGACTATAATCCCTATTTGGAAGTGCTGGGCGGTGATTGGTTTGTTTATCCACTGGAATGGAACTTACATCCTGGTGACGTTTATCTGGATGGAAAATCCTTTTACGAGGCGAAAACACTGGAGGAAGTTAAGCATCCGGAGCGAAGGGAATACGGCTTTGTGCCGCCATGGTCTAAATTCAAGGAAAAGATTTTAGAACCGGAGAGGACCGTCTATACGTGGCGGGCTGAAGTGGATGATGAATTTACCACTATTTACGCTAATTTTCAGGGGGAGAATCCAAATGAACACTTAACGGAAATCAACGTCAGGAAATGTTGCTTTTATCCGGATAAAACAAACTTAAATTATATTACTGTCAGAGGGTTTGAGATGTGTCATGCCGCCACGCCCTGGACGCCGCCCACGGCGGACCAGCCGGGACTTTTGGGCACCCACTGGAGCAAAGGCTGGGTTATTGAAAACAACATCATACATGATTCCAAGTGCTCCGCAATCAGTATCGGGAAAGAAGCATCCACAGGCCACAACCTTTGTACCAGACGACATAGAAAACCCGGCTACCAGTACCAGATGGAAGCCGTTTTTCAGGCTTACAAAATCGGCTGGAGCAAGGAGAAGACCGGTTCACATCTGATAAGGAATAATACCATTTATGATTGCGGACAGAACGGGATCGTAGGACATTTGGGCTGTGTATTCTCTCAGATTTACAACAATCACATATACAACATTGCGGTAAAGCATGAATATTTCGGTTATGAAATAGCGGGAATCAAGCTCCATGCCGCGATCGACGTCCGGATTATGGGAAACAACATCCATCACTGCACCCTGGGGACATGGCTGGACTGGCAGGCACAGGGCACCAGGGTAAGCAGGAATCTCTATTATAAAAACGACAGGGATTTGATGATTGAGGTGACCCATGGCCCCCATATCGTAGACAATAATATATTTGGTTCCCAATATAATTTTGATAACGCCGCGGAGGGCGGCGCTTATCTTCACAACCTCTTTGCAGGCGTTACCAGAAGAATCAATATCCTTGACCGCTCCACACCCTATCACTTTCCCCATTCTACGGACCCTGCGGGAAGTACGGTGGTCTACGGCGGCGATGACAGATTTTATCAAAACCTCTTTTTATTCCGGAAAGAATGGGAAGCGGATGAAAAGGAAGCGGAGAAAATCAGCGGATTTACAAGGGAACAGACCTTTTATTCCGCAACCGAAAGCTATAACGGGTCTCCCGGCTCCCTGGAAGAGTACATAGAACAGGTTTATGCCGTGGGAAATGGGGATCTGGAGGTTTTCCAACAGGTTTTACAGCCGGTATACATCAATACAAACGCCTATTTAAATGGGGCCGCTGCCTATAACGGCGAGGAAAGCAATTTTAAAACCGAGTCGGATCCGGAATATCAAATTGTGGAAGAAGCGGACGGGACCTATCTTCAAATCAATATTTTGCCGGGGGTATTTGATTTAGACACCTGCGTATTAGATACCAATTGCTTAGGAAGCCCCCGCATAGTGGATCAGGGCTATGAAAATCCTGATGGTACGGCAATTCAGTTTGATACTGATTATACAGGCAGCAAGAGGGGGAATAAGCCTGCCGTCGGGCCATTTGAAGCCTTAAAGGCGGGATTGAACAAAATAAAGGTATGGCAGGGAGGATTGTTATGAGGAAAAAAGAATTAAAGAGAAGACTGCTGGCTTCCGGCTTAAGTGTGCTTTTCGCACTGAGCATTGCTGCCTGCAGTCAGGCTTCTAAATCCCAGACAGAAGGGGATACAAAGGCTGCCGAACAGGCAAAGGCAAATGGGGACGATGACAAAACCATTGAATTCTGGCACATAGCGACAGAGGGAGGACATAAAATCAAGGCGGAGGCGGCGATTGAGAAATTCAATTCCACCACCACCAGCGGTTATAAAGTCGTGGGAGTTCCCATCCAAAATGACACCTATAAAGAAAAACTGGTCATTGCCATGAGTTCGGGAGAGTGTCCTGACGCTTATGTTTCCTGGTCCGGCGGTCCTATGAACGAATATATCCAGTCAGGTTTTGCAAGAGAAGTGGACGATTTATTTGATGCGCTTCCAGGAAAGGACAGATACTTGGAGGGTGCGCTGGCACAAGGGAAATTAGATGGAAAGCTCTATGGGATTCCTTACCATAACATTTCTATTTCCGGCATCTTCTACAACAAAGAGATATTTGCTAAATACGGATTGACCGAACCCGAAACTCTTGGGGAATTAGAAGCCATCTGTGATACCTTAAAGGAAAACGGCATCATTCCCTTTGCCCTTGCAAACGGCTCCAAATGGACGGGATCCATGTATTTTATGAACCTGGCTGCAAGGAAAGGCGGACTGGAGCCTTTCCAGAAGGCGTATACGGGAGAGGGAAGCTTTGAAGACGAAGCTTTTATCTATGCAGGAGAAAAGATTCAGGAATGGGTAAAGAAAGGATATTTTCCGGAGGGCGTGAATTCTCTTTCCGAAGACGACGGACAGGCAAAACAGCTGATGTACCAGGAAGCGGCGGGAATGCTTTTGTGCGGAAGCTGGTATACGGGGACCTTTGCCGATGATTCCAGGGAATTTTATGAAAAAATTGATTGGTTCTCCTTCCCGGTGATTGAAGGTTCCGGCATTGATCCGAGCATTCAGATCGGGACCAGCGGAGACCAGTTCATTTCCTTTAACTGTGATGGAGATAAGCTGAAAGCGTCAGTGGAATTTGCGTCTGTTTTTTCAGAGGACGACATGATTCAGATAGGGCTTGACACCGGCGCTGTTCCTCCTTTCAAAGGGGTACAGGATAAGATCACCGATCCTTGTGTGGCAAAAATCATGAATGCGGCCGCAGATGCCTCCAGCATTCAGCTTTGGTATGACCAGTATCTTCCTCCGGCCGTGGCCACCGCTCACTTAGACGGTTCTCAGGAGGTGTTCGGCCTGACCAAGTCGCCGGAAGAAGCAGCAAAGATGATGCAGGAAGCAATGGAGAAGTATAACGAAAACAAATAAACATGACAGGGGACGGTTTCTGATAACGGTTCCGGCTGAAGAAGCCGGCGTCACCGGCACAAAAGAGTGGCGGAAACGTGCCGTCCCCGTCTTACAGGAGGTTTAACGTATGGCAAAACAAATAACAACCTCTTTGCAGAAAAAGCGTTCCCGTGAAACCCATACTGCGGCGGCGGTGTTTCTGGCACCGGTGGTAGTGCTTTTAATTATTTTTATTTTTTTCCCGATTATAGACACCTTTAAAACAAGCGCCTACAAGTGGAATGGGATTGATTCAAACCCTGTGTTTATCGGGTTTTCCAATTGGAACCAGTTATTGCATGACAGCTCTTTCTGGATTGCCTTTAAAAACAACATCATCATTATGATATGTTCCATTCTGGTTCAGATTCCCCTGGGGCTTGCAATGGCCACGTTTTTGGATTTCGGAGGAACAAAAAAGTTCAACATCTTTAAAATCCTTTGGTTTATTCCTCTTCTGATGTCCAGCGTTGCCATTGGTTTTTTGTTTATTTACGCGCTTGCGACCAATGGCGGAATCGTGAGTACTGTCAGCCGGTTCTTCGGCGGGAAAAATATTGATCTGCTGGGGAATCCGAAGCTGGCTTTGTTTACGGTGATCATGGTAATCGCCTGGCAGTTTACCCCCTTTTACATGGTCTATTGCATGGCGGCTTATACCAATATTCCCATGGAGGTTTATGAAGCCTCCATCATAGACGGAGCGACAAAGCCACAGTATTTCCGGCACATCGCTCTGCCCCTTTTGACACCGAGCTTAAAAAGTGCGGCAATTCTGTCTATGGTAGGATCTCTGAAATACTTTGATTTAATCTACGTCATGACGGGAGGAGGACCGGGAACCTCAACGGAGCTGATGGCGACCTATATGTACAAGCAGTCCTTTAAAACCTTTAACATGGGTTACGGAAGCGCTGTTGCCGGAGGGATGTTTCTTCTGATCACGTTCATGGCGCTGATCACAATGAAGCTGATTAATAAAAAGGAGGAGTAAGCGGATGGATCAATATCGGTTAAGCCGTATAAAAACAAATATTGCCTGGTTTTTTGCGTTTCTGTTTGCAATCGCAGCGACGTTTGTGGCGATTCTCCCCTTTGTGTTCATGGTATTGAATTCCTTTAAAGAAAAGTTTGAAATGCTTCAAAAGGGGGTATTTGCTCTTCCGAAAGAGCTTTATTTCGATAATTATATCGGCGTTTTGCGCGGGAAATTTTGGGTTTTCTTTCAGAATTCCCTCCTTGTATTGGCGGTTTCACTGTCCCTTTTGCTGTTTGTTTCGGCATGTGCCTCTTATCCCCTTTCCAAATTAAAGTTTAAGCTGGCTGCCCCGCTTTATTCAGTGATCGTTGCCTGCATGTCCATCCCTCTGCACATTACTTTAATTCCGGTTTTCCGGATGATGCAGAAGCTGCATTTATACAACACGATCTGGGCGCTGCCGGGCCCGTATATTGCTTTTGGCGTTCCGATTTCCGTATTCATTCTTACCAGCTTTATGAGGGGGATTCCGGATGAAATCGTAGAGTCAGCGGAAATTGACGGCTGTAATAAGTACGGGATGTTTTTCCGAATCATTCTGCCCCTTGCAAAGCCCGGACTGTCCACTCTGGCCATTTATAACGGTGTAAATATGTGGAATGAATTTTCTTTTGCCTATACGCTCACCCAGGACGCCGCCCACAGGACGCTTCCGCTGGCGGTCTGGGAATTTAAAGGACAGTATGCCATGAATACCCCGATGATCATGGCGGTTTTGACCCTTACCATACTTCCGATGATTCTGCTTTTTGCGGTTGCACAGGATAAGCTGGTAAAGGGGATGACTGCGGGAGCAGTGAAAGGGTAAGGTCAGGGAAAACCACTGTGCTGATGAGGCAGTGGTTTTTCTTGATTGATTTCAGCAGGAGGTGAGAAATGCTTCGTAAACTATTTGGAAACCCGTTAAAGTCATTTCCCTTTGATAAACAGCTGCGCATTTTCATTACAACCGTTATGCTCTGCACCTTTGGCTTGTTCCTGATTATTTCAACGGTCTCCAATGTGCTTGCCATCATGCACCAGAATGAGGAAATGGCGGGAGAGAAGATTGACACGCTTGCGGCCAATATTACAGAGCGGTTTGACTATTACCATACCTTATCCACTTCCGTGATCATTGATGAGTATGTTCAGGCCTTTTGCGGGAGTAAAACTTCTACTGATGAAGTTTCTTCCAAGGTGTTTAATTCCCTCTCCAACTATTTGAATATTGACAGGGATATCAACTTTCTGGCCATCAAACGCTTGTCTGATGAAAAAATCATTTATAAGGGGAAAACCTCCCTGACGGATTCCGGATTTGAGAAAAACTTTTATAACGATTATGAGGAAAGTCATTTGGCGCGCTTTCGGGGTTCGATCCGCCTGAATTTCTCCAGAAACTATTTTAATCATGAAAAATACACCCTGACCCTTTATATGCCGGTTTATTCCACGACCAACATGATAAAGGAAACGGGGCTGCTGATTATTAATTTTGACGACAATATTTTGGAAAGTATCTATAACTTCAATGATAAAAAGATGAATTCCTTTCTTTTTATCTGCAATCAGGAAGGACAGGTTTTCACGGCCTTTAAAAAAGAACTGATCGGTACGGAGCTGCCGTGGTTTTCGGAGCTGACGGCCGATACGGGCAGCTTTGTGGATTCAGGACAGATGATTTCCTGGCATTTTATCAACAAATGGAATTATTGCGTCATCAATTCAGTACCTTTGTGGTCCCTGTACCGTTCCAGCGTAAAAACCGTCCTGGTCCTGCTGGTGCTGATTGTTATGCTGATCGCGGCTGCCACTGTTTTTTCGGGACGAATGGTAAAAAAGCTGTATGAGCCTTTGGCGACGATTTGTTCTGTTATGGACCGTGTTTCAGGCGGGGAATTAGAGGTTTCTCTGAATCCCGACAACATGGGAGAGGATTTGAAAAAGGTCGCCCTTGGCTTTAATTCCATGATGAAGCAGGTGGTCCTTTTAATGGAACAGGTAAAAATGGAGCAGCATCAGCTGGAACAAATCAGAATCAACGCTCTTCAGGCTCAAATCCAGCCCCATTTTTTATACAACACCCTGGAGTGCATCCACTGGCAGATGGTGAGCGAGGGCAATAAGGAGGCCTCCACTCTTGTAAAAGCCCTTGCCAAGTATTACCGGATCTGTTTGAGCAAAGGGAAAGACATCATCAATCTGGAAACGGAGCTGGAGCATATTAAAAACTATATTATCATTCAAAATATGCGTTACGATGAAATTATCACGTTAAATATAAATGTTCCGGAACAGTATTTGAGCGTGCAGATTCCCAAGCTCACTCTCCAGCCCTTAATTGAGAACTCCATTTATCATGGATTGAAAATAAAAGAGGGAAAGTCGGGCGCTATATGGATTGACATAACGGAAGAGAAAGATTATATTACCCTCCATGTAAGTGATTCCGGCAATGGAATGAGCGGGGAAAGCATTCAGGTTATGAACGATTCCCTTTCCGATTACAAGGAATCCTTTGGCTATGGAGTGAGAAATGTGCACAAACGGATTGAACTGCTGTTCGGAACCGGTTACGGCCTCCGGTTTCAAAAAAATGCGAGCGGTGGCGTGACTGTTCATATCAGGCTGCCGCTGGAATCCGAGCTGAATTACGAGAATATTTTGTAGGAAGTGACAGAGAATTGCCGGCTTCAAGCTGTGCGTCACGCTTCGGGAGGAGAAACATGTTTTCAGTGCTGATTGTAGACGATGAAAGGATAATTCGGGAAGGTATCAGGCGGGGAATTGGATGGTCTGAGTTAAATGTGGGGACGGTTTGTGTTGCAGCCAGCGCGTTGGAAGCCCTGACGTTTTTTGATTCTGTAAATTTCGATCTGCTGATTACAGACATTAATATGTCAGAGGTTTCCGGACTGGAGCTGATAAAAAAGGTAAAGGAAACCAGACCTAAGTTAAAAGTCATCGTTCTGACCGGCTATGACAAATTTGAATACGCCAGAACAGCCTTGAAGCTGAATGTCAATGAATTTCTTTTAAAGCCGGTGGACGAGGATGATCTGGTCTGTGCGGTTAAGGAACAGCTGGATTCTCTGGAGGAGAAACCGGAAATGAATTTGTTCTATGACGTTTTCGGAGAATTCAAAACTGCTATGATTGATAACATAAAGGACGTAGACATAATTCTCCATCTCCTGCACCGCTTACGCGACGCGCTGGAGAATTATCACCTGTCAGAGGAAAACGCAATCCGTTCCCTTTATGATATTGCAAGCGCGGTTACCTTTGCCTATATCAAAGAATCGGGAGAGGACAGGAAAGAAAATTTGTCCAAGCTTCTGAATTTGTTTATCAATACCACCAAGCAGGACGCTTTTGAGATAACGAAAATGTACCTGGCTGATCTTTTAAACGCGGAAACAGAAAAAAGTACAGAAATCATTTATGGGGCGAAGCGCTATGTGAAAAGCAATCTTTCCCTTTCTTTGTCGGTTTCACAAATAGCGGAGCATCTGCATATTTCCACCAGTCATTTATCGAAATTGTTCAAAAAAGAAACGGGGATGGGCTGTAATGAATACATTACAAAAAAACGGATTGAAAAAGCCTGTGATCTTTTGAAAACAACTTCTCTGCCTACAGGAATGATAGGAGAAAAAGTGGGATATACGGATGTAAACTATTTTTCCGCGGCTTTTAAGAGACAGATGGGAGTTTCGCCCAGAAAGTACAGGGAGGGGAAAAATCCCGTTACGGTTCATACCCAGTTGAAATAAAACAGGTTCCTGAAAAAGTTACAAAAAGAAGAGGGTGCCGCAAAATGAATTTTTCATACAAGATACTGGCGTTAATCAAGCGACCAAATACCAGATCTTGTTGACTTTTTCCATTTTGCAACATCCTCTTGAGGTGCAGAAGGCATTCCTTTATTAACATAAAATCCGGTTTATTCATAAAACATTCTTATTTCTCCATTGACTGGGAGGCATTTCATATTTCTTTTTAAAAGCTCTTAAAAAGTTAAGTTCGTTCTGATAACCAATGCGAAAAGCAATTTCGGATATGGACAGGTTCGAGTTTACCAGCAGATCCTGAGCCTTATTCAGCCGGTATTGTATCAGAAAGTCCTGGAGAGTCGTATGATATTTTTTTTGAAATAATCTTGTCAGATGGTTTCTGCTCACGTTGCAGAACCTGGATATTTCATCCAGTGATTTTATATCCTGATAATGGAATTGTATGTATCGCAGAGCTTCTGAAATATAGAAGTTGGTCAGCGGAGAGTCTGTGGCGGCAGGAAGCTCAACGATGGCTGCATTTTTTATCAAAGCATCAAAGAAGAGATGAAAATGAGCCAGAATATATGGTTTAGAACTGTCGGGAGCATCTAATATTGCAATGAGATGCTCCTTTATTTTATGCGTGGTTTGCAAATCATAATTCTTTGGCCTGTATATGGGAGCTTCCTTTGAAATGCCGCAAGAGCGCAGGTATTGTGGAATCAGAAGCCCTTTAAAAACAACCCAGATATAATGCCAGGGATTCTTTTCATCCGCATAATATATATGCTTGCAATGAGGCTCTACCAGAAAGCCTTCGCCCGCCTTCACCTCCATTGTTCTGGAGTGGTCAAACTTGGAAAAGTACCCCTTTCCCGATATGACATAGTGAAAAATATATTCATTTCGAATGAAGGGTCCAAAAGAATAAAGAGGGGTACATTTCTCGCTGCCAATTTCTATCAATAACAGATCCTGGCATTCACTGTAGTTAAAGATATGATTACTCATAAGGCAAAATAGGGTCCTTTCTGAATATGTGTAAGCAAGTAACATTTGTGAAATTTGTGCGGCTAAAATGTATCTGGTTAAAGCAATATTATACACAGGAGCGTGCAAAACGCCAACTATCAATATCGTGCATAAACTTCATAATGTATCTTGAAAATCATAATTTGCTAGTAGATGCCTGCTTATTGATATTTTGTGTAAAAAGTATAAATGATATAATGGATTTACGGTTTTGCTATGAATATTACATAAAAAAGGAGGAGGAGTGAAATGAAAAAGAAAAAAAGTCACATAACTCTTGGATTGGCAGTGTGTTTAACTGTTTCCCTGCTGTCAGGCTGCGGTTCGGGGAGCCAAAAGACGGTTAAGGAAAATCCTGCTGTTTCTGAATCGGGTACAGCTTCCGGTGAGGAAGAAGTGAAGCTTACGATGCTCGGCTGGGAAATATACCAGCAGGCAGGGATGAAAGCTCTGGCGGCGGCGTATCATGAGAAACACCCCAATGTAACCATTGAGATCCAGATATCCACCTGGAGCGAATATTGGACCAAGCTGGAGGCCATGGCCAACAGCGGCTCGCTTCCCGACATATTTTGGATGCATACCAATGAATTCAGTAAATATGCTGATGCCGGAATGCTGGCGGATATAACGGATTTATATGATGACGAAGAGGCGAATTATTTTAAAAACAATTTCCCCGATAATCTGGTAGCCAACTTTACATATGATAATAAAATATACGGCGTTCCCAAGGATGTGGACACCGTGGGTCTGGTTTATAACAAAGATATTTTTGACGAGGCAGGCATCGCCTATCCTGATGAGACATGGACATGGGATACTCTGGTTGATGCGTCGAAGACGATCAGGGAGAAAACCGGCAAATATGGTATGATGGCGGACTTAAACGAGCAGGAAGGATGGCTGAATACCATATATCAGGCGGGGGGATTTTATATTAATGACGATAAGACAAAATCGGGTTTTGAAGATGAGGGAACGAAAAAGGGCCTGAAAGAATATATCAGCTGGCAGATGGATTACGATTTTTCTCCAACCCAGAATGAATTTTCAGATCTTGGAAAAGTGGAGCGGTTTGCAGCAGGAGAAGGCGCCATGATGAATCTGGGAAGCTGGGGAATCAACAATCTTTACATTAATTATCCTGATTTGAACTGGGATGTGGCGGTTTTGCCCAAATGCCCCGATCCGGCAAAGGGGGATGGAAGAGCCAGCATTTCCAACGGACTCGCTTATGCAACGGCGGCCGATAATCCCCACTTGGATGTTGTTAAGGATGTCCTGAAGTTTTTGGGAACGAAAGAAGCCGCCATTATTCATGGGGAAAACGGCGCAGCGATCCCGGCGTTTAATAATACGGGTGATTCGTGGGCGAATAATTACACAGGCAAGAATGTGAAAGCATACGTGGAACAGCTGGATTACAGCGTGCAGTTCCCATACTCCAAATCAAAATCCACCTGGTTCCCGGAGGTTGAAGCGGCACTTCTTGAGATTTACAGCGGTACGTCAGATTTGGATACGGCCTGTCAGCGGTGCCGGCAGGTGGTTGATGAGTGTCTGGCCGCAGAGTAGATAAAAGACAGAGAGGTGAGCAAGGTGACAAAAAACAGTAAAAAGGAAGCTTTGACAGGTCTTTTGATGGTGCTGCCGACGATTGCCGGACTGATCATACTGAATTTTTACCCTTTATGCCGGACGGTTTACATGAGCTTTTTTCAATCCGGGTCTTTTGGAAAATGGACCTTTGTGGGCTTGAACAACTATCTCAGAATGTTTCAAAGCGCAGGTTTCTGGAAGGTTACGGGCAACACTCTTTTGTTCATGCTGTACACGGTCCCTGTTACGGTTATGATAGGACTTTTTATTGCAGTCATGCTGGATCAGAACATAGGAGGGAAGTCAGTATTCAGGGCCATCTATTTTCTTCCTATGGTGGTTGCTCCTGCGGCGGTGGCCATGGTCTGGAAATGGCTTTTTAACAAGGACTTTGGCATCATAAATCTGATGCTGCAGGCACTTCATCTGCCGGCTGATATTAACTGGATCTCCGACCCGAAGACGGCATTGGCTGCATGCGCTGTTGTTACGGTCTGGAGCAGCGTTGGTTACGATGCAATTTTACTTCTTTCCGGATTGCAGGGGATCTCAAGGACCTATTATGAGGCGGCACGCATTGACGGAGCGACTCCTTTTCAGCAATTCATGAAGATCACGCTGCCGTTGGTATCCCCCACGCTGTTTTTTGTTCTGATTATGCGGATCATGGCCTCCTTAAAGGTATTTGATATCGTTTATATGATGATCGAAAAGACCAATCCGGCAATCAGGAATTGTGAGACGATTCTGTACAATTTCTATCAGGAAACATTTGTGAAAAATAACAAGGGGTATGGAGCGTCTTTAGTCGTGTGGTGTGTGATCCTCATTTCGATTATTACCGCGATACAATTTATCGGGCAGAGGAAGTGGGTGACATATGATGTTTAAAAGACCGGCGCGCAAAAATAAGGTTCACATAGGAGTTTATCTTCTCTTGATGGCAGGATGTGTTGTCATGATCGTCCCTTTTGTCTGGATGATAATGACAAGTTTTAAAACGGTTCCTGAAACCACGCTTATTCCGCCCACATTATTTCCGAAATCCTTTGGCAATACGGCGGCCTATGCTCAGGTAACGAAAAGCCTGCCGTTTTTGAAGCTATACTGCAATACCCTGATGATGATTCTATTGCGTATCATATGTGCGGTGGTATTTTCTTCCATGGCGGCATATGGGTTTGCTAAATTGAAATTCCCTTTCAAACATGTTTTCTTTTTTATCGTGCTGTCACAGCTGATGCTTCCGGCGCAGGTGTTTATTCTTCCCCAATATGAGATTATTTCTGCTTTGGGAAAGACGGATTCCATTTTTGCACTGGTTTTTCCGGCGTTGGTGAGCGCGTTCGGCACGTTTTTCCTGAGGCAGACCTATATGGGAATACCCGATGATTTACTGGATGCCGCAAGAGTTGACGGCTGCGGACACTTTCGGGCATTTTTAAAAATTGCATTTCCGTTGACAAAGACTTCGGTAGCGGCTTTATCCATATTTACGGCCTTATTCGCATATTCTGACCTGATGTGGCCTTTGATTGTCAATACAAAACTGGATAAGCTGACATTGTCATCGGGATTATCGACATTAAGAGGTCAGTTTTCTGTAAACTATCCGAATCTTATGGCCGGTTCCGTTTTAGCCATGATCCCGATGATTGTGATATATATCATATTCCAGAAGCAGTTTATAGAAGGAATTGCATTGACCGGAACAAAAGCATAGGGAATGGGTTCTGAGAAAATGAGGCGGTGAGAAATACCTGCGTATATATATGACCCATAAGGCAGGACGGACGCTGTCCGGGAAACATGGGCAGGAAAAGGAGAAAGGTATTATGAAATTTAAAGTTGCGTTTATTGGTGCCGGAAGCCTGATATTTGCAAGAACACTTTTTACAGATATTATGTCTGTGCCGGAATTTAGGGATATAGATATTGCATTTACAGATATCAACAGGGAAAATCTTCAGAAAGTCACAGGCTTATGTCAGCGGGATTTGGAGGCTAACGGCATTTCCACCAGAATTCAGTCCACGGTTGACCGGCGGGAGGCCTTTAAGGATGCAAGATACATTATAAATTGTGTCCGTATCGGCGGGCTGGAGGCATTTGAAACCGATATTGACATCCCCCTTGCCTATGGGGTGGACCAATGTGTGGGTGACACGTTATGCACCGGAGGAATTATGTACGGACAGAGAGTGATTGCAGCCATGCTTGACTTCTGCAAAGATATCCGTGAGGTAGCTGAACCGGGAGCCATCATGCTCAACTATTCCAATCCCAATGCCATGGCTACCTGGGCATGCAATAAATATGGCGGTGTAACCACCATAGGGCTTTGCCACGGAGAAATTCACGGAGAACATCAAATTGCCGAAGTGCTGGAAATTCCTCACAGGGAACTTGATTTTACCTGTGCAGGTATCAATCATCAGACCTGGTACATATCCGTCAGGCATCATGGGAAAGAGATGCTTGATAAGCTTTTGCCCGCTTTTGAAAAGCACAAAAGATACAGCCAGGAAGAAAAAGTAAGAATTGATATATTAAAAAGATTTGGTTATTATTCCACGGAATCAAACGGTCACCTTTCTGAATATGTATCCTGGTACAGGAAACGGCCTGAAGAAATTAAACGGTGGATCAACCTGGATCATTGGATTAACGGAGAAACCGGCGGCTATCTCAGGGTTACCCGGGAAGAGCGGAATTGGTTTGAAACCGATTATCCGAAGATTTCAGAGGAACCGCCTAAAGTATATGACGGGTCCGATCGCGGTCATGAGCATGGTTCTTATATTATCGAAGCTTTGGAAACCGGACGCATATACCGTGGGGATTTCAATGTAATGAATGAAGGCTGCATTACAAATCTTCCCTATGAATCTGTAGTAGAAGTGCCCTGTTATGCAGACGGTAATGGCATATCTGTTCCAAAGATCGGCGATTTGCCCTTAGGGTGTGCGGCTGTTTGCTCACAGTCAATTTGGGTTCAGCGCCTTGCAGTGGAAGCTGCCGTTGCCGGTGATGTCATGCTGTTAAAGCAGGCGGCCCTGATGGATCCTCTTACCGGGGCAGTGTGTAATCCGCCTGAAATCTGGCAGATGATCGATGAGATGCTGGTAGCACAGGAGCAATGGCTGCCTCAATATAAAGAAGCAATTATGGAGGCGAAAAAGCGCTTGGGTGAAGAAGATCTGCTTCCAACCAATCATGATTACCGTGGGGCAGTACGCCTGCGGGAAAAGTCACCGGAAGAAGTGGCAATGGAAAGGGAAAAGAGGACAATTACTGCATCCTGAGAATTTTTACGGCTGCGCAAAGTATGACATAAAAACAGTTTCCTGTATGGGGGGTGTTGCAAAAATAGGTGAATCATCTATCGTAGCAATAGCTCCCTATACTTTTTTCTGGCTTTAATTGGAAATCAATCATAGAATGCAATTTTTAAATGAATGGTATACTAAAAATAGCTTTATTATAAAAGGAGGCAAATATGAGCAGAGATAATTCAAAAAAAAGTACAAAAAATCATAAAAAAGAAGATGGTACTTTTCATTCAAAACATATTAATCATAATCCACAGGCAGAAAGCGCCCGGGCCGTATTTGGGTTAAAGGCAGATAATTCGAAGGATAAAGAACAATAGGCAATAGATGTCATTTAAATATCTCACTTCCTGTCCAAAAAACATGCAGCTATGAAAAAAAATTCCCAAATAAGGAAATAGGATCTCTGATTTTCACCAGATTTACAAACAATTTGCAAGGAGGCTCTTAACATGTCCAATTACACGGGTGTAGTTAAATGGTTTGATAACGAAAGAGGCTACGGCTTTATCTCGACCAACGAAGGTCAGGATGTTTTCGTACATCATTCACAAGTCAAAGAGAAAACACATAATAAAGATTTACACGAGGGTGAGTCTGTTAATTTTGATGTCAGAAAAGACGATAAAGGCTTATGTGCTTTAAATGTTCAAAAAATATAAACTGTAAAGGAGTTATCTTATGAACAAAATTCATTACAATATATCCGGTATACAGAATTCGGAGATCAAGACTCAGCTTAAAAATGCATTAGATAAAATAGATGGAATTTCGATGGTCAATATTGATGCGGCAGAAGGTTCAATTGAAGTCGGATACAACGAATTAACGGACGAAAATTCAATTAAATCCTGTATCGAAAATGTTGGATGCAGGATTATCGGTTGACCCATCTTTTCTTTGTATCTGGCTTGGCGCATAGCCGGTACGCTTTTTGAATAAACGGCTGAAATGAAGCGGATCGGCATACCCCACGGCATCGGCCGCTGCAGTCACGGTACAGCCCTGCTCACGCAAAAGCCTGGCTGCAGTATTGATCCTGTAATCTATGAGAAAATCAATGGGCCGGCACTGTGTGTATTTATAAAAAAGATAGGAAAGCTGTGATTTGCTTTTTCCGATATAATTTGCCAGATCCTCCATGGTCAGTGATTTTCTGTAGTTATCTTCTATATAGCTGACAAGCTCTTTCACGATACGGTAATCTTCGGCAGAATTATCTTTTTCACCGTTGAAGAAAATGTTCTGAAAAATCTGGCGGGACAGCAATTGCTTTTGAAGAATGGAGCGGATGTCCATCTGATCATTGGCGTCGGCCAGTTCATGCAAATCCGGTGATACGGCAGGTAAATCAATGGGTATGGAAAATAATAAATTACGGCTTATCTGATGGTAATAAATATTGATATGAGTAAACGGATTCTCTCCTAAAACGCGAAAGGTAAGCTGACACCCCGGACAGCCATGCACCATTGTTCCCGGCTTTGCAATAAAGCGTCTGTCATCAAAACTTATCTCTGCTTCTCCCTCAAGGGAAAAATAAATGCCCCGTGTATGGTTTGGTAAGAGGTGGGCTTGTCAGCCGGATACTTTACAAATTGGATTACATTATTTACGCGGAACGGAGACAGCCGATAAGCCTGTTTCAGTATGTTCAGAGCAGTTTGAGCCTCCATTTTATCCATCCTTTCTTTCCATGCGGCAATAGGGAAATCACCGCATGAGGACGTGCTGATCCCTGACGGTGTTTTCCCAAACTGGTTTTAATCCGTATGTGTTCATGTTTATTATTCGAACTGCTTATCCAGGTAAGCCAGTGCCTCGGATAACTTCAGAGGAATATTGTCATGATGACCGTATGGATTCCACTGCATTTTTATATTGCCCTGGGACAAATGATTTATGAGCACTTTGAGCGTATCTTTTGTTGCCTGCGCGGCGTTTTTTTTAATATCATGAGCGTCCTTTCCTTCATTTTCTCCTGAAGAAAGAAATACGGACGCCTTTTTGTTGACCGGAGCATTCCTTTTCACAAACCCAGTCCAATCCGGATACCAGAAGGAGCCTGAAATTGAAACAACCTGATCGAAGAGATCTGTCTGATACAAAGAGTATATTCCAAGCAGCCCGCTGAGGGAGAGTCCCAATAATGCTGTTTTGACAGGAGGGGTATTGCCCAATAGCTCCTTATTAACGCCTGGAATCAGAACCTTCTCTAAATAATTCAGAAATTCCTCACCTTTGCCGCCAAAATCACCAAAGCGTTCATGAAGGGCTTTGGCAGGCCAGGGTGTATACTCGGACAACCGGTCCAAAGGCGGTACGCCAACCAATAGAAAACGGTATGATTTCTTTTCTTCCGGAATTTTTTCCAGTGCCTTAAAAATGATGTCTGCATCCAGCGCATATACAACCGGACAACTGTTTGATCCGCAAGAAAAACCGGATGGCACCAACAGCTCCAGGTCTCTTCCTGCTGTATGAATTGTCTGCATTTGATCCACCTTAATTAGTTATAAAGGAAGTCTGAAAGTTCTTCCAACGTATCGAAGTTGCGTACGCCATAGTCCATAAGAGCGTCATAGGGTATTTCCATGATTCTGTTGTTTTCAATAGCCGGTATTGATGCCAGTATTTCCTCATTTTTTATACTTTCTACAGCCTTTGCATCATTTTCTGCGTTGCGGTCCGCTGTAATATATATAATAACGTCAGGATTTGCTTCTACAAGGTTTTCCAGCGTAAGATTGGAACCGCCTTTATCCATGACATTTACACAATTTAACGCGGAAAGCATTCCACTTTGCAGCTTTGCATTTGCACCGAAAACGACAAATGTTCCTTCCTGATAAGTTGCCATAACCAGCACGCGCAGGGTGTTGTCTCCGGCTGAGGCTGCCACCTTTTCTGAAACTGTGTTCAAACGCTCTGTCAGGTTTTCTGCATATGCCTTTGCTTTATCCCGGACATCAAAGATTTCGCCCAGGGCAATTACGTCATCTATAATATTCTGCATGGAGACATCCGTACTCATATCACTTGCTTTTTGTGCGTAAACATTGATCCCCAGCTCATTCAGTTCCGGAATGGAGCCAAAGGTTCCCTCTGCAAACGTGGCGCTGCGTCCGATAATTACATCCGGCTCGGCTGCCGCAATTACTTCTTTGCTTATGGTCATTTTATCACCCAGAATCTCCAGTGAATCATACAATTCTTTCCAGTCATCTCCCGGTGCATTATCAATCGCAATTGTACCGACAATCTTATCTGAAAGACCTAAATTGTAAAGCAGTTCTATGGATGAGGCATTTGCCGTAACGACCCGGTCCGGCGCTTCGTCATACGTCTGCCCAACCGTGACAAAGTCGCTGCCTTTGGTTTCTATGGTAATCGGATACCCGGCATTTACGGCGCTGCTTTGTGAAGTTTCCGATGAAGGGGCAGGCGTACTTTGTGAATTCTCTTCCTTTGGACTGCATCCGCTTAAGAATATTCCCAGTATCATAGTGCCTGCTGCGAAGGCCGCCATTTTCTTTCTGATTCTATTGGTTTTCATTCTTTACTCCTTTGTTTATAATATTTGTCATATTACGCAAGCGGAAAATAGCTGATTGCCATTCCTGCCTGACTGTCTTGTGTTATTTTACAATCGACGCGATAAATCCGGCGTACCATTTCAGGGTTAATGATATCTTTGGGTGATCCATAGGAATCGATCATACCTTTATTTAAAATATAGATGGTATCGCAATATTGTGCTGCCAAAGATAAATCATGCAGAGCTGCCAGTACGTTAATACCCAGATTTTTGATAATACTTAGAATCTGCAGCTGATATGTAATATCCAGATGATTTGTGGGTTCGTCCAAAATCAGCAGGGACGGCTGCTGCGTAAGCGCCCGTGCCAAAACAATCCGCTGCTTTTCTCCGCCGGACAAGGTGGCAAAGCTTCGTTTGGCATAGCTCTCCATACCTACCTTTGCTAAAGAATCCGTAACAAGATCACGGTCTTTTTGTTTTTCTCTTTCCAATGTGCCCAGGTGAGGGGAGCGCCCCAGCATAACAATTTCTTCAACCGTCAAATCAAAATTTATATTGTTGAACTGGCCCACTACTGCCATTTCCCGGGCCAATGCCTTTGGCCTGTAGCTTTGCAATGGCTTATCATCCAGCATTACCACACCGTCTGATGCCTTTTGCATACGGTATACTGTTTTGAGCAGCGTCGATTTTCCGCTGCCGTTGGGCCCTAAAACACCAATAAATTTCCCGTTTTTCACATCCAGCGAAACGCCTTTTAAAATCTCATTTGCTGATAAATGAACCTTTAAATTCCGTACGGTAACATCCATGCTCAAACCTCGCTAACCAAAACGGTAGTGCCGTTTTATTAAAATATAGGCAAAGAACGGTGCACCGATCATAGAAGTTACAATTCCAATGGCAAGCTCCCCATTGGGTATTACAACTCTTGCCAGTGCATCCGCCCAAACCAGAAATATTCCGCCCAGTAAAACTGTAATGGGCAGCAGACGGCGATGATCCGCTCCTGCAACAGCTCTTGCAATGTGTGGAATCATCAATCCGACAAATCCGATCACACCACAGGCAGAGACCATTACGCCGGTTAAAAGAGCAGCCATTGCCATATACAGCTTTCTGTAAAAGCTGAGATTTACTCCCAAGGTAGATGCCACCTCATCACCAAGCAGCATGGTATTCAGAGTCCGGTACTGGCTGAGAAAAAATATGCAGCAGGCAGCCACAACGCAGCTCGGCAAAATGAGGTTATTCCAGCTTCCCCGGGTCAAGGAGCCCATTGTCCAGAATTTTATGCTTAGCATACCATTTCCATCGCCGGCAATTGAAATAATAAAATTTGAAAAAGAGGTGCAGATAGCGTTAATAATTGTACCGGAAAGAATCAGCTTGCCGGCTGTGGCTTGTCCGCCCACAGAGGCCAGAAATAAAACCGCACCGGTGGCGCCCACCGCTCCCATAAAAGCAAGGAGGGATACCGAAGAAATGCTGCCGATGAACGGAAATGCCGTACCGATAAAAACCGCAATCGTGGCTCCCAGGGATGCCCCGGATGATATTCCCAGAATATATGGCTCCGCAAGAGGATTTTGTACTGTGGCCTGCATGACTGCTCCGCACAGTGCGAGACCGGCGCCTGCGGCAACACCCAGCAAAACTCTGGGAAAACGGATTTTCCATATGATTGAAGCGTTGGCACTCCGTAAAACTTCACCTGTTCCCGGGAGCTCTATCCCAAACAAGCGGTTCATGATTACGGCATATGTATCAGAAAGGGATATGTGTACCGCACCAAGTCCCAGAGATAAAAAAATTGACAGAAAGAGGGCAGCACATAAAAGAGCAACAACCAGCCTGAAAGGAAATAACATTTTATTGCCTGTTGCACCGGGTTTTTTGCTCTTGTTATTTGCAGAACTGAATTTTACTTTTTTCAAAACAGGCCTCCTGGTATTCGTTAGATGAAACTAACTGCCAGGTTATTATACATAATTTTAGCCATTGATACAATGGGGAATAATTCAATACCATGGACAATTATTAAAAAACTATACTATGTTAATCCAGTCATTATAGATTTGTCCTGTTATGTTGTTTATACACAGAGGCTGATGGTATCCCATTTTTCTGCATAGAATTTGATTTAGTGCTGGAAAAGGACGAAAACTGGAAAATCATTAGCTAATATATTTTTAGACCGCAAAAAATAAATTTTACTCTTAGCATTACTGCATCATTGATGTATAATGTAGTAAAATGGAGGTACCGAAATGAAAAAAACAGTTAAAAGAACTTCGACGTTTTTATTAGCATCAATGATGTGCGTTACCATGGCAGGCACAGCTTTTGCTTATAGTCCGTCAGTAACCGTAGGTATATCTCCGTCAGGATATAGCCCCAAATTTAGTGCTGCGGTTAAGATTGACACTCCTGCAAATTATGTAGACAACATTTATCTGTCAACAGAATCAATTAATGAAGATACGGGCTCAGTTCTTGGTGCTTTGGATGGTTCAAAATCGGGTAAGAACAGCCTTACATCAGGTTGCACATTAAAGACCCTCATAGCTACAGAGTATGGCAAATGGTCATATGGCGGGATCAATTACATATCTGCTGTTCCATATGATGGATTTTCAGATATTGTTAGTACATATTATCAGAACAAACGTAGTGCCAATAAAAGCTTAATTGCAAAACGAGATAATTTGATAGCTGACAGTTTTAATATTGATTTGAGTGGTTACGTAATATTGAATCCACCAGATAAAGAATATTTTGCTAAAGGATTGTTACAGACAAGAAAACAGGCAAATGTTCAAGCTGGTGATACTGTTCCGGTTACGTATATAAATGAAGACGGATCACAGGCATATGTAATGAAACAGGATGCTTATGGTACGAATTATATGTTTGAGTTTGAAAGTTCTGGTGATGATTGGATTTTAATTTCCAGCAATCAGGTGAAAGGAATAATAATGGCACCTACGAATCAGGCGGAAGCATTAGATCAGAGAAATGAAACAGAATCTGAAGTGGAAATAGATGTTTCTTCTTCTGGTTTTTTAAATGAATAAAGAATACGCTTTCAGATAAATTATCTGTTTATGAGGTATTTACAAAAATATAATTGAGTGTTATCTGTACACTGATTTGCTGCTGGATGTTAATTATTCGGGCAAAATCTAGGTTCCATTTGAGGGAATGGACACTAGATTTTGCTTTTTATGTGTGGCGGAGAATAACCTGTGCACAAAGTAAAAATCGCAGAGGGAAAGCGTAACATCACCGGCAGCTTCCTGAAGCGTATGACATGGAGTCTGTTCTTGACATGCCCGGCATGTGCTGTTATATATAAAGCAGGGAGTGAACTCTCTGTTATGAGCTTTCAGCTCAATCATTATCATGGAAAACCATATTTACAGAGGTTCTTCCGTTTACGCAGCCAGGGAGGGATGACCCGTGAGAAAACAGCGGTCGATTGTAACACAAACGGTAGTGAGGGTTTCTGCAGTTTTTGTCGCTGCAATTGTCGGACTGACGGTTGTTTTTACCGTGTTCATCGGAAATTATATGCGGGAAAATATTCTCCGGAGTAAAGAGGATCAGCTTGTTACCGTAGCAGATACTCTCGACAGCCGTTTGAAGAGTCTGGAGGAACCGTTTGTAACGCTGTCGGGCTATACGCCGACAGTCAGGCTGCTGCGGGGGCACTATACCCTTTATTCGGCTGAATGGATGGAGGCGGTGCGCAGTGTTGACACCTTTCTGACCAACATTAATATGTTCAGCGATTACATAACAGATGTTATTTTAATTCAGCCGGATTCTTCCGTGGTATACAGTATGAACGATATTATGCGGAGCGGTCATGATTATGTATATCAGGACTGGTTTCAGGAGGCTGTTTCCAGGGATTCTTTTGTGAAATATGCTTCGCCCCATGGCAGAGGACATATGTACGATAATAAAGCCCCCTATAAAACATTTACAGCCGTTTACCCTGTATACCAATCCGATGTGCTGATCGGTTATATTCTGATGGAATGTGATCTGTCAAAGCTGACATATTATTTCACTGCCCGGCAGATTCAGGATTCAGGTTTTGTGATTCTGGATGAGGACAACCGAATCATCATAGATTATAAGGGCGGACGGTCCTGGCTGGAACAGCTGGAGGAAGATTCCTTTTCCGGCTTGTCCTATGGAGAACGTGAAAGGGTTCAGACAGATCATTTCATTTATATCGGGAAAAAACTGTCAAACAGCTGGATCATGGTTTCGGAAAGCAATGTCGGCATCATAACCGGCCCGGTCATACAGCTGCTCGCCATTGTAGCCTTGATCATGGCGCTGATACTGGTATTGCTGGCTTCTATCCTGACGTACAACAGCCGTTTGATTGAACGGCCCTTCAATGCCCTTATCCAGAGAATTATTTCTTATGACGGAAGCCGTTCCACAGATATCAGCGGATTTGAGCATGCGCCGAAGGAACTCGCGGTTATCCGTTCCCGTTTTGAAGAAATGGCTGACCATATGAATGATCTGATCAATGATGTATACGTGGCAAAGCTGAAACAAAAGGAGGCCGAACTGGATGCGCTGACAAACCAGATCAATCCGCATTTTCTCTACAATGTATTTCAATTGATTCAGGCAAAAGCCGTTCTGGCGGATAACCTGGAGATCGAGGAGATGATTCAGGCCTTAAGCAGGATGATGCGATATACCATGGAGAGGAAAAGAGTGCGCGTCCCTCTGCAGGAAGAACTGGAATATATCAATTACTATCTTCTTTTTTACAAAAAGAGATTTTCCCGGATGTTTACATACGAAATCGTCTGTGATCCCGTCCTGTATTCCTGCCTGACATTAAAATTCATCCTGCAGCCGATAGTGGAAAACTGTTTTAAACATGGGCTGAAGGGCAGAAAGGGAGGAGTAATTGCGATCCGTGCATGGGAATCGGAGGGAGATGTCCTGATATCAGTCCGGGATAGCGGTGAAGGTATGAGCCGGGAGGCGCTTTTGGCACTGCGCGATAAACTGAGCGGCCGGATAGAGGCTCAGGGAATCGGAATCGTCAATACGAATTCCAGGCTCCGTCTGGCCTATGGTGAAACCTATGGAATTACCATTGACAGCGGAGAAGCAGAGTTCACAGAGGTCACGCTCCGTATCAGATCCGAGACCGTATAATTGGGAGGGAGTATTATGTATAAGGTTTGTTTTGTAGATGATGAGGCCATTAATTATCAGCTGTTCGAGAAAATGGTTCCCTGGGAGGAAAAAGGATTTCAAATTGCGGGAACGGCTGCCGACGGCTTGGGCGCCCTGCAGATGTACGAGCGTCTCCAGCCGGATCTTATCTTTATGGATATCCAGCTCCCGCTTATGGATGGTCTTGAATGCGTCCGGTGTATCCGGGAAGAGAACAAGGATGTCCAGATCGTGATTGTCAGTGCCTACAGCGATTTTTCCTATGCACAAAAAGCCATCCGCTATGGGGTCCAGGATTTTCTGTTAAAACCGGTCAGCCGCATGATTTTAAATCAGCAGGTGGATAAAATCAGAAAAGTACTCGACGCGAGACTTCAGCCGGGAAAACGCTTTGACCTGTATTCCAATCCCTGTACGGAGGAGCTGGCGCAGGTGCTCAGCTGTATCTCTCGGACAGAGGATTCCCAGCCGCTTCCCCTGCGGCTGCTCCCTCAGCTGAAAGTCATCTGCCGCCTGATTTTGCGGCCGCTTTCCGGTGAAGAGATATCCGCGGCACAGCTTAAGGAGCTTACAGCCGGATTGCAGACATTACCGTCTGTTTCCCATGGGCTTGTTATGATTTTTACTCCGTCCGGAACTTCTCTCTATCTTGGATATGACAATGCCGGGGCCGCGGAATCAGCGTCTGGCAGTCTGATGGAATTTTTTGAAAATAAGCGGTATGCTCCGGAGCTCTATTTATGGAAAAATGATGAAAAAGCTATCCCGCTGGCCGATTTTTTAGAACGGTCGGCTTCCATGGAAAATTACGGATTTTATGAAACGGGTGGAAGGGTGTATCAGATAGAAGCGTATCCTTTTGAGGAGAAGGAATTGGATACGGCCCCCTTGGACGGCCTGATTGTGACGGCTTTGGCAGAAAACACGCCGGAGAAGCTGCTTGATTTTATATGGGAACAGTTTGACAAAGCCCGGGCTGAACGTGTTTCTCCCCATCTTTTGAAAAATTTCGTTCTGGATGTTCTGCTTAAGATCAAGTTCTGCTTAAAAAAGTTCTCTCCGGAGACAACCAAAACACTGAACTTATCCACGTACTGCTGTACCGGAGGCACATACTGGAGATCGATCGTAATATTGGGATTCTCCAGTTCAAATCCTGCAATAAAATCTCCAAGAATCTCATCCGTATACCAGGATAAAAGGCTGACTGTAACTTTTTCCCCGGAGTCCTGAGCGCTGCCGCCAATACACCTGCTAATAATGCTGCTCCTTTATTCATATCAGGAACCTCCCATTCTTTGATACAGGGCAGTCCCCCAACCACTATCGCAGGCATCCGTAGTTTTGAGCAAAGAAAGCATAGCTTCAGGCAAAAATATCCACGGTCTCCCTTGAAAATAAGCAAAAATGTCCGAGTTTCACGCATTTGGAATCCGGTAATGGATGGATATAATAGACTTGGCCAGATGACGGATATGTTTTATATTGCGGCGGAAAATAAACAGGAGATCATGAGCAAAGGAGCTGCTGAAGATATTGGCGATATGGAGATCTTTTCAAGGATCAACCCGGAAATATCGGCAACGTACGGACTGGACGGGAAAATATACGGATATTCTCCGGATGCCTGGATCGGCGGTATCTTTTACAACAAGGATTTATTTGAGCGGGCAGGAATTGAGAAAGAGCCTGAGACTTGGCAGGAATTTGTGGATTGCGCGGCGAAACTGAAGGCCGCCGGGATTGAGCCGTATTTAGATGATGCCGACAATGTACATAACCTGGCACAGGATCTATACCAGTGCAGTGTGATCAGCCAGGAGCCGGATGCCGATGAGCAGATCAATGAGGGCAAGACGACATTTCAGGAAAAATATACGGATCCGCTCACGCTCTGGTACCGTGATATGATTGCCGGCGGTTTATACAGCCAGATGGCCCTTGGATTGAACAGCGATCAGGTAATCGATATGTTCGCCAACGGCGAGGTTGGGATGATGCACGGAGGCCCCTGGACCGTGGCTGCAATTGAACAGAAAAATCCTGATATGAATTATGATATCTTCGGTCTGTCCGACAGCGATGGAAACAGCGTGCTGCCGGGTGCGGTGAATGTGGGGCTGTCCATCAGCACTTCGTCAAAGCACAAGGAAGCCTGCCGGGCATTTATCGGGTATATGTCAAGAGACGAGAACATTGTTAAATGGCAGAAGGTTACGAATAATGCCATCATCGTGGAAGGAATCGATTATTCCATGGATACTGTATTTGAGAAATTTAAAGAAGATGCGGTTTCAGGAAGCTTTTATCTGCCTCAGATCGTATGGAAAAATTCTTCCGGTATTTATAAGGAATTTCTTTCCGGTATCCAGGACGCGATCACAGGAGCCGATACGATTGAGAATATACCGGTAAGGCTGGATGAAAAGCAGGCGGAATTAAGCCAGTAGCTTGATCCTGCAGGATGTATAAAAGGGTGCCGCAAAAGGAAATGATATGCTTCCCCTTTTGCGATGCCCTTTTTCTACCCATTTTCAGGAAAGGACGATGGATTATGAAGGTTAGAATAAGAAAAGAACTGCCGTATCTGCTGTTCATTCTGCCGGCATTTGCCGTATATACAATACTTACGGTGATTCCGCTGGTGCAGACCCTTGGACTGTCATTTACCAGCTGGGATGGATATTCCATGAGCGATTTGAGTTTTACGGGGCTGCGTAATTTTAAAATGGTATTTTCGGACCGTTCCATGAAAACAGCGCTCCGGAATACCTGCTTTTACAGCATTGTGTTTCCCCTGCTGACGACTGTTTTTGCCATACCGCTGTCACTGGCGCTGAACTCCGGAATGAAAACCAAGAATCTTCAGAGAGCCGTGTTCTTTTTCCCGTCAGTTCCCAGCGCAATTATTCTCGGCTATTTGTGGGCCTATATCCTGGCGCCTACCGGGAACGGGCTCTTAAATAAAATGCTGGGATTGTTTGGATTAAAGCCGGTGATGTGGCTGGCGGTTCCCCAATGGGCCATGTTTTCTGTGCTTCTTGTAAATCTGTGGAGCGCTGTTGGCTGGCACGCCTGTATTTACCTGGCTCAGCTGCAGAGCATCCCCACGGAATATTATGAGGCGGCCAATACTGATGGGGCCACATCATGGCAGAAATTCCGATATATCACATTTCCCATGCTGGCATCAGCCATGACAGTCAGTGTCATGCTCCTTCTCTTAAATTCGATGAAGCTCTATGACCTGCCGTTCGCGCTCACCAGCGGAGGCCCGGGCAACTCGACCACCATGATATCACAAATTATTATCAAAACGGGATTTGTTGAAAAATCTTACGGAAAAGCGACTGCCATGTCAGCGATTTTCTTTCTATTTATCGCAATTGTCAGTGTCATTCAGCTGAAGCTTATGAAGAAACGGGAGGTGGAGTAAATGCCGGTCAGGAAAAGACATGTAAAAAGCATTATGGGCGAGGCGGCCATGCTGGGAATCTGTGTTATCTTTTTTATTCCCTTTTATTACCTTCTGGTCAATACGTTTAAACCGGCCAGGGAGGCGACTCTGTCCCCGCTTTCTGTCCCTGTAAAAAGCTTTACCCTGGGGCTGTACCAGGAAGCGCTCCAGACAATCAACTTCTGGAGCAGCTTCCGGAACTCGGTTTTTATTACAGTGGTTTCTGTTGTGATTATCATTACCATCGGTTCCATGGCCTCCTATGCCATAAGCAGAAGAAAAAATAAGCTGACCAGGTTCCTGTTCTTTTATTTTCTGATAGGATTTATGGTGCCGGTGCAGACTACGCTGATTCCGCTATTTAATCTGATGTCATTTTTCAAGCTTCAGAATTCCGTTGCCGGTATGATCGTGCTGTATTCCAGCTGGTGTAATTTTGCCATGTTTATGTATCAGGGGTTCCTCGGCGGGGTGCCCAGGGATTTGGAGGAAGCCGCGCTCATCGACGGAGCAAATCTTTGGAAATTGTTCTGGAACATCGTGTTTCCGCTGTTAAAGCCGGTTACGACCACGATTGTCATTTTTGACGTCATGTGGATCTGGAATGATTTTATGCTCCCATACCTCTTCATCAGTTCATCGGATAAATTCACGCTGATCATGGAAGTGTATAAAGGCGTCGGCCAGTTTGCAAACAATTGGACCGTTATGCTCTGTACCATGGTGATCGTGCTGATTCCGATCACAATTTTTTATGTGGCAATGCAGAAACACATTATTTCCGGCATTACGAGCGGAGCAATAAAAGGATAAGGGGGATTAAGCGTTATGAAAGAAACAGTTGTGCCCAGTGCACCGCTCTTTCGCGATCCGGTCTATGACGGTGCGGCAGATCCGGCAATCATCTGGAATGAGCAGGAGAAGAGTTGGTGGATATTTTATACAAATCGAAGGGCGTCCTGTGTGAACCAGGGGGTTTCTTACGTCCATGGAACCGATATCGGCATAGCCAGCTCTGATGATTATGGGAAAACATGGGTTTACCGGGGAATCGCGCAGGGCCTCCAATACGAAAAGGGCCGGAATACGTACTGGGCGCCTGAAATCATTGAGTACGAAGGAATTTACCACATGTATGTGTCTTATGTCAGAGGCATCCCCTCCACGTGGGACTGCTCCAGGACAATTCTTCACTATACCAGCAGGGATTTGTGGGGCTGGGAACTGGAAGGGCCCCTTTCTCTTTCCTCTGACAGGGTGATCGATGCCTGTGTGGCCTCCTGTCCGGATGGAGGCTGGAAAATGTGGTATAAGGATGAGATACATGGCAGCCATACGTATGCGGCATACAGCGATGACCTGTATGGCTGGACCGGGGGAGAGGCGGAAATAACGGACTGCCCTCATGAGGGCCCCAATGTTTTCTTTTTCAAAAACCATTACTGGATGATTACCGATCCATGGGAAGGGCTGGGAGTATACAGAAGTGATGATTTGCAGCATTGGAAACGCTGCCCCAATATTCTGGCGCAGCCGGGAACGCGCACCGATGATGGCACGATTGCCGCTCATGGCGACGTGCTGGTCCATAAGGGCCGCGCCTATATCTTTTATTTTACCCATCCGGAAGTGAGCCTCCAGGATCGAAGGAATCCTGCGTTTATGTGGGAATACCGGCACAGGAGGTCTTCCCTTCAGGCCGCGGAACTGGTTGTGGTGGGGAATCATCTGGAATGTGACAGAAATCATGTGGAACTGGATTTAAGATAACCGGGATATTTTTGATGCAGAGGCAAAACTTCCTTGATAAAAAAACTGCCTTGATAATTATATAAGTAATATTGTTACATTTTTAAAGTTAAATAAAAATATATTGTAATATAATTACATATGTGATATAATCTGCAATATAAGTACTTATACAAATTACTATATAAACAGCCTGAAAAATAAAAAGGCATGAGGCAGAAAAGGAGGTAAAACATGCAGGGAATTTCTGTATTGGTTATCATTGTATTGATTCTGTACACCGCCGTCGCTGTGGTCGATCAGATTTCAATTCAGTGCGGATTGTATACCCCGTTGTTTGCAGCAGTTATTACCGGGGGGATATTGGGAGATTTACAGACGGGTCTGATTGTCGGCGCCACGCTGCAGCTGATGACTCTGGGAGTTGCAACCTACGGAGGCGCCACGGTTCCGGATTATTTATCCGGTGCCATCATGGGTACTGCTTATGCGGTGATTTCCGGCCAGGGTGCGGAATACGGCATCGGCCTTGCCATTCCCATCGGCCTGCTTCTGACACAGATGGATATTCTGGGGAGAATGTCCAACTCTTTCTTTCAGCACTACGCAGACCGCTGTGCGGAAAGGGGCGATTATAAAGGCGTCGAGCGGGCAAACCTGTTGGGTCTGATTCCCTGGATTTTTTCCCGCGTGATCCCCGTTGCCTTGGGCCTGTGCTTTGGGGAAGCGGTAGTAAATGGGGTAAATGCCATTATCCCGGCCTGGTTCATGACCGGCTTGAAAACCGCAGGTGCCATACTTCCGGCCATGGGTATGGCGATCCTGATGCGATATCTGCCTATTAAAAAATATTATCCTTATTTTATCATAGGATTTGTACTGATTGCCTACGGCGGCGGTTCCTTTACCGTTATGGCAGCAGCATTGATCGGCGTTGCCCTGGCATCCCTTCATATGATCAGAACAAAAGACCGTGTGATGGTGGCAGGAACCGTTCAAACGATGGATGAAGAGGAGGTGGAAATCGATGGCTGACAGGAATCTGGATGGAAACGGTAAGCTCAGGAAGGACGACATCAGGAGCGTATATCTGCGGAATTTGTTTACTCTGCAGTTTGGATGGAATTACGAAAAAATGCAGGGTCTTGGATATGTCTATGTCATTATGCCGGTATTAAAACGGCTGTATGCCAGTGACCCGGAAAAAATGAAACGGGCATTAAAGATGCATCTGGGCTATTTTAATACCACGCCGGCCATGTCCCACTTAATCATCGGAGCGGACATGGCTCTGGAGGAAGAGCTTGGAATCGAGGCGGAGGAGGCGATCACCGGATTAAAGACCGGCCTTATGGGACCCTTTGCCGGAGTCGGGGATACGCTGTTTATCGCAATCTACCGGGCGATCGTATTTTCCATTGCGGCCTATATTGCCATGCAGGGGAATCCGGTAGGATTGATCGTTCCGCTCATTGCATGTGCCGGAGTTTTATGGATACGCTATAAGTTCACCAGCATCGGCTACCAGTCGGGCCGAAAGCTGGCTACAGGATTTGCCGACAAGATTTCACCGATCACGGAAGCCGCAAGTATTCTCGGTCTGACCGTGGTTGGGGCGCTGATCCCGTCTGTCATTAAATACAGTACCGATTTGCAGTTTACGATGGGAGAAGTGACCTTTGCCCTGCAGGAAATGCTTGATAAGATCCTTCCGTCTCTGCTTCCCCTGGGAATCGTACTGTTTTCCTACTGGCTTCTTGGAAAGAAAAAGGTGAATTCCACGAAGTTGATTTTCATATTGATCGTTTTGGGTATGGTGCTTGGAAATCTGCAATCCATGCTGGCCTTTGCGGCCGGGCTGTTTTAGAATAGGAGGGAGCGGTATGATCGGAATCATAGTGACGGGGCACGGGGAATTTGCCTCCGGATTAGCCAGCGGATTAAAGCTTTTTGCCGGGAAGCCGGAGTATTTTGAAGCGGTGGATTTTAATCCGGAGGAATCCATAGAAAATCTGACAGACAGGCTGGCGGAAGCCTTAAATAAACTGAGCGGATGCGAAGCGGTAGCTGTCTTTACGGACCTTACGGGCGGATCCCCCTATAATGTGGCTTCCGGAATGAAGCGGTCCGGACGGTATGGGGACCTGGAAGTGGCGGGAGGAAGCAATCTTCCCATGGTTTTTCACGCCTATCAGTTCCGAACCATGATTACCGATGTCAGAGAGCTTCTGGACGCTTCGCTGGAGGAAGGAAAGAGCCAAATGGTACGCTTTCAGGATTCAGACTCTGACGAAGAGGAATGGGAAGTTGAAGAATAAAGGAGGCAAAAAACAATGGCAATCGTACATGCGAGAGTAGACGAGAGACTGATTCATGGCCAGGTGGCTATGGTCTGGACCAATACTTTAGGAGCCACCCGGATCATTGTGGCAAACAACGAAGCGGTGAAGGATGATATGATCATAGCCGGGCTTAAAATGGCAAAACCGGCCGGTGTTCGGCTTTCCATCCTTTCATTAAAGCGTGCAGCGGAGAAATTTGCGGAAAAAGGCTATGAAGAAGACAAGGTTTTCCTTATAACAAAAAGCATCGGAGATATGGCAGCATTGATTCGATCCGGTGTACCCATAAAGGAATTTAATGTGGGAAATGTGGCGAAACGGGAGGGCAGCCGTCCTGTTAAAAAGTCTGTGAATTTAACCGAGGCGGACATAAAGGATATCCGGGAAATGACGGATATGGGAGTTTCCGTGACCGCTCAGATGCTGCCCAATGAATCGGATCAGTCCATTTTAAATATGCTGTAATTGTATTCTGAGAAGAGACAGGAGGAGACAGGATGGAATCTGTCAAATTAAAGATAAGAGAACAATATAATGAAATGAGCAAGTCAGAAAAGAAAATCTCGGATTTTATATTGTCAGACACCAAAAGCTGCATTCTGATGACGGCAGTGGATATTGCCGAACAGAGCGGGGTCTCCTCCGCAACCGTAATCCGATATGTTCAAAAGCTTGGCTTTGACGGTCTGGAAAGCTTCAAACTGGCGTTGGCTGCGGAAGATGCACAGAGCCTTGAGCAGGATATCATCGATCCGATCATATCCAAAGAAGATGATCTGGATATTCTGTGCAGGAAAATGGAGGTGCTGGTGGATACGGCTTTTCAGGACTTTTTTTATCAGCTGGATAAAACGGCTCTGGAAATGGCGATTCATGGGATAAAAAAGGCCAGACGCATTTATCTCATGGGAATCGGCGCTTCCATGCTGCCTGCCTATGATCTGTTCCATAAGCTGAAACGGGCGGATTTTAATGCGGATTATTATCAGGATATTAATATGATGGTGGAATTTTTTAATTATATTGACAGCAGGGATGTGGTGATTGCATTTTCCTATAGCGGTCAATCCCAGGAAATCCTCTATGCCTGCCGGATCGCAAAGAAGCAGAATGCGTCGGTGATCGCCGTCACACGGAAGAGGGAATCTGCTCTCCGGGACATTGCCGATATCTGCCTTACGGTGCCGGACAACGAGGAGGTCATGCGGATCGGAGCCTTTACCTCCCTGCATACCTCCATCATGATGGCGGACCTGCTGTATATGGGCGTGATCCGGGAGAACTTAGAGCATCACGAGGTGGAACTGATCAAGACCAGAAAGCTGGTGGAAGGACTGAAAATCCAAAAATAGAGAGGAACTGTATGCGGAATAATATAGACGGACTGACGACTGAAAGGGTGAATGAATCGACCAGAAACATTGATACCCTGGATTCACTGGAAATCGTAACATTAATCAATGAAGAAGACAAAAAGGTAGCGGATTCGGTAGAAAAGGTGCTGCCTCAGATTGCCGGGGCAGTGGACGCCGTTGCGGAACGGTTTGAAAGGGGCGGACGGATCATTTATTGTGGCGCCGGCTCTTCCGGACGGATGGGGACGCTTGACGCAGTTGAGCTGACACCCACCTACAGCGTGCCGCCGGAACGGGCGTTCGGCCTCCTTGCCGGAGGAGAACAAGCGATGTATCTCGCGGTTGAAGGCGCCGAAGACTCAGAGGAGCTGGCCGTTGAGGATTTAAAAAGAGTGAAGCTCAAGCCGGAAGATTGTGTGATCGGCATCGCGGCCAGCGGAAGAACTCCTTATACAACGGCTGCTCTGAAATACGGAAAGGAGACGGGAGCGCTTACCATTTCCATCACCTGCAACCAGGAGGGGGCAATGGCAAAGCTTGCCGATATTTCCATTGCACCGGTAGTCGGAGCGGAGGTCATCAACGGGTCCACCCGGATGAAAGCCGGAACCGCCCAGAAAATGGTGGTTAACATGCTGTCAACCGCCGTCATGGTCCGCCTTGGCAAGGTATATCAGAATTATATGGTTTATATGCAGCCGACCAATGAAAAGCTGATCATGCGGGCGGTTCATATGATTGAAGAAATTACGGGCACGGATAAAGATGCGGCTTTTAAGGCGCTGCAGAAAGCGGACCAGAATGTGGCAGCGGCAATTGTGATGATTGAATGCGGCTGTGAAAGAGAGCTTGCAAAAAAGGCCCTCCTGGAATCAGGCGGCCGGGTGAGAGCTGCGATAAATGCGTTGAAAAAGGGAGCTTATGCGGATAAGACAGGAAATGGAACGTAAAAAAGAAAAGATCATGGAAAACATGGCTGAGCAATTGGTTCAGGATGGGGTGGTCTGCGGCGTCAGCTATGGCTTTGTTGAAGAGGGGGAAGCCCGGCTTCATTATTACGGCAGGCAGGGGAGTATCCTGCCATACAGGGAACGAAGGATACAAAAAGGGCAGTACTATGATCTGGCTTCGCTGACGAAAGTGACCGGAACCACCACCCGAATGCTTCAGCTGATAGAGAAAGGGCGGATCGGGTTTCATACTCCCGTAAAAGAAATTCTGGATCGGTTTCAATATCCGGATATCACGGTGGAGAATCTGCTGCTTCATAACAGCGGGCTTCCTGCGGAAATCCGGAATAAGGAGAGCTGGAACCGGGAAAATCTTCTGGAATATCTCTATACTACGCCGCCTCAATGGAAAGCAGGAGAATTCTTCCTCTATTCTGATGTGGGTTTTATTTTGCTGGGAAAAATTATTGAGCGGCTGGATAAGACAAGCCTGGAGGAAACGTTTAAGAAAAATATTTTCCTCCCGCTTCAGATGAACGACACCTCTTTTCTGTTAAAAGAGGAGAAGCAGCGATATATTCCTACGGAATGCACGGAGCAAAGGGGATGTATCTGCGGGGAAGTTCATGATACGAAAGCCTTTATGCTGGGGCAGTGCGGCAGCGCCGGACTGTTTTCCACCCTTGAGGATATGGCTGGCTTTGTACAGGCCTGTTTGAACCGTTCAAAACTTCTGTTCGGGAATGAAATGTTTGAAGAGCTCTGCGGCAGGATCCAATCCGGCCGTACCCTGGGGTGGAGCAAAGAATATGGAGGGGATACGTTATATCATACCGGATTTACAGGGACTTCTGTTTTGATGGACATGAATAAGAAAAGGGGCTTCCTTTTGCTGACCAACCGGGTGCATCCCAACCGGCAGAATGATGTGTTTTTGAAACGCAGGAAGGAAATGAATGAGGTATATTTAGGGAGTGGTTTTTGAGGCGGCAGGGTGATGTGGAACTGTACGTCCGGGCGGTCAGGTGAATTTATGTTGAATGCAGTGTTTTTTGTAATATGTTTTGGAGCCTCGGCCGTAGGGATCATCAGCGGTACCGGCGGAGGTGTAATTATTAAACCGGTGTTGGATGCTTTGGATATACTGGATATCGGGATAATTAATTTTCTGTCCGGCTGCACCGTATTTTCCATGACTGCATATTCCGTTATAAGCGGTAAAATGAAGGGAGAATCCAATGTCAATAAGAAAATCGGTTTCCCATTGGCAATCGGCGCTGCCTTTGGCGGACTCATCGGAAGGTGGCTGTTTTCCTGCCTGTCTCAGCGGTGCATGGAGAAGGACCGTCTGGGAGCCATTCAGTCATTGCTTCTTTTCCTGATAACACTGGGAATCCTGGTATATACGGTACATAAAGAGAAGATTAAAACATACCGGATAGAGCATCCCGGCATCAGCTCCCTGATCGGTATGTCCCTGGGAATGCTGTCATCCTTTCTTGGAATTGGCGGAGGACCGGTGAATCTCATGATATTGTGTTTCTTCTTTTCCATGAGTTCAAAGGAGGCCGCGGAAAACTCCCTGTATATCATTTTTTTCTCACAGGCAGCTAGCCTGATATCCTATATGGCAACAGGAAATATCCCGGATTTTTCGTCCGGCTTATTGATTTTAATGGTGATTGGCGCGCTCTCAGGCGGGATTTTCGGCCGGAACCTGAATGACATCATCAAGGATAAAACCGTGGATGGAATATTTATCGGCCTGCTGGTTGTCATACTTCTGATAAATGCGCATAATGTTGTGAAATTCATGTAATTATATTAATTTCAAATATATTTAATTTGGAAAAATCCGTACTTTATTAAAAAGTTTAAAACCAGTCTTGACATAAAAGCTAACACGATATATAATAAACACTATTAGCAAATGAAATGGATACAGGCAGGTGATAAAATGGATTATAAAGATTTGGCACTTGAATTTATGGAAGTGATGAATCAGACACGCAGGCGTAATGTACCGAAACAGATCGATGATTCCATGCGTGGGGAGCATTTTGTACTCAACTATATTTCAGAACATGAAGGAAATGTGATTCCCAGTGATATCAGTCATGAGATGGGCATTACCTCCGCAAGGGTTGCAGCGGCTCTTAACAGTCTGGAGAAAAAGGGGTTAATTACACGGAGAATTGATGCCGGGGACCGCAGAAGGATCCTGATTGACATGACAGATGCCGGCAGGGAGCAGGTGAAAAAACATTATGAGATGATTCTGGATACTACAATCGATATGCTTAGGTATCTGGGGGAAGAGGATGCGAAGAATTATATCCGGATTATGAAAAAAATGGCGGGGTTCAGCCATGAAAATTTTCGATAGTATGCAGTCATATATTGTGACTGCATATATTGCCATTATTTGCTAATATCATTAGTAAATAACAATATTAGCAAAAAGGAGGAAACACATGATTGCATTATTAAAACGTCTGAAAAGGAACGAATGGATTCAGGTATCCGCCAGTCTGGCATTCATCGTAGTACAGGTCTGGCTGGATTTGAAACTTCCGGATTATATGTCTGAAATTACAACGTTGGTACAGACACCGGGAAGCGAGATGGCCGCTATATGGCTGGTTGGTGGAAAGATGCTGGTTTGTGCTCTGGGCAGCCTTGTATCAGCGGTTGTTGTCGGTTTCTTTTCCGCAAGAATTGCAGCATCCTTTTCGCAGAGACTCAGAAGTCTCCTTTTCTATAAAGTGAATGATTTCTCAATGGAGGAAATCAATTACTTTTCAACGGACAGCCTGATAACCCGTTCAACGAATGACATCACCCAGGTGCAGATGTTGATTACCATGGGATTACAGATGCTGATCAAAGCGCCGATCATGGCAGTATGGGCGATGACAAAAATTATAGGGAAAGGAATTGAGTGGTCCATCGCTACCGGAGTGACATTGGGGATCATGCTTGTTGTAATTGGTCTTATCATGATATTTGTGATGCCAAAATACAGAAGGATGCAGACTCTGACTGATAATTTAAACCGTGTAACAAGGGAGAATCTTACCGGACTGCGTGTGGTAAGAGCCTATAATGCCGAAGATTATCAGGAACATAAATTTGAAAATGCAAATGAAGAATTAACTGCCGTACAGTTATATGCAAATCACGGAATGGCAGTCATGATGCCGACAATGACGTTTTTAATGAGTGGGCTGACCCTGGCAATTTATTTTATCGGTGCTTTTCTCATCAATGGAGCAGGTGCGGCGGAGCGCCTGACACTATTTTCTGACATGGTTGTGTTTTCCTCCTATGCTACGCAGGTGATCATGTCGTTCATCATGCTGGTGATGATTTTTATGATGCTGCCGAGAGCTTCCGTATCCGCTAAAAGAATCAATGAAGTACTTGAAACGAAGCCCGTTATTCTTGATGGACAGGTAACAGAAGGGAAAAATGGATTAGCCGGTCATGTCGAATTTAAAAATGTCAGTTTTAAATATCCGGGTGCGTCCGACTATGTCCTGGAAAACATCAGTTTCACTGCAAAAAAAGGAGAAACCGTTGCATTTATCGGTTCTACCGGTTGTGGGAAGAGCACGCTGATCGGCCTGATCCCCAGATTCTATGATGCGACGGAAGGGGATATTTTTGTGGACGGAATTAACGTAAAGGAATATACACAGGAATCCCTGCACAATAAAATTGGATATGTTCCGCAGAAAGCTGTCCTGTTTCGGGGTAGCGTAAGCACAAATGTTGGTTATGGAGACAACGGAAAGGAAAAGCCGGTGTACAGTGAAATTAAGTCTGCGGTTCGGATTGCCCAGGGCAATGACTTTGTGGAACGAATGGATGAACAGTATGATGCAGATATTTCCCAGGGCGGAAACAATGTATCAGGCGGACAGAAACAGCGCCTTGCAATTGCCCGTGCTGTTTGCCGTAAACCAGAGATGTATATTTTTGATGACAGCTTTTCCGCATTGGATTATAAGACTGACCGGATCCTGCGGTCTGCCCTTAAAGAAGAAACTGCGGGAGTCACCTGTTTATTGGTTGCACAGCGGATCAGTACGATTATGGATGCGGATCAGATCATTGTGCTTGAGGAAGGAAAGGCAGTCGGCAGGGGTACACACAAAGAGTTATTAAATACCTGTGATGTTTATATGGAAATTGCGAAGTCACAGCAGGCGGAACGGCAATGCAGGTCATCGGACCGGATAAGTTGAAAGATTTAACCAATGAAATCATGAAGGGTCTTCCTGTAATGCAAAACGGTAATGCAGTATCCGGAAGCATTCATATGGATATCGTATCCAGAATGGTATTAATACTGATTTTGTTTTACGGTGGTTCGTTCATTCTGAATTACCTGCAAAGTTATATTATGGCCACAGTAACACAGGTAATTTCAAAACGCATGCGAACCGATATTTCTCAGAAAATAAACCGCTTACCGCTCAAATACTTTGATTCTGCCAGCGTTGGTGATATCTTAAGCCGCGTGACCAATGATGTGGATGCAGTCGGGCAAACCTTAACGCAAAGTATAGGAACACTGGTTACGTCAGGCATTATGCTGATTGGTTCTTTTGTTATGATGCTCTATAACAGCTGGATTCTGACGCTTGCAGCTGTGGGAACATGTGCGGTCGGAATCATTTTAAGTCTGTTTATAGCAAAGGTTTCACAGAAATATTTCAGACAGCAGCAGTTGGAATTAGGCCGAATCAATGGACATATTGAAGAAGTGTATGCCGGCCACAATGTCGTAAAGGCTTACAATGGAGAGAAAGAAGCAAAGAAAGTCTTTGAAGAAAGCAACAATAAGCTTTACAGCAGTGCGTGGAAATCTCAGTTCCTGTCCGGTTTCATGATGCTTATTATGAATTTTACGGGAAATCTTGGATATGTAGCGGTATGTGTTGCAGGAGCCGCACTTTCTGTCAATGGAACTATTACGTTTGGTGTCATCGTAGCATTTATGATGTATATCCGTCAATTTACACAACCGCTGTCACAGTTGGCTGAAGTAATGAACAGCCTGCAAAGAGCTGTGGCATCAGGTGAGCGTGTCTTTGATTTTCTTAATGAACAGGAACTGGAAAATGAGACAGACAAGCCAAACAGTCTCATAAACGTGAAAGGCGATGTTGAATTTAAAAACGTAAAATTTGGATATAAACCAAATAAACCGGTTATTCATGATTTCTCCGTTCAGATAAAAGCCGGGCAAAAGGTTGCCATTGTGGGACCTACCGGAGCCGGTAAAACGACAATGGTTAATCTGCTCATGAGATTTTATGAGCTGGACAAAGGGGAGATCCGTATTGACGGCACTCCGATTCATAAGGTGTCAAGAGAAAATGTGCACGCTCAGTTTGGCATGGTTTTACAGGATACCTGGATATTTGAAGGGACCATCAGAGATAATATCATTTACAGCAAGCAGGGGGTCACTGAAGAAGAAGTAATAAAAGCGAGTAAAACGGTAGGTCTGCATCACTTCATTATGACATTACCAAATGGATACGATACGCTGCTCAATGATAAAGCAAGTCTTTCGGAAGGACAGAAGCAGTTAATTACCATAGCAAGAGCAATCATTCAAAACGCACCATTGCTCATATTAGACGAAGCCACCAGTTCGGTGGATACGCGTACGGAACACCTGGTTCAGGCAGCGATGGAGAAGCTGACTGCCGGAAGAACGTCTTTTGTGATTGCGCATAGGCTTTCTACAATAAAAAATGCGGATATGATTCTTGTTATGAAAGACGGAGATATTATTGAGAGTGGGAACCACGAGGAACTGCTCACAAAGAACGGCTTTTATTCAGAGCTTTATAACAGTCAGTTTGCCGCGGCTTAAACAGTTTTGCTCAAAAACAAATTGTGGTGTATCGTAAAGTTTTTTGGTATAATGCTGATATAGATGGGGGGATGAAGCATTTGAAAAAAGACCCGGGAAAGTTGGCGAAGCAGGCTGCAGGAGCTATAGCATAGAGGGTATGAAGCAGAAAGAGTCAGAATATGAGAGGATGGTTGATACGATGAGTCAGGCGGATAAATTATTTATTGATATGTGTAAGGACATATTGGAAAACGGAACCAGTACGGAAGGGGAAAAGGTCCGTCCGAAATGGGCAGATGGCTCATCTGCTTACACGATAAAGAAATTCGGCGTAATAAACCGTTATGATTTATCAAAGGAATTTCCTGCATTAACATTACGCAGGACGGCCTTTAAAAGCTGTGTATATGAAATGCTCTGGATCTGGCAGAAAAAATCCAATCATGTTCAGGAACTGATCAGCCATATTTGGGACAGCTGGGCAGATGAAAAGGGAACTATCGGAAAAGCATATGGGTATCAGCTGGGAGTAAAGCACAAGTATAAGGAAGGGGAAATGGATCAGGTTGACCGGGTCATTTATGATTTGAAAAATAATCCCTACAGCCGCAGAATAATGACCAATATCTATGTCCATCAGGACCTTCATGAAATGAATCTTTATCCCTGTGCCTACAGCATGACCTTTAACGTTACGAAAACCAAGGACAGCGGCCGGCTGAAGCTGAACGCCGTATTAAACCAGAGATCCCAGGATGTTCTGGCGGCAAATAACTGGAATGTATGTCAGTATGCGGTGCTGATGCATATGCTGGCTCAGGTTTCTGACATGGAAGCCGGCGAACTGGTTCATGTCATAGCGGATGCCCATATTTATGACGGATTACTGTAACCAATACGGACTTTTTTTAAGCAGGGATATCCGAAGGGCTTCACAGCTGAAACTGGATACTCTGGGCACGATTGTGGTAGCCGTAGACTTGGAAAAGGTAATCACCGCTTCAACCAAAAATGTTTTTCAGTCGGGGAAGGCAGAATACGTCTTTTATGAAGGAGATCATGAAATTTATCATTCGCCTTCTCTGGATGATGACGTACTGTCAGCACTCCAGGATGCTGCAGGCTCCTTGTATGGAGTGATCCGTCTGAACCATTCTTATTTTTTCTATGTGAAAGGAATGATTCCCAAATATAACTGGAGCTATATATGCCTTGCTCCTTACCAGTCTATAGCAGACGCCCAGAGGACTTACATTCTTTTATCTGTTCTGATAATTTTATTTGTATTTATTTTCAGCTTACTGATTTCCAGACGGTTTATCCGTTCCATAACAATCCATTTCAGCAGATTGATAAGCAAAATGGATGATTTTGGAAAGGATGAATCAATTCTGCCCGTGACTGACTATAATTACAGCAATATGAATAATGAGACAGGGGAATTACACCGAAAATTTGATCATATGGCCGCCAAGGTGCAGGAGCTCATTCAAATAAATTATGTGAATGAACTTCTCACAAAAGAAGCGAAATTAAAAGCACTGGAAAATCAGATAAACCCTCATTTTCTTTATAATACATTGGAATCTCTTAACTGGCATGCCAAGGCGGCGGGTGTCAGGGAAATTTCAGTTATGGTTAAAGCTCTGGGCTCGTTATTGCGCACAACATTAAATAACAGAGAAACTCATTCTACCCTCAGGCGCGAATTGAAAATTGTCAATGATTATATGACCATCATTAAAATAAGATTTGATGAGAGAATACAGTACGATGTTGACATTCCTGAGGAGTTGTATGATATCACCCTGCCGCAGTTAACGCTGCAGCCATTAATAGAAAATGCAGTGAAATATGCGGTGGAAGAAAGCACGGAGCCTTGTATTATTATTGTGACAGGAAGGGCAGCTGAAAATAATGTTATCCTTAAAATTATAAACAGCGGCTCCGAGTTCCCTTACGATCTTTTAAAGAAATTGGAGCAAAAAACCATTCAGCCCCATGGTTTTGGAATCGGTCTGCTGAATATTCACAGCCGCCTGCAGCTCCATTTTGGCTCTGCTTATGGACTTGGCTTTTATAATGATGATGCCGGCCATGCCGTAGTTCAGATTACGCTGCCTGTCATGACGGCTCAAAATGATCCTGATCATAACAAAGGAGTAAAATGATGATAAGATTACTGATTGTTGATGATGAAAAAATTATACGCAAGACAATTTCAGAGCATATTGACTGGGAACAATTAGGCATTGAAGTGATTGGGACTGCCAAGGACGGTATTGAAGCCTATGATATGATTTTGGATGAATCTCCTGATATTGTCATGACGGATATAAAAATGCCCGGCTTTTCCGGTTTGGAGCTGCTCCAGCGCATAAAAAAGATCAACAAGGATGCGGAGTTCATTATTCTGTCAGGGTACAATGAATTTGACTTCGCCAGAGAAGCCATGCAGCATGGGGTCCGCCATTATCTTCTTAAGCCCTGCAATGAAGAGCAGATCATTCAAAGTGTAAAGCAGGTGATGGAAGAGCTGGCAAAAAAACGGGCATTCGGAACCTCTGCCGGTGCTCATCCCTCCATTCATCAGCTGGAGTATACTATGATATTGAACATAATCAATGAAGGGGTCGCTTATGAGACGGATGATTTCCAGCCGGACTTTTCAAAAACATATCAGCCTTATTATAAGTTTTTGGATTTTCAACGAGAATCCTATGAACTTTGCCATTTATATTTTATGGACAAGGCATCCCTGGAAGAGAGCGTACAGCAGATAGAAACCTTTAAAGAAAACTATGCTCCCAGCATTTCCTTCCATATGGTTTATGTGAATCAAACCTTGCTTTTCTTTTTTAAATCATTTCATTACGAATACACGGAATTGGACCAATACATGTCACAGCTGCAGTTTCATGCACAGGATATTTCCTGCCTGTATAAAAGAGTTACGTATACCCGGCTGGGTGAGTTATTGGACAATGTGATCCAGCGCATCAAACGTTATGAAACAATATATTACATCAGCGCGAGTAAAACGGTTTCTATCTGTAATTACCGTATCATACGTTCCGTGGAATCTCATACCAATGCCATGTATTTGGAAGATTTCACCCAATCGAAATCAGGCATTACTTCTTTGCTGGAGCTGCTCTCTCAAATTGTGGATCCAAACTTTTTGAAACAGCTGATCGCTTCCGTTATAATGCGTTCTTCCTCAAAAGCTATGTTCTTTTCTTCGTTAGATGCAACGGAGTTTATGCTGGAGATCAATGCTATGGATGACTGCAATGCCATATATCAAAAACTGACCTTAAAATTATATGAGATTTTTAGTGAATTTCATTCATCTTCCATGAAGCATTGGGCTCTCAGTTCAAAGATTGATGCCTATGTGAGAAATAATCTGTCTGATACAAGGCTTTCTTTAAAATGGATTTCAGAAAATTATCTCTATTATGAATGTGGACTATGTAAGCAAGAAATTTTTTTAAGAAACAGGCAAAAAATTTTCTAATTATCTCACAGATTTGCGGATCCAGAAAGCCAAGGAATTATTGGTGGATTCTGACTATGACAGGATTCAGTCCATTGCTGAAATGGTGGGGTGCGGGAACAACCCACAGTATTTCAGCCAGATTTTTAAGAAGGCTACCGGGATTACTCCCAGCAGTTATATAAAATATATTTCAGGAGGAAATAAAAATGACAAATGAAGCACTGCTTGCAAAGATCAATTTAGTAGTGGATAAACTCATCCATTTGGGGGGAGCGGATTATGCCAGTGATAAAAACATCTCTCTAAGTGAAGCCATCCGTACGGGAAATGTAAACAGGGATTTTGGAATCGAGGAATGGGATTGGCCTCAGGGTGTTGGGCTGTATGGACTTTTAATGCTGCAGAATTATTACGGAGATGAACGTTTCCTGCCTTTTTTTCAGAACTGGTATGAGGAGAACGTAAAGAAGGGACTGCCATCCCGCAATATCAATACCACCTGCCCCTACTTAACCTTACTGCATCTGCTGGATAAATTTCCTGATAACAAAAATTATGAGGAAATGTGCATTCAACACGCCGACTGGTTAATAAAAGAATTGCCCAAAACAAAAGAAGGCGGTTTTCAGCATGTCACCAGCGGAATCGGAGATAGAAATGCTGTAATATTAAATGAATCTGAGCTCTGGATTGATACGCTTTTTATGTCAGGTCTTTTTTTGTACAATATGGGAATCCGATACCAAAATGAGCTGTGGAAGTCCGAAGCGGTCTACCAGGTTCTGCTTCATATCAAATACTTATATTGTAAAAATACCGGTTTATTTTTCCATGGTTTCAGCTTTGACCGAAATGATAACTTTGGGAATGTTTTCTGGTGCCGGGGGAATTCCTGGTTTACCCTGGGGATCACCTTACTTCTTGAACATACAGACAGCATAGAGAAGGGAACCTGCCGTTATCTGACAGAAACATTGCGCACGCATGCACAGGCACTGAAGAACTGCCAGGCGCCCTCCGGTCTTTTTCATACCATTTTAACAGACCCTTCCTCTTATGAAGAGGTATCAGGATCAGCCGCAATCGCAGCCGGTCTGCTGAGAGGCATTAAACTGGGATTATTGGATTCCGGTTTTCAGGAATGCGCTGACCGGGCCATTGAGGCGGTTTGCAGTAATATTGATGAAGAAGGTACCGTGCTGAATGTATCTGCCGGCACTGCAATGGGTATGAATCCGGAACATTACAAAGGAATCAGTCTGCGCCCCATGGCATATGGACAGTCTCTGACGCTGATCGCATTATGTGAAGCGTTGCATTGATCATTTATTATGCTTGTTCTTCCACCCTCCGGATATTTTTGTCCGCCCGGAACGGCAGACAGGACAATAGGCCTGACCGGTCAGACGCTTACTTTTATTTGTCAGAAGATGGAAAAACATTTGCGAAAGCGGTCGAATTATGGTAAAATTCGAGAAGAACTTAAATTGTTGTGTCATATTGTTATCTGAATGTAAAGAAATCTGAAAAACGTCTGTATAGCATGGAAAATTTAAAAGGAAGAAACACTTGCTGACTTTTCGGGAAGCAATTCAGCGTAAAACAAACAGGCCGTAGTGCCAATGCTTGCGTAGAGCTGACATCCCATGAAATAGCAGATGGTTTAAGGGATTTTATCAAACAATGCTAAGCAAATAACGAAAGCAGGTGGCGGTCAGCTGCCTGCTTATTTATTTCAGATCTGTTTTTAAGGCCGGCATACTGCCGGCCGGGAGGGAACCGGGGGACGGGAAAATGAGGGAGCGGCAGTGAAACATAAGTACAGAGTCAATTTCCGGATAAAGATCATATACATATGCATTGTGATTTTTTTTGTCAGTGTTCTTCTGATCATGAACTATGCCTTCAACCGGAGCAGGAATTTACTGATCGAACAGGAAGCCGGGATCATATCCCAGTATATGAACCGCAATGAACTGGCCTTGACGGATATCACAGATTCCATCCGAAAATTATCTGCGGCTTCCAGCACCAACAAACAGGTATCTGTTTTGCTGAACCAGACCTGCGAAGAGAACATCTATTCTTCTGAAAATGTGGGCCGGATCCATTCGGTGGAAGAAATACTCACATTTTACAGGAACAGTTTTTTTGATTACCGGCTCCATTATATTATTCTTGGAGCGGATAAGACCGTGTACAGTGTGGCGGATGGGATCGATAACAGCGCCTATTTCGGACAGCGGTTTTCCGGCAGCGTTACGAACCAGGACTGGTACCTTGATTTTTTGGAGAGCAAAGAGGTGTCCCGGTGGATCACACCCTGCATTTATGATGACAGGGGAATATTCCGGAAGGAAAGGACTACCTCCAGGGATGAGGACTTTATTTTATTCGTCAGGCGGATACAGGATTACAATTCCCAGAGGTTTCTGGGCGTTTCCTTCGTATCCTTTCCAACGGAAAACTTATCGCAGATCCTTATTCCCTATGAAGGAGCGGCTCTGGCACTGTTCAATCAGGAGCGGCAGATGGTTTATGCTAATGAGGACACCGTCCTGTTTAAGAATATTTCCGTTGATGAACTCGACCGGGTGTTCGAAGGGCATGACGGGTATTTCCATTATGAGAAAGACGGAAGGGAGTATCTTCTCAACTATGTGAATATGGCCGGTTCCGGGTGGAGTCTGGTGAATCTGGTCCCTTTGGATAAGACCACGGAAGCGGTTGACAAGCTGTACAGCACGGTGACGGCCATGATGATCCTGACCGCTATGGGGGCCAGCGCGGTCTGCCTGGCAATGTATGTTTACGTGAACGCACCCCTCAACCGTCTGATCCATAAGATAAGCAGCGTGAACATCGGAGGAACCAGGCTTTCCGAGGTGGAAAAAGCGGAAGGGCCTGGGAGGCCTTCGCTGGGCATCGCTGAGGCCGAGCAGGAGATCAATCAGATGGTGGATTATATTGAAACGCTTTCTGCCCATACCATAAAGCAGAAGGAGATCGAGCAGAATCTGCGGTATGAGATGCTCAGAGCCCAGCTCAATCCCCATTTTCTTTTCAATACCCTGAATGTAATAAAGTGGTCGGCCATGATATCCGGCGCGGGAAACATTGCCGACATGATTACATCCCTGGGAGTCCTCCTGGAAAATACCATGAACCGGGGAGAGGAAGAGGGACCCCTCCGGGAAGAGATCCGGGTGGCAAAGGCCTGGTTGGAAATTAAAAACTGGGCCTTAAAGAACAGGATCCCCGTTCATGAGGATATCCCCGAAGAGCTCAAGGACTGCCGGGTGATCCGCTTTTTCCTTCAGCCGCTGGTGGAAAATGCGGTTCTTCACGGCATGGAAGATGTGGAAAACGGGGAGATATGGATCAAGGCGGAACTGCTCAATAAAAAATTGTGCGTCACGGTCCGGGATAACGGGAACGGGATGGGAAGTGAAAAGCTGGATAAAATTTTAATGGAGCTGGATGCCGGGCAGAAGCGGCGCCATGTGACCGGGATCGGGCTGACCAGCATACATGAATTGATGAGACTGAAATACGGCGCTGATTACGGCCTTTCCATTGAATCGGAGAAAGGCGCCGGCACAAAAGTGTATGCGGTATTTCCTTATGGGGAGGACAGAGAGTATGCTGAAAGTAATGATTGTAGATGATGAGCTGATTGTGCGGGTTGGATTCCAGTCCTGCATCAACTGGGAGGAATATGGCTGTGAAGTGATAACCACCTGTGAATCCGCGGTGGATGCCATGGCCTTCTTTGAAAAACAGGTGCCGGATATTGTGTTTACGGATATTATGATGCCGGAAATGAATGGGATCCAGCTGGTGGAATACGTCTGTACCCATTACCCCAGAACAAAGGTGGTCGTACTCAGCTGCATCAATGAAATAGAATATGTGAAAAAGGCCATCAAGCTGGGCGCCGAGGACTATGTGCTGAAGCTTTCCATAACAAGGGACACGATGACCCAGCTGGTCATACGGCTTAAGGAAACCATTGCGGATGAAAGGGATGGGAACAAGGAGAACGCAGCGGAAGTCCCATCCTTTCATAGGGATGAGGATTTCCGGCTGCTTTTTTCCGTAAATACAGGGATTTCTGACTGTGAACGCATTCTGGACAGGCTGGGATATTCCCGGGAACCATTCGCTTCCTATTGCGCCGGCTGCCTGCTGGTGGACCATTTAAAAACGGCTGCGGATGAAGGGGAGCCGGATTCCTACACCCGGCGGCAGGGTCTTCTTAATATCATAAGGGAATATTTCGGAAAGCTTCCCCGGTTTGACCTGGGATTTATCAATGAAGGGGAAGTCCTGGCTGTTTTCACCCTGAGAGACGGAGAAAGACTTAAAGAACTTTTGCCGGACAGACTGAAGCTGTTAAACCGCGCCCTGAAGACGCATCTGGATCTGACCCTGTCCATGGGGCTTGGAGAACGGTATGATGACCGCATCATGATCCCTGTAAGCTACGAGCAGGCAAAAAGGAGGGCAGGCCTCCGCTTTTTTGACGGAGAAGCTTCGTTTCACGGAGATCCGGTGTCAGAAGAGGCACCTTTCGTGGTGAAAAGGAGTCTCCAAAAGAAGCTGCAGGAAGCCGTTTTCAAACAGGACGGCCCGGAGGCACTCCGGCTGACCGACGAATGGTTCAAAGGGATGGCGGATTCCGGGAGCCTGAACCAGATCGAATACATACGGAGATCTGTAGTGGAGACCTGGATTTTTATATCCGGCTATACCCTGCAGGATGCGGAGGCGGAACCGGAATATGATGATTCCGGATACATCGCGGATTTTTGGAGCGCAGAAACCATATGGGATTTAAAACAGCGTTTTCTGGCGGCGGTCCGAACCATTCTGGATTATCTGCAGGCCAATAAGACGGCCAGCCCGGAGATCATGGGACTTCTTCATTATCTGGAAACACATGTGGAGGAAAACATCAGTCTGGACCAGGCTGCCGGCCGCTGTGCCCTGGGAAAAAGCCAGTTCTGCATTCTTTTTAAGAAGACCACGGGAAAAACGTTTGTCAGTTATTTCAACAGGCTGAAAATGAAAAAAGCCTTTGCTCTTTTAAGCAGCGGGAAGATCCAGGTGCAGGAAGCGGCGGACCGGATCGGGATCCGGGACATATCCTATTTCAGCCGGCTTTTTAAAAAGTATTATGATATGAGCCCCAGCGACGTGAAGAAAATGTAAAATCGCATGATATTGAAAAATAATCGAACAATAATTCAAATAAAAAAACAGGGATTGGGTTTGTCGGAGGATAATACAAACAATCCCTATTTTTGTTTATTCCAAATGAAACAGACTTCCATTATACTGTGGTTACAGATAAATATGAAAAAGGAGGGTATTTTATGAAAAAGAAATTATGCCTGTTGCTCAGTACGGCAATGCTGGCAGGTTCTCTGGCCGGCTGTTCCAGCGGGGCAAGCGGAACCCCTGCGGAGACCCAGAGTACGTCTGAGGCCGCTAAAACAGAGACATCGGTAAGTGAAAGCAGCAAAGGTGAAACAGAGAAGCCATATGCAGGAACAACCATCCGCGTGCTCAGCATGACAGGACAGATTTCGGATGCCATAGAGGCTTATTTAAATGATTTTGAGGATCAGACAGGGATCAAAGTGAACTTGGAACTCTACGGGGAAAGTCAGCTGAGAGAAAAGTGCACCACAGAATTCCTGGCCGGTTCATCAACCATTGATGCGTTTTTGATGAGCCCTCTGCAGGATATGGCGGCCTACAGCAACAATGGCTGGATTGAGCCGTTGGATGATTACCTGACGGATGCCTCCTTTGACTGGGAAGATTTTTCCTCCGCTCCCATGGATCAGATCAAGATCAAGTCAACCGGCGCCATAGGAGCCCTTCCTCTGTATTCTTCCGTGCAGCTGATGTTTTACCGGAAGGATGTGTTCAAGGATAAGGGACTGACTCCGCCGACTACCTATGACGAGCTTCTGGAGGTATGTGAGAAATTAAACGATCCCTCCAACAATTTCTATCCCATCGCATGCCGCGGAGAGAAGATCGCCCTTACCTCCCAGTTCTCCCCGTTCCTGTACGGATTCGGCGGATCTTATTTTAAGGATGGGACAAGCGCTTTCAATACTCCCGAAAACCTGGAAGCAGCAAAGTTTTACGGTAAGCTTCTGGGCACTTATGCGCCGGAGGGAATCCTTACGGCAGGATATTCCCAGATGACCCAGCTGTTTAACGCGGGTCAGGTAGCCATGTGCATTGACGCCATTGCCCTGTATCAGACACTGATTGATGCGAACGAATCCGCATACTATGATAAGGTAGGGGTTGCGCCGGTTCCGGAAGGACCTGCCGGCCGTCAGTCCTACAAGCAGGTAGTCTGGGGAGCCTCCATTTATTCCGGTTCCAGGAATAAGGAAGCGGCTTGGGAATTCTTGAAGTTCGTTTCCGGAGAAGATATTGCAGTATACATTACCCCCATGGGAATGCCTTCCTTCCGCGCTTCCATATGGGCGGATGACAGAGTGACATCGTCAATGCCGCAGGATTTCATCGAGGCCTACAATGAAGAGATCATGGCGGAGACCACAAACCAGTACGGACTCCCGAGAATGACGGCCGTATCGGAAGCGAGAGATGCCATGGGTGAGGCCATCGTATACTCCATTGAAACAAAGGGAGAAGGGGCTGAGCTGGAAAGCAGGATGAAGGCGGCGGCAGAGAAGGTCGACCAGCTGCTCAAGGATGCAGGAGAATATGGTGCGGATTATCCTTATGAGAAATAGGAATGATCGGAAAAGGAGCCTTTCGGGGCTCCTTTCCATAACAGGAGAGGAAGAATGATATGAATAATTTCATCAATAAGCATATCAAGTGGGTATTTTCCCTGCCGGCCTTCATTTTCATGATGGCGATGATCGCCGTACCTATTGTCATGACATTCGGGTTCAGTTTAAATGACTGGAATCTGCTGATGGGGGCCGGTAGGCGTTTTAACTTCGGAAAAAACTATCTGGATATCCTGACCGGCAAGGAGTTCTGGCAGTCTCTGGGTATTACATTTTATTACACCATACTGGCAACTGTGGCTGAAATGCTTCTTGGGCTCGCCATTGCCCTTGTGCTCAACAAGAAGTTCCGGGGGAAAAATGTGGTCAAGACCATTGTTCTGCTTCCGTATATGATGGCTCCGGTGGCGGTGGGACTCATGTGGATGCTGTTCTATGAGCCCTCCTCCGGCCTGATGAATTACATATTCACGTCGGCAGGTCTTCCCAGGTCCGCATTTGTTTCCGCAAAGCAGACGGTCATACCGGCAATAGCGGCAGTGGAAACATGGCAGATGACGCCGATGGTGGTGATCGTGTGCCTGGCAGGGCTTTCCTCCCTTCCTACGGATCCCGTTGAAGCTGCCCGGGTAGACGGGGCGACGCCGGTGCAGACCTTTTTTTCAGTCATCCTGCCTCTGCTCACGCAGACCTTGTTTTCCATCGGCTTGCTGCGCTTTATCGATGTGTTTAAATCCTTTGACTTAATTTATGCCATGACAAAGGGAGGGCCGGCCAATGCCTCCAGGACCTTAAACCTGTTTGCGTATGAGACGGCATTTTCCTATTATAAATTTGGTCTTTCCTCCGCAATGCTGATGATCCTGTTCGTGATCGTGCTGCTTTTAAGCGTTGCAGTAATGAAGATCCAGAGAAAGTTGGTGGAATATTATGGGGGCTGATAAATATAAAGCCAGGAAAATGCTGAAAAAGGGGCTGTTCGCGGTGCTGATCCTGATCATTGTAATCCCTGTCGTGTTTCCGCTGTATTTCGTCCTCATTTCTTCTTTTAAAAATATGGCACAGGTATATGTCATGCCTCCGAAGCTGTTTGGGTTTCAGCCCATCCTGGACAATTACATTTACATATTTAAGACGCAGCATTACGGCACGTACATGCTTAACTCCACCATTGTCGCGGCGGCGTCCACGGCGCTGTCTCTGCTGCTCGGAGTGCCGGCCGCCTATGCCATCGCAAGATACAAGATGGGAAAGGTCAGCGCGGCCATTCTGACAGCAAGGCTTCTGCCCAATATTTCCATTCTGCTTCCTTATTACTTTCTTTTTTCAAAGCTGAAGATGATAGATACCTATGGAGTCCTGGTCATCAGCCATATGGTCCTGTCTCTTCCCCTGATCGTCTGGATCATGGCAGGATTTTTCAAAGATATGCCCATTGAATTGGAGGAAGCGGCAGTCGTGGATGGCTGTTCCAGACAGAAGTGTTTTATGGATGTGCTCCTTCCGATCAGCGCTCCGGGATTAGTGACCTGTTCCACCTTATCCTTTCTGGGTTCCTGGAATAATTTCCAGTTTGCCTTAATTCTAAGCGGGGAAAAGACCAGGACACTTCCGGTGTCGCTGCAGTACTTTGTATCCGGCGCAGATATCCGCTGGGGCCGGATGCTGGCGGCCACCATAGTGGTAATTGTGCCCACCATCATCCTCACCATGATCCTTCAGAAATACATCATACAGGGAATGACGGCAGGTGCCGTAAAGGGATAACGCTTAAGGAAAACAGAATATGGAAGATAAGAGGGGTAAAATAATGAGATGTTATGATATCAGAAATACGGAAGAAATGATTTCTCCCAGCCTTATATACTATATAGATATAATCCGCAGCAATATCCAGGAGGCCATAGAGGAGGCAGGCAGTTCCAAACGGCTGTGGCCTCATGTGAAAAGCCATAAATCCATTGATATGCTGAAGCTTCAGATGAGGTACGGAATCACAAAATTTAAGACGGCTACGGTTGCGGAGGCGGAAATGGCGGCTCAGGCCGGAGCGGAGAAGGTGATCCTGGCCTATCCTCTCACAGGCCCCAATGCCGGAAGGTATTTGGAGCTTGCCGCAGCCTATCCGGATACGGGTTTTTATGCGGTCGGAGATGATTTAAAACAGCTGGAACACCTTTCGGATAAATGTCTGGAAAAGGGATACCGGATGCCTGTGCTGGCGGACGTGAACATGGGCATGAACCGGACCGGCGTGGCGCTTGATCAGCTGGAAGCCTTTTACCGGTCCGCCCGTGCGCTTCCCGGCATCTCCATGGAAGGGCTGCACTGCTATGACGGAAATCACAATAACAGAGACATCGCTGTCCGCAAAAAAGAAGTGGCGGAAACGGACCGTAAGGTGGAAGCCGTCATGGAACGCCTGAGAAAAGACGGCATCGGGTGCGGTCTGGTGGTGGCCGGAGGCACTCCTTCTTTTCCCTGCCACGGGGAGGATACGGATTGGTATTTATCCCCCGGAACCGCTTTTATCACAGATGCAGGATACTTCAGAAATCTTCCGGATTTAAATTTCACGCCGGGAGCTGCCGTGATGACCAGGGTCATAAGCCGCCCGGCCCCCGGGATCTTTACAACGGATCTGGGATATAAGGGAATTGCCTCTGATCCGGTGGGCCAGAGAGGCTACATCGTGGGGCTGGAGGATGCGGTCCCCATAATCCACAGCGAGGAACACTGGGCATTTCAAATGGAAGATGAAAACAGGATCCCGGCTATCGGAACATGCCTTTATGTGATCCCGACCCATATCTGTCCCACCAGCGCCCTGTACCCGGAAATCCTGGTGGCAAAGGACGGAGTCATTGTTGACACGTGGAAGGTGACGGCCAGAAACCGGAAAATCACCTATTAAGCCAGTGAAAAAGGCAGAGGAGGAATGGTATGGATGCAATGGAACTGCTGAACCGGCTGGTCAGCTTTAATACAACGTCTCCGCCTGGCAATGAACGGCCTGCGGCCCTTTACCTGGCTGATGTGCTGGGATCCTATGGCTTTCAGTGTGAGGTGCAGGAATTGGGCGGCAACAGGGCCAATCTGATAGCGGAAATGGGAGAGGGACCGGGACCGGAGCTCATGTTCAACGGCCACCTGGATGTGGTTCCGGCTCACGGCCAATGGCGCTGGGATCCCTTTGCCGTGACAAGGGACAGGGGGCGTCTCTATGGACGGGGGACCGCCGACATGAAGGGAGGGATCGCAGCCATGTGTGAGGCGGCGATCCGGATGGCCGGAAAAGGGGGGCCGGAAAGGGGCAGGCTGAAGCTTCTGTTTGTGGCGGATGAGGAATGCTCCAATCTGGGGACCATGAAATATTTAGAAGCTCACCCGGCGCCTGATTATGCCGTCATCGGAGAACCCACGGATCTTAAAACAGCCATTGCCCACCGGGGCGTTTCCAGGGACTATATCGATCTGCACGCACCGTCCAGGCATGCGGCTCTTCCTGCAAAAGGCATGGATTCCATGAAAAAGGCCGGTCTCGCCCTCCTGGCGGCGGAGACGATGAACCTTGAGCTCAAGGCCATGAGCCACGAGGTACTGCCGCCTCCCAGCATATCCGTCACCATGATCCATGGCTATGAAAAGGACAATGTGGTGCCGCAAACGGTGCGTCTGCTTCTGGATTTCAGAATCCTGCCCGGGATGAGCCGCAGCCAGGTGGAAAAGATCCTGAAGGAAGGACTGGAAAAAGCCGGTCTCGGGGACAGCACCATCTTCCCCCACTTTTATATGCCGGGGGGCGGGCTGCCTTCCGGGGATCCGTTCGTGGCATTGTGCCTGGAGGAGAGGAAAAACATGACCGGAGAAGATTTAAGGCCCCGGGCCTTTGATGCTTCCTGCGAACAGTGTTTTTTTGTGGAGCGGGGTACCAGAGCCGTTATATGCGGGCCGGGAAGCCTGACTCAGGCACATACCGTCGATGAATTTATACTGGAAGATCAGCTCCGGTCAGCGGCGGATTTTTATGAACGGATCATAACCAGGGTCATCGGTTAAAATATCCGGTCAAAAAGAACAGAAAGGAGTTACATAAATGATGAGAGATGTGTATGAAGTATTGAGAGAAAAAGGGATCGGACTTCCCAAGCCGCCGGCAAAGGGAGGCGTGTATACCCCTGTGCAGGAATTCGGGGACAAATTATTGTACTGTTCCGGCTGCGGCCCCGATCTGGGAGACGGAAATAATATCGTCGGAAAGCTGGGGGAGAATTTAAGCGTGGAAGAAGGCCAGAAAGCCGCTTATAACTGCATGCTGAATCTGCTTGCAAACTTAAATGAAAAAACAGGGGATTTAAACAGAATCAAACGTTTTGTAAAGGTTCTGGCCTTTGTCAACAGCACCGATGATTTTGGGATGCAGCCCCAGGTGGTAAACGGCGGCTCCAACCTGCTTTTTGAAATATTCGGTGAAGAAGGCGGGCTTCCGGCCCGTTCCGCCATCGGGGTGAATGCCCTGCCGGGCGGAATCGCCTGCGAGATTGAAGTTCTGGCGGAGCTGAAATAAGAATCAGCCCGGATCTGGCACACGCTTCTGCTTCCTTACATATAATAATGGGAAGAATAAGGCAGGCAATGCCGGTAAAGCGTATGAAGGAAGAAGACATGATCAACCGAAGGTTCATTACATTAAGTCATATGAGACCCTGGCACGGGATTCAGGATTATACCCGGTTCGGTATACTTAACTCACAAAATTCTTCATTCCAGGTTCAGATTATTGCAGAAAACCTCAATATACCCTGGGCAGTTGACATCAGTGAAGACGGCAGACTGTTCTTCACGGAGCGCGGCGGAAATTTACGTGTCATAGAAAATGGGACATTAAATCCGGTGCCAGTATATACATTCGGACCTCCTTTTGTCAGTACCGGAGAAGGCGGGCTCATGGGGCTCGCTCTGGACAGGGATTTTCTTTCAAACGGATATATTTATCTGATGTATACCTATGAGGAAAACGGAGGACTTTACAACCGTGTGGTGCGTATGCGCGTCGAGGGAAATACCGCTTCCGGGGAGGAGGTTCTTTTGGACCGGATTCCGGCAGGTCAGTTCCATAACGGCGGCAGGATAAAAATCGGCCCGGATGGTTATCTGTATATAACTGCCGGAGATGCCGGCAACCGTTATCTTGCACAGGATATAAACAGTCCGGCCGGCAAGATTCTGCGGATCGGAACCGACGGAAGCATTCCGCCTGATAATCCATTTCCGGGATCGCCGGTCTACGCCCTGGGACTTAGAAATCCTCAGGGACTGGCCTGGAATGACAGGAATATGTTATATGCCTCGGAACATGGGGAAGCGGCCAATGATGAAATTAATCTCATACAGCCAGGCGGAAACTATGGCTGGCCTCCGGTTACCGGCGATGGGGAAATACAGGTAAATGATTTTATCGGGCCTGCCGTACAAAGCGGAAATGAAACCTGGGCCCCTGCAGGAATGGCCTTTGTAGCCGATGGCCCCCGTATGGGCCAGTTGCTTGTATCGGCGCTCCGGGGGAGTGCGCTCCTGGCAGTCACTTTCGATGAAGCCGGGACACAGGCGGTTCAAGTGGAACGGCTGCTGCAGGGCAGTTACGGACGGCTGAGGGAAGCTTACCGGGCAGGGGACGGCTCCATATACCTTACTACCAGCAACCTGGATGGCAGAGGGCTTCCGGATCCCGGAGATGACAGGATTCTCCGCCTGGTGCCCCGCACGTGATGACGGAATCCAAGGATTTGTAAGAGTTCCTGCCTTTGCCGGCAACAACAAGAATGGTAATTTCTGAATACAGCCCCAGGCGGTAAGCAGCAGCCATAGCAGTTGGAAGAGTGTTTTCACTTTTCCAGCTGTTTTTTTGCATGTTCAGATTTTATCGTTATGAATTAAGAACTTTTATGGTTGGAGTTCAGGCCCTTGTGATGTTAGACTGAACTGTAATGAAACATGATTATAATGGGGAAACACTACACGGATAGTTAATATGAACAGAAAGGAGCCGGGGAATGATCGATTATAAGTTGGAGGTCCTATTACAGGAAATGTCGGCGGAAGAATACCGCACGTCCTCTTATATTGCCGGAAAACTGAATGTGAATGAGAAAACCGTACAGAGCAGAGTGAAGGAGCTGAATGAGCTGCTTAAGGGACAGGGGGCGGTCATTCATTCCAAGCGCAGGTTCGGATACAAACTCATGATACAGGACAAGGAACAATATGAAACCTTTCGTAATTGCCCGGAAGATCAGAACAAGGAATATCTGCCCTCTTCATCCGCAGAACGGGTGCCTTATATTTTATCCTATCTGCTGAATCACAGCGAGTATATCAAATTGGAGGCCTTGAGTGAATTTCTGTACATATCACGGAATACTCTGACAGCCGACTTGAAAAAGGTTGATTATATTCTGAATATTTATCATCTGACACTGGAACGCAGGCCTAATTATGGAATTCTGGTGAAGGGTAAAGAATTTGACAAGCGTGTCTGCATGGCGAACAGTCTGGTGAAGGGAAACACCCTGTTTCAGAAGAACGTTAAGAAACAGCATGAATTTCAGATGATAGGAGAGATTCTGCTGGGCATCATGTCCGGATGCAGAATGCGCATTTCAGAAATTTCATTTGAGAGCCTGATCATACATGTTTCCATTGCGGTCGGGCGCATCCGCCGGGGATATTTTATTTCCATGGATCCGGACAAAACAAAAAATATGGTGGGGGAAGAGGTTTTCCTGGCGGCAGAAGAAGCCGCAAAGGCTCTGGAAGAGAGATTGAAAGTGAGTTATGGGGAGGATGAAGTATGTTATCTTGCGATCCACCTGGGGGCCAAATTGTCCTCGGATTCTTATGGCACATATGGTCCTAATTTTGTTATTTCCAGTGAAATTGATGAACTTGTGCTGCGCATGCTGAAAACCGTTTATAACGGTTTCAGGATGGACTTCAGAAATAATCTGGAATTGAGAATGTCCTTAAACCAGCATATGGTTCCTTTTGATATCCGCATGCAGTACAGGATTCCCCTGGAGAATCCGCTGATCAGAGAGATAAAAAAAGAATGCGCTTTTGCCTACACGGTGGCCGCTACCGCCTGTACGGTGCTCAATGAGCATTATAAAATAAATATACCGGAAGATGAGATCGGCTATTTTGCAATACTGTTTGCCCTTGCCCTTGAGAAACAGAAAAGAAAGATTGAAAAGAAGAACATTGTCATGGTATGCATGTCCGGCAAAGGAAGCTCCCAGTTATTTATATACAAATACAGACAGGCCTTCGGAAAGTATATGAACGATATATATGAATGCCCGGTTTATGATCTGGCTGATTTCGATTTCAAGGGAAAGAAGATTGATTATGTTTTCACCACGGTTCCGATCAACATAAAGGTGCCGGTACCCGTATTCGAGGTGAATCCTTTTCCGGAGCTGAAGGATATCGTGATCTACAGCGAATTATTCGAAAAGGGAAGCAATGAATTCATATACAAGTATTATAAAAAGGAATTGTTCCTTTCAGGGCTGACCGGCAGGAACAAGGAGGAAATCATCGGGAATCTCTGTGATTATATCGGAAAATATTATGATCTGCCTGAAACTTTTTATGAATCCGTCATGAAAAGAGAAGCCTCCGGGCGGACGGATTTCGGGAATCTGACGGCGATCCCCCATCCTTACAGGGTGCTGACAAAAGAAAACTTTGTGGCGGTAGGGATTCTGGAAAAACCCGTTTGGTGGGGGAACAATGAGGTACAGGCCGTATTTCTGATCTCAATTTCCACGGAGGAGGATGAGGATGTGGAATGCTTTTACAGGCTCACCACAAATCTCATATTCGATGCGCCCAAAATGCAGTATCTGATCCATAACCCTGCTTTTGAAGTATTGATCAGCCTGCTTACCGAAAGCGGACATCCGGGAAAGGACGATGAGATTTAAATATGGGATCAGGTTTTTACGGTCAGATTTTTCCCTTTTGAAAGGGAGGATTTTTCGGTTGGAGTTTCCTTCCCATGGGTGCTAGTATTAACGAAAGCCCGGATAAAGGTTCCCGGCTGGTATCTGATGAATTATTTGAAAGGAGCACATTTACATGGCAGTTACATTGGAAGAAGTCATCACAGAACTGGTTGTCAATGGCGGCAACGCAAAGAGCAGGGCAATCGAGGCAATTGAGGCGGCCAGGAAAGGCGATTTTGAGCTGGCGGATGAAAAAATCAGGGAGGCAGATGATTATGTGACCGCAGCCCATGAATTTCAGACCGGAATCATCCAGAAGGAGGCTTCCGGAGAGGAGGCCATGGAGGTTTCCCTCATCATGGTCCACGGCCAGGATCATCTCATGAATGCGATGACTACCAGGGATTTAGCCGTACAGATCGTTGATTTGTGCAAGATCATATACCGGGATAAGCAGGACTGACCCCCAGGGAAGCAGTACCGGGCATTGGAAGGAAAGAGACAGGAGGAAAAAGAAATGGGAAATATTCGTGTTATGCTGTGCTGCGGCGCAGGTATGTCAAGCGGATTCATGGCTCAGCGCGCCAGAAAAGCCGCTAAAAAATATGGACTGGACATTGCCATTGACGCCAGAAGTGAGAGTCAGGTGAACCAGTATATCGGAAGCATTGATTTGCTGATGCTTGGGCCTCATTATTCCAGCCAGCTGCCCCACTATGAAAAGATCTGTGAAGGGCAAAGGTGCGCGGTCTGTGTGATTCCGCAGGACATTTATGGGGCTTTGGATGGAGAAGCACTGCTGCGGATCATAATGGAAAAGCTACAGATAAAGGAGAAACAGGTATGAAAACGATCATGTATTGGCTGGAAAACTCATTTGCCCCTAAAATGAACAAGCTGGCAAATAACCCCTGGGTTGCCGCAGTATCAAGCTCCATGATGAAAATACTGCCTTTTATTTTGACCGGTTCTTTGATATTTTTTTATAATGTGTTCAGAACTTATATTCCCGTTCTGCCGGATTTAAGCATTGTTTTGACATTTACATTTTCCATGCTGTCTCTGATTCTGGTATTTATGGTTGGAAATCAGGCCATGGATAAATTAGGGCATCCCCAGTACCAGATTTCCGCGGGCCTGACCAGCATCATAACCTACATAATGTTTACCAAGCCGGATATCAATGGGGAGAGCATCATGACGGTGGACTTCTCCAGGTTCGGACCCTCCGGGATGTTTGTGGCGGTTGCGGTCGGGCTGTTCGTAAGCCTGGTATTTCATCTGGTGGGCAAATTACGGCTGCTGGAAAACAGCACTTCCGTGCCGGATTTTGTCAGTGAATGGATCAATAATATCATTCCTATTTTTATTTCCGTGACGATTTCCATGATAATAATTAATAAGTTAAATATTGATATTTATCATTTGATCCTGTTATTATTTGAACCGTTAAAAAATTTCGGGTTTACTCTTCCCGGATTTATTCTGATTTGCCTCATTCCGGCATTTTTGTTTTCCATGGGAATTTCCACCTGGTTTTTCGGAGCGGTTTCAACGCCGATTTTGCTGGCGGGTACGGCAGCCAATATTGCCGCGGCCGCAGCCGGAGCAAAGCCCCCCTATATTGTCTGTTATGAAACCATTTATGCCTTATCCCTGATTCCTCTCGGCGGAACGGGCGCAACGCTTCCGCTGAACCTCATGATGATGTTTTCAAAATCCGCAAGGCTGAAAACCATGGGCAGAATATTCATCGGTCCGTCCATCTTTAACATCAATGAACCGATCACGTTCGGCGCCCCGGTCGTCTTTAATCCCCTGTTGATGCTGCCGATGTGGATTAATTCCATTACAGGGCCTGTCATCATCTGGTTTGCCATGAAATTAAATGCGCTTGCGGTTCCTGCGGCGGCAATTACAACGGGACAGGTTCCCGCCCCTGTTGCATATCTGCTGATTACCAGTGATTTCAGGGCGCTGATTTTTTACATAATATTGTTTATTGTTTACTGGGTCACCTGGTATCCTTTCTTTAAAGTTTATGAAAAGAAAGTAATAAAGGAAGAACGGGAGGAAACAAATGAAAGATACAGTTTTTCCTGAAAATTTTCTTTGGGGTGCGTCGACAAGTGCCTATCAGGTTGAGGGAGCGGCCTTTGAGGATGGGAAAAGGGCTTCCCAACAGGATATCATTCATCAGGAGAGTTATGATCAGTTCGGTTTTGCAAACGCGGATATCGCAAGCGATCATTATCATCATTATAAAGAAGATGTCGCATGGATGAAACAAATGGGATTTACGGCATACCGGTTTTCCATTGCATGGTCCAGAGTGTTCCCGGCGGGCAGGGGAGAGGTGAACCGGAAAGGAATGCAATTCTATGAAAATCTGATCGATGAATTGAAGAAAAACGGAATAGAGCCCATCATAACGCTGTACCATTATGACCTGCCCTGGGCCCTGGTTGAGGAATATGACGGCTGGATCGACCGCAGGGTCGTGGATGACTTTGAAAATTATGCACGTTATGTGATTCACGCTTTTAAGGAGAAGGTCAGATACTGGACAACGATCAACGAGCAGAGCATTATTGTCCAGTACTGGACCCAGAAATGTTATATTCCGGAGAAGTATTTACACAACGACCGCATGAGATTTCAGATAAATCATCACATGAACCTGGCCCATGCCACGGCCTGCAAGCTCGTTCATGAGCTCGTTCCGGGCGGTCTGGCCGGAGCGGCAATCGGATATGCCCCGGTTTATCCTCTGACCGGCAGTCCGGAGGATGCAATGGCGGCCCTGAATGCCCATGAATTGAAAAATGCTTATTATCTGGATATTTATTTTAAAGGCATTTACAATCAGGCGGGGTTTTCCTATTTAAAAGAGAACGGGCTTGCTCCGGAGATGAAAGAGGGAGACATGGAGCTGATCAAAGAAGGGTACTCCGATTTCCTGGCCATTAATTATTATGCAAGCGAATGTGCCTGTGCGCCCCAGAAGGGAGAGGCCAGGCGTTTCGCAGGCGTTAACCGGTCAGGGGTGAAAGGGAAGATCGACGGCTTTGAAACACAGCCCGGCTTTTATAAGATCTGCAGGAATCCAAACCTGGATACCACTGATTGGGACTGGGCAATTGATCCTGTGGGCCTGGAATATTTGTTAAGGGATATTTATTCCCGGTACAATAAGCCTTTGATGATCACTGAAAATGGCCTGGGTGCCTATGATACAATGGAGGAGGACAAAAGCATCCATGATCCATACCGCATTGAATATTTAAAAGAGCATATAAAAAGCATGAAACAGGCCATTGATCAAGGAGTTGAGGTGATTGCTTACTGTCCGTGGTCGGCCATTGATTTATTATCCACATCAAATGGAATGAAAAAAAGATATGGATTGATCTATGTGGACCGGACGGATGATGATCCGAAAGAATGCAAAAGGTACCGGAAGGATTCATCGTATTGGTATGAGAAGGTGATCCGCAGCAATGGGGGCTATTTAACGGAGGAGCCGTAAACAGCCGGGATAAAGAAACGGAATAAATTGCATGTTATAATGGAGCAAAAACGGAAAGCTGCCCACGGCCAGGCCTGGGGCAGCTTTCCGCCGGGATTATTTTATCCCGTACAGGATCCCCATCCCCGTCAGCAGCCATGGCGCCTTGGTGTACCACGGAATGCAGGGGAGATTTTCCGTGTGCGCTTCATAGGATAGCTCGGAAATGCCCTCGGCTTTCAGCTGTTCCACAAATTCTTCCATGCTGCCATAGAGCTGGGACTGCCCGAACAAATCGTGAAAAGCGAAGGAACCGCCCTTTTTTATGACTCTTAGGGATTCCCGGACCACCAGGCGTTTATCCGGCTGGGTTTTTACTTCATGGAACACGAAATTGCTGACAGCGGCATCAAAAGAAGCATCCTCAAAGGGAAGGCTGGCAGCATCCCCCTGCCGGAAGGTGATGGGGGGAGCCTGTTCCAGCCGGGCGTTCTGTTCGCATTGTTCCTTTGCGTAGTTCCATTCCCTGCCCCAGAAATCAATTCCGGTTATCTGTGCGCCGGGGTATGTCTTTGCACAGCGGATGGTCAGCGCTCCGGAACCGCAGCCGATATCCAAAAGAGTGCCGTTCCCCTTAAAGGGGAGCCTGGTCAGTAGATGGCTGTGGATCTTCCCCATGACGTTCCCTCCTTTAAAAGAAAAAGCCCGGCGGCAGATCTGCATGTAGACGGTCATGAGGATGGAAGGCAGGAAAAGGATGACGGAAAGGATCGCAGCCATCCTGTTTTTCCACAGAAAGGCGCCGGCCAGCCCGGCGGCCAGGAAAACTGCCGAAGCGCTCCAGAGGCAGTACATCAGTGTTTTTGGTATCCAGTTCCCATAGTTTGTCTGTTTCATAATAACCTCCTTGAATCAATGAAATAGTGACAGCATAACAATTGTTATGTTTTGTTATCTAAAAAACCTGAGGACGTCTGCCCTCAGGTTTTATAACACATCATTTAAATTGCGGATCAGGCTTTGAAAACCGCCGTCCGCATAACACGCCAGCACATCATTCAGAAAAAGCGCCTGTTTCATATCCTCAGCTCCTTTTAATACACTCAGATTGCTTTGAAAACGTATGCTGACCAGCAGCTTTATGATTTCCGGGTCCGGCTCATGGCCGATGGCATGAAAGAAGAACCTGGTAAAATATCGGGTCATGGTTTCCAGAATCACATCTTTAAAATTCTCCCGGCTGCTTCCGGCGGATTTTTCCACCAGGATCAGAATCTCCTTCTTGTGTCTGTATTCAAATTCCATAAATATCCGGTCATTTTCCCGGCCGGAGGAAAGGTCCTCAAGCTCTTTTTCCGCCAGATTTTCCGCAAGCTTCAGCCATTGTTCGATGACCGGATCCACAATAGAACAAAACAAAGCGTCCTTATTGGGAAAGAAAAAATAAAATGCTCCCGTAGTGACGCCGCAGGCAGCGCAAATGCGGCGCAGGCTGGCCTGAAGATAGCCGTCCCGGTAAAATTCATCTTTGCCCATTTGCAGAAGCTTCTGTTTTGTTGTCGGTATTTCCTGTTCTGTCTGCATAATTTCACCTTGATTTTCCATAACAACTGTTATGTTAGCACAGACTAACTAAAAAGTCAAGATAAGTCCCGCAAACTGCGGAATTGTCAAATTCATGAGAGAAGATTCAGCCTTGTGGTAATAAATGTGAAATTTTCGTGCAAAAAGAACACTGGAATGTTTCTTCGATCATAATCAAACGTAATAATTTTTGATTCGAAAGTACTTTAATTGTATAATTTTTGTTTATTAGGAAAAATATGTAAGAATACACAAGATAACAAACTTTATATGCAAAAGATGGAATAAAACAACATCAAATATGGGATGAATACAATACAAAACAAAATAAATAAATAAAAACAAATAAAAATATTGCAAAAACAGATGCGATATGCTACAATTTCTACAGGAAGGACACAACGGGGTGTGTCCGGAATAGAAAACTATATTTTATAATTTTTTAAGGAGGTTTACTTTATGAAAAAAGGGTTAGCAATGTTCCTGGCAGCGTCATTGGTTCTGTCCGTGACCGCATGCGGCAGCGGGACAACATCGGCAACAACAGCTCCGGCGGCAGAGGAGAAAACAGAAGCTTCCAAAACAGAAGAAACCACAACTGCAGCGGAAAAGTCATCTGAGGCAAATGCCCCAGCCTCTCTGGAAGGAAAGAAGATCGCGGTTGTAAGAAATCTGGCAGCCGGTGACCATACCCAGCAGTTTCTCGACGGCTGTGTATCGGAAGGCAAAAAATTCGGCTGGACCGTAGACACCTTTGTTACGGATGGAGACGATGCCAAGATCCAGGAGACGGTAGCCCAGGTGATCGCCAAGGACTATGACGGCCTCATCGTATCCCACGGACAGCTTTCCTATTCCTATGATATGTTAAAGCCTGCCAGAGACAAAGGCATGGAGGTCGTGACATTTGATACCATGCCGTTTAAGGGCGGAGACATAAACGGACTGCTTCTGGAAGGCGTGACCTCAACGGCACAGAATGACCAGGCGCTGGCAGAACTTTCCCTGGGCTATATGATGGAAGAGTTTGAAGCCAATGGCGGAAAGTACCCCATGAAGGTGCTGAAGACGTTCATGGGCCCTGGAATCCCTCCTCTGGACAGAAGAAACGAAAATTATACCAAGCTGGAAGAGGAAGGAAAGATACAGACTCTGGAAGTGATCGCGCCGTCGGATTCTGCCAATGCGCGGGGTGACATGACCAATAAGACAGCTGCCATCCTGCCGAAATATCCGGAAGGCTCCGTGGATGCCATCTGGGGCTGCTATGATGAGCTTGCAAAAGGCGTATTGCAGGCCCTCAATGATGCGGGAAGAACGGATATCCCCATGTATACCATTGACGTATCCAATGACGACATCCAGCTGATGGTGAAGAACCCGGAAGTATGGAAATCTACCGCAGCGGTGGACCCGAAGCTGATCGGTATCGTAGACACCCGCCTGCTGGCTCTTAAGTTCCTGGGCGAAGAAACACCGGATTACTTTGATCTGAATGCGAACAACATTTTAACGACCCAGCTGAGCGGAGAGACTACCATGGCTGATTTGGGAAGCATCATCGATGGCTGGGGAGATGCGGAAGATCCCGAGGGAGCTTTATACAGCGATCTGATCAAGAACCTTTACGTGGAATAAACGGATGTGACCCGCAGTCAATACATAATTAAGGAAGAGATGTCATGAACGAGATGAAACTTGAAATGAAGGATATATCCATCGAATTTCCTGGAGTAAAGGCTCTGGATGGAGTTGATTTTAGTCTGACAAGTGGTACGATTCATGCGCTCGTGGGTGCCAATGGCGCCGGCAAGTCCACCCTGATGAAAGCACTTGCCGGTGTCAATACGCATTATACAGGACAAATTTACGTTGGAGGGGAGCCGGTGGAAATCCGGTGCCCCAAAGACGCGAAAAACCTTGGGATAGAAATCGTATTTCAGGAAGTCGACACAGCGCTCATACCCTATCTTACCGTGGCCGAGAATGTTATGTTCAACACTCTGGTCAATAAAATGGGCCGTAAACAGATCGTACACTGGAAAGAGATCAGACAGGCGGCAAAGGCGGTTTTGGAGAAATTACATGTAAACGTAGACATTAACAAGCAGGTATCGGCCCTGACCCTGGCGCAGAAGCAGATGGTTCTGATCGCCAGATGTGTGGCGGAAAAGTGCCGTTTCCTTATTTTGGATGAACCGACGGCCCCTCTCTCCAATTCGGAAACTCTGGAATTGTTCCGGGTAGTCCGGGAACTGGCAAAAGAGAATGTGGGCGTGGTTTTTATTTCTCATCGTTTAAGCGAGCTTTATGAAATTTGTGAATTCATTACCATTATGAGGGATGGAAAGCTGGTGACCAGTTTGCCGCTGACGAAAGATCTGGAGGTCAATACTCTTGTGGAATATATGCTGGGACGCAGCTACGAGGATAACTACATCAAGAATAAATGCGGGATTGGCGGACCATTGCTTGAAATAGAAAATCTTACGGAGAAGGAAGGCAAGGTAAAAAATATTACCATGACCGTCCGGGAAGGTGAGATCGTCGGCGTGGCAGGACTGGTGGGAGCAGGAAAAACAGAGCTTTGCAAGACTTTGTTTTCGGCATATCCCCAGGTCAGCGGCACGATGAAGCTGCGGGGAAAAGCGATCAGGGCAAAAGGACCCGCTCAGGCGGTTAAGAATGGCCTGGCTCTTGTTCCGGAGGAGCGGAGAAAAGAAGGCGTTCTGATCACGGATCCTGTTGTTTCCAACATTTCTGTTGCAGCCATGGAGAAATATACCAACCGGCTTTCCGTAGTCAACCGAAAACGGGAGAGAGACGATGCCAGGAATATGATCCGGGATCTCGGGATCAAGACTCCTTCCGAAAACCAGGTAGTTGCTCTGCTGTCCGGCGGAAACCAGCAGAAGGTAGTCGTTGGGAAATGGCTGAACAAGGATTCGGAGATCTATATCTTTGACGAGCCGACCAAGGGAATTGATGTTGGTGCAAAACAGGATATGTATGAGCTGATTGAAGGATTGGCAGCTAAGGGAAAGGGCATTATTTATGCCACCTGCGAATTCCAGGAGATACTTAGTATCTGCGACCGCATTTATGTGATGTATGACGGAGAGATCATCAAAGAGCTGCATGCGGCGGATACCAACGAAAAAGAACTGCTTTACTATTCGACAGGAGGTAAATGATATGTCTGGGGCAGAGAAGGTAAAAAAGAAAGGGAATGCCGGAGATTTTGTAACGAAATGGGGGACCATCGCAACCATGGTCATCGTGTTTATTCTGTTCACATTTGGAAACTGGAGCAAGGACACGGGATCGAGCATGTTCCTGACCCAGTCCAATATGATTACGATTCTTCGTGCGGTATCCATTACGACCATCATTGCCATTGGCCTCACGTTTGCGCTGGCGGTAAACGGCATGGATCTTTCCATCGGGGCAACGGCACAATTTGCAAATGTTTTTGTTATGACATGCTTTGTATGGCACAATATCAACATCGGTGTTTCCATCATTCTGACGGTTGTGATATGCTTAAGCGTTGCGGTCATCAACAGCATTCTGATCGTTAAATTTAAGATACCGGACATGGTTGCAGCACTTTCCGTCATGTTTATGTATCAGGGAGTGTCCATGACCTATTCCAAAGGCGGAGCCATCACCGAACGCATGACCCGTGCGGACGGAACCCAGGCGCCGGGTCTTGTTCCGGCAGCGTTCCGCGCCCTTGGAAAAGAACCGTGGCTGATTATCATTATGATCTGCGTTGTGCTTTTTGCATATTTCTTCTTAAACTATACAAAACACGGCAGGTACATGTATGCGGTGGGAGGAAATCCGGAAGCAGCCCAGCTTTCCGGGATTCCGGTGGCAAAGTATAAGATCCTGGCCTATTTTCTGTCCGCCACCTTTGCGGCCATCGGAGGGATTTGTCTGGCGGCACGTGTGGGTACGGCACAGATCTCAGCGGGAGACGCATACCTGATGCCCTCAGTTTGTGCGGCATACATCGGTTTTTCCGTGCTTGGAGCGGGGAAAGCCAATGCCTTCGGCACCTTTGCGGGTGCCGTGCTGGTCGGTATGCTGGAGAACGGACTGATCATGATGTCTGTTCCCTATTATGCAATGAACATCATCAAAGGGGCGGTGCTCGCCATTGCGCTTGCCATGACCTATGCAAGCGGCAAGACCAAAAATGCCAACTGAAATTCAAACCAAAATAATCAGGGGAAGGTGACGGGGATGTCTAAATACGACAGTTATTTTTTAATGAAAGCAGAAGAAGTTCCGGGTTATGTGCAGGAGAAGCTTTCCTGGTTTGACAGGGATGCCGTGCTGGAATGCAGGGAGATCGGGGACGGAAATTTAAATTATGTATTCCGTGTGAAGGATCCGGCCAGCGGAAAAACCATCATTGTAAAACAGGCGGGGGAAGCGCTGCGCATTTCATCGGAGATGCATGTCTCCACGGACCGGGGAAGAATTGAAGCCAAGATCCTGGGGATCCAGGAGGCTTATGCGCCGGGCCTGGTTCCGAAGGTTTATTTATATGACGGCGTCATGTGCGCCATGATCATGGAAGACATGACCGGCCATACCATGATGCGGACCGGCCTGATGAACCACGAGATTTATCCCGCATTTGCGGATCATGTGACGACCTTCATGGTGAATTCCCTTCTGCGCACCACGGATGTGGTCATGGGACATAAGGAGAAGAAAGAACTGGTAAAGAGCTTTATCAATCCGGACCTATGTGAGATCACCGAGGATCTGGTGTACAGCGAGCCCTATATCGACTACAACCACAGAAACAATGTATTTCCGCCCAACATGGATTTTGTAAAAAAGGAATTGTATGAGGATCAGGCGCTTCATCTGGAAGCTGCCAAGCTGAAGTTTGAGTTCATGAACAATGCCCAGTCCCTGATCCATGGAGATCTGCATACAGGCTCTGTGTTCATCAATAAGGAGCACACCTTTATTTTTGATCCGGAGTTCGCTTTCTTCGGTCCCATGGGCTACGATATCGGCAATATCATCGCAAATATGTTCTTTGCCTGGTGCAACGGCGATGCGACCATTGCCGATGAGGCGGAGAAAGCAGAGTTCTGCGGCTGGTGCCTGAAGGTGATTTCCGATGTTATGGACTTATTTATTGAAAAGTACAACAAGGCCTTTGACGAATATGCAACGGAAACCATGGCAAAGGTTCCCGGATTCAAAGAGTGGTATCTCGAGGGGATTCTTTCCGATACTGCCGGGGTGGCAGGTCTTGAATCCATACGCCGTACCGTCGGCATGGCCAATGTCATCGATATTACCAGAATCCCGGATGAAGCGAAACGCACGAGAGCGGAAAGAATTGTGATCACGCTGGCGAAAAATTACATCATGAACCGCCAAAGCTTCCGGAGGGGCGCGGATTACTTAAAAGCGATTGAAGAAGCGGTCGGTAAGTTTTAAGATCAGAAAGGAAAGTACTTAAACATGAGCGAAGAAACAAAGAAAACAATCATGGATTATGACACCGTTGCTCTTGATGAGGAAAGTCATGCCCTCGTCATCATAGACCAGACACAGCTTCCCTACAACACGGAGATCCTCTCCCTGACAAAGCAGGAAGATATCTGGGATGCCATCTATCTGCTGAAAGTAAGAGGGGCGCCTGCCATCGGTGTGGCGGCAGGGATCGGCATTTACCTGGCTGCGAGAGAAATTGAAGCGGATGACTTTGATGATTTTTACGGGAAATTTAAAAAAGCGAAGGATTATCTTGATTCCGCCCGCCCCACCGCAGTCAACTTATCATGGGCGCTTAACCGCATGGAGGGCGTGGTGCTGGAAAACAGGGACAGGACCGTATCCGAAATTGTGGAGCTTCTTCATAAAGAGGCCGTAGAAATCCGGGAAGAGGATATCTGGGTATGCAAAACCATCGGTGAATACGGACTGTCGCTGGTAAAACCGGGAGACGGACTTCTCACCCACTGCAATGCCGGCCAGCTGGCTACCGTTAAATACGGGACTGCCACGGCTCCCATGTATCTGGGCCATGAAAAAGGCTATAACTTCCGTATCTTTTCAGATGAAACAAGGCCTCTTTTACAGGGAGCGAGGCTGACCTCCTTTGAACTAAAGGAATCGGGCCTGGATGTCACCGTGATCTGTGATAATATGTCCGCTTCCGTAATGAGAAACGGCTGGGTCGACGCCGTATTTGTGGGCTGTGACCGGGTGGCCGCAAACGGCGATACCGCAAACAAGATCGGCACCTCCATGGTGGCGCTGGCAGCGAAGCGTTATGGGATTCCCGTATATATCTGCGCGCCCACATCCACCATTGACAGGAATACGCCTACGGGCAGGGAGATTCATATCGAGGAGCGTCCGGCCGAAGAGGTGGTGGAAATGTGGTATAAAAAACCCATGGCACCGGAAGGCGTGAAGGTGTACAACCCTGCGTTTGACGTAACGGACCATGATCTGATTGCGGGCATCGTGACGGAGTATGGAATTGCCAGGGCGCCGTATACGGAATCCTTGAATGAGATCTTCAGAAAAAAGGAAGAGGCATTAAAAGCAAAAGGGAAGTGAACGTAAGGAATGAAAAGAGGATGTCTCTGACAGTCCGGGGCATCCTCCTTAAGGATCGGCTCAACCATCATTGGCTTCATACAGCTCAATGTTGTTTCTGGTAAGAAATTCTTTCCACTGGTCGTTTAACTGCTTGTCGGTCACCAGTCCGGTGATGGCTTCCAGACCGGATATGCGGATAAAAGAGGTCTTGTCAAATTTGGAATGATCGGCCACCAGATAAATGTGATTGCTTCGTGTCATCAGTGTCTGGCGTATGGCGGCAATGGATTCATTGGAATCCGTGATCCCATGTTCCATGGAGAGGCTTCTGCAGGACATAAAAGTCTTATCCAGATAAAAGGCTTCCAGATTCCGGACGGCAGTATTGCCGGCAAAGGCCTTGTCCCTGGGCGTATAGGAGCCTCCGATGGAAATGAGACGGATATCTTCTTTGTCATACAGTTCGTTGATGATCAGCAGGGAGTTGGTCACCACGGTGATGCGCATTCCCTTTAATGCTCTGGCGATCTGAAGGGCAGTGGTGGAAGCGTCCAGAAAGATGGAGTCCCCGTTGTGGATGATGGATATACATTTCTGAGCGATGGCCTGCTTGCTCTCCATATATGCGGTTTCCCGGATCGTTAAGTCGACGTTATTCTCTACCCCGTCCTGAATGAATGCGCCGCCGTAAGTTCTGGTTAAGAATCCTTCATCTTCCAGTTGTTTTAAATCCCTGCGGATGGTTTCCTCGGTGACAGAAAAAACTTTGGAAAGTTCCGTCACTGTAACGCTTTTCTTTTCTAAAATAATATCTTTGATTTTGGCTTTTCTTGTTACTGCTAACATAGGCATATTCCTTTCCTGACGATGATCAATGTATTATAAATATGAAAATGCAATATGAAACCATAAGAATCATGTGACATCTATGTATATTGTATAATTTTTTAAATAAAATGTAAAGGAAAAATAGTTGAAATAAAAATAAAACGGTAAAACCAAAAACAAAGTAACATAAAATATTTAAAAATAAACACAAAAACAGTAGAAATACAGTATAAAAAAGGGAAGTGCGGACAAAAAGAAAATGTAATTGTTTGGACTTTGGAGGTAAAGAAATGATGACAGTTCAAGGTGTAAAGTACATGACTGATTTTGAAGCCAAAAAGGCGATTTTATCGATCGGTAAGCGTATGTACGAAAAAGGCTTTGTAGCCTCCAATGATGGAAACATCAGCTGTAAGGTAGGCCCGAACACCATCTGGACAACGCCGACCGGCGTATCAAAGGGATTTATGACACAGGATATGCTGGTAAAAATGGATTTGAGCGGTAAGGTGCTGATGGGCAGATTAAAGCCTTCCTCGGAAGTGAAAATGCATCTGAGGGTTTATAAGGAAAATCCGGAAGTACAGGCAGTGACTCATGCACATCCGCTTGTTGCCACCAGCTTTTCCATAGCCGGAATCAGTCTGGATACTGCGGTTCTGACCGAAGCGGTCTTGGGGCTGGGTTCCATTCCGATTGCAAAATATGCAACGCCGGGCACGGAAGAGGTGCCGGATTCCATTGCGCCCTTTGTGAACACCCATAATGGAGTGCTTCTTGCAAACCATGGGGCTTTGACCTGGGGAAAGGACATTACCCAGGCATTTCACCGGCTGGAATCCATCGAGTATTATGCGACCATTCTGATGTATACGGGCAATATCATCGGGCGCCAGAATGTGCTTTCCTGTGACCAGGTGAATAAGCTGCTCGATATCCGGCACAAGCTCGGCATTACGGGGGGAGGGATTCCGCCCTGTTCGGTACAGGAGACCAATACAAAAGACGTGGTCTCCGCGGCTGATATCCGCCCGGCAGAACCGGTGACGCTGGTGCAGACGGCAGGAAGCGGGAAAGAACCGGCTTTGAACGGGACACCGTCTGCCGGATTAAAGGGGGTGACCCCTATTGTGAGGCCCGGAGAGGAGCCGCCTCAGGCATTGTGCGGCTGCGGAAGCATCACACCGCCTCCGGCCGTATCAGTACAGAGAACGGTGCAGCCGGAGAGCTTGGGCAAGGCGAAGGAGGAGATCATTGCCGAAGTCGTCAGAAGGGTTGTAGAGCAGCTGAATTAGGAGGCGGACTATGGAAATTGGGGCTAGAGAAATAGAACTCATTGTGCGGGAAGTGCTTGCGGGAATCGAAAATAAGAACATAAAATCTTCCGCATTTACTCCGCAGAGTGAAAACGGGGTATTTGAACACGTGGAGGATGCCATAGCGGCAGCCGCCGGGGCCCAGAAGGAATGGATCAATCATTATAAGGTAGAAGACAGACGGAGAATCATAGAGGCCATACGGTCGGCAGCGAAAAAGCATGCGGAATCCCTGGCAAGGATGGTGTGGGAAGAGACCGGCATGGGGCGTTATGAGGATAAGATCCAAAAACACCTGGCAGTGATCGAAAAAACGCCCGGCGTGGAGTGCCTGACTACGGAAGCCATCTCCGGTGACAGCGGGCTGATGATCGAAGAATACGCTCCTTTCGGGGTGATCGGAGCCATCACTCCTTCCACAAATCCCACAGAAACCATCATAAACAATACGATCAGCATGATAGCCGGGGGGAATTCCGTCGTGTTTAACGTCCACCCGGGCGCAAAGGAGTGCTGCGCATACTGTCTGAAGCTGATTCATCGGACCATCGTGGAAAACGGAGGGCCGGCAAATTTAATCACCATGCAGAGAGAACCTGACATGGAAGCGGTCGGCAAAATGACTGCTGATCCCAGGATCCGGCTGATGGTGGGAACCGGAGGAATGGGCATGGTAAATGCGCTGCTCCGCTCCGGAAAAAAGACCATCGGAGCAGGCGCCGGAAATCCTCCGGTCATCGTAGACGATACGGCAGATGTAAGCCTGGCGGCAAAAGAGATTTACCGGGGAGCTTCCTTTGACAACAATCTGCTGTGTCTGGCGGAAAAAGAGGTGTTCGTGATGGAGAGCGCTGCCGATGAGCTGGTGGAACGGCTGGTAAAGGAAGGGGCGTATCTGCTGAATGCCGTGCAGTTAAGCAAAATCATGGAATTTGCCATGACGGAGAAAAACGGCAGGTTTGAAGTGAACAAAAAATGGGTGGGAAAGGACGCGGCACTGTTTCTGGAAGCCATCGGAGTTCATGACCGGGGAGATACCCGCCTTCTTATCTGCCAGACCGATAAAACCCACCCCTTTGTCATGGTCGAGCAGCTGATGCCCGTGCTTCCCATTGTCCGGGCGGCAACCTTTGATGAATGTATGGAAGGTGCGGCGGCCGCAGAATCCGGGAACCGTCATACCGCGTCCATGTTCTCCAGAAATGTGGAAAATATGACAAAGTTCGGAAAGGCCATTGAAACCACCATCTTTACCAAGAACGGTGCGACCTTAAGGGGCGTGGGGATCGGAGGGGAAGGTCATTCGACCATGACGATCGCAGGTCCGACCGGCGAGGGCCTTACCTGCGCGAGAAGCTTCACCAGAAGGCGCAGATGCATGCTGGCAGAAGGAGGATTAAGGATCATCTAGGGAGGGATCAGTACATATGGCAATCGGTTTTTTGGAATGTGCCGGCTATGGGGCAGTTCTTTATGCCATGGACAAAGCCTGCAAGGCTGCGGATATCAGGATCATCGGAATAGACACCATCAATCCCAAAGACGTTACCGCCTTTATCCCCCTTACGGCCCAGGTGAAGTTTGAAGGCCGGGTGGATGACGTGAAGGAGGCCTGCGAAGTGGCAAAAAGGGCGGCTTTGGAAATCAATCACCCGGAAGAGGTTCTGGTGGAAATGATAGAAAAACCATATGAAGGAACAAAGAAATTATCCGGGATAACGAAAGTAGCATTCGCGGAATCAAACAATGGAAATCACAGGAGGGAATAAAATATGGCATCCACATCGATTGGTTTAATTGAAACAAGGGGCTTAACCGCCTCTGTAGAAGCGGCAGATGCAATGTTGAAAGCAGCTGATGTTGAACTGGTGGGAACCGAAAAAATCGGCTCCGGCCTGGTAACTGTTATTGTGACCGGCGAGGTAGGGGCTGTGAAAGCGGCAACGGAAGCAGGGCAGGAAGCGGCTTCCAGAATCGGAGAGCTGGTGGCGGTGCATGTGATTCCCAGGCCCCATCAGGATATCGAAAAAATATTACCCAGATTAAAATAAAAACATCCGAAGGCAAAGGTGGGCGTCATGGAAAAAAATCAAAACGCCATAGGGGTTTTAGAAACCAATTATTATGCCAATACCGTTGTGGTCGTGGATCAGGCGCTGAAAGCAGCTGATGTGGAAATCGTAAGCTGTCATAAGAAACTGGGCGGCAGAATGTGCCATACGGTGCTGGCGGGCGAAACCTCGGCGGTTCATGCCGCCATGGAAGCGGCCAGAGAAACCGGGCGGATGGTGGGGGATGACAACATTAAAGTGTCCATATCCATAAACAACCCTCACCCGGAGGTGTGGAAGCTTTTGAATATGATAGAGAGCCATGAAGAGGCAAAAGATCCGGAAAAAGAGGCCGGCGCAGGGGAAACGGCGGATGCAGGGCTTAAAGCAGGCGAAAAGCCTGAGACAGGGACGGAAACAAACAGAAGGAAACGTGTGAATAAGGAGGAGAAGTAAATGGCTGAGACAGTATTAAAAAAGGGTATGTTAGCATTGGGAATGGTGGAGACGAGAGGTCTGACCGCGTCCATTGAGGCCGCAGATGCCATGTTAAAAGCGGCTGATGTGGAAATGGTCGGAACGGAAAAGATCGGTTCCGGTCTTGTGACCGTCATGGTCCAGGGAGACGTTGGAGCGGTGAAGGCAGCCGTAGAAGCCGGTGAGGAAGCAGCCTCCAGGGTCGGAGAACTGGTTGCCGTTCATGTGATTCCCAGACCTCATAATTCCATAGGAGGCATTCTTCCGTATATTAAGTAAAAAAACAACATGACAGCGCAGGAGTGCCCGAAAGGGAAGCTTAAGCGCTGTCTGGCTGCGGGGAGGTTTTATGGTGGCAGACAGGGAAGAGCTGATTGAGAAAATAACTTCGCTGGTTCTGGAAAACTGGGACCGGCTGAGCGGGGAACCTTATCAGGTTCCGGTAGGAATCTCCGCCCGGCACGTACATCTGACAAGGGAACATGTGGAACAGCTGTTTGGCGCCGGGCACCGGTTAACGCCCATGAAGGCCTTAAGCCAGCCGGGACAGTTTGCCTGTGAGGAGCAGGTTGCTGTCTGCGGGCCCGGGGGAACGTTTTCCAGGGTACGGATCCTGGGACCGGAGAGGAAACAGAGCCAGGTTGAGATGGCGTCCGGCGACTGCAGGATCCTGGGGCTTAAGCCTCCGGTAAGAACGTCGGGAGATCTGGCCGGAACTCCGGGAGCCGTGTTAAAAGGGCCGGAGGGCCAGGTCTCCCTGACAGAGGGCGTGATCATTGCGGACCGCCATATCCATATGACCCCAAAGGATGCCTGCTGGTTCGGGGTATATGACAAAGAGCGGGTCAATGTTGTTGTGAAAGGTCCAAGAGGCGGCGTGCTCAGTCAGGTGCTGATCCGGGTAACCGATGACAGCCGGCTGGATTTCCATGTGGATACGGACGATGCCAATGCATTTTCGTTAAAGCAGGGCCAGTGGGTGACCCTAAGAAAGGATGGTACCGGGTGATATTAGGAACAATCATGGGAACTGTGGTTTCCACAAGAAAATGCAGAAATCTGGTAGGGTTCAAGCTGCTTTTGGTAGAGCCTTATTACGGAGACAAAGAAAATATATTTGTGGCCGCCGATACCATAGGTGCCGGAATCGGCGAACTGGTGCTGGTGACCACCGATGATACGACGCAGCATGCCCTGGACCGTTCGGCTCCGGTGGATGCCTATATTGTTGGGATCGTGGATGCGCCGCCCCAGATCGGGAAGTAAAAAAAGAAAGGGGAATCTTATGGAACAGGCAGCGCTTAAGGTTCTGGCCGTGGCTGACCCGGCGGTGGAATGCTATCTGGACAGGGAATTGGGGATTTTAAACGGATATGGGGGAAAGGTAGTCTTTGATGCTGTGCCGTGGGCGGAGTATTACCCGGCTATGATGGAGGTGTTTTCCGGAAAGGCGGATTATGACATCGTCATGGTGGCAGGACATCTGTGGCTTAGTGATTTCGTGAAAAACGGATATTTATCCGAGCTTGAGCTTGAAGATGAAGATATCCTTCCGGTCATAGCAAGGGAAATCCGGTATGAAGGAAAGGCGTATTTATCTCCATCCTTCTGCGACGGCCACATGATCGTCTACCGCAAAAGCGCTCTTATTCAGGCGGTCGGAAAAGTGCCGGGCCGTGTTGTCACGCCGGGCCAGTACATAGAGCTGGCAAAAGCAGTCACTGCCGCGAAAGGAAAGCCGGCAGCGGCAATGAAAGCCCATGCATCCGAGATCTTTACCGATGCCCTTCCGTTTTTGCGCATGTACGGAGGAGATGTGTATGATGAAGCCGGACGGGCAGTCTGTACCGACAAAACTGTAATAAAGGGACTTAGGTCCTATCTGGAACTGAAAACCTATGCCCTGGAAGGGACCGGAAGCTTTGGCAATGATGAAATCGCTGCGGCTGTCCGGGAAAAAAAGGCGGATATGGCGGTGACCTGGAGCGGGCAGATGGGTGTTCTGTTTAAAGAAGGCTGTCTGGAACCGGAAGATCTGGGGTTTATGACCTTTTACACCCCCTGGAATGTGACCTGGTCATTTGCCGTCAGCTCAGGCAGCAGGCAGAAAGAAGCTGCCAATGGATTTCTCCGTTATCTGCGTTCTCTTGAAGTTGACCGGAAGGTGGGAAGGAAAAGCGGTGCTCCCGTAAGAGAATCCAGCTATCTGGAAGGGGAAAGCGTCTGCCCCTGGTTTCCGGTACAGAAAAAGATGATGGAGCTTGCAAGGCCCCTTCCCCATATGTATGGAGCAGGGGAGAAAAACGGTGTCTTTTATCAGAAAATAGCGGAAGCCTTTTCCGGAAAAAAGACGGCAGAAGAAGCAATGGAGGAAGCGAAACGGGAAATTGACAGAATCACGGTCAGGGAGAACGCATGAAGATCATTATAATCGGAGGAGTGGCGGCCGGAATGAGCGCTGCTTCCAAAATAAAGAGAATTGATTCCGGGATACAGGTTACGGTCTATGAAAAGGGAGGATTTCTCTCTTACGGAGCCTGCGGCCTTCCTTACTATGTGGGGGGGTTCAATGACGATTACCGCCGGATGATCGCCCGTACCCGGGAAACATTTACAAAGATGGGTGTGGAGACTTTTCTCTCCCATGAAATACAGTCGGTGGATGCGGCAGGAAAACGGGTGCATGGAAGAAATCTTGAAAACGGCAGGGAATTTTCCGACACCTACGATAAGCTGCTGATCGCTACCGGAGCAGCGGCAGTTGTCCCCCCGTTTCCGGGCAGGGAACTTCTGGGAGTTCATGTGCTGAAAACATTGGAGGATGGCATTTTTTTAAAAGAGTACGTAAAAATGCCGGAGCTTCGGAATGTGGTCATCGTGGGAGGCGGTTATATCGGGATCGAATGCGCGGAAGCATTTTTAAATCTGGGAAAAAACGTCCGGGTCATAGAGGCGGGCCCCAGGATTTTAATGCCCTTTGATGAGGAAATGGCGTCTTTGGCCCAGGAAGAGCTGATAAGCAGAGGCGTAAAGCTCCATACCGGAGAAAAGGTGGAAGAGTTTTCTGGAGACGGTCTTTATGTGAAGCAGGTAAAAACGGACCGGGGAAGCTATGAGGCAGATCTGGTTCTGGTTGCGGCAGGGGTACGGCCGAATACGGAGTTTTTAAAGGATACCGGAATTGAGATGGGAAAAAACGGGGCGCTGATCGTGGATCGGGAAATGAGAACTTCCATTCCGGAGATCTATGCGGCAGGGGACTGCAGCCTGGTCTATCATGAGATTCTGGAAGAAAACAGCTTTCAGGCCCTGGGCACGGTGGCAAATAAATGCGGAAGAATCGCGGGTACCAATATGGCAGGCGGCAGCAGCCGGTTTAAAGGAGCGCTTGGATCGGCAGCGATCAAGGTATGCGGGCTGGAGCTTGGACGCACCGGTATGGGAGAGGCGGATGCCAGACGCTTGTCAAAGGATTTCAAAACCCTGATCATCCAGGCATATGACCACCCGGCCTATTATCCGGATCCGACTCCCATTACCATCAAACTGATATATGAAAAAGGAACCAAAAGGCTGCTCGGAGCCCAGACCTGCGGGCAGAAGGGGGCTGTTTTGCGGGTGGATATATTTGCTGTGGCGATCCATTGCGGGATGACGACGGAAGAGCTTGGGATGACAGATCTTATTTATGCTCCGCCCTTTGCCGGCGTCTGGGATGCCGTACAGATCGCCTGCAATGCAGCCAAATAAAAACAGGCAGGGCAGAAAGGGAGGTCAGACCATGAGCAAGGTGATGACTTTGCAGGAGGCGGCGGCCCGGATCCATGACGGGGATGTCCTGGGCCTTGGAGGCAATGTGCTCCATCGGGCGCCTATGGCCATGGTACGGGAACTGGTGCGCCAGAAAAAAAAGAATTTAAAGCTGGTAAAGACTGCGGGAGCAATGGATGTGGATCTACTTTGCTTCGGAGGCTGTGCGGCCAGTGTGGATGCCGGTTTTATCAGCTACGAAAGCGAATACTCCCTGGCCGGCCATTACCGGAAGGCCGTGGAAGAGGGGATCGTTAAAGGGAATGAACATGCATGCTATACGGTGATTTCCGCCCTTCGGGCAGCCAGCTATGGTGTGGGATTCATGCCGGTGAAGGGTCTTTCCGTCAGCGATTTAATTGATGCAAATGATTATTTTATGCGGATAGAGGATCCGTTTACAAAAGAACCGGTCACGGCTGTTAAGGCCATAAAACCGGATGTGGCTGTCATTCATGTCCAGGAAGCCGATGAAGAAGGAAACGCCAGAATCACCGGGCCGCTGTTCGAGGATGTGCTGCTGTCCAGGGCGGCAGGAAAGGTCATCCTGACGGCTGAGAAGGTGGTTCATGGCCAGGTTTTTACAGGCAGCGCGAAAAAGGCGGATATTCCCCATTTTCTGGTGGAGGGAGTCGTCCGGGTGCCAAAGGGCGCTGCGCCCGGCTCCTGTCCGGGACTGTATGAGATTGACAGGAAGAATATAGATAAATTTAAGGCCCTAAAGGATTCAGACGGTCTGCAGGCTTATTTAAGAGCATTTGAAAAGGCGGACTACAGAGGATGAGGGGGGATGGAATGAGAGAGAAAAACAGAATCTGCGACATCATGGTATGCGCCATGGCCCGTATGATTCCGGATGGCAGCAGGGTGTTTCACGGTGTGTCCTCCCATATGCCCATGATCGCTCTGCTGCTGGCAAAGGAACTGTATGCGCCCGGCGCGGTGCATTTAAATATTCCCGGAGGCGTGGACCCGTCCCCTGCAGGGCTTCAGAAATATACCAGTGCAGGCGGAAAGCTGCTGGAACGCTCCTGCGCATATTTTCCCCTGATGGATGTGTTTGACTTATCCATGAGAGGGGGCCTGGATCTGGCATTTTTAAGCGGCATCCAGTTCGACCTTCATGGCAATGTCAATGCATCGGTCATCGGAGATTATCATAAGCCAAAGGTGCGGATGCCGGGAGGAGCAGGAAGCGCAGTTTTGATTCCCACTGCAAAACGGGCGGTCATATGGAGAACAAAGCATGATAAGCGCACGTTTGTGAACCATGTGGACTTCGTGACCGCAAGAGGAAATGTGGACCGGATCGTCACCCCCCTTTGTATTTTTAAGATGGAAAAGGGAGAGCTGGTGCTGGACTCCATCCATCCCACCTCCAGTCTGGAAGAGGTCATGGAAAATACCGGTTTTCCGGTCAAATACTCCGGTATCGCATTTACGCCGCTTCCCACAAAGGATGAGCTGCATGCGCTCATGCGGATCGATCCGGGGGATTTCAGGAATATAGAATTCTAAGGAGGTCTGAATATGGGCCATGAAAGGATCAATGCAGTGACAACCAGCTTTTTCGGCCGCGGCTCCATCGGATTGCTGCCGGAAGAGTTGAAAAAACGGGGCCTGAAACGGGGGCTCATCGTTACGGATCAGTTTTTATATGAAAGCGGCGCAGGAGACCGGGCAGGGGCCTTTCTTCTGAAAGCCGGTGTGGAGTATGCGATCTATTATCTGGTGCAGCCCAATCCGACCATTGATGTTGTCAATGACTGTCTGGCGGCGGCAAGAGCCCTGGAGGTCGATGTCCTGGTCGTGGTGGGAGGGGGTTCCGCCATAGATACGGCAAAGGCGGTAAGCATTGTGCTGGCAAACGGAGGAAAGGTGGAAGACTATGAAGGGGTTCATAAATCTTCCAGACCGGGAATACCCATCGTTGCGGTGAATACCACCGCAGGGACCGGATCTGAGGTCACGTCGTTTTATATTGTCACCGATCCGGCCAGGCATTCTAAAATGTGTATGGTGGATCCCAACTGCATGGTGGATATTGCCATTAATGATGTGGATTTTATGATGAGCATGCCCAAAGGGCTTACGGCTTCTACGGGCATGGATGCCATGACCCATGCCATTGAGGCGGCTGTGGCAAAACGGGCGACCCCGTTTACGGATAAAGATGCGCTCTGGGCCATGGGGGTGATCAGGGAGCAGCTGCCTCTGGCAGCTGCGGATGGAAACAATGAGCCGGCCAGAGAGATGATGGCTTATGCACAATACAGTGCAGGCATGGCATTTTCCAACGCCGGTCTTGGCATGGTGCACGCCATGGCTCATTCCCTGGGTGGCCGTTTTAATCTGCCCCATGGGATCTGCAATGCGGTATTGCTTCCCTATGTCATGGAGTTTAACGGAATCGGGCCGGAGACAGCAGAGCGGTATAAGAAGGTGGCAAAAGGTTTAAAGCTGCCGGAGGCGGACCGGCTGACAGGGGAAGAAGCGGTCCGGCGGTCAGCCGCTTATATCAGGCAGCTGTCAAAAGGGCTGGGGCTGCCACAGAGCTTAAAGGAGCTTAAGGTGGATCCCAGGGATTTCGGAGCCCTGGCAGAGGTCGCCATGCAGGACGCCTGTATGGAGGACAATCCGTTTTGGCCCGCAAAGGAACAGGTGATTGAGGTATATAAAAAAGCTTATAACGGCGTTTGAATGATGAGCGGGAAAGGGGTTTTGCAATGAAAAAGATAATTAATACACCGGAAAATTATGTAAACGAAATGCTGGAAGGAATTTATCTTGCGCACCCGGACTATGTGACTTATGCAGAGGGGGATTTACGCTGCCTGGTCGCTTCCGGTAAAACAGAGGGTAAGGTCGGCATTGCAACGGGAGGCGGTTCCGGGCACCTTCCCCTGTTTTTGGGATATGTGGGGAAAGGGATGTTAGATGGCTGTTCCGTGGGAGATGTGTTCCAGTCCCCCAGCGCAGATCAGATGCTGGCAGTGACCAGGCATATCGATTCCGGGGCAGGGGTTCTTTATATTTATGGAAATTATAACGGAGATATTTTTAATTTTGACATGGCTGCAGAAATGGCGGACATGGAAGAAGGGATCCGTGTGGAAAGCGTGGTGGCGGGAGAAGACGTGGCTTCCCCGGCGCCGGAACCCGGCGGGAAAAATACCAGAAGAGGCGTGGCCGGGATTTTTTTCGTATACAAGTGTGCAGGCGCTGCCGCAGCTGCAGGGAAGGATCTTGACGAGGTAAAACGGATCGCAGAAAAGGCGGTTATGAACGTCAGGACCATGGGCGTTGCACTGACGTCCTGTACGGTGCCGAGAGTGGGCCATCCGGGATTTGAGATCGGGGAGGATGAGATGGAGATCGGCATGGGCATCCACGGAGAGCCCGGAATCCGCAGGGGAAAGATGGAGACTGCGGATGAGATTACGGAAGAGATCATGGAAAAGATTCTGGCGGATATTCCTTTTGCCCCAGGAGATGAGACTGCGGTCCTTGTGAACGGCCTGGGAGCCACTCCTCTTGATGAGCAGTATATTGTGGCGGGAAAGGTCCACCGGATTCTGGAAGAGAGAGGAATTAAGGTCTGCCGTTATTACGTGGGAGAATACGTGACTTCCATTGAAATGGCAGGGATGTCCATTTCCCTCTTAAAAGTGGATGAGGAGCTGAAGGCTTACCTGGATGCTCCTGCGGATACTCCGTTTTTTAAACAGGGGAGGATGGAATGAACCGGCAGGAATTGATTGCCATGCTTGGCAGAATAAGTAAAATTATGGATGAAAACCGAAGCCGTCTTATTGAACTGGATGGTATCGTTGGGGACAGTGATTTAGGGCTTACCATGTCGGACGGATTTAAAGCGGCTTTTGAAGCGGTATCGGAAAGCGGAGAACAGGATTTGGGAAAGCTTTTATACCAGGCCGGGAAGGCCATGGGAAGCAAGGTCCCTTCTACCATGGGCACTCTCATGGCGGCAGGACTGATGCGTGCGGGAAAGGTCTTAAAGGGGAAGACCGGGTTATCGGATGCAGATGTGGCCTGCCTGTTTGAAGCATATGAAGCAGGGGTCGCCGATTTAGGCAAGGCAAAGATCGGGGATAAGACCTTCTTAGACGGCTTTCATCCGGGTGTCCTGGCGCTTAAGGCGGCTTTGGAAGGGGGAGCTCCCCTTTCTGCGGCTTCAAGGGAAGCGGCAGAGGCGGCGAGGAAAGGATTTGAACATACGGCGACCATGGTCGCTGTCCATGGAAGAGCCGCAGCCAGAGGAGAGGCTTCCAGGACCTTAAAGGATCCGGGAGCTGCCGTGGCGGCGCTGATCATGGGGGCATTGGCCTCTTTTCATTGACAAAGTCAGACAGGTATGCTACCATTACCGTGAATTATGGTTAAGAGGAGAATCGATATGGGCATTTATTTGTCAGATCAATTGAAAAGAAAACTTAACTCTGTACAATCCGGACCGATGAAACATTGTGCAGAGTATAGCGGATCATATACGCGTTAGGATTTCGTCGGAAAAGAGAGCGGTCAGACGGGAACGGCCCATAGGGGCTGGCCTGTTCTGATGCTCCTTTTTCGTGTGATTTTTAATGTGCAAAAGGCTATGGACAATGTTTTGTCCGTAGCCTTTTGTGGATGTACAGGGATCCCGGGATCTCTCATCCCAGCAGAAGGCAGATACGTTGGAGTATCTTTGCTTTCTGCTTTTTTATTTGGAATTGACAGAGAAAGGATTTATACAATCATGAGTTTATTGGATATTACGGGATTATCCCATACCTTTGGGGAACATTCCCTCTACAGAAACGGAGAACTGTCTCTTAACAAAGGAGAGCATATGGGGATTGTGGGACAGAACGGAACAGGAAAAAGCACGCTTATCAAGATCTGCACGGAACAGGTCATTCCTGATGAAGGACGGGTCCTGTGGCAGCCGGGAATTTCAGTGGGATATCTGGATCAGTATGCGAGTACCGGCCCGGTGATGACGGTGAAGGAGTTTTTAAAAACCGCATTCAGCCGTTTCTATGAGACAGAGGAAAAAATGAATGAGCTTTACCGGCGGGCAGCCAATGGGAACATGGAGGTTTTAAAGCTTGCCGCACAGTATCAGGAGGAGCTGGAACTCGGCGGTTTTTATTTGACCGGGACGCGGATCGGACAGGTGGCGGAAGGGCTGGGGCTGGTATCTGCCGGACTGGAACGCCCCATCTGGCAGATGAGCGGCGGACAGAGGGCAAAGGCGATACTGGCAAAGCTTCTCCTTGAGAAGCCGGATGTACTGCTTCTTGATGAACCTGGAAATTTCCTGGATAAGGAGCATGTTTCCTGGCTTGGAAAATATCTGTCAGGCCTTGAAAACGCTTTTATGGTGGTCTCTCACGACCCTGAATTTTTAGAGAGCGCGGTAAATTGCATTTGTGATATAGACAATGGGAAAATAACCAGGTACTATGGGACTTATCACGAATTCTTAAAGAAGAAGGCGCTTTTGCAGGAAGATTATACACGCCGGTATTCCGTCCAGCAAAAGGAAATTAAAAAAACGGAAGAATTTATCCGAAGAAATATTGCCGGAAGAAAGTCAAAAATGGCCAGGGGAAGGCAAAAGCAGCTGGACCGGCTGGAGCGTCTGGAGGAATTGGAGCAAAAAGAGATCCGGCCGTTTTTTCACTTTCCGGAACTGCCGCTGACTGAGACCGTTCATTTGTCCGTAAATAAATTATCCGTGGGATATGAGGAGCCGGTTCTGACAGATATCAGTTTTTCCATAAAAGGAGGGGAAAAAGCGGTGATCACCGGATTTAACGGAATCGGAAAGTCAACGCTTTTAAAAACGCTGGTAAAGCAGATTCCTTCGCTTTACGGAGATTTCATTTTCTCGGAGCAGGCAGTCACCGGATATTTTGAGCAGGAACCGGTGTGGAAAGATAAAAAGCTGGCGCCGGTCCGGATCGTTTCCGATGAGTATCCTTCCCTTACGGCAAAGGAAATACGAAAAGCTCTGGCCCGCTGCGGCATTTATGCAGAGCATGCCCAGCAGTCCATCGGGACGCTGAGCGGTGGAGAGCAGGCGAAGGTGAAACTGTGTCTCCTCACCTTAAGGCCCTGCAATTTCCTCCTCATGGATGAGCCGACCAATCATCTGGATATACAGGCCAAGGAGTCCTTGAAAACCGCTTTGTCCCGGTTCCCGGGCACGGTTTTATTTGTATCCCATGAGGAGTCCTTTTACCGGGACTGGGTGGGCCGGGTGATCCGGCTGGAACAGGGATTATAAAACCTCTCTGGAAAATGTGATTGAAAATTATGGACAGATTGTATAATATATAGTTATATCAGATTAGTTTAAAAAAACGGCAGAAAAATGGGGTAAATCAATGAAGTCACAGATCACAATGAAAGATATGGCCCAGCATTTTGGAGTATCGTTAAACACCATACACAAGGCGATTGCAGGGAAACCGGGAGTCAGCGAGGCCACAAGAAAAAAGATCATGGATTATGCCGATGCAAACGGGTATAAATTAAATGCCATGGCTTCCTTTCTCAAACGGAAGAACATTACAATTGCGGTATGCCTTCCTGCGCTTGATGAGGACAGCAAGTATTTCTACAGCTATATCTGGCAGGGCTACCGGAAATATATGGGGGAGTGGGGAGATTTAAATATCCAGGTTCTTGAAATGCCTTATAAGAAAGGAACCCTTACCGAGACTCTGATCCGGCTGGGGGAGGAAAACAGGGGCGGTGAGAAGTTCGATGGCCTGCTGACCGCACCGCCAAGGGATGAGGCAGGGGTCCAGGCCATCCGGCAGTTTACCGATAAGGGCGTATGTGTTGTGTTCGTCACCGGTGACAACGACCAGTGCTCCAGGCTGGGAACGGTGGTGGGAGATTATTATGCGGCAGGCCAGATCATGGCGGAGCAGGCATGCAATATCATGAAGGAAAAAAGCCGTATTCTTCTGATGGCCGGAGATCAGTATAAGGATTCCCATTATCTGGTGGCAAAGGGATTTCACGAATATTTCAGGCATTCCCAGGCAGAATATGCCATTGAGGACTTATTTGGATATTATGAATCGGACCGGCTGGATGAAAGCATTCTCCGGATTCTTAAGAAGGACCCTCCGGATGGCATCTGCTGCGTGTTTGCCAGAGGAAGCGCTGTGCTGTACCGGGCGTTAAAGGCCAGCGGCCTGGCAGGAAAGCTTCCGGTCATTGCCAATGATGTGTTTGATGAAAATGTTGCCGCCTTAAAGGACGGGACCTTTACCAACCTGGTTTTCAAGGATCCCTATAAACAGGCCTATCTGGCAATGAAAATGCTCTGCGAATATCTGTTAAAGGATGCGGAGCCCAGGGACAGGGTGCGGAAAGTGGAAATCGTTCTTATCTTTAAGAGCAATGTAAATTATTACTGGAAGAATATTGAGGATATGCAGTATTTCAGAGTGTAGGATAAAAACATGGAAGATGGTTAACGGCGTTGTCCGGGAAGCCTGTTCCATGTTTTTGCTGTTTCAGGAAGAAGAAACAGAAAACCAAGGTTAAGGGAAACGTTTCACTGATTTCCGTATAAAATTTGCTTTTATAAAATCAGAGAAAATAGGGATAAACACCTGGGAATACTGAAAAAATATGTAAGTAATAGATATAAAAGCGGCGCAGCAGGCCGCTTTTTTGTATGTATATGATAAAGTAGGGGAAATGTTTTCCTAAAAAATATTGACAGCTGCTTATAAACGTGATAGCATCAGAATATAGAGAAAGGGAAACGTTTCTTTAAAACTATATTATGGGAGGTTTTTTTATGAGATCAGGGAAGTTTTGGTCAATGATGCTGGCAGGCACCATGGCGGCGTCCATGCTGTGGGGGTGCGGGGCGCCTTCCGCTGACAGCGGGAAAACAGAAGCCGGGACGGAAAAGGATACGCCGGCGCAGCAGCCGTCTGAAGGCGGGGACCAGACGCTGCGGGTTACGGTACAGGCGTGGATGATGGGAAAGTATGATTTCGAACGGATCGGAAAAGAGTTCGAGGCTGAGAATCCCGGGGTAAAAGTGGTTTACAGTCAGGTGGACAATGTGGACGTTACTTCCAGCATGCTGGAATGGTCCCAGGGCAAGACAAATTGTGATCTGGCTCTGGGGGGAGACCGCTCGGAGACCGTTCCTTACGCGGCCAACGGCTACGCGGTGGAATTTACCGACGAGAATTTCTTTAACGGGGATTATACCAGGGACAAGTTCATCGATTCCTTCCTGGAAAGCGGAAATGCGGATGGCGTGCAGTATATGATCCCTCTGCTGGGCGAAGTCCTGGGCTGCGTGGTCAATATCCCGATGATGGAAGAGGCCGGATACATAGATGGGGATGGCGGGATCATTCCTGCAAAGACCTGGGATGAAATGTATGAATATGCGAAAAATCTGACAAAAGAGGGACAGACCGGGCTTGCCATTGACTGGGGCAACAACATGGCGGTAAAAGCGTACGATGCCTGCCTCATGGGCGTGAACGGCAATCTCTATGAAGCAGACGGAATAACCCTGAACTTTACGGCGGAACCGGTCAAACAGATGCTCTCCGTATGGCAGAATCTGGTCAGGGACGGGTTTACCGCCACCGATGTATTTGCGGATGCGGATGCCAACCGGACGAATTTCAAGGCAGGCCGTGTTGCCATGCACATTGCTCCGGCCTCCCGCTGGATCGAGGCCGGTGAGCTGTTAGGCGAGGAAAACGTGGGGATCATGCCCATACCCGGAACGGATACCAACGGCTCCATTTCCTATATCCACGGAGCGGTCATTCCAAAAGCTTCCGATAAACAGGAGCTGGCCATAAAATTCATCAGGGATAAGCTCCTTCAGGAGCAGTTCCAGATGGAATCCATGGATGCCTATGGAAAAATGTCTCCTCTTAAAGCGCATTATGAGAACTTAAAGAATCCGTACTGGCCTGTTGTTTTGGAGTTTACGGAAAAGGCGTCCACCCCGCCCCTGTACAAGGATTACACGAAGCTGGATACCAATATGCAGATCGAGCTTCAGAAGATGCTCACAGGCGGTTCCACAGCAGAAGAATTCTCCGGAAACATGAATGAGTTCATGACTACCATTGATTTGGAGTCCGGGATGAAGAAGCAGTAGGAAAGGAATAAAAGCCGGTTCAATTGCCGTAGATGCCATTGTGCCGGCTTTCCTGTTAAATTTAAGATATAGGAGAAGAATATGGGGAATAAAAAAAGTGCTGGCTTAAGACTTAAAAAAATGATACCCGGATATGCATTTGCGGCTCCCGGTATTTTGTTCACGGCCATATATATGGGATATCCTCTCTTACGGTCCTTTTATTTAAGTTTTACCAAATATAATTTCGCCTTTGACAGAACTCCGGTCTTTGCCGGTCTGACTAATTTTGCAAAGATGTTTTCCGATGCCTATTTCATGGATTCCCTGAGGAATACTGCTGTGTTTTCCCTTCTGTTTTTCCCGGCGCTCATGATTTTTTCCCTGATCATTGCCATGCTCTTAGACAAGGGAATCCGGGGATCCGGGATTTTCAGGACCTGCATCTTTCTTTCCATGGTCGTTCCCTTGTCCCTGACCGGCATTATTTTCCAATGGATCCTGAATAATCAGTACGGACTCTTAAATACCGTGCTTAAGGATGTTTTTCACATGGAATTCCTCACCCGCAACTGGCTGGGAGAGGGAAAATGGGCCATGGTCTCCATTGTAGTGGTCAGCCTTTGGAAAAACATGGGCATGCTCGTGATCTTCTTTATGGCAGGGCTTGCCGCAATTCCGGGAGATATTATCGAATCAGCCAAGATTGACGGCGCCAATGCCGCCCAGAGAATTTTCCTGATCATTCTGCCAAATTTAAAGGAAAGCTATGTCATTTGCGGGCTTTGGGCGATCATCCAGTCGGTAAAGGTGTTTGAACAGCCCTTTGTCATGACTAACGGGGGACCCGGTACGGCGACTCTGGTGCTCTACCAGTATACCTGGATGAACGCTTTTAAATACTATGAAATGGGTTATGCATCGGCGATCGCCTACTTTATGGGAGTGATCATCCTGCTTCTGTCAGCTTTTAATATGTATTTAAACAGGAATAAGGATGTGGATGAAGTCAAGGGGAAAAGAGCAAAGAAAAAGGCGGTGAAGGCATGAAAATAAAAAAGAATGCAGGAGACGGGGCGGTATTTGTACTGCTGTTCATTATTTCATTTATTTTTATCATTCCGTTTTTGTGGACGTTTCTCACCTCCTTAAAGCCCGATGCTGAGATTTATTCCTCTGCACTGACCTTTCTGCCGGAGGAGTTTTATATCGGGCATTACACGGGGATCTTTACAAAGCTTGGGAACTTTTTTAAATATTTTTCAAATTCCGTGATCGTCTCCTTCTGGAGCGTTCTCTTTAATGTTTTGCTGGCTGCCACACTGGGATATTCCTTTTCCAAATTCCAGTACTGGGGACGGGACTTTTTTCTGGGATTCATCCTGCTGATCATCACCCTTCCCTATGTGATTTACTTGATTCCCATCTACATCATGCAGTCCAGGTTTGATTTGATTGATACCAGGCCGGGACTGATCCTTCCCTACATAGCCACCAACCTGCCCATGTCCGTATTCATCATGCGGGGGCAGTTCAACGGTGTGCCGGGTGAGATGATGGAAGCTGCCAGAATCGACGGTGCGACCCATTTGCAGACATTTTTAAGGGTGATGCTTCCCATTGTGAAACCCGGCATTGCCACCGTGATCATCATGACATTCATTACCGTGTGGGGCGAATTCACCTATGCCAGGACCCTGTGTACCACGGCCAGGTCCCAGACACTGGCTGTTGGAATCACCTTTTTAAGAGATGAAGCGGCCTCCTGGCAGTACGGAACGCTGACGGCCACGATTATCCTGTCATTAATTCCTGTTCTGACCATATTTTTGTCCATGCAGAAATATTTCATCAGGGGAATTATGGCCGGAGCAGTGAAAGGATAAGAGAGAGTATGAAAATTGTAAAATTTGAAACCTGGTGGGTCAAACGCGATAAATGCCTGTTTGACCAGAAGCGAAAAGGCAAAAGCAATATGGACTGGGACGTGGTTGTGTTAAAGCTGACCACGGATACCGGGACAGAGGGGATCGCAACGGCTCTTGCCGCCCGGTCCGGTCAGGTTACGGAAAGCTATCTTCACGATAACATTGCCCCTGTGGTTCTGGGACGCTCCCCTTATGACAGGGAAATGATCTGGCATGAGCTGTGGAACATAGACCGGCACCTCACCTTTTTCCCGGTCTACCTTCCCGGGCCTGTGGATGTGGCCCTGTGGGACATCTGCGCCAAGGAGGCAGGACTGCCGCTCTATAAGTATATCGGAGCCTTCCGGACAAAGCTTCCTGTTTATGCCAGCAGCCTGTTTCACGATGACCCGGAGGAATATGTGAGGGAGGCGCTGTATTACCAGTCCAGGGGAATCGGCTGTTATAAGGCCCATCCATCCGGTCCCAGTGAGCTGGATATGAAGATCCATGAGAATATCCGGAATGCCGTTGGCCCCGATATGAAGCTTATGAGCGATCCGGTGGCAGAATACACGCTGGAAGAGGCCATTAAGGTGGGACGTCATCTGGAAAAGCTGAATTACGAGTGGCTGGAAGAACCGTTCCGGGATTTTGAACTGGAGAAATATTCCCGGCTGTGTACTGCCCTTGATATTCCCGTCGCGGCCACGGAAACTACCAGAGGCTGCCACTGGGGCGTGGCCCAGGTGATCAACCAGAAGGCTGCCGATATCGTAAGGGCGGATGTATCCTGGAAATGCGGAATAACCGGAACCTTAAAGATCGCCCATCTGGCGGAAAGCTTCGGCATGCAGTGCGAGATCCATACCACCACCATGAATTATATGGATCTGGTCAATTTACATGTTTCATGCGCCATTCGAAACTGCAGATATTTCGAATACTTTGTTCCGGAAGAAGATTTCCGTTTCCCCATGAAAGGAATGCTGCCAATCGATGAAAACGGCTTCATCACGGTTCCGGAAGGTCCCGGGGTCGGAGCGGAGCTGGACTGGGAGCTCATTGAAAGCGCCTGTGTTTCTCACCGGACGGAGGTATATGAACCATGAACTTAAGCGGAAAGGCGGGGATCGTAACAGGCGGTTCCAGCGGGATCGGCTGGGCGGCAGCCAATGTGCTTGCGGAGGCAGGGGCGCGGGTTTATGCGGTCAGCAGAAGCGGGAAGCCCAAGGTCCAGGGACAGTTAAGCCATCCGGGGGTCATCCATGTGGCTGCGGATGTATGTGATTATGAGGCGCTGTCCGGGCTGGTAAACCGGATCGGAACAGAATGGGGAATCGATTTTCTGGTCAACAATGCGGGAATTACCGTAAAATGCCGGGCGGAAGCTTTTTTGGATTCAGACTTTGAACAAATCCACCGGGTCAATGTGAGCAGCGTATTTAAGCTGTCCTGCCTGTGCTTTCCGTATCTGAAGCAGTCGCCTCACAGGGGCAGGATCATCAACATCACCTCCATGGCCGCCCATCTGGGTTTTTCGGAGGTAGTGCCATACTGTTCCAGCAAGGGCGCGGTCCTTTCCATGACCAGAGGCCTGGCCGTGGAATGGGCGGCTGACCGGATCAATGTGAATTCCATTGCCCCGGGCTGGTTTCCTTCGGAAATGAGCCGGGAGGTCATGGATGAAGGCAGGAAACAGAAAATTTTATCCAGAATGCCGGTCCACCGGTTCGGCGATCCCAGAGATATCGGAGAAATGGCAAAATTTCTGGTTTCCGACGGTTCTGAATACATCACCGGACAGGATTTTGCCGTGGATGGAGGCGCCCTGGCGTTTGGATATTAACAGATAAAGGAGGATCCGATATGAAGTTGTGGAAGGATGAAAACGAAAAGTTTGCTTTGATGAAGGAAAAATTATATACGCCGGTAGTGGGGGATATTCTGGATGGAATGGGGTATTACCATCAGTTCCTGCCCCAGGATATCCGTCCCTTAAGGGATGACATGAAGCTGGCGGGAAAGGCCATGACCGTGCTGATGATCGATGTGTTCGGCCCTCAGAAAAAGCCTTTCGGTTATCTGACGGAAGCCCTGGACCAGCTGGAGGAAAATGAGATTTATCTGGCTGCCGGGGGGAGCAGGCGCTGTGCTTATTGGGGGGAGCTTTTAACGGCAGCGGCCCGCACCAGAAAAGCGGCCGGTGCGGTGGTGAACGGCTGGCACAGGGATACTCCCCAGGTTCTGGAGCAGAACTGGCCGGTATTTTCAACCGGCTGCTATGCCCAGGATTCCAGCGTACGCACCCAGGTGGTGGATTACCGCTGTGACATTGAGATCGGCCAGGCGGCGGTTCATGACGGGGATCTGGTATTCGGTGATGTGGATGGCGTTCTGATCATTCCCGGGCATCTGGCGGATGAAGTCATTGAAAAGGCGCTGGAAAAAGCGGCAGGAGAAAAGGTTGTGAGAAAAGCCATTGAAGGCGGAATGAGCGCAACCGCCGCTTTTGCCAGATACGGGATCCTGTAGAGCGGAGGGAACGATGAAAAAAGAACAGAGGGCATTCCAGATCGTGGAAAAAGACAATGTGGCAACAGCGCTGGAAGATCTTGTTCCCGGAACCGTCACACTTACCGGCGATGCTCCCGTCAGCAGGATCACGGCGGTGACAGACATACCAAAAGGGCACAAAATCTCCCTGAAGGATATGGAAGAGGGAGAAGATGTCATAAAGTACGGAGTCAGGATCGGAAAGGCCATCCGGGAAATCAAATCCGGAGAATGGGTCCATCTTCACAATATCCGCAGCGTATATGACGAGCGTTCCAGCCACCTGGATGCGGTGACCGGGGCACCTAAGGACACCAGGTATGAATAGGAGGAAAGCGATGGCAGACGATGAGAAGGAATACGGCTGGCAGGGTTATGTGAGGGAAAACGGACGATTGGGCATCCGCAACAAGATACTGGTCATCTATACGGTGGAATGCGCTTCCTTTGTGGCAAAGGAAATTGTGCGCCGGGCGGATGATCCGGAGACTGAGGTGGTGGGATTTTCCGGTTGTACGGACAATGAATACGCGGTGCGCCTTTTGATCTCCTTGATCCGGCATCCCAATGTGGGAGCCGTGCTTCCTGTGGGCCTGGGCTGCGAGTATGTTCAGCCCGAATGGCTGGCGGACATTGCAAAAGAGGAGGGAAAAGAATCCGCCTGGATGTTCATCCAGAAAGAAGGAGGAACCAGAAAGACCATTGAAAAGGGCCTGGGGATTGTACGGGAAATGCAGGAGGCTTTAAAAAAGACCAGACGTGCTCCCATGGGTTTAAAGGATCTGATCATAGGAGCGGAATGCGGCGGTTCCGATTATACCAGCGGCCTTTCCGGCAATGTGGCCGTGGGACGTTTCAATGACCGCCTCACAGAGGCCGGAGGAACTGCTGTTTTCGAAGAGATCGTAGAGGCTGTGGGCTTAAAAGAGCTTCTGGTCTCACGGGCGGCAGATCAAAGGGCTGCAGAAGAGATCGCCCGTACCTATGATAAGGCATTGGAATACTGTAAGTCCGTCAGGCAGTATTCGGTCAGCCCGGGAAACTTCGCAGGCGGACTTTCCACCATTGAGGAAAAGAGCATGGGCGCCGTTATAAAAAGCGGCAGCAAACGGATACAGGGCGTCATAAAGGTGGGAGAGGTGCCCCCAGACAGGGGACTGTGGCTTTTGGACACCACGCCGGATCCTTACTGGATGCAGTTCGGGATCACCAACCCCAATGACAATGAGGGCCTGACGGATCTGATTTCCTGCGGCTGCCATCTGGTATTTCTGGTCACGGGCCGGGGGAGTGTGGTGGGATCCGCCGTATCACCCTGCATCAAGGTGACTGGAAACTCAGACACTTACCGGACAATGGCAGAGGATATGGACTTTGATGCGGGGCCGGTTCTGACCGGGAGCTGTTCCCAGGATGAGATGGCGTTGAAGCTGCTTGAAACGGTTGTGGAGGTGGCGGCAGGAAAAAAAAGCAGGAGTGAAGCTTTGGGACATAAGGAATATTTCATCCCTTATAAATACCAGGATAAAGACGCGTTGAAAAAATGCAGGGAGGTTTGATCCATGTTTGATACAGGAAAATATTTTTCGTTGGAAGGGCAGACTGCCATTGTTACGGGAGGCTCAACCGGGCTGGGGCTGGCCATCACCAGATGTATGGCAGGTGCAGGCGCAAAAGTGGTGGTCTTAAGCTTTGAGAGCGAGGACCAGGGGAAAGAATCCCTTAAGGAATTGGGGGAAAAAGCCGTTTTTTATCATTTTAATATTACCGATACGGACCGCACCCAGGAGATGGCGGACCGTATCCTGGCGGAACATGGACCGGTGTCCATTCTGGTGAATAATGCGGGGAACCACTGCAAAAAACGGATCGAGGATATGTCGGTGGAAGATTACGTGAGCGTGCTGAACGTTCATCTGGTAGGTGCTTTTGCCCTTACAAAGGCATTATTTCCCCATATGAAGGAACAGAAAAAAGGCAGCATTCTGTTCCAGGCCAGCATGACCAGTTTTATCGGCCAGCCGGAGGTGGCAGGATATGCCACTGCAAAGGCGGGGTATCTCGGTCTGGTCCATACGCTGGCCGCAGAGGGCGGCCCTTACGGAGTCCGGGTCAATGCCATAGCGCCGGGATGGATCGATACTCCCATGTACCATAAGGCCACGGATCATGATGAGATCAGGCGGAACAAGATTCTGGGAAGGATTCCCATGAATCAGGTGGGTGATCCCATGGACATCGGCATGGCTGCCGTATTTTTATCCAGTGATGCGGCAGGCTATATCTCAGGTTCCTGCCTTCCGGTAGACGGAGGGGCCCTGATCGGATTCTGATGAAAGGGACCGGAAAAGAAGGAGGGAACGCGTTGAAACATCAATTTTCGGAGGAACTGCTTTTAACCAATCAGACAGGAAGTTATTTTTATCACACCTATGCAAAACACCTGCCGATTATCGATTATCATTGTCACCTGGTTGCCAGGGAAATATATGAAAACAAGGAATTTGAGGATCTGGGAGAAATGTGGCTGGCCCACGACCATTACAAGTGGAGGGCCATGCGGACCTTTGGTATTGATGAGCATTACATCACCGGAGGCGCAGATTATTATGAGAAATACTTAAAGTTTGCGGAAATACTGCCCCGGCTCATCGGAAATCCGGTTTATATCTGGTGCGCACTGGAACTGAAACGTTATTTTGACATAGAAGAGCCTTTGGGACCGGAGAATGGGGAGGAGATCTATCAAAAAACAAAGGAATTGATCCGGGAACGCCACATGACGCCCAGATGGTGCATGGAACAGTCAAAGGTTGAACTTGTCAGCACCACGGAAGATCCTGTGGATACCCTGGAGTACCATATCCGGATGAAGGAGGACCCGGCCGTTAAATCCAGAATCCTCACCGCCTTTCGGCCGGATAAGGCCTTTTACTGTGAATGGCCGTCCTTCGGGGACTATATGGAAAAGCTTTCCCGGGCAGCAGGGCAGGAGATCACAGATTTTTCATCCATGATGGATGCCCTGGAGCGCCGGCTGTCCTATTTTGCACAATTCGGTACCAGGGTGAGCGATAACGGCATGGCGGATATCACCTGGTGTGACTATACGGCGGAAGAAGTGGAAGAGGTATTTGCCAGGGCAATGGAGCAGAAAAAACTGTCTCCCGGGGAAATAAACCGGTACAAGTCCGCATTCGTCATTGAGATGGCAAAGCTCTATAAGAAATATGATTTTGTCATGCAGCTTCACATCGGCACCTATCTGGATGCCAATGAGAAAAAGGTGAGGGAAACCGGACAGTCCACTGGCTTTGACTGTGTGGATGATACCACCTCGGTCCGGTCCGTAGGAGCTGTCTTAAACCGTCTGACGGAGCTTGACCAGCTGCCAAAGACCATTCTCTATCCCCTGAATGCGTCTCAGGTGGAAGCCTTTGCCGTTCTGGCCGCCGGATTCTGCGACGGTTCTGCGAAAGGTAAGGTGCAGCTGGGGGCGCCCTGGTGGTTCAATGACCAGTCCTATGGCATTGAACGCCAGTTTTACGCCGCAGGAAATCTCTACCCGGTCAGCTTATCGGTGGGGATGCTGACGGACTCCAGGAGCTTTTTAAGCTACCCCCGCCATGAGCTTTACCGGCGAATTCTCTGCAGCTATTTCGGGGAGCTGGTGGAGCGTGGAGAATATTTTTCGGATGAGAAGTACATAAAAGAAATGATCGAATCGGTCTGTTACGGGAATGTGAAGGAATACTTCGGCTGGTGACGGAACCGGGCGCAGCAGAATGAACTGAAAGCAGGGATGATGTTAAAAGGTCAGGACTGCCGGTATTGCCGGCGGTCCTGACCTTTTAGCCTTCCGGTTACTTTTTATATCAGGAAATATTCCCGGATGTAAAAGGCCGTCAGCAAATCAAATTTTATACGGGAATTGTCTAATTCGGTTCCCAGAATGTCCTTTATTTTTTTCAGCCGGTAAATGATGGTATTCCGGTGGGCATGCATTTTTTCAGCGGTTTCCAGCAGATTACAGTCTGATAACAGAAAGGTTCTCAGAGTTTCCATATAATCCGAATCGTGGGCTGTGTCAAAATTTTCCAGCTTTCCCAGGCTGCTGCGGTATATGTTTTTTAACATCTCCGGGTCAGAGGAAGAAAAAAGGATCTGAAAAATTCCCAGATCATCAAAATTAACAGAGGGTATGCACCAGTAAGACGCACAAGCCAGGGCAAAGCAGGCCTGTTTGCAGCACAGATCAAATTCTTTTAAAGAATGAAAGAGACTGCTGATTCCAAGGGTAATGCTGTCACAAAACAGAAGGATATCCAGGATTTCACTGAGAAGGGCCTGGGTGGATCGATAGATCAGTATATGCCGGTGGTCGTGCTCGAACAGATGGTATTTCAAATTCCTGTGATTTAAGGAAAAGGTAATGCTTTCGGTTTTGCGCAGATTCCGGATGACAATCATACGGTATTCTGCCTCCGTGGGAAAACCGTGCTGATTTAAGGTAAGGAGAGTATTTTCCTGAAGGGGCTTCTGACAGATGGCGCTCTCAAAGGCGGCATTCAATAAATCCATGGTCTGGGTGCTTTTTAAAAGTGTCCGGCAGTAATCCTGCATGATGTCTATGAGATGGATTTTCCAGGGCATGGTGATGAGCGGAAATTTATTGCTCCTGCAGAACTCCAGAATCTCTTCCGTGAGGTCCGGAATATCTATGTACCGGCCTACATTGATGAGGATTCCGCTGCAATTACGGGTGACCAGGGCGCAGATGAATTTTGAAAGAGAGATTCCGCTCCGGGTAAAGAGTCCCGTAGTGATGACCAGCTCTCCTCCTTTTAAAAAGGATATGTTTTGAAAATCTTCTGCCAGATATACCCAGGATACAGAATTGGTCAATCCCTCCTCACCGCTGTGAAGGACCAGGCTGTATTTTTCTTTTGTGGAGTGTAATAGCTCGGACACCTGTGTTCTCATAGAAATCTCCGTTCCGCCGCAGACGCCCGCGGCTTAAATGGGAATGGTTCCTGTCGGATAAATGATAGTTAAGTATAGCATGAATTGTACTTTGAGTACAATAACTATTGAAAAAATTAGAACAAACAAACATTGTGGACCTGGAAAACAGGGAGTATAATAAGCAAAATAAAGGAGAAACCAGAGGAAAGAGGGGTTCCGTATGAAGAAAAAATTTGTTGTTACCATTACAAGGCAATTCGGCAGCCTGGGAAGACCCATTGCCCGGCTGGTGAGTGAACGGCTGGGAATCGAATACTATGACAGGGATATTGTGGAAATGACTTCAAAAGACTTGAATCTTCCCGTTTCTGCAGTCAGTGACGTGGAGGAAAGCGCCAAATCTGCATTCTTTAATATGAACTATCCTTTGGGAATGGGAACCACTTCCATTCAGGATTCCATTTTTGCCGTTCAGAGGAAAATTATTGTTGACCTTGCTGAACGGGAGTCCTGTATTATTGTAGGAAGGTGTGCGGATCATATTTTAAGGGACCATAAGAATATCATTCATGTGTTTATTTATGCGCCATATGAGGCGAGGCTTTCCAATTGTGTGGAAAGGCTGAACATGAGGCCGGATGAGGCGAAAAAGATGATCGCTTCCGTTGATAAGGCAAGGGAATCCTATCACAGGCATTATTGCGGCTATCTCATGTCCGATAAAGATTACAAGAACGTCATGATCGATTCCAGCCTTCTCGGCGTAGAAGGAACCTGTGAGATACTTTCTGAAATCATTAAAAAGAAATTTCCTGACCTGCTTCCGTAATATCCGGAGCAGAGAAACTGAATAACTGATTTCCCGGGGCAATGGAGCTTTTATAAAAGGCATTGCTCTTTTTTATTGAAAAAAATATGGGAAAGGAGGAGATCGCATGCTGGAAATAAAAAAATTATCAAAATGCTTTGAAGACCTTGAGGTTTTGCAGGATGTCAGTATGACAGTCAATAAGGGAGAAGTGGTTGTAATTATCGGGCCTTCCGGATCCGGAAAGAGTACGTTTCTGCGCTGCATTAATCTGCTGGAGAAGCCTACCGGCGGTGAAATCCTTTATAGGGGGGAAAACATCATTCAGCTTGGAAAAAAGGTTACGGATTACCGGAAGCAGGTGGGAATGGTGTTTCAGCGTTTTAATCTGTTCCCTTTAAAGACCACCCTGGAAAATGTTATGTATGCTCCCGTAAAGCTGAATAAGATTCCGGTCAGAGAGGCCAGAGAGCAGGCTTTTGAATTGCTTGGGAAGGTGGGGCTGGAGCATAAGGCGGATTCCTACCCTTCTTCTCTTTCTGGAGGGCAGCAGCAAAGAGTGGCCATTGCCAGGGCCCTTGCCATGAAGCCGGAGATCCTTCTCTTTGACGAACCTACATCGGCGCTTGACCCGGAACTGGTAGGAGATGTGCTGGAGGTCATGAAGCAGCTTGCGGCCGAGGGAATGACCATGCTGGTAGTGACCCATGAAATGGGATTTGCAAAAGATGTGGCAGACCGGGTGATATTCATGGATGGCGGTTTTATCGTGGAGGAAGGACCTCCCGGTGAGATCTTTACCAGGCCGAAGAATGAAAGAACAAAGGCATTTCTGTCCAGAGTGCTCTAGGGAGGTGAACGTATGGAATTGAATTTTAAGAAAACTCTGACAACTCTTGGGCCCAGCTTATGGGGAGGGATAGGAACCGTACTGTATATTACCCTTGCAGGATTTGTTTTTGCCTTAGTGGTGGCGTTAGCGGTTGCAATCGGAAGATTATCAAAAAATAAGACGCTCAGCCGTTTTCTGGTAATCGTCATCGAACTGGTCCGGGGAACTCCTCTGCTGGTTCAGCTGTTTTATATCTACTACGTGGTGCCCACTCTTTTAAACGGGATCCTTTCTGCACTGGGATTCCAGACCAACATCCAGATAAAGGCGTCCACCTGCGGAATCATAGGATTTGCCATTAATTACGGCTGTTATATGTCCGAAGTCATCCGCTCGGCGATCCTGGCGGTGGACCCCGGTCAGAGAGAAGCAGGTCTTGCACTGGGATTTAGTGAAAGAAAGACGCTTTTTCATTTTATCATTCCTCCGGCGCTTAGAAATTCCGTACCGGTGTTCGGCAATTATCTGGTAATGCTCATTAAAGACACCTCTCTGCTGGCGATGATATCCGTTCAGGAGCTGCTGCTCCGGACCAAGACCTTTGCCTCCCAGACTTTTCTGACCGTAGAGGCATATACCCTTCTGGCAGCTGTGTACCTGATGCTGAGCATCCCTCTTTCCCAGCTCAGCAGAATCGTGGAGAGAAAGCTGAAAAGAAACCTGTAGAAACTGTTATCAGCAAAAAAGAAAGGAATGGAGCTTATGAAGCGAATGAATTTTAAACGAGAGGCAGCATTTGTACTTGCATCACTTCTTGCGGTATCATTGATGACCGGCTGCGGTACGAACAAAACGGAAAATGCAACTGCGGCTCAGGAAACAAAGGAAGTGGCAAACGGAGAATCCGGGATGCTGACCAGAATAAAAGAGAACGGCTATATCCTGATCGGTTCCTCCAATGATGCCCCCTTTTCCTACATGGATGTGGAAACCGGTGAATTAAAAGGCGTAGATATAGAAATTCTCAGGGAAATATGCAACCGGCTCGGTATTCCGGATATTCAGATGAAGGTCATTGATTTTTCCAATCTTTTGGTAGAGCTTAACAACAATAACATCGATATGGTGGTGGATGCCATGTATGTAAAGGATGAACGGCTGCAGGTAGCCGCATTTACTGACAAATGGTATCAGGAAGGAGAAGCTGTGGTGATTCCGGCATCATCTTCCATTGGGAGCAAGGAGGATTTAAAGGATAAAAAAATCGGCGCGCAGCCTGGGACCACTTTTTACGAAACAGCCCAGAAATGGCTGGAAGACGGGAAAATAGGCGGACTTGAGGCTTATGATAATCAGGCCACGCTGATGACTGCCGTAAATACAGGAAAGGTGGACGCCGTGGTTACTGACGGCATTGTGGCAGGCTATACGCTTTCTTCTGACAGTTCTCTTAAATTAAAGCTTCTTTCCCCTTATGAAGCGGAAGCCAGCGGCCAGATCGGTGCTGCCGTACGGTTTGAGGATAAGGATTTCTTAAATGAAGTGAACCAGTGTCTCAATGACATGAAAGAGGATGGGGCTCTTTTGCAGATTTTAAAGGATTATGGCCTGACAGAGGATTACTTTGTTGGCATAGAGGAGGGAAAGACAGTCAATGTAAAATAGATGTCTGACGGATGGGCAATTATAAGAATGAAGAAAGAAGGATTCATATGGAATTTCAATATAATCTTCCGGTCAATCTGGTGTTTGGCCGGGGCAAATCAGATTTAGTCGGTGAAAAGGCAGCTGCTCTGGGAAAAAAGGCGCTGATCGTCACAGGAGGAAGAAGCACCAAAGCATCGGGCCTGCTTGAAAAAACGGAAGGGCTGCTGAAAAAAAACGGGGTTTCAAGTGTCCTGTTTGATAAAGTAGAACCGAATCCGCTTACCACTACCGTTTATGAAGGGGCGGAGACAGCTCTCCGTGAGGAGTGCGACCTTGTAATCGCTTTGGGAGGAGGAAGCAGTCTGGACGCAGGAAAGGGAATTGCTTTTCAGGCTGTAAACGGCGGGGATATCAGCGACTATATATACGGGAAAAAGACCGGCGACCGGGCCCTTCCCGTGCTGGCAGTGCCTACCACCTGCGGAACGGGAAGCGAAGGAAATGGCTTTGCGGTCATGACAAATCCGGAAAACATGGATAAGAAATCCCTGCGCTGCGCTGCCATTGTACCGGCCTGTTCCATTATTGATCCGCTCCTCATGACCACCATGCCGGCAGATATCCTTGCATCCGTAGGTTTTGATGCGTTGTGCCATAACATGGATGCCTATCTTTCTTCCATTGCCCAGCCTCTGACCGACATCATGGCTTTGGAGGGAGCAAGGCTTGCGGCAGAAAGCCTGACCGGATTGTATGAGGATCCAAAAGATCCGGATCGCTGGGATGAGCTTTGCATGGCCAGTACTCTTGGAGGAATGGTAATCAATACGGCCGGAGTCACAGCCCTTCACGGGATGGAGCATCCGGTCAGCGGTTTAAAGAATGCGGTCCACGGCAGAGGGCTGGCAGCTCTGGCACCCCATGTATTTGAAGCTTCCATAAAGGGCGCGCCTCATAAATTTGCCATGCTTTCCCGGATCCTCGGGGGAAAAGACGAAAATGACTTTGCAGACAGGATCCGGAAGCTGATAAAAAAACTCCATTTAACAGAAACCCTGGGAGACATGGGCATTATGGAGAAAGATCTCACATGGCTGACAGAAAACTGCATGAAAGTATCGGCAGCCAGCATGGCAAACCACCCGGTGCTTTTTAAAGCGGAAGAAATCAGGGAAATATACCGGAAAGCCATATAGGATACGGGAAAGAACATAAAAAGATTGCATGCGCCAACAGGGCGCGGAAATGGAGAACATCATGTTAAAGGATGCATTACCTGAAATCATTACCCCTTTGCCGGGGCCTAAGGCCAGCGCTGTTTTAAAGAGAAGAGAGGCGTCCATGCCGGGAGCCATTAAATCCCTTTATCCCTGTGTGATCAAAAGAGGTGAGGGTGCCATGATAGAGGATGTGGATGGAAACCGTTTTCTGGACTGGGTCGGAGGAGTCGGGGTCCTGAACATCGGATACAGCCACCCGGAGCTGGTGGAAGCTGTGAAGGAACAGTCAGAAAAGTATTTTCATGCAATGATGAATATTGTAACCCATGAAGGATACATAAAGCTTGCGGAGAAGATGAATGAAATCGTCCCCATAAAATCTGAAAAAAGAAAAACCATGTTTGCCAATTCCGGAGCGGAAGCCATTGAAAATGCGGTGAAAACAGTAAAATCTTATACAGGAAGGCCGAATATTATCGTATTTTCAGGGGCATTCCACGGGAGAACTTTGCTTGCCGCTGCCATGACGGCGAAGAAATCCTATGCGGCAGGGCTGGGACCGTTCCCGGACGGAATTTACAGAGCGGATTTTCCCTATCTCTACAGAAAACCGAAAGGCTATAACGAGGAAGAGGCCATTGACTATTATGTTGAAAAGCTTCATAAGGTGTTTGAAGAGGCTTCCCCCGCAGAAGACGTGGCGGCCATCGTGGTGGAACCGGTTCAGGGAGAGGGAGGATTTATTCCGGCGCCGGTTGAATGGGTAAAGGCACTGAGGAAAATTTGTGACGAAAACGGGATCCTTCTGGTTGCAGATGAGGTGCAGACCGGCTTTGCACGGTCCGGAAAAATGTTCGTATCAAATTACTGGAAGGAAGCCGGCTGTCCCCCGGATGTTCTGGTGTCTGCAAAATCCATTGCCGGAGGCCTGCCCTTAAGCGCCGTTACGGCTTCGGAAGAAATTTTTGACGGAGTGAAAAACGGGATCATAGGCGGAACCTTTGGAGGAAATGCCCTTGCATGTGCTTCTGCACTCAAGGTGATTGAAATAATAGAAAGAGATCATTTATGCGCCCGGTCCCTGGAAATTGCTGAGAAATGCCGGAAGGAATTCGGGCTTTGGATGGAGGAATTTGAAGAAGTGGGAGATGTGAGGGGCATTGGCTGCATGATGGGCATCGAGTTTGTAACAGATAAAAAGAGCAAGACCCCTGACGGAAAAATAGTTTCGGATATTGTTGCATACTGTGTACAGCATGGGCTTATTGTGGAGAGTGCCGGAGCTTATTCCAATGTCCTTCGCTTTTTATGCCCCTTAGTGGTCACCGATGACCAGCTTGAGAGCGGCTTGAAAATCTTAAAGGCTTCCATAGAAGCCGCCAGGCGGTGATGGCCGGAAAAACCAATGTTCTGCTTTCGGAAATAAAATCTCATAAAAAATGCCCATGGTCCCTTTTCAGGGGATATGGGCATTTTCCATCTATTTCGCCAGTTTGTAGATTTCCAGAACATCCTGCCAGTACAGCTTTTTCAGTCCGCCGATTGGCTGTTCCATGCCATAGGCTTCTCCGGTTGACTTTTTCGCCATGAGCTCTAAATTGCTTTCATCTATGCCAAGCTCCGCAAGAGTGGCGGGCAGTCCCATTTTTACAAAGAAACCGCGGAGCCGTTCAATGCCTTCCCGTACGATCGCATCCGGATCCCGGTAGCTGCCTTCCACTCCCATGATATTGACGGCAAACTGCACAAACATATTGATATTTGTTTTGTAAACGTATGTCATCCAGGCGGGCGTCAGCACCGCGAGTCCCGCGCCGTGAGCCACATCATAGATGGCGCTGAGCTCATGCTCCATGCCGTGACAGCCCCAGTCCTGGGCCCGTCCCAGTCCCAGTAAGTCGTTGTGCGCAATGGTTCCGGCAAAACCGACCTGGCACCAGGCGTCATAATTCCCCGGATCTGCGGAAACGACGGGGGCATGCTTCATGATGGTCTTCAGTGTGGTTTCGCAAAGCCCGTCCGTGAGATCGGTCTGGAGCGTATTGGTGAAATAGCGTTCAAAGATATGGCTCATCATATCCGCCACCCCGTTGGCGATCTGATTTTTCGGCAGGGTAAAGAACAGCTCCGGGTTCATGATGCTTAAAAGAGGGCGGACGAGATTGCTTCCGTAGCCCAGCTTCATCTGCTTTTCTTCATTGGTGATCACGGTGCTGTTGCTGGATTCGCTTCCTGCGGCCGGTATGGTCAGAATCGTGGCGACCGGAAGCGCGGCAGTGATGGCTTTTCCCTGCTCGTATACTTCCCAGACATCCCCGTCATAGTACACGCCGATTGCTATGGCTTTGGCCGAATCGATGACGCTTCCGCCGCCCACGGCGAGAATGAGATCCACCTGCTCATTTTTGCACAGGGTTATGCCTTCGTAAACCAGGGATAAGCGGGGATTGGGAACGACTCCGCCCAGTTCGACGAAATCAATGCCCTGTTCCTTCAAAGAAGCCTTTACCGTATCATACAGGCCGTTCTTTTTGATCCTGTCCCCGCTGTAATGCAGCAGTACCTTACGGGCATGCGGTTTGAGCAGGGAGCCGATCTCCTTCTGGGAATCCCTGCCGAATATGATGCGTGTGGGAATATGAAAATCAAAGTTTAACATGTTATTACCCCTCTCCAAAACATGATTTAAAATCCGGTGGTATCAGGATCCGTGGAATAGCCGCAGCAGCCTTTCAGATCCGAAATCACCTTTGCATCCGCAGCTGCCAGTTCAAAATCAAAAACATCGGCATTTTCCAGGATGCGCGCTTTTGTCACGGACTTGGGCAGAGGAAGAAATCCCATCTGCAGACTCCAGCGGATGCAGATCTGTGCCACGGATTTTCCGTATTTCTTCGCAAGATCCAGCATTTCCGGAACAGTGAATATCTTCCCTGTCCCAAGGGGGCTGTAGGCTTCCAGAAGTATGCTGCGTTCCCTGCAGTAGGATACCAGCTCATCCTGGGTATCTCCGGGACAAAGCCGGATCTGGTTGACCATGGGCGCGACTGAGGCTGTTTTCATCAGTTCCTCGATGTGATGAGGATGGAAATTGCTGACGCCGATGGAACGGATGCGGCCGGCGGCGTAGAGTTCTTCAAAAGCCTTCCAGGTGCCGGCATTGGCTTGCTGCCAGTTGTTTCTGTACTTTATGGGATTGGGCCAGTGGATCAGATAGAGATCAAGATAATCCGTATCCAGCTTCTTCATGGTCTCTTCAAACGCTTCCAGAGTTTCCCCATAGCCGTGAGCCGTATTCTGAAGCTTGCTGGTGATAAAAATTTCATCTCTCGGGATACCGCTTTCCTTCACGGCTGCGCCCACGCTTTCCTCATTATAATAAAGCGCGGCGGTATCAATATGGCGGTAGCCGGCTTCCAGGGCATTTTTTACCGAAGATACTGCCACATCCCCGTCTGGCGTCTGCCAGGTGCCGAAGCCGATGCAGGGGATCTTTACCCCATTGTGTAACTGGTAGGTGTCGGATAATGATTTCATTTGAATACCTCCTTGTAAATAGGACTTGATGATTGCACCAGATTGTAGTACTATAGAAATTGTAAACCTTAACGTTAACTTTAAGTCAATAGAAATTTGAATAATTTGAAAATATTTACAGAATGAATATGAAAGTGGGATTTTTATGAATTATACGATTAAACAGGTATCTGAAAAAACACATTTAAAGCCCCATGTATTGCGGTATTATGAGCGGGAAGGCCTTCTGCCTCTGGTGTGCCGCAGTGAGAGCGGGATCCGCCGCTATACGGAGGATGATCTGGAGTGGCTCGGCCTGATCTGCTGCCTGAAAAATACCGGCATGGCCATCCGGCAGATCAAGGAATTTGTGGAATTGAGCATGCAGGGCGGAGAAACCTTAAGACAGCGGTGTGATATGCTGGCGGAACATAAAAAGGAAGTGGAAGCCCAGATGGAGGAAATGCAGAAGTATCTGCGCAAGGTGGAGCATAAAATCGAATATTTCACGGAGCAATACCAGCGGTACGCGGCAGATCATGGGGATATGGCTTTCAAGGAAGCGGTTATTTCAAAGAACGCCTGAATTTTAGGCGTTTCCGTTTTATGGTTGAAAGCCGTTCCGTTTTTGTTTAAAATATACAAATCTTCTGCTGGAAAATTGGTATAAATGCAGAAAAACTGAAAAGCGGTTGCATTATCACACAAATGATGCTATATTGTGTCTAGTTGAAAACAACTGAATAAAAAGTATGAAGACGTGTTACTGGTAATGCAGGCAAGATCGGATTAAGCTATGGTTATAAGACCTTGGATTCACTTGATGTCTTATGATCCGTATGGTTTAATCGGGTCTTTTTTTTATTTTGTCGTTCAGGCCAGACGACAAAACAGGAAAACACTTGAAAGGGGTTAAGGATATGAATTATAATCAAATAGCCAAAGACATCATATCAAATGTCGGCGGTTCCGGAAACGTAATGGGACTGACCCATTGCTTTACCAGACTGAGATTTCAGTTAAAGGATTCAAAAAAGGCGAACAGAGAAACCATCGAACATATGGAAGGAGTCATTTCCGTGGTGGAAAGCGGAGGGCAGTTCCAGGTCGTGCTTGGAACAAAGGTCACAAAGGTTTACGATGCCATCCTGCCCATGCTGTCGCTGGAGGAAAATACGGATGTTCCTGAAGAGAAAGTTTCTTTCTGGAACCGGATCCTGATCGCAGTTTCCGCCATTTTTACACCCATGGTTCCGGCAATTGCCGCTTCCGGACTTTTAAAGGGATTTCTGACCATAGCCAGGATCACGGCTTCCAACCATGGAATGGATATCACGTCCAACCAGACCTACGTTCTCATTATGGCTGCCACGGATGCCCTGTTTTACTTCATGCCTGTCATTCTGGCCTACACCAGCGCCAAGGTATTTAAGGCAAATGAGTTTATCGCCATGGCTCTTGGCGGCACCATGTGTTATCCCGCGGTGGTCGCCCTGATGACGGGAGAAGAGGCTGTGAGCATGTTCGGCATATCCATTACGAAGGCCAGCTATACGTCTTCGGTTATCCCCATCATCATCGGGGTCTTTATACTGGCATACGTACAGAAATTTTTAGAAAGAATAATCCCTGAGGTATTGAAGATCATTCTGGTCCCGGGCATTTCCCTGCTGGTCATGATCCCGGCGACCTTTATGGTGTTTGGTCCTATCGGAATCTATATCGGCAATGCCATAAACTTCATTTACACCGGCCTGATGAATTTGAGTCCGGCGGTCTGCGGCGCTTTTATAGGCGGCATGTGGTGCGTGTTCGTCATCTTCGGCGCGCACAGGGCGCTGCTTCCCATCGGAATCAACGATGTTGCCCAGTTCGGGCACCAGAACTTACTGGCATTTGCGGGAGCCGCCAATTTTTCCCAGGGAGGTGCGGCCCTCGGCGTTATGCTGAGAACGAAAAGCAAGGATCTAAAGACAGTCGCGGCATCCGCAGCCATTTCCGCCGCGGTCTGCGGCATCACGGAGCCGGCCATTTACGGCTGCAATCTCCGGTTAAAAAGGCCTATGATCTATGCCATCCTCTGCGGAGCGGCAGGAGGAGCCATCATGGGAATCGGCGGCGTATATGGCGATTCTTTTGCCAATAACGGGATCCTGACCTTCGCGACCTATGCGGCTTTCGGCATGAAGCCATTTGTTTGTTATCTGATCGGTGTGGCAGTGTCCTTCTTCGGAGCGATGGTGCTGACCTTTCTCTTTGGCTTTGACGACATATCCGGAAAGGGGGGAAAGACCCGGGCCCCTGAAACCGCTGACGCGTCCGGGGAGGAGCCTTTGGCCGGAACAGAGGCTGACTTAGAGACGGTTTCCCGGGCGGACTTGCTGATCAGCTCGCCTGTTGAAGGCCGGGCAGTTCCCATGACATCGGTTGATGATGAGGTTTTTTCTTCCACGGCATTGGGAAACGGCGTTGCCATTATCCCGGAAAAAGGGGAAGTGGCAGCTCCTGAGGATTGTACCGTGACTCTGGTTTACCCCACCCTTCACGCGCTGGGGCTTAAGCTGGACAACGGAGTTGAAATGATCATCCACGTGGGAATCGATACGGTCCAGCTGGAAGGGAAGCATTTTAAAAAACACGTGGAGGAAGGCGCTCACATCAGCAAGGGAACGAAAATCATTTCCTTTGATTTGGAAGCCCTGAAGAAGGAAGGTTATGATCCCATTGTTCCCATCATCATCAGCAATACGACGGCCTTTAAACAGGTTGACAGCATCACGGGAGCCGGAGCTTCCATTGAGAAACCGGTAATAGCCATTCAAAAAAATCAGTAAAGGAAAAACAGATATGGAGAGAATGAAAGCAAATTTTCCGGAGAATTTTCTATGGGGAGCTTCTTCCTCGGCATTCCAGATCGAAGGCGGCTGGGATGAGGGCGGAAAGGGCGTGACGGTTGCCGATGTGAATTCCTTTAAACGGTCGGAGAAACAGGCGGACAGTAAGGTCGCCAGCGATTTCTACCATCACTGGGAAGAGGATATCCGCCTGATGAAAGAACTGGGGCTTAAGATCTACCGGTTTTCCATTTCCTGGGCCAGGATCATACCGGACGGAGACGGAGAGGTTAATCCCCAGGGCATCGGTTTCTATAACCGGATCATTGACTGTCTGCTTAAGCAGGGGATTCAGCCCTTTGTCACACTGTACCACTTTGACCTTCCCTATGCCCTTGTTGAAAAATATAACGGCTGGGAGTCCAGGGAATGCGTGAAGGCGTTTGAACGCTATGCCAGAATATGCTTTGAGACATTTGGAGACAGAGTTATTTACTGGCAGGTCCACAACGAACAGAATCTTATGGTGCGGGTGAACGAAAGGGTGAACATTACCGCAGAGGATGCATGGGAAGCCGACCGCCAGAGGGCCCAGATGGATTACCACATGTTTCTCGCCCATGCCCTGGCGGTGAAAGCCTGCCATGCCATCATACCGGGCGGCAGGATCGGCCCGGCCGTATCCTCCACCTGCACTTATCCGGAAAGCAGCCGGCCGGAAGACGTATGGGCGGCCCGGATGAATGACTGGTTCAAGACGGATTACTGTCTGGACATGCATTTTTACGGAAAATATCCCGGCTATTACATGAGTTACTTAAAGGAGAGAAATATTGTGCCCGCCACGGAACCGGGGGATGAGGAAATATTACAGGGAGCTGCCATGGATTTTATAGCCCTGAATTATTACCGGACTCTCTGCGTAAGGCATTTGCCTGCGGATAAGGAGCATCCCGCGGGAGAGAGGGCATTCCCCGTCAATGAGGTGGATTTTGACCAGTACGGTTATTTTCATCATATAAAGAACGAACATCTGGCTTCCAGCGAATATGGGGCCCAGATCGATCCTCTGGGCCTGCGGACTGTTTTGAACAATTATTACCAGAAATACCGCCTTCCCCTGATCGTTACGGAAAATGGACTGGGCACTGCCGACACCCTGACGGAAGACGGAAGAGTCCTCGACGATTACCGGATCGATTATTTAAGAGCCCATATCCTGGCCTGCAGCCAGGCGGTGGAGGATGGAGTCGAGATGCTGGGGTATTCTCCATGGTCCTTTATGGATCTGCTCAGCTCCCATGAAGGGTTCCGGAAACGCTATGGATTTGTCTATGTCAACCGGGATGACCATGATTTGAAGGATTTGAAACGCATCAAAAAAGACAGTTTCCACTGGTACCGGCACGTGATTGAAACCAATGGGAATGAACTCTGAATAACAGAAATGGGGTTGGGTTATGAGAGTTATAAAGGTAATGAACAATTCTCTGCTGCTGGCGCTTGACGACGGCGGCAGGGAAGTAATCCTGATGGGCAAGGGAATCGGATTTAACAAGTCCATCGGGCATCATCTGAAAAGCGAGGATATAGAAAAAGTTTTTGTCTTAAAGGACCGGTCTGTTTCCAAAAACATCATCCGGCTTGCTTCGGAAATTGACAGCACTTATTTCGAGCTGGCCAAGCAGGTGATCGATTATTCCATTGAAACCTATGGAATGGTGCTGATGGAGCACATTTACCTGGGGCTCACGGATCATCTGTCCTTTGCGGTAAAAAGAAACAATGAGGGGATTTTCATACAGAATTTTTATACTCAGACCTTGAAACGCTTTAATCCCAACGAATACCAGGTGGGCTTATATGCCCTGCAGCTTGTGAGGGAGCAGCTGCAGGTGGAGCTGCCCCGGGATGAAGCCGGGAACATCGCTTTTCATTTTATCAATGCCCAGACGAATAACTCCTACAGTACCGACAACCAGAAAATACTGGAAACCGTCAAGGGGATCCTGGATATCGTAAAATATAACTTCTCCATTCTCTATGATGAGGAGGGAATCGGCTATACCCGGTTTGTGACCCATCTGCGGCTTTTTGCCCAGCGGCTGGTGAACGGCAGCCAGGATATTTATGATTATGAGGATTTTTTCTATACCCGTGTGCTTGAAAGCTGTCCGAGGGAATATGACTGTGTGAAAAAAATCGGTATTTTCATTAAGGAAAAATTTGATTCCAGACTGTCCAGGCAGGAAGAAATGTATCTTGCCGTTCATATTCACAGAGTTCTGGAAGAGTATGAACGGCGGAAAGAGAGATGAAAGAATCGGCTTTGAAGGAATTTACATTTACACGAAAGCAGGAGATCCGGTATCTTGCCATGGTATCATTGTTCTGGTTTGCGCAGTATGTATACATCCCCTACCAGACAACTTTTTTGACTCTGAAAGGAGTCAGCAGCACATTTACGGGAATGGTCCTGGGGGCCTATGGAATTTCCCAGATGCTGCTGAGATTTCCCATAGGGCTTTGTGCTGATTCTATGGGCAGGCATAAAGTCTTCATTATGGCCGGGACCCTGGCTTCCGGTCTGGCCTCTGTTTTCCGCATCCTCTGGTGCAATGGCCCCGGGTTTCTGGCCGCCAACTTTTTTTCCGGAATGGCCTCTGCCATGTGGATCTCTTTTATGGTGTTTTACACCAATCATTTTCCCCCCGGGGATCAACAGACAGCAACCAGCAGGATCGTGCTGTTTAACAATTTTGGAATGCTTCTTGGCTTTCTGTGCAGTGCGGCCGGTTACAAACGGCTGGGCATGACCGGAATCTGTTTTTTAAGCGTCTGTGCAGGGCTGGCAGCATTTTTTCTTTCCGCCCGCATAAGGGAACCGGTTTCCCAGACCAAACCAAAGCCGGTCAGAGAGCTGCTTTCCGCAGTTAAAAACAAACGCCTATGGCTGTTCGCTTTTATAGCCCTGATCCAGCAGGGGATCCAGCTCACCACAGCCATGTCCTTTACCAATCAGATTTTAAAAGGACTTGGCGCATCGGACGGGCTGATCGGGATCTCTTCCGTCATCTATATGGTTTCTGCAGTGGGCTTTGCAGCTTTTGCCTCCGGTGCAGCCTGCCGCCGCAAAGGCCCCGGATTCTGGATTCCGGCGGTATTGGTCACAGTGGCATTTTATTGCCTGATGGTTCCTGCTGCTGAAAGTATACATATGCTTTTGATCCTGCAGATTCTGCCGGGTATGTCCACCGGTATCCTTTTCTCCTTTGTGACCTCTGAAGCGATGAAGGAGATTCCTGCTGGCAGCAGATCCACGGCCATGGGACTGTTTCAGGCAGTATACGCCGCAGGAATGACAGGGTTTCCTGTTTTTACAGGGTCGCTGGCCGCTTCATCGGGCATGGGGCAGGCTTATCTGGTGCTGGCCGGGACCGCCTGTCTGGGCGCCGCCGCCGCGGTGCTGTACTATAAAAGAAAGGCCGCGGGCCTGTCCTTCTGCGGTTAAGGAACGAGCCGGGGACTGACATTTTCGTCAGACTCCGGCTCGTTTTCTGCCTTCCCGCTGCAAGGGTTCCCCATCCGTCAGACCACGGAAATCCGCTGAAACAGTTTATATACGTCTATCTGTCCGTAGCCCCATATGTTATTTGGATAAGTATATGCGTTATTGCGCTGAGCTCCCCGTATGATCATGCGGTTGATCTGATTTCCCGTGACAGCGGTATGATTTCCTTTGCAGAAGCCCCATTCCATGACCATGGCGGCCGCCCCTGCGGCATGAGCGGCCGCGGATCCCGTTCCTGTAATGCTGCCGTACAGGCTGCCGGGGAGCGCACAGGGGATCCGGTAGCCCGGCGCGGCGATATCCGGCACGACCTGGCCGGATCTTGTATAGCCCCTTCCGGATTCCGCCAGAATGCTGTCATTAAACTGGTTATATGCGGTTACGGTAAGCGGCTTTTTGGCATTTCCCGGAGAGGTGACCGTAGTGTTCGGGGTCGAATCATAGAAATAAGTTTCATTGGTGATCAGGTTTCCGGAAGGCAGCCAGGCATGGAAAGAAAATGATTCATATTCAATGCTCCTCACCCGTATAAACCAGACTCCCGGACGGGGATTGTCAAAGCGCACCAGTATGAGCTGGTCTCCCGTGTGCCCTTCAAGAACAATGTTGTTGATCCAGATGGTAGTCCGGCCCTGGTTCAGGCTGGATTTCTGGCAGTCGCAGGGGGCGGGATAGTAGATGCTCCGGACGGTCTCCCGGTCAGGAGACATTAACTCGATGGCTATTTTTCCCGGAGGAAAGGGCCAGATCTCCATTGAAAACATGGTATCATTGCTTCCTATGTTCAGCTTGAATTCGTCACAGTAGGGAGACGCGGCAGCATTGTGAAAATAATGCCTGCAGTTGTTTCCTTCGTTGCCGGCTGCGACTGAAACGCTGATTCTCGGCTTATTTACGATGCTGTCTAAGTAAGAGCTGATCGCGCCGTGTCCGTCGTGGCCTCCCTGGCTGCTTCCAAGGGCAATGCACAAAACGAGAGGGCGGTTTAATTTTTGGGAAAGGGACAGAAGATAACGGATACCGAGAATCATGTCTGATTCCTGATAGCATAGGGCATTTTCCGGAACAAAAAAAATGTTTTTTAAATTCTGCTTTGCCTCTTTCAGCTTCACGACGGCCAGTTTGGTCTGGGGGACAATGCCGGTAAAAGACTGTTTCTCATTGGGAGAGCCGGAAATAATGCTGGCGATGGCTGTTCCGTGGCCGTTGGTATCTGTCGTCGGAACGATGGTGAAGGGGTCCACGGATTTCAATGCGGCATTGATATGATTCATGCCGTATTCGGAGCCAAAGGTAAAGCCTTCAGGCGCCCGGCCGCTCGGATCCGTCTGGTCCCATATGGAAAGGATCCGTGTGGATCCGTCATGATTCCTGAATGCGGGATGCCGGTAGTCAATGCCCGTGTCTATGATTCCTATGATTACGCCCAGTCCGAACAGGCTTAAGTCAGGCGTTCTCTGAATGTTGCCGATACCGGATTTTTCCGCACTGACTCTGGAAGTAAGGGTGAACAGAGAAGGAAAATTGTCATAAGCGTGCCGGCCCAGGTCACAAGCATCCATGCTGTCCTTATGTACATGCAGCAAAGAATACCTGTCGTTGAGCGCTGTAACATTATCTCCGGTATCAAATTCCTGAATCATAGGATTACTGATAATAAAGTCATAATATTCGTCATCAAGTATTTTTTCCATGACAATGCCTCCCTGCCCGTTTTGAATGCAGTATATTTATATTTTATGCAGTATATCTATGAGAGATGCGGTATAAAATTGCCTTTGACCGGCTGGGAAACAGGCGATAATCCAATGGTCTGTCTCCATAGATAAGAAATATGATTTATCCATGGGATTTATGCAGTCTGAAGTTCTGAAATTGATTTTCTGCAGTCAGAGGATACCGGAAGAGGAAGATGCCACTAAAGTGACAGCGCGTCAGCGCCGGAGTCCGCAAGCGGACTCTTTATTATAAATGGGTTGACATTTGATAAATATGAGTATATATTGAGTATATACTCAATGAGCAGGTGGTCAATGAATGAAATCAAAAAGGCAGTTACAAAAGGAAAACACACGTCAGAACATCATAGAAACAGCATACCGGGTATATTCACAACAGGGTTTTTCCGCTTCAACGGCGGTTATAGCCAGGGAAGCAGGCGTATCCCACGGGACTGTTTTCACGCATTTTCAATCCCTGAACGAATTGCTGGAGGAACTGATCCGGAATTTTGGAACAGCGCTGGCCGGGCAGGTGCATGATCTGGCGGAATCAAGCAGCAGCGTTGAAGAGCTTCTGAACACCCATCTGGCGGTTCTGACGGAACACGAAACGTTTTATTTCCGGCTGATAACTGAACGGAGCCTGCTGCCTCAGGAAGTACAATATGTATTTGAAGATACCCAGTCAACCGTAGCTCATCATTTCAACCGGATATTTGAGAAGGAGATAGGGGACCGGAGGATCAAAGATATCCCGGTTCACATGTATTTTAATACGTGGCTTGGCCTGATTCATTATTACTTACGGAATAAGGATTTCTTCTCACCGGATGAACCGCTTTTGAGGCGGTATTCGAAGGAGCTCATCAGCACTTTTCTGACATTGATCAGAAAATAAAGGAGGTCAGCAAATGAAGGTATGCATTGCATGCGGAATGCCCATGGAGAAAAATACAGATTATCCCGGAGGTGACATGGGGAAGGATTACTGTATTTACTGCGCCAAATCCGATGGGACCATGCAGTCCTTTGAGGAAAAGAAAGCGGGCACGATCCGTTTTGTCATGAAATCTCAGGGATTTGATGAAAAGGCGGCAGAGAAAATCGCGGAAGCAGGCATGAGGAAGCTTCCGGCGTGGAAAGAGTATTTCGGGCAGCAGGACTGATCCGATCATAAGGAGTGTGAACATGATGCAGGTAAGCAGAGCATTTCAGATTTTTGCAGAGCAGGCCCCGGAAACGCACAAGGCCTGGATGGAGGCCGTAAAGAAGCTGGATGCGGCCAGCGGGCTGGATGAAAAAACAAAGGAACTTGCCTATATTGCGGTAATGGCCGCAGTGGGGCTGGAAAGCGGACTGCCTTTCCATGTGATGCTGGCAAAATCCCACGGGGTGACCCGTGAGGAGATCATCAGCAGCATTCTGGTGGGGCTGCCTGCCGTTGGCAACACTGTAGTCCGGTCTCTGCCCACGGCGCTGAGCGCTTTTGACGCGGAAGAATAAAAGGTGCTGACAGCAGTGAGCAGATCCGGCACAGAGACAAGAAAGAGGGTGTTGCAAAATGGAAAAAATCAACAGGATCTGGTCGTTTGATTAACGCCAGTATCTTGTATGAAAAATACATTTTGCGACACCCTCGGCATTCAGGCCCTATGCATTACCGGGTTTACCCTCTGTGATTCCGTCAAAGGAATTAAAGAAAACGGAATGATCCATATCAAATCGTTTTTCATGAAACGGATGGGGAGCAGAGTCCTCTCTTGGGTAGCCGATGGGAAGCAGAGCCACGGGAACCAGATATTCCGGCAGTTCAAAGGCCGTTCGGATGCCGGCCGGATCAAAATGGCCCACCCAGGTGGTGCCTAAGCCTGATTCTGCAATCTGAAGCATCATCTGAGTGGTGACAATGCCTGCGTCAACCGCGCCCATATCTTCATTATCATAAGATCTTTTCCAGCTGACGGTGGAATCATAACACACCAGCAATGCCAGTGGGGCATGAAAATGATAGGGGGTGCATGACTTTAATTTGGCCAGGTTTTCTTCGCTGTCCAGAACCAGAATTCGCTGGGGCTGATAATTTACCGCGGTGGGAGCAACCCGTCCGGCTTCCAGGATCAAATCTAATTTTTCACGCTCCACTTTCCGGCTGCTGAATTTTCTGACGGAATATCGATTTTTTACCAACTGTAAAAATTCCATGATAACATCTCCTTATCCATTTTTTTCATATAAATACTATATCATAAAAAGACAGATATGTATGCAGTTTTTCGGGGATGAGAAAAAGAAAGTAAGAGGCAAAGCGGAAGGGCAAAACCCTTTTCCGGCTTTGCCCTTCTGTTTATCCTATGGTCAGAGAGACGTGATATTCTGTTTTTCCCATCACATAAGGGATCTCATTCCCGTTCAAAGGCTGGCCATCCACCAGGAAGGAAGTGATTTCCTTTCCTGTCTGCCTGCTGTTGTCCACGTGAATGTGATAATCTGCTCCCCGGAATTTCCGGACTGCCGTAAATTCTTTTATGGAATCCGGCAGGCAGGGATCCACGATCAATCCCCTAAAGCCCGGGCGGATTCCCAGAATATGCTGGGAAATGCACACAAAGGACCAGGCAGCGGTTCCGGTCAGCCAGCTGTTCTTGGCCTCTCCGTAATGAGGGGCATCCTTTCCTGCGATCATCTGGGCGTAGACGTAAGGCTCCGCCTTATGAATTTCCCCAAGCTCCTCCGTATGGGCCGGGGAGGTGCGCCGGTAGATCTCAAATGCCCGGTCCCCCCTTCCGATCATGGTTTCCGCAATGGAGATCCAGGGGTTGTTATGACAGAAGATTCCGGCATTTTCCTTGTAGCCGGGCGGGTAGGAGGTGATTTCCCCCAGGCTTTCCTGATAGATGCTGTATGCCGGCTGAAGGAGAACGATGCCGTATGGAGTATCCAGTTTTTCTTTTACGCTGTCAAGGGCCTTTTGGGCAAGGCCCTCTTCGATCCCGATGCCGCCCATGACACAAAAGCCCTGAGGCTCTATAAAAATCTGACCTTCCCTGCATTCCCCTGATCCGACCTTTTGTCCCGAAGCATCGTAAGCCCGCAGAAACCAGCTGCCATCCCAGCCGGAACGGATTACCGCATCATAGACTTCCTTCACCGAGACGTCTGCTTTCTCCGCTTCTGTCTCAAATCCCATGAACCGGCACAGCTGTGCGTATTCTTTCCCGTATTTCACGAACATGCCTGCGATCATCAGGGATTCCGCCACAGGACCTTCGGAGGGGCCTGTGGTCTGAAATGATTCCCCGGGCTCCGTGGAAAAGCAGTTTAAGTTCAGGCAGTCATTCCAGTCAGCCCGCCCGATGAGAGGCAGGCCATGGGGCCCGAGGCGGTTTTTTGTAAAGAGAAAGGAACGCCTCAAATGCTCCATAAGGGGCCTGCTTTTTTTCGCGTCGTTGTCAAAGGGAACGGATTCATGAAGAATGTCCCAGTCCCCGGTTTCCCGGATGTAAGCCGACACGCCTGCAATGAGCCACAGAGGATCGTCATTAAACCCGCTTCCGATATCCATATTCCCTTTTTTTGTAAGGGGCTGGTACTGATGATAGGCGCTTCCATCCTCAAACTGGGTGGAGGCTATGTCAATGATCCTTTCCCTGGCTCTTTCCGGTATCATATGCACAAATCCAAGCAGATCCTGACAGGAATCGCGAAATCCCATGCCCCTTCCGGTGCCTGATTCGTAATAGGACGCGGAGCGGGACATGTTAAAGGTCACCATGCACTGGTACTGGTTCCAAATGTTCACCATGCGCGCTGTTTTTTCATCGGACATCCGAACGGAGTATGCGGAGAGCAGCTGTTCCCAGTATTGCTTTAATGCGGCAAGGGCCTGTTCCACCTGTTCTTCTGTCCGGTATTTTAAAAGAAGGCATTGGGCCGGTTCCTTATTGATGACATTGGGTGCGCTCCACTTTTTCTCCTTTGGGTTTTCCGCGTATCCCAGAATGAAAATGAAGCCTTTCTCTTCCCCGGGTTCCAGATGGATCTCCAGGCGGTGAGAGCCGATGGGAGACCAGCCGCTGGCCATGGAATTGCCGGAGATGTTTTTCTGCACCATGAGAGGCGATTGGCTGGAGCCATATAATCCGACAAAGGCATTTCTGTCCGTATCAAATCCCTGGACAGGGGCATTGACGGCGTAGAAGGCATAATGGCTGCGCCGTTCCCTGTACTCGGTCCTGTGATAGATGACAGAATCCTCCACCTCCACCTCACCGGTACTGAAATTCCGCTGGAAGTTTGTCATGTCGTCCATGGCGTTCCACAGGCAAAATTCCACGTAAGAAAACAGGGTGAAATCCTTTGGCTCATCCGTTTCATTTTTTAAGATCACCTGATTGATTTCGCAGGTGTCATGAAGAGGAACAAAAGCGGTGACAGCGGCGGATAAACCGTTCTTTTTTCCGCGGTAGCGGGTCACTCCCAGCCCGTGCCGGCATTCATAAGAATCCAGGGGCGTCTGGGAGGGCTGCCAGCCCGGATTCCAGATGGTGCTGTTTTCATTGATGTAATAATAGTGTCCGTTGCTGTCCAGGGGCACGTTGTTGTAGCGGTACCGGGTCAGCCTTAACAGCTTTGCATCTTTATAAAAGCTGTAGCCGCCTCCTGTGTTGGAAATGAGGGAAAAGAAATTTTCACTGCCCAGATAATTGATCCAGGGCAGGGGAGTATCCGGAACCGTTATGACATATTCCTTTTCCCGGTCATCGAAATAACCGTATTTCATAATAGCATAACTCCTTTCTGTCAAGGGCTGTCTGAAAACCCATTGCCCGTGGAAGGCGGAATATTCAGCCCTGCACAGGCGGTTTTCAGACCCGCTTTGGATGAACCACATACTAAAAACGACATTTTTCGAAAACGATTAAGTAAAATAATCAGGGAGTTATAGGGCCATAATAACGCATAATGGAAAAAAACACAAGTGAAATTTTTGAGAACGAAGATCGTATCAAAATATAATATGGCATATTGTATAAAAAAACATTTGTTAAACTATAAAAACTAGATAAAGTTTGAAAAAGATATTGATTTATTCCCCGGAAAGGGGTATAGTGAAAATACGAAAACGATTAAGTTAAGAAGGATGAGACATATGATTTCTATGAAAGAACTGGCGCATCACTGCGGAGTATCCGTTGCCACAGTGAGCAAAGCGCTGAATGATCAGAGCGACATCGGGGAGGAAACAAAAACCAAGATTAAAAAAGCGGCGGAAACGCTGGGATATTTTCCAAATGCGGCGGCCAGATCCTTAAAGACAAACCGGAGCTATAACATAGGCGTATTGTTTGTGGATGAGGCCAACAGCGGTCTGACCCATGAATATTTTGCGGCGGTGCTGGAGGGGTTTAAGGTGGAAGCGGAGAAGCAGGGATATGACATCACCTTTATCAACGGCCAGATAGGAAAGAAAAAGGTTACTTATTACGATCACTGCAAATACAGAAATGTGGATGGAGTGGTGATTGCCTGCGTGAATTTTGACAATCCGGAGGTGACAGAGCTTATGGGAGGCGATATACCGGTGGTTACCGTCGACCATATCCACGAAAACTGCTCTTCGGTTTTATCCGATAACGCAAAAGGGATCCAGTGCCTGATGCAGTACATTTATGAAAACGGGCACCGGAAGATCGCCTATATTCATGGGCAGATGAACACGGCCGTAACAAAATCCAGGCTCACCAGCTTTTACCGGTTTATTGAAAGCCATGAACTGCAGATACCGGACAGCTACGTGCTGGAAGCGGATTATCTGGATGTCAGCCAGGCCAGGAAATGCACCGGCGAGCTGTTGGACAGAAAAGACCGTCCTACCTGCATTTTGTATCCGGATGATACGGCTCTCATAGGCGGATTAAATGAAATACGGGCAAGGAACTTAAAAGTTCCGGAGGATATTTCCATTGCAGGATATGACGGCAGCCGGGTTTCACAGCTTTTGAACCCCAAGCTGACCACCATACGCCAGGATACGGCCGCCATTGGCATGCAGGCCGCAAAGAAATTAATAAGCACCATCGAGAAACCCAAAACCACGTTTACCGAACGGATTATTGTGGCAGGTGAACTTTTAAAGGGGGAATCGGTTGGAAATGCAAATATATCATGATATTTCATATCAGAAAAGGAGAGGGTAATATGAAGAAAAAAGTGGCAAGTGGATTGTTGTGCGCGGCAATGGCAGTTTCCCTGCTGGCCGGCTGCGGTTCTCAGAGCGCTCAGAGTGAAAGCGGAAGCAAAGCTTTGGAGAGCACGGAAAAACAAGCTGAGTCAGAAAAGGAGACCGGAAGCAGCCAGGGGAAGGTGGTCAATATCTATGTCTGGAATGATGAATTCAAGGACAGATATGAAGATTATTATGCTTCAAAGCTGCCGGACGGGTATACGGTAAATTTTGTGACAACGCCCAGTGAAAACAATGCGTATCAGAACGCCCTTGATGAAGCTTTGCTGAATCAGGCTGACGCGGCTCCTGATGAAAAGGTGGATATGTTTCTGGTAGAGGCCGATTATATTCTGAAATATGTGAATTCCGACAGCACCCTTGATTTAAAGGAAATCGGGATCACGGATGAGGATATGTCCAAACAGTATGAATATACCAAGGTGATCGCCCAGGATTCCAACGGGCTGCAGAAAGGCATATCCTGGCAGGGCTGCCCGGGACTTTATATTTACCGGCGCTCCATTGCAAAAGAAGTTCTTGGAACAGATGATCCGGCCGAGGTCCAGAAGGTGATCGGCGATTGGGATTCCTTTGACAAGACAGCTGAAACAATGAAGGCAAAAGGCTATTACATGGTGTCCGGCTTTGACGACACCTATCGTACCTTTTCCAATAACGTTTCCAATCCATGGGTGGATGGTGACAAAGTGATCATTGACCCCAACATGGAAAAATGGGTGGAGCAGACCAAGAATTACACGGATAAAGGCTACAACCAGAAAACCATCCTGTGGGCAGCAGAATGGGCGGCCGGCCAGGGACCGGAAGGTCAGGTATTCGGCTATTTCATGCCGGCGTGGGGAGTGGATTTCGTAATGGCTAAGAATTCTCTGGCAGTGGCGGAAGCGGATGGCGGAAAACAGGAAGTCGGAAACGGCGTATACGGTGACTGGGCCGCGACCATCGGACCGGAGTCCTATAACTGGGGAGGAACCTGGCTCTGCGCAGCCGACGGAACCGACAACCCGGATATCGTGGCGGATATTATGAGAACCATTTGCTGTGATGACGCAACAATGAAAAAGATCGTGGAAGAAAAGAATGATTTTGCCAATAACAAAGCGGTCATGGAAGAGATGGCAAAGAGCGGTTACAAGTCGGAATTCCTTGGGGGACAGAATCCTCTTCAGATGTTCTGTGATGCGGCAGATAAAATCGATATGAGCAAGATATCTCCTTATGACCAGGGACTCAATGAAGAATTCCAGACGGCCATGCATGATTACTTTAACGGAACCGTTGACAAAGACACGGCGGTCAAGAACTTTTACACGGCAATCAAGGAAAAATATCCGGAATTAAAAACAGAATAGTTTTGAAAGTGCGGGGCGGGGATTCTCCCGTCCTGCATGGAATCAGGAGGTTTTACCATGGTAAAAGAAAAAAAGGCAGGGACCGGGAAAAAGATCAGCTATGCGAAGTGGGGATATATATTTCTGATACCGTTTTTTGCCACCTATTTTATATTCTCCTTTATCCCCCTGGTTAATACGTTTTATAACAGCCTGTTTGAAAATTACCGTTCCGGATTGAAACAGATCGGCCCTCATTTTGTGGGGGTCCAGAATTACGTGTCCATTTTCCGGAGCGATCTGCTTAAATATCTGGGCAATACCATGATTCTGTGGATCATCGGTTTTATTCCCCAGATTCTCATTTCTCTGATTCTGGCGGTCTGGTTCGCTGATTTCAGGATGAAATTAAAAGGCAGCAGTTTTTTTAAGACCATTATTTATCTGCCCAATGTCATTATGGCGGCTTCGTTTGCCATGTTGATTTTTGCACTGTTTTCCGATGAGGGGCCAATGAATCACCTGCTGATGAACCTGGGGCTGGCGGACAGTCCCATCCGTTTTCTTACTACGGTGTGGGGGACCAGAGGGCTGATCGGGCTGATGAATTTCATGATGTGGTTTGGAAATACGACCATTCTTCTCCTGGCGGCTATTCTGGGGGTGGATGTTTCCCTGTTTGAAGCCGCTTCCATTGACGGGGCGAAGTCTCTGCAGATTTTTACAAAGATAACCATGCCCACCATTAAGCCCATATTCATCTATGTGCTCATCACCTCCCTGATCGGGGGACTGCAGATGTTCGATGTTCCCCAGGTGCTGACAAATGCAAAAGGGACTCCGGACAGGACCAGCACCACATTGATCATGTTTCTGAACAACCATCTTTACAGCAAGAATTACGGTATGGCAGGCGCCTTGTCCGTGATCCTGTTTGTCATTACGGCAGCCTTAAGCCTGGTGGTATTTTTTGTGCTCACCGGCGCGGGGAAAAAGAAAGGGGGACACCGGTGATGGGGAAGCTGAATCTTAAAAAAGCGGTTGCTTATGTGGTTTTGTCCCTTCTGGCATTTTTATGTGTTTTCTTCTTTTATTGCCTGGTCATAAATGCCACCAGATCCCATCCTGAAATATCAAAGGGATTTTCTTTCCTGCCGGGCAGTTCTTTTGGCACAAATTTATATAACGTGCTTCATAATAAGAACCTTCCGGTCATTCAGGGAATCGTCAACAGCCTTCTGATCGCAGGCAGCTCTGCCGCGCTGGCGGTTTATGTTTCGGCTCTGACTGCATACGCCATCCACGCGTATGAATTCCGGCTGCGAAGGCTTGTGTACCTGTTCATCATTCTGATCATGATGATTCCAAACCAGGTGACGACTCTGGGCTTTTTAAGGCTGATCGGCAAAATGGGGCTTATGGACAGTTTTGTTCCTCTGATCATCCCTTCCATGGCGGCGCCGGTGGTATTTTATTTCATGATTTCCTATTTTGAAAGCAATCTTCCTCTGGAAATCGTGGAATCGGCGAGAATTGACGGCTCCAATGAATTTTACACCTTTAATTTCATCGTGATCCCTATTGTAAAGCCCGCACTGGCAGTACAGGGCATTTTTTCCTTTGTGGCTTCCTGGAATAATTATTTTGTGCCTTCACTGGTCTTAAAATCCAATGCAAAAAAGACGCTGCCGATTTTAATCGCCCAGCTTCGGAGCGCCGATTTCCTGAAATTTGATATGGGTCAGGTTTACATGCTGATAACCATTGCAATCATTCCGGTAGCTGTCATATATTTATGCCTGTCGAAGTTCATCATCAGCGGGGTGACCGCAGGCAGTGTGAAAGGATAGACGTGAATGAAAAAACAGACGGAGCCGGCTGCAGGCTTCGTCTGTTTCCCGTGTCAGTCAAGGGGGGTGGTATCTCTCGTCACTTCGTCATACCGAAAGGCCACATCGCCGGAATTGTGGTCGAAGAGATAGGTTGCAACGTAAATCAGCGTTTCATCCGGCTGGCGTTTATAAGTTCTTACGCTGTAATAATTTTTTTCTTCTATATTAGACAGCCCCGGTGCCGCAATGTATTCATAAGATTCGGCGGCCTCCGGCAGCCCCAGTCTTTCCCTGCCCTGAGCCCGGACCGTATTTTCCGCCTGCTCCAGAGTGGTAACAGGAGCCGGATTTTTTTCGGAACTTTCCAGCTCCTTTTTCTGCTGGGTCCAGAGCTCCTTAAAGTAAGCATTCCAGGGCTGATTTTCTCTGACTGCGGTTACGGTATAGCTGTCGGAATCCTGCTTCAGGGTAATGGAAAGAAATGAACCGGGATCTTTGGAGGGGCCGGCAAGTCGATAAATCCCTGGGCTGTCCGCCTCTGATCCCTCTGTCTGAGATTGGGAGGACGGCTGCCTTTTACCCGTCACATCAATGAAATCCTTTTCTTCCTCCAGATAATCCCGGTAAATTTTCAAATCAGAAGATACATCTTTAATATGAAGATATTCATATATTTCTTCCAGGCTCTCAGCCTCTTCCCCGGTATCGGCGGTCAGGCTTTGAAATTCACGGTCTCCAACCACTGCCGTTACAGAGGAGATCCCTTCTTCTTCTGAAAAATAACGGGCAGGCACAAAGGTGCTTTTTTCAGCCCCGGTGTCTTTTTGCGGCAGAATCAAACGGAGGGCTGAAACTGTGCCGGTGACAGCGATCAGCAGAATGGCGGTCAGCAATAGGAAAAAACGCTTGTTTTTCAGAATTGGAATCTCTATTTTTATATTTATTTTGGGGATTTTGGTCCTTATGTTTCTTTTGGAGAAAGCTTTTGTATTCCTGCTTTTGTGCTGCTCCTTGGGGGTATTGGTATCTGATGGCTTTTTAGACTTTGGCATAGTGATCATCCTTATATATTTATTGACGCAGGATATGGGCAGACTGCTGTCCTGCATTACTACTCGTATATCGGTTGTTTTTCACCGTAAATTAAGGATTTCAGGCAAAATGATCCTGTTTCTGAGTTTTGAGGAAGCATTTGACGGCCGTTTTATTGGGGAAAGCGCCCCTTTCGTTAAAATATTATATTTTTTTTAAAAAAATCTGCATTGTTATTTTTTTATTCAATGTTTATAATAGTCTTAGTCATTTGAGAAGGAGGATAATAAAATGGCGATTTTAGTTACAGGAGGCGCTGGCTACATTGGAAGCCACACCTGTGTGGAATTGTTGAATGCAGGTTTTGAGGTGGTGGTTGTTGACAATCTTTGCAATTCCAGCAGAGAATCTATGGAACGGGTGATGGAGATCACGGGGAAGAAGCTGACCTTTTATGAGGCGGATCTTCGGGACCGGGACGCGATGGAGCAGATTTTTGATGAGGAAATCATTGATGCGGTGATCCATTTTGCAGGCCTGAAGGCGGTCGGAGAGTCCGTGGGCAAACCGCTTGAATATTACCATAACAATATTACGGGAACTCTGGTGCTTTGTGACGTCATGAGAGGCCACGGAGTGAAGAGCATTGTATTCAGTTCTTCTGCAACGGTTTATGGGGATCCTGCGTTTGTTCCGATCACGGAGGAATGCCCCAAGGGTGAAATCACCAACCCCTATGGACGGACCAAGGGGATGCTGGAACAGATTCTTACGGATCTGCATACGGCTGATCCGGAGTGGAAGGTCATGCTTCTGCGCTATTTCAATCCCATCGGGGCCCATGAGTCCGGCCGGATCGGTGAGAATCCCAAGGGAATCCCCAATAATCTGCTGCCTTACATCACTCAGGTGGCAGTAGGAAAGCTGGAACGCCTTGGAGTATTCGGCAGTGATTATGATACTCCCGATGGAACCTGCATCCGCGACTACATTCATGTGGTGGACTTAGCGGACGGCCATGTGAAAGCCTTAAGAAAAATGGCCGGAAATGACGGCGGTGTCCGGATCTATAACCTTGGAACAGGTACGGGCTACAGTGTCCTTGATGTCATTCATGCCTTTGAAGAGGCCAATGGCTTAAAGATCCCTTATACCATGATGGAGAGAAGGCCCGGAGATATTCCCCGGTGCTATGCGGATCCTTTAAAAGCGGAGCAGGAGCTTGGCTGGAAAGCGAAACGGGATATAAAAGACATGTGCCGTGATTCATGGAAGTGGCAGAAAAACAATCCGGAAGGTTACACGGAATAAAAAAGCCATGAAAGGGCCCGGAGAGGCGGTCGGGTCCGAAAGACAGAAAACAGCAGAACGGGACGGCGGTTATATTGGCTGCCGCCTTTTTCTGCTGTCTTTTTTTGAAGGAAAAGGAAAGCAGGGGCGGATTTCCCGGGCTTTTGGGGGCGATGACAGACAGTACGCTTCAAAGAGACGAACATATATTCGAAAATACTTGAAAATAAATGAAATTTATGTTATGATAAAAGAAAGAACATATGTTCGAGGTGAGAAGATGCTGATTCAGGAACAATTAAGCGTCCAGGAAAAACTTGAAATATTATCGGACGCCGCAAAATATGACGTTGCCTGTACCTCCAGCGGTGTGGACCGCAAGGGAAAGGCAGGAACCATGGGAAATACGGCCGCAGCCGGGATCTGTCACAGCTTTTCGGCAGACGGAAGATGCATATCCCTGCTGAAAATCTTATTTACAAACCAGTGTATCCATGACTGCAAATACTGCATCAACCGGCGTTCCAATGACGTGGTCCGGACAGCCTTTACTCCGGAGGAGGTCTGTCAGCTGACCATTCAGTTTTACCGCCGTAATTATATCGAGGGCCTGTTTTTGAGCTCAGGGGTCCTTTACAGCGCTGATTATACAATGGATCTGATTTACCAGACCCTTAAAAAGCTGCGGGAGGAGTATCATTTCCACGGCTATATCCACGTAAAGGCCATCCCCGGCGCCGATCCGGTTCTGATAGAAAAAACAGGCTTTCTTGCGGACCGCATGAGCATCAACTTAGAGCTGCCCACGGCGGACGGGCTTAAGAAGCTGGCTCCCGGCAAGAGCCGGAGCAAGATCCTCGCGCCCATGAAACAGATCCAGAAAAAAATAGCTGTGAACCGGTATGAGCTGATGGAATACAGGAAGGCCCCGTCTTTTGTGCCGGCGGGCCAGAGCACCCAGATGATCGTGGGCGCCACTCCGGAAAATGATTTCCAGATGATGATGGTGGCGGAAGCTCTTTACCGGAACTATGACTTAAAAAGAGTTTTCTATTCCGCTTTTGTCCCTGTCAATCAGGACAGCAGCCTGCCGGCTCTTCCCGGCGGACCGCCGCTTTTGAGGGAACACAGGCTTTATCAGGCAGACTGGCTGATGCGCTTTTACGGTTTCCAGGCTGGTGAACTGCTCTCGGAGGACCGTCCCAATTTTAACGTGCTGCTGGATCCTAAGTGCGACTGGGCCCTGCGCCATCTGGAATTATTTCCGGTGGAAGTGAACCGTGCCGATTATTACACCCTCTTAAGAGTTCCGGGTATGGGAGTGAAGTCCGCAAAAAGGATCATTGCGGCCAGAAGGAACGGCCCGCTGGATTTTGACGCATTAAAGAAGATCGGCGTTGTATTGAAAAGGGCTGTTTATTTCATCACCTGCTCCGGCAGGATGATGTATCCGGTTAAGATCGAGGAAGATTATATTTCCAGGCACTTAGTCGGAGAAGAGCAGAAAAAGGTATGGGACATCGGTTCAACAGGGACCTTTCGGCAGCTTTCGCTGTTTGACGATATGAATCTGCCGGCTTTGGCCGGTTCTGGAGGAGCGTGGAGATGAAGACGGTATACTTATGTGAGAACAGCGTGGAAGGAATACTGAGCGGTATTTATGCGGCGGGGACCGGGGGAAAGGGGCATGCCAATGTAAAGCTGGGTCTTATGGAGAATGAGGATACCATGGAGCTGTTCTGCCAGTATATTGAAGTTCCGGCAGATGTCCGGCAGGCAGAGAAGGTGGAGCAGGCGATCAGAAAGAAGATTTCTGAGGAAGCGTTCCGGGCGGTATATAAGGCGGCCTTAAGCAGGGAGCCTGACCGGGTGGATAAGATATACCGTTTTCTGATATACGGTTTTCGCACCGGTCCCTCTGTTGTTCATATGCTTCAGGTACAGGAGGTGTATGACATTTTCCGGATGTGCCGCTATATAGATAATGAAACGCACCTGCTTACAGGCTTTGTGCGTTTTGCGGAAATGGAGAAAGGTCTTTTAGTCAGCAGGATCGGACCTGAAAATGACGTGCTTGTCCTTCTTGCGCCTCATTTTTCCGACCGGCTGTCAGGGGAAAACTGGGTCTTATATGATGAAAACAGGAAGAAAGCCGTTCTCCATCCGGCCTTCCGGCCGTGGTTTCTGGCGGATCTCGTCACATCGGAATGGGAGGAACGGCTTCATAAGGCGTCGGAGGAGGACGAATATCAGCAGCTTTTTAAGTGCTTCAGAAGGAGCATTTCCATTAAGGAGCGGACAAATCCGGTCTGTCAGCGCAATCATATGCCCCTCCGATACCGCCCTTATATGCCGGAGTTTTCCGGCGGCTTAAAGGATACGTGAAATTTCTCTCATCATGGGACAGCGGGAAAATCCGGCAGGCAGAAAAGCCTTGCCTTTTTCCGCTTTTTCAGTTATCATAAAATCAGGTTCCTGTTCAGGAACATTCCAGATGCGTTTCTGCATGATTTTCCGCGTTTATTAACTGAATATTGAAAGGAGAAGCGGCTTTGTACAGTAAAGTTCACAGTGTGGGTATTACCGGTGTGGAGGGGGTGCCGATTCTGGTTGAGGCGGATGTCAGCGACGGACTTCCGGGCTTTTCCATGGTCGGCTATCTGTCTTCAGAAGTGAAGGAGGCCCAGGACCGGGTGAGGACAGCTTTAAAAAACTCCGGATTCCGGCTCCCTGCAAGAAAGGTCACCATTAATTTGTCTCCTGCCGACATCCGCAAGGATGGCACATCCTTTGATCTGCCCATTGCGATTGCCGTCCTGGCAGCCTCCGGCATGGTGAAACCTTCTGTTTTGAAAGATTGTGTGATTTCCGGAGAGCTGGGGCTGGATGGAAAAATAAAACCTGTCAGGGGAGCGCTCTCCATCACCGCTTCTGCAAAAAAGGACGGAAAAAGCAGATGCTTTCTTCCCAAAGAGAATGTGAAGGAGGGCTTAATAATAGAAGGAATGGAAATTATCGGGGTGGAAAATCTAAAGGATCTGACGGATCAGCTCAATTCCCCCGAAAAGCAAAAAGCCGTCAGCCCCGGTAGGTGTCTGTGCATGGAGGAGTCAAAGACCTATGATGTTGATTTCGCGGAGGTGGGAGGCCAGCTGTTTTTAAGAAGGGCCACGGAAGTGGCTGTGGCAGGCATGCATAACATCCTCTATATCGGCCCGGCCGGCACCGGCAAGACCATGATCGCCAGAAGGATACCGACGATCATGCCCTCCCTGTCCCCGGAGGAAACCATTGGCATATCCAAGATTTACAGCGTGTGCGGACTTCTGTCCCAGGAAGAACCTCTGATGGCGAGACGGCCCTTTCGCAGCCCTCATCATACCATCAGCCCCCAGGCGCTGGCCGGGGGAGGAAGGATACCGAAACCAGGTGAGATCTCCCTGGCATCCGGAGGCGTTCTGTTTCTGGATGAATTACCCGAATTTCAAAAGAACACCATAGAGATACTCAGACAGCCTCTGGAAGAGGGGAAGATAACCATATCCAGAATGTTCGGCGCATATGTGTTTCCGGCAGATTTTATGATGGCTGCCGCCATGAACCCATGCCCCTGCGGCCATTATCCGGACCGCTCCAGATGCAGATGTTCCGAACAGCAGGTGAAAAAATATCTGGGAAGGATTTCAAAGCCCCTGCTGGACCGGATCGATATTTGCGCCGAGTCCAGAGCTGTGACGTATGAGGAATTACAGCAGGGAAAAAAAGGAGAGTCTTCCGCTTCCCTACGGCAGAGGGTGGAGGCGGCGAGAGTGATCCAGAGAGAACGGTTTAAAGGGAGCGGAATTTATTTTAACAGCTCCATGAATAAAGGCCAGATAGAAGAATTCTGCGCTCTGGGAAAAAGAGAAAGGGAGTTTTTAAAGAAAGTTTACGACAGCCTGGGGCTCAGCGCAAGAGGCTATGAGAAGATCCTGAAGGTATCCAGGACAATTGCGGATCTGGAAGGCGCAAAAAAGATAACGAAAAGCCATTTGGCGGAGGCGGTGGGCTTTCGAAGTCCGGAAGGGAAATACTGGGGAGGAATCTATGGACAATCATGAAGAACGGGAGTATTTGTACTGGCTCTGCCATATCCCGGTCCTGGGAGCCGTGAGAATAAAAAGACTCCATGACCGCATGGGCAGCTATAAAGGAATACATAATATAGAAGGAAAAGAACTGGCGGATTCCGGTCTTATAAAGCAGTCGGAGGTCTCTGTTTTTGATGGATACAAACAGAAGCTGAATGCTTACAGAAAAGAGCTGGATGGACTGGGAAACAAAGGGATCCGTTTTGTCACTCCCCATGATGAGGAATATCCCAAACGTCTTCTTTCCATTTATGGTTACCCAATGGGGATTTTTTACAGAGGGAAGCTGCCGGATGACGGACGGCCTGCGGCCGCCGTGATCGGGGCAAGGAACTGCACGAATTACGGAAAGCAGATGGCTTCCTCTATGGCGGGGGAATTGTCGGGAGCCGGAGTACAGATCATCAGCGGTCTGGCCTGGGGAATAGACGGGGCGGGGCATAGAGGGGCCCTTGAGGCAGGAGGGGACACGTATGGAGTGCTGGGATGCGGGATCAACATCTGTTATCCAAGGGAAAATTATGGTCTGTATGAACGGCTGACCCAATGCGGAGGGATACTTACGGAGTTCATGCCGGATGAGCCTCCCAGGCCATGCAACTTTCCCATGAGAAACCGGATCATCAGCGGACTTTCCGATGTGATTTTAGTGATGGAGGCCAGGGAGAAAAGCGGCTCCCTGATTACGGCCAGCTTGGGACTTGAACAGGGAAAGGAAATTTTTGCCCTTCCGGGAAGGGTGAATGATCCTCTGAGCGTAGGCTGCAACCGGTTGATCCGGGAGGGCGCAGGTGTTTTGCTGAGCCCGGATGATGTATTGGAATATTTCCGGTTACAGAACGGTAAAATATTAAGAGTTCATGAAAAAAATAAGAACGGGCTTGCCAAAAAAGAAAAAATGGTGTATAGTTGCCTAGATTTACAACCTAAGAATTTGGAAGAGATTATATCTTTAAGCGGATTGTCTGTCAGCGATTGTATGAGCACCCTGCTGGAACTGGAAATCAAGGGCCGCATTGTACAGACATCCCATCAATATTATGGAAAGAAACTATAGGCGAGGAGTTTGGTATGGCGAACTGTTTAGTAATTGTAGAGTCACCGGCAAAGGTAAAGACGATAAAGAAGTTCCTTGGAGCGAATTTCGAAGTGGATGCCTCTAACGGGCATGTGAGAGATCTTCCTAAGAGCCAGATGGGAATTGATGTGGACCATGATTTTGATCCTAAATATATAACCATCAGAGGAAAGGGCGATATACTGGCCAAGCTCAGAAAAGAAGTGAAGAAGGCGGATAAGGTTTACCTTGCAACGGACCCTGACCGCGAGGGGGAAGCGATTTCCTGGCACCTGATGAAGGCTTTGAAGCTGGATGAACTGAAGGATAAGCAGGTATACCGCATCAGCTTCAATGAGATCACAAAGAATGCCGTGAAAACATCCTTGAAAACACCAAGGATCATCGACATGAATCTGGTGGATGCCCAGCAGGCCAGAAGAGTTCTGGACCGCATGGTGGGTTATATGATAAGTCCTTTGCTCTGGGCAAAGGTGAAAAGGGGGCTGAGTGCCGGCCGTGTCCAGTCTGTGGCGCTGCGCCTGATCTGTGACAGGGAAGAGGAGATCAACGCTTTTATTCCTGAGGAATACTGGAACCTGGAAGCGGTGCTGAAACAGTCAGGAAGCAAAAAGCCCCTGACAGCAAAGTTTTATGGTAATAAAAACGGAAAAATCGCCATCCACACCAAGGAGGAGCTGGACCGGATTCTGGAAGGCCTGAAAAATCAATCCTATGAGGTGACTGAGATCAAGAACGGAGAACGGGTAAAAAAGGCGCCCATCCCATTTACCACGAGCACACTTCAGCAGGAAGCTTCCAAGGTCCTCAATTTTTCCACACAGAAGACCATGCGTCTGGCTCAGCAGCTTTATGAAGGCGTTGAGATCGCGGGGCAGGGAACTGTGGGTCTCATCACTTATCTTCGTACGGATTCCACCAGGATCGCAGAGGAAGCGGATACGGCGGCCAGAGAATATATAGAGAAGCATTACGGCAGCCGTTATGTGGCCAAAGGCGAACAGACCAAGAAGAGCAACGTGAAGATTCAGGACGCTCACGAGGCAATACGTCCCACGGATATAGCCCTTACCCCGGTCATGGTAAAGGAATCCCTGCAGCGGGATTTATTCCGCCTCTACCAGCTGATCTGGAAACGTTTTGCAGCCAGCAGGATGGAACCGGCCGTTTATGAAACCACTTCCGTAAAGGTGGGAGCCGGGAATTATGTGTTTACACTTTCCGCCTCCAAGCTTTCCTTTGACGGCTTTATGTCCGTGTATGTGCAGGAAGACGAAAAGGAAGATGCAAACATTCTTCTGGGAAATTTAGAAAAGGGTAGCGCCCTTAAGCTGGATAAACTGGAAAACAGCCAGCATTTTACCCAGCCGCCCGCCCATTTTACGGAGGCTTCCCTGGTTAAAGCGATGGAAGAACAGGGCATTGGACGCCCCAGTACTTATGCGCCCACCATTACCACCATTATAGCCAGACGGTATGTGGCGAAGGAAAATAAAAATCTTTATGTTACGGAGCTGGGAGAAGTCGTAAACAGCATGATGAAGCAAAGCTTCCCCAGCATTGTGGATATTACTTTTACCGCTAATTTAGAATACCTGCTTGACAAGGTGGGAGACGGCTCGGTCCAGTGGAAGACGGTTGTGAAAAACTTCTATCCCGATTTAAAGGCCGCGGTGGATAAAGCTCTTGTGGAACTGGAATCCGTTACCATTGCCGATGAGGTGACCGATGAAATCTGCGAGCTCTGCGGCCGCAACATGGTCATTAAATATGGCCCTCACGGTAAATTCCTTGCCTGCCCGGGATTCCCGGAATGCAAGAACACAAAGCCATATCTGGAAAAGATCGGTGTTCCCTGTCCGAAATGCGGAAAAGATGTTGTGATAAAGAAAACAAAAAAAGGCAGATTGTATTATGGCTGCGAGGCGAACCCGGATTGTGATTTTATGTCCTGGCAGAAGCCTTCCACACAAAAATGTCCGAAGTGCGGATCCTATATGGTTGAGAAGGGAAACAAGCTGCTGTGTTCCAATGAACAGTGCGGCCACAGCATTGATAAATAGGAAAATAGGATAATAATTAAGAAAATCGAAAATCTTCAAAAAACTATTGTTATTTGAGAATAATAGTGTTAATATTTAATTATTAGAGGAGTATTTTTGATTTTCGCATAAATTCTTAAGGAGGTTTTCGGCGATGAGCGTACAGTTGTTGGACAAAACTAGAAAAATTAACAAATTATTGCATAACAATAATTCGCATAAGGTTGTATTCAACGACATCTGTGAAGTGCTGACCGAGATCCTGAACTCCAATATTCTTGTGATCAGCAAGAAGGGGAAGGTGCTGGGCGTAGGCATTACGCCGGACATCGATGAGATTCAGGAACTGATCGCGGATCAGGTCGGCGGTTATGTTGATACCATGCTGAATGAGCGTCTGCTCAGCATTTTGTCAACAAAAGAAAATGTTAATCTGGAAACGCTGGGCTTCACCGGTGACAATATCAAAAAATACCAGGCGATCATTACGCCTATCGATATTGCTGGAGAGCGGTTGGGAACGCTGTTCATTTACAAATCGGATTCCCAGTATGATATTGATGATATTATATTAAGTGAATACGGGACCACAGTGGTAGGGCTTGAGATGATGCGTTCTGTCAATGAGGAGAACGCGGAAGAGACCAGGAAGGTACAGATCGTGAAATCAGCCATCAGCACCTTATCCTTTTCTGAACTGGAAGCGATTACCCATATTTTTGAGGAGCTGGATGGCAATGAGGGAATCCTGGTGGCGAGTAAAATTGCCGACCGTGTCGGGATCACCCGTTCCGTCATCGTTAATGCCCTCCGGAAATTCGAAAGCGCCGGAGTGATCGAATCCAGGTCTTCCGGAATGAAAGGTACCTATATCAAGGTTTTAAACGATGTGGTCTTTGATGAACTGAAGGCCATAAAGGCGGGAAACGGCAAGAACCTGCAGGAGCGCAGGGAGATCAAGGATATATAAGATCCATATGATTGCAAGGGAGCAGCTGGAATAACTGCTCCTTTTTCGTTGAAATAAGGAATTGGTCCGTTGAATTGTACAAAAAATACAAAAATTACTTGCATCGTATAGAAAGATATGATATACTGGCTAAGCTTATTAAAAAACACGTCTGCGGATTTCTGAGGAAGGTGCCGGTCACCGGTCTCCCGGGAAGCATGAGAAGCAGACGGAAGAAAAACCAAATGGAGGAATTAGAATGAGCGTAATTTCAATGAAGCAGCTTTTGGAAGCTGGCGTGCACTTCGGTCACCAGACAAGAAGATGGAACCCTAAGATGGCTCCGTACATTTACACAGAGAGAAACGGCATCTACATCATAGACTTACAGAAGTCTGTTGTAAAAGTAGACGAGGCTTATAAGGCAGTTTCCGACATCGCTGCGGAAGGCGGCAAGATCCTTTTCGTAGGTACCAAAAAGCAGGCTCAGGATGCCATCAAATCCGAGGCAGAGCGCTGCGGTATGTTTTTTGTCAATGAGAGATGGCTTGGCGGCATGCTTACCAACTTTAAGACCATCCAGTCCAGAGTCGCAAGATTAAAGCAGATCGAGACGATGTCCCAGGACGGAACCTTTGATGTTCTTCCGAAAAAGGAAGTTATCGCTCTTAGAAAAGAGTGGGAGAAGTTAGAGAAGAACTTAGGCGGAATCAAGGAAATGAAGAAGATTCCGGATGCAATTTTTGTTGTAGATCCCAAGAAAGAAAGAATCTGCGTTCAGGAAGCCCATACACTGGGGATTCCGTTGATCGGTATCGCTGATACGAACTGTGATCCTGAAGAACTTGATTTTGTGATTCCGGGTAATGATGACGCGATAAGAGCCGTTAAGCTGATCGTGTCCAAGATGGCGGACGCAGTAATCGAAGCAAACCAGGGCGAGGCAGTAGCTGAGGAAGCAGAAGCAGCTCAGGAAACAGAAGAGACTGCAGAGGCTTAATAATTCAGGCGATTGAATGCTTCGACCTGCTTTGAGAAGCGGGTCGGGGCATTTTTTTTGGAAAAAGATTCCTGTGAGTATCATGACTTGCAGGAATATCAATGACGAATAGAACAGATGGAGGGAAATCATATGGCAGCAGTTACAGCTGGAATGGTAAAAGAATTAAGAGAGATAACCGGTGCGGGAATGATGGACTGCAAGAAAGCTCTTGCGGCAACAGAAGGTGATATGGACAAGGCGGTGGAGTTCTTAAGAGAAAAAGGACTTGCGGCAGCTTCCAAGAAGGCAGGCAGAATCGCTGCGGAGGGACTTGTAGCCACCGTTGTGAGCGGGGACGGAAAATCCGCAGCCATTGTAGAGGTTAACAGTGAAACGGATTTCGTTGCGAAGAACGCACAGTTCCAGGGTTATGTAGCGGATGTTGCGGCTCAGGCCCTTGCAACCGGATCCGATGATCTGGAAGCATTTCTTGAGGAGCCATGGGCAAAGGATACTTCCCTGACGGTCGCTCAGGTTTTATCCAGCCAGATCGCAGTGATCGGTGAGAACATGAACATCAGAAGGTTTGAAAAGATCGTGACCGACGGCGTTGTGATCGATTATATCCATGGCGGCGGAAGAATCGGCGTTCTGGTTGAAGCCAGCGCGGAAGTGGTAAACGATGAAGTGAAAGAGGCGCTGAAGAATATTGCCATGCAGATCGCAGCGTTAACGCCCAAGTATGTGAAGAGAGATGAAATCCCACAGGAATTCATTGATCATGAAACTGAAATTTTAAAGGTTCAGGCGAAGAACGAAAATCCGGACAAGCCGGACAACATTCTGGAGAAGATGATCGTCGGCCGTTTAAATAAAGAGTTAAAGGAATTCTGTCTGGTGGATCAGGCGTATGTAAAGGATGGCGATTTAACGGTTGGCAAGTATTTGGAGCAGGTTTCCAAAGAAGTCGGCGGCAAGGTAGATGTGAAGAAATTCGTCCGTTTTGAGACCGGCGAAGGTCTTGAGAAAAAGGAAGATAATTTCGCAGAAGAAGTTGCAAAACAGATGCAGTGATCTTGTAACAGGATTCTGGGGGGAATCCCATGGGTATCCATGGGATTTTTCTATTCAGACAGTGTCCGTTTACCATTGACAAATGTTTCCATATTGGACGGACATCACTATACCAAAGGAGTTGACGAGAGTGGTTAAATATATTTTAAAGCGCATCGCTATGGCGATTGTGACCATCTTTGCTGTTGCAACGATTACTTTCTTTGTCATGAATATGGTGCCGGGCGGCCCCTTCATGTCGGAAAAAGCCATCAGCCCTCAGGCTCAGGCAGCCCTTAATGAAAAATACGGCCTGGACAAGCCGCTGGGAGATCAGTATGCAACCTATATGAATGATTTGCTTCACGGCAATCTGGGGCTGAGTGTCAAGCAGCGCGGACGCACCGTGAACATGATAATCGCGGCCAAATTTCCGGTATCTGCAAAAATTGGCGGCATTGCCATTCTCACTGCGGTGATCGTGGGAGTTCCCTTAGGCAGTATTGCGGCATTTAAGCGCGGCACACCGGTTGATAATATCATTATTGTTTTCAGTACATGTGGAATTGCGGTGCCAAGCTTTGTGGTCTGTACCATACTGATGTATATCCTCAGCTTAAAACTGGGACTTCTGCCCACCTATGGACTGGCATCCTGGAAGAATTATATCATGCCTGTGATGGCCCTCGCCCTTTACCCTTCCTCTTATATTGCGCGCCTGATGCGTTCCTCCATGCTGGATGTCATGGGACAGGATTATATGAGAACCGCACGGGCCAAGGGACTTTCCCAGATGGTCAGTATCTTCAAGCATGCTCTCCGTAACGCCGTTCTTCCGGTTGTTACATACTTGGGCCCGCTTTTGGCCTACACTGTAACAGGAAGTTTTATCGTTGAAAAGATATTTACGATTCCTGGCCTGGGTTCCGAGTTCATCGGTTCGATCACAGGACGTGATTATCCTCTTATCATGGGCACCACAATTTTTCTTGCTACTTTAATGGTTATCATGAATGTGCTGGTCGACGTTGCTTATAAATTCATTGACCCGCGTATCAATCTGAAGTAAGAGAAAGGAGAAAGAGGATGCCAAAGAATAAAATATCATTGCAGCTTCATATGGAAGACTTTCTCCCGGCAAGCGATGCGGAAAAAGAAAGCCTCACAGTCATGCGGAAAAGCGTCGGATTCTGGAAGGATGGGATCAGACGTTTAAAAAAGAACAAGATCGCCATGGTGAGCCTTGTTGTGATCGTTGTTGTATTTATCCTGTCATTTATTGTGCCTCAATTTTATCCATACAGATATGAGCAGCAGATCCGCGGAAGCGAGAACCTCGCTCCCATGCAGTACTCTGAAACGGAGCTGGCCGCCGCCCAGGCGGGGGAGAGCGTGTTCCCTCATATTCTGGGGACGGACAACCTGGGAAGAGATTATGCGGTCCGTGTAATGATGGGAAGCCGGGTTTCCCTGACCGTTGGTCTGGTCGCTTCCTGCATCATCCTGCTGATCGGCTCCCTTTACGGTTCCGTAGCCGGGTTTTTCGGCGGCTGGGTGGATATGGTCATGATGCGAATTGTGGATATGATATATACGGTCCCCGATATTCTGATCATTGTTCTTCTGTCCGTTGCCTTTGACCAGCCCTTAAAGGCCCTGGCCCAGAAACCGGGATTCCAGTGGATCCAGGTCATCGGCGTGAACTTAATCAGTATTTTCGTGGTATTCGCCCTGCTGTACTGGGTAGGCATGGCGCGCATCGTGCGAAGCCAGATCCTGATCTTAAAGGAGCAGGAGTATGTGACGGCAGCCAGGGCTCTCGGAGCTTCCAGCGGTCATATCATCAAAAAGCACCTGCTTACAAACTGTATCGGTACTCTGATTGTTACGACCACGCTGCAGATCCCGTCCTCTATTTTTACGGAAAGCTTTTTAAGCTTCTTAGGCCTTGGCGTAGCTGCGCCCATGCCTTCCCTGGGAAGCCTTGCAAGCGCTGCCTTGAACGGCATGCAGAGTTATCCTCACCGTTTATTCGCGCCTGCCCTTGCCATTTCCGTCATCATTTTAAGCTTCAACCTGTTGGGCGATGGCCTTCGCGATGCATTTGACCCGAAACTGAAAGATTAAAGGAGGAGAGATTCCATGAGTGAATACCTGGTTAATATTGAAAATGAACGTCTTTCTTTCTTTACTCCGGCAGGGGAAGTTAAGGCTTTAAATGATGTGTCCCTTCATCTCGGGGAAGGAGAGGTTTTAGGAATCGTCGGCGAATCAGGATCGGGAAAGTCCGTTACCGCCTACAGCCTTATGGGCCTTACCGCTTATCCCGGACGCTTGATCGGAGGTTCCCTTCGGTTTAACGGACACCAGATCGAGAAAATGACAGAGAAAGAAATGAGAAAGATCCGCGGGAATGAGATCTCCATTATTTTTCAGGATCCCATGACCAGCTTAAATCCGGTTTATACCATCGGAAACCAGATCTGTGAAGTGATCATGCTTCATACGAAAAAAAGTAAGCAGCAGGCCAACGAAAGAGCCAGGGAGCTGCTCACCCTGGTCGGCATCAATGAGCCGGAAAAGCGGTTAAGACAGTATCCCCATGAGCTGTCCGGCGGCATGCGCCAGCGTGTCATGATCGCCATAGCTCTTGCCTGTGAACCTAAGCTTCTCATTGCGGATGAGCCCACAACCGCTCTGGATGTGACCATTCAGGCGCAGATCCTGGAGCTGATGATGGACTTAAAAGAAAAGCTGGGCATGGCAATTGTGATGATCACCCATGACCTGGGTGTGGTTGCCAACATGTGTGACCGCATTGCGGTGATGTATGCGGGGAAAGTGGTGGAATACGGCGATACGGATGATATTTTTTACAATCCCAGCCATGAATATACCAAGGGACTCATCCGCAGCATTCCAAAGCTTAATGAAAAGGAGCACAATAAGCTGATTCCCATTGAAGGAAGCCCGGTTGACATGCTCAATCCGCCGGCAGGCTGTCCCTTTGCGCCCAGATGCAGGGCCTGTATGAAAATATGCCTGCGGGAAATGCCTCCATACACCGATATATCCGATATACATTACAGTGCCTGCTGGCTGCTTCAGAAACAGGAATTTGAACGCAGCGCAGTGTCCTCCGCTCATGAGCAAGCAGCGGAAACGGGTTACGGATATCCGCTTGATAAAGGACAGACGCAGAAGGGAGATGCATGATGGAAGATAAATATCTTGTGGAAGTGAAGAATTTACAGCAGTATTTCCCTGTTGCCGGAGGCAAATTGTTTGAGAAAAAGGTCGTAAAAGCAGTCGATAACGTTTCTTTCGGAATAAAGAAGGGGGAGACCCTTGGCCTTGTGGGAGAGTCCGGCTGCGGCAAGACGACCACTGGCCGTACGCTGCTCCGCCTTTATGAGCCCACGGCAGGAAAGATTTTCTTTGACGGAGAAGATATTACCAGAGCCAATATGCTCCCTTACCGCCAGAAAATGCAGATCGTGTTTCAGGACCCCTATGCCAGCCTGGATCCCAGAATGACTGTGGGAGATATTGTGGGGGAGGCCATTGACATCCATCATCTGGCTGCGAACAAAAAGGAAAGACAGGAAAGGATCATTTCCGTCCTGTCCACGGTAGGCTTGAACTCGGAGCATGCAAACCGCTATCCCCACGAATTTTCCGGCGGACAGCGCCAGCGTGTGGGCATTGCCCGCGCCCTTGCCGTAGATCCCCGGTTCATCGTCTGCGATGAGCCGGTATCGGCCCTGGATGTTTCCATACAGGCACAGGTGGTCAATATGTTTGAGCAGCTTCAGGAAGAGCTGGGGCTCACCTACTTGTTCATTGCCCATGATCTTTCTATTGTGAAACACATTTCCAACCGGATCGGGGTCATGTATCTGGGGAAACTGGTGGAGCTTGCCGACAGCTATGAGCTGACCTTCCACAGCGTCCATCCCTATACCAGAAGCCTCATTTCCGCCATTCCCATCGCGGACCCGGAGACCAGCCGCAAATCGAAAAGGATCGTGCTGGAAGGAGATGTTCCAAGCCCTGTAAATCCGCCTTCCGGCTGTCGTTTCCGGACGCGCTGCCCCTATGCGGATGAGCTTTGTGCAGAGCAGGAACCGGAGTGGAGGGAAGTGTCTTCCGGCCACTATGCGGCATGTCATCATCTGGATAAGGTGATCTAAAATCCCGTTGCTATTTTACTGCTTTTGTGTTATGCTAAAATAATGAATTGGCGCAGTAGTCGACAGAAGTGTTGCTGCGCCGATAGAAAATAATTCTTACAGGAGGAATATCTATGAAAAAAATGTCACTTGTATTGGCAGCTGTTATGGCGGCTGGCATGATTCTTACCGCTTGCGGCGGCAGCAAATCAGCCAACCCATCCGCAGGTGCTGATACGACCGCAGCAGCAAACGGAGAAACAGCTGCTCCGGCGGAAGGAACTTCAGGCGGACTTGATCTGGCTGTTCGTATCGGCCCGGATCCGGAGACCATCGATCCCGCTTTAAATAGTGCGGTTGACGGTGCCAATATGATTGTTCATGCATTTGAGACTCTGATGATCGTGGATGCTGACAACAAGATCGTACCCGGTCAGGCGGAAACCTATGATGTATCCGAGGATGGACTTACTTATACCTTCCGTCTTCGCGACGGACTGAAATGGAGTGACGGATCTCCTTTAACTGCAGGTGATTTTGTGTATTCCTGGAAGAGGCTGGCAGACCCGAACACCGCAGCTCCCTATGGAGCGGACATGCTGGGATATGTAAAGGGCTATGAAGAAGCGGCCGCAGGAAATATTGATGCGCTTGCCGTTTCCGCTCCTGATGACAAAACCCTTGTGGTAGAATTATCCGTGCCATGTGTTTATTTTGCAAAGCTGCTTACTCATGCAACTATGGTTCCCGTACAGCAGTCCACCATTGAAGCAAATGGAGATCAGTGGACCTTAACGCCTGAAACTTATGTTTCCAACGGTCCGTTAAAGATGATCGAATGGGTACCGGGTTCCCATATAACATTCGCAAAGAATGAAAACTACTGGGATGCGGATAAAGTTACTTTGAATACACTGAAATTCGTTCTGATGGAAGATCCCAATGCTTATTATACTGCATATCAGGCCGGTGAAGTTTCTATGATCAAGGAGCCGCCGACAGAAGAGATTCCAAGCCTCAGGGAGAAGGAAGACTTTCATGTAGAGCCTATCATGGGCACTTATTATATTGATTTCCAGAATCAGAAAGAACCATTTAATAATCCGGATGTGCGCAAAGCCCTGAGCCTTGCCATTGACCGCGATTATGTCGCCAACACGGTTATGCAGGGAACCTACACTCCTGCAACGAACTTTGTGGGACCTGGTATTTCAGATGCGGAAGAGGGCTCCTTCTTTGAAGAAGTGACAAAAAAGAACAATGGCGGTGATTATTTTGACATCGCAAATCATGACGCTGATGTCGCCGAAGCAAAAGAACTTCTTGCGAAAGCAGGTTTTCCGGATGGGCAGGGATTCCCGACCATCGAATATATGACCAATGATGCCGGTTATCATAAAGCGGTGGCAGAGTATCTGCAGAGCTGCTGGAAGGAAACCTTGGGAATCAATATGGATATTAAGGTAGTTGAATGGGGCGTATTCACGCCTACACGCCGCGCCGGTGATTATCAGGTTGCCCGTGATGGCTGGGTATATGATTACGATGATCCATCCAACATGCTGAATCTGATGATGTCCACCAGCGGGAATAATAATGCCAAATACAGCAATGCTGAAGTTGACAAACTGATCAATGAAGCCAACTCCACCGCTGATTTGGCAGAGCATTATTCCAAACTGCATGAGGTGGAAAATCTGATTCTGGAGGATGCTGCAATTGCACCGGTTGCTTATTACAATGACTTCTGGTTACAGGATCCCAAGTTAAAGGGAACATGGCATTCCCCGTATGGCTACTGGTTCTTCCAGTATGCTGCCATGGATTAATAAGAGAGCAAAAGAGATGCTGCAAAATGAACGTGGGTTCATTTGCGGCATCTTTTTTTTGTTCTGAAACATATTCATAATATGAATGATATCTGCAAAGAGATGATATTTTGTTGCTGTTTTTTCATATTCCAGAATATAAAGGTATATTAGTATAGTAAATAATAAATAGGTCATTGAACCTATGAACAGGAGGAATAGCAATGAAAAAATTGTCTTTTGTATTAATTGCTGCCATTTCTTCCGGTATGATTCTTGCGGCTTGCAACAGCAACGCTTCAGAGACGAAAGGTGCCGCTGATTCCATGACGGAAGCGGCAGCTGGCGGGGAAGAAGCTGCGCAGGCGGAAGGAACTTCCGCCGGTCTTAATCTGGCCGTACAGATTGGACCGGATCCGGAGACCATTGACCCGTCATTAAACAGCACTGCTGATGCCGGAAATATGATCATGGAAGCATTTGAAACATTGTTAATCGTTGATCAGGAAAATAAGATCACAGGAGGCCAGGCTGAATCCTATGATGTATCTGATGATGGCTGTACCTATACGTTCCATCTTCGTGACGGTTTAAAATGGAGCGACGGGGCACCGTTAACTGCCCATGATTTTGTCTATGCATGGAAGCGGCTTGCTGATCCGGATACGGCTGCTCCCTATGCGGTAGACATGCTTGGCAATGTAAAGGGATATAAAGAAGCATCAGAAGGAAACCTTGATGCTCTTGGCGTTTCTGCACCGGATGATAAAACCTTTGTCGTTGAGTTGCCGGCTCCATGTGTATATTTCCCTAAGCTTGTTACCCATACTTCCATGGTACCTGTAAAAAAAGAAGTGATTGATGCATACGGAGAACAGTGGACTTTAAAGCCTGAAACCTATGTGAGCAACGGTCCTTTTAAGATGATTGAATGGATACCGGGTTCTCATATTATATTTGCCAAAAACGAAAACTACTGGAATGCGGATAAGGTCACTGTGAATACACTGAAGTTTGTTTTAATGGAAGATTCCAACGCAGCTTACAGTGCTTATCAGGCAGGTGAGATTTCCTTGTGTAAGGATGTTCCTACCGCAGAGATTCCGAGGCTGAGAGAACAAGAGGATTTCCATCTTGATCCGAAACAGGCTACTTCCTACATCAGTTTCCAAATAGAGAAAGAACCGTTTGATAATCCGGATGTGAGAAAAGCATTGAGCCTTGCCATTGACCGGGACTATGTTGCAAAAACTGTCATGGACGGAATTTCTTCTCCGGCAACCAACTTTGTCGGACCCGGGATCTCTGATGCAAAAGACGGTTCATACTTTGAAGATGTGACACGCGTGAACAACGGCGGTGATTTCTTTGATGTTAAAAACCACGATGCAGATGTTGCGAAAGCAAAAGAACTTTTCGCAAAAGCAGGTTATCCGGATGGAAAAGGATTTCCAACCATTGAATATATGACCAATGAAGCCGGTTATAACAAACCGATAGCGGAATATCTGCAGAGCTGCTGGAAGGAAACACTGGGGGTAAATGTGGATATTAAGATCGTGGAATGGTCCACATTTTCAGCGACCCGCCGTGCCGGAGATTATCAGATTGCACGCAACAGCTGGGGATTTGACTACGATGACCCGTCGAATCTGCTGAACCTTTTTAAATCTGCCAGCGGTAACAATGATGGTAAATACAGTAATCCGGAATATGACAGGTTAACAGACGAGGCCAGCCTGACAGCAGATATAAACGTGCATTATGAAAAACTGCATGAAGCGGAGAACATACTTTTAGAGGATGCCGCAATGGCGCCTCTTGTGTACAGCAATGAATACTATTTACAGGATACAAGGTTAAAGGGGATATGGTATAACCCGCGGGGATACTGGTATTTCCAGTTTGCAACCATGGAACAGTAATAGAATACTTCATAAAAACACCTGGGAAATTGTTATCCCAGGTGTTTTCTGCTCCCCGGATGGTTGCAAACTTCCTCTTTCCAACCATCCAAAAGTATGCTATAATCTTTTAAGACAATACAAAAGTACAGGAGAGTTAAGGTTATGAATCCAAGACGTGTATTATTGAAACTCAGCGGTGAGGCTCTTGCCGGTCCGGGTAAGACAGGCTTTGAGGAAGGCACTGTGAAAGAGGTTGCACGGCAGGTTAAAATATCCGTAGATGGGGGAGTCCAGGTGGGCATTGTCATCGGCGGAGGTAACTTCTGGAGAGGCAGGACCAGCAATGCCATTGACCGCCCCAAGGCGGACCAGATCGGCATGCTTGCCACGATTATGAACTGCATTTATGTTTCTGAGATTTTCCGGAATGCAGGGATGAAAACGCAGATACTGACTCCGTTTGCATGCGGTTCCATGACAGAGCTCTTTTCCAAGGATAAGGCCAACCGGTATTTTGAAGAGGGCATGGTTGTGTTTTTTGCCGGAGGTACGGGTCATCCTTATTTTTCAACGGATACGGGCATTGCGCTGCGCGCCATAGAAATGGAAGCCGACTGCATTTTACTGGCTAAAGCCATTGACGGCGTTTATGACAGTGATCCGAAGGTGAATCCTCATGCCCGGAAGTACGATGAGATTTCCATACGGGAAGTGATTGACAAACAGCTCGGAGTCATTGATTTGACTGCCTCCATCATGTGTATGGAGAATAAGATGCCGCTTGCGGTATTCAGCCTGAATGAAAAAGATGGCATTGCCAATGCCATGCAGGGAAAAATAAACGGTACGGTAGTGACCGCGTAAAACCAGGAGGACAATATGCAGGAGAGTTTACAGGTTTATGAAGTCAAGATGAACAAGACATTAAAGGCGTTGGAAAACGAGTACATGACGATCCGCGCAGGACGTGCCAACCCCCATGTGCTGGATAAGATCAGAGTGGATTATTACGGAACTCCCACCCCCATCCAGCAGGTGGGCAACGTTTCCATTCCCGAGGCCCGGATGATCGTTATCCAGCCATGGGAGAAAACTTTGTTAAAGGCGATTGAAAAGTCCATTCTCACTTCAGAGCTGGGAATCAATCCGACCAACGACGGAAACGTGATCCGCCTTGTATTTCCGGAGCTTACGGAAGAGCGCAGAAAAGAATTGGTAAAGGACGTTAAGAAAAAAGGGGAGGCCGCAAAGATTGCGATCCGCAACATCCGCCGTGATGCCAATGATTCATTTAAAAAACAGCTGAAGGCAGATGAGATTTCTGAAGACGAGCATGCCGAGGCTGAGGAAAAAATCCAGAAATTAACGGATAAGATGATTGCCCAGGTCGATAAAATGATGGAAGAAAAATCAAAGGATCTTCTTACTGTATAAAAATCTTAAACAGGGGGCAGGCATTTTGCCTGTCCTGTTTTGTGTTTTTGAAGGAGCAGCATTATATGGATAATAATATGGAGAATCCGGTAATTCCGGAGCATGTGGCTATCATATTGGATGGAAACGGAAGATGGGCAAAGAAACGGGGACTTCCCCGGAGCATGGGCCACAAGGAAGGCTGTGTGACTGTGGAAAAAACAGTGGAAGACGCGGCCAGGCTCGGTATTAAGTATCTGACGGTTTACGGTTTTTCCACGGAAAACTGGAAGCGTTCCACAGATGAGGTGGGAGCGCTCATGCAGCTGTTCCGTTATTATATGGTGAGGCTGTTAAAAATTGCCAAAGCCAATAACGTGCGTGTAAAAATGATCGGTGAGAGGCAGCGTTTTGACCGGGATATTGTGGAGGGGATCAATAAACTGGTGGAACAGACCAAGGACAACACCGGGATGACTTTTGTGATCGCGGTCAATTACGGCGGCCGGGATGAGATCGTCAGGGCCACAAGGAAAATCATGGAGGATGGGGCAAAAGGAAAGATCCTGCCGGAGAATATGACAGAGTCTGTCTTTTCGTCTTATCTGGATACCGCGGACATTCCTGACCCTGACCTTTTGATCCGTACCAGCGGAGAACTTCGCCTTTCCAATTATCTGCTTTGGCAGCTGGCTTATACGGAGATTTATGTTACGGACTGTTATTGGCCTGATTTTAACATGGAGGAAATGAAAAAGGCCATTGCTGCGTACAATAAAAGGGAACGAAGATTTGGGGGAGTGAAATGATTCGGAGGGAGGAAACGCGATGTTTACAACCAGGCTGATCAGCGGGATCATCCTCTTATTAATCGCTCTGGTTACCGTTGGGAGCGGCGGGATCCTGCTTTTTGCTACAACCATTTTCATATCCATGATTGGTTTGTTTGAGTTGTACCGTGTGATGAAAATACAGGGAAAACCGTTGGGGTATATGGGGTATTTAACAGTTATTTCCTATTATGGTCTGCTGTGGTTTCACGGAGAACAGTTTATGATGCTCATGTTCATCGCCTTTTTGATGATCCTCATGGGTATTTATGTGTTCACTTTTCCAAAATGTCAGATGGAAGAGGTATCGGTAGCGTTTTTTGGGGTTTTTTATGTGGCGGTCATGCTGTCCTACTTATATCAGGTCCGTTCCATGACAGACGGGAAATATTTGGTGTGGCTGGTATTCTTAAGTTCCTGGGGCAGTGATACCTGTGCGTATTGCGTGGGAATGCTTATGGGGAAACACAGGCTGGCTCCTGTCCTCAGCCCTAAAAAAACAATAGAAGGAGCGGTTGGAGGAGTGGCAGGTGCAGCCATGCTGGGACTGCTCTATGCACTTATTTTTGGCAGTTCCATGACAGAATTCCGCAATCCTCAGGCAGCCTGCGCGCTGGCCTGCGCCATTGCGGCGGTGATTTCCCAGATCGGGGATCTGGCGGCCTCCGCCATAAAGCGCAATCATCAGGTAAAGGATTACGGCAGGCTCATTCCGGGGCACGGAGGAATTTTAGACCGGTTTGACAGCATGCTTTTTACAGCACCGGCCATTTATTTTGCGGTAACATTTTTGCGTTAATGAATATCCTATCCGGAATTTTGGTAAAGAAAAGGAGTTATCAGCATAAGATGAAGAAAATAGCAATCCTGGGTTCAACAGGATCCATCGGAACGCAGACCCTGGAGGTGGTGGAAGCCCAGAAAGATATTGAAGTGACCGCTCTTGCCGCAGGGAGCAATATCCGCCTTCTGGAGACCCAGATCCGGCGGTTTCAGCCAAAGGTGGCCTGCGTGTGGGAGGAAGATAAGGGGAAGGAACTGGCGGAATCCGTTAAGGATCTGCCGGTGCGCATTGTTTCCGGCATGGAAGGACTTCTGGAAACGGCCACGGAGCCCTCTGCAGAGCTGGTGGTCACTGCTGTGGTTGGCATGATCGGCATACGTCCGACCATTGCGGCCATGGAGGCGGGAAAGGATATTGCCCTGGCCAACAAGGAGACTCTGGTAACGGCGGGACATATCATCATGCCTCTGGCAGGAGAAAGAGGAATAAAGATATTTCCGGTGGACAGTGAACACAGTGCCATTTTTCAATGCCTTAACGGGGAAGAGAAAAAAACGGTACATAAAATACTTCTGACGGCTTCCGGCGGACCTTTTCGCGGAAAAACCAGAAAAGAGCTTGAATCCGTACGGCCGGAAGATGCTTTAAAGCATCCCAACTGGTCCATGGGAAGAAAAATAACCATTGATTCCTCCACCATGGTAAATAAGGGACTTGAAGTCATGGAGGCCAGGTGGCTGTTCGATGTGGAGATGGATCAGGTAGAAGTGGTCATTCAGCCGAAGAGCGTCATTCATTCCATGGTGGAATTTGAAGACGGAGCGGTGATGGCCCAGCTGGGAACGCCGGATATGAAGCTTCCCATCCAGTATGCCCTTTATTATCCGGAGAGAAGATATCTTCCCGGAGAACGCCTGGATTTCCGGACCATGGGACAGATTGTTTTTGAAAAACCGGATATGGTCAATTTTCCGGGGCTTCAGCTGGCTTACCGCGCGGGAAAGGAAGGCGGAACACTTCCTACGGTTTTTAACGCTGCCAATGAGAGGGCAGTTTCCAAATTTTTGAACAGAGAAATCCCATATCTGGCAATTACGGATATGATAGAGGGGGCAATGAACGGGCATACTGTAAAGGAGAATCCGACGGTAGAGGAGATTCTTGAAGCAGAGGCGGCAGCTTATGAATATATAGAAAGCAGGTGGTAGATTGTCCAGTATTATCGTAGCAGTTCTGGTCTTCGGACTGATCGTTTTAATTCATGAATTGGGACACTTTTTGTTTGCAAAAATCAATGGAATCGCGGTGGTGGAGTTTTCCATCGGCATGGGCCCCAGGCTGCTTCATTTTAAAAAGGGGGAAACGACCTATTCCATCAAGGCGCTGCCCTTGGGCGGTTCCTGTATGATGCTGGGGGAAGACGAAGAGAATCCGGATGAAAGGGCGTTTCAGAACAAATCCATACCGGCCCGAATGTCGGTGATCGCGGCCGGCCCGGTCTTTAATTTTATTCTGGCCTTTTTCCTGGCCATGATCCTGGTGGGAATGAGCGGTTATGATACCACATTCATAAAGGAAGTGACGGAAGAATCCCCCGCTTATGAGGCCGGGATCCGACCGGGGGATGAGCTCCTTAAAATCAACGGAGAAAATGTATCCATGTACCGGGATTACATCCTTTACAAGCTTTTAAGACCCGATGAGATGATGAATCTGGTGGAGTTTTCCAGAGTGAATCCGGCTACCGGGAAGAGCGAGATCAAGTCGGCCTCTGTCACACCCAGGTATTCGGAGGAAAACGGAAAATATTTAATCGGTATTACCATAGCTCCGCAAAATATGAAGGTCACCTCTTTCGGCGAGCTGATAAAATACGGATATATGGAAATGAAATATGATGTGAAGCTGACGGTGAAGAGTCTTGGCATGCTCTTTACAGGGAGAGCCAGCGTCAATGATTTAAGCGGTCCGGTAGGGATCGTGGTCATGATCGATGATTCCGTAAAGGCAGGGCTTACGGTCAGTGTCATGGCGGCACTGATGAATGTGATCAGCATGTGTATCCTGCTGAGCGCGAACCTGGGCGTTATGAACCTGTTACCCATACCGGCCCTTGACGGGGGACGGCTCCTGTTTCTGATCATTGAAGCCATCAGAGGAAAACGCATGGACCCGGAAAAGGAAGGCCTGGTGAATATGATCAGCATGGCAGCCCTTATGGCCCTCATGCTGTTTGTGGTATTTAATGACATCAGCAGGTTTACGTAAGGGAACTGCGCAGAGAACGGAGGTACGCATGAGCAGAGAGCATACAAGGATCATTCATATTGGGGACCGGGTCATCGGAGGGGGGAATCCGGTCCTGATCCAATCCATGTGCAATACGAGGACACAGGATGTGGCAGCCACCGTGAAACAGATCAAGGCTCTGACAGCGGCTGGCTGTGATATCATCCGGGTCGCCGTGCCGGATATGAATGCGGCGAAGGCCTTAAAGGAAATAAAAGAGCAGATCTCCCTCCCTTTGGTGGCGGACATTCATTTTGATTACCGTCTGGCCCTGGCTTCTATTGAGGCAGGCGCGGATAAAATACGCATCAATCCCGGAAATATCGGATCAGAGGACCGGGTCCGCGCAGTTGTGGAGAAGGCAGGGGAATATGGGATCCCGATCCGGGTCGGTGTAAACAGCGGTTCTCTGGAAAAGAACCTTCTTGAAAAATACGGCGGAGTGACGGCGGAAGGAATCGTGGAGAGCGCTCTCCATAAGGTGCATATGATTGAGGAGCTGGGGTATGAGAACCTTGTCATCAGCATCAAGTCCTCCAATGTGCTCATGTGCGTAAAGGCACATCAGCTGATTTCCCAAGAGACGGATTATCCCCTTCACGTAGGCATTACGGAGGCCGGCACCCTGGCTTCCGGAACGATCAAATCCTCGGTGGGTCTTGGCATCATCCTTCATGAAGGGATCGGGGATACCGTACGCGTTTCCCTGACCGGAGATCCGGTGGAAGAGGTGAAGGCCGCCAGGATAATATTAAAAACACTGGGCTTAAGAAAAGGCGGCGTGGAGGTGGTGTCCTGCCCCACCTGCGGCAGGACCAGAATAGACTTGATTTCCCTGGCCAACCAGGTGGAGGAAATGGTTTCCCGTTTTGACCACCTGGACATAAAAGTGGCAGTTATGGGCTGCGTGGTAAACGGGCCGGGGGAAGCCAGGGAAGCGGATCTGGGAGTTGCAGGAGGAATCGGAGAAGGACTTCTTATTAAAAAAGGGGAAGTCATCCGCAGGGTTCCGGAAGACCAGCTGCTTGACGCCCTTCAGGATGAACTCATGAAAATGTAACAGGTGATAGAATGGCGAAAGGATTTTTGGAAGTTTTTCCAAACTTACATATCACGGATGAACTTCGGGAGCTTTTAAACCTGGTGGAAGTGGAGAAAGTGACTTCCAACAGGGACAGAAGCTCTATTCGTGTTTATATTATCAGTCCCAGACTGATCCATAAGCAGAATATTTACGGTCTGGAAAAGGGAATCAGGGAACAGCTTTTTCCTTCCAAACAGCTTACGGTTAAAATCATCGAGCGCTTCCTCCTTTCCGGGCAGTATACGCCTCAGAAGCTTTTGAAGGCTTACCGGGAAAGTCTGCTGATGGAGCTTAAGAATTACAGCATCATTGAATATAATATGTTCCGCAAAGCGGAATACCGGTTCCCGGAGCCGGACCTTCTTAAAATGACGGTGGAGGACACCATTGTCACCCATGAAAAGGCGGGAGAGCTGAAACGGGTTCTGGAAAAGATCTTCCATGAACGGTGCAGTCTGCCGGTAGAGGTGCAGTATGAATATATTCCTCCCAGAGAAAATACCCTGGCCAGGCAAAAGGAACTTCAGATGCAGCGTGAGGTGGAAGAGATCGTCAGCCGTACCGCCCTTGGCGCGAAGAGCGGAAACGGGCAGGCGGAAAATGACAGGGATTCTGCCGGACCTTCCATGGCGGATGGGGCTTCCCTGGAAGCCCTGGTCTCCGGATATGCGGCAGAGGCGCCTTTTGCACCGGATACCCGGTCCAACCCACCCGCGCTCCGCATGGGCGGGAAAAAGGAAGGCGGAAAAGGAGGAGACTCCGATAACGGGAAAAAGGAATGGAAGGACTTTAAAAAAGGCGGCGGTTTTAACTTCCGGCGCTCAGACAACCCGGATGTATTATACGGCCGGGATTTTGACGGGGAGACCATAGAAATAGAAAAGATCGACGGCGAAATCGGTGAGGTGGCGATCCGGGGCAAGATACTGACCGTTGACAGCAGGGAATTGAGAAGCGGGAAGACCATCATGATCTTTGACGTGACGGATTTTACGGATACCATAACCATCAAGATGTTCGCAAAAGAGGAGCAGCTTGAGGATCTGAAGGCGGCCGTGGTCCAGGGGTCTTTTATAAGGATCAAGGGCGTTACCACCATTGATAAATTTGACGGGGAACTGACCCTTGGATCCATCGTCGGCATCAAAAAGTCGGAAGACTTTACCGGAAAGCGCAGCGACAACAGTCTGGAGAAGCGGGTGGAGCTTCACTGCCATACCAAAATGAGCGACATGGATGGCGTCTCAGAGGTCAGGGACATTGTGAAACGGGCAAAGAAATGGGGAATGCCGGCCATTGCCATAACAGACCATGGATGCGTTCAGGCATTTCCGGAGGCGAATCATGCTTTGGACAAGGGAGACTCCTTTAAACTGATATACGGGGTAGAGGGGTATCTGGTGGATGACTTAAAGCAGCTGGTGGAAAATTCCAAAAACCAGGGATTGTCGGATGCCTATGTGGTATTTGATATAGAGACCACCGGATTCAGCTCTTCCAGAAATAGGATCATTGAGATCGGAGCGGTAAAGGTGAAGGATGGAGTCATTACGGATAAGTTCAGCACCTTTGTCAATCCCGATGTGCCGATCCCCTTTGAGATCGAGAAGCTCACCGGCATAAACGACAATATGGTTCTTCCTCATCCAAGGATCCGGGAGATCCTGCCCCAGTTCCTGGAATTTTGCGGGGATTCGGTGCTCGTTGCCCATAATGCATCATTTGACGTCAGTTTTATTGCATACAATGCATTGCAGCTTGGCCTGGAGTTTAATCCCACGGTCATTGATACGGTGGCGCTGGCAAGGCTTCTTCTTCCCAGTCTGAACCGTTATAAGCTGGATACGGTGGCCAAAGCCCTGGGTATTTCCCTGTTAAACCATCACAGAGCGGTGGATGATGCGGGCTGTACGGCTGAAATATTTATGGCATTTGTGAAAAAGCTCCGGGAGCGGGGAGTGGAGACCCTTGATCAGCTTAACGGCTTAAGCGCCATGTCCTCGGATATGATAAAAAAGCTTCCGACCCATCATGTGATCATACTGGCCGCCAATGATGTGGGAAGGGTGAACCTCTATCGTCTGATTTCGTATTCCCATATTGATTTTTATGCCCGAAGGCCCAGGATCCCCAAGAGCGTGCTGGAACAGAACCGGGAAGGTCTGATCGTAGGCTCTGCCTGCGAGGCGGGAGAACTGTATCAGGCCCTGCTTCGGGGGGTGCCTGATGCGGAGATCGCAAAGCTTGTGGATTTTTATGATTATCTGGAAATCCAGCCTCTGGGAAACAACGCATTCATGCTGAAGGACGAGAAGAGCGTGGTGAAATCGGAGCAGGACTTAATTGATATCAATAAGAAGATCGTAAGCCTGGGAGAGCAGTTTGGAAAACCGGTCTGCGCCACCTGTGATGTTCATTTTCTGGATCCTGAGGATGAAGTATACCGGAGAATCATCATGGCCGGTCAGGGCTTTAAGGACTCGGATGACCAGGCGCCTCTGTATCTGAGGACTACAGAGGAAATGCTGAAGGAATTTGAGTATCTGGGTCCCAACAAGGCGGAAGAGGTGGTCATAAAGAATACCAGAAAAATCGCGGACATGTGTGAAAGGATCTCCCCCGTGCGGCCGGACAAGTGTCCGCCTGTAATTGAAAATTCCGACGAGGATTTACGGCAGATATGTTATGACAGGGCCCATGCTATATACGGGGAGGAGCTTCCGGCCATTGTTACGGAACGGCTGGAACGGGAGCTTAATTCCATCATTTCCAATGGCTTTGCGGTTATGTATATCATCGCGCAGAAGCTGGTATGGAAATCCAATGAGGATGGCTATCTGGTGGGTTCCCGTGGCTCCGTAGGCTCATCCTTTGTTGCCTATATGTCGGGGATTACGGAGGTCAATTCTTTAAGCCCTCACTATTACTGTACGGTCTGCCATTATTATGATTTTGATTCGGAAGAAGTGAAGCGGTTTTCCGGAATGGCGGGGTGCGACATGCCGGATAAGGTATGTCCGGTCTGCGGCCATCCTCTTTCCAAGGATGGATTTGATATTCCGTTTGAAACCTTCCTGGGCTTTAAAGGTGATAAAGAGCCGGATATCGACTTAAACTTCTCCGGGGAGTACCAGAGCAAGGCCCATGATTATACGGAGGTCATTTTCGGCAAAGGGCAGACCTTCCGGGCAGGGACCATCGGTACGCTGGCGGACAAAACTGCGTTCGGCTATGTGAAAAATTATTACGAAGAGCACGGGGTGAGAAAGCGAAACTGCGAGATCAACCGGATCGTCCAGGGGTGTGTGGGCGTAAGAAGGACCACCGGACAGCATCCGGGAGGAATTATCGTTCTGCCCCACGGGGAGGAGATCTATTCCTTTACCCCTGTTCAGAGGCCGGCCAACGATATGACCACCATGACGGTGACCACCCATTTTGATTACCATTCCATTGACCATAACCTGTTAAAGCTTGATATTCTGGGACACGACGATCCGACCATGATCCGTATGCTTCAGGACTTAATCGGCTTTGACCCGGTCAAGGATATCCCCCTGGACAGCAGGGAGGTCATGTCCCTGTTTCAGGACACCTCGGCTCTGGGAATCCGGCCGGAGGATATCGGAGGATGTAAGCTGGGAGCTCTGGGAGTCCCCGAATTCGGCACGGATTTCGCCATGCAGATGTTGATCGACACACAGCCCAAGTACTTTTCGGATCTGGTGCGGATCGCCGGTCTGGCCCATGGTACGGATGTATGGCTTGGAAATGCCCAGACTCTCATCCAGGAAGGAAAGGCCACCATTCAGACCGCCATCTGTACCCGTGATGACATCATGATCTACCTGATTTCCATGGGAATGGAAGAGGGACTGTCCTTTTCCATCATGGAGAGCGTTCGTAAGGGAAAGGGCTTAAAACCGGATTGGGAAGAGGAAATGACCGCCCATAGAGTTCCGGACTGGTATATCTGGTCATGTAAAAAAATCAAGTACATGTTCCCGAAAGCCCACGCGGCTGCCTATGTTATGATGGCCTGGCGGATTGCCTATTGCAAGGTCTTCTATCCGCTGGCTTACTATGCGGCATTTTTCAGTATCCGGGCAAGCGGGTTCAGCTATGAGCTGATGTGCCAGGGAAGGGAGAAGCTGGAGCATTATCTTGCGGATTACAAGAAGCGGATGGATACCCTGTCCAAAAAGGAACAGGATACGCTGCGGGATATGAGAATCGTACAGGAGATGTATGCGAGAGGGTATGATTTTGTGCCCATTGATATTTACCAGGCAAAGGCCAGGCACTTTCAGATCATCGGCGGCCGGCTGATGCCGTCCTTAAGCAGCATTGACGGCCTGGGGGAAAAAGCGGCCGATGCCATTGTGGATGCCGTGAAGGATGGGATATTCCTGTCAAAGGAGGACTTCAGAAACCGTACGAAGGTCAGCAAGACTGTCTGCGATCTGATGGGAGATATGGGCCTTTTTGGGGAACTTCCGGAATCCAATCAGCTGTCGCTCTTTGATCTGGGTTAGTCTATAATGGAGGCTGCAAATCCTCAGGATTGCGGCCTTCCTTTTGTTTGCAGGCCTTCGGGGACAAAGAGTAACTGACTTTTAAAGCAATTTTTCCAGTATTTAATAAAAATAAAAATAATTTGAAAATAAGGTTGACATTCCATGGGGTTTATATTATACTACCTAAGGTAATCGAGGCGTGGCTCAGTTTGGTAGAGCGCTGCGTTCGGGACGCAGAGGTCGCAAGTTCGAATCTTGTCGCCTCGATTTTGTGAGAATTATCATTTGCAGAGGGCCTATTGGTCAAGCGGTCAAGACGCCGCCCTCTCACGGCGGAAACCCGAGTTCGATTCTCGGATAGGTCATAATGAAAACCTTCAGGCATAGCCTGAGGGTTTTTGCGTTCACCGGATTTTTGTGTGCCGGCAGGGGAAGGCCGGAGTTCAATTCCGGTATAATATGGAAATTCAGCTGTTAATATGGGAAAAATTATGATAATATAGGGAATGGCGTATGAAAATTTGATTCAATTGATTTAGACTGCGGGGTAAAAATGGATTACATTTCACTGGACGATATAAAGGATAAACTGGACTTTTTTCATAAAATGTATGATGTGGTGCGGTTGATCGATCCGTTGCACAAAAAAGTGCTTGAATACAGGAATTCTTCTTTGGATTTAACAAAAGATTTCTGCTACAATTATTGGGAAAGCGGCAAGATCTGTGACAACTGTATTTCCATAAGATCTTATTATGAAAACAGAAGTTTTGTCAAAATGGAAAAATGCAAAGATTCGGTTCTTCTTGTGACGGCAATTCCCATTGAACACGCCGCCCGTCCGGCGGTACTTGAACTGTTAAAGAATGCCACCGATACGATGCTCATAGGTTCAGGAGATTATAATGAAGGGGAAATGCTGATTCGTTTTGTCCAGGAGCTTAATGATGCGGCTGTAAGAGATCCTCTCACATCTCTTTACAACCGCCGTTTTTTAGATGAGCGTCTTCCTGTCAATATTATAGAAGCGGCGCTGTCCCATTTGCCATTATCCGTGTGTTTCATTGATCTGGATAATTTTAAGCTGATCAATGATCTTTACGGGCATGAATCAGGAGATTTGTCCATAAAGGCCGTAAGTGAGGCGATCCAGCGCAATATGGTTGCGGATGATGCCTGGGCGGCAAGGTACGGAGGGGATGAATTTGTTCTTGCCTTTCCTGGTACCGAGTCAGATCAGGCCCTTTTGATCCTTGAACGGATACAAAAGGAGGTGGAAAAGATACCGGTGAGCAAGGAAGCGGACCGTCCCGGTCTTACCATTTCCTTTGGAATAGAAACCATGAAGGATACTTTGATGACCGCCAAGGAGCTGTTGCGCTCTGCGGACGAAAAAATGTATCTGGCAAAAAAACTAAAAAAACAGATTTGACCGCGCGCAATGCGTTTTTATATTTATGACGGAGGGAGACAGCGATGGCTAAATTATATTTTCGGTATGGCGCCATGGGAAGCTCGAAAACAGCCAATGCCCTGATGACCAGGTACAATTTCCTTGAAAAAGGAAAAAACGTACTGCTTGTAAAGCCGGATATTGAAACCAGGGAAGATAAAAAGAAAATCAAATCACGGATCGGATTGGAAGCGGAGTGTGTTTTATGGTCGGAATTTCAAGGCTTTGATGAGAAAGCAATCAGGGAATTTGATGTGGTCATCGTGGATGAGGCACAGTTCCTTTCGGAAATTGACATTGATAAGCTTACCGATATTGTGGATGAATACTCAATTCCGGTTCTCTGTTACGGCCTCCGGACAGATTTCACCTCCCGTCTTTTTCCGGGATCGAAGCGTCTGATGGAAGTGGCAGACGAGATCCAGGAGTTAAAGACCATCTGCTGGTGCGGGAAAAGCGCGGGCATGAATGCGAGGATGGATGAAAACGGAAATATACTCAGAACCGGGGAACAGATTCTGATGGGAGCAAATGATAAATATGTTTCATTGTGCCGCAAACACTACAAAGAAGGGAAAACCAGGCCAGGTTCTTCCTGTGGATGGCGGGCTGATGTCTGATTGGATAATTGAATAAAACATTACAGAAAGGCGTTGTTGCGGAGATGACGCTTTTTCTTATTCATTTCTGAAAACCAAAAAAACCCCGCAAATACGAGGTTTTACATAAGCTCCCGGGGGGACTCGAACCCCCGACCCACGCATTACGAATGCGTTGCGCTACCAACTGCGCTACGGAAGCAGCTCCTGATTTCAGGCTCAGCAGCCGAAACCTTTGATATTATAACAGCTAAATTATAAAAAATCAACCCCTATATGAAAAAAAACTTAAATTACGTAATGATTGCCAAATCTCCCATAAAAAGCTATAATTAAACAAATGTTCCAGGAGAGAAATTCAATTCCAAGGAGATTAGCCGCTATGCAAAATACGGAAGATGGGAAGATTCATAAAAGCGATATGCGGATCCCTGTAGTGCTTTGTTTGCTGTCTGTTGCCTGTTGCTTTGCATTCCTCGCATATATGATACATAAAAACGAAGAGGAAAATACCGCATATTTTTACACTGCGGCAAAACGGAGCCAGGCCGCCCTTAAGAATCAGATGGAGGGAGATTTTCAGTTCCTCAATGGTCTGGCTGTTTGCATTGGAGCCATGGTTCCGGACAACAGGGATCAGATGATGAGGATTATTAATATAATAAATGAAAAAAGCCGGTATATGAAGGTCGGTTTCCTGGATGAGAAGGAATCCGGGAAGGCGGAGCCGTTTGACAATTACTATAAAGTTCCGGTACTGGATGGAAAAGAGCAGCTGGTTGGCTTTCTTTATGCCGCAAATACCGATGACATCCTGGAACGCCTGATGGATACGGCTGTTCTGACAGGGGATGAATTTTGGGTCATTTTAGACGGTCAGGGAAGGATCATTAAGGGATATGGTAATGTTCCGGAGCAGGGGCTTAATTCCGGCATGCCCTCAGGCAGGGTTCCCTCCGGGTTAAAAGAGTTAAAGGAACAGGATATGGTCCTGGAGGCCATGAAAGAGGGCAGAACCATCTCCTTTTCCGCGGAATCAGCGGATCATCAGAGACAGAGGGCCGTGCTGACCCCTTTGGAAATCAATGACTGGTATATGCTGAGCATATTTTCCCAGCCGCGTATGAGAGCCGGATATTTTAAGACCGTAATTGGGACAGGCATCCTCATCCTCCTGTTTTCCGGCATATTTCTTTATTTCTATTCCCGGCAGTGGGGGACTATAAAACGTTATCGGAAGTCTCTTCTCAACCTGGTCAGTATGGACAGCCTGACGGGGTGCAGAAACTTTACTTCATTTAAAGGGGAGGCGGAGCGTCTGATCAGGACCGGAGAAGTCACCTCCTACGCGGTCTGGTACTGCGACATCAGAAAATTTAAGTTCATCAATGACGTGTTGGGATACGAAGAGGGCGACAGGATATTGACCACTCTGGCAAAACTTTTTCGGGATTACGGGGATCCGGATGGATTGTTCTGCAGGGTTTCTGCGGATAATTTTGCAGGGATCCGCAAATATGAGTCCAGGGAAGAGATGCGGAGCTGGTTTGACCGGCTGGCTGAAATTTTCCCTGACAGAGAGCTGTATTCCGATAAAAGTATTTCCATGGAGCTGTGCATGGGCGTTTACTGCCTGGAGGAGGAAGACCGGGAGGCCTCCATTGACCGGATCGTTGACCGTGCGAACATCGCCCAGAAATATGCAAAGAGCTTTCCGGGCAGCCGGTTCGGGTTTTATAACGAACAAATACGCAATCAGGTGGTGGATGAGTCCGAATTGGAATCGGAAATTGACAGAGCTTTGAAAAACAGGGAGTTCAGGCTTTTTATGCAGCCCAAGATTTCCATACAGAAAGGAAACCGGATCACAGGAGGCGAGGTTTTGGTCAGATGGGAGAACCCGAGAAAGGGGATCATACTGCCGGGCCGGTTCATACCTCTTATGGAGCGGAACGGAAAGGTCATAAAGCTGGACCGGTACATGTTTGAGGCCGCCTGTCAGTGGCTCCATGGCTATTTGGAAGCAGGAAGGCCTCCCATAAACCTGGCGGTCAATGTTTCCAAAATCGGACTTCTCCGGGAAGACTTTGTGGATTATTACGGAAAAATCAAAGAGAAATACGAGATTCCGGATGGGCTTCTGGAATTGGAATTTACGGAAACGGTTATGCTGAAAGATGACACCGTGTTCAACAGTCTGGTTGACCGGCTGCATAAAAAGGGCTTTGTCTGTTCCCTGGATGATTTCGGTTCGGGGTATTCTTCCCTCAATCTGTTAAAGAATCTTCCCATTGACGTACTGAAGCTGGACATCATGTTTTTCAGGAAAAGCGCTGATATAAAAAGGGAGAGGATTGTCATATCCAATATCATTAATATGGCCCGGGAACTGAAGATTAAAACCATCGCAGAGGGAGTGGAATATGTGGAAACCGTGGATTTTCTGACCTCGGCCGGATGCGATATGATCCAGGGACATGTGTTTGCAAAACCCATGCCGGTGGAAGACTTTGATGAAATGCTGATAACAGGGAAAGGAGAACCTCTGGTGCCTGCGGATGCCGGAGATTAGGTGATGGCCATGGAAAAATGTGAAAAGATCAGAAAACACATATATGTAAGCGGCAGGGTCCAGGGAGTGGGATTCCGTTTCCGGACCCAGTATTATGCCAAGGGGCTGGGCCTCACAGGCTGGGTGAGAAATTTGGATGACGGCCGCGTGGAAATGGAACTGCAGGGAACCGAAGAGGGGATTGACCGCCTGTTTGAACATTTGAGGCAGGACCGCTACATTGTGATCAACGATTGCCGGTCAGAGCGGATCCCTCTTGCGGAAGAAAAGGGATTCCGCGTCAGATAAGGGTAAAAAAACGCAGAAAAAGCGGATTGTCGCCGGTTGGACAATCCGCTTTTGCAAAAATAAAAAAGCAGATAACGGGAATCGAACCCGCCTCCTCAGCTTGGGAAGCTGATGTTCTACCAATGAACTATATCTGCTTAGTGTTAATTGACACGTTTTATATTATAGCATAGGATGTTTAAAAAATCCAATAGTTTTTTATAAAATTTGGCAAAAAAATTGTTAGCAACTTGCCAAAAATGGAAAAAGCATTGTATAATGTAAAATGATAATACCAGATGTGGAGGAGTATCATGGCGAAAACACAGTATAATGCGGAGAGTATTACCGTATTGGAAGGCCTTGAGGCGGTGCGAAAACGTCCGGGCATGTATATAGGCAGTGTTGGGACAAAGGGACTGAATCATTTGATTTATGAGATTGTGGATAATGCGGTGGATGAGCATCTGGCCGGCTGCTGCAACCAGATATGGGTCACCCTGGAGGCGGATGGTTCCTGTACCGTTAGGGATGCAGGGCGGGGAATTCCGGTGGAGATGCATAAAAAAGGGGTGTCGGCGGAGCGTGTGGTTTTGTCCACCCTTCACGCAGGCGGTAAATTTGATAATGATGCCTACAAGACAAGCGGCGGTCTTCACGGAGTCGGTTCCTCGGTAGTGAATGCCCTGTCTGCCTACATGAAAATAAAAATATATAAGAACGGTCTGATTCATTATGATGCGTACGAGCGGGGCATACCAACGGTAGATCTGGTGGGTGGCCTGCTTCCTACGTTGGGAAAGACAAAAGAAACAGGAACAGAGATCAATTTCCTCCCCGACGGGGAGATTTTTGAGAAAACCCATTTTAAGGCGGAATGGCTCAAAAGCCGTCTTCATGAAACCGCCTATCTCAATCCGGAGCTTCGGATCACCTATGTGAACAAGAGACCGGGAGAAGAGGAAACCGTCATCTATCATGAGCCGGATGGGATCATCGCCTACGTGAAGGAATTAAATGCCGGAAAAGATGCGGTCCATGATCCGGTCTACTTTAAGGGAACCGTGGACAAGGTTGAAGTAGAGGTGTCCCTGCAGTTTGTGGATACCTTTGAGGAAAATATACTTGGATTCTGTAACAATATTTTCACCCAGGAGGGAGGAACCCACCTGGCCGGCTTTAAGACCCGCTTTACCCAGATGATCAACAGCTATGCAAGGGAATTGGGGATCCTGAAGGAAAAGGATACCAACTTCACCGGAGCGGATACGAGAAACGGCTTAACAGCCGTTGTGGCGGTAAAGCATCCGGATCCTATTTTTGAAGGGCAGACAAAGACAAAGCTCGCCAGTGCGGATGCCACAAAAGCGGTGTTCACAGTGACAGGGGATGAACTGCAGCGGTATTTTGACCGCAATCTGGAAGTGCTGAAAGCGGTGATCGGCTGTGCGGAGAAATCCGCCAGGATCCGTAAGGCGGAAGAAAAGGCCAAGACAAATATGCTTTCCAAATCCAGGTTTTCCTTTGACAGCAACGGAAAGCTGGCCAACTGTGAGAGCCGTGACGCCGAAAAGTGTGAGATTTTTATCGTGGAAGGGGACTCCGCCGGAGGTTCCGCGAAAACGGCCCGGAACAGGCAGCACCAGGCCATTCTCCCCATCCGGGGAAAGATCTTAAACGTGGAGAAGGCTTCCATGGACAAGGTGCTGGCAAATGCGGAGATCAAGACCATGATCAATACCTTTGGATGCGGTTTTTCCGAGGGCTATGGCAATGATTTTGATATTACCAGGCTGCGTTATCACAAGATCATCCTTATGACCGATGCCGATGTGGATGGAAGCCATATCGACACCCTTCTTCTCACCTTTTTATACCGCTTTATGCCGGAACTCATATACAACGGCCATGTGTTTATCGCCATGCCCCCGCTGTTCAAGGTGATCCCAAAGCGCGGTCAGGAACAGTATCTCTATGATGAAAAGGAACTGGAGCGTTACCGGAGGACCCACACCGGGGATTTCACCCTGCAGCGTTACAAAGGACTTGGTGAAATGGATGCGGAGCAGCTTTGGGAGACGACCCTGGACCCTGAGCGGAGGGTGTTAAAGCAGGTGGAGATCGAGGATGCCCGCATGGCATCGGAAATAACCGAAATGCTCATGGGCAGTGACGTGCTGCCCAGGCGGCAGTTTATCTATGAACATGCGGATGAAGCTGAGATCGACGCATAAGGAGAAGGAGCCCCTTTCAGGGATACCTTTATGTCCAAAAGGCGTGGACAGAAAAGAGGAAACATGGCAGAAAAAATCATTAAAACAGAGTATTCCGAGGAAATGCAGAAGAGCTACATGAACTACTCCATGAGTGTCATCACAGCCAGAGCGATCCCGGATGCGAGAGACGGTTTAAAGCCGGTACAGCGGCGTGTATTATATGATATGAGCGAGCTGCATTTAAACCACGATAAGCCCCACCGGAAGTCGGCGCGTATCGTGGGTGATACCATGGGTAAATACCATCCCCATGGGGACAGCTCCATTTATGAAACCCTGGTGGTCATGTCCCAGATATTCAAAAAGGGAATGCCCCTTGTGAACGGTCACGGAAACTTTGGCTCCATCGAAGGGGACGGGGCGGCAGCCATGCGTTATACGGAGGCAAGGCTGGAAAAATTCGCGGAAGAAGTCTACTTAAAGGATTTAGATAAGACGGTCGATTTTATCCCTAACTACGATGAAACGGAAAAGGAGCCGGAGGTCCTGCCGGTGCGGGTGCCAAACCTTCTGATCAACGGAGCGGAGGGCATTGCGGTGGGAATGAGCACCAGCATTCCGGCTCATAACCTGGGGGAAGTGATCGATGCGGTACAGGCCTATATCGACAATCCGGATATTTCCATCCGGGAACTGATGGAATATATGCCGGGACCGGATTTTCCCACCGGCGGCATCATCGCCAATAAAAGCGACCTGCCTGCCATCTATGAAACAGGGACCGGCAAGATAAAGCTCCGCGGGAAGCTGGAAGTGGAGCTTGGCAAGAGAAAAGCGGATAAGGATAAGCTGGTGATCACTGAGATCCCCTATACCATGATCGGCGCCGGCATCAATAAATTCCTGGTGGATGTGGCTGATCTGGTGGAAAGCAAGAAGCTTGCGGATGTGGTGGATATTTCAAACCAGTCCAACAAGGATGGGATCAGAATTGTTTTGGAGCTTCGCAAGGATGCGGATGTGGAGAAGATCCGCAACATTCTTTACAAGAAAACGAAACTGGAAGACACCTACGGAGTGAACATGCTGGCCATCGCTGACGGCCGTCCGGAGACCTTGAACTTAAAGGGAATCCTTAAAAATTATCTGGATTTCCAATATAATAACGCCACCAGAAAATACCAGGTTCTTTTGGAAAAAGAGCTGGAAAAGAGAGAAATCAAAGAAGGCCTCATAAAAGCCTGCGACATCATCGATCTGATCATCGCGGTCTTAAGAGGATCCAAAAACTTAAAAGACGCAAAAAACTGTCTGATGACCGGAGATATTACCAGCATTCAATTCCGGGTCAGCGGATTTGAAGAGGATGCAAGAAAGCTTCATTTTACTGAAAAGCAGGCCAGCGCCATTCTGGAAATGCGCCTGTACAAGCTGATCGGACTGGAAATTCTGCAGCTGGAAAAGGAATATAAGGAAACGCTGGCGAAAATTGCCGAATATGAGAAAATTTTATCCAGCCGCAGTAATATGGACCGTGTGATCAAACAGGATCTGGACCATATCAAAAAAGAATATTCCACGCCCAGAAGGACTTTGATCGAGGATGGGAAGGAGGCTGTTTACGATGAGGCCGCCGTTGCCGTTTCCGAGGTTACCTTTGTCATGGACCGGTTCGGCTACTGCAAGGTGCTGGACAAGGCTACCTATGACAGAAATAAAGAAACAGTTGAAACAGAGAATCCATATGTGGTAAACTGTTTGAATACGGATAAGATCTGTATTTTCACCAATACGGGGAACTTGCATCAGGTGAAGGTTCTGGATATACCCGGCGGCAAACTCCGGGATAAGGGAACTCCCATTGATAATCTGAGCAAGTATGACGGTGCCAGGGAAGAGATCGTTTATTTATGCCATGCAGAAGGGCTGAAGGGACGCAAATTCTTATTTGCCACAAAACAGGCCCTGGTAAAGCTGGTACCAGGAGAAGAATTTGAAACCAACAACCGGACCGTAGCGGCCACCAAGCTGCAGGATGACGATGGGGTCATCTGCGTGCAGCCGGCAGACGTACAGACCGATGTGGTGCTTCAGACCTCGGCAGGCGTGTTCCTGCGTTTTCCTGCTGTCGAGATATCCGAAATGAAAAAGAACGCCAGAGGAGTCCGGGGCATGAAGCTGGCTCCGGGCGAAGAATTGGAAACCGTTTATTTCCTGGGAGAAGATCCCATCATCCGGTATAAGGAAAAAGAAGTTCATTTAAACCGGCTGAAAATCGGAAAACGGGATGGAAAAGGCAGTAAAGTCCGCCTGTAATACTTTGTCACAGCATACATTTGAAAGAAATGTCTTTCTGCCACGTACAAATGTATTTTTCTCACGAATTAATATTGATTTTTTTTTCACTTTGTTATAGGATAGTTAAGAATTTAGCGTATGATAGTATTACAAAATGAAAAGAAATGAGGAGAAAGCGATGGAAAAGAAGTTGAAAGTTGGCGTTTTGGGAGCAACCGGCATGGTAGGGCAGAGGTTCATCTCCCTTTTGGAAAATCACCCCTGGTATGAGGTGGTGACAGTGGCGGCCAGCCCCCGTTCCGCAGGAAAGACATATGAGGAAGCAGTGGGCGGCCGCTGGAAAATGACGACGCCCATGCCTGAGGCGGTAAAAAAGCTGACGGTCATGAATGTGAATGAGGTGGAAGAGGTTGCTGCCGGGGTGGACTTCGTTTTCAGCGCCGTGGATATGACTAAAGAGGAAATCCGTGCAATTGAAGAAGCCTATGCGAAAGCGGAGACTCCTGTGGTTTCCAATAACAGCGCCCATCGCTGGACACCGGATGTTCCAATGGTAGTGCCGGAGATCAATCCGGAACATTTTGAGGTCATCAAAGACCAGAAAAAGCGTCTGGGGACAAAACGGGGATTTATTGCAGTAAAGCCCAACTGTTCCATTCAGAGTTATGCACCTGTGCTGACTGCCTGGAAGGAATTTGAACCCTATGAGGTGGTGGCGACGACTTATCAGGCGATTTCCGGAGCCGGAAAGACCTTTAAAGACTGGCCGGAGATGGAAGGGAATATTATTCCCTATATCGGAGGAGAGGAAGAAAAGAGCGAGCAGGAGCCGCTGCGTCTCTGGGGAAAAATCGAGAACGGGGAGATCGTGAAGGCCAGTGAGCCTGTCATTACCTGTCAGTGCATCCGGGTTCCTGTTTTAAACGGCCACACGGCGGCTGTGTTTGTAAAATTTCGTAAAAAACCGGGGAAAGAGGAATTAATAGACCGCATGGTAAGCTTTAAAGGGCTTCCCCAGGAACTGGACCTTCCAAGCGCGCCTAAGCAGTTTATCCGGTATTTGGAGGAAGATAACCGCCCCCAGGTATCTCTTGATGTGGATTTTGAAAAGGGAATGGGAATTTCCGTAGGACGTCTGAGGGAAGATACGGTTTATGATTTTAAATTTGTGGGACTGTCCCATAATACGGTCCGGGGCGCGGCAGGAGGAGCGGTTCTCTCCGCAGAGCTTTTAACGGCCCAGGGGTATATTAAGGCCAGGGAATGACCGGTAAACGGCTCCCTCCTTTTTAAGAGGGAGCATTTAAGCAAATAGATATATGGAGGAAAGCAAAATGGCATACAAGAAAGAATTATGGGGAAACATGCCCGATGGCAGAGAAGTGTATTTGTATACACTGGTCAACGAGAACGGAGTTTCTGCTTCTTTCAGCAATTTAGGTGCGGTCTGGGTCACCATGAATGTGCATGACAGGGACGGAAAGCTGACGGATGTGGTTTTGGGATTTGATCAGGCATCCCAATATCTTTTAAACCCGCCTCATTTCGGAGCTCCCATCGGGCGGAACGCCAACCGTATCGCAGGGGCAAAATTTACCCTTAACGGAAGAGAATACAGGCTGGAGGCCAATAATGGAGCCAACAATCTGCACAGCGGCCCGGATCTTTACCATAGCCGGCTTTGGGACAGCGGAGCTGAGGAAGATGATCTGGGAACCAGCGTGAGTTTCTCCCTCTTTTCACCGGATGGAGACCAGGGATATCCTGGCAATGCCAATATTACCGTGACCTATACGCTTACGCCGGATAACAGCTTAAAGCTTTCCTACCACATGATCTGCGACGGGGATACCGTAGCAAATTTCACCAATCACAGCTATTTCAATCTGGATGGGCAGGATGGCGGAAATGCCATGAAGCAGCGCGTCCGGATCGATGCGGATACTTTTACAAGAGCGGATGAAGGTTCCATTCCCACCGGAGAACTCACCCCGGTCAAGGGAACGCCCATGGATTTCACCACCATGAAGCCCATTGAACGGGATATTGAACAGGACTATGAGGCGCTGAACTTTGGCGGAGGCTATGACCACAACTGGGTCCTCAACCATCCCCGGGGAGAGATGTCGCTGTGTGCGGCGGCTGAATCGGATAAGACGGGAATCCGGATGGAGGTTTATACGGACCTTCCGGGAATTCAGTTTTATACGGCCAATTTTTTGAAAAATGATATAACAGGCAAAGGCAATACCGTTTACGATAAGCGCTGCTGCTATTGCTTTGAAACCCAGTATTATCCGAATTCCGTCAACATGCCAGAATTTCCATCCCCTGTCTTAAAGGCCGGAGAGGAATATAAAACAGCAACCGTTTACAAATTTTCCACTGTAAAATAGAAGCTTGGGTGAAAGAAAACGGGAATTAAATTCAGGGACGCAGGCATAACTGCGCCCCTTCTATTATGTGAAAGGACATCGCAGGTATACATATGAATAAACTGGATGGAAAAGGAATTAAGACACTGTCTGCAATGGGACTGATTGTGACAACGATCATATGGGGCAGTGCCTTTGTTGTGATGAAGAACTCGGTAGGAGTGATTTCTCCCGCTTATCTGCTGGCCCTGCGTTTTACCATTGCGGCTATAGCCCTCATGGCGGTGTTTTTTCAGCGGATCAGAGTGATTGGAAAGGCGGATCTGCGGTGCGGAGGGCTTTTGGGTGTTTTTTTGTTTATCAGCTACTTTTTTCAGACCTATGGCCTGAAATACACCACGGCCAGTAAAAATGCCTTTATCACCACATTATACGTGATCCTGGTGCCTTTTCTCCATTGGTTTTTTAACAGAAAAAAGCCCTCCCGGAATAACGTGGCAGCCGCGGCCATTGCCGTACTGGGGCTTGCCCTCATATCCCTGGAGGGAGATTTAACCGTAAATATCGGAGATCTGATGACCCTTTTATGCGGTTTTTTCTTTGCGTTTCATATTGTATTCATAGACCGCTATACAGCGGACCATGATCCTGTCGGCCTGACCGTCATCCAGATGGTCGTGGCTGCGGGACTGAGCTGGGCCGTGGCTCCGTTTCTGGAGGGGAGGCTGGACTTCAGCGTAATCGATGCCTCCATGACGGCCGGATTGCTGTATCTGGGTATTTTCAGCACCATGCTCTGCTTTTTGCTGCAAAACGTGGGGCAGAAGCATTTAAGTCCCAATACTTCTTCTATTATATTATCTTTTGAATCCGTATTTGGACTTCTGTTCTCTGTTTTGTTCCTTGGAGAACCGGTCACACCGAAACTGACTGCGGGCTGCGGGCTGATGTTTGTATCCGTCATTTTATCAGAATATAAGAAGAAAAGCAAATCATGATCATTTTGCCAGAAGGGTCCTGTCATTGTCAAAGGCCCTTTTGCTTTTTGCGGAATACATCTCCAAAAGCTGGGGAACTGTCATTCGTTCTTTTTCCTCTCCGGAAATATCCAGTATAATATTCCCGGAATCCATCATGATGATGCGGTTTCCCGTATTTAAGGCAGAAGTCATGTTATGGGTGATCATCATGGTGGTCAGCTTATGCTTACTCACGATCTGATTGGTGATTTCCATGACCTTCTGTGCGGTAGCCGGGTCAAGGGCAGCCGTGTGTTCATCCAGCAGAAGCAGCCTGGGAGGAACAATGGTGCACATGAGAAGGGTGACCACCTGTCTTTGACCTCCGGAGAGCAGCCCCATTTTTGTTTTCATACGGTCTTCCAGTCCCATGCCGAATTCAGCCAAAAGCTCCCGGAAATGAAGGCAGTCAGCCTTGTTTAAGGCGGGGGCGAGAGGGCCGCGTTTGCTTCTGGAAAAGGAGAGTGCCAGATTTTCTTCAATGGTCAGGCCGGGAGCCGTTCCTTTCATGGGATCCTGGAAAAGCCGGCCAATGGATAAGGCTCTCTTATGCTCAGGCAGAAAGGTAATGTCCCTGCCGTCTAAAAGAATAGTTCCCTCATCCAGCCAGAAACTGCCGCTGATTGCATGGAAGAGCGTGGATTTTCCTGCGCCGTTGGAGCCGACTATGGTCACAAAATCCCCTGGATCCAGGGTCAGGTTTAAATGGTTGAGGGCCACATGCTCATTGGGGGTGTCCTTTAAAAATGTTTTTGCAGCGTTTTCAATGGTCAGCATGATTTCCGGCTCCTTTCTTGATCCTTCGCAATTCCGCCTGATATTTCATGGCGGGAATGGACAGGGCGACCGCCACGATACAGGCCGATACCAGTTTTAAGGCATAGGCCGGGAAGGGGCTGTATTTCAGTGCCAGAGCGATCATATAACGGTAAATGACTGATCCGATGACAGCGGCCAGAAGCCCTGCCGTAACGCCATCCTTCCGGCAGACCAGTTCTCCGATGATAACGGAGGCCAGGCCGACCACGATGATACCCACCCCGGAATTAATATCTGCAAAGCCCTGGTACTGGGCAATCAAAGCTCCGGATAAGGCAATGCAGCCGTTGGCGGCCGCCAGGGCAAGGATTTTTGTGGCATCCACGTCAATGGATGAGGCCCTGACCATATCTTCGTTATTGCCGGTTGCACGAATGCATAAACCGATGCGGGTTTTGAAAAACAGGGCCATGACAGCTGCGGTGAGAATCGCCGCAGCCAGGGGAAGAAGGATCTTCACGCCTTCCTTTGTCAGGGCGGGAAGGGCATCTGTCATGATCTTAAAAATGGTATTGCTTCCTATTAAAGAGAGGTTTGAGCTGCTGCCCATGATCAGCAGGTTCACGGAGTAAAGGCCGCTCATGGTCAGGATTCCGGCAAGCACGGGATGGATGAAAAGCTTTGTCTGAAAAACTCCGGTAAAGCATCCGGCAATTGCTCCCGCGGCAACGGCAGCGGCAATGCCCAGGCAGGGATGCCCAAGGAGAGTCAGCCTGGCTGAGACGGCAAGGCCAAAGGTAAAGCTTCCCTCTGCGGTTAAGTCCGGGATGTTTAAGATGCGAAAGGCGATAAAAACGCCGATGGCAAGCAGACCGTAAATCAGGCCGAGCTGCAGTGATCCCAATAATAATGTCATAGTGGTGACTCCTTATCCGTTTTATTCTGCATCCTGCACAAAGGCGGCAGAAGCATTTATCTCATCGCTGAAGGTGATGCCAAGGGCATCGGCGGCATCCTGATTGATGACCGTGGAAGAAGCGGGAACCACGACTGCGGGAATTTCACTGATGGGCGTGCCTTCCAGACATTTGACAGCCATACCGGCAGAAATCTTACCGATCTCTTTATCGCTTATGGCAATGGTGGCAAAAGCGCCGGAGCTTACGGTGGTTGCGGAGCTGGCATAGACAGGCAGCTTTGCATCGCGGGCCACTTCGGAAACCAGCGGCATGGCGCTCTGGATCACGCTGTCGTTGGGAACAAAAATGGCATCTACTTTCCCGACCAGAGACTGGGCGGCCTGCTGGACCTCGGAGGAGTTGGCGACCACCGCTTCCTCATAAGATAAGCCGATGGAGGTCAGATATTCTTTCGCATTGTCCACGGTTGTGACGGAATTGACCTCTCCCGTATTATAAAGAAAACCGAAGGTTTTGCATTCAGGAGTGAGTTTTTCCGCCAGATCAAAGATTTCATTGACCGGTATGGCATTGGAAGTCCCGGTGGCGTTTTTATCCGGCTTTTCCATTTCCGTTATGATTCCCGCTCCCACAGGATTTGATACGGAAATAAACACCACAGGAATATCGGTTTCCATATTCACAATGGCCTGGGCGGCCGGGGTGGCAATGGCCGCGATCAAGTCCACGCCGCTGTCCGCCATTTCCTGACAGATGGAATTTAAATTCGTGGCGTCTCCCTGAGCATTTTTGTAATCAATGGTCAGCCTGTCGTCTCCGTAACCTTTATCCTTTAGTTCCTGGATAAAGCCTTCCCGCATATCCGTAAAAGCACCGTTGTCGATCAGCTGGATGATTCCCACCCGATAGGTTTGATCAGAAGCGGAAGCAGCTTCTTTTGAAGTTTCCGGGGAAGTATTTCCGGACTGGCATCCGGTTAAAAGAAGGGCGGTTCCTGTTAAAATCAATGTGAATGCAGTCCTTAAGTTCTTTTTCATGGTTTTGATCTCCCTTTTAAATTATTTGTTCGGTTTTGTGAGCGGAGGAGTGATGATAACAAAAAAACACCTATCCTCAGATATTCCAAGGACAGATGCTTATGATCTGCGGTACCACCTTGATTGGCAAATATTTGCCCGACTCATGCAGAGTGCCGACACACTCCTCATCTCATAACGCTGATGCTGCGTCGCAGAATACTCAGAACAAATCTTTTCCCTGCGCCCTCCGTGGCCCATTGTACTACGCCGAATCGCTGTATGGGTTCCACCATCCCAAACTCTCTGTGAGCACGTATCGTAGTTTTACTTCCACTTCATTGGTTTGTTGTAGTAAATATAATCACAATTATGCCGGTTTGTCAATATATTTTTAAAAGAAACGAAAAAACTTTTTATTCTAAAGTCTCATTCACCCATGGAAGCGTATTGCTTCCATATGGCATGACATAAACGGATTTGTCCGTAAAATCCACTTTTTTCAGCAGTTCGTTCAAATCGGAATAACCGTCAATGCTCATATCCTTTAAAACTTCAGGTCCCAGATCACCGGAAAAGGAAGTCAGCATCCGTACATTCCCTTTTGCGATGGCCTCGCACCCGGCGTAGAAGATATAACCGGAAATGGTAAAATGATCTCTCAGCTCCTCATCCAGAGCTCCGTCTTTCAGCGGAATCCTCCAGTCAAAGAAATCCGGTGAGCCTCCGCCTTCCCTGCATTCCGCGATAAAGATCATGGTCCCTCCGGGCTTTACGGCATAGGACATATTTAACAGAGTTTTGATGCCCTGATAAAGATTGATATCTTTCGGAAAACCTCCGCAGGAGGCAATGACAATATCGGCTTTTTCCCGGATGGGAACGCTGAAGGCAGCCTGGACAATCTCACAGCTCTTTAACCAGGCTTTTTCCCAGTCTCCGCAGATCACATGGCTGTGTTTTCCCTCGGAGGTGGTGATTATATTGATCCCGAAGGCAGGAGAGACCATGGCCGCGGCTTCCATCATGTCTTCGTGGACCGGATTGCCGGTCAGCACGGCACAGCCGATGGCCGGATTGGATCTGGGCAGTTCCGGGTCCAGGCAGAGCAGGTGATTCTGAACGATGGTCTTTTTCCCGGAAATTCCGGGAAGAATGCTCTTTCTTCCTCCTCCGAAGCCGGCCATGAGATGATGGACCGTTCCGCCGATTAAGATGACCTTACGGCCCACGGCCAGAGGGTTCACCCACACTTCCGTACCCCTACTTGTGGTTCCGGCCAGCTTTAAATCCGAAGCCTCAGCATCATGATTGATGACTTTTACCTTCTGGTAAACCTCTTCGCCCACGATTTTTCTCTGTTCTTCCTCACTGTGGCCTCTGTGAGTGCCCAGCGCTACCAGGATCACCATGTGTTCATAAGGGATGCCATTCCTGTCATGGAGGAAATTTACCAGTTCCCGGCATATGAGATCCTGGCGCATCCAGAAGCGGGTGATATCGCTGACCACGATGGTGACCTGATCATTTTTTGTGAGAAGCTGGTTTAAGGGTTTTGATCCTGTGACGCCGGAGGTGACCGCCTTTTCAAAGGCGGATTTTAAATCATCGATCCGGTCGTGCTCTTTTCCCTGAAGGAATTTTACGGACCTGGCCTTGCTGATATCGATGGTCACCGTCGAATTTCCGTATTTCATTTCAATGGCTGCGGGGGATTTCATATATTTTCGCTCCTTTTTCAATATGAGATCATAACACTTTATGATTCTGCCGGTTTACATACGTCAATCCATTCCACCGCTTCAGAAAGCATCTTAAGTTCTTCACAGGTCAGTTCAATGGCGGAATTGGAGCTTCCGGCGGCGGGAAAAACGGTGTTAAATCTTTGCAGGGAAATGTCCAGAAAGGCGGTAACGTGTTCCGGATTGGCGAAGGGACATACTCCGCCGATCTCGTGTCCGGTGAGTGCGGATACTTCACCGGCTCCCAGCATTTTTGCCTTAAAGCCGAATTTTTTCTTAAACTTTGCATTGTCGATCTTTGTGTCGCCTGCCGTGACCACAAGAATGCAGCCGTTTGTTTCATCTCCATGGAAGGAAAGGGTTTTGGCGATGCGGGCAGGCACCACGCCAAGGGCTTTTGCAGCCAGCTCCACAGTTGCGCTGGATACCGGAAATTCCCTGACCTGACAGTCCCTTCCGTAATTTTTCAAGTATTCTTTTACCTTTTGTACGGACATCAGTGAGCGCTCCTTTGCGTTAATGTAATAAATTCATAATTAAATTGTTTACCATTGTACCATTGATATTCCATTTTTTCAATGCTATAATAAGTTTTGGCAGAATGATTTGCCATTCATAAACATTAATGTTATAATAGAACGGTTACTATCATGAAGCAGTAGGGAGATATATGTCAAAATCGTTATACATTGCAGAAAAACCGAGTGTGGCCCAGGAATTTGCCAATGCCCTGAAGGTAAACGGAAGGCGCAGTGACGGATACATAGAAGCGGATCAGGCGATCATAACCTGGTGTGTGGGACATCTGGTCACCATGAGTTATCCGGAAATGTACGACCCCAAATACAAACGGTGGAGCCTTTCCACCCTTCCCTTTCTTCCCAAAGAATTCAAGTATGAGGTGATTAAAAGCGCTGAAAAGCAGTTCAAGATCGTAAGCGGCCTGCTTAACCGTTCCGATGTGGACACCATTTATGTCTGTACGGACTCCGGTCGGGAAGGAGAGTACATATACCGCCTGGTCGCCCAGATGGCGGGGGTCCGGGACAGGCATCAAAAGCGCGTCTGGATCGATTCTCAGACGGAAGAGGAGATCTTGAGAGGAATCCGGGAGGCAAAAGACGAATCTGAATACGATAATCTTTCCGCTTCCGCTTACCTGCGGGCAAAAGAAGATTATCTGATGGGAATTAATTTTTCCCGATTGCTTACACTAAGGTATGGGCAGCACATTTCCAATTATTTAAAAAGTGAAAAGAATACGGTAATATCCGTGGGGCGCGTCATGACCTGCGTGATGGGGATGGTGGTAAGGAGAGAGCGGGAGATAAGGGATTTTGTGAAAACACCGTTTTATCGTGCCATCGGTACCTTTTCCGGCTTACATGCGGCACATCCGGAACAGCCGGGGCTGGATTTTGACGGGGAGTGGAAAAGCGCTCCGGGCTCTAAATATTTTGAATCTCCGTTCCTCTATAAGGAGAACGGTTTTAAAGAACGGAAATATGCCGAAGAACTCATACAAACGCTTTCTTCCATGGACCCGATGGAAGGAACCGTAGCTTCCATTGAAAAGAAAAAGGAAACAAAGAATCCGCCCCTGCTTTACAATCTGGCTGAACTTCAGAATGACTGTTCCAGAATGTTTAAGATCAGCCCTGATGAGACCTTAAAGCAGGTTCAGGAGCTTTATGAAAAGAAGATGGTGACCTATCCCAGAACCGATGCCAGGGTCCTTTCCACAGCGGTGGCAAAGGAGATCCATAAAAACATCGGCGGGTTAAAGGGCTTTGAGCCGGTGTCAGCCGCGGCTGGGGAGGTCATGGAAATGGGCTCCTATAAGACCATTGGGAAAACCAGGTATGTAAACGATAAGCAGATTACCGACCACTATGCCATCATACCCACCGGTCAGGGACTGGGCGCAGTGAGGGGCCTGTCTTCCTTAACGGCCAGGGTGTATGAGGTCATAACCAGAAGGTTTTTAAGCATATTTTATCCGCCGGCTGTTTACCAAAAATATTCCCTGGAGCTTGTGGCGGAAACAGCGGGCCTTACAGCCTCATGCAGAGAACACTTTTATGCCAGCTTCAGGATCATGCTGGAGGAAGGTTATTTAAAAGTAGCAGACAGCCCCTCCCGTTTTGGCTCTCAGGCATCGGCCGGAAAGAAGAAGGCGGAAAAGAACGGAGAAGTCTCTTCCGAAGAGGGCGGTACGGATGAGAATAATTCTGAGACCTCTCAGAATTTAATGGATAACCCGGACTTCGTCGCCATGCTCGGAGCCTTAAAAAAGGGTATGAAGCTTCCGCTTAAAAAGCTGGTCATCAAGGAAGGAGAAACCTCTCCGCCCAAACGCTATACCTCAGGATCCATAATTCTGGCCATGGAAAATGCGGGACAGCTCATAGAGGATGAAGAGCTCCGCGCCCAGATAAAGGGAAGCGGCATAGGAACAAGCGCCACCCGGGCAGAGATCTTAAAGAAGCTGTTCCATATTAAATATCTGGCGCTGAATGCCAAGACCCAGGTGATCATGCCCACGCTTTTGGGAGAGATGATCTTTGACGTGGTCAGCGCCTCCATCCGGCAGCTCCTGAATCCGGAACTGACGGCAAGCTGGGAAAAAGGGCTGACTTATGTGGCAGAGGGAAGCATAACTCCGGAAGAATATATGCAGAAGCTGGAGAATTTTGTTGCCGGGCGCACCGCAGGAGTGTTACGGCTGAATAATCATTACGATCTTCGTAGTGTGTTCGATGCGGCCGCAGCTAATTATAAAAAACAGAAATAGGAGATTGTTGATATGAAAAAAGAAGATATGACAAACCAGGATTTATTCGATACGAATCATACGATAGCGAAATTATTGTTTGAACAGACCACCTATCCATGGGAGATCCTGCCGAAAATCAGCGAATTCATCGTTTCCCTGGGAGAGCGTCTTCCAAAGGATGAGTTTGTTCATGTGGGAAAAGCGGTATGGATCCATAAATCCGTAAATCTTCCGCCGACAGCCTGTATGGGAGAGAATGTCATCATCTGCAAGGGAGCCCAGATCCGTCACTGTGCATTTATCAGAGGCAATGCAATCATCGGAGAAGGAGCTGTCGTAGGCAACTCTTCGGAAATTAAGAACGCCATTCTTTTTGACGGCGTCCAGGTACCTCATTACAATTATGTTGGTGATTCCATTTTAGGATATAAGTCCCACATGGGAGCTTCCTCCCTGGCCTCCAACGTGAAATCCGACAAGACACCGGTTACGGTCCACGGGGAGGACGGCGATATAGAGACAGGCCTTAAAAAATTCGGTGCAATCATCGGAGACTTCACGGAAGTCGGCTGCGGCGCCGTATTGAATCCGGGTACGGTCATCGGTCCGAAATCCAATATTTATCCTCTTTCCTGTGTGAGAGGCTGCATTGATGCCAACTCGATCTATAAGAATCAGGGAGAAGTCGTTGAGAAGCAGGCGGCTGCAGAATAAATAAAAGGGCTGTCCCGGGAGGAATCCTCACGGGCAGCCGGTATCATAAACCCGTGTTTCTTAATAAAAGGAACCTTGAAAATGGCTTGAAGCCCATTCAAGGTTCCTTTTTGTGTCCTGTTTTCCGTTTTGTCCTGCTTTCCGGCAGGACTTCCGTGCTGTCCGACTGTTATTTTGTTCCGAAAATCCTGTCTCCCGCATCCCCCAGGCCAGGGCAGATATAGGCATTTTCATTTAACTGGCGGTCCAGATGGCCGACGTAGATCTGGATGTCCGGATGGGTTTCCCGGAGTCTCTTTAAGCCTTCCGGAGCGGCGATAATGGCCATGAATTTGATGTGTCTGCCGCCGTGCTGCTTGATAAAGTCCACGGCCGCCACTGCGGAGCCGCCGGTTGCCAGCATGGGGTCGGTCACAACAATGGTTCTGAGCTCTATGGGGCTTGGCAGCTTGCAGTAGTATTCATGAGGCTCATGAGTGACTTCATCCCGGTACAGGCCGATGTGGCCGACTTTTGCAGAGGGCACCAGGGCCAGAATGCCGTTTACCATTCCAAGACCGGCCCGGAGTATGGGAACGACCGCCATTTTTTTACCGGAAATCATGGGAGTCATACAGGTTTCGATGGGAGTTTCCACTTCCACATCCTGCAGGGGAAGATCCCTTAAGGCCTCGAAGCCCATGAGCATTGCGATTTCCTCGATGAGCGCGCGGAACTCGTTGGTTCCGGTCCTCTTATCCCTTAAAATAGAGATCTTGTGCTGAATCAGCGGGTGGGTAAAAACCGTTACATTGTCCATTGAAAAGTCCATAATCATTAATCCTTTCTTTCATCTCTTTCTGTATCAGGGGTTTCAGGCAGAATGAGGTTCATGAAAACACCTACCACAACTGCGATGAAAAGACCTGAAATGTTTAATGTAATAGAGCCTATTTCAGCATTGAGCCCTCCGATCTGGCCGAATCCGAGTCCAAACACCAGAATGAGTCCGACGATGGATAAATTCCTGCTGTGGGTGAAGTCCAGATTGGATTCTGCAAGGGAGCGGATGCCGACAGCCGCGATCATGCCGAACAGCATGATTTCAACTCCGCCTTTTACAGGGCCGGGAATGGTCTGCAGGATAGCACCCACTTTGCCGAACAGGCCGAGAATAACGGCAAAACCGGCGGTTATCCGTAAAAGCTTGGGGTTGTAATTCTTTGTGGTGGCTAAAACACCGGTGTTCTCCGCATAAGTGGTGTTGGCGGGGCCGCCTATGAATCCTGCAACCAGGGTGGCGATGCCATCTCCCAAAAGAGTGCGATGCAGCCCGGGATCCTTTAAAAAGTCTTTTCCGACCACCGTTCCGTTGGTGGTGATATCCCCGATGTGCTCCATAAAGGTAACACATGCAATGGGAGCGATGGATAAGATGGGTCCCAGTCTGAATTCAGGTACGGACATGAAGGATACTCCATTTAAATCTTTGGTAATAAACGGAATATTAATCCATGAGGCTGAAATAATTGCGGAATAATCCATGTGAAAAATGCCTGCCGCTCCTAAAATTATGCACAGCAAATAACCTGCCGCAATTCCGATGAGAATTGGAACCAGTTTGAAAAAACCGTGAGCGAAAATGGAGCAGAGAATCACTACCAACAGGGTAAAGATGGCAATTCCCAGATTTAACGCAATGGCCGGAGTCAGTCCTTCGGCAAGGCTTAAGTTGCCTGTGGCATCGCTGATCGCCGTGCTTGCCAGATTAATGCCTATGACCACAATAACAGGACCGGTGACCACAGGAGGAAAGATCTTCCTGATTTTTTCCGCACCGATCCGGTAGACGATCAGGGCAAAAACAAGATAGACCAAACCGGCAAAAATAATTCCACCCTGTGCTAAAGGTATGTTCTCAGGGATCACGGTTCCTTCCGGCCGGGTGATTGCGGTGACTGCAGCCAGGAATGCGAAGGAAGAACCGAGAAACACGGGAACCTTAAATTTAGTACAGCAGTGGAATATTAAGGTGCCGACACCTGCGGAAAACAGTGCAAGCGATGGATTGAGACCTGTCAGTAAGGGTACCAGCACGGTCGCGCCGAACATTGCGAACAAATGTTGGATGCTGAGCAGATAATCTCGGGTTGTCAGTTTTGCGTTGTTACTCATTTTTTTACCCCATTTCTTTTTATTTTCCGTCCTATTTTATCAAAGAAAGGGGTAAATAGCAACTATTTTTCCTATTTTGTCTCAATGCTTTTTTAACGCCGTCCGGGGCAGGCGCAGCTGTCCCTTGAAGCGATATAAAACGGGAGGTTTATCTTGAGCGGAAGCCGGTGGCCTCCTTCTATCCGGTCAATGAGGATTTTGGCCGTCATCTGTCCCATTTCTTCGACAGGAATATGCACCGTGGTCAGCATGGGATTCAAATATTTTGCGGTATCAATGTCGTCGATGCTGATTAAGGATACATCCTTTGGTATGGACAGTCCGGCTTCCTGAAAGGCCCTCATTGCTCCGATCGCTGTCACATCATTGCTGCAGAAATATGCCGTCGCATCACAGCCGGCTTTCAAAAGGCGTTTGACACCCTGATAGCCTCCTTCTGAGGAAAGGGTGACATTGGCCACATAGTCCTTTCTTACCGGCAGTCTGCGGTCTGCCAGTGCGGACTGATAGCCGGCATACCGGTTTTCTTCCCAGGTTTCTCCGATATAAGCTATTTTTGTGTGGTTTAAGTCAATGAGATGGTTGACAGCAGCCACGGCGGCCTGATGCCCGTCGCAGATGATCTGGTCATATCTGGCTTCTAAATTGTTCAGACCGGTATAGGCCACACAGTTAAAATAGGTTTTCAATGTTTTAAGCAGGGCTTTGTCGCATCGGCCCAGGATCACGACCCCGTCTACGTGGCTGTCCGAAATCAGGCGGAAGGTATTCGGATGGTTAATATCAAAGGAGGAGAAAGAATATTTCAGGACATAATTCCGTTTGAAAGCCTCCTGTTCAATGCTCCGGGAAAGAGAGGTGAAAAACAGGTCCGTGACCGTATCGCTGGTTCGGGCAAATAAGCAGGCGATGGAACGGGAGGAGAGGACAGAATCGGTTCCATTTCCCATTTTCAGTGTACGTGCCGTGGAATTGGGGGTATAGCCGGTACGGCGGACGATCTCCCAGATCCTGTCCTGTACCTCCTTTCCTGCGGCTCCCGGACTGTTTTTATTCACCACTCTGGAAACCGTGGATATGGAAACTCCAGCTTCTTTTGCAATTTCTTTTAACGTCATTGCCGAACCTCCTGTAAGCAGGATAAATCCCTGCTTTTTCTGTAAATAATATCGGTAAGAACAGTATAACACATGACGGCATATTACTCAAACGTTTGGGTAAAATTTACACAAATCAGTATGAGATTATGATATGCTATGATCAGAAAGAAGAATTTAACTGAAGGAGAAAGAATAAGGCAATGAATGGAAATGTTTTGGTTGTGCACGGCGGCGGGCCTACGCCGGTTATGAATGCTTCGCTCTATGGCGTGATAGAAGAAGCAAAGAGGAGCGGAAAAATTGAAAAGTTCTATGCTTCCATGGGAGGCACGGAAGGAATCTTAAAGGAACGCTTTTTGGATCTGCTCCCATTTCCGGATGAAAAGCTGAAGCTTTTGCTGGAAACGCCGGCGACAGCCATCGGCTCATCCAGGTTTGCGCTGGAGCAGGAAGATTATGAAAAGATGCCGGACGTATTTTCCAGATACAATATCAGGTACGTGCTGTTAAACGGCGGCAATGGGACCATGGATACCTGCGGAAGAATTTATGATGTCTGCAGAGCTTCGGGAGTAACGGTGGTGGGAATCCCCAAAACCATTGATAACGACATTGCCATTACGGACCATACGCCCGGATATGGAAGCGCGGCAAGATACATAGCTGCGACCACGGCTGAGGTTGGCGTTGATGTGAAATCCCTGCCCATTCATGTCTGCATCCTGGAAGCGATGGGAAGAAATGCCGGCTGGATCACGGCTGCTTCCGCACTCGCCAGAAAGAAGCCGGGGGATGCCCCCCATCTGATTTATCTTCCGGAAAGGGCATTTCAGGAGGAAGAATTTTTAGAAGATGTAAAAAGGCTGTCAGAAGAAAAAGGCGGTGTGGTGGTTGTTGTCAGCGAAGGGCTGAAAGGGGAGGACGGAAAACCCATCGTTTCCCCGGTTTTTAAAACAGAGCGTGCGGTCTATTACGGAGATGTCAGCGCCCATCTGGCCAATCTGGTCATACAGAAGCTGGGGATCAAGGCGAGAAGCGAAAAGCCGGGCATCTGCGGCCGGGCCTCCATCGCCTGGCAGTCGCCTGTGGATCAGGAGGAAGCCGTCCTTGCCGGAAGGGAAGCCCTGAAAGCGGCCATGGAAGGGGACGGCGGCGTGATGATCGGGTTTAAGCGGGATGAAGCTGAGGCCGGAGGCTACCGGATGCATGTGGAACGGATACCGATCAGAGAAGTGATGATGCATGAGAGGACTGTTCCGGCGGCCTATATCAATGAACGGGGAAATGACGTGACCCGGGAGTTTGTGGACTGGTGCAGGCCTCTCATAGGACCGGAGCTGAGGGATTTTATCTATTTTGGGGAAGAATTGAAAAAGGAGCAGGGAGGAAGAAGATGAAGCATATATTTCTGAACTTAAAACGGTTTGACATACCCAGAACGGACGGAGGCGTGAATTCCATTGCGCAGGTTCGGGAATGGGGCGGCTATATCGTGGCCAGTACACAGGAGGCATTGAAGAGATACCGGGAAGACGACGTGGAATTTGTGATGTATTTTCCCGAGGCGCATTTGATTCCGGCCCTTAATGCCTTGAGTGAAGACAGTCCGGTCCTGGTGGGCTGTCAGGGGGTATACCGGGAGGACACCTCTGTGGGAGGAAATTTCGGCGCATTCACAACCAACCGGACAGCCAATGCGGCAAAAGCCATGGGCTGCACCTCCGCCATGATCGGCCACTGTGAGGAACGGAAGGATAAAGCCGGTGTGCTGGCGGAAGCCGGAGTGACGGACACTCAGGCGGTCAACCGGCTTTTGAACATGGAAATCAGGCAGGCTGTGAAATCAGGGCTGTCCGTACTGTATTGTATCGGAGAATCCTTAGAAGAACAGCCCCGGTGGAAGGAAGTGCTGAAGGATCAGCTGGAGATCGGGCTGGACGGTGTGGATACCTCCGGAATCACCATTGCCTATGAGCCGGTCTGGGCGATCGGACCCGGCAGAATCCCCCCGGACGCCGCTTATATCGGGGAAATTGCTTCCTATATAAAAGAAGTGGCAAACGGGCTGCCAGTGGTTTACGGGGGAGGTTTAAAAACTGACAATGCGAGGATGCTCGCTTCTGTTTCCTCCATTGACGGCGGGCTGATTGCTCTTACCAGATTCCAGGGGGACATTGGCTTCTATCCGGATGAATACCTGGAAATCATTGAAACCTATCTGGGCAGGTGAGTGCAGTAAACAAAAAGACAGAGGAGAGAAAATATGAACGTTGAACTGGAATATGGACAGGGTACAGTAAATGTAACATTGCCGGATACCGCCGATATTTTTATCCCGGGTGAAACTGTTGCGGATCCGCCTTATATACCGGAAGACCAGCTGGTGGAAAAGACCCTGGAATCCATCAGAAATCCCATGGGAATGGAACCCCTTTCCAGGCTGGCAAAAAAAGGATCAAAGATAACCATTGTATTTCCTGACAGGGTAAAGGGCGGGGAGCAGCCCACGTCACACCGCAGGATATCCATCAAGCTCATTTTACAGGAGCTCTATGACGCGGGAGTGGAGAAAGAGGACATCCTTCTCATCTGCTCCAATGGACTCCACAGAAAAAATACGGAAAAGGAAATCCGCAATGTCCTGGGAGAGGAGCTGTTTCATCAGTTCTGGTACACCCATCAGATTATAAACCACGACAGTGAAGACTATGATCATCTGGTGGATCTTGGGACCACCGGGCGGGGAGATCCGGTGCTCATGAACAAATATGTGTATGACAGCGATGTGGCCATCCTGATCGGGCATACACAGGGCAATCCTTACGGCGGATATTCGGGAGGCTACAAGCACTGTGCCACCGGAATCACCCACTGGAGATCCATTGCCTCCCATCACGTACCCGAAGTCATGCACCGTAAGGATTTTACTCCGGTGAGCGGAAAATCCCTGATGAGGACCAAGTTTGATGAGATCGGCATGCATATGGAAGAACGCATGGGCAAGAAATTCTTCTGCTGCGATGCCGTTCTGGATACAAAATCACGGCAGATCGAGATCAACAGCGGCTATGGGGCCGTGATGCAGCCTCATTCCTGGGTAACTGCTGATAAAAGGACGTATGTTCCCTGGGCAGAGAAAAAATATGATGTGATGATCTTCGGCATGCCTCAGTTCTTCCATTACGGAGACGGAATGGGGACCAATCCCATCATGCTGATGCAGGCCATTTCCGCCCAGGTGATCCGCCACAAGCGGGTGATGAGCGACAACTGTGTCATTATCTGCACCTCTGCCTGCAACGGATATTTCCATGACGAGCTGTGGCCTTACTTAAGGGAAATGTATGAGATGTTCCAGCATGATCAGATGAATACTCTGCCGGACATGAACCGGCTGGGCGAATATTTTGCCACCAATGAGGAATATATCAGGAAGTACCGGTTTGCCAACGCATTCCATCCGTTCCATGGATTCTCCATGATAAGCTGCGCGCACATTGCGGAGATGAATACTTCCGCGGTTTATTTATGCGGCGCACAGGAGCCGGGATATGCCAGAGGCATGGGACTGAAAACCAGAGAGACGGTGGAGGAAGCCCTGGAGGATGCGAAGAAAAAATTTGTGGGTCCCAATCCCAATATTCTTGTGCTGCCCCGGACATTTAAGCTGAGCGCCGTACATCTGGCCATGAAGGGAGAAAGCGTGGAGGGCATGTGCCATGAGGACAGGGGATGCGCCCATCATCACCACAAATAAACAGGAGGAAAAGGCATGAGTTTAATACCATTAAGACCTCTGATGGAGGCAAGTATGAAATATGGCTTTGGCCAGGGCGGGTTTAACGTCAACGCGGTTGCCCAGGCAAAAGCGGTGATCGAGGTTCATGAAATGTTCCGGTCGCCGGCAATTCTTCAGGGAGCGGATCTGGCCAATGGCTTTATGGGCGGAAAGACGGATTTCATGAATGCGGCCCTGGAGGATAAGAAGGCCGGAGCCAGAAATATCGGCAATGCGGTTAAGAAATATGGAAATGATTCGGAGATCCCCATTGTCCTCCATCTGGATCACGGAAGAGATTTTGACTCCTGTGCGGCGGCCATTGAGGGCGGATATACTTCGGTGATGATCGACGGTTCTTCCCTTCCATTTAAGGAGAATATGGAGCTGACCAGAGAGGTGGTTAAATATGCCCATGAAAGAGGCGTCAGTGTGGAAGGGGAGCTGGGCGTACTGGCAGGAATGGAAGACCACGTTTTTTCCGCTTCTTCTACTTATACCAATCCTTTGGATGCCGTGGAGTTCTTCCGGAAAACAGGGGTTGATGCGCTGGCGGTTTCCTATGGGACCATGCATGGGGCTTCCAAGGGAAAGGACGTAAAGCTCAGAAAGGAAATCGTTACAGCAATCCGTGAATGCATGAATCATCTGGGGATGTTTGGCGCCCTGGTATCCCATGGCTCATCAACCGTACCCAAATACATTGTAGATGAGATCAACGGCCTGGGAGGGCAGATTACCAATGCTTTCGGGATCTCCGTTGAAGAGCTTCAGTCTGCAATCGGAGCGGGCATAAACAAGATCAACGTGGATACGGATATCCGCCTGGCCGTTACGAGAAACATAAAGGAATTCTTTGCAAAATATCCGGAGAAAAGAAGCAGCCGGACCATTGGCGGGATTTATGAATTGCTGGAGGCAAAAAGGGAGGCTTTCGATCCGAGAGTATTCCTTCCGCCGGTCATGGATACCGTCATGTACGGCACTGTTCCGGATGAAGACGTGGCTGCCATTGTGGAATGCATTGAGCGGGGCGTGAAAGAAGTGGTTGGAACCCTGATTGTCAAATTCGGAACCTATGGCAAGGCTCCTCTGGTGGAATGCGTTACTCTGGATGAAATGGCGGAACGCTATAAGAAAATGGACAGGAATTTGTAATACAGGATGAAAAAAGGTGCCGTCCGGCCGTATGCGACAGCACCTTTTTTTGCTATGATAGGGGGACAAGGGGGGTGTTTTCTTTGGAGAAAAAACGAATTTCGGTCAAATACCGGTTTCTGCTTGCCGTAATATTGATCCTGGTTCCCATCACTCTGGTGTTCAGCGTATTTACCACAAAAGCGGTTTCCCACTTAAACCGGCAGCTGGCGGAAGCGAATCGGAATACTTTGCTGAGCTTCTGCACGGCGGTCACCGACGAGATCCAGCTGGCGGAAAGTACCATGAACCTGCTCTGGGGGGAGAGCGAGGCCTTTGCCCGGATCAGCCAGGCTTCCGAAGCAGAGCGGCCAGAGCCGGCACTGGCGGAGCTGAAGACCGTATTTGAAGACCGTATGGAAAGCAATCAGACCATTTCCAGCCTCGCCATCTATTCACCGGCTTTTGGAATGGCCTGCGAAACATACGCAGGCAGAAGCCAGTACTCGGACAGCGAGAAAAAGGCAATGGGAGGACTGATGCTCCGGCTGCTGAAGGACCAGGGAGAGAAACGGCTCGGCTGGTTTATGGAACAGGCGGGGGAAGACTGGTTTTTTGTCCGCATCGTTCAGAAGAAAACGACCTCGGCCGTGTGCCTGATCGATATCCGGGACATTTCCAGGAGGTCCCAGGCCGATTATGCCATGGCTTCGCCGGTTGTGTTTGTCCAGAAGGGAAAACCCCTGACTCCGGCCATGTGGCTGAAGAAAACCTGGGTGGACATTGATCAGCCAGGAGTCCTGCATGGTCTCTTAAATGGGATTGACTGGAAAAAGGAAGTTTGGTACCGTAAAAACCGCCCAGAATGCCATGCAGGCAAAAGAGGTGTTCCGGGAGCAGGCCCCGGAGGTCATGCTGTGTGATATTGAGATGCCTGAAGAAAACGGGCTTCAGCTGTTTCAGTGGGTATGCGGCGAAAAATATGATACGTATTGTATCTTTCTGACCAGCCATGCGGAATTTGCATATGCCCAGAGAGCGCTTCATCTGGGCGCATTTGATTATATTCTCCAGCCGGCATCCTATGAAGAGATCGTCCGGGCTGTCCAAAAAGCGGTTCGGAATGTGGAAAAGAGAAATGAAAAACGGCTGGTCTATGATATGGGACAGGCGTTTCAGGAACAGGAGATCAGCATTGCGGCGAACGTCCAGAGGGATTACCTGCTTGGGATCAATAACCAGAACTATTTTGAAACCCTTGCAGGGCTGGGCTGCCTTCCGGTGAAGGGGCGTCCCTGCCATCTGGTATTGATCCAGGTCGTGCGGTGGTATTCCCTCTCCGTAAAATGGAACGGCCCGGCCCTGGCAGAGGAGCTGAGCCGGCTGGTAAACGGAATCTTCATTACAAACAGCTGTCCCATCGTAGTCTGTTTTATGGAGGAAAATACCTTCGGCATGGTTTTGCAGGACAGGGAAAGCATGGAAATGAGGGAGGAAGAGCTGAAGTGCCAGCTTCTGTATTTTAACAGCGTCTGTGAACAATCCATAAAATGCGGGACCGCCTGTTATCTGGAAGGTCCTTTGTTCATGAAGGAGATGCCGTCGGTATGGCCCCTTCTGGTGAGGCAGAAACAGGAAAATGTGATATTGAAAAGCGGGATATTTACCAGCGAAAAGCAGGAGGACCGGTCCCGGACCAGGCAGTATCACATGGCAGGCATCAGATACTGGGGAAAGCTGTTAAAGGACGGGTATCCCCAGGTCATGGAAGAGGAAGCGTTTCATATGCTGGACCAGATGGTCGAGGAAGGAACCATGGATGCACAGACTCTGCTCCATTTTTACCAGGATTTCCTTTCCATGCTTTACGGCGCCATCGATGATTCCAAAAAACTGCTGTATAAGCTGTTCTCTGCCCAGGATGAGCTCAGCCTTTACCAGAATGGAATGAAATCTGTCAGCCAGATGAAGGAACTGGTACACCATGTGGCCGTTCATTACCTTCCGGAGACAGAAGCCGTGGACAGCAAGACCGCAGTTTTTCAGCTGATCCAGTACGTGAATGACCATTAGGAGTACATTATACAGCGAAAAATGAGAGAAGCGAAGAGCCTGCTTAAAACCACCTCCCTTCCGGTGAGCTTTATTGCAGCGAAGCTGGCTTACTGCAATTTCAGCCATTTTACCCAGGCTTATAAAAAGGTGATGGAAATTACGCCTCAGGAAGAGCGGAATCTTCCGGAGGATTGAAAATAATGGGACCGGGACCCGGCTGCACTGAAATTTCCCGGGAAAAAGGCAGGTTCCCGGGAACCTGCTTTTTTTGAACGGACAAAAAACAAGTCGGAAAAACAATGAAGAATGGTAGCATTTTTTACAGCGCAATTCATAGCGGGATTCTATAATAGCAGTATGCCAAAGAAAATCCCATTGGGGGACAAAGGCTGAACAAATAAAAGGGAGGAGGGATTGCCATGCCGGAAAAAGGAGAGGTTCTGGTAGAAGTAAAGGACATGTGCAAAAGTTTTGCCGTGGGGAAATCCGGGGACTGATCGGTGAAAACGGTTCCGGAAAATCCACAGTTTCTTCCATAATTGCAGGGATACAGCCGGCTGCCAGCGGAGAGATGATCTATAAGGGAGCGGCCTGGAAGCCGGCCAATACCTTAGAGGCTGCCCTGCATGGAATTGGAATGATCGTACAGGAGGCGGGGACGATTCCCGGAATCACGGTGGCTGAAAATATTTTTCTGGGAAATTACAAAACGTTTAAAAAAGGACCTCTGATTGACCGCGCGAAGATGAATGCGTCAGCCAGAGAAGCGATGGAACGCGTGGGGATCACAACGATTGATCCTTCCCAGCCGGCATTCCGCTATGATATGCAGGAAAGAAAGCTCATAGAAATTGCCAGGGTGATGGCAGGGGAGCCGGAGCTGTTCATTGTGGATGAGACCACCACGGCTCTTTCTCACAGCGGCAGAGAGCTGCTGTATCAGATCATGTATGATGCCGCGGCCAGAAACAAAGCGGTTATCTTTATCAGCCATGACCTTCATGAGCTGATGGAGCATTGTGATACGCTTACGATCCTGCGGGATGGTGTCATCATTGACAACCTGGAAAAAGCGGATTTTGAGCCGGGGGATATCAAGCGCAAAATGGTGGGCCGGGAGGTGAGGGAAGACTATTACCGGAACGATATGGACGGATATGGCAGCCAGGTCGTGCTGAAGGCTGACTGCATCACGACCATGAAGGATCTTCTCTGCTTTGATCTGGAACTGCACAAAGGAGAGATCCTTGGGATCGGAGGTCTGTCCGCGTGCGGGATGCATGGCCTGGGCCGGGCGCTTTACGGCCTTGATGAGATCGTGGATGGCAAAGTCGTGCTGACAGAAAAGAACGTGGCCGTCAGGAATGCACAAGTCGCATTCAACAACGGCATGGGGTACGTATCCAGGAACCGTGACCAGGAATCCCTGGAGCTGAATGCGTCCATCGGAGCGAACATACAGAGCGTGGGTTATAAGAAGAACCGCCTGTTCGGACCGTTTATCTCCGGAAAGAAAGAGCAGAGGTATGCACAGCTGATGGTGGATGAGCTGGCCATCAAATGCGTAAATATCTGGCAGCCGGTCCGGGCCATGTCCGGCGGAAATAAGCAAAAGGTCGTGTTCGGAAAATGGATCGCGGACGATGCGGATATACTGATCCTGGACTGCCCCACAAGAGGGGTGGACATCGGGGTCAAGGCATCCATGTACCAGCTGATTTACGACATGAAAAAGAAGGGAAAATCCATTGTCATGATTTCCGAGGAAATGCCGGAGCTGATCGGCATGGCGGACCGCCTGCTGATTATGAAGGATGGGAAAGTGAACGGTGAATTTTTCCGCAGGGATGGATTCCATGAACACCAGCTGATCGAATGCATGATTTAAGGAGGAGAGTAAAATGACTGACATGGCAGCTGTAAAAGAGGCGCCGCGGCTACATTTTAATGACCGCATTGATATTATTAAGAATAAACGCATGTTCACTCTGGTATTTCCGCTTACCATTCTGCTCTTGATTGTCTTTGCATTTGAAATGGCGACCGCGGTTTCCTTTATTTATACCACCGGAAATCTGGATATCTCGGTGGGGTCCGTCATGGGGCTTGGAGCCGTGGCAGGCGCCCTGGTTTACGGCGCTACGTCAAGCGTTGTCCTTATGATCGCTGCCGCAGTCATCGTCTGCATATTTCTGATGATGTTTAACTGTACTTTAAGCGTGGTCTTTCATATCAAGACAACCATGGTGGCGATTGTGGTGATGCAGCTATATAACGCTGTCATCAGCGAGGTGGTGGGAGCCGATACCCTGAAGGTGGATTTTAAGGTATGCAAGGTTCTGGAAACCGGAGGCTTCCGCTATGGGGCTTTTCTGGCCTATTTTGCGGTTTGCCTGCTGGTTTTCCATTATACGAAAATCGGCCGGCAGCTTCGGTTTATCGGCGGAAATGAAAAATGCGCGGAGCAGACCGGCATGAACCCCACCCGTGCCACCTACATCAGCTTTCTGATGGCAGGAATCGGAGTGGGAATCGCGGCGGTATTCACCATTATCAGAACCGGGAGCGTGGGCAATTCAACAGGAAACGGCATGGGGATGGATGTGATGCTTGCAACGGTTCTTGGCGGAATGTCCATTTTCGGAGGCGCGAAATCAAACAGCTATTCCGGAATTATCGGTGCGCTGACGGTTTCCGCCTTAAACAAGGGACTTTTGATGCTGGGCGTCTCCAGCACGGTGATACAGGGAGTGAGAGGCGTTATATTCCTGCTTCTGGTATTTTTAAACAGCGAGCGGCCGGCAACCTTACCGTCCCGCCAGCAGTTTTGATTCATAAATAAAAAATGGAGGAAGAAATCATGAAAAAAATTTTTGCAGCGGTACTGGCGTGCAGTCTTGCATTCGGCCTGACAGCATGCGGCGGGGGAACCCCCAAAAATGAAACGGCAGCAGAATCCCAGGCTGTCACACAGAAAGCGGAGGGCAATGAAGCTTCGGAAGCAGCGGGAAAGACGCCCCAGGATTTTAAGAAGTTTAAAATCGGTGTTGCGGAAGTTCAGGCGAATGATGAAAGCATTCAGAGACGTTCCTATTTTGAAGACTATATCGCACCCCGGTACAATGTGGAATTCGTGTTCTCCGAACAGGTCTCTGATACGGAAAAACTTTTGACTTTTATCGAAAACTGCGCGGATGCCGGCTGTGATGCGGTGATCAGCTATAACAATGATGATATTGAACAGATGACCCAGGTCTGTCAGGAATACGGAATGAAGTATATCGTGAATACGGTTCGCATCAATCCGAAAACCGAGGCGGCCTTTGCAGGGGGGTATGATAATTTTGCGGCCTTTGGCTCCAACCAGACTGCCATCGCGGAAGTGTTCAGCGACTGGCTGAAGGACAATGCCAGTGAGGATGGCAGCGAAGGCTTTTTGATCTGCAGCGGTCTGGCGTATACCGGAAACCTGCAGCAGACGGAAATTACCCAGGCCTGCTTAAATGCTCTTTCGGAACTGTATGGCCTGACCTTCGAAGAGGATTTTGATGCTCTGGTCACCTCAAGTGCCCCCATTGAGGCCGCCAACGACAAAGGGATCAATATATATGTTTATCCCGGCCACGTGACGCGTGTGGAAGGCTATCTCCAGGGGCTGACGGCAGCTCTTCAGACGGGCAAATACGGCGTTATGCTCCAATCCGTCCAGTTATATGACCAGACCGGCGTCATCGTCCAGGAAACAGAAGCAGCCATTGGAAAAGATATCAAGGTGGCAGGCGTGGCGACCATTGCCGAATCCCTCCATACCGCATTTAAAACAAAGGATCAGTTTGGAAACCCGACCATCAACATGGCAACCGTGAAACCGGTAAGCCTTCTGTGCGCGGCAGGATTCAGCCAGGCTTATAACCTCCTCACCGGATATGAGAGCGCAACTCTCGCTCCCAACGGAGAGGCCGGCATGTTAAATTCCAGCTTATGGCCGATTACAAAACTGGAAGACTTGGATATTGCCAGCCAATGGGATGTTCCAAAGGGCGACAAGTGGATTGTGGGATATGACGTCATCGACAGCATGCTGGGAATTTACCATCCGGATGTTACCAATGGGGATATCCAGGCCATCGTGGATTCCATTACTTACGAATCCACACTGATGAGGCTTGGAGACAAATAAGAAATGCCTTTCTGGCAAAAGGAGAGGAAACGATGAAAAGCGACATCAGATCATTAAAAATAATGCCCTTATTAAAAACCCTGGCAATTCCGTTTATAACATGGCTGGTCTGCGAGCTGATCGACCGGGCGGCGGCAGGTACGGGAGTTGTCGCGAATATTGCGGATGTGAAGGCGCTGCTGCGTACCCTGCTGACCTCCTTCAGCTTTGCCCTGGCCATTAACTGTAACTTAACCAGCGGGCGGATGGATTTATCCGCCGGGGCACAGATGTACATGGGATGTATCTTTGGCGGAAACATGGCGCTGGGCCTGGGATTTGGAGGCGTAGGGGTCCTGATTCTAAGCATGCTCACCGGCGCACTCTGCGGTTTGCTTGTAGGCGTGCTTTTCGTTCATCTGCGCATACTGCCCATGGTGCTTGGACTCGGCGTCAGCCTGGTATTTGAATGTCTTTCCTTCGGCGCATACTCCCAGCAGGGCTTAAAGCTGTTTGCAAAGCCGGGAGTGGAAATATTATCAAACATAGGATTCATCCTGGTGGTGGCCCTGGCATTGGTGGGGGGTGTCACATACCTGTTCCAGTACAGCGGGTTTGGATATAAGCGCCGTGCCATCCAGGGAAACCAGAAGCTGGCGGCGGACAGCGGGATCAATATTTACACAAACTGTATTTTGTGCTATGTGCTGGCCGGGGCCCTGGGCTTACTGATCGGTTCTTTCTGCCAGAGAAAAGCGGGCGAGGATACATCTGGCGCACAATACGCGCAGAGAACGTGCAATGCTTCAGGAATCACCATAAGAAACTACAAGGAGAGAAGGGAGAGCATTAAAATGAAAGCAATTATGGTTATGTATGATTCCCTGCGCCGGGACCTGCTTCCCTGCTACGAGGGGCCGGATTCCATGGATCTGCCGAATTTTAAACGGCTGGCCGGGCATACGGTTATCTTTGACAAAAGCTATGTCTGCAGTCTTCCGTGCATGCCGGCGCGGAGAGAGCTGCATACCGGCAGAGCGAATTTTCTGCACAGAAGCTGGGGGCCGGTGGAGCCCTTTGACGACTCCATGCCGGAGCTGCTTCACAGGGCGGGGATCCATTCTCATTTGTCCACGGACCATTACCACTACATTCAGGACGGAGGGGCGACTTACTGCGGGCGCTATTCCTCCTGGGCCTGTTACCGGGGGCAGGAAAGCGATGCGTGGATCGGGGACTGCACGCCGAGAGGAGAGGAACCGTCTCCCTATGTGCTCTTAAACGAAAATACGCCGGAAATAATAAAAAAGCGGCGCTTAAGGGGCGGATGGAGAAACTTTGCAAACCGTTCCGTGTTAAAGGATGAAAGCCTTTACCCCCAGGCGCAGACATTTGCCGACGGAATTGATTTCATAAAGCGCAATGGAAAACACGACAACTGGTTTTTGCAGATAGAGACCTTTGATCCCCATGAACCATTTACATCGCCAAAGGATTTTGAAGGAAATTGGTTTGATCCGGATCATCCTTTCCTGCCGGACTGGCCGCCTTATTCTCCCGTATCTGAGGATGAGGAAACCGTTGAAAATATGAGGAAAAAGTATTTCTCACTGGCGGAGTACTGTGACCACTGCCTGGGGCTGGTTCTGGATGAAATGGACAGACAGGATCTCTGGGCGGATACCATGCTGATCGTTAACACGGATCACGGCTTTCTGTTAAATGACCACGGATGGTGGGGGAAGGGCAGCATGCCTGACTTTGAAGAACTTGTCCACACGCCGTTGTTCATCTGGGATCCGGGATGCAAAAAGAGAGGGGAGCGGCGTCAGGCCCTGGTTCAGACCATCGACATTGCCCCTACACTTCTGGATTTCTTTGGATTGGAGATACCGAAAGACATGACCGGCAAATCCCTGCGCTCTGTGGCGGCCGGGGACCGGCAGGTGCGCAGTTACGGGATATTCGGTTATCACGGAGGGCCTGTGAACATCACGGACGGCCAGTATGTGTATATGCGTGCCGTGCAGAATGAGGCTGTCTGCATGAATGAATATACCCTGATGCCTACCCATATGGATGCCATGTTTTCACCGGAAGAAATGGAGAAGGCAGAGCTGGTTCCGCCCTTCGGATTCACTAAAAAATGTCCGCTCCTGAAAATACCGGCCGGCAATTCCTTAAGATTTCTCCAAAAGCTGAAAGAAGATGCCCTGTATGATCTTGCGGCGGATAAAAATCAGGAGCATCCGATCCGGGATGAAACCGTAAAGAGCCGGATGCTTCGTGCCATGGCGCAGCTGTTCAAAGAGAATGAGGCGCCGGACGAGGTGTATGAGCGCTACGGGCTGAAAGCGGATATGTAAATCAAAGGCGGGAGGGATGCTGAGCATATCGGCATCCTTGCTGCTGCTTTTTTGCAGATCATTATGGAAAAGTGAGAAGAAATAATTGACATTTGAGGAGCCGGAATATAATATATAATTAAATAAAATAATTAAATAAATAGCCCTGTTTCACCAGAATATTGGAGTGAGGCAGAAGAAAGGATATATATGGTCGATATAAAAGCAAATCCATTTTACCTGGATGAAGAAGGTGCACGATGGGTGGAGGATACGGTGAATTCCATGAGCATGCACGAAAAAATCTGCCAGCTGTTTGCAGATCCCCTCATGGGAAAAAGCAGGGAAGAGCTGGCTGCGTTTCTCAGTCAGTATCCGATCGCAGGCATTCCCTTCCGGGCCGCCATGTTTGGCAATGAGGAAGCCCAGGACATTATGGCCGGGCTGCAGGAAAGCTCCAGGATCCCCTATCTTTATGCGGGAAACTGTGAATCAGGTCCCAATGGTGTGTTAAGGGGCGGTACCCTCGTGGCTTCCGGGGCCCAGGTCAGAGCTTTAAGAGATCCGGAGTATGCGTATGAAGTCGGGCGCATTACGGGGAAGGAGACTTCTGCGGTAGGCTATAACTGGACCTTTGGCCCGGTGGGAGATGTTCTGATGAACTGGAGGAACAGCCTGATCAATACAAGGGCATTCGGCAGCGACCCGGAGTTTGTCAGCCGGTGCGTGGAGGCCTATAATAAAGGCTGTATGGAATACGGAGTCATACCGTGCCTGAAGCATTTTCCCGGAGACGGCTGGGAGGAGCGGGACCAGCATCTGGCGGTGGGCAATAACGGCTTATCCTGTAAGGAGTGGGATGAAACCTTTGGAAGGATTTATCAGACCTCCATTGACAATGGCCTTCTCAGCATTATGGTGGCACATTTTACATTGCCGGCTTATCAAAAAAGGCTGAATCCGGAGCTTGAGGAAAAGGATATGCAGCCTGCCTGCCTTTCTAAGGAACTGGTGGACGGCCTGCTCCGGCAGAAGCTGAGATTCAACGGTCTTGCGGTGACGGACCAGACCAAAATGATGGGATTTTATGGTATGAGCCGCATGAAAGCAGTCCCATGGACCATAGCCTGCGGCTGTGACATAGTCCTGGGCATTAACGATATGGAAGAAGATTACAGCGCCATGGAGGAAGGAATCCGGTCAGGAATTGTTACGGAAGAACGGCTGAAGGATGCCTTATACCGGATTCTCGCCTGCAAGGCGGCCATCGGACTGCATAAGAGGAAGGCAGGCCAAGGCTTCCGGCCGGGAGAAGAAGCCTTATCCTGCATTGCATGTGAGGAGTACACTGCGATAGCCAGAAAAGCGGCGGCAAAAGCGGTCACACTGGTCAAGAATACAAAAGGACAGCTGCCTTTTAGGCCTGATATTTATAAAAAGATCGGAGTGTTTGTGCTGTCAGGAAATGTAGGAAATCAGAAGAGCATTTATGGCCAGGGAGTCCAGTCCGGCGGAAATGAGGAAACTGCCTCCCGTGTCATGGAAGGATTGGTGCGGTATGGATATGAACCGGAACTGATGAAATCTTCCATGGAAAAGGGGAAAATCAGTGATTTGAAGGCAAAATATGACGCAGTGATGCTGTTTCCAGAGTACCGGGCTTTATCAACGCTTATAATAACCGTCCGGAAACTATTGATGAAACGATCAGGCGCATTGCAGGACTGGCGGAATTTGAAGGCCGGTATGATGATGATGTCTGGTGCGGAACCTGGGATACCAGATTCTAAGATCGGCACAGGAGACCATATATGAGCATTGGAATTGAAATAAACCACATAACAGATAATGCTTCAAAAAATAAGCGGCCGCATATCATTATATTTAATCCCGATGAAATGCGCTGTGACGCGATGGGACATATGGGGAATCCGGCAGCGGTGACCCCGTTTCTGGATCAGTTCACCAAAGAGGAGGCAGTGTCTTTCCGCTATGCCTTCTGCCAGAATCGGTCTGCGTGCCCAGCCGGTGCAGCTTTTTTACAGGACTGTATCCCCATGTCCACGGGCACCGGACGATGAGTTACTTACTCCAGCCGGGTGAAGAGAATCTGTTTTCCGAATTAAAGGAAGCCGGATATCATATTTGGATGAACGCGAGAAATGATTTGTTTGCAGGTCAGATCCCGGGCTGGGCGGAGTCAAATGCGGATGAAATTTTTTACGGCGGAGATGTGCCGGCGGCCCCCGGTCCGGAGCATGGCGGGAAAGGGGAGAAAGATAAGTACTCCCATTTTGAGGGGCGTTTAAAGCTGGATGAGGATGGAAGAAATTATAATGGAGACGATGAAGCGGTGGACGCGGCAATCCGGCATTTAAACGAGTATGGCGGAGAAAAGCCTGTATGCATGTTTTTGGGCCTTAATTTTCCCCATACGCCTTATCAGGTGGAAGAACCCTTTTATTCGGCAATTGACCGGAGTAAGCTGCCGGAAAGGGTCCGGCCGGAGAACTGTACCGGCAAATCCAGGATGACGGATTTAATCCGTGCGGAAGGCTGCCGGGGGAAATCCATTGTGACGAATACCATGCTTCCGGCCCGGCAGGTCCGCCCCGGGATTTTGTATACTGGCCGAAAATGATGGCACAGACAGATGACGATGCCCATGCCAAGGGGACCATGATCCGGAGTGAGCGGTACAAATACATCGGCAGGATCACGGGGGAGGATGAGTTCTATGATCTGGAAGCAGATCCGGGAGAAACCGCCAATCAGATCAATAATCCTGTATATTCCCCGCAGATTTTAAGGCTTCAGCTGGAGCTGATGCGGTGGTATCAGAGGACCTCTGATGTGGTGCCTCACAAGCCGGATGACCGGTTTACCCATGAAATGCTTTGGGCAAAGGTGAAGAATATATGCTCCAAAGAACATGAAGAGGATGTAAAAGAAAAAATAAGAGGCGGCATGAAGCAGGGACTTCTGTTACAGTATGTACGCGGCCTTAAAAAGTCCCGGAATTCTGAAGAAACGCCAGAGCCGGGAATCAATGACAGAAGAGAATAAAGAGCAGAATGGATTACGGGAGAGATTATGGATGGATATTTATATGTACTGTTTTGGCTGGTAAGCTTTTTGGCGTCCGTAGCAGGTGCGGTCTGCGGCATTGGAGGAGGGGTCATCATAAAACCGGTCCTGGATGCCTTCGGTGTATTGAGCGTGTCAACGATCAGCTTTTTATCCGGCTGCACTGTGCTGGGAATGAGCTGTTATTCCATGATAAAAAACAAGACGTCGGGAGAACTGCTTGTGGATGCTGGAATTGGGACACCGCTGGCAATCGGGGCAGCTTTGGGAGGCGTTTTGGGGAAATGGATGTTTCAGTTCATATCAGAAATTTTTGCTGATAAAGATATGGCCGGGGCTGTTCAGGCTTTCTGTCTGCTGTTGATAACCGTCGGAACGCTTGTCTATACCATAAAAAAAGAACAGATCCAAACCCATGAATTAAGAAATCCGGCGGCCTGTGTGAGCATTGGTCTGGTATTGGGGATTCTTTCCTCTTTTCTGGGTATTGGCGGCGGGCCGGTCAATCTGGTGGTTTTGTTTTATTTTTTCTCCATGGATACCAAATCGGCTGCGCAGAACTCCCTGTATATCATCTGGATTTCCCAGATAACCAGTCTGTCCAGCACATTGGTAACAAAAACGGTGCCGGAATTTTCTTCTCTCATGCTGGTGCTTATGGTCGTCGGTGGAATTCTGGGAGGTCTGGGAGGACATGTTATCAACAAGAAAATGAACACCAGGGCAGTGGACCGGCTGTTTATTGTGCTGATGGTGGTGATCATTGGGATCAATATTTATAATATATTCAAGTATCTGTCTTAGATCGGATGAAGCTTTGCCTGAAAGAAAACAGTATCCTATGCTGATAATTTTAGGTTTTTCTGTCATAATGGAAGTAACATCAAAACAGGAGAGAAAATTATGCCACCGATCAATGTACTTATAAAGCCGGCTTCCGGCAACTGCAACATGCGCTGTGATTACTGTTTTTATTACGATACCATGTCCAAGAGGGAACAGCCTTCCTATGGGTTCATGAATCTTGAGACCCTGGAGGCCGTGATCCGGAGGGTGCTTGCATATGCGGAGGGAAGCTGCACCATCGCCTTTCAGGGCGGGGAACCCACCCTGTGCGGCCTGGATTTTTTTGAAAAGTCCATAGAATTTCAGAAACGTTACAATGTGAATCATGTCAGAATACAGAATGCGCTGCAGACCAACGGATACCATCTGGATCAGAAGTGGGCGGAGTTTTTTGTTAAAAATAAATTTTTAATCGGCATATCTCTGGATGGAGGGCCAAAAATCCACGACCGCTACCGGAAGAATACAAAAAAAGAGGGGACTTTTTTCCAGATCATGAAAAACATCGGGATGTTTCAGAAGGCGGGAGTGGAATTCAATATCCTGTCCGTAGTGAATGGAAAAACTGCGCCTGCTATCCGGAAGACCTATGAGTTTTACAGGAAGAACCACCTGGATTACTTACAGTTCATCGCCTGTCTGGATCCTTTGGGAGAACCGCCCGGCCTCAGAGAATATTCCCTGACTCCGGAAGTTTACGGAACCTTTCTGATCGAACTGTTTCATCTCTGGTACGAAGACTTAAAGTCAGGGAAACAGCCCTATATCCGCCATTTTGAAAATTATATTGCCATCCTGCTGGGGCAGGCGCCGGAATCCTGTGACATGCGGGGGATCTGCGGGAAGCAGTATGTGGTGGAGGCGGATGGTTCCGTGTATCCCTGCGATTTTTATGTAATAGACAGCTGCCGTCTGGGAAACTTTCATGAGGATTCGGTGGAGCAGATCGATCAGGTGAGAGAACGGTCGGGCTTTATCAAAGAGTCCCTGCAGAAGGAAGCCGCCTGTTCGGACTGTAAGTATTTGGCGCTCTGCCGCGGAGGCTGCAGAAGGACAAGACAGGAGGAGCAGGATCATCATCAGTATTTCTGCAGATCCTACCAGATGTTCTTTGATGCCTGTCTGCCTAAAATGCTGGAAATAGCGGAAAGAATCGGCAGATAGGAAAACCGCGCCCTTTGCGTTCAGAAAAACAGCGGCTTTGCAATGGCGGTCAGATGGGACAGGTCTGTCTGCTCCTCAAAAAGCATGACGGTTGCGCCGTTGCAGGAGAAGTGCAGCTCAGATAAGTCCATAACACAGGACCCGTGTGTTAACGGCCGGATGAGGGAATTGTCCCTGGTCCGCAGCTGGCACAGATAAGGCCGTCCTTCCTGGGGGAAATCCTTCTCCAGAAACACGTTCAGTCCGGACCGGTTTCGTTCCCAGTTAAGCACCGGTCCCCTGGTGACGCAGGCGGAGCAGGAACGGATCCCATGATCCAGCTGGACGGAAAGGGGAAGAGCCGCCTCTTGTTCCTCCACCTGGATGCAGGTGGTATAAAAGCCGTCCATGGAGACCGGACGGTGTAAGTCCATGCCGGAAACCGGACAGATGCGGTAACCGAAAAAACAAGGCTTTCCCACCATAAAATCGCTTCCTGATTGTCCGGAGACATGGGATGGGCATTGTTGATCACCTCGATAAAGTCTATAAGATGATAATCGTGGATGTTCATGGACCAGCGCATGCCATTGGAGAACGGGAAAGGGAGGGAAAAGGGATGGGCGGGTCCTGCCAGCCCCCCGGCTTCGTGCACCCGCTGAAACAGCGAATCAGCAAAGTCCTTGTCGATATCATCCCAGGGGATATAGGCGGAAACATTCTGGCAGAGCAGATGTCCGTAATAGGAAGTGAGCTCAAAGCCATTGATGTACTCCATGGGAGAGGCCTGACTGTCACAGGCCATGGTAAGCCCGGGAAAACCGGATACGGTATTGTGGTCCGTCAGGGAAAAGGCGTGAATGCCTTGAAGCTCCAGATACCGGACCAGCTCCTGTACCGTCATGGTTCCATCAGATTCTATGGTATGATTGTGCAGTTCAATTCTTTTCCACATGATGAAATTCCCCCTTTATTTCCAGACGGTAAGATGTCTGGTTTTCCTGAACCTGAAATACATTTACAATTATCTTTGCCATCCCTTCCAAAGCAGGGCAGGGCGGCATGCCTCCTGCAGATCTGTCTTCTGATAAAAAAAGTTCTTTTTTCGTTCCCGGCATATGAACATTTCCAGCAAATTCACCATGAATCATCAGGGCGAGCTGTATTTCCGTTTTCATGGAGTCCATGGCCTTTAAAAGCTCTTCCTCCGAAACCGGTCCCCCTTTCCAGGATTCGTAAATGGGGCGGAGCTCTTCCATATAAATTTCCTTATGGGAAAAATGCTCTTTGTCATAGGTGAGGATGACGGAGAGAGCCCTGCAGTTTTTGGGGAGATGAAAATTATAGATGATGTTTCCTCTAAAGCCATGGTTTAAGGTTCCCTGAAAGTGCTGAATCATTTCCATAACTGAATTCCTTTCAAAATGATAAAAAATATCAATGAGCCGTCCGCCTGCTGTCCGGACGGCTCATTCATGATAAAGAAAGAAAGTTTTCCTGTCAACATAATTTTTGTAAAAAAACAGTAATATCAGATAATATTTCATCATTGATAAAATATACAAAAATTTTACGAAAATATTTCGGTTTACTGATTCTTCTTTTTACATTGATTTGTTACAGTGGAAAACATGAATAAAAATGAGGTAAAACAAAGGAGTGAATGTTATGGGAATCATTACGGCGCATTCCGGCTGCGATGGGACACAGGATAATTCCCTGGAATTTATAGAATACGCCCTGTCTGCAGGAGCGGACTGCCTGGAGGTGGATGTGAGAAGAAACCAGGCCGGAGACCTGTTTCTGGCTCACGACGAAACAGGAGAAGAAAGGGTAAAGCTTTGTGAAGCGTTTGCTCTGGTGAAGAGCTTTCCGGAGAAAAAGATAAACTGTGATCTGAAAATGAAGGATCTGGAAATCCCTGTTTATCGGCTGGCCAGGGAATTTAAGGCGGAGTGTCAGCTCATTTACTCAGGAGAGGTCAGCATAAAGCTGCTCCGGGAAAAAGATAAAGAATTTCCCGAAGCCGAAATTTATTTGAATGTTGAAAATCTTTTTCCGGAAGTTTATTGTGAAGCACCAGGAGCACATGGACAGGAAAAGCTGAAGGACATGCTGGCACAGGCAAAAGGCTGTCCCATTTCCTGCATCAATATGGAGTATCATCTATTTACCGATGAAATCATTGACTTACTCGCTCTGATAAAGCTGAGAGGATCGGCGTGGACCGTTGATGAACCGGAGGAGGCCAGGCGGCTGATGGAAAAGGACATTTTTAACATAACCACCAGAAATCTTAAAAAGGCCATGGAGCTGAGGAAGGAGATGAGGAGATGAAGCTATTGTCACCGCGGGCGTTTTATCACATGATGGGGAAAAAGCATTTTTTCCAATACCTGCTGTTTGCAGTTTTTCTCCTGTTCTTTTACCTTCCCCTGATGAGTCTGACCATGCTGGCATTTGCCAATAAATACGAGGTTCCGGCTGTGATCCCCCAGGAATTCGGTTTTAAATGGTGGGGATTTGTTCTGGGACAGAACAGCCTGGCCGGTTCGATTGTGACTTCCTTTATCCTGGCGGTGATTGTCACCATCGTATCTTTAATCATATGCATTCCGGCGGCTTATGCTCTGGCCAGGTACGAATTTGTCGGAAAGCATGTGTTCCTTCTGTCTTTCCTGCTCAGCAATGCCTATCCCAGAATGGGGCTGTATATTTCCATCGGCATTTTGTTTTATAAGCTGAATCTGATGGGTACTGTCCCGGGGGTTGTGATCATCCACGTGCTGAATTCCATGATGTTCATGACGTGGATCCCTTCCGGGTCCTTTCGCAGCGTTTACATACAGCAGGAGGAATCTGCACGGGATGCGGGGGCCGGGCCTGTCAGGACTTTTTTTAAAATCACTCTGCCCCTGGCCATGCCGGGAATCGCTGTGGCAAGCGTCTTTACCTTTTTAGGCTCCCTGGAGGAAGCCCAGGGAACGCTTTTGGTTGGTTTCCCCCAGGTAAAGACCATGCCGGTGGAGCTTTACGGCGTAATTATGGAATATCCCCTGACTGCCGGTCCCGTGTTGTCGCTGATCTTAATCATTCCAACGATCCTGGTGCTGTTTTTCATGCGCAGGTATATGAACGCTGACAATATTTCCAAAGGATATGGAATGAAATAATGAGGAGATAAGGATGGAGAACAAGATAAAGCTGCAAATTGTCAACATGAAAAAGCATTACAAAAACGGAGACGGCGTTGACAATATTAATATCGAAGTTTACGAAGGAGAATTTTTGACCATGCTCGGTCCCTCCGGATGCGGGAAGTCCACGATTTTAAGGACTCTGGGAGGGTTTCTGGAGGTGAATGAAGGGGATATTCTCATCGACGGAGCGTCTGTGAAAGCCCTTCCCCCTGAAAAAAGGCCGACGGCAATGGTATTTCAGAGCTACAATTTATGGCCCCATATGACGGTCTATGAAAATCTTGCGTTCGGGCTGGAAATCAGAAAGATGCCGAAAGCCAGGATAAATGAAGAGGTGGGAAAGGGGTTAAAGCTGGTAAATATGAGCGGATATGAGAAAAAATATCCCTCTCAGCTTTCCGGCGGACAGCAGCAGCGCGTTGCCATTGCCAGGGCGCTTCTCTTAAAGCCGTCCGTTCTCCTGCTGGATGAACCGTTTTCTGCGCTGGATGCAAAGATCCGGGGACAAATGAGGGAAGAACTGAAAAAGATCCAGGAAGAATTAAATATTACAGTGGTATTTGTGACACACGACCAGGAAGAGGCCATGGCCCTTTCCCACAGATCGGAGAGATGAATTTCTTATCCCAGGCCGACGGGACAGCCATTGCGGTGCGGCCGGAGGATGTTGTTATCACCAGGGGAGAGGTTTTGGGACAGATCCAGGGGAGTGTGAGAACCATAATGGTTTTAGGCCATTTTGTGGAAGTAAATGTAGAGGTGGGAGATCAGGTCATCAAAACATATGTCACCCGGTCCGTTGCGGATAATATTCAGCTAAGGGACAAGGTATCGCTTTCGTTTACCAAAACCTGCGAATATTGTGCCTGATCATTGGCAGCCAGTTCATGAATCAAAATTAAAGGAGAGTAAGATGAAAAAGGAAATGACAAGCAATGCAAAAAGAGCAGCCGCGGTTCTGTTAGCCGTATCCATGGGAGCCATGCTGCTGGCAGGCTGCTCTGCGGCATCTGCAAAAAGCGGAAACGGGGATAAGACCATTACGGTGTGGGCAGGCGGCTCCGACAATGTAAGGGTCCAGTTTGAAAAACAGATCGAGCAGTTCAATGCTTCCCAAAAGGAATATACTGCCGAACTTCAGTTCATCACGTCAGGGACCGGCGCCCAGAGCCTGTTTGATAAGGCTGTGGCTGCCAAAAAGGCAGGGCAGACCAATACGGATTTCGATGTCATTGAACTGGGCGGGGATGAGGTGATCCGTTACGTGGAAGAGGGAGGCGAAGATTTCTTCCTTCCCCTTGATCAATCCAAAATTGAGAATATCAAAAACCTTAAGGTTCAGGCTACGTTCCGGGATGACTTGGTGATGCCTTACAGAGGGACCACCGTGGTTCTGGCCTATAATTCAGAAGCGGTGACAGAGCCGCCTAAAACAACGGAAGAACTGTATCAGTGGATCAAGGATCATCCGGGACGCTTTGCTTACAATACTCCCGGATCCGGCGGTGCGGGCGGATCCTTTGCAGTCACCTCTGTTTACAATTTCATGGACGAGTCCGCTCTGATTTCCTCTGATCCGGCCAATAAAGAGCAGTGGGACAAGGGCTTTGAACTGATGAAAGAGCTTCATCCCTATATGTATCAGTCCTCTGGAAAAGTGGTTTATCCCAACAAGAATCAGGGGGCGCTGGATCTGCTTGCCAACAAAGAGGTGGATATGATCCCGGCGTGGGCGGACATGGCCATTACGCAGATGAAGCAGGGCACTTTGCCGGAATCCATCAAGATCAGCCAGATCACCCCTTCATTTACCGGGAGTACGGTAGTTCTTGGAATTCCTTCCATGGGTTCCAATCAGGAAGGCGCTTACGCATTTTTAAATTATATGCTCAGCCCTGAGGCACAGAATACTGCCCTTGACACCATGGCTGCCATTCCTGTCATTGATTTCAGCCTTCTGGATCCGGAACTGACCGACACCATCAAGGATTTAAAGATTGACGAATTCCGCATCACCAGCCTGGGAGATCTGGGGAGTCAGCTTCATGAACGGTGGGACAGCGAGATCGGTACTTTGGAATAAAGATAAGGAGACATAAACGATGAAAGAGAAAGCATTTGGAAAGATATTTCCTTATCTGCTGATTCTCCCTTCCCTGATTGTTTTGGCAGGCGTTGTTTTTTATCCCATAGGGGCCAGCCTTCTTCGCAGCTTTCAGCTGGAAGAAGGCGGTTATGGCCTGGAAAACTACTTTTATTTTTTTACGGACAGAATCCAGAGGAACAACATCATATACACTCTGGAAGTCGTCTTCATAACCGTGGTTCTGGCCATTGGGATTTCCTATTTTCTGGCCGTTTATTTAAGATTTTCAAATACATGGGCCAGCAGAATGATCGGAAGGCTGTATCTCCTTCCAAGATTTATTCCCGGACTGGTGGCGGTTAACGGGATGATCATCGTGATCCGGGATTCCGGACTTTTCAACCGCGTTTCCCAGCTGTTCGGACTGAATGCGCAGCTGGGTCTGATGTATAACGGAAAGGGCGTTGTGCTGATGAACCTGTGGTTCAATATCCCTTTTGCCACAATGCTTTTAGCGGCCTCCCTGTCCAAAATCCAGGATTCCGCCATTGAAGCAGCCAGGGATGCCGGAGCGGGGAAATTTAAGATTCTGGAAAAGATGATCTTTCCCCTGACCTACCGGGATATCTTTATTTCTGCGACTTTTGTATTCATGAGCAATATCAGCTCCTTTACCACACCGTATCTGATGGATGGAAACAATCCCCAGATGATGGGAATATCTCTTTACAAACAGTTCAATAACGGACATTATGAGAAGGCCGCCGCGCTTTCCGTAATCATGTTCCTGTTTTCCTTACTTTCTGCCATTGTTTATGTATACACCAATATGAAGGAAAGTGACTGGGAGAGGGGGAATCGCGGCTGACCGGAACGCGCTCTGTTTTCAGTCAATATAGGTTACCGTATCATCCAGGGGATTGCGTGCCGTCGCGGAGGACAGGGCATCCGTGTCTTCCGTCACATTGCCAATGAGCATCATCGTTACGGCACTGTATCCGTCAGGGATTTTCAATTCCTCCCGTTTGTTTTGATTGATATCTGATACTCCTCCCATATAGATGTGGGAACCATAGCCCAGTGACTGAGCAGCCAGATAGAGATAGGCACTGGCTAGTCCGCAGTCGTAATCGACAAGCATTCCTTCCCCCGCATCGTCCGCACCTGAAATTATAATGAGAACATTGCCCTGGGCCGCCTGATCGATGATCCCGGATACCTTGCTGCCGGTAACGACGGTAAAATGCCACGGCTGCAAATTGCGGGCGCTGGGCGCTTTGGCACCGCTCTCAAGAATGAGCTGCAAATCCTCCGGGCTTACCGCCCCTTCTGCAAACACCTTTGTGGAATGGCTGTCCAAAATTGTCTGAATGACTGCATTTCTTTCTTCCGCTGATGAATTTTGCAGGGGCGCCCCGCTTTTCCCGTCTGTGCTGTCAGCCTCCGCTTGGACAGACAGTGCTTCTTCCGTGCTTTGCTGCGTGGAATTTCTGCTTTGGCAACCGGAAAGAATGGAAAGAAACAGAGCAGAAGACAGTATTACGGACAGTATTCGGGCAAACTTTTTCATTATAAAACCTCCTGTTATAGAACCTGGTGAAATGTTTATATTTTCCAGTTGAGTATAACAGTTTATCAACATATATTCAACACCGGATCATAAAGGCCCAAATTCTTCGCCCGGGGCATATTCGGCGCTGCCAAAGGCTGCCGCTTCTATTAATGCCTTTGTATAGCTGTTTTTTGCCGATTCGAAAATCTGCCGGGTTGTGCCGTGTTCAACCACACGCCCTTCATTCATGACGTAAACCCTCCCTGCGATCATCCGCAAAACCGATAAATCGTGAGTGATAAAAAGCACGGCAAGGCGGCGTTCGTGACGGAGTTTTTCAAGCATATTCAGTATCTGGTTTTGAACGACCACATCCAGTGCCGACACCGATTCATCGCATATCAGCAAATCAGGGGAGGTGGCTAAGGCGCGGGCAATCGCTACCCTTTGCCGCTGTCCGCCTGATAATTTGGCAGGCTTTCGGTCCAGCAGTTCGACCGGCACTTCCGCTAAGGATATCAATTCTTTGAGCTCACTGAGCGGTCGGTCCGATGCCTTCAGTGCAGATTCTAAAATATACCTTATTTTATGGGCGGGGTTAAGGGATGAGTAGGGATCCTGAAAGACGATCTGGGCGGGATTCCTTCCGAAATAAGTAACAGAGCCGGAATCAGCCCTGGTTAAACCGACAAGACACCGTGCCAGTGTTGTTTTTCCCGAACCCGACTGCCCGACGATACCCACGCATTCGCCGGCGTCCACTTCAATATTAACATCAGTAAGTGCGTGAACGCTGCCGAACCGTTTGTTTAGGTTCACTGCCTTAAGCAGGGCATCGCCGCCTGAATGTGATTCGGAAAAGGATTTTATCTGCAAGAACCGGTCGGCTTCGATCAGTGTTTTTGCCGCTTCCGAACGGGGCTGTTCGGTCACTTCTTTTGCCGTGCCTTCTTCTGCAATTTTGCCGTTTTCCATAACCAGCACACGGTCGCATCTTGTTTTTGCAAGGCGGATATTGTGGGTGATGATTATCAGAGGCATGGCACGAACGCTGCGGATATTATCGATAAGGTCGAGAATTTCCTTTTGGGTTATTACATCCAGCGCCGTGGTTGCTTCGTCAGCGATCAGCAGGCGGGGCTGGGTTGCAAGGGAGGCGGCTATTACGATTCTCTGCCGTTGACCGCCCGATAATTCAAAAGGGTATCTGTCGGCGGCATCTTTTGGCAAGCCCACTTCTTTTAGGACGGATACAATATCAAAGGCGGTTTTTTTATCCCTGGGTACGCCGTCCAGAATTTGTTTGCCGCACTTTTTTAAAGGGTCAAGGGCGGTAAAGGGGTCTTGCATAACCATACCTATGCCGCTGCCCCTTATTTTTCCCCACTGCCTTTCGGGGGAGTTAAGATTAAATTTTTGTCCGTCTATTCTGTAAGCTCCCGTTGGCTTTGCCTGATTTGGAAGCAGCCCGATCAGAGAGCGCATCATCATTGTTTTGCCGGAGCCCGATTGCCCGACAATGCCGACACTTTCGTTGCCTTCCAGCTTAAAATCTATGCCTTTTAATATTTCGCTGCCGCCGATTTGCACCCTTAAATCGCTGATGCTTATTTTAACAACAGCTTCGGCGTTTCTTTTTTGCATATTTTTTCCGGAGGGCTGCACTGGGTCAAATGTCATCTAAACCGCTCCTTTCAAGAAGATAGCTGCCGATAAGATTAATAGAAACAGCCGTTAAAATTATTACGATACCTGCAGAGAGGGACACGGCGGGGTTTTGCGACAACAACTCGCGCCCGTCGGAGAGCTGCCGCCCCCAATCGGCTTCCTTTGGTCCTACTCCAAGTCCCAAAAATGACAGGGACGACATACTCATTAAACCGTAAGCGATGTTTAAAAAGAAATTAACGAGCACAACCATTGCGATATTGGGGAAAATGTGCTTTGCTAAAATATTAACGGCACTTAGATGAAGCATTTTTGCAGATTCGATATAAGGCTTACTTTTTTGCTGTATTACCGCCGAGCGCACCAAACGAATATCAAAAGGAGAATACAAAATGATCATAACCAGAACGCTTACCCAGTAGCCTCCTCCGATAATGGCAGCCGCAACAATCGCCAGCAGCATTGAAGGCATGGAAAGGGTTAAATCGGCGTAAGCTGATACAATTTTATCCCAAAAGCCACCGAACCAACCCGCTGTGCTGCCAAGAACGAGCCCGATGATAAGTGATCCCACCGCAATGCACACCGGCCCTATCATTGCGCTGTCGGCGCCCGCAATGAGCAGCTTCAGCACATCACGCCCCAAAGCATCGGTGCCCAGGAGATGACCTTCTGAACCGGCAGGCAGCTTGGCGCTTTTAATATCCAGGCTTAAAGCATCAGGGGCGAAGAGAGAGGGAAGAGTCATCCACAAGACTATGATAAGCAAAAACAAGCCTGACAGAATTATCCTGATGGGAGGCAGCTTTAACGTCTTATAGTTTATGGTGTTTTCCATATCAATTCTCCCCCTTTGCCAATTTTTTATTGCCGCCCTGTGTTTTGTGGGCAATTGGATTGAAAAGATAAACTAAAATATCAACAAATGCCGATGTAAGGCAGATGATCACCGCCAGCATAAGGGCGATAAACTGTACAACCGGAACATCGCGGAAGGTAACCGACTTCGTTAACAGCTCACCGAGTCCGGGAATTGCAAAGATGTTTTCTATCAAAACTGTGGAGCCGAAAAGGCTTGCGAGCACCAGACCCGTGCTCGTTAAAATTGGGGACGAGGCGTTTTTCAGCTGAGAGAGCACTATCTTTTTTGCAGGAATTGCCCGTGCACGCATAAAGACGGTGTAATCGCTGGACACCTCCTTTATCATGGCAGAGCGGGTTATTTTAATAAGCAGCGCGGCGACTCCTATAGTCAGCGTGATTGCAGGCAGAACCAAGTGCCATAAAACATCAAAAAAATTATTTTCGTCACCTATGCCGTACATTGGGAAGATACCGAACTTATAGGAAAAAACATAGAGCAGTACCAACCCCAATGCAAAGCTGGGGGAACAAGTGCCTATAAGGGAGGAAATGTCGATTATTTTATCGGTGAGCCTGCCCTTCCTGCGTGCCGACACCACGCCAAGTCCGACGCCGATCATTATGCTGAACAGCAGGGATAATCCGACAAGCTGAAAGGTAACGGCAGCGTGGGGGGCTATATAGTCGACAACAGGGTACCCCGCCTTTATGGAGTTACCGAAATCAAGGGAAAAAGCGTCCTTGACCCACCTTGAATATTGGGAAAAAAAGGGATCGTTTAAATGGTACTGCTCCCGGATCTGGTTAAGCAGCTCGGGGGTGACCTTTTTTGCGCCCACGAGAGAGCGGGCAGGGTCACCGGGAGCTATGTAAAGAAGTGAAAAAATAACAAAGGACAGCACCGCCAGCGAAACCAGGCACTCAAGAAGACGTCTTGCAATATATTTTAATTTGTTCATAATTTTATCATCCCAGCTATAATCATACGAAACACACTCTTCCCAACAGTATTTGTTTGCTGTGGGGAAGAGCGATTTTTATCAGGCTTTTATTTTGTGAAGGTGAAATTTTGGGGCCAGTTCTGCGAGAGGAAGGTGTAAGAGCCGAAGTTATCAACCTCTATGGTGTTGTTGTATGCAATTGCGCTCTCGCCCCACCATATGGGAGCATAAATTGCCTGCTCCTGTGCTATGTCGATGCCTTTTAACAAGTCGTCAAGACCTTCCTCGGCGGATTTTTCGTAAACCGCCTGCAAAATGGGCTGAACCGATTCATCTGTCCAGTTTGCGGGGTTTGTGCCTTCGCCGGTCGTATCAAGAAACCATATTGCAATTTCCGCAGGGTCAAGTGTGGGCGGACGGTAATCCATCCAGTCGATCCCCTTTATGCCGGCGCCCATTTCGTTAAGCCACTGCTCAAATGGAATTTCCTGAACATCAGCGGTTATGCCTATTTCTTTAAGGGATTCGGCAATAACTAATGAAGCTTTGCCCAAATCCTGATTGCTTTCAGGATAATAAATAGTTGTAGAGAAGGGTTCTTCGCCTGAAAGCCCGAATTCCTCTTTTGCCTTATCCATGTTATAATCATAATGGGTAAGGGCATTTAACTTTTTGCGGGCATCATCGGTGGAGAGAACGGTTGCGAATTGCTCGGGCGCGGTGAATGCCGTTGCCTTTTCCGGGTAGCCATCCTTTATGCTGTCAATAATACCCTGTGAATCAATCGCGTAGGAAACGGCTCTTCGAACGTGCTCATTATCAAAGGGCTCTACGCTTAAATCAAAGGTCAGACCCACATAAGAGCGGTCTTTATAGGTTTCTACCTTGGCTCCGCTTACCGACTGATAATCACCGATCTGACTTATGGGGATATCAAAGGCAAAATCGACATCGCCCTGCTTGAAGGCAAGAAGACGGGTCTGATTGTCGGTAATGAAGTCTATTCTTACCTTTTTGATTTCAGGTGTGCCTCCCCACCAATAATCGGAAGCTTCCAGCGTCACATGAGAGCCGGGAGAGAATTCTGATACCTTATATGGACCTGAGCCAAGCAGCAGATCCTGAGCAGAGCCTATTGCCCCGACATTTTCCGCCCATTCCTTTTTCGTAACAAACAAGCCGCCGTTGTTTGATATTGACCAGATAAAGTTTGACTGCGCATGGGGCAGAGTGACTTTTAAGGTGTATTCATCAACCTTTTCAGTGGTAAAGCCTTCAGGATAAAAATAAGCGATTGAAGGAGACTGTTCGGGGTCGGCGCTGCGCTCCATGGAATAGATGATATCATCAATCGTTACGGGCGAACCATCGGAGAATTTAGCGTCTTTTCTCAGATTAAATGTCCAAACGGTGGAATCTTCATCCTCCCAGCTTTCAGCCAGCGCAGGATGAATTTTCCCGTCCTCACCAAGCGCTACAAGACCTTCGTTGACTATTTGCTGAATGTAATACTGGTTCGCTCCGCCTTCCTGACCTGCTTCAAGCAGGTTAATGGCATCGGACATGGCAATAACCAATGTCTTTTCTTCTTCCTTTGAGTCACCGGCTTCTGTAACGGTTGATGGTGATTTTCCGCAAGCAGCAAGGCCCATAAGAGTTATAAGCGCTGCTGTAGCCACAACCGAACGGATAAGTAAATTTTTTTGTTTTCCCATTTCTATTCCCATCCTTTTAAATTAATTATAGGTTTTTTTATTGAAACGGCGGCATCGCTCGTGTAAAATGATCTTCATGAATCATAATCTTCTGTAATCACTTGTATTCATATCTGAATTGTAGGTTATATTATAGTGCCTGCCCCTGGAATTGTCAAGTATTTTGTGTCAGGCTGTATTTTATATCAGGCAGTTTTATGACGCTTTTTCAGGCTTTCTGCGGGTCATAGAAAGTCGTATTCTGAAGATCGATGAAGACCGCAACTGAAGCAGACAGGATCACATTTATTGATTTAAATTACAATATTAAGACAGGATTTTAAGATTGGACAGAGATAGCTCGTAAGAGTACTGCATCTGCTGAGAGCCAGCGGTATTTACGGCGGAAGAAGTATGGGATTATCTATGGTTACGGTATAAGCTGACAGTTCACCTTACAAGCTGTTGATTGTGGAATACTGTCGATGCAAAATAAACACGGCGATACCTCCTTAGATACCGCCGTGACCTTAGAACGGGTAACTTTCGTACAGACAGTTGATTTCATTTACTTTCGCACCGGTCTGATATACTTGAAAAACTGTTCCGGATTATAATAAAAATAAATTATTCTGCCGGGGGAAGTATCAAAGCAGTAATCGGTGCCTGTAAAATCAAAAGTTGCCATTGCATGTTCAATCTTTTCCTCTACACTGCGGTTTTCCTGCTCATAATCGAACGGCCCGTGTTCAAAGACAATATACTCGGCTTCGGGAACATCGGCCATAAGCATATGCGGCGGCACTTCCCCTTTATAATCAAAAGGAAGCCGTACCCCCCAACACTCTGTACGCGGAATGCCCCAATCGCAGAGCCTGCCGTCCGGGTCGTTCATGTAGGCCATAATCTGACCGCTTCCGCAGTTGGGTTCGCTCCCCCCATTGTCATCTAATTTGCCTTTGATGCTATCGAGTAATCCGCAAATTGTTTCGTAGTCCTGCCCCGGAATAAGACTTTGCTTTTGCCAGAAGTCCCAATAGCCGTTGCTCTCATAATTCTTAATGTGCAAAAATTTGTGCGCGGGAATGGTTACAAAATAAATTTTAACGTCATCTGTAGATTTCATCATACCAATCTCTCCCAATCCTAAAAAGTAGCGGTCGAAAGGGTTTATTTTTGTACGAAGAACGACAGGCTTAGGTTTTTTTCGGTATTCACTTGGATTTATACCATATGTTCCCTTGAAAGCTCTTGTGAAAGCTTCATGGGATGAAAAACCATAATCAAAAGCAATATCCAGAAGGTTTTTTTCACTATCCCGAACCTCTTTCAGTGCAAAGGCTAATTTTCTGTGCCGAAGATAATCCCTGAATGGGATGCCGGATATTTCTTTGAATTTTTTCGTTGTATAAAATTCTGAGTAACCCAGCCTGCGGGAAAGAAAGCGCAGGGTCAAGGCTTCATCATTATAATTTTTAATACAGTTGTCAATTTCATCAACGATTATTTGAATTTGTTTCTGCCACTCGTACATTCGTCCATTCACCTCATTTCAATCACCCTGCATTTATTATAAAGAAACAGAGCGATTACTGCTTGATTTTACTTGCTATTATTTCAGCTTCCTCTTTTCAGCTCAACATTCTTGTGTCCCGCTGATCATTTTGCATTTTATCATACAAACATTGCCGCCGGCCGGTAGCGGACGTATGCACAGTTTCCTTACACAAAACAGGCTGAATTTTCCACACAGCAGTTCCTCAAACTGGTTCTACAAAAATATGAATGCATTGGCGCTTAACATGTAACAGTTATCACGATATAATTATTATAATGTATTCGGAAAGCTAACATTAAAAAGACGATAAAAGAAAGTGAGCAAAGACCATGACAACTATTAGGAAAAACAACTTGATTTCTATTTTAATGATTACAGTAGCCTCTTGTCTGCTCTACGGAATAGGCGCGGGTATCCGTAGTAATTACGGTATCATGTTGGGAGCCATATCTGAAAGCAGCGGTCTTGCATATTCCACCGTCAGTTTTGTTGTAGCTGTGAGCCTGCTTGTATTTGGCATCATGCAGCCGGTATTCGGCATAGTGGCGCTAAAAAAATCCAACCTATTTGTGCTATGCTGCGGCATCCTCTGCATGGTGACAGGGCTTCTGATAATTCCGTTTTGCCGGTCGGCGTGGATGCTGATGATTTTCCTCGGTGTCATTCTTCCGGCGGGAATCGGTGCATTATCTTTCGGCATTGTAATGGGAGCAATCACGCCGAGACTTTCGGACAGCAGTACATCAACTGTTTCGGGTGTGGTTAGTGCCAGCAGTGGTATCGGCAGCATCATATTATCCCCAGTTATACAGGCTTTGATTGCTGCCAGCGGGCTGATGGGCGCAATGATTTTTCTAAGTGTTCCAACGCTGGCGTTGCTGCCCGTGGCCCTATGGCTATGTAGACCGCAGGCAGGGCATGAGCAAAAGCAAGAACCAACCGCAGAACCATGGAACAAAGAGTCCCTGAAGGAATTGTTTTTTGACGCAATTCATAACCGAACCTATCGCTTTATACTGATTGGTTTTTTTACCTGTGGATTTCACATGGCAATTATTGAAACGCATTTGTTTACACAGATTACCACCTATGGGATTTCGGAACAGACTGCGGCATACGCCTTTTCTATTTACGGGTTTGCCGCGATTACAGGCTCTATTTTAAGCGGTATAGCTTGTAGCCGAATAAAGATGAAAAATGTACTTGGATTTCTTTATGGAGCAAGATGTATCATCGTTTTGATGTTTTTTCTTGTTCCTAAAACGAAGATAACAATTTATACTTTTACAGTCTTTTTAGGCATGACGGGCAATTCAACGGTTCCGCCTACTTCCGGCCTTGTCAGCCGAACTTTTGGGGCCGCAAAGCTGGCAACACTATTTGGTATGGCATTTGTCTCGCACCAACTCGGGAGCTTTTTCAGCGCATGGTTTGGTGGCGTTAGCATTTCAGCCACGGGCAGCTATGCTCCCATATGGGGCGCAAGCATACTATTCAGCGTACTTGCATCTTTCGTGAGTTTACGTATTAAAGAGGTTTGAAAACAAATACAAGGAGGAACGCAAAATGAAACAATATATAGTGGACGCATTTACAAACAAGGTGTTTGGTGGAAATCTTGCCGCTGTCTGTATTCCGGACAGAACAGCCTATATTCTAAACCACGCCAATGACAGCCCGTTACCGAGCCTCATCAATGATGTAAAAATTCAAGTATTTTGGCGTTGCATTCTCCCCCATACTCAATATGCCGGTAGAAGCTGTCCTGGAAAAAGTTCATTCCATAATGCAGAGCTTATGATATTGTATTCAAAAAGAGTACGCTGACCAAAACAGTGATCTCTTTATCAGTCAATCTTATTGCAAATCCAAAGACATATAAATCACATTCTCTGATGGATTTTCGTAGTAAGGTTCTGTATCACAAAAGCCTTTTTGCCGATACAATGCAATGGCTTCTTTTAAAGACGTTAAAGTATCCAATCTCATTGCGCAATAGTCCATGCCCTTTGCGTCATCAATGATTTTCTCTACAAGTGTTTTTCCGATTTTATGGCCTCTGTACTCACGCCTGACATACAGTCTTTTCATTTCGCATTTATTATCTTGGACAGGTTTTAATGCAACGCAGCCAGCCAATTCATCTTTATAACGAGCGAGGTACAGCCTGCCTTTGGGTAATGCATATAAGCCCGGCAAAGTTTTTAATTCTTCATCAAAACTTTGAAAGCACAAATCAATTTCAAGCCACCTTGCATATTCTTTCAAAAGCTCTCTCACATTGTCAATCTCGTTATATGCCGGATAAATTTTTATGGACAAAAATATAACCTCCTTAGCAGAAAAATAATAAGTAATACTCCATTCATTTAGTACGCTTTCCGACTACAGCAGCGGTTCCGGTAGCAGCAATCAGCCTATGGGACTGCCCGCTTATTATTTGTTTTATTTTAAGTATCCCCCGCTCGATTTCCTCTGGATTCAAGTGCGCGTATCCTAAAATAATTTGGTTGACGTGCTTGCCTTTTATTATTGCATGATTTTCCACAGGGACAATATAAACAGTGTTAACCCCTGTTTGGCTCCCGCCGTAATAATGATTTGTCCGGGATCACAGTTGACGCCTCTCGTTTTCTTTAGATAAGAAGCCAATACGCTGCGAAGTTCCGGCCTGCCCTGCGGGTCGTCATATCCGAGGACTGATACAGGAGCCTCACGAAATGTAGACGTAATAATCCGATTCCACCTGCTGCGCGGAAATAAATCCAGCGAGGGAATTCCACTGTCAAAACTGATTGCATACGGCGGCACTGCGTCCGTGGAAAGGGATGCGACAGAATAGTCTGCCACAGATGTTTCGCATAGCGGCAGGCTTGCCGCGCTCTGGCTCACGTAGATACCCGAGCCGGGTACGCTGTTCGCAAACCCTTCCGATACAAGCATATCATATGCTGTTAAAATCGTATTTCTGGATACATGGAGTTCACGCGATAAATCTCTTGTGGACGGCAACCGTTCTCCATATTTTAATTCTCCGCACAGAATTTGTTTTTGCAGCTGCCTGTAAATCTGCTTTGTAAAAGAACGGGTATGTTCCCTATCAAGTTCAATAAACAGCACGCCAACACCCCATTTCCACTAACCGGCTCAATAAATAATTCAATTAGTTGGTTCTTTTATAAACCGGTTTTTTGTGGTTTAATTATAATGCTAAAACAAAAAAATGTAAATAAGGTGGTGATGCTTTTGAAACTTAAAGACAGTTTTCATCCATATGCAATCACAACGATTGTTTTTTGGTCGTTGGCCTACGTGCTGACGCGCCTGGCCCTGCATTATTTCTCGGCGTTTTCATTTGGATTTCTGCGGTATTTTGTCGCATCCTGTACCCTGCTCATTATGGCTCTGATTACCAGAATGAAAATGCCGCGAAAATCTGATGTAAAATGGTTTTTAGCGGCAGGCACGTTTGGATTTTTTCTATATATGCTTACATTCAATAAGGGATGTGAAACGGTAACAGCCGCAACCAGCAGCGTTATCATCGCAACAGTTCCGGTCATTACGGCATTACTGGCGCGATTTATTTATCAGGAAAAGTTGAGCGTTTTTCAATGGGCGGCAATCGCGTTCGAATTTTCAGGTGTTCTCGTATTAACACTGATGAACCAAGTTTTTACGTTAAATTATGGACTGATCTGGCTTTTTCTTTCCGCAATTGCATTAAGTGTCTATAATCTGTTCCAGCGGAAATTGACAAAAACCTATACTGGATTACAAGTCTCCGCTTACAGCATCTTTGCGGGAACTGTCATGCTTGCCGTTTTTTTGCCGGATTCTATAAAGGAAGTACAGGGGGCTCCGTCCATCCAACTGGTGTATCTTGTAATTCTCGGCGTTTTTTCAAGTGCAATTGCCTATGCCGCATGGGCGCAAGCATTCAAAAAAGCGAAACAGGCGTCGTCCGTAAGCAATTACATGTTTATCACTCCATTTTTAACAAGTTTGTTTGGATTTGTTTTGGCGAAAGAAAAACCGGATGTACCGACCCTCGTTGGAGGTGCGGTGATCTTAATCGGAATGTTGGTCTTTAACTTTGGAGGAAAAAAGTTTCATAACTGTCGCGGATGAATTTGGTTTAACCGCTCAAAATTGTCCGACGAACGGGGCTTTTACTCAAGCTGAACACCTTATTTCAGACTGGAACCAACATGCCGCTCTCTATGGCCTTTATTGTGACAAAGAGCTGACAGGTTTTATGGAATTAAAGAAGAAGGGAGCAAAAATTTATGAACTGGAAAATATAAACAATACTTCATACATAAAGTCACCTGCGACACCCTTGGTGTTCAGCTATAACCTTCCTGCTACCGGGCGGATTCGAGACTTGCACTCGTAAGAACGTGCGCCCGCCGGGCGCACAAGGAAAAGACGGCATAGCCCTTGGTGGGCCAGACCGCCTTTTATAAATTACTTCCCTATGACCGTTTCCCTTTGAAATCAAAGGATTTTCCCTGATGCCGATGGCCGGATTCGAACCGGCACGGAGGTTGTCCGCTGCATTTTGAGTGCAGTGCGTCTGCCAGTTCCGCCACATCGGCTTACGTTTACAACGTTCATTATTCTATCACAGGATTTTCCATTTGGCAAGTGCTTTTTTGTGATTATTAAATTGAAAATACACAAAATATATTGTATGATAGTAAAAAGACAGCGTTAAGGAGGGATCCGGACTTTGACATGCAAAGAAGTAGAAAGGCTGGTCATGCCGTACATCAATGATGAACTGACAGATGAGGAACTTCAGGAATTTCTGGAGCACATGGAAAGCTGCCCCAATTGCCGGGAAGAACTGGAAATTTATTTTACTGTGGATGTGGGCATTCGGCAGCTGGACTCCGAGGCAGGGAATTACAACATCAAGGGAGCTCTTGAAGCTGCGGTGGAACAGTCCAGACAAAGGCTTCAGGCCATAAGGCTCATTAAAATTGCCAGATATGCGGTGTCCGCTTTAAGCGTAATGGCATTGATTATCACAGTCCTTTTGCAATGCCGGATATGGCTGCAGCGGGGCTTACTATGATGGGAGAAGATATGGACAGAAAAAAACTACTGTTAATAGATGGAAGCAGCATGTTAAAGGAGGCCTTTTACGGGCTTCCTTCCAGGGGAGCTTATGGAGTACGCAATCTGATCAGGAAGATTCTGGAATCAGGACAGGCAGATTATATTGCCGCAGGTTTCAGCGGAGAGGAAGAAAACAGTCTCGGGGACGTGAGCGGGAATAAAAATGTACGGGAAGATTATTTAAAGCAGAGGGAGGCTTTGCTGGAAATGCTGGCCTCCATGAATATACCGGTTTTTAATAAGAAAGGATACGGCTCTTCCGATATCATTGCTTCTCTGGCCGGGCAGCGCGGGAAGGAAGACGTTGATGTCGTGATCCTGACCGCTGACCGAAGGCTTTTACAGGCCGTGGGAGATCATGTGACTGTCCGGATGCCGGGGCTGGGAGAGTCGGGGCTGGAATTTCAGGATTATTCTGCAGACAGCCTCCGGGAAAGATACGGGCTGGAGCCAAAGGATTTAAAAGAAATCCTTCCCTTATCCGGAGAACGGGGCATCGGGGAGAAGACCGCCAGCCGGCTGATTGGGCAGTACGGGACCATTGAAAATCTTTACCTTCATATCAATGAAGTGGGCTCCCTTAGACTCAGGGAAGCTTTATCCGCCTGCCGGGAGACGGTATGGCAGGAAAAAGAATCCGTGGTCCTGCGTGAAGACTGTGATATCCGCCTGGATTATGGGAAAGCGCTTGCAGAAGGTCTTTCCGGCGGAGTCCTGGCCCCGGAGGCAGCGCAGGAGGCTGCTGAGGAAGGGGGAGAGGCGCCTTCCCATGAATCAGAGTTTCGTGTTGTTTCTGATTTTGGAGAAGCGGAAGCCATATTTTCAAAATGCAGGGAAATCAGCCGGCTGGGGCTCCAGCTGGTGGTGGAAGACAGGGAGGTATCGGCCCTGGGTCTGTGTCTGGGTGAGAAGGAATGCTTCTGTTTCATCCCCCAGGGATTTTTAACTCCTGATTATCTGGCCGGAAAAGCGGAGGAGATCTGTAAAACTTCAGAGCATGTAACCGTTCTCCACTTAAAGAGCCAGCTCGCTTTCTTAAAGCTTGGACCGGAAAGTCAGGTGTTTGACGGGGGAGTAGCCGCTTATTTACTGAATCCCATGAAGGATTCCTATGAGTATCACGATCTGGCAGAGGATTATCTGGATTTATCCATACCATCCAAAGCCGCTCTTCTGGGAAAGGGCACCATGAAACGGGGGCTGGAGGAGAACAGGGAGAAGGCGGTTTCCTGCGTCTGCCATATGGCTTATGTTGCCTGGAAATGCGGCGATAAGCTTCGGGAGGATTTAAGGAAGACCGGTATGGAAAAGCTGTTTTATGAAATTGAAATGCCGCTGATCTACAGCCTGTTTCATATGGAAGAAGCGGGGATCCAGGTGGAACGGGAACGTTTAAAGGAATATGGAGACCGCTTAAAGGTCCGCATTGCACAGGAAGAAGAAAAAATATACCGGGAGACCGGAGAAACCTTCAATATCAACTCCCCCAAACAGCTGGGAGAGGTCCTCTTTGACCACATGAAGCTCCCGGGAGGGAAAAAAACCAAAACCGGATACTCTACGGCTGCGGATGTGCTGGAAAAGCTGGCTCCCGATCATCCTGTTGTGGGAATGATCCTGGATTACCGCCAGTTCACCAAGTTAAACTCCACCTACGCAGACGGTCTGGCGGCCTACATTGGGCCGGATGAGCGGATCCACGGAACCTTTAACCAGACCATCACTGCCACCGGAAGAATCAGCAGCACGGAACCCAATCTGCAGAACATACCGGTCCGCATGGAGCTGGGCCGGGAGATCAGAAAGGTTTTTGTGCCAGGGGAAGGCTGTGTATTCGTTGATGCGGATTATTCCCAGATCGAACTGAGGGTACTGGCCCATATGTCAGGAGATCCGCGCCTTATCAATGCCTACCGGCAGGCAGAGGATATCCATGCCATCACAGCTTCCGAAGTGTTCCATGTGCCTCTTCATGAAGTGACGCCTCTTCAGAGAAGAAACGCAAAAGCGGTAAACTTCGGCATTGTTTACGGAATCAGCTCCTTTGGGCTGAGCGAAGGCTTAAGCATCACGAGAAAAGAAGCATCCGAATATATCAACAAATACTTTGAGACTTATCCGGGCGTGAAGGCCTTTTTGGACAGGCTGGTGGCCGAGGCGAAGGAACAGGGATATGCGGTCAGCATGTTTGGCAGGCGCCGGCCGGTTCCGGAACTGAAATCATCGAATTTCATGCAGCGTTCCTTCGGAGAACGGGTGGCCATGAACTCTCCCATCCAGGGAACTGCGGCAGATATTATAAAGATCGCCATGATCCGTGTGGACCGGGCTTTAAGAAGCCAGGGACTGAAATCCACAATCGTGCTCCAGGTGCATGATGAGCTCCTCATTGAAGCACGCCGTGAGGAGCTTGACCGGGTGAAGGAACTGCTGGTGGAAGAGATGAAGCATGCAGCGGATTTAGAAGTGCCCCTGGAAGTGGAAGCCAATGTGGGCGGCTCCTGGTTTGATGCGAAATAGGGACTGGTGAAGGCATGAGAGTAATAGGACTGACCGGAGGAGTGGGAGCCGGAAAAAGCCTGGTTCTTAACCTTTTAAAAGAAGAATACGGCGCGGAAGTGATTGAGGCGGATGAGGTGGCCCGTGAGCTCATGGATCCCGGAAGGGAAGGACATCAGGCGGTGACCCGGGCCTTGGGAACCGGCCTTTTAAAAGAGGATGGGTCCATTGACCGCCGGCTTCTGGCAGCGCGCATTTTTCAGGATGAGAATGTGAGAAAAACAGTAAACGAAATCATTCATCCCATGGTATGGAAAGCCATAGATGATAAAATTTCTGCTTCCCAAGCCGGACTTATTGTGGTAGAATTTGCAATTATGGGTGAAAAAACGGATAACAGTTATGATGAAATGTGGTATGTTCATGCATCGGAGCAGAACCGGATCCGCCGTTTGGCGGAAAGCAGGGGATATACAAAAGAACGCTCGAAACGGATCATAGCCAGCCAGGCCTCTGAAGCCGAATATCTGGCCCGCTGTGACCGGGTAATTGAGAATAACGGTTCCGTCAAAGAGGTAAAGGAACAGCTGGCGGAAATATTAAAAACAGGGGATAAGAACTCATAGCAGGAAAGAGGAAACACCCTGGGGGCAGACCTTTATGCCCTTAAAAGCGCAGGCAAGAAAGAGGAAAACATGAGACTGGTTAGCATTGCAAGCGGAAGCAGCGGAAACTGCATTTATGTGGGCTCCGACACCACCCATATCCTGGTGGATGCTGGGATCAGCAACAAAAGGATCGAACAGGGATTAAACGAGATCGGAATCAAGGGAAATGAACTGACGGGAATCGTCATCACCCATGAGCACTCCGATCATACAAAGGGGCTGGGCGTCCTGGCCAGAAAATACGGTGTTCCCATTTTCGGGACCAGGGAGACTCTGGAAGAGGTATCAAAACAGAAATATCTCGGAGAATATCCCAGGGAGCTGTTTTGCGCCATCCGGCCGGATGCGGATTTTTGCCTGGGAGATCTGGAGGTAAAACCCTTTTCCATCGACCACGATGCCGCAAACCCTGTGGCTTACCGGATTCAGCATGGCCGTAAATCAGTTGCGGTCGCCACAGACATGGGGCATTATGACCAGTATATCATCGAACATTTACAGGGACTGGATGCAGTGCTGCTGGAGTCCAACCATGATGTGAATATGCTGCAGGCAGGACCCTATCCTTACTATTTAAAACGGCGGATACTGGGGGATCACGGACATCTTTCCAACGAGAATGCGGGACGTCTCTTATGCTGTATTCTCCATGAGAATTTAAAAAAGATTCTGCTCGGTCATTTAAGCAAGGAAAATAATTATGAGGATCTTGCCTATGAGACCGTAAAGCTTGAAATCACTGAGGGAGACAATCCATTTAAGGCATCGGATTTTTCCATTGCGGTAGCAAAAAGGGACCAGATGTCGGAAATTATTACTATATAGCAAAGAGGAGAAGCATTATGAACAAAACCATTATCACAGTAGTTGGAAAAGATACCGTAGGCATCATCGCCAGGATCTGCACTTATCTTGCGAATAACCGGGTGAATATATTGGATATTTCCCAGACCATCGTGCAGGGATATTTCAATATGATGATGATCGTGGATATTAACGATGCCACAAAGCCTTTCGGGGAACTGGCTGATGAACTGGAACAGATCGGTGATGAGATCGGCGTTAAGGTAAAATGCCAGCGTGAGGAAATTTTCACCAAAATGCATCGTATCTGATGACGTCAGCAAGGCTTAAGAAAAGGATGGGTTCCCGATATGTTAAATATGTTTGAAGTAAACGAAACCAATAAGATGATTGAACAGGAGATGCTTGACGTCCGCACCATCACCATGGGGATCAGTCTCCTGGACTGCATTGACGGCGATTTAAAGACAGTCAATGAAAACATCTACCATAAGATCACAACCGTTGCGAAAAATCTGGTGGCGGTGGGAAAGGAGATTGAAAAGGATTTCGGAATTCCCATTGTGAATAAGAGGATATCTGTTACTCCCATTGCCCTGGTGGGCGCCGCGGCCTGCAAAAGACCGGAGGATTTTGTGACTGTCGCACAGACCCTTGACCGCGCAGCCAAGGAAGTGGGCGTTAATTTTATCGGCGGCTATTCCGCCCTGGTGAGCAAGGGGATGACCGCTGCGGACAAAAATCTGATCCGGTCCATACCGGAAGCGCTTGCCTCCACGGAACGGGTATGCAGCTCAGTCAACGTGGGTTCCACAAAAACCGGCATCAACATGGATGCGGTGGCTCTTATGGGAAAAATTGTCCTGGAAACGGCAAATGCCACCAGGGATAAGGATTCTCTCGGCTGTGCCAAGCTGGTGGTGTTCTGCAATGCTCCCGACGATAATCCGTTTATGGCCGGGGCTTTTCATGGTGTTACGGAAGCGGATGCCATCATCAACGTAGGAGTCAGCGGTCCCGGAGTGGTAAAGACGGCCATAGAGACGGCCCGGGGAAAGGATTTTGAAGTCCTGTGTGAGACCATTAAGAAGACCGCCTTTAAGATCACCCGGGTGGGACAGCTGGTGGCTCAGGAGGCCTCCAAACGATTAAATATTCCCTTCGGTATCATCGACCTTTCCCTGGCGCCCACCCCTGCGGTGGGAGACAGCGTAGCCGAGATCCTGGAAGAAATCGGTCTTGAACGGGTGGGAGCTCCCGGCACCACCGCGGCTCTCGCTTTATTGAATGACCAGGTGAAAAAGGGCGGTGTCATGGCCTCATCCTATGTGGGCGGTTTAAGCGGCGCCTTTATCCCGGTCAGTGAAGACCAGGGTATGATCGATGCAGTTTCCGCAGGGGCCCTCAACCTGGAAAAGCTGGAGGCCATGACCTGTGTATGCTCCGTAGGGCTTGATATGATAGCCATTCCGGGAGACACATCCGCGGCGACCATTGCCGGCATCATTGCGGATGAATCCGCCATCGGCATGGTGAACCAGAAGACAACGGCTGTCCGCATCATTCCGGTTATCGGAAAAGCGGTGGGAGAGACGGTGGAATTCGGAGGCCTTTTGGGTTATGCTCCGGTCATGCCGGTCAACCGGTATTCCTGTGAAACGTTTGTGAACAGAGGCGGACGGATTCCGGCGCCCATTCACAGCTTTAAGAATTAGAGAACCGGAACAGGGAGATCGGAGAATGAATATTTATCTGATACGCCATGGACGCCAGTGCAGCAGGCTTTGCAACGTGGATGTGGAGCTTTCGGAGGAAGGCCGTTTCCAGGCGGGTCTGGTGGGCAGACGGCTGGCGGAAAAGTCCATTGAGGCGGTATATTCCAGTCATTTGATACGGGCTGTGGAGACTGTGCAGACAGCCAACGGCCACTGGAAAGCAAAACACATCGTTAAGCAGGAGCTTAAGGAGATTTCCTTTGGGGAAATGGAAGGAATGACGGATGAGGAGATAGAAGTCAGATTCGGGGATTTCAAGAAGGAACAGGAAAAACTGGAGACTGATTTGCCCTATCCCGGAGGAGAATGCGCTGGAGATGTCATAAAGCGGGCCATGCCGGTCTTTGAAGAAATCGCCGCAGAAGGCTATAAAAATGTGGCGGTGGTGACCCATGGAGGGCTGATCCGGGCCATGACTGCGGCTTTTCTTTGCATGGAGCCGAAGAATTACCGGATTCTTGGAAGTTCGCTGGAAAACTGCAGCATTACGGAAGTTCGCTGGGATGAAGGAACCGGGCGTTTTTCCGTAGAGCGTTTTAATGATTATTCACATCTGGAGCCTTATCCCGGGCTTTTGAGGGCCGGCTGGGCTGGTGTGGAAAACTGAACAAAGAAAGGAACTGCTTGGTTCAATGGAACAAATGGAAAGGGAAAATTTAATTCAGGTCGCAAAAGAATTTCTGGATGAAAATCTTCTTCGTGTCGTAATCAGCAATCCGGCTCATAAGCTGGGCGTATCAAAGGTGAAGATACGCCCGCTTTTGCTGCGTGGAGACCTGGTTTTCCAGGCGGAAGAGATGGTGGGAAGCCAGGCTTTTCACAAAAATCTCTCCGCTGATGAATGTGCGTTCTATATCGCAGACCTGCTGGAGGAAAAGCTGCGTCAGATGGAGCTGGAATCCGGGAAGGGTCAGGTCAGGGTTCTGGTGAGCAAAAAGGGTGGGCTGAGTGTCAAGGTGAAGAGGCAGCAGCCCAGGATCGCAGCCCTTTCTTCCGTAGCAGAGCACAACCGGCAGAAGAGCTACCTGTTAAAAGAGGGCAGACCGGTCCCCTTTCTGGTGGATTTGGGGGTTATGACAGAAGAAGGAAAGATCGTGAAATCCCGGTATGATAAGTTCCGGCAGATCAACCGGTTTCTGGAATTCATCGAGGACATTCTTCCCAGGCTTGATAAAAGCAGGGAAAATGTGATCATAGATTTTGGCTGCGGAAAGTCTTATCTGACGTTTGCCATGTATTATTATCTCCATGAGCTGAAAGGCTATTCCATCCGTGTGATCGGACTGGATTTAAAGCAGACGGTCATTGATCACTGCAGCCGCTTAAGCGAACGATATGGGTACGACAAACTGAATTTTTACCATGGGGATATTGCTTCCTATGAAGGCGTGGAGAAGGTGGACATGGTCGTCACGCTTCATGCCTGCGATACGGCCACGGACTATGCACTGGCTAAGGCTGTCCGGTGGGGTGCCTCCGTAATTTTGTCGGTACCGTGCTGCCAGCATGAACTGAACCGGCAGATGGAGAATGAACGGATGGCCCCTGTGTTTCAATACGGGATCATCAGGGAACGGATGGCCGCACTCTATACCGATGCGCTCAGAGCCGAAGTTCTGGAAAATCAGGGATACCGTACGCAGATTCTTGAATTCATCGATATGGAGCACACGCCCAAGAATATTCTGATCCGCGCGGTCAGGCAGGGCGGAAAAAAGGACAACCGCAGGGAGATCGACGGAATTCTGGACTTCCTCCATAGCAGCCAGACCCTTGTAAGTCTTCTGTTGGATGAAAAAGAAGGTTAAAGCCGACGGGTATAAAGAAGATAGTATTTTTTATCCCTGTGTGGTATGATAAAGAAAATATTTTGAGGAGGAGAGTTTCATGCCGTTTATCAATTCAAAAGTAAATGTTGCATTATCAGAAGAAGAAAAGGACATATTAAAAACAAAGCTTGGTCAGGCGATCAGCCTGATACCGGGGAAGTCGGAGAGCTGGCTGATGGTTGGCTTTGAAGATAATTGTGCTCTTTATTTTAAAGGAAAAAATAATACGAAAATAGCTTTTGTGGAGGTAAAGATCTTCGGCCGTGCCTCTGAACGGGATTATGACCGCCTGACGGCTGAAATCACCAGGATCTATAAAGAGGTTCTGGGCATCACACAGGATAAAATCTATGTAAAATACGAAGAGGTGGAGCACTGGGGCTGGAACGGCGGAAACTTTTAACCATACGGATTGACCTTTGCGGCTGGAGGAATGGCTTATGGAGCTTTGGGATATTTATGATGAAAACAGAGTGGCCACCGGAAGGAAGCATATCCGGGGGATTCCCCTTGGAGCCGGGGATTATCACCTGATCGCCGACGTCTGGACGGTGAATGAGAAGAAAGAAGTGCTTCTGACCAGAAGGCATCCGGATAAACCCTATGGTCTCATGTGGGAATGCACCGGCGGTTCTGTTCTTACGGGAGAGACCAGTGAGGAAGGGGCCCTCAGGGAGCTTGCAGAAGAGGTGGGAATCCTGGCAAAAAAAGAACAGCTCCTTCTGATTCACACCATTCGACAGAAAGAGCGGTTTGTAGACACCTTCATCACCAGACAGAAGATTACCTTAAAGGACATCATCCTTCAGCCGGAAGAGGTGGTTGAGGCGAGGTTTGTCACCTTTGATGAACTCCTTGAAATGTGGAAACATGGGATCGTGGTTCCAAAATCCCGGTTTCTTCTATATAAAGACAGGATTGAAGAATTTATCCGGCCGTCGTCATAGTATGACGACGGAATGGGTGAATTCATTTTTCATCTGAAGGTGATATTTATCCTGAACAACGGTCTGATAAATATGGGAGCAGTAAAAATCCTGCCGGAGCATGGATCGGGCTGCTCCCCCAAGGCCGGATTCGGCTCCGGCGGTTTTCGTAATGAGAGGGATGCTCCCTCTCTTTTTTATTTGCCCCATGAGCCCCTCCGAGGTTTTGCAAAAGCCCAAAACCCGGGCATAGGGGGCATACCCTGCCTTTCTGCCTGAAATGATTTTCTCCGAGGTGATCCCCAGCGCAATGTGCATCAGCGCCCGGCTGATCCTGGTATAAGTGTACTGTCTTGTTTTCAGGGAATTTATTTTTTCCTCATAGGGCAGGAAATCCGGAAGCTGTTTTGTAATTCTTGCCGCCAGTTCTTCCGAAACGTCGGAATACCGGTGGAAGGGGATGCCTTCATGGGAAAGTCGCAGCAGGGTGGCGTTTAAAAGCGCGCTGAAGTCGTCGGAAAACAGCGGATGGGCCTGTTCCATCATCTGCCTTACGGCTTCCGGAACCTGATCCAGGGAAGAATCCCCGTGTTTTAAGGCGTCAGGGACCTCTTTCAGAGCCTTCCTGATTCCGGTGGCAGAGCCAAAGGTGCCGGAAGAGAAATCCGTATCATGGTAGCCGCTCCCTTTTCTGGATATGGAGAAGGGGATCATGGCGCTTTTCTGACGAAGGAGTGCTTTGCAGTATTCAATGCCCAGGATGTTGTTCGGCGAAGCCAGGACAGAGGCCTCCTCTTCCTTTAACAGACCACAGGAAACCAGAGCCTGATTCCTTGCTTCCGGGAAAGTGGCCCCTTTTTTCAGTTCTCTCCGCAGGTGCTCTGTATAAGCGGGCGGCTCCGTGGCTAAAATAAAAGCAATACCGGAAAGTTTTTCCACATTTCCGCATTCGCTTCCAAAGCAGACGGAGTCTGCCACACCCAGGCCGTTTAAAAGAGCGATCCCGCAGGCAGCAAAGTCTTCCGCGCTGCTTGATGCAAAGATAGAAGGAAGCTCCAGAACAAGATCGGCTCCGCATGACAAGGCCATGGCTGTTCTGGTATACTTATCATAGATGGCCGGAGCTCCCCGTTGGACGAAATCACCGCTCATGGCCACAATGCAGAAATCCGACTGGGTCAGTTCCTTCGCTTTCCTGATGTGGTAGGCATGTCCGTTGTGAAACGGATTGTATTCCGCAATGATGCCAACTGCATTATAATTTTTGTTTTTAGCCATAAAATACATCCTTTTTCTTTTTATTATCCTTTATTATGCTATTGTTTCGCAAAAAATGCAAATTATTTTGTCGCAAGACTTGAAAATTTTAACGAATACACATAGAATAGAGTGAGGAATCAAGAAAGAATATTCATAAACAAGAACAGGAGAATAGATAAGTATGAATTTTATCGTTGAAACATCGGCTCGCCATGTGCATCTATCTCAGGAACATCTTGAGATTTTATTTGGAGAGGGATATGAATTGACAAAGAAAAAATTTTTATCCCAGCCGGGTCAGTTTGCCTGTGAAGAAAGAGTAACCATTGTCGGACCTAAGAGCGAATTCAAGGGGGTTTCCATTCTGGGACCGGTGAGAAAAGCGACTCAGGCAGAGCTTTCCTTAACAGATGCCCGTTCCGTCGGAATTGCTGCGCCTGTCAGGGAATCCGGTGACATTGCAGGCAGCGGTGCCTGCAGGATCATTGGACCGAAAGGTGAAATTGAGATCACGGAAGGCGTTATTGCTGCACAACGCCATATCCATGCAACTCCTGCAGATGCAGAAAAGCTTGGTGTTACAAACGGCGAAATCGTTTCTGTCAGGGTCGATACAGACGGCAGAAGCCTTTTATTCGGAGATGTGGTCGTGCGTGTGAGCGACACCTATGCTCTGGCCATGCACATTGATACTGATGAATCCAACGCAGCTGGCTGCGGCAGGGAACAGTACGGAGAAATTGTAAAATAATCGAAGGAGAATCAAGATAAATGAAAATTTTAGTTATCAACTGCGGAAGCTCTTCCTTGAAATACCAGCTGATCGACATGGACAATGAGGGAGTTTTAGCAAAAGGTTTATGTGAAAGAATTGGTATTAATGGTTCCAAGCTGACCCATAAGGCAGAGGGAAAAGGCGAAAAGGTCGTAGAAAAAGAGATGCCGAACCATACCGTAGCCATTAAGCTGGTTATGGAGGCGCTGGTAGAGCAGGAGTACGGCGTGATTAAGGATACCAGTGAAATTTCCGCAGTAGGTCACCGCGTTCTTCACGCCGGTACGATTTACAGCGATTCCATCGTAATAAATGAAGACGTGAAAAAGGTGATCCGTGACTGCTTCGATTTAGGACCCCTGCACAATCCGGCAAACTTGATGGGAATTGAAGCATGCGAAGCTGCCATGCCAGGTGTGCCCAATGTTGCGGTATTTGATACCGCCTTCGGCATGGGAATGTCTGAAAAAGCATCTTTATATGCCATTCCTCATGAGTATTATGAAAAATACAGCATCCGCCGTTACGGCTTCCACGGTACAAGCCACAGCTTTGTGTCCAAAGAAGCTTTAAAGTTCTGCGAACTGGATTCCAAAAACGGCAAGGTCATCGTATGCCATTTGGGCAACGGAGCCAGCATTTCTGCTTCCGTCGGCGGAAAGTGTGTGGACACCAGCATGGGCCTCACTCCGTTGGAGGGGCTTATTATGGGAACCAGAAGCGGTGATATCGATCCTGCGGTGGTTCAGTTTATCTGCAATAAGGAAGGCAGGAGTGTAAATGAGGTGCTGGAAATTTTAAATAAGAAATCCGGTATACTCGGCATGTCCGGCGGCATTTCCAGCGATTTCCGCGATGTGCAGAAAGCCCAGGCAGAAGGAAACCATCTGGCGGATATTGCCATTCAGGCATTTGTTTACCGTGTGGCAAAATACATCGGCGCTTATACCGCAGCGATGAACGGCGTTGATGCCATCGCGTTTACCGCAGGTGTGGGAGAAAACGATAAGCCCATCAGAGGTGCGGTCTGTGAATATTTAGGCTACCTTGGGGTCGTCATCGATTCGGAAGCCAACAGCTTAAGAGGAAAGAGAGTCATGATCTCCACTCCGGAATCCAGGGTAAAAGTATGCGTCATTCCTACCGATGAAGAGCTTGCCATTGCAAGAGAGACAAAAGCTCTGGTATAATCCGGGATATAATGGCACATGATAGCTGTGTAAGTTGAAATATGGAAATATTTTGTTGACAAATAGTGTGCCCCTATGTATAATAACATAGGTGCGTATTAGAGGACTAATATGCTTATTAATTTAACCGAGTTGTTCACCCTTGAGGGAAAAGAGAAAACTTATACGCCTGATATTGAAATGAAGGTTTATCACGGGCCGGGCGGCGATTACGAAGTGGCAGAAGCAAAACCTGTGCTGCTTCGGATCATGAATCTGGGCGGCAAGAAGCTGGAAGTGGAAGGGAAAGCAAAGCTTACCCTGATCATTCCATGTGACCGATGCCTTGATCCGGTGCGGGTGGATCTGGCGTTTGATATCATCCGGATGATTGATTTAAGCGAATCAGAGGAAGAGCGTTTTGAGGATCTCCAGGAACAGCCTTATGTTAATGGTTATAATCTGGATGTAGACCAGTTGGTTTGTGATGAACTCATACTGAACCTGCCTATGAAAGTTCTCTGCAGTGAAAACTGTAAGGGAATTTGTAATAGATGTGGAACAAATCTCAATCGCGAGACTTGTGACTGCGATATTAGGTCTGCAGACCCTAGAATGGCAGTCATCCAGGATATTTTTAAACAGTTTAAGGAGGTGTAACCATGTCTATCTGTCCAAAGAACAAATCTTCTAAAGCAAGAAGAGATAAACGTAGAGCAAACTGGAAGATGAGCGCTCCAAACTTAGTGAAATGCAGCAAGTGCGGTGCACTTATGATGCCTCACAGAGTATGCAAGGCTTGCGGTTCTTATAACAAGAAAGAAATCATCAATGTAGAGAACTAAACGTTCCGGCCGGGGATTTTAAAATCGCATATCGGTAAAAAACGTTCAATGAAAAGCTGTTATCTGTTGAAAAGATGGCAGCTTTTTTTGTGCGGAGACCAGACGCAGATGCGGACAGAAATAAATACATCCTGAGCGTATACAAATTCCCGGTGAACTGGTATTATAATAACTGAGGAACGGATACAATGAACGATACAAAGGATTTGGAACAGAATATGAAGCAGTTAACCATAGGAATTCTGGCTCATGTAGATGCGGGAAAGACCACATTATCAGAGAGCCTTCTTTATGTAAGCGGAAAAATAGGGAAGCCAGGAAGAGTTGATAACAAAAACACATATCTGGACACCTATGAACTGGAAAAGGCACGGGGAATCACCATTTTTTCCAAGCAGGCGGTATTCGACGCGGGAGAGACGAGAATCACCCTGCTGGATACCCCCGGACACGTGGACTTTTCTGCGGAAATGGAACGGACCCTCCGGGTGCTTGACTACGCCATACTGGTGATAAGCGGCGCGGACGGAGTGCAGGGCCATACAAGGACCTTATGGCGCCTTCTTAACATTTACCGCATTCCCGTTTTTCTGTTCGTCAATAAAATGGACCAGAACACAGCGGACAGGGACAGGCTGATGAAGGATATCAAAAATCAGCTGAGCGACGGCTGCATTGATTTTTCGCAGGAGAGGACCGGCAGTTATTACGAGCAGCTGGCTGTGTGCGATGAAGACATGCTGGAAGCTTATCTGGAAAACGGATCCGTTGAAGAAGAACGGATCATACAGGCAGTCAGAGAGAGAAACGTATTCCCCTGTTACTTCGGGTCCGCGCTAAAATTAGAAGGAATCGGACAATTCCTGGAAGGGCTGGGCCGATATTCCGTAATTCCCCAATATCCGGATGATTTCGGCGCCAAAATATTTAAAATAACGAGAGATGAACAGGGAAACCGACTGACTCATATGAAGCTGACGGGCGGAACGCTGAGCGTGAAAAATGTCCTGACCAATGGAAAATGGGAAGAAAAGGTGAATCAGATCCGTATCTATTCCGGGGAGAAATATGAGGCGGCGGGTGAGGCCAGGGCAGGAAGTGTCTGCGCGGTGACAGGTCTCACCCAAACCAGGCCCGGAGAGGGGCTGGGAAGGGAAAAGGCTTTTGAGACGCCGGTTCTGGAGCCGGTGCTGTTTTATCAGATCGCGCTGCCGGAAGGCTGTGATCCAAGGCTCATGCTTCCCCGGCTTCGCCAGCTGGAGGAAGAGGAGCCGGAGCTTCACGTTGTCTGGGATGAGCAGCTTCAGGAAATTCAGGTGCAGATCATGGGTGAGGTGCAGATGGAAATCCTGCAGAGCCTGATCTTTAACCGGTTCGGAGTGGAGGTATCCTTTGATGAGGGAAGAATCGTTTACAAGGAAACCATTGCCGGCGCTGTGGAGGGGGTGGGACATTTTGAACCCTTAAGACATTATGCGGAGGTCCATCTGCTGCTGGAACCGGGAGAACCGGCCAGCGGTCTGGAGTTCCGGACGGACTGCAGCGAGGATGTGCTGGGAAAAAGCTGGCAGAGGCTGATTCTGACTCATTTGGAGGAAAAGGTGCACAGAGGGGTCCTTACCGGATCACCCATTACGGATATGAGAATTACCCTGGTATCAGGCAGGGCGCATAACAAGCATACCGAAGGAGGCGATTTCCGGGAGGCAACGTACCGGGCAGTCCGCCAGGGCTTAAAGGAGGCTGAATCGGTGCTGCTGGAGCCAGTTTATGCATTCACCCTTGAGCTGCCGGAACGGATGGTGGGAAGAGCTATGACGGACATCGAAAAGATGTGCGGCGCCAGCGAAATTTCCCGGTCAGACGGAGAAACCGTGGTGCTCTCCGGAAGCGCTCCCGTATCATCCATGAGAAACTATCAGAAAGAGGTTGCGGCTTATTCCAGGGGCCTTGGAAGACTGTTTTGCACCCTGAAAGGCTATGAACCGTGCCACAATGCGGAAGAGGTCATAAAGGAGACCGGTTATGATTCCGAGAGGGATCCGGACAATCCCGCAGGATCTGTATTCTGTGCTCACGGCGCAGGCTTTCTGGTTGAATGGGACAAGGTAAAAGATTATATGCATGTGGAAAGCTATTTAAAAACTGCACGTCCGGAGCCTGCAAAGGCAGTGAAAAATCAACCTTCCTACAGGGAAGAGCCGCTCATGAGTCCGGAAGAAATTGAGAAGATCATCAACAGTACCTTTTATGCAAACCGGGGAAAGAAGTCTGACTGGAAAAAGAAGAAACCTGTTTATGAAAGCCATTATGAATCTCATAAGCCTGTTGTGAGTGCGAAGGAGGTCAGAGAGGAATATCTCCTTGTTGACGGCTATAATATCATCTTTGCATGGCCTGAGCTTTCAGAGCTTGCAAAAGAAAACATGGATGGCGCCAGAATGAAGCTCCTGGACATGCTCAGTAATTACCAGGGAATCTGCAAATGTCAGATCATTGCAGTCTTTGATGCCTACCGGGTGAAGGAGCACCGGGAAGAAATCATTCATTATCATAATATCTGCATGGTATACACCAAAGAAGCCCAGACAGCGGACCAGTACATTGAAAAATTTGCTCATGACAACAGTAAAAAATATGATATTGTGGTGGCCACATCGGACGGTCTTCAGCAGATTATCGTGAGAGGGGCGGGGTGCTCCCTCTTATCCGCCAAAGACTTAAAGATGGAAATGGAAGCGGCGGACAAAAGGATCAGACAGGAATTTGAAGAAACGAAGGAGCGTAACCGGAACTTTCTGATGGATTCTCTGTCAGCGGAAGCAAAAGACCAGATAAAAGAAATGACCGGGGAAGAGGAATGAGGCGGCCCTTTTCTTGAAGAGCCGGTGTTGCGTATATCATGGAAAGGGCCCCTTAAGTCTTATGTAACAGACATTCCTACCATTTAATGACGACTACGGGCTTTATTAAATCCCTGGGCTTTTCTTTCATCAGCATGAGAGCTTCCTCAATGTGGTCAAAGCCATCGAAACGATGGGTGATAAGCTTTCCGGGATCAAGTCTGCCGGCCGACAGGAGAGAAGCCAGTTTCTCCATACGCAGCCTTCCTCCTGGCATAAGACCGCCTGCGACCAGCTTGTGTCCCATGCCGCACCCCCACTGGATGCGCGGAATCTTTATGTAATCACCTTCGCCCAGATAATTGACATTTCCGATTTTTCCGCCGGGCTTTAATATGGTAACGGCCTGCGCGAAGGTATCGTTGTCTCCTCCGGCCACGATGACCCGGTCCACGCCCTTCCCGCCGGTTTTCTTCATGATCTGTTCAGCGATATCACCTTCCCGGTAGTTGATGATATCCGTTGCGCCGTATTCTTTTGCGAGCTGGACACAGTTGGGGCGGGAGCCTACCGCATAAATGCGGGAAGCACCGTGAATGGCTGCACCGGCAACAGACATGAGGCCCACGGGACCGATCCCGATGACTGCCACGGTGTCGCCAAACTGCACGTCCGCCAGCTCCACGCCGTGAACACCGGTAGGGACCATGTCGGATAGCATACATGCGGCAACCGGATCCACGCCTTCCGGCAGTAGGGCAAGATTTCCGTCAGCATCATTTACATGAAAAAATTCACCGAAAACACCGTCTTTGAAATTGGAAAACTTCCATCCGGCGAGCATTCCTCCGGAATGCATCTGATATCCGCCCTGGGCTTCCACGGAATTCCAGTCCGGGGTAATGGCGGGCACGATCACCTTCTCTCCGGGCTTGAAATCCTTTACGCAGCTTCCTGTTTCCACCACCTCAGCCACTGACTCATGACCTAAAATCATATCATGGCGGTCGCCGATGGCTCCTTCCCAGACCGTATGGATGTCAGAGGTGCAGGGAGCGAGCACAATCGGGCGGCAAACCGCATCCAATGGTCCGCAGACCGGTTTTTCCTTTTCAATCCACCCTGTTTTCCCAATACCGAGCATAGCAAAACCTTTCATAAGAAACATCTCCTTTAAGTATTTTTTTACTGTTATAAAATTAACAATATGGTGCCATGCTTATTATACCTCATAATATTTTTGCAGTCAATTCCTATTTTGAGTTTGAGTTGATGATCATTTTGACGAAAAATGTCGAATATGAGTGATTTCATTCTTTAATCGCAGCCCGTTGATATTCATGGAAAGCAGGAAGAAGAAAGCAGGAAGAAATATGTCAAATTCCCTCATTACGGAGAAGGCTCTTGCCGAATCATTAAAAAAACTGATGCTGACAACCCCCGTCAACAAGATACATGTCCGCATGATCACCGACGACTGCGGGCTGACAAGACATACTTTTTATAATCATTTTCAGGATGTGTACGCTCTGCTGGGATGGATTTATGAGCATGAAGTCATTGAAGATCTGGAGAAATGCTGCAATCAGACAGGGTGGGAGCGGGGGATCAGGCTTGTTCTTCAGTATACGGTCGACAACCGCACCATTTGTTTAAATACATTCCGGTCCCTTGGACGTGATCATCTTGAGTCATTTTTATATCATGTGTTTCATCGGGTGATGGAGGGGATTATTGAAGATGCCGCCAGGGACCGATATATGAAGGGATCGCTTAAATCGGAAATTGCGGAATTCTATTCCAATGCGGTCACCGGAATTTTTATTGCATGGCTGAAGCAGGATCTGAAGAAGGAACCGGGACTCATTGCCTACGGAATAGAGAAAATGTTTGAAGGAAGCATTGAACGGTTCATGGCTGAATATGGGGAAAATGAAGCTTTTTTTACACAGAACAGGGCAGGTGTGTAATTTTTACACAGTTGACTTTTTTGGTTCATTGTAAAACCGCCGGAGAAAGAGTATGTTTGAGTTACAGGAGAAACGTAACTTAAAACATTCAGAAAGGCGGATATTTATGAATAATTATCAAAGAATTACCCCAAAAGCGCCGGAAAATATTTCAGAAAGAATGGCATATCTGATCGGCGGGGGGATCGGCAGTCTGTCGGCGGCAGCTTTCCTTTTACGGGACGCCCATATGCCCGGAAAGAATATCCGCATCATGGAACAGCTGGATATATCCGGAGGGTCCATGGATGGCGCAGGAACTGCAAAAGCAGGATATACGGCACGGGGAGGACGTGAAATAGAAGAGCATTTTGAATGCTTTATGGAGCTCTTCAGCTTCATCCCTTCCCTGAATGACCCCAGGCGTAGCGTGCTGGATGAATTTCGGGAGTTAAATCTTGAGGAGCCTATAGAATCCCATTGCAGATTGGTGAGCGATCAGGGGGAAAAGGCGGATTTTTCGACTCTGGGTCTTTCTAAGGAAAATGCCATGGAGCTGGCAAAACTTCATATGCTGACAGAAGAAAAGCTGGGGGATACTACGATTGAGCAATATTTCACTCCCGGTTTTTTTGAAACAAATTTCTGGTATTTTTGGGCTTCCATGTTCGCTTTTGAAAAATGGCACAGCGTGGCGGAAGTCAAACGGTATATGGAGCGGTTTATGCATCTGATCGGCGGAATGAACCGTTTAAAGGGAATTCTTCACACAGAGTACAACCAGTATGATTCTTTGATTCTGCCCCTGATCACATGGCTGAAGAAAAATGGCGTGGTTTTTGAGATGGGCTGCGAAGTTACGGATCTGGATTTTGATTTTTCAAACAATGAGAAGACCGTTACCGGCATTCACTGTACCAGAGGCGGGACAGAGGAGATCATTTCCGTGAAAGGGGATGATCTGGTGCTGTTTACAAACGGCTCCATGACACAGAACACCACCCGGGGAGATCTCACCCATCCTCCGGTCCTGAACCGGTCTCAGGACAAGGGCTGTTTCTCCCTATGGGAGAAGATCGCCGGGAAATCTCCGGATTTCGGACATCCGGAAAAGTTTTGCAGTGACATCGACAGGACCAAATGGCTTTCATTCACAATCACGTTAAAGGATGATGAGATCGTGTTTCCTCATCTTCTGAAGCTTACGGGGGATCCGCCGGGTATGGGCGGTCTCGTTACCATTAAGGATTCCGGTTGGTTCATGAGCTGGGTGGTTCCCAAACAGCCTCATTTTATCAACCAGCCGGATAATGTAAAGGTGTTATGGGCGTATGCACTGAATATGGAGGAGAAGGGGAACTATATCGGCAAGGCCATCCCTGAATGCACCGGACGGGAAATGTTTGAAGAGCTTTTGTTTCACATGGGCTTAAAAGAGCGGATCCCGGAGATCCTGTCCCATACTGTCAACGTTATTCCCAGCATGATGCCTTACATCACTTCCCAGTTCATGCCCCGTGTTGCCGGAGACCGGCCGGAGGTGGTTCCAGCCGGAAGTAAAAATTTCGGATTTCTCGGTCAGTTTGCTGAGATCCCCCATGACTGCGTCTTTACCGTGGAATATTCCGTGCGCAGCGCCATGATGGCCGTGTATAAGCTGATGGATATGGGGAAGGAAGCAGACCCCGTATACCCCAGCCAGTACGATATCCGGGTATTGACGAAGGCGGCAAAGACCTGTCTTGAACTGGATAAAGTACCTTTGCAGGAATTATCCCTTGGCAGGCTGCTTCAGGGGACAGAGCTCGCGGCATTGCTGATGTCCTGACCGGAAGCCGGGACAGAGTGACAAAACCATATTCAGGATTTTTTATGTTTTTACGGGCACAGGGATTCTTTGAAGATCCCCTGTGCCTGTTTTTTCGTTGTTCAGAAGGGGTGTTTCCGGGATTTCAGGAAAAGAAGGAGCCTATGTTCTGGAAAACGGAAAAATCGTGCTTTCCGGAAAAGCCGCTGACTTGCTGCATTCGGACCAGGTTCAGAGCGCTTATATACTCTTATTACCGATTCTGTCTGTAATTAGGACAATTGTCCTTTTTCATAACAGAAATACAGAAAGCATCAGATTAATATTTGAAACAAATATAATTATGATTGAATTAAAAATATTGACACAGAAATAAAAAAGAGTTATTCTTTAAAAGACATATAATTTAGTGAACAAAATACACATTGACAATAAAATTCCTTTGAAACAGATAAGAATGATTTGCTGAGAATTGATTTCAAATGGATTGTTGTGTATTTTAAGTTTATTGTATGAAATGGAGGAGGCCGAATTTGGAAAAAAAGACAGAAGGTTTAAAAATTGTTGTTTTAGACGGCTATACGGAAAATCCCGGAGATCTGAGCTGGGAAGGTCTGAGTGATCTGGGAGAACTGAAGGTCTATGACAGGACACCGGTCAGAGACATAAATGAGATCGTAAACAGAATTCAGGATGCACAGGCGGTCATCACAAATAAAACTCCCCTGACAAAAGAAGTATTTGACCGGTGTCCGCAAATCCGATATGTGGGGGTTCTTGCCACAGGTTACAACATCGTTGACTGCGGGGCGGCGAACGAGAAAGGGATCCCCGTATGCAACATTCCTACATATGGAACTGCGGCCGTCGCGCAGTTCACCATCGCCCTGCTTCTGGAAATCTGCCATCACATCGGTCATCACAGCAATGCGGTTTATGAGGGGAGATGGGAAACCAATGAGGACTGGTGTTTCTGGGATTATCCGCTGATCGAGCTGGAAGGAAAAACCATGGGGATCATCGGATTCGGCAGAATCGGCCGGAGAACCGGACAGATTGCCCAGGCCCTGGGCATGAAGGTGCTGGCTCATGATTCCAACCGAAGCCAGGAACTGGTAAGCGCCTCCTGCAGATACGCGGAGCTCGATGAATTGTACCGTGAAGCGGATGTCATTGTGCTCCACTGCCCGCTTTTTCCGGAGACTGAGGGAATGATCAATCAGTCTTCCATAGCAAAAATGAAGGATGGCGTCATACTGATTAACGACTCCAGAGGACCTCTGATCGTGGAAGCGGACCTGGCCCAGGCCCTGAATTCCGGAAAAGTCGGGGCTGCAGGGCTGGATGTGGTCTCTACGGAACCGATTAAAGGAGATAACCCTCTGCTGAAAGCCAAAAATTGTTTTATTACGCCGCATATTGCCTGGGCACCGAAAGAGAGCAGACAGAGACTGATGGATATAGCGGTTTCGAATTTAAAGGCTTTTATAGAGGGAGAACCGGTAAATGTTGTGAATCCATAAATCAACAGAACCAGGAGACTGCGGATTCGTGAAATTGAATCGGCGGTCTCTTTTTTTCTGCTTTTCCAATGGCTGTTAAGTGACGGACCGGTAGAATGTTTGAAAAATATTTGAAACAAATATAAAAATGATAAAAACAGAAATAAAATGTTGATTTTGGAATCGTAAAATGATATGATTGTTTTATAAAAGAATCAGGAGGAAATAGTTTATGAAAGCATTGGCAAAATTTGGCAGACCAGAAGATTTTGGCACTTATAAGCTGATTGATATTCCGGAACCTGAATGCGGTGATGATGATATCATCATCGAAGTAAAAGCTGCAGCTATCTGCGGTGCGGATATGAAGCACTATAAGGTAGACAACGGTTCCGATGAGTTTGGTTCCGTACGGGGGCATGAGTTCGCCGGTGAGATTGTGGAGGCGGGAAAAAACGTAAAAGACTGGAAGCCCGGTCAAAGAGTCGTTTCAGACAACACGGGACATGTCTGCGGAGTATGTCCCGCCTGTGAAAGAGGAGATTTCCTGCTCTGTTCGGAAAAAGTAAATCTTGGCCTTGGTTACGGTTACAGCGGAGGATTTACGAAATACTGCAAAATACCCGGTGAGATCCTGAAAATCCATAAAAGAGCGGTCTGGGAAATTCCTCCGGAGATCGACTACGAGGAGGCGGCCGTTCTTGATCCTGTCTGCAATGCTTATAAAGCCATTGCCCAGCGCTCCGGTTTTCTTCCTGGAGAAAATGCCGTGATTTTCGGTACCGGGCCCCTTGGCCTGTTTTCCGTACAGATTGCGAAAATTATGGGCGCTTTAAATATCGTCATGGTTGGGCTTGAAGAGGATGTAAAAGTACGTTTTTCCGTTGCCATGCAGCTGGGAGCAACGGCGGTGGTTAACGGATCAAAGGAAGATGTGGTAAAAAGATGCCGGGAAATCTGCGGAGGAAAGGACAGCATCGGCCTGGTTGTGGATTGTGCCGGGGCCAATATAAGCTTAAAGCAGGGCATCGAGATGGTGCGCAATAACGGGGAGATCGTAAGAGTGGGGATGGGGTTTCAGCCTTTTGGCTATCCGATCAATGATATTTCCATGAAAGCGGTATCTGTGATCGGCCATATGGCCTATGATACGGTTTCCTGGAGAAATTCCATTGAGCTTTTAAAGGCAGGGAGAATAAAAGTCAAACCCATGATCAGTCACAGGCTGGGGCTTTCCCTCTGGGATGAAGGCTTTGAGGCGATGGCATGCAAAGAGGCCATTAAGGTCATCCTCACCTATGATTACGACTGAGGACCGGAAAAGGAGAGTAAAAATGAAGAATACAGAAGCGGTTTTGATTACTCCCGGAAGTCTTGAGATCATGGAATGTCCCATGCCGGAGCCAAAGGATGAGGAAGTGCTCATAAAGGTTTCCTTCGTGGGAATCTGCGGTTCCGATGTTCACGGATTTCAAAACGGTCCTTTTATTCCGCCCAGGGACCCCAAACAGAAAATCAGGCTGGGACATGAATTTTCAGGTACGGTGGTGAAAACCGGAAGGAAGGTTACCGGATTCCGGGAAGGAGACAAGGTCCTTTGTGAGCCGGGGGTTCCCTGCAGAAAATGTGAATATTGCTTAAGCGGCCGGTATAATATATGTCCACAGGTGGATTTCATGGCGACCCAGCCCAATTACCGGGGAGCGCTTACCAATTATCTCGTCCATCCCCAGGATTTTACCTATCATCTTCCGGAATCCATGGATATGAAAGAGGGGGCCCTGGTGGAGCCGGCGGCAGTGGGGATCCATAGAGCCCGGCTGGCGGGAGTGAAACCGGGGAAAAAGATTCTGATTCTTGGAGCCGGCTGCATCGGCCTTATGACTCTGCAGGCCTGCCGGATTATGGGGGCAGATAAGATTCTGGCAGCCGACATCATCCCGGCAAGGCTTGAAATGGCAAAGCGGCTTGGAGCTTATGAGGTGATCAATGGCATGGAAGAAAACATTGCGGTCCGCACCAGAGAGCTTTTGGGAGAAGACGGAGCGGATATCGTGTTTGAGACTGCAGGAACAAAAGCCACGGCTGCCCAGGGGATCCAATGCGTAAAACGCGGCGGGAAAATCATGATCGTAGGAACCATACCGGGAGAAACTCCGGTCGATTTCCTGAAAATCAACCGGGAGGTCATCATTCAGACGGTTTTCCGTTATGCAAACAACTTTCCGGCCACAATTGAGGCGATTGCCTCAGGCAGGCTGGATGTCAGATCCATGGTGACGGATGAATATGATTATGAAAATGTCCAGAGGGCGTTTGAAGAATCCTTGAGCCGTAAGTCAGATATCATAAAGGCAGTAATTAAAATAAATCAATAAATATAAAAAAAATTGGAAAGAAGGAAAAATCATGCTCGTATCGACAAAAGACATGTTAATAAAAGCGCAGAAAGAGCAATATGCGGTTGCCAACTTCTGTATCTGGAATGTTGAAATGCTTTCAGGAGTAATGAAAGCTTGTGAAAAACTGCAATCCCCGGTCATCCTTTCTTTTGGCAGCGGATTTCTGGTTAATACGGATATCAATCATTTCATACATATGATGGAGTCCTATGCACGCCAGACAGCGCTTCCCTGTTCCATTCACTGGGACCACGGCCGTAGTTTTGACATTGTGAGCCATGCAATTGATATCGGATACAATTCTCTCATGATTGACGGCTCCGCATTTCCCTTTGAAGAGAATATACGGATGACGAAGGAAGTGGTTGAAAAGTTTCATCCCCTTTGCATCCCTGTGGAAGCGGAACTGGGGCATGTGGGAGCTGAGACGGATTATGAAGAAGCGTTAAGCCATTATATGTATACGGATCCTTCTCAGGCTGCAGAATTCGTAGCGCGGACAGGAATCGATTCCCTGGCTGTCGCCATCGGAAACCAGCACGGAGCTTATACGGCTCCCCCGAAAATCAATTTTGAAATCCTTGAAAAGGTGCGCTTAGAGGTTTCGGTTCCTCTGGTTCTCCACGGGGCATCGGGAATCGGGGACGAAGACATCCGCCGCGCCATAAGCCTGGGAATTACGAAGATCAATATACATACGGAATTGTGCGAAGCGGCCCTTGATGCCGTCTGTGACCACACAAAGGGCGAGAGCTACCAGGCCCTGAATATCCGTGTCAGGGATTCGGTCCAGAAGCGTGCTGAGGACAAAATCCGGTTATTTGGCAGCGACGGAAAGGCGGAGGGATGGTTTGAAAAATAACGACTGTGAAGTGGTGATCGTGGGCGCTGCCCATACGGATTTACAGCTCTATCCTGTGGGAAAGGATGTATTTGAAGCGGCCTCCTATCCTGTGAAGCAGATGGTACTGACGGTGGGGGGAGACGCACTGAACGAAGCGACCATCATCACCCGCCTGGGCCATAAGGTGAGACTGGTCAGCTGCGTGGGCGACGATATGGTCGGTCAGATGATCATAGAGCACTGCAAAAAAAATAACATTGATACGGATTATATCAAATCAGACAGCAGAAAGATTACATCCATCAATGTAGGGCTTGTGGGGGAGGACGGAGAAAGAACTTTTATTACCAATAAAAGCGGGAGCATGTGGACTTTTTCACCGGAAGACGTAAAGAAAGAAGCTGTGTCCCATGGAAGCATTTTATCTTTCGCAAGCATATTCAATAATCCTCTGCTGGATGAAAGTCTGATGGTGCCGCTGTTTCAAAGCGCAAAGGAAAAGGGGATGGTCATTTGTGCCGATATGGTTGGAAGCAGGCTGGGAGAAACGCTTCATGACATTCAGGAAGCCCTTTCCTATGTGGATTACTTTTTCCCGAATTATGGGGAAGCCGCAGAAATCACCGGAAAAACGGAGCTGGATGAGATCGGGGATGTGCTTCTGGGCTGCGGAATCAAAAACGTCATAATAAAGACCGGAAAAAATGGCTGCTATGTAAAAAATAAGGAGACCGGGATTGCTGTCCCTGCTTTTTCCGGAACAAACTGTGTGGACACTACCGGGGCCGGAGATAACTTTGCCTCAGGATTTATCTGCGGCCTGCTGGAAGGAAAAAGCTTAAAGGAATGTGCGGAATTCGCTAATTGTACGGCTTCCGTATCGGTAGAGTGCGTTGGCGCAACAGGCGGAGTAAAAAAACGGGAGCAGGTGGAAGCGCGTTACCTGGAATATCGAAAAAAAACACGGATGTGAGGGAAAGAAAATGAAAAAAATAAAGATCGGCACTTTGGATAAGCCTGTTTCCAGAATCGGCCTCGGTACATGGGCCATCGGCGGAGGGCCTGCGTGGGGCGGAGACAGATCAAAAGAAGAATCCATCCGGACCATCCGGAAGTCACCGGAGCTGGGAGTGAACCTCATTGACACCGCGCCTGGATATAATTTCGGACAGAGTGAACAGATTGTGGGAGAGGCTTTAAAAGGCATGGACCGTGAAGAGGTTGTCATCATGACCAAATTCGGAATTGTCTGGAACCGCAAAGGCGCCCTGTTTAATAAAGTGGGGGATGTACAGCTGTATAAAAATCTTTCCCGGGAATCCATTCTGGAAGAAATCGACCAGAGCCTGGAGCGGCTTGGAGTGGAATCCATTGATATCTATATGTCCCACTGGCAGGCCGGGGAGCCTTATGCGACTCCTGTTTCCGAAACAATGGAACTGCTGAATGAACTGAAAGCGGCCGGCAGGATCAAAGCCATAGGAGCAGCCAACGTTACTCCGGAGCAGATAAAGGAATATTTAAAATACGGAAGTCTTGATATCGTACAGGCAAAATACAGTGTTTTGGACAGAGGGGTGGAGGAAGGGCTGCTGCCTGTCTGCAAAGAAAACGGAATTGTTCTGCAGGCTTATTCCCCCCTTGAAATGGGGCTTTTGAGCGGTGCGCTGCCAAGAGATTACCAGCCGGTGGGGGCCCAGCGCAATAAAAAATGGTTTCAGCCGGAACACATGCCCAAGGTCATGGATTTTCTCGACCAGCTGGAACCCCTGTGCCGGAAATATGAATGCACGGTTGCGAATCTGGCCATGGCCTGGATTCTGGCTCAGGGCGACCGGATCATTTTGCTCAGCGGCGCGACCACACAGGAACAGCTGGGAGCAAATACGAAAGCCGGTGAACTGGAACTGAGCAGCCGGGATATTGAATGGATACGGGCAATTGCAGAAGGCATGGAGGCATAACTCTTCTTGCAATTCCTGCATAGTTGTTTTATAATTATTTAAGGAAAATTTTTTTGAATAAGAATTTGGCATTAAAACATGTGGAGGAACGAAGTGTGGCACAAAAGGATCGTTTGGAACAGATAAGGCAAATACTGCGTTTGGAGAAAAAGGTGGTTGTTACTAATTTAAGTGACCAGTTTGGAGTTACTCCGGAAACCATACGAAGGGATCTGGAGAAACTGGAGGAAGAAGGACTGGTTGTAAGGACCTATGGCGGGGCTGTTGTGAATCAGTCGGATACGCCGGATAAGATTGATTTTCTGAAGCGTTCGCAGACCAATGTAGAGGAGAAAAGGATCATTGCTGCCTTAGTTTCCGAAATGATTCCGCTGAATGCGAGTGTTGGTTGTGATGCCAGTTCAACGGTTATGGAAGCATTGAAATTTCTCGGCGACAGAGAAGATATTTTAGTTCTGACCAATTCTGCAAAAGTCATACGGGAAATGGATCAGACGCATTTCGGAATTTTATCCACCGGGGGGATTATCAACCGGCAGTCATATTCCATGCAGGGCGGCGTGGCAAGAAGCACCATACAGGAATATCATCTGGATATTGTTCTGATCAGCTGTAAGGGGCTCAGCGGTGAGGGCGGTCTTTTTGACTCCCATGAGCTGGAAGCAGATGTAAAGAAGATGCTCATAGAACGCGGGCATAAGGTCTTTCTGCTTGCGGACCATACAAAGTTTGGCCGTGTTGCTTTTATGAAGCTCACAGAGATCAGTCAGATTGACGCTGTGGTAACAGACAAAAAACCATCCGATGAATGGATGCGGCTTTTCAACCGAAATGAAGTAGAGGTTTATTATCCATAAAATTCCTGTTATTTAATGGAAAGATTAAAAAGCATTTTTGCGTTTTTCGCAAAAATGCTTTTTTGTTGTCAAAAAAAACTGCGCTTACGTGATTGAAAATGTTGGAAAACAAAAAATAAGAAAGCAAACGCAGAAAAAGTGCAGGATGCACGATTATTTTATTAGGAAAATGATTAATATTATTAATAATTCTGCGTAAATTTGAAAATCAAACAAATAAATCTTTGAAACAAATAAAAAAACTTGATATTGATAAAAAAATATGTTAGTATTATACAAAGAAAACAAACAAGGAGGTTAACTGTGAATGAGTATGTTCATGCAGGCTTTATTTGAAGGCATCATTAATGGTTCCACCCTGGCTCTTGTGGCTATGGGGATTGCTCTGGTGTGGGGAGTGATGGGAATCCTTAGTTTCACCCAGGGAGAATTTTTGATGATCGCCATGTTCTGTGCTTTTTACTTAAATCTTTATTTTGGTCTGGATCCTATTGTTTCCCTGCCGTTTTGTATGGGAATCATGTTTCTGATAGGATTTCTGGTTTACAAGCTGATCATTTCCAGGGCGCTGAAAGGCCCGGTTTTGTCACAGAGACTCATAACCTTTGCGCTCAGCATGGTCCTGATCAATCTCGCTCTGCTTTTGTTCAGCGGTGATTTTAAAACGATCCCGGAGGTGGCAGTCAGCGGTTCCATTGATCTGGAATTCATGGTGCTCAGCAAGCAGAAAATTGTTCCGTTCGTGATTTCCATCTGTGTGGCCGGTTTCATGTTTCTTTTCCTGAACAAGACGAGGACGGGAAAAGCCATTCGGGCAACCTCCATGAATAAGACCGCAGCCGGTCTGGTAGGGATCAATCCGGAGAAAACTTACGCCCTGGCTTTTGGATTATCGGCAGCCATAGCCGGAGCCTCAGGCTGTGCCCTTACATATTTTTATTATATCTATCCGAATGTGGGAGCTAATTTTCAGCTTTTCGGATTTATCGCAGTGGTTATGGGGGGATTCGGAAGCATACCCGGAGCATTCTTTGGCGGATTGATCATGGGCCTTGCGGATTCCTTTACGGGAGTTTATATGAATACGGCTTTTAAATATGTAGGGATCTGTGTGGTGTTTTTACTGCTGGTTCAGCTTAGGCCCAAGGGATTGTTTGGAGGAAAATAACATGAGAAAGATAATGCGGGATAACAGGAAATGGTTTATAGGGCTGGGAATCGGTGTGCTGGCGGCGGTGATCTTTCCTCAGGCCGTCAGGATCCGTTTTGTATGGAATTTGCTGTCACTCATATTGGTCTGGTCGATCGTCGGCATGGGCTGGAACGTAATCGGCGGGTACTGCGGCCAGGTATCCAACGGACACAGCCTTTTCTACGGCATCGGTGCTTATTCCGTGGCGCTGTCCGTTTCCTATTTTAAGATCACGCCATGGGTATCCATATGGATCGGTGCGGTCATTTCCATGATGATCGCTTTTATAGTAGGCAAGCCCCTGCTGAGGCTGAAGGGTCATGTGTTCGCTATTTCAACCATGGCACTGGCGGAGTGTGCAAGGATTATTTTCATTAACTGGAAGTGGAGCGGAGGAGCGACGGGAGTTTACATCTATTCCAAAAATGTCAATGAATGGGCTTATATGCAGTTTAAGAATCCTTTGAATTACTATTATGTGTTTCTTGTTTTTACGGTTGCCATTCTTATTTTGATGAAATGTCTGGATAAATCGAGATTCTTTTATTATCTTCGCACCATCAAAGGAAATGAAATGGCGGCAGAAAGCGTCGGCATCAACGCAGCTTCCTACAAAATCAGGGCTTACATGCTGAGTGCGGCAGTCGTAAGCATCGGAGGAAGCCTTTATGCACAGTTCATTCTGTACATTGATCCGTCTATGCTGATGACGCTCAATATATCCATGATGATTGTGCTCACCGCTGTCATGGGCGGGGTGGGCACCGTATTGGGGCCGATTCTGGGAGCGGTCGTCTTAACCAGCATCTCAGAATATTCCAGAGTTTATCTGGGTAAATACGGCGGTCTGGACATGATTCTTTACGGAACCCTGGTGATACTGATCGTTCTTTTCATTCCCGGAGGTATTTTTTCCATAGCCGAAGCCCGTTACGCGAAGATCGTTTCTTATATCAGAAAAAAGAAAAACAGAGAAACGGCAGGAGGTTGATTATGGGAAAAATATTGGAGATACATAATGCGACAAAGCGCTTCGGCGGTCTGGTGGCCAATGAGGCCGTCACCTTTGATGTGGAGGAAGGGGAAATCCTGGGGGTTGTGGGGCCTAACGGAGCCGGGAAGTCGACCCTGTTCAATTCCATCAGCGGATCCCACGGGCTTACGGAAGGGAATATCTCATTTTTGGGATCGGATATAACAAATAAGAAATCCTATGATATCTGCAGGCTGGGTATCGGAAGGACATTTCAGATTCCCCAGTCCTTAGACGATATGATGGTTTATGAGAACGTTCTGGTAGGGGCACTGTGCAAGCGGAAGAATATGGAAGAGGCCCTGATCCAGGTAGATCAGATCTTAAAGCTCTGCGGGATGCTGCAGATGAAGCACATGCGTGCAGGCGAATTGAATGTTCCTCAGAAAAAGCGCCTTGAGATCGCCAGAGCCATGGCAACGGATCCGAAGCTGCTTCTGCTTGATGAGACCATGGCGGGTCTGACGGCTACCGAGCGAAAAGAAGCGGTGAACTTAATCAGGAAGATCAATTCCATGGGAGTTTCCATATTGACCATCGAACACAATATGGATGTTGTCATGAATGTATCCCATCGTGTGGTGGTTCTGGTATCCGGGAAAGTCCTGGTGGTAGGCACGCCGGACGAGGTGACATCCAATCCGGAAGTGATCCATGCATATCTGGGAGGAGGAGCGAAGAAAGATGAGCAGTGATAATTTGTTGGAAGTCATCGATTTAAGGGCCGGATATAACGGGATGGAAGTGGTTCATGACGTGTCCTTCAGCGTGAAGGAGGGAGAAATACTGGCGATTCTCGGCTCCAACGGTTCAGGAAAAACCACCACCCTCAGGGCTTTTACCGGAACGATTCCTCCCATGGGAGGGAAAATCCTGTACAAGGGGGAGGACATTACGGGAATGCCGCCGTATAAGCTGGTGAGCAAGGGGATCGCAATGGTCCCTGAGGGAAGAATGCTTTTCGGAAACATGACGGTGGAAGACAACCTGATCATGGGCGCTTACCTAAACCGTAATAAAAAAGCCATCCACGAAAGGCTCAAGCTGGTGTACGGCCTGTTTCCCCGGGTAGAGGAGCGAAAAAAACAGATCGCCAATACATTATCCGGCGGAGAACAGCAGATGGTTGCCATTGCCAGAGGCCTGATGTCCGATCCAAAGCTTCTGATCCTGGATGAACCTTCTCTGGGCCTTATGCCGAAGCTGGTTCAGGAGATCTTTCGGTTTGTAAAGGAAATTGCGGATATAGGCATAACCGTCATTATCGTTGAGCAGAACGCGGTGGATACGCTGGCTCTTTGTGATTATGCCTTTGTCATTCAGAACGGGGAGTCTGTCATTGAAGGGAAAGGAGAGGAGCTGCTCTGCAATGAAGACGTTAAACGCGCATATCTGGGAGGCTGACGGAACCCGCCCCGGGCAGAGGGCATACGGAGAGAGGAGTGTATATGAAGGAATCCTTCTACGTGGCAGCGGATATCGGAGCCACCCGGATCAAGATGGCTGCCGCCGTTTATAAAAAAGGCCGGCTGCATGTTAGAGAGACCTATTCCCAGGATAATCCGCCTGTCAGGAAACAGGGGCATGAGTTCGCTGATATCAGCCGTATGATGGAGGCGTTAAGGCAGGGGCTTGAAAAATTCAGCGCCAAAGGAACCTGTATTTCTTTCGGAATTGATACATACGGCAATGGCTATGGTTTGCTGGATAAGGCAGGAAACCTGATACAGGAACCCCATCATTACAGGGACCGTAGAATTGACAGCGTCATGGAAAATGTCCGCCGGCATTATGCGGACAGGCAGCTGTATGAAGAGACGGGAAACATTCCGGTTAAGACCCGGGGGTTGTTTCATCTCTATCAGGATGTATTGGAAATGTCACCGAATATCCGGTTCGGAGATCATTTCCTGCCGTTGTCCAATTTACTGGAATATCTCATGACAGGGGAAAAAGGAACGGAGCGTACCATTGCTTCCGTGTTATACCTTTTGGACCGGATGGGAGAACAGTGGAATTATCCCGTATTCCATGAGCTGGGGATTCCGGCCGGGATCTTTGGTCCCATATCAGAGCCGGGAAAAAAGACAGGAGAGATTTCCGGCGGTTTTGGACGGGAAAGCGGCTTGACGGGAATTCCTGTCATAACCGTGGCCGGCCATGATACGGAATCCGCTCTTTTGGCGGCTCCGGGACTGGATGGTTCCTCCGCATTTGTCAGTCTCGGTACCTCCTTTATTTTTGGGGCCCGGGTGGAAGCGCCTGTGGTGAATGATCAGAGCTTTGAAAATCACTTTAAAAATATCAGAGGTGCATTTGGCTCCTATTCCCTCTGCAAGGACTTCCCCGGTTTCTGGATTCTTGAGCGCATGATGGAGCACTGGAGGAAGGAACAGCCGGATTTAAGCTATGAGACGATCTGCAGGGCGGTACAAAGCTGCGGAAAAAACACCTCTTTTATTCACGTGAGCGACGATCGGTTCCGGGTGACAGAGGCGGATCTGCCATCGCTGATCCGGGAATACCTGCGGCAAACAGGACAAAAACCGGTTGAAGGGCTGGGGGAAACCGCCAGGTGCCTGTTTGAAAGCTACGCCCTGCAGCTTCGGTGGTGCCTGGATAAATTAAGCGGAATAACCGGCGTGGAGTACCGGAAGCTGGTTGCGGTGAACGGAGGTGTGAAAAACCGTTTGCTGCTGCAGATGTTTGCGGATGCCACAGGCCTCCCGGTAATAGCCGGAAGTCCGCTGGCATCGGCCTGCGGAAACCTTCTGATGCAGATTTCCGCAGCAGGGGAAGCCGGTACCCCGGAAGAGATGAATCAGGTCGCAGCCCGTTCCTGGGCGCCTGAAACATATGAAAGCCGCAGTTCCTCATACTGGGTGGAACGTTACCAGATCATCAAACAAAAAGGACTATTTAGGGAGACGTTATCATGGACAACAGAATTAAAACAGAATTAATGGATGAGATTATGGAAATAGGTGCTGTCATGGAGGACATGAATCTGGTGAACACCTTTGAAGGGAACCTATCCATCCGGGATGGGGAACTTCTTTATATTACGCCGGGAAGGATGAGCAAAAAGCGGCTTACCCACGACAATATCTGTGTATTTGATGAGACTACGGGGACTCAGATATGGGGGACGGGAAGGTCCTCTTCGGAAACCAGAATGCACCGGGGAGCCTATGGTGTCAAAGAGGGAATCCGGGGGGTGATCCACTGCCATGCACCGTATTTGACAGCCCATGCAATCACTCACGTACCGCTGGACTTTAAATGCCATCCGGAGCTGCTGTTTCATTTCAAGGATATTCCTGTCGTACCTTATGGCATGCCGGGAACCGATGAGATCATTGAAAAAGCAAAGCCTTATCTGCTCCAGAGAAACCTTGTTCTGATGGCCAACCACGGAGTGCTGAGCGTGGCTTCCAGCCTGGCGCTCGCCTGTCAGAGGATCGTGGCGGCAGAAAAATTTGCCAGGGTCATGAGCATTGCCGGACAGATCGGCAAGCCGGTGAACATTCCGGAAACGGAAATTTACCGGCTGCTGGGAAGGGATCTGGAGCTATAGAGGGGAGAAAACGAATGTATACGAATTTAAATCCCAGAACCATGGGGCTTAACCACCATTCCTTTGAGGATCTGCTGAAGGCTGCACAGATCGTTGGTTTTGGCGGGATCGAGGTTCCCGCACATGCCTTTGGAAGCGTGGAAAAGGCAAGGCTGGCCGGAGAAAGGCTCAAGCGCTGCGGAATGAAATGGGGGCTGATGATGGCGCCCTGTGATATGTACCGGGTGAGCGACGGGGAATTTGAAGCAGGGCTTAAGCAATGGGGCAGATGGCTGGAGAGAGCCAGGGCGGCTGGATGTACAAGGGCGTACAACCATATATGGCCGGGTTCTGACACGAGAGATTATGAGGAAAATTTTGAATGGCACCATGACCGGCTGAAAAAAATATTTCATGTGATGAAGGAGAGCGGAATCCGGTACGGGCTGGAATTTATGGGAGCAAAGACCGTATGCGACCGGTTTCAATACCCCTTCATCCGGACCATAAGCGGCACCATGGCTCTGGCAGACAGCGTGAGCCGTGAAATAGGATTCGTATTTGACGGGATCCACTGGTACACCTCCGGTGCAAAAATGGATGACCTTTTCCTGTACCTGAACAATATACAGCGTGTGGTGAATTTGCATTTGGATGACGCTTATCCGGGCCGGAGTCCGGAGGAGCAGCTGGACCGGGAGCGGGGAATGCCGGGAACGTCCGGAATCATTGATTCGGTAAAAATTGTAAAGGCGTTTCATGAGAAGGGATATGACGGCCCGGTGATTGTTGAGCCCATGTCTCCCGCAACGGACCGCTATGAGTCAATGAAGCTGGAGGACGCAGCAGAGGAAGCATCGCAGTGCCTTCATGAAATTTTAAAGGAGGCAGGCGTCTTCATAGAAACAGGGTATCTGTTTACTGCAGGAACAGATGGCGGCAGCAATAAACAAATCATGAGTGCAGGGAGGATATGCGAATGAACAAAAAGATTTTAGCATCATCATTGGCAGCGGCGTTGGTATTGGGAATGGCGGCATGCGGCAGTCCTGCGGGGACTTCCTCATCACCAGGCAGCACCGGAGAAACGACGGGAAAAACAGAGAGTCCGGCTGCGGACGGGGGAGGAGCAGACGCAGGAAAGGTCATTAAAATCGGTTTTCTGACTCCGTTGTCCGGCAACAATGCAACCTATGGCGCACAGTGCAAGGCGGCGGCCCAGATGATTGCCGATGTGATCAATGAAGCCCATCCGGAGATGGCAATGGCTCTGGCTGAGACAGCAGGCATCCCCAATATGGATGGATCCAGGATCGAACTTGTATACGCCGATTCCAAAGGAGACCCGACCACAGCTACGTCAGAAGCAAAGCGCCTGATTACGGAAGAAGGGATCGTGGCTTTGACAGGTCAGTATACCAGCGCCATCACCAAAGCGGTGGCAGTTGTTACAGAGACCTATGAAATCCCGCTGCTCACCGCCGGTTCTTCCCCGTCTCTTACGGCACCGGAAACAGGGCTTGAGTGGTATTTCCGTTTCGGGCCCAACGATACTTACTATATCCGGGATTCCTTTGAATTCATCAGCCAGCTCAATGAGGAAAAGGACGCCGGCCTTAAAACCGCAGCACTGGTATCGGAGGATACGGAGTTCGGGGCAAACATAAGGATCGAAGAGGAACGTCTGGCAAAGGAATACGGAATTGAAGTGGTGGAGAATATTACATATTCGTCTTCCGCGACCAATGTGTCTTCGGAAGTGATGAAAATCAAAGCCGCAAATCCGGATGTGATCATGATGTCATCCTATGCTTCCGATGCCATTCTTTACTTAAAGACATTCAAGGAGCAGAACTACGTGCCCAAAATGCTTTTAGGCCAGCGGGGCGGATTTGTCCAGACCGATTTCCTGGATACCATGGGAAAGGACACCGAGTTTATTTTCACCACAGGCGGCTGGTCCACGGATATTGACAGCGAGGCCAGCAAGCAGCTGATCGAATTATACAAAAAGTATACGCCGGATGGAGCGGAACTGAGCGAAGGCCACTGCAAGGATGCGATTAATGTTCTTCTCATCGCATTGGGGATCAACCAGGCCGGGACCACAGAGCCGAAAGCGCTCAATGAGGCCCTTCGCAATCTGGATGTGGATACCTCCACACTGCCCATTCCGTGGAATGCGATCACCATGGATGAGTATGGACAGAACACTTCCGCCAACGCATTCGTGCTGCAGATGCAGGATGGCATATACCAGACGGTTTATCCAAAGGATTATGCGGCCATTGATACCGTTATTCCCATGCCGGCATGGAATGAAAGATAGAGGGGAAAAAGCATATGCTAGTGACATTAGACGATTTACTGCCCCGGTATATCCATTCGGATGCGGCGGTCGGTGCATTTAATCTGGCGCTCTTTTTTGATACAAAGGCGCTCATCGAGGCGGCGGAAGAGAAGAATGCACCGATCATCCTGCAGATCAGTCCTGTTGTGGCGGAATTTATGGGGTATTCCTACTGGGGAATGCTGGCAGGTGAAATGGCAAAGCGTTCATCGGTCCCGGTAGTGGTGCATCTTGATCACGCAAATGAAACCGAATCCATCTGGAAAGCGCTGGATGCTGGCTTTTCCTCCGCCATGTTTGACGGTTCCCAGCTTCCCTTTGGTGAGAATGTACGCATTACCGGTGAGGTCGTGAAACGTGCAGAAGCGTACGGCGCCTCTGTGGAGGCTGAAATCGGGTCGGTTGCCTATCTGGGAAGAGACAGCCATAAGGACCAGCTGACAGATCCAAAGGAGGCGGCCGCCTTTGCGGATGCTTCCGGCTGCGGCTGTCTGGCGGTTTCCGTGGGGACGACGCATATGATGCGGACACAGACTGCCGACATCCGCTATGGTCTGCTGGAAGAGATCCAGGAGGAAGTAAAGATCCCCCTGGTCATCCACGGTTCCACCGGGCTTCCGGATGAGCAGCTGATGAAACTGCGGGGCTATCATGTATGCAAAGTTAATATCGGTACGGCTCTCAGAGTGGCATTTGACAAAGGGCTGAGAGCAGAACTGAATGAAAGACCCAACGACTATATCTATCTGGATCTTTTAAAGCGCCCCCTGGAAGATGAAAAGACGGTGGTAAAAAAGAAAATGGAACTGTTGGGATTTTAATGATCTGTATGGGGTGCCCCACGGCACCCCATGAATAAGGTGGTTATCATATGATGCTGAAAGACAGGCTGGACAGCTTAAGAAGTATAATGGCGGCAGAAAAAAAGGTGAAAATTGCAGATTTGAGCCTGCGGCTCGGCGTAACGGAGGAAACGGTACGGAAGGATTTGGAGCGGTTAGAGCTGGAAGGACTGGTTACCCGTACATATGGCTGCGCGGAGCTCAAAGCAGAGGATATGTTTGACAGGCTGGGGTATATTTACAGAAGCAGAAATCATGTGGAAGAAAAAAAGATGATTGCGGAAATTGCGGCAAATATCATCCCGCTCTATTCCACCCTTGCTGCGGATGCCAGCTCAACGGCAATGGAAACCCTGATGCTGCTGAAAGACCGGGAGGATTTAACCGTACTCACCAATTCCATTCCGGCAATCAGTACGCTGAACCAGTCAAAACTGAATCTCATGTCCACCGGCGGAGTAAATAACAGGCTGTCCTGCTCCCTCCAGGGGATCATAGCAAGAAATACAATCATGAATTATCATGTGGATTTTGTGCTGACCAGCTGTAAGGGCCTTAAGCGCGGGGAGGGAATCTATGATTCCAGAGAAGGAGAGACAGAGATCAAGCAGCTCATGATGTCCAAAGGAGAAAAGGTCATATTGATGGCGGATCATCATAAATTTGACCGGATGTCATTTGTAAAGTACTGCGGTTTTGAACAGGTAGATATACTGGTCACAGACCGAAGGCCGTCGGATGAATGGCTGGAGATGTTTGATGAATTCCGGATACAGATCTTTTATCCCAGTCTGGAAGTTTTAAAAAGCATAACGGAAAACAGCTAGAGTTTTCCAGCTGTCATCCTCATGCCTGCCGTCACGTATCCTGCATGCGAAGCTTTTCCGCGGCCAGCTTCAGACGGCTGCATGCCTCTTTTAAATTCTCGTAGCTGCTGGCATAGGAAAGCCGCAGAAAACCTTCCCCTGCCGCACCGAAAGCAGTGCCCGGAACCAAAGCGACCTTTGCCTCTTCCAGAAAGTATTCCGCCATTTCCATGGAAGTTTTACCCAGGCGGCTGATGTTGACAAAGAGATAAAATGCGCCTTTGGGAACCCTGCAGCTCAAACCGTCGATCTGGTTGATGGCTTTTACCACATAGTCTCTCCGCCTTTGGTATTCCCTGCGCATTTCCCGGACCTGGGGCTCCGCTTTGGAAAGGGCCGTGATACCGGCTTCCTGTACGAAGGAGGAAGCACAGGTGTTGATGTGCTGGTGAAGGCATACGGAAGCGGAAATGATCTCTTTCGGCGCGGCCATATAGCCGAGTCTCCAGCCGGTCATGGAGTATGCCTTGGAAAAACCGTTTAAGACAACGGTGCGTTCCTTCATTCCCGGAAAAGAGGCAATGCTTATATGCCTGCGGTCATCAAAGATCAGCTTTTCATAAATTTCGTCTGAAATGACCATGAGATCATTCCGGACTGCAATCTCTGCCAGCTTTTCAAGTATGTCAGACTCCAGAACGCCTCCGGTCGGATTATTGGGAGAGATGATGACGATAAACCTGGTCCGTTCGCTGATTTTGCTTTCCAGCTCATGGATATCAATCTGATAGTCATTTTCTTCCTTAAGCGTATACGGGACTGCTCTGGCCCCGAAATACTCCGGAACATGGATGTAATTAAGCCATACGGGATCAGGGATCAGGACCTCATCCCCCGGTTCTAAGAAAGCGCCGAAAACATTAAACGCACCTTCTCCTACCCCTACGGTCACCAGTATTTCTGAAGGTGAGTAATCCAGGCCGTTTTCCGTTTTCAGCTTTCCGGCGATGGCTGTGCGCAGCTCCATGGATCCGTAGTTGGACGTATAAAAAACATTTCCTTTTCCGATGCTTTCATAGGCCGCTTCCTTGATGACATCGGGAGTGTCAAAATCAGGCCGTCCCAGTTCCAGGTGGATGACATGTTCTCCCCTGGCATCCATCTGGGTTGCCTTTTCCATGACTGCCCTTATGCCGGAAAACGGCATGTGTTCCATGCGACTTGCTGTTTTAAGCATTCTAAAAACCTCCAATCATCTGTTGATAATCGGATTATAAACCATAGGGATATATTTTTCCAATGAATAAAATCAATGTTTAATATAGAAAATATTTATATTTCGCTCTCTCCCCACACATCGCCGATATGCAGGGTGGCTTTCACCTGGCAGAGATAATCATTAAGTGCTTGTTCAAAATACTGAACAGCCTGTTCGGTGGCAGAGCTGGGGAAACGGTGCTTGATCTTGTAGCAGACCCTGTCCGGAGGCGGGTTTTTCAGCTCGCTCACATACAGACGGCGGTAGCGGTAGAGCTCCTTGATCACTGATTCAGGAGCGATCAGCCAGCTGTCTTTGTCCGTCCAGACGTGGTTTAAGAGGGTGATGGTGTCCACGCTGATCCGGGGGCTGGAGTAACCGGTCAGCCACCGGTCATGCCAGATCTGAAAGTTGGCATCCCAGTTTAAGTAAAGCTCTTTGGACGGATCCAGCTCCTCCGTGCCGATCAGGGACTTTCTGATTACGGGTTCATCTGACTGGACCAGATAAAGCCTTTCCTGATAGATGCGCTGGGAAATGATGTTCCGGTAATGCAGATGATAGTAAACAAAACCGATATCAATGTCATGGTGGTCCAGGAGTCCGTAAAGCTCTGACGACTGGTGGGTATGGATATCCAGATGAATGGAATGATCCCCGTTATAGATCTGGCGGTAAAAAGAGGAGAACAGTGCGATGCTTAAGCTGTCCGTACAGCCGATGGACAGCAGGGTGCAGTCCCGGTCGGACCCAAGGGCCTGGGTTTCTTTCCAGAGGGATATCCAGCGCTCCGCAATGGAAACAAATTCATTGCCTTTCGCCGTGATTTCTACTGTTTTAAATCCCTTTTTCCGAACGATAAGCGGAAAGCCCAGCTGTTTCTCCAGAGACATCAGGCGATGGCTTACCGTTGGCTGGGCAAGAAACAGCGCATCCGCTGTTTTGGTTATGCTTTTCGTATTCACGATCGTGAGGAAGGTCTCAATTTCCGCAAGATTCATATTTTCTCTCCTTAATAAATAATATCTATATTATATACTTAAATTATTCATTTTTCAATTATTATCTTCTGTGATATGCTTCAATCACAAGCAAGAGTAAGAATTCCATTTATAAAAAAGAAAGAAGGTAAATGTATGGCAAATGCAGGATGCAGAATCAGAAAAAATATTGACAGGCCGTCAGCGGAACTGGTTGAGGCTTTCCGGGACATCCCTGTGGCGAACATTGATGATTGTATGAACAGGATCGCCGCAGTGGATTCCGGACTGAAGCCCATGAACAGGGCGAGGCTTCTCGGAACTGCTTTCACGGTCAAGGCTCCCGCCGGAGATAACCTGATGTTTCATAAGGCGCTGGATATGGCGCAGCCAGGGGATGTTTTAGTGATTGCGGCTTTCGCAAGCCAGAGCCGGTCATTGTGCGGAGAGATCATGACCAGATATGCCATGTCAAAGGGACTGGCAGGATTTGTGGTGGATGGCTGTATCCGTGACAGCATTGAGATTGGAGAAATTACGGATTTCCCGGTTTATGCAAGAGGAGTGACCCCTAACGGCCCTTATAAAAACGGCCCGGGTGAAATTAATTTTCCCGTATCCTGCGGAAATCAGGTGATTTCTCCCGGAGATATTTTAGTAGGAGACGGGGACGGACTTCTGGTCATTAAGAAGGAAGAGGCCGCGGAGCTGGCAAAACGGGCAAAAAAAGTGAGTGAAGCTGAGACAGGGCAGTTTGCCAGTATAGCGGCAGGGAACGGCTTAAACCGAAGCTGGATCGATGAAAAGCTTACAGAAATCGGTGTGGAGTACATAGACTGACGAATGGATAGGAGCGGATAAATAATGGATAATGCAATGGTTCGTTTATGCGGTGATTGTGCGGTTACGATCGAATTTGAAAATGAAATTTCACTGGAGACCAACAAAAAGGTGGTTTTACTGAAATACCGTATGGAGCAGGAGCCTGTTTCCGGTATCAGAGAACTGGTGCCGTCTTACCGTTCCCTGCTGATTCATTATGATCCCTGTGCAATCACGTATGAAAGCCTGAAGGAATATGTGGCGCGGTGTTTGAAAACAGCCGGAAGCATGGACCTTCCCAGGCCGGTGGTGACGGAGATCCCGGTTCTCTACGAGGGAGAGGATATGGAAGAAATTGCAAAACTGGAAAATAAGACGGAAGAAGAGATCATACGCATACACAGCCAGAGTGATTATTTTGTCTACATGCTGGGATTTGCACCTGGCCATCCCTATACGGCCAGATTTGAAAATCCCTTTTCTTTTAAACGGCGGGAATCTCCCAGAGTCAGGATCAGGGAAGGCAGCATTGTGGTCCAGCAGGGTTTAAGCAATATCATACCCTTTGACCAGCCATGCGGTTGGAATATTATTGGAATCACCCCTGTTAAAATATGTGATTACAGAAAGGATAATCCATTCCTGCTTAAGGCCGGCCAGTGGATCAGGCATATTCCGGTTGACCGGAAGGAATACGAAGAAATCAGGCATCAGACAGAAGCGGGTACCTACCGGTGCAGGACTTATGAAAGGGAGGAGTAGCTTATGGGGATGGTGATCATGAATCCGGGCATTTATACGACCGTACAGGACGAAGGCCGGTTTGGCTATGAGCAGTTTGGAGTATCGCCTGCAGGGCCTATGGATAAAAGAGCCTTTCACCTTGCAAATTTGCTGGTCGGGAATGAGATTTCTGAAGCGGAACTGGAAATGACCTTTTCAGGACCGGCAATCCGCTTCACCGGCCCGGCCGTAATTGCCCTGACAGGCGCCGATATGCAGCCTCTGCTGAATGGCGTGCCCATTTGCACGTACCGGGCGGTACCGGTGAGAAGGGGTGATGTTCTGCTCCTGCAGCATGCGGCACGGGGCTGCCGCTCCTATCTGGCGGTTGCCGGCGGCATGGAAATTTCCGTGATCATGGGAAGCCGTTCCACCCTGGTAAAAAACAGGATAGGAGGGCTGGAAGGCAGGCCTTTGAAACGGGGAGATGTCATAGAATTCCGGGCGGAAACAGACAGATTCGATAATTCAGCCGCCAGACTTCTTCCTGTCGAGGGCAAATCAGAAGGGTGCTGTCAGGTCCGGGTAATTCCGGGGCCTCAGGAAGACCGTTTTACCGAAGACGGGATAAAAAACTTTTATGGGAGCATTTATAAAGTGACCGGGGATTCTGACCGGATGGGTTATCGGCTGGAAGGCCCTCCTCCCGGACACATAACAGATGGAAATATCATATCCGACGGAATTGTTATGGGTTCCATTCAGGTGACGACCGCAGGCCAGCCCATTGTTATGATGGCTGACAGCCAGTCCATCGGGGGATATACAAAGATCGCTTCCGTAATAAGCGTTGATCTTCCCCTGATCGGCCAGTGCAGGGCCGGCGATGAGCTCCGGTTTATTCCCGTAGAAATAGAAGAAGCACACCGGCTTTACAGAGATTACTGCCTGGAATTAAAAAAGCTGGAATCAGTATTTTCCGCACCTGTGCAGTACCAAGCCCCTGAATATTTTCAGGTTAAGGTAAAAGACAGGGAGTTTGCAGTCAAGGTAGAGGAACAGATCCAGGAAGAGGAGAATTGAAGAATGTATCAGATAGATTTGAACAGTGATATGGGGGAAAGCTTTGGCGCCTATAAGATCGGCAATGATGAGGAGATCATAAAGTACGTCACATCCGCCAATATAGCCTGCGGCTGGCACGGAGGAGATCCCATGGTCATGGATCAGGTGACAAAAGCGGCAAAGGAACGAAAGGTCGCAATAGGGGCTCATCCCGGTTACCCTGATCTGATGGGCTTTGGGAGAAGAAGCATGGTCTTAAAGCCGATGGAAATAAAAAATTATGTGAAATACCAGATCGGGGCCCTGTCCGGCTTTACCGCAGGCTGCAAAATGAAAATCCAGCATGTGGCGCCTCACGGGGCACTGGGGAATCTGTGCCAGTATGACCGGGAGGCGTCCAGAGCCGTCTGTGAGGCGGTATATGAAACGGATCCCGGTATGATCATCTTTTATTGTGCCGGCGCCGTGCTGGGCGAAGAAGCGGAAAAGATGGGTTTGAAGGCCGCATCCGAAATATTTGCGGACAGAGCCTATATGGATGATCTGTCCCTGGTCCCCCGCAGCATGGCAGGAGCCATGATTACGGATGAAAATGCGGCAGTGGACCGGTGCATACGGATGATAAAGGAAGGCAGGGTCACCTCTGTCAGCGGAAAAGAACTGGAGATCAAAGGAGATACCTTATGCGTCCATGGAGACGGCCTGAAAGCGCTGGCCTTTGTAATGAGATTAAGGGAAGCATTCACAAATGAAGGAATTGCTGTCAATAACTTTCAGGAATGAAAGGGATGAAAGGAATGGTAAAAGCTATGAAGCAGGACAAATATAACCCTTATGAAAACATGCTGACTGTTTTAAAAGAAGCGGCCGGTGAGCTGGGGCTTAAAGAAGAGGAATATGTGACGCTGCAGTATCCGGAAAGGGAAATGATCGTCTCAATCCCGGTCAGGATGGATAATGGGGAGCTTAAAGTGTTCGAAGGCTATCGCGTGCAGCACAACAGCGCCAGAGGCCCGTATAAGGGGGGAATCCGCTATCATCAAAATTCCGATCTGGATGAGGTCAAGGCCCTGGCTGCCTGGATGTCCTTTAAATGCGCCATCGTCAATATTCCATATGGCGGAGCAAAGGGAGGAATCAAGGTGGATCCGGGGAAATTATCACGGGATGAGCTGATACGCCTGACCAGAAGGTATACCACCAGGATTTTGCCGATCATCGGTCCTGACCAGGATATACCGGCTCCGGATGTCAATACCAACGGAGAAGTGATGGGCTGGATCATGGATACATACAGTATGTTCAAAGGGCACAGCGTACCTGGTGTAGTTACGGGAAAGCCCATAGAGATCGGAGGCTCCATCGGAAGAACGGAAGCCACCGGAAGGGGAGTCATCATCATTACCCACCAGAGTCTGGAACATGCGGGAATGGATTATTTAAAATCTTCTTATGCCATACAGGGTATGGGGAACGTGGGCGGTACTGCTGCACAGATTCTTTATGACCAGGGCTGCAGGGTGATCGCTGTCAGTGATTATTCCGGAGGTCTTTATTGCGAGGAAGGATTGAACATACCTGCAATCAGAGATTTCCTGTCTGATAAAAAGAAGGCGCTGGCGGATTACCGGGAGGAGGGCGTCAAGAATATCACAAATGATGAGCTGCTCGCCTGCCGGTGCGACGTTTTGATTCCGGCAGCATTGGAAAATCAGATTACAGGCGAAAATGCAGGCAGGATCCAGGCGAAAATAATTGTGGAAGCCGCCAACGGACCGACCACCGTGGAAGCGGATGAAATACTGAAACAAAGAGGAATTGTGGTGGTGCCGGACATACTGGCAAATGCAGGCGGCGTTGTAGTCTCTTATTTTGAGTGGGTTCAGAATATTCAGAGCATGGCATGGGATCTGGAGGAAGTGAACAAAACTCTAAAGAAGATCGTGAACAAAGCATACGATGAAGTGGACCATATGTCAGAAACACATGGGGTGACAATGCGCATGGGGGCATATATGGTGGCCATTCACCGCATCTGTACAGCCGGAAAGATGAGAGGCGGACCGATTTCCATGTCATAGATTATCCCCGAGTTTAAGCCGCAGCCCTTACATATAAAAGGGCAGCGGTCAGAAACTTCGGAACAATAAAATGAAGTCCATCGTTTACTTGTTTACCGTAAAAGAATCATCACCTGTCCGGCGCCGGTTCTTTTAAGCACCCGGTAGCCGTCGGGCGCCGATACGGCGATACCGTTTTCGCCGGGGCGGCAATAGCCGCCGGGTACGCAGGTCCCGTCATCCCTGACGCGAAGCTTTCCCAGCAGTCCGACGCGCGCCCATTCCGGCCTCTGGGAACGCGGCACATAAAGCGCTTCGGGATCGAATTCGGAGCTGAGTACCGGCTTGGTCCGCGTATGTGCGGGCAATATGACCTCTCCGGTGGGCTCATGAATGAGATTAGGGATCTATTCATCCTGAAATTGAATTCTGCCCCATTCATCCGTCTGGTATTTTCCTTCCCAGCGAAGTTCTCCCGCGTTGCTCAAAAAGGCCGGTGCCGCGCTGGTTACACCCAACACATAATTGTCCGTCGCTGCATGGAACAGCCTGATCTTTTCACCGTCATTATCATCAAACGTGACGAAATAACCGGGTTCGATCTCCGTCCCGCCGGCCGATTCAAACATTTCGGCGTAATCGGCGCCTCCCCCGTTCCAGTTCTGATCGATATAAGCCTCCTCTGTTGTGAGAATTTTCGCAGCAAGGCCTCTGGAGGAAGATGTCCCGTTTGCCAAAAACCACGAAAATTCCATATTGGCATCGCCGTAGTCGCCCATAATGTGCGCACCCTGAAATCCTCCGGTCGTGGTCTGAACGCCTTCTGAATGGGAGACACTGCCGGAGCTTGTGGTTTGCACTCCCTCGGCATGGGAATATTGCGCGGCAGAATTCGTATATCCGTTTTCTGCATGAGAGACAAGACCCGTCGCTGTCGTATACCGCCCCTCCGAATGCGAACCCAGGTCAAGGGCCGTCGTGTTATCTCCCTCCGCATGGGACGACTGCCCGGAGGCGGTGCCGCCGATTCCCTCGGCATGTGCGCCGTCTGCGGAGGCTGTCGTATTGGCTCCTTCCGTATGCGTGACCATGGCTGAAGCCATTGTATTGTACCCTTCGGCGTGGGACGCCAGACCTGAGGCAGTTGTGTTCCAGCCCTGGGTCAGTGCATAGTTTCCGGAAGCGCGGGTAAGGTAGCCCAATGCCACTGCATATTCACCCATGACATAGTCAAAATAGGTTCCGATCCCGGCGAGAGAACCGACTGTATTTCCGTCTATAAGATGCTCAAGACCGCTGCTTCGGTCTACGACAATAGAGGATTTTATTGGCGTGACGGCAGAATACCACACTTTGGCGTCGCTTTCATTGACCAATGTGACGACAACCGGCGTTGTGTCCACGCGGACTACGGCAAAACCCACAGTTTGTCCGGTTTTGATGGGCGAGTTGCCGATGACCGTTCCTTCCCCGGAGATATGCACGCCGAATACGGAACCGATGGTGGAAACAGAGGCCTGAACGGACATTAACCACTGAATGACAAAAGTTCCAATCTGATTGATAGAGATTTCGCCTGTAGTGCTGTCATATGTGATAGTACCCTCCGTAAAAAGAGGCGTATCAAAAATAACGTTAGCGCCCGCCTGAATGGAGCCGGCTGCCAGCCGTTCCGCTTGTAAAGATGTACGCATTGTTATACTCCTTTCCATATATGCACTGTACGTTTTCGTACATACGGTATATAGAAAATTCATTTATTTATTATATGATTGGCAGAAAGGATTCGTGTGGATGAGCCATAACTGTTTTTGCGGCCTCTTAAAATTTACCGTTTCAATATGCCTTTTTAAATTTACCGTAATGAAATGGATTGTGGTAAACTTTAGATACCGAAAAAGAAGGAGGTATTGATATGAAGATTCTGGCAATTACGGCATGTACGGCAGGAATTGCACATACGTACATCGCAAAAGAAAAGCTGGAAAATGCCGCGAGGGAAATGGGGGATTTCATCAAGGTAGAGACACAGGGTTCCATTGGGGTGGAAAATGAGCTGACGCCGGAAGAGATCAAAGAAGCGGATGTGATATTGATCGCCGCGGATATACGGGTCGGCAAAGAACGCTTTGCGGGAAAAGCAGTGGTTGATATTCCCATCAGCATGATCATGAAATCTCCGAAAGGAGTGATTTCAAAAATTCATGAGAAACTTGAAAAGCAGCTGAAAGAATAATGGATTGAAAAGGGGGTAAACAGATGGCAAAACAGAAATTTGGAATTAAAAAGCATGTTATGACGGGAATATCCTATATGATCCCCATCGTCGTATGCGGAGGTATATTATCCGCTCTGGCAAAGGGATTCGGGGGATATGACATTGGAAGCGCAGTGGAAGCGGGGGCTACGCCGTTTTCCAATCTAAATCCTTTTACATGGATCGGGTTCTGGTGGGGCGTGAATAAGCTGGGGTCCATTGCAATGGATTTCTCCGTTGCGGTCATGACGGGCGGGGTCGCCTATTCCATTGCCGGCCGGTCCGGCATTGTGCCGGGCATTGTGATCGGTTACTGTTCGGCCCAGTCAAAAGCGGGATTTTTAGGCGGACTGCTTATGGCATTTATCATCGGGGGATTTGTCAACTGGATGAAAACCTGGAAAATGCCCAAGTGGTGTGAAGGGCTGAAACCGGTCATGTTCATACCCGTTCTCTCCACATTTGTATGCGGGATGATCTTCCTTTGCGTATTCTCCATCCCATTGGCCTTTATCATGAATGTCTTCCAGGGGTGGATCATTTCCTTAAACGGAGGCGCCAAAGCGGTGATCGGCGGAGTGATCGGTGCCTGTATGGGATTTGACCTGGGAGGTCCGGTCAATAAAACCGCTTCCATGGCAGCCAATGCATTGGGCGCAGACGGGATCTACGGTCCTATGGCGGCAAAGATCATCGGAGGGATGACTCCTCCCATCGGAATTTTTATTGCCACATTGATAAAGAAAAATAAATTCACCAAGGTTGAACTGGAAACGGCGAAAACAGCGTTTCCCATGGGACTTTGCTTTATTACGGAGGGCGTGCTCCCCTTTGCGGCGGCGGATCCGGTCCGGGTCATTCCAAGCTGCATGATCGGTTCCGCAGTAGCAGGCGCCATTGCAGCTTGACGATGCGAACAAAAAAAACTACGGTGTCATGGCCATGAACAGCATCAATATTGAAATGGCCCGGGCCGGTATTATGGCTGCGGAGGAAGAACATTCCCCGATCATCATCCAGTTCGGGCCCGGCCAGATGAAAAACCATGCCCATGCAGAGGAAATGCTTCCGGTAATCAGGGAACTGGCTATGAGAGTTCATATTCCGGTAGCGATCAATCTGGATCACGGTTCGGATTTTTATGTGATCACCGACTGCATCAACCGGGGTTTTACCAATGTTATGTTTGACGGTTCCGCCCTTCCCTATGAGGAGAATGTCAAGAGAACGGCGATTATTTGTGCTCTTGCCCATGGCATGGGATGCTCTGTGGAGGGAGAACTTGGGCATGTGGGCCAGGCGGCCAATTCCGATGACACGGATGTGGATCTGTATACGGACCCGGATCAGGCACTGGATTTTGTGGAGCGAACCAATGTGGATGCCCTGGCCGTTGCCGTTGGCACGGCTCACGGTGCATATCCCAAAGGAAAAATACCCAAACTGGACTTTGAACGCCTTCATCAGTTAAAAAGGGTCCTGAAAATGCCATTGGTACTTCACGGTGGCTCCGGCTCAGGCGAAGAAAACTTAAAAAAGGCGGTTGCCGGAGGAATCAATAAGATCAATGTTTGCACCGATGCCTTTGAGGCAGGAAAAAAAGCCATGCTCCTGGCGCTGGAGAAGGATCCGGAGCTGGATTACATGCACTTATGCATGGCGGCTGAAGCGGGAGTCAAGCAGTTTGTGAAGGAATACATGAAGATTATCGGTTCCAGCGGGCAGTATATTTACGGAGAAGCCAGACAGGCCGGATATGAATGATCCAATGATCCGGCAGGACATATGGGCGGCAGCGCGGCAGCCGGGCAGCTGCCGCCCTTTTTAAAAATATTGAGGTGGTTATTTGAAACAGGATAAGAACTCATTATATTACAACCTGATGCTCAAATGCCTTCTTACGGGAAAGACATACACCATAGTACAGCTTGCGGATCATGTGGGTTTATCTGAAAAGACAATAAGGACCAAAATCAATCAGTTAAATGACTGGATGGAAATCAGTGATCTGGGACGCATTAAAAAGAAGCAGGGGACAGGGATCTGGCTGGAGTGCTCCAAAAGCCAGCTGGAGGTCATAAAAGAAAAGGTTCAGGCCGCAAACGACATGGATATTTCTGCGGATCTGGAAAACCGGAACCGCCAGCTCACCGGTAAGCTGTTAAAGCTCAAACCGGGAGAGATCATAACCATACAGCAGCTTGGGGAGAGTCTGTACTTAAGTCCTCCCACGGTTGCGGGGATGCTGAAGAAAATAGCGCCCTGGTTTGAAAAACGGAATCTGCAGATAGCATCCGTCAGGAATAAAGGAATCTGCATTGCCGGGGATGAATACAACTACCGGATCGCCATTAAGGACTATATTCTTTATATGATGCCAGATATTATGGAAGCGCTCCTGGGCACTTACGCGCCGGGAATCGATGTTTACCGCATCAGGAAAATAATAGTGGATGCGGAAAATGCGTGGAGAATCGAGCTGGCGGATATTTCTTTTAATATGGTGTGGATCATGACCTGCCTGTCTCTGTCCAGAAGCTGTACCGGAGGAAAAAACAGATTCGGCCAGGGAGAAGAGGATGAAGTCCAGCATTACAATGAATATTCCTTTGCAGAAACCATATATCAGAGGATTGAATCGGAATACGGGATAAAGATCCTGCCGGATGATGTGAGGCTGCTGTCAGTCCTTCTGCTGTCGGCGCGGAAGATAGAAGGTTTTTCCTGCTTAGGGGATGAGGAATACACGAGACAGTACGATAAAGATTTGAGAAGCTTTGTAAAGCTTGTCATTGAAACCATAGATTCTGTGCTGGATGTGGATCTTTCAGCGGATATAACGCTGTTTGAAAGCCTTCTGATCCATATGCGTTCCGCCATTTTCCGGATGAAATACTCTACCACCACATCAGAAAGCATCAGCAAGTACGTGAAAAGTGAGTATAAGCAGACATTTCTGGCCACCTGGTCGACGAGCAATCTGTTTGAGGAATATTACGGGGTTCAGGTCACGGAGGATGAACTGGCCGGGATCGCCCTTTATATACAGGCCTCCCTCATACGGCTGAAAAAGGACCAGCCTTTGAAGGCGTTAATGGTCAGCCAGCAGGGACTTGCCGCCAGCCAGCTCATGATGGAAATGATGAAATACAGCATACCTGAAATCGCGGATATCAGGGCGGTGAGCAATCATGACTTTAAAATCTCCCAGTACCCGGAGGTGGATCTGATCATGAGCTCTGTACCCATCAATCAGGAAGATCCCAGGATCGTCCGGATCGGGGAGAGGATGTCCGAGGACAATGTGGAAAAAGTCAGGAGCAAGGTGAAGGAAATCCGGAAAAACATACCGTCTCCCACCTTCCGTTTCCATAATCTGTGTCACCAGCTGTTTGATGTGGATCTGATATTCCTTAAGCCCTCTGTCTCTGATAAAGACGATCTCCTTCGCCGGATGGTTCATCAGCTGGAGGCAAAGGGGGATGTTTCCTCCAAGTATCTGGAAAGCGTATATGACCGTGAAAAAGCGACCACCACCAGCATCGGACACGGAATTGCCATCCCTCACGGAAATATGGTGGAGGTGAATGAATCCAGGATTGCCGTCGCCATTCTGGACCAGCCCATTGAGTGGTCAGGTGATTTTGTGGATGTTGTATTTTTACTTGCAGTGAAGATGACTTCTAATTATGAGATCAGAAGAACAAAACAATTCTATAAAGATTTTTTGCTGCTTACGGAAAACGATGAAAATATGGAAATTATGAAAAGCCTGGATTCCGCATTGGAAATATATCAATATTTTATTCGATAAGGAGTGAGCCTATGGCTGTAAAAGAGATTCTGGATCAAAGAATCATCGATCTGAACATGAATGCAACAAATAAGGATGAGGTGCTGAGGCACCTGGCCGGACTTTTAAAGAAGGCCGGATATATCGATGATCTGGAAGGGTATTTAAGAGATGTTTACCTGCGGGAAGGCGAAGGAATCACCGGGATCGGAAACCATGTTGCCATTCCACATGGAAAATCCGGTTCGGTAGATAAGGTGGGAATTGCGGTGGGAAGAACAAATCAAATGATAGAATGGGAATCCTATGACGGAGAACCGTCGGATCTCTTTTTTCTGTTTGCTGTTCCTGCGGACTATGACGGGGCAAAGGACCATCTCCGCCTGATTTCAGAGCTTGCAGGAAAGCTTGGAAATAACAGGACCATGGAGAAGCTGCAGTCGGCCAGAAGCTATGAAGATCTGCTTCAGGCATTTTCTTAAATTCCGGATTATGAAAGAACAAATTTGTAAATCAACCGGATATGCAAACATATCCCTTGATTCATCAGGAGGAAAAATATGAAAATCGCATTATTGAATGAATTCAGCCAGGCGCCAAAAAACGGGATCATTTTAAAAGAATTAAAATCGGTTGCAGAGCCTATGGGGCATAGCGTATACAACGCAGCCATGACAGAACCTCTTTCCGTGCAGGATATTCCGGAAAGCTATACAAAAGAAAACCCGTGGCTTACCTATCTGCATCTGGGAATCCAGGCGGCTCTTTTATTAAACTCCCGCGCCTTTGGATCTCCGAAGGGAATGGGATATCCGGGATGAAGCCATGGTCAGGGAATGCATGACTCCCAATTTCCTTCACTGCTTTTATGAAGGCTGCCAGGATGAAGAAATCAGGGCTTATGTGGATGAGATGTCCGGAAAAACGGAATAGGTTTGGGGCTTCCATGATTCAGGCGAACATGTTATAATGACTCCGTGAAATAAGTGGGGCAGGGGGCTTTGCATGTTAAAAGTACTGATAGCAGATGATGAAGAAAAAATCTGTCAGCTGATAGAGAAGCTGATTGACTGGAATGCACTGGGAATGAAACTGAGCGGTGTTGCGAATAACGGAATCGAAGCGCTTGAAAAAATCGAAGCGCTTTCTCCTGATGTGGTGATCACCGACATCCGGATGCCGGGGTACGACGGATTGGATCTGGTGAAGAAGACGCGGGAGCTGGATCTGAATGTGGAATTTGTGATCATCAGCGGATACCGTCATTTTGAGTATGCCCAGACTGCGATTAAATACGGGGTCAGTGACTATCTGCTGAAACCCATTAAAAAACAGGAACTGGCTGAGACTCTGGAAAAGATAAAAGCGGGATACAATGAACGGAATGAACAGCTGACCTACGAAGAACGGGTCCGTCTGGCGAGAAAGAGCGACGCAGAGCGGCTTCGCACCATCTGGTTTTCCAATGTCCTTTACCGGGAGAAGAGGGAAGAAGACTGCATGGTCTTGGAGGAGATCAATAAGCAGTATTATTATCAGCTGAACCCGGGGTGTTTCCAGATCGTTTGTGTAAAATTTGACGGAGTTTCCACGCCAGACGAGAAAAACCTGGAATTTTTAACAGAAAAGACAACACAGATCGCGGAACAGATGCTGAAAGGCCAGGTCTTTGACTGGGAACTGTATGTGGAAAACAGCCATATTTACATATTTTTAAATTATGAAGAAGAGAAAAAGAAAATAATCCGGAGGCAGTGTAAAAACATATTGAATGAGCTGGCCGTACTGGAATCTATTTTGGAAGGTCTGCGCGTGACCATCGGCTTTGGAATGCCGGTGAATGATCCGGAACAGCTGAAGCTTTCTCTTAAGTCTGCAAGGCATCTGGTGGAACAGAGGCTGGTGGCCGGCAACGGGAAGCTGCTGGAAGGGGATCTGCGCAGCTCCTTTCATCTGGCATCCAGCCAGTGGTTTACCCAGTTCAATCAGGACATGAATGCGGCACTGGAAAGTCTGGACAGGCAGCAGGTAGGAGATTGTATGAGAAATTTAAAAAACGATCTGCTGGACCAGCCGGATGTGACCGGACATGAGATCCTTCAGATGTGCCGGGAGGTCTGCAATCTGTATCTGTTTTTTATGAAAAACCATAAGATTGCCATTGAGCAGAATTTTCTGGAGCGGTTCAACCAGGGAGTGGAATTTTGTGCATCCGCAAGTGAGGTCCTGCGCTGTCTTGTGAAGGAAATCACGGTTTCCTATGATATGGCGGTGGCCGGAAAGCTCAAGGAGGATAACCGGCCCATCCGCATGGCAAAGAAATATATCAAGGATCATTACAGGGAGGCCATTACTCTGGAAGATGTCAGCGAAGTGGCCGGATTCAATCCCACCTATTTCAGTTCGCTTTTTAAAAAGGAAACAGGAAAGAATTTTCTGGAATTTTTATCGGAAGTCCGCATGGAACAGGCGAAAAGCCTGTTAAAGGAGACCAATTTAAGCGTGGCAGCCATATGCGGGGAAGTTGGCTACAGCGATGTAAAATATTTCACCAGAAGCTTTTCCAAATATTCCGGATTAAAGCCAAATGAATACAGGAAACTGTATTCCTGATACGGAAGGAGACTTATTTATGAAGGAAAAACTTAAGTTTCTGTCCGTCCGGGTGTTTCTTTTTCTGGCCGGGCTGTCCGTTTCGCTGCTTCTCCTGTTAGGATATTCCCTGTATTTAAGTGCGGGACGTCCGGAGCAGATGGGACTTTTGATGACGGCAGCCGTTTTTGCCGTCCTGTTTTTCTATGGGGGATATTACGGGATCTATAAACCCATGCAGGAGACAAAGCGGGTGGAGCGCCAGTTTGCCTCAGGAAGCGTTATAAATGATTTATTCAAGATCCGATATCCTCACTGTCCGGAATCCCAGCAGGTGAACCAGAGGTTTCAGGAAATGCTGGGGACCAGGGAACTGATCAACGTTTCCAAAAAACAGGCCGAATATCTGGCTCTCCAGAATCAGATCAATCCTCACTTTTTATATAACACCCTGGAAGGCATCCGAAGCGAGGCGCTGATCGAAGGAGTTGACAGCATAGCGGAGATGACGGAGGCGCTCGCCACGTTTTTCCGCTATACCATATCCAATGTAGATCATCTGGTAACTTTGGAGGATGAGCTGGCAAACATTGAAAACTACTACTATATCCAGCAGTTCCGCTTCGGAAAAAAACTGCAGCTGAACATCCAGTATGCCTTTCTGGAAGAGCTGGATGAAATGGATATCCTCCAGTACCGGCTGCCCAAGCTGACCCTGCAGCCTGTGGTTGAAAACTCCATTTACCACGGGATCGAGAGAAAGATAGGGAAAGGACATCTGATCATTAAAATTTCCGTGACGGATTCCCGTCTGATCATCAAGGTATCCGATGACGGACTGGGCATGGAGGCGGGCCGGGTAAGGGAACTGAATGAAAAGCTGAAAAGCCTTTCGCTGGATGATGTGAATCCAGGCATGGACCGTAAAGGCGGAATCGCCATACAAAATGTCAATAACAGGATCAAGCTCCTGTTCGGGGAAGAATACGGCATTTATGTTTACAGCCAGGAAAGGGCCGGAACAGATGTGGAGATCACCCTTCCATTGGTAAAGGATTGACAGAGGGGGAATGGTATGCGAAAGGAAATTCTTCGGTTCAATAACATCACTCTGGATGAAAACGGAGAACGTTATCTGGACAATCTGAACTTTTATATTCTTCAGGGCGAGATCATGGGTCTGATCGTTTCCAATGCAAAAGGCTGTACCCAGCTGATCAATCTCATCTGCCACAATATCCCCATCAGCTTTGGCGGCGTGTATTTTGAGGAAAACCGGGTAAACCATTATTCCTGTTCCGACTTGTCGGACAACCGGGTGTATGTCATTGAGGAAGGGGGAAGACTCATTGACAGCCTGACCATTTCCGACAACTTATTTGTGATGCGCAAGGGCTTTAAAAAATATATCATCAACAGCAGGGTGCTGGACAATCAGGCGGAGCGGCTGATGGCAGAAATCGGCCTGCGGATCGATCCCAGGCAGCGGGTCGATTCCTTAAGCGCTTTTGAACGCTGTGTCACGGAGCTTTTAAAAGCCATTCTCACAGGATGCAGGTTCATCATCCTGGACCGGATCAGCAATTTTCTGAGCCAGATGGAGTTAAAACAGTTCCAGGACATCATAAGGGAACAGAAAAAACGGGGGACGGGGTTTCTCTATGTGGGGAACCATCATCAGGAGGTATTTCAGATCGCGGACCGGGCAGCCCTGTTTCATCAGGGAATGATATGGAAGGTGTTTGAGAAAGAGGAAATGCAGGAGACAGCGCTGGATCCCTATACGATTTCTTTTGACTTATCAGGAAGCTGTGTCCGGGAGCCGGAAGAGGAGGCAGTCCTTAAGCTGGAATCGGTACATCTTGGGGGCAGCGGCCCTGTAAGCTTTTCCTTAAGAAAAGGGGAATGCCTGATGATCCTGGATAATGATAATCAGACCTGGGAGCCTCTGGTCAAGGTCTTGTCAGGGAGCATGGGGATCGACGGGGGTAAGATCCATCTGGATGGCAAGGTCTTTACAGGAGAAGAACCTGCAGACTTTTTAAAGGAAGGGGTGGCGGTCATCCCCGATGACCCGGCAGAGACCTTCCTGTTTCGGGATATGAGCTACATGGAGAATCTGACCTTCCTTCTGGACCGCAAGGTCCCTTTGGGAAAATTGAAGCGCAGCCATCTTCGCAGCGTGCGCATGGAGTATCTGCCTATGGCAGGTCCCTGCATCGACGCCGGAAAGATCGACGGTTTAAGCCTTAAGGAGAAGTACGGTCTGGCATATTACCGGATCCACCTGCTGCATCCAAAGGTAGCCGTATGTGTGCAGCCTCTGGCAAAAGGGGATATGTACTGCAGGCGCTATGTCCTGGACCTGATCCAGGAGTTGAAAAACAGCGGGATCTCCGTGCTGATCCTGACCAGCAACCTTGCAGACAATATGGATGTATCGGACCGGATGATGGTGCTCCAGGATGGGAAGACGGCGGCGGAATATTCAAAAGAAGAGTTTTATAAAATGGGCTGGTGACCGGAAGAAAAACAGGCGGCTTTAAGCTGCCTGTTTTTCATTGCTGAAGATTCCCCCCCTTAAACAGAAGATTATCCCCTGTTTTTCACAGGATCCCGATGATATACTGGGTGCAGAATCACAGGAGAACTGTAATCTGAGAAAAATATGAGGGTGTGAGTTATGCAGGAAACGATTGTGCAGATGCAGAATATAACAAAGACATTTCCCGGTGTAAAAGCACTGGATGATGTTTCATTTTATTTGAGATCCGGAGAGGTCATGGCGCTGCTGGGGGAAAACGGTGCCGGGAAATCAACGCTGATGAAAATACTGAGCGGCGTCTATCCCAAAGACGAAGGCACCATAGAGGTTTTCGGATCCGCCATCAGGGAAATGACCACGCAAAAAGCAAAAGACCTGGGAATTGCCATCATACACCAGGAGCTCAACATGTGCCAGCACCTAACCGTGGCGGAAAACATTTTTCTGGGGCGGGAACGGACGAAGGGGATGATCCTTTCGGAAAAAGAAATGAACCATGCGGCAGCCGGAATACTGGAGCGCATGAATATCGAACTGGATCCGGGGGAACTGGTGGGCAGCCTGGCGGTATCAAAGCAGCAGATGGTTGAGATCGCAAAAGCCCTTTCCATGAATGCCAGGATATTGATCATGGATGAGCCCACATCGGCCCTGACCTCCAAGGAAATCAATGACTTATTTGCCATCATAAGAAAACTCAGGGAGGAAGGCTGCGGAATTGTATACATATCCCACCGGCTGGAAGAATTAAAGCATATTGTGGACCGGGTGACCATTATGCGGGACGGCAGATTCATTACGTCCATGGAATATGACCAGAGTCGCATGGATGAGATCATTGCCCATATGGTAGGACGGGAAATCAAGCAGAAATTCCCCCGTGTCACCTGCCACAAGGGCAAAAAGATCCTGGAGGTGCGGAATTTAAACGCAGGCCGTATGGTCCGGGATGTGAGCCTGGAGCTGTATGAAGGGGAAATCGTGGGGATCGCCGGATTAATGGGTGCGGGAAGGACGGAAACCACCAGGGCGATCTTCGGGGCAGATCCCAAGGAATCCGGACAGATATTCTTAAACGGAGAAGAAATAATCATACGCAGGGTGGAAGATTCCATAAAAGCAGGAATTGTACTGGCGCCGGAAGACAGAAAAAAAGACGGTCTCTGCACAAAGCTGAGCATACGGGACAATATTTCTCTTCCCAATCTGGATATTTTATGCGGACGCCTGGGAATTGTGAACAGAAAAAAAGAAAATGAGATGACTCAAAGGTCTGTGGATTCCCTGAAAATAAAGCTGCCCAATGCCGAAGTCGATGCCGGAAGCTTATCCGGCGGCAACCAGCAGAAGGTTGTGGTCGGAAAATGGCTTGCAAGAGATTCCAGGGTGGTGATTTTCGATGAACCGACCAGAGGGATCGATGTGGCGGCAAAGGTCGAGATCTATCATCTGATGAATGAACTGAAACAGAGGGGGATCGGTGTCTTGTTTGTTTCATCCGAAATGCCGGAGGTCCTTGGAATCAGTGACCGGATCATCGTCATGTGCGACGGGAAAATCACGGGAGAACTGATGACGGCCGAGGCGACCCAGGATAAGATTTTAAAGTACGCAACACAGTTTGAGAGCAAGATAGAAGGGCAGGGAAGTGTATCATGATGAGTAAAAAACAAAGTTGGTTCAGAAGGCTGTTTGCTGTCCGGGGGATGGGACAGGTGATAACCGTAGGGATCGGTCTTGTGGTGATGTGCGCGGTGTTCGGCATCATCAATCCGACGTTCTTTTCCGGAAAGAATGTGGCAAACCTTCTGAGGCAGATCGCCCCCATACTGTTGATCGGAATCGGCCAGTCCTACGTGCTGATCACAGGCAACATCGATTTATCCATCGGGTCGGTGGTAGGCATGAGCTGCATGATATCCGCAACAATGATGACAAAAGGCATGAATCCATGGGCGGCGGTGCTGCTGACTCTTGTGTGCTGCCTGCTGGTGGGCGTCATCAACGGCCTGCTTGTAGCAAAATGCAAGCTGCCTCCCTTTATCGCAACCCTGGGCACCATGACAATCGCCAGGGGCGTCGCTCAGATCGTCAACAATAATTACAATACCGACGCCATCGGAGACAGAGCCAGGGGATTCCGGGATTTCTTCTATTACGGAAAGCTGGGCGGTATTTACAATACCGTGATTATTTCCATAGTTTTGTGGCTGGTGTTCAATTTCCTGCTGAGCAAGACAAGAACCGGACGCCACATCTATGCGATAGGGAGCAATATCGAGGCCTCCAAGCTTTCCGGAGTCAATATTGTGGCGACTACCACCAAAGCGTACTTAGTCAGCGCTTTTTGCTCCTGCATTGTGGGCCTGGTGATCTGCGCAACCAGCGGAATGGGCACCATGGACGCCGGAAACGCCTATGAAATGTATGCAGTGGCCGCTTCCGTAATCGGAGGGGTATCAACCCTGGGCGGACAGGGAATCTTAGTCGGCACGATCATCGGGGCTTCCATCTGGGGAGTGCTTCAGAACGGTCTGCAGTTTGCCGGAGCTCCGGTCGCCATCCGCAATATCGTAATCGGGACCATTGTAGTCATATCCGTTCTGATTGATATCATTGTGAGAAGCGGAAAGTTTGTGAAAAAAAGCAAGGCGGAAAAATAGAAAGGATATTAAAGCTAAAGGCTTTGATATAGAGAAGGAAAACGATATAATTTAAAGGAGGAACGGTTTATGAAACGAAAACTGATGGCAGCTGTATTTTCCCTTGCAGCGGTTGCGTCCCTGTGTGCGGGCTGCAGCAGCGGGCAGAAGGAGGCGGCCGCAACCACGGCTGCAGCGGCAGTAACAGAAGCGAAGACAGAAACAGAAGCAAAAGAGCAGACAGAGGCGGCCGCAGCTTCGGCAGGGGAGTCATACAGCGTGTATCTGATCACCATGGACCAGATGGACCAGCACTGGGTAAACGTGGATGCAGGTGCTCAGAAAGCGGTTAAGGAGCTGGGAAATGTAGAATACAAGTGGCTGGCTCCCGATGTAAAGGATGATGCAAAGCAGATCGAATGTATCAACAATGCTGTGGCAGGAGGCGCCCAGGCCATTCTGCTGGCAGCCAACGGACCGGATGCAGTGACGGCCTCCCTGCAGGAAGCCATTGATGCAGGGGTGAAGGTGGTATACGTGGACTCCGCAGCATCTCTTCCGGCTGTCCAGACTCTGGCGACGGACAACAAGGCGGCCGGTAAAACTGCCGGTGAAGAAATGATCAAGGCTTTAAAGGCCGGCGGAATTGAATCCGGAAAGATCGGAATTGTCAATGTCAATGCTGCCACAGCGTCTACCGTGGCGAGGGAAGAAGGGTTCCGGTCCGCATTTGAAGGAACCGGCTTTGAGATTCTGGAAACCCAGTACGGAGAGGGAGATGCCGCAAAATCTAAGGATATTGCAGCAAATTACATCACACAGGGCTGTGTCGGTATTTTCGGGGCGAACGAAGGCTCCACCGTTGGTACGGGCAACGCCATTCAGGAAGCAGGAGAAACTGTGATCGGGGTTGGCTTTGACAAATCCGATATGATCATGCAGCTGATCAAAGAGGGACACCTTCTGGCGACCATGGCCCAGAACCCGGATGTCATGGGCTATGAAGGAATCAAAACTGCAGTCAATGCTCTGGAAGGAAAGGATACGGGCGCTGAAAACGTGGATACGGGAGTATCTGTTCTTACCAAGGATACCATAAAATAAGGAACGGTTGAACATTTTTACGGATTGCACTATAGTTAAGAGGCAGGAACCGGTTTGGCGGCTCCTGCCTTTGCTGCAGTCATCATAAATCAGTAAGAAAGAGGTGGGGTATCACAATGTATGTACTGGGGTTCGATATCGGCGGTACGAAATGCGCGGCAGTGCTTTGCCGCCTGAAAAATGAAACCGTAACATGGGAAAAGAGATCGGAAATCAAGACGGTTCCGGGCTGGAAAACCGTTTTGGACAGCCTGTGCACACTGGCAGAGGAGATGCTGAATGAATGCGGCGCGGACCGGACTGACTGCCGGATCGGCATCTCATGCGGAGGTCCTCTGAGTCCGGACCGCAGTCTGATCTGTTCTCCGCCCAACCTTCCCGGCTGGGATGAAGTTCCGGTCGTTTCCTATCTGTCTGAAAAGCTTGGCCTGCCTGCAAAAATGTTAAATGATGCCGATGCCTGCGCTTTGGCCGAGTGGAAATATGGAAGCGGAAAGGGCTGCCGCCATATGATATTTCTTACATTCGGCACCGGACTGGGCGCCGGGCTTATCCTGAACGGAAAACTGTATACGGGTGCATGCGGCCTTGCCGGAGAGATCGGGCATATCCGGCTGGAAAAGGAAGGTCCTGTGGGACATGGAAAGGCCGGAAGCCTGGAAGGCTTTTGCAGCGGAGGAGGGATCCGGCAGATGGCAATAAAAAGAGGGCTTCAGGGGAACGGGGGAACGGACGTCACCGCAAAGGATGTGGCAGAAGCGGCGGGAGAGGGCAGCGAAGAGGCAGGGATTCTTTTGCAGGAATCAGGGCGTTATCTGGGAAAAGGACTTTCCCTGCTTATCGACATCCTGAATCCGGAGGTGATCGTAATCGGAAGTATTTATGCCAGGAGCCATGAATTTCTGGAGGCTTCCATGAGGGAAGAAATCCGCAGGGAAGCGCTGGGGCAGTCAGCCGCCGCATGCAGAATCGTGCCTGCCATGCTGGGAGAAAGGATCGGGGATTACGGCGCGGTTATGGCCGCTGTTTACGAATAAAAGAAGCAAAATCGTCCAGTGAAAAATTTGGATGACTTTTTATTGTGAAAAATCACAAAAAAGCTTTACAACAGATCGTAAATATGGTAATATCATATATGTAACCGGTTACATAAAGGAGATTCGACATGAATATACGGGATATTGCAAAAAAGGCAGGGGTATCTTCTGCAACCGTTTCCAGGGTGATCAATGAGTCCGGGTATGTAAAAGAGGAAACCAGGCAGAAGGTTCTGGCCGCGATTGAAGAAGCGGGGTTTGTACCCAATGCCATTGCCAGAAGCTTGAGCATCCGCGATTCTTCCAGCATCGGAGTCATTGTTCCGGATATCGCTAACGAGTTCTTTTCCAGCATTATAAGCGGTATGGGTGAGGCGGCATCCGGCAGCCAGTACAGCATTGTTCTGTTTGACACAGGGGAAATGCAGGAAAGAGAGCATCAGTGCCTCCAGATCGCTGAGAGCCAGAGGCTTTCCGGTCTGCTCATTACGCCGGTTTCCGAACTTGATATGGAGACCCGGGATAAACTGATCCAGTTTGAAAGCAAGGGAATACCGGTGGTTTTGGTTGACCGCAATATGAAAAATTCCAACATGGATGGAGTTTTTGTAGAAAATGATGCCGCTGCCTACCAGGGAGTGGAAGCGCTGATCCGGGCCGGACACCGAAAAATCGCCATCATCAAAGGTCCAAGCACTTCCATGCCGGGAAAAGACCGTTTTAAAGGATACAAGGCCGCATTGAGGGATCATGGGATCGCTCTTAAGAAGGAATACATGGTTTCCGGCGACTTTAAGATCATAAAGGCATACGAACAGACAAAGGCTTTGCTGGAGCTTCCCGACCCGCCCACCGCGATTTTCGCTTCCAATAACCAGACCAGCCTGGGGGTGCTTAAATATTTAACGGAGCAGAAGCTGAAAATCGGCAGAGATATTTCCATGGTGGGGTTTGACCAGATAGAATCCCTTAAAATCATAGATTACAGGCTGTCTACCATTGAGCGTGATGCAAAGAGGCAGGGATATGAGGCGATGGCCCTTTTGATCAATAAATTATCCAGGAAGGAGAGCAAAAGCTCCGGAAGAAAAATTTTTGTTCCCTTTCAGGTAGTGCTTCGCGGTTCCGAAACCATAAAATAGGCTGCATACAGCAGTTTATTTTTCCTCCCAATATGTAACCGGTTACATATTGGGAGGAAAGAAAAGACACCGTTCAAAGATAATAAAAGGAGAAGAACATGGACATTGCAAAAGTAACAGATCACACGATATTAAAGGCGGATGCCACATCAGAGACAATTAAGAGATATTGTTCGGAAGCCAGAACATATGGGTTTGCGTCGGTTTGCGTGAATACCTGTCACGTGCCTCTGGCAGCGGCGGAATTAAAGGGCAGCGGCGTTGCCGTATGCTGCGTGGTCGGTTTCCCTCTGGGCGCATCCCTGACTTCGGTCAAGGCCTTCGAGGCTTCCGAAGCAGTGAAAGCAGGAGCGGCAGAGTTGGATATGGTCATGAACGTGGGCGCATTGAAGGACCGGAATTATGATCTGGTGCGCGACGATATAAAAGCGGTGGTGGAAGCTTCCCATGGAAACGTGGTAAAGGTCATACTGGAAACCTGTCTCCTGACGAAGGAAGAGATCGTAAAGGCCTGTGAGCTCTCTGTAGAAGCCGGAGCGGATTTTGTAAAGACCTCCACAGGCTTTGGCATAAGCGGGGCTGCAAAAGAGGATGTGGCTTTGATGAAACAGACCGTAGGCACCAGAGCCAGAGTTAAAGCGAGCGGAGGGATCCGTACACCGGAAGAAGCACAGGCCATGATAAAGGCAGGGGCGGACAGAATCGGAGCCGGCAACGGAATTTCACTGCTGTAAGGAAAGGAGAAGGGTATGGGGAAGAAGGTAACAGTTTTTGGAAGCTTTGTGGTGGATTTAATGGGAAGATGTCCCCATCTTCCGGTTCCCGGGGAAACCGTAAAGGGAAGTGTATTTAAAATGGGGCCGGGAGGCAAGGGGTTTAACCAGGGAGTGGCCGCCCATAAGGCCGGAGCAGGCGTGACCATGGTGACGAAGCTGGGCCGGGATGCATTTGCAGATGTGGCGGTCAATACCATGAAAAAGCTTGGAATGGACACCGGCCGCATATTCCGGACCTCTGAGACGGAGACCGGAAGTGCGCTGATCCTTGTGGATGAAACCACAAGCCAGAATGAAATCGTCGTAATTCCGGGTGCATGTGAGACAATTTCCGGGGATGAGGTGGAATCTGTGTCAGACCTGCTGGACCAGTCGGAGTATCTGCTGACTCAATTGGAAACCAACTTATCTTCTGTGGAAAAGATCGTGGATATGGCCCATAAAAAGGGGGTCAGGATCATTTTAAACCCGGCGCCTGTGCAGCCCGTAAGCGATACCGTTTTAAGCCGGGTGGATGTAATCACCCCCAATGAGGTGGAAGCAGGAATATTAACGGGAATAAAGGTAGAGGATGAGGAAAGTGCCGGAAAAGCGGCGGATTATTTTTTCAAAAAAGGGGTCAAAAACGTATTGATCACCATGGGAGGAAAAGGCGTTTACCTTGCAACGCCCTTAAAAAGAGGCAGCATTCCCGCTTACCGGGTACAGGCGGTGGATACGACCGGGGCCGGCGACGCGTTTAACGGCGGGCTGGCAGCGGCCCTGGCGGAAGGAAAGGATCTGTGGGAAGCGGCGGCATTTGCCAATGCCCTGGCGGCAATATCGGTGCAGAGGATCGGCACCACGCCGGCCATGCCGGACCGGGAGGAAGTGGATGCGTTTATGAAAGAGCAGGAAATGGAGGATGGGCGATCATGCTGAAAACAGGAATTTTACACCCGCAGTTAGCGAGAGTTATGGCGGAACTCAGGCATATGGACATGCTGGTGATCGGAGATGCCGGACTCCCTGTTCCCAGAGGGGTGGAACGGGTGGATTTGGGCTGGAAGCCGGGAAGTCCCTCTTACCTGGAGGTCCTGGAAGAAATAGAAAAATATATGGTGACGGAAAAAGCCGTATTTGCCGAGGAAGCGCTGTCAGTGAGCCCCGGTCTCCATGAAAAGGCCCGGTCTCTGCTGCCGGAAGGAATACCGGTGGAATATGTGCCCCATAAGGATTTAAAAAAAATGACAGAGGGAGCCAAAGCGATCATCCTGACAGGGGAATTCACAGGGTATACCAATGTGGTGCTGATCTCAGGCTGCGCATATTGAGGGGAAAGCTTATGGAAGGAAGGTTCGTTTTAAAACTGGAATCAATCGTTAAAACGTTTCCGGGAGTCAGGGCCCTTGACGGGGTGCATTTAGAAATCATGGAAGGAGAGGTCCATGCCTTGTGCGGAGAGAACGGGGCCGGGAAATCCACCTTAATGAAAATCATTGCAGGAGCCCAGCCTTATACTTCCGGCGCCATGTATCTGGATGGAAAAGAAGTGGTATTTCATTCTGCAAAGGATGCGGAAAAGCATGGGATCGCCATGATCTATCAGGAATTTAATATGGTCCCGGATCTGACTGTGGCAGAAAACATGTATCTTGGCAGGCTGCCGGTAGACAGGCTGGGGAAGGTGGACTGGAACTGGTTGTTCCGGGAAGCCCAGGAAAATCTGGACCGGCTGGGCTTATACTTTCATGCAAAGACCAAAGTGAGAAACTTATCCGTAGCAGAAGCCCAGATGACGGAGATTGCCAAATGCCTGACCATCGGGGCCAGGATCATCATAATGGATGAGCCTACGGCCGCACTGGCGGATGAGGAAATCCGGATCCTGTTCCGGACCATCGGTGAACTTAAGAAAAAGGGGATCGCGATCATTTATATCTCCCACCGCATGGATGAGATCTTTCAGATTTCAGACCGGCTGACCGTATTCCGGGATGGAAAATTTGTCGCATCCAGGAAAATCAGTGAAACCGATTATGAAGATGTGGTATCCATGATGGTTGGAAGAAATGTATCAAACCTGTATCCGGTGCGGAATTATGAACCGGGGGAAGTGGTTTTTGAAGCAAAAGGGGTGAAGGGCCGGGGCGTCCATGATGTGAGCTTAAAGCTTCATAAGGGGGAAATTTTAGGAATCACAGGACTTTTAGGCGCCGGCGCCATAGAACTTTCCAAGCTGATTTACGGCGCCATTCCCATGGAAAGCGGGGAGATTTACGTAAACGGGGTGAAAAAAGACTGCTCTTCTCCGCAAAAGGCGCTGGAAGCGGGGCTCGGATTCGTCTCGGATGACAGAAAGCAGGAGGGACTGGTCCTGTTGAGGAGCGTCAAGGAAAACATCTCCATGTCCTCCTTAAAAAAACTGACTAAAGGATTCCGGCTGGACAAAAAGCTGGAAACGGAACGGGTCAGGGAACAGGTTCTGGCTCTCAATATAAAAATCAGCTCAGCCCAGCAGCCTGCGGGAAAACTGAGCGGCGGAAACCAGCAAAAAATCGTGTTCGCAAAGGTACTTGAGGCAGATTCGGATATCCTGATTTTGGCTGAACCTACCCGCGGGGTGGATGTAGGAGCCAAAGCGGAGATCTATGCCATCATGAACAGGCTGACGGAAAGCGGAAAGAGCATTCTTGTGATCTCCACAGATCTTCCCGAGCTGATCGGAGTCAGTGACCGGATCCTTGTTATGCGTGAAGGGCAAATGGTTCTGGAAATCTCCAAGCAGGAAGTGAATCAGGAAAAAATATTAGCGCACGCGTCTGGAGGGGTAAATGAAAATGAATCAGGAAACTAAGAAACGGCTGATCAATCAAATAAATATCTATCGCTCAGTTTTGATACTGCTGGTTATTTGTATATTTGCCGCTATTTTGTCAAAAAGCTTTTTAAGCGTATCCAACCTGTTCAATGTATTTAAGCAGGTCACGGTTGCCGGCATTATTGCATGCGGCATGACCTTTGTGATTCTGACCGGCGGAATCGATTTATCCGTCGGGTCCATTCTGGGCCTTTCCGGAGTCGTTGCTTCCGGGGTGCTGGCTTCTACCGGAAACACCTTACTGGCGGTGGTGACGGCGGTGGCAATAGGAATTGCCTGCGGCGCCGTCAACGGATTTTTCATCTCCCAGTGCGGAATACCTCCGTTTATCGCGACTCTGGGCATGATGACCCTGCTTCGGGGCTGCGTTCTGATCTACACCAAGGGGTCTCCCATACCGGTGAAAGCGGAATCCTATAAATTTATCGGGAAAGGTACGGTTCTGGGGATACCGGTGCCTGTGATCATCCTGACCCTGCTTTTTCTCCTGGCCCATTATATTCTGACTCAGACCAGCTTCGGACGGAGCATTTATGCTTTCGGGGGAAACCGGGAAGCCGCCCGGTTATCCGGTATTTCCGTTAAAAGGACAGAGTGGCTGGCCTATATCATGAACGGATTTTTAAGCGGCATCGCGGCGGTGGTTTTAACTGCCAGACTGGGATCCGCCCAGTCCACCAGCGGCCAGGGAATCGAGATGGATGCCATTGCAGCGGTCATACTCGGGGGAACCAGTTTAAGCGGAGGGACCGGATTTGTGCTTCCTACGGTGGTAGGAGCCATGATCATGGGGATCATCGACAATATTCTTACGCTCATGAACGTTAATCCCCACGCAACCAACATTGTCAAGGGAGCAGTGGTGCTCATCGCTGTTCTGGTGGACAAGAAAGTCAAGGATTTATCTGCGAAAGCAGAATAAATAAAACTATTATAATGTATGAAAAGAAGGGAAGGGAAAAATTATGATGAAAAGAAGAATCATGGCAGGGGCTGCCGCAGGACTGATGATCGCCTTACTGGCAGGCTGCAGCAGCGGAGAAAAAGCGCCTGAAACCAAACAGGAGGGAACGGCGGCGGAGACAACGGCCGTAGCGGCAGAGGAGTCCCAGTCCAAACAGGAAACCAAATCAGGGGATAAGAAGTATGTGGTGGGACTTGCCATGAATACCCAGACAAATCCGTTCTTTGTCGACGTAAAAGACGGGGTGCAGAAGGCCGCGGATGAACTGGGTGTGGAGCTTTATATCACGGATGCCCAGGATGATCCGGCCATCCAGATGAAAGATGTGGAAAATCTGATCACCAAAAAACCGGACTGCATTATTATCGATACCTGCGACTCCGATGCCATCGTGTCTTCCATTGAAGCCTGCAATGAAGCCGGAATTCCCGTACTCACCATGGACCGGGAAGCCAGCGGCGGGGATGTGGTATCCCATATCGGCTACGATGCGATCAAGTCAGGCAAGCTTGCCGGCCAGTACCTGGTGGATACTCTGGGCGGAAAAGGAAACATTGTCGAAATCCAGGGGATCATGGGAACCAATGTGGCCCAGAACCGTTCCAAGGGCTTCAACGAAGTCATAAGCCAGAATCCGGACATGAAGATCGTTGCCTGCCAGGTGGCTGATTTTGACCGGGCCAAAGGCATGAGCGTTATGGAGAACATTCTGCAGGCCAATGACCGTATCGACGGACTGTACGCGGCAAATGATGAAATGCTTCTCGGAGCGCTGGAAGCCGTGGAGGCTGCCGGCCGTCTGGATGAGATCACCATGATCGGCTGCGATGCCATTGATGACACCATTGAGGCCATTAAGGCGGGCAAAGTCGAGGCAACCATCGCAGAACCTCCCTTCTTCCTTGGGAAGGCGATCATGAACGCAGCTTACGATTATCTCCAGGGAAAAGAAGTCGAAAAGTATGTGATCCTGGACAATGAGCTGGTAACAGCGGATAATGTCAATGAATTAGTGACAAAAGAGTAAGGGCTCCTGGTTTGGGCTAAGGGTGTTGCAAAAAAGAAAAATGAAAAATTCATTTTGCATCACTCTTAGCCTTTTTATGCCTTCCGGCCGTTTCCCTGTTGGATATTCCTAAAGGGGTCGACTTTTTTACGGTGTTTTGGTACAATATTTCCAGAACTGGGAAAGGGATATATTTTTTACAGAATAGTTAGTTATAACTAACCCGTGAGGAGAGAGCTTATGTACACAATAGGAATATGTGATGATGACCCGGTATACAGGGCTGCTGTCATAAAGTATATATGTGAAATGCAGGATATCGGCGGAAAAGCTGAAATCTATGAATATGGTTCCGGACAGGAGCTTCTGGATGATATTGAAAAAATGCATGATCTGATTTTTCTGGATATACAAATGCCGGGAATAGACGGAAACAAGACCGCCAGACTGCTGAGGGAGAGGAATCAGCAGGCGGTGCTGGTTTTTTGCACGAATTATTATAATCCGACGCCAGAGACCTTTAAGGTACAGCCCTTCCGGTACATTATAAAGGATTTACAGGACCGGATGCTGAAGGAAGATATGGAAGCCATAATCCGGGAAATGGGCAGACGGACTGAAATCAGTTATCTCACCGTGCATACCGGTGAAGGGATCACAAAAATTCCGGTCAGAGAGATCCTGTATATCTCAATACTAAAAAGAGGCGCAGAAATTCACTTATGGAACATGACAAAGCATGAGGAGCTGGTATGCAGAGAAAAGGTCAGGGATCTTTATTATATGTTAAAGCCCCAGGGATTTGAATACGCACACAGCAGCTATCTTGTGAATCTGGAGCATGTCGTACGCTGCAGCCAGTCCGCCCTTGTGCTGAAGGATCACACGGAGCTGAGCATATCGCGTTCCAGAAGGATCCAGTTTGAAAAAAGCTTTATCGATTTTTTGTGTTTTATGAAAAATTAGGATTTCTATATGATTATTGCAGGATACAGGCAATGAGTTGAATTTTTATAATTGTAGAAAAAAATGCAAATTTTTCCATTTGACAAGCAAGGATTGCCTTCCCTCTTGTATAATGGCTTTTTTTGATGTATAAGTCTAAATCATAATATAATCATTATATAACAGGAAAGGATACGTTCTATGAAAAAAATATGGAACCTTCAGTTTGGTATCGGCTGGCTATCGGAAAGCAGCTCTTTTTTAAAACTTTGAGTTAGTCACTGCTAACTCAAAGGCAACTGATAACCTGCCGGCAGATGCTGCTTGCCATGAGCAGAAAGGAATTATTTTATCATGAGTGAGGACCTGGCCTGCAAAAAGCGCAGGCTGATAAAAGGATTGGATAAAACAGAGGATGGCCATCCGGTCATGTTTTGCTTTCCGTATGCAGGCGGAGGCGCCTCAGTGTATGGAGGATGGGAACGGGCCTTAAAGGGGCTTGCAGACGTATGCCCCATCCAGCTGCCCGGCCGGGAAGAACGGATCATGGAAGAGCCATATACGGAAATGAGCGGGCTGATCAATGATCTGATGGAATGCATGGCTCCATACATCAGAAGAGATATGATACTGTTCGGACACAGCATGGGGGCTAAAATGGCTTTTGAAATGGCCGGACAGCTGGAACAGGCAGGGGTTTTTCTAAAGCATTTGATCCTGTCAGGAAGCCGCGTGCCAGACAGTCCGGAACCGCGGCCCATATACCATCTTTCCGATGAGGAATTCAAAAGAGAGATAGGAAGGTTTGACGGCACACCCGCAGAAATCCTGGAAAACAGGGAACTGCTTGATTTTTTCCTGCCCATGCTGAGAGCTGATTTCACATTGGATGAGACTTATTACCAAAGGGAGATGAGGGCGTTATCATGTCCCATCACGGCTTTTTGCGGAATGCAGGATGAGGAGGCGGGACCGGCCGCCGTCCTTAAATGGGAAGAGCTCACCGGCGGAAAATTTGAGTGCCATATGTACGGGGGCGGTCATTTTTTTATCCGGGAACACACCGGAGAAATACTTGCCGTCATCAAAGAAATCATAAGGGGAATCCGGCAGGGATGAAAGGGAAAACAGTTCTTTCCGTTCACACGGAAAATGACCTGCTTCATTTGTCCGGAATCCGTTTAAGGGAGGATGAGGTCCATTTATGGCTGGTGAAGTGGGAAGAGGTGGCGCATTTCATAAAAACCGGAATCAGCTTCCTTCCTGACGGAGAAAAGGCTGGGATCCGACGGCTTAAATTTTATGAAGACCGGATGCGCAGCGGAGCGGGAAAGCTTATGTCCAGGATTCTGGCATCCCACTATCTGGGTCTGGGACCGGAAGAGATCGTCATCCGCAGGGATCAATACGGAAAGCCAATGATCAAAAACCAGGCAGAAAAGATGCTGCAGCACAACCTTTCCCACTCCGGCGCCTATGTGGCCCTGGCATTTACATACAGAGGCGCGGTGGGGGTGGATATCGAATCCGCCGGGTATTTTCCGGAATATAAGGATATTGCCTGCTTCTTTCAGGAAGAGGAAAGGAAAGCCATTCAGGAATCAGAGGGAATAGGATCGTTCTATAAATTCTGGACGGCGAAAGAAGCCTATGCAAAGGCGCTGGGAAAGGGACTGCTTTTAAATTTCAGGGAATTTGAAGTCAATAAAAACGAAATTTATGAAAACGGGATTAAGAATGAAAGCTGGGAAGTGATCCCGTATGATGAAATACCGGGATATCCGTCTGCCGTCGTCGTAAGCACGGATTAATTAGGGGAGGTTTTATTATGAACCGTGAGAAACGCTATGAAAAAAGATATGAACAGTATGAGGCTCTGGATGGTTGGGAAAAGATGACCTTCTGTGAGCATTTAAAGAGGTGGAGCCGAAGCTTTCCGGAGAAGACTGCCATCATTTCAGGAAATGAAACGCTCACTTATCAGGAGCTGGAAAAAAGGGCGGAACATACTGCCTTCCATCTCAGAGAGCTTGGGATCTGTGAGGGAGATCATGTCATCCTTCAGCTGCCCAACCGGATTTCTTTTGTAGTTTACCTGTTTGCGCTTTCCTGGCTTGGGGCAGTTCCGATTATGGCATTGCCGGCTCACAGAGAAGCGGAATTAAACGGAATCGCCGAGATCGCCCGTCCTTCCGCCTATATAGGGGCGGATAAGTATTTGGGATTCAGTTACAGGAAAATGGCGGATAATCTGCAAAACAAATATTCCTTCATAAAAAATGTCATTCTCGACGGAGAGGAAAGCCATACCTGGGGCACCGGAAGCAGGCCGGCTGTATTTGAACCGCGAAATACCGATCCCTACGGGACCGCGATCCTGCTGTTGTCCGGCGGAACTACGGGGGTGCCTAAATTGATCCCCAGAACCCATGCGGATTACATGTATGACGCAAAAAAAGCTTCGGAAAGATGCGGACTTGATGAGCGGACAATATTTCTTGCCGTGCTTCCGGTTCCTCACAATTTTTCTCTTGGAAATCCGGGAATACTTGGGACTCTGATGAATGGCGGAACCGTTGTCATGGCCTCATCCACGAGCCCGGATGAAGTGTTTCCGCTGATAGAGAAGCATGGTGTGACCGTAATGCCGCTGGTCCCTTCTCTGGTCAGCCTGTATCTGGAAGTTTTGGAGTGGGATGATTCTTGTGATTTGACAAGCCTGAAAACCATCTGGGTGGGCGGGGCAATGTTTGAAGAAAAAACGGCCCGGCGGGTGAAAACGGATTTTGGCTGCAGGCTTCAGCAGGTATTCGGAACAGCCGAAGGGCTGAACTGTTTTACTGCCCTGGATGATCCGGAGGACATCGCATGCACCTGTCAGGGCAGGCCCATATCCGAGGCCGATGAGATGAAAATTGTGGATGAAAACGGCATGGAAACAGAACCGGGCTGCTACGGTGAACTGCTGATCCGGGGTCCGTATACCATAGACGGATATTACAAGCTGCCGGAGGCCAACCGAAAGTATTTCACCGGGGACGGATATTACAGGACAGGGGACCGGGCGATGATCACAACAGAAGGAAACCTGCGCATGGGAGGAAGAATCGTGGAACAAATCAACCGTGCGGGGGAAAAAATCATGCCCGCAGAGATCGAGGGCTATTTGATCGGCCATGAAGATATATTGGAAGCGGCAGTGATCGGAGTGCCGGATGAAGAGCTGGGACACAGGATCTGTGCATTTCTTAAAACAAGAGATGATGTTTCCATGACATTAAAAGAGGTCACGGAATTTTTAAAACGCATGGGCACCGCACAGTACAAACTGCCGGATCAGGTGGAAATCATCGGTGCCTGGCCTTTGACAAGCGTAGGGAAAATCAACAAAAAAGCCCTGGTCCAAATGGCTGACCATTAAGAAACGGGGGTAGGGAAAATGAATTATGAGGAACTGCAGGAAGATGTACTGAAAAAAATAAAGAAGGGTACGGAAACGGAAATCGAAGGGTCCCAGAATCTCATGGAACTGGGGCTCAATTCCCTCCAGGTCATGCGTCTGGTCAATCAGTGGAGAAAGCAGGGGATCCGGGTGTCTTACGGGGAATTGATGGAAACCCCGACCCTGGAGCAATGGTACCGGAAAATACAGGAAAGCGCCGCCGGAATAAAAAAGGAGGCGGTAAAGAAGAAAGCAAAAACAGGAAAAGCCTTTCCCCTCACCGACACCCAGTACGCATATTGGGTGGGACGGGATGACGACCAGATCCTGGGCGGAATCGGATGTCACGCTTATTTTGAATTTGAAGGAAAGTCCGTGGTTCCGGAAAGGCTTCAGAAGGCCTGGAATGTGCTGCAGTACCACCATCCCATGCTGCGCGCAAGGTTTTTGAAGACCGGACAGCAGGAAATCATGGAAAGACCGTATTCTGAAAAAATATCGGTATTTGACCTGACCGGGGAAGAAGAGAATAAATTGGAAGAGTTTCTTTTAAATGAAAGAAACAGGCTGTCCCATAGAAAGCTGAAGGCCGAAGAAGGACAGGTAGCCGGGATTACCTTATTTCTCCTTCCTTCCGGAAAGACCAGACTATGCATTGACGTGGACTTACTGGTTGCGGATGTGCAGAGCATGCAGATACTGTTAAGGGATCTGGCTGCGGCATATCAGGAAATCCCCCTGCCGGAGGCATCAAAGGGCTGGGATTTTTCAGACTATTTGTCCAGTCAGGAAATATATGACGCGGAGACCAGAAAAAACGCAGGGGAATACTGGCAGAAAAGGCTTGAGACGCTTCCGGAAGGCCCGGCGCTTCCCTTGAGGAAAAAACCGGAGGAAATAAAAGAAACACGCTTTTTCAGAAGAAAGCTCTTGATCAAACGGGAAATCTGGGAAAAGCTGAAGGACAATGCGGCAAAGCATAAAACAACACCGGCTGTGATGCTGCTGACTGCCTATGCATCCGTAATAGAAAAGTGGAGCGTGAATAAAAGATTTCTGATCAATATTCCCTTATTCAACAGGAATACGGAGTATGCCGGTCTGGAAGAGGTGATTGCGGATTTTACGGCTTTACTGTTGCTGGAGGTGGACTGCAGCGGTGATCCCGGCTTTTATGAACTGCTGCTCCGGATTCAGCGCCAATTACATGAGGATATGAAATACGCTTCTTATTCCGGGGTTCAGGTGCAGAGGGATCTGTCCAGGATACATGCCGCCCAGCAAAGCGCAGCTCCGGTTGTTTTTGCCTGCAACCTGGGAACGCCTCTGATTAACGGATTATTTAAGGAAACATTAGGGGCGTTTACATACATGATTTCTCAGACTCCCCAGATCTGGCTGGATTTTCAGACCTATGAGGATGAGGAAGGGCTTTTGTTGACCTGGGATGCCGTAGATGAACTTTTCCCCGTCTCCATGCTGGATACCATGCTCGATGAGTTCAAAAATTGTCTGTATGGTTTGCAGGATGAGAATTGGGACAGAAACTTCCGGCTTTCGGCAGACAGCTATGAAAAATTTTCAAACAGAGACAACATAACAAAAGGAATCGAGGATTTTCATTGTATCTTTGAGGGCTTTTTAAACTATGCGTTAAAGAATCCTGGCAAGACCGCATTGGTGGATGGGGAAGAAAACAAAAAAATAACATATGGAGAACTGAAGGATGAAGCGGTTTCCATTGCGGCGTATTTAGACGCCCACGGTATCAGGAAACAACCGGTGGCCATAAGTCTTTCCCGCGGATACAAGCAAATTGCAGCTGCTTACGGAATTGTCATATCCGGAAACTGCTACGTGCCCCTGGGCTTAAACCAGCCTGAGGAAAGAAGAAAATTGATCTTTGAGAAAACCGGGATCCGGCACGTGATCACGGAATCCGCCTGCCGGGAGGAAATGGAAAACACCGGATCTGACATCACCATTCTGTTATATGAAGCATTGACGAAGGCACGTCCGGTTCTTCCGGACGTAAAAGTAACCCCAAAAGACAGCGCCTATATCATTATGACCTCCGGCTCCACAGGTCTGCCCAAGGGGGTGGAAATCAGACACGGAAGCGCAGATAATACCATTCAGGATATCCTGGACCGGTTTCATATTACGGAAGAGGATACCCTTCTTGCCCTGTCCGCCATGGATTTCGACTTATCCGTTTTTGATACATTCGGGATTCTGGGCTGCGGAGGAACGCTGGTGATGATTCCTGATCACAGAAGCAGGGATGCGGATTACTGGCTGGACCTGGTCCGCCATCATGAAGTAACCATATGGAATTCCGTCCCTGTTTTGCTGGATATGCTGTTGATCATGGCGGAAAAACATAAGGAAGAGCTTCCCCTGAAACTGGTTTTGCTGTCTGGGGACTGGATCGGTCTGGACCTTCCTGAGAGAGTGAAGCATCTGACCCATGACTGCAGATTCATCGCAATGGGAGGGGCAACAGAGGCCAGTATCTGGTCCAATTTTCAGGAGGTGACACTGCCTCTGCCAAAAGAGTGGAAGTCCATTCCGTACGGCAGGCCCTTATCCAATCAGGATTACCGGGTGGTCGATGAAAATGGGCAGGATTGCCCTGAATTCACAGAAGGAGAGCTGCTGATCGGAGGCTGCGGACTTGGAAGTTATCACGGCGATGAAAGGCTGACAGAGGAAAAGTTCATTACCGACGGAAAGGGGAGATGGTATCGGACGGGGGACAGGGGAAGATTCTGGCCGGACGGGACCATTGAATTTCTGGGAAGAAAAGATTATCAGGTCAAGATCAGAGGCCATCGGATCGAGCTTGGGGAGCTCGAGGCTGCCGCAAGGGGGCTGCAGACAGTCAGGGAGGCAGTTGCCGCCATAATGGAACGAAGGAACCTGGTATTATACGTGGCCTGGAAGGAAGGGGAGCAGGCAGACTGGGAACTGTTAAAGGAAAATCTGCATAAAAAGCTTCCGGAATATATGATCCCGAAGTTTTACGTTCCCGTTGATAAAATACCTGTCACTGCCAATGGAAAAGTGGACCGGAAACACCTGCCGGAACCGCAGCTTAAGGAACATCCGGCTGGGGAATCCGGTTCCACGGAAACAGAGCTGAGCCTGCTTGAAATCTGGAAGAGAGTGTTCGGACTGGACGAAACAGGCGTCAGGGATAATTTTTTCGATATGGGAGGCGATTCTCTGACCGCAACCAGAATGTGCTCCGTCATCCAGAGTGAGTTAAAGGTGAAGGTGACAATACGGGATCTGTTTGCCAAACCGGTATTAAAGGATCTGGCAGACCATGTGGATCGTCTGCGCAGGGAATCCGTAAAGGAAGCGGAGGAACTGCCCATGATCATTCCGGACCCGGAGGGAAGGTACCGGCCATTCCGTCTGACCGGTATCCAGTATTCCTACTGGATCGGAAGAAAGGGACTTTATCCCCTGGGAAATGTTTCTTCCCATTGCTATTTTGAAATAGAAAGGGAAGGCATGGACATATCCCTTGTGGAAAAAGGCATGGGACGCCTGATAAAAAGGCATGACATGCTGCGGGCCGTAATCCTGCCCGACGGACAGGGGCAGGTGATATTAAAGGAAGTACCGGAATACAAAATACAGCTGCTTGACTTAAGGGATTTTTCGCCGGAGGAGGCTCAGGCCAGTTTGCAGACGGTGCGGGATGAAATGTCCCATGAAAAACTGGATACTTCCCTTTGGCCACTGTTTCATGTAAAAGCGACCGCATATGGAAAGAACAGAATGCGTCTGCACATAAGCATTGACAATATCGTGATTGATGCCTGGAGCACCTCTTACTTACTCGGTGAGCTTGCCAGGTTATACGAATATCCGGAAAAAGAGCAGGAGGAACTGGAGGTTTCCTTTGCGGATTACATCAATACGATGGAGAAAGTGGAAAAAACCTCACTCTATGAAAATGCCAGAGAGTACTGGCAAAACAGGATCGCCCTTCTGCCGCCGGGACCGCAGCTGCCGCTGCTTCAACATCCGGAAGACATGGGCGCACAGCGTTTTGAGAGATACGGGTGCAGGATTGAGGAAAATCAATGGAAAGAGATAAAAAAGAGAGCCAAAAAATATGGGATCACGCCTTCTGTCGTCATACTCACCGCATATGCGGACATTTTAAGCTGCTGGAGCGGCAGCGACCGCTTTACCATAAATATTACCCTGTTCAACCGGCTGCCGCTGCATAAACAGATCCATGACATCGTGGGGGATTTCACCTCTCTCATATTGCTGGCTGTTGACAGGAGACCGGAACAGAGCTTTTATGAACGCTGCAGAGATATCAATGAACAGCTGGCAGCTGACATGACTTATTCCATCTATGACGGGATGAAGGTACAGAGAGAACTGGCCGGCCGGCAGCCGGGGAGGGGAAAAACGGCGGCTCCGGTCGTATTTACCAGCACCATCGGGGTGACCGATTTAGACCGGATTAAGCCTCTGGGAGAAATCGTATTTAATATTACCCAGACACCGCAGATCTGGCTGGACCACCAGACCCGTGAGGAGCACGGAGCATTGCTGCTGCAATGGGAGGCCGTGGAAGGGCTGTTTTCAGAAGAAACCCTCAGTGCGATGTTTGAAAGGTACGCAGAAAATGTGAAAAGGCTGGCCGGATCTGATGAAGCCTGGATGGAAACAGGAGAAAATGTTCCGGAATTCATGGAAGGAGTGTTGTAATGGTACAGGCGCTTGTCGATAAGTATAAAAAACTTGGAGTTGAATTCTGGCTGGATCCCCATACAGATGAACTGCATTTCAAAGCGATTTCGGGTGTCATGAATTCTGAAAGGATGTCCGAATTAAAATTGAATAAAAAGGAACTCATCACATTCCTGAAGGAGAAAGTAAACGGAGAAACAGAACTTCCTCCTGAAACCAGAAGAATACGGGACCTGGTAAATGCGACAGAGGGACCGGTTCCAAAAGGCTGTATCCAGGACGGATTTTTCAGAAATGCCGGTGACCATCCCGAAAGGACCGCACTGATCAGCCGGGGAAGGCACTATACCTATGGGGAACTGGCGGATCACGCAGCTGCGGTCTGCCTCAGTCTGCTGAATGAGGGAATAAAACCCGGAGAACCGGCGGCTGTTATCATGGAGAAAGGCGTCTGGCAGATCGCTTCCGTATTGGGATGCCTGCTTGCAGGGGCAATATATCTGCCGGTAGATTCCGCCCAGCCGGAAAGCCGGATAAAATTAATCCTGGACAGCGCACGGGTCCGGTATGTCCTCCTGTGTGCCACGGAAGGGAAGAACGGAGAAAGGGATTACGGACAAAGAATTTTCCTTGATGTATCCGGACTGGAGAAGAGAGAGGCCAAAGCTGTCCGGCAGGTTCCCATATCCCCGGATCAGCCGGCATACGTCATTTTTACTTCAGGAACCACGGGAGTGCCCAAGGGCGTCGTGATCAGCCATAGGTCGGCATTGAATACCATTGCGGATATAAATGAAAAATTCCGCATTACGCCGGAGGACCGGATATTGGGCCTGGCAAACCTGGCATTTGATTTATCGGTTTATGATCTGTTTGGAATATTGGGAGCGGGAGGCACTCTGGTCCTGCCGGATCCGGAAAGAAGAAAAAACCCCGGCCACTGGGAGGAGCTGATCGTAAAAGAGAAAATCACCGTCTGGAATTCGGTACCCGCCCAAATGCAGATGCTGACAGAAAATATGGAAAGCGATACGCTTCCGTTAAGGCTCATCCTTCTGTCCGGAGACTGGATCCCTGTCTCACTGCCACGGAAAATATGGGAAAAGACGGAAGGGGCAGAAGTCATAAGCCTGGGAGGCGCCACAGAAGCTGCCATATGGTCCATCTTTCATCCGGTAAAAAGCACGGATGCGGAAAGAGAAAGCATACCCTACGGAACCCCGCTGCGCAACCAGCAATTTTACATACTGGATGAAAACTTAAAGGAATGCAGGGACGGGGAGACCGGCGGGATCTACATAGCGGGAACAGGGCTGGCCCGGGAATATCTTTATGATGAAAAACTGACAGATGAAAAATTCATCTTTCATCCTCTGCTGAAAAAAAGGCTGTATTTTACCGGAGATATGGGGCGGTATGATGCAGAAGGGATCATTGAGTTTGCAGGAAGAATGGACAATCAGGTAAAGATCAACGGCCACCGCATGGAACTGAGTGAGATTGACCATGTACTGCAGTCCCACCCGGATGTGGCACAGGCTGTTTCCGTAATTGCCGGTGAAAAAGGACATCCCCGGATCAGCACCTTCGCAGCTTTGCAAAGCGTGGAAGGAAAAAATCAGGAGACCGGAGCAAAGCAGGAATGGGATAGGGCCTGGGAGAATATCACATCGAAAATTGACAGAAACGCTTTTTACAGGTGGATTGAATGTGCAGACCGATATGCGTTGTCAAAAATCTTAAGGACAATGACTGCAGAAGGACTGTTTTGCGATTTAAACTCAGGCTATGGGCTGGAGGAGATCATGGAAAAGCTGGGGGCCGTACCCGAATACTTTCAGCTGGTATCCCAATGGCTGGATTCCCTTTGCGGGGAAGGATTTCTGACCTGTGACCGCGGGGACCATCTCTATTATAAAACCCCGGCAGCAGAGAAGTTTCTGACAGCCGACTGGGAGGCGGAGCTTGACAGGATACAGGGGATCCTGGATTTTGGGAAGGATTACGTTGCTTATTTTAAGGAATCAAGCGAAAAGCTTTCAGAACAGCTGAAGGGGGAAATCAGGGCATTGGATCTATTATTCCCCCAGGGAGATACCGCCAGGGCCACTGCTCTTTATCAGGACCATTTATGCAGCCGATATTTAAACGGAACAATGACGGAATTTATAAAGAAAACAGCAAGAGATTTCAGCTATGGCGGTAAAACATTAAAAATACTGGAAATAGGTGCAGGAGTGGGCGGCACCTCCAATTATCTGATCCCGGCCTTATCCGGCTATGATGTGGAGTACCATTTCACGGATATATCCGCTTTTTTCATCAATGAAGCCGAAAAGAGATATGAAAATTACCCCTATGTCCGTTACTCATTGCTGGACATTAACGTTCCTTATTGGGAGCAGGGCTTCCGGGGAATGGACTATGACATCATGATCGGAAATAATGTGTTCCATAATGCGAAAAACTGTCCGGCGTGCTTAAGGCAGCTGAAGGAACTGCTTGCCCCAAAAGGCCTTTTGATCATACTGGATACGGTCAGAGAGGCCTGTTATATGCAGACATCCGTAAAATTTCAGGAAGGTCTGTCAAGCTTTGAAGACATCAGAGGCGAACAGGGACGTACATTTTTCAGCCGCCGGGAGTGGCTTGATATGCTTCATGACATAGGGGGTGATGAGATACTTGGATATCCGGCCGTGGGAGATGTGCTGGAAGCCGCCGGACAGGCGGTTTTTTCCGCAAGGATGTCATCGGATAAAAGCCAGGCCACCCGGAGCGGTATAATAGCATATCTGCAGTCCAGGCTGCCTGAATACATGATTCCCCCGCATCTGGAGCTGCTGCCGGAGCTGCCGGTGACTGAAAACGGAAAGATTGACAGAAAACAGCTGAAGCGCAGGGCGGAGGCCGCCACCCAGCCCGGTGTGAATCCGGACAGGGAAACAATGGATGAAACCGAGAAAGCCATATGCAGAATATGGTGCCAGGTCCTGCACCTGGAGGAGCTTGGAAGAAACGACAACTTTTTTGAAAATGGCGGGGATTCCCTGCTGATCGCCCAGGTAGTCACAAGGATGAAGCGGGAATTGAAACCGTTTGAAACATACAGCTGGGATGAATTGCTGAGGCTGTCCATAAAGTCTCCTACCATCGCCCAGCTGGCAAAAGAACTGAAAGAGGATCCCAGGCAGCTTTCCGGGGATTCCTGAAAGGAGCTTAATGATGCACAGGATCGTTGATTATGGAAGATTTGAAATTTTATCGGAAGGGACAGGCAGTGAGGGACGGCTGATGGTGGTGTTTCATACGGGGGTGGGAAATTTAAGCACCTATACGGGGCTGCTGCCGTACCTGATGCAGAGAAAAGAGACGGTGGCTTCGTTTACACTGGAAGATCCGGAAGGATATTTAAAGATTTCCAGCAGAGAAGTGGCCGTGGAAACAGGACGAAGGTATGGAAGGTTTCTGGCTTCCTTAAATAAGCCTCATTATCATTTGATCGGACATTGCATCGGCGGATTATTTGCCCTGGAAGCGGCCAGGGAGCTGGAGGCGGGGGGATTCCATGTGGAGCTCACATTGATCGACAATACCCTTAACATCATGAGAGATCATGATTTTTCCTATATCTCTTCGGTACTGGACAGTCCGGTCATACTGGAAAGGATGTTCGGAAGGCTGATGGGAGCGGACTTAACGGAAGCAGGCTATCTGATCAGTGATGAACGCATGAATGAAGCTGTTGCGGAAATCAGAAAAAAAGGGGGATTGTTTGATGAAAAAGAGCTGGCGTGTATGAAAGGAAGCTTTGCGGATGTAAGCGCCTGCTATAAAAAGCTGCTGGGCAAAAGCCATGAGGAAAGATTTGAAAGGCTGTGCCGGCTCATGGGAGATATACCGGCTGAGCAGTATGACTATCAAAAGAAACTACTGGTTGGGATGTTTGCCTTATTCAAACACAGCATTCGCGCATCGCTGTATTATGTGCCTGAAAAATATTACGGCCCGGTTTCACTGGTGATCTGCCAGGAGGAAGTAAAGGACTATTATTTGAACACCATTGATGTTTTTTCCAATCAAAAGGAGGTCTGGGAAGGCGTATTTGGAGAAAAGGTCCGGTATTTCTCTGTTCCCGGAGATCATTTTTCCTGCCTGCAGAAGCCGCTTGTGACCGCACTCATCGACATTTTTAAGGAGACGGAATGAAAAGTCCATTGGTCGGAATCATGGGGATCAGCGGAGCTGCGGGAAAAAACGCATACCGGATATTAAAGAGATATTTTCGGATCCGGGGAGGTGGCAGGCATGGACCAAAGGAAAATTTTGGGGATGCGGAATGGATCAGAGCCGATGTTCAGGAACCGGAAACCATCAGCAGGTTCGTAAAAGGGTGCGACGTGGTCTTAAACTGTGCAGGTCCCTCGTATTACATCGGAGACGCAATATGGAAGATCGCGGAAAAGGAAGGCGTTATTTATGTGGATGCATTCGGGGCAGACCTCCTCATGGGCGGCCGGGAAAAGGACCGGGGGACATTGTGCGTGGCAGGAGCGGGAAGCTTTCCCGGACTGTCTGGCCTCATCGTAAAATTTATGGCGGAAAAATATCCTGACAGGAAAGGGAATGTAACTGTTTACTATGGCGTCAATGAAGGGATGACCCGGACTGCAGCCGTTGATTTCCTTTTAAGCGTCATCCATGGCTTTTCCATGCCGGGTGCCGTGATCCGGCAGGGAGAGGTCATGAATCTGCCGGACAGCGATCAGGGCACCTGGAATTGTCCCCTGATCAATCAGAATGTATTTGTCCAGACGTGTTTAAACGCGGAAACAGCTGCCCAGTCCCGTCTATTGAACCTGGAAAATGTGTGCTGGTATAACATAATGCCGACCCTGGAAGGGAAGACAAGGCTGACTGCAATATTTAAAAACCTGTTGAAAGACTTTACGGCCCAAAACCTGGAGATACAGGCAGGCCATCTGGAAGAGCTCTATGGGAAAGAAGCCTCCCATGGCGGTCCGTGGAATATTCAGGTTACGGAGACGGGCGGAAACAGGCATGTGTTTCGGGCGGAAACAGGCACTGAAATCACCGGAATGATGGCGGCGCTGGCCGTAAAATCAGCCATAAACAGCAAAAGGAAGGGAATCTGCTGGGCCTGGGAAATCATGGAATACGAAGAGGTCATGAAGGAATTATTAACGGAAGGAACAAATGTATGCTGCGGAATATCCCGCATGGAGGAGGCTCTGTTTCTGGAAGGCATTCTCTGAAGAAGCGGATCAGCGCAGTTCATAAGGTCAGGCGGTAGAAGAGGATATGAATTTTTCAAGCATTGTTTTATACAAAAACGATTTAAAAACCGGCCGGATGGAAGGGGAATGCAGGGACGATGTGTATGAACTGGAAAACAAGAGCGGTTATGGAGAAATCCGGATATATAAAATCTTACCGGGCATTGAAGTGGTTTACAACGATATGCATATGGAATATTATGACTGCACGGATAAAAAGATGACGGGAATCCTGGAAATCAATCATTGCAGGACAGGGCGTTATGAGTGTGAATTCAGGGATGGAAAATGCATTTATATTGCAGCCGGAGATCTGGGAATCAGCCGGCTGCTCAAAACAAAAATCTCTTCCAGCTTCCCCCTGGGACAATATTATGGAATCTCCATATATTTAGATAAACGTGAGATGATGGAAGCCGGGCATGATTTTTATCCTTCTTTTTCAGTGAACTTAGAAAAGCTCTGGAGAAGGTTTGAGAGTCAGAAGGACAATTACCTGATACGGGGCAGCAAAGAGATCGAACACATATTTTTACAATTGTATGAAACCGGCGAACCCATCCGGTCCGGATATTTAAAAATCAGGATTCTGGAACTGCTGCTGTTTTTAAGTGAATACGATTGGGAAGAGGACATGGTGGAAAACCGGTATTTTAATTCGGCCATGGTCAAGACAGTGAAGAGCATAAAGGAATTTATCTGTGAAAATCTCAATGAGCATTATACCCTGAATCAATTATCCGAATTGTTTCATGTTCCTCTTACCCCCATGAAGGAATGCTTCAAAGGCGTCTATGGAGTTCCGGTCTATACCTATCTCAAGAAATACCGCCTGCAGGCAGCCATGGAAATGCTGAAAACAGACACCTGCTCCATTGATGAAATATCCGAACGGATCGGATACGGGAGCCCCAGCAAATTCCGCGTTGCGTTCAAAGAGGAAATCGGAATTACGCCAACGGAATTCAGAAAAGCGTCTAAATGGGCATAGACCGTCCAAATGGGAATAGAAAATAAAACAGCAAACTGGTATTCTGTAATGGTTCAATATGAGAGTGCATGTGATGTGGACTCTTATATTATTGGCCGGCGGTTAGACGAGGCTAACTGCCGCCGTTCGGAAAGGAAGTGAACAATCAAAGTGAATTACGGGATACGAAAAATACTGACAGCATTCCTGACGGTCTTTCTGGTCACCCTGCTTACTTTTTTGCTTATGAGAATATCTCCCGTGGACCCGGCCACCGCTTACGTAAAAAGGCATTCGCCGGTGGCTACCGAGGAGCAGATCCAGGCAGCAAGAGTACAGCTGGGTCTGGACAAACCGCTGGCCGTCCAGTATACCAACTGGATCCGGGCTGCGCTGCATCTGGATTTTGGCATGTCCCTGGGGACCGGACATGATGTTACATATGAGCTTGGAAAAGCCATCCCGACCACCCTCCTGGTCATACTTTTCACCGCAGTCCTGACGCTGGCGGGAATCCTTATTACCGGGTGCTTAAGCTACTGGAACCGGGATAAGCCGGCCGGAAAGCTTCTGTCCGGGCTGAGTCTGGCGGGCGTTTCCATCCCGCCGTTCTTTCTGGCCACGGTTTCCATCGATATTTTAGCGGTTAAGCTGGGCTGGATCTCAGTCGCCGGTAATACCGGCTTAAAAAAATATCTGCCGGCCGCCATCTGTCTGGCCGTTTTCGGAACGTGCTTTTATTCCCAGATGCTTACCAGCTCCCTGCGGCGGGAAATGAACGAGGATTATGCCGTATTTGCCAGGTGCAGGGGACTGAGCGAACGGCGCATTCTGTACAGGCATGCGCTGCCCCAGGCAATGATCGATCTGATACCGAGCATCGCTCAGATGCTTACGCTGTGCCTGGCAGGGGCCGCCATTATTGAAAGGATATTTTCTCTGTCCGGGATCGGATATCTCATGATAGACAGCGTGGTGAAGAGGGATGCGCCCATGATCTACGGGATCGTTTTATTCCTGGCTGTCATGGTGGTCCTGTTTGACGCCCTGGCCGATATCCTGCAGCATTTCCTTCAGAAGGGGCAGAGGGAGGAGGCCTTCAGCGAATGAATAAAAAATATATCCGGGGAATTGCCATCCCCATAGGAATTCTGTTGTTTTTTGCGCTGGGTTTTCTCCTTGCCCCCAATGACCCGGACCATGTGGATGTGACGGCCCGCTTTTTAGGGCCCTGCAGCCAATATCCTCTGGGAACCGACAACATGGGACGCTGTGTGCTGTCCAGACTGCTGTATGGCGGCAGGACAACGCTTGGAATCGTGGCCGTTGGCTCCGGGATGGTGATCGGGCTGGGAACCGTATCCGGCCTGATTATGGGCGGAATGAAAAAAAAGCAGAACATAATCCTGGAAAGCGTTTTAAACGCAGTAACGGCAATCCCGCCCATTGCATATCTGATTATTTTTATTGCGGCATGGGGAAACGGCATTTTCACCGTTTTGACGGCGGCCACGGTATCCCTGCTGTTAAGGCTCACCAAGCTGGTCAAAACAAGGACTGAAATTGAGAGCGGCAAAGCCTATGTCATGTGTGCGGTCGCCTCGGGCGCCACCAGGGCAGAAGTCCTGGCACAGGAAATACTGCCCAATCTGATCTGGGATATCCTTCATTTCATGTGCCTGTCATGTGCGGACCTGATCGTCTCTATCGTGGGCTTTTCCTTTATCGGCCTGGGACTGGGAGATAATGTCATTGACTGGGGGATGATCATTTCTGATACCCACCATTACTTCATGACTTATCCGGGCATGACCTTTTATCCCGTGATAGGCATTTTTTTGTGCACCTGTTCCTTCTACGTGCTTGGAAGAGTAATTGAAAAAGGAGAAAAAGCAGATGCTGGAAATCAATGAATTGTGTGTGGGAACAAAGAACCGCTGCAGCCTTCTTCATCAGGTGTCTTTAAAAATCCGCACAGGAGAGATATGGGGGCTCACAGGGGAAAGCGGAGCGGGGAAATCCACTTTATTAAAAAGCATCATGGGCATTCTGGGAGAAGGCTGCGGCATAAAATCAGGGGAAATTCTTGTAAACGGGCAGGATATCCTGGGGCTGAAGCCGGAAGAACACAGAAAACTGTGCGGAAATGTGCTGGGATTCATTCCTCAAAATCCCATGACGGCCTTTGACCGGAGAATGACCATAAAAAAGCAGATGCTTGAAACGCTGAAGTGCCGGAGGGGAATGAACCGGAGAGATTCCCTGGAATTGACGGAAGCCGTATTCAAAGAAGTGAACCTAAAGGATACAGACAGGATCCTCTGCAGCTATCCCGGAGAGCTGTCGGGCGGGATGCTGCAGAGAATCGCGGCGGCCCTGCTGATTATGCTGGATCCGGCTGTGATCCTGGCGGATGAACCGACCGCAGCGCTGGATGAAGAAAACCGCCTGCAGCTGCTTAAAATTTTAAAGGCCAAAAGTGATACCGCCGGAATCCTTTTCATTTCCCATGACGTGGAAGCTTTGAAAGAAATCTGCTCAAATGTCATGGTAATGGAAAACGGCTGCATTACGGAGACCGGGACCATGGAAGAATTGCTGGAAAGTCCAAAGCGGGAATGGATGAGAAAATTCGCATCGGCCTATCACCCAATTGACGGAGAGGAATGGAAATGGAAGGAATTAACATAGAAAATCTTAGCAAAACGTACCGGGGAGACAAGGGAGCGTCCTTTCGGGCCCTGGATCAGGTGAACTTTCACTGGAAACCGGGCGAATTCATATCCCTGGTGGGAGAAAGCGGCTGCGGGAAAAGTACGCTGGCACGCATCCTGGTGGGTCTGGAAAAGCCGGACAAAGGAAACATAGAGCTTGACGGAGAAAATACCTGCAGCTGGAGCTATTCAAAATGGAGGGAAAAGAGAACCCGGATCCAGGCGGTGTTCCAGGATACGACAGGTACCTTAAATCCCGTCCGCTCCGTGTACTATAATCTGGAATCGGCGATGGTTCACCTCACCCGTATGACAGCAAGTCAGAGGAAAGAACGAATACAGGAGCTGATGGAGCTGACCCGTCTGGAAAAGCATCTCATGAAAACTCCGGTGCGCCAGCTCTCGGGCGGGGAACAGAGACGCCTGTCCTTAGTCAGGGCCATGTCCCTCCGGCCGGATTATTTCATACTGGATGAGGTGACCAGCGGTCTGGACTTAATATCATCCGATGCGGTCCTTGGGGTTTTGGAGCAATACCACAGGGAATATGGGTGTGCATTTTTATTCATTACCCATGACAAAAATCAGGCATACCGGCTGTCGGACCGGATCTTAATGATGCAGAACGGACATCTTGTCCGTGAAGGCATAAAAAAACAAAGCAGAGAAGAGAGGATAAATTATGAAGAAAAAAGCGATTTCAATCATGCTCAGCGTTTTCATGGCAATGGGGTTGCTGTCCGGCTGTGAAAGCGGCAGCCGGAAAACAGCCAACGAAAATGTGACGTCAGCGGAACAGACGGATCAAAAAACCGCGGAGGATGGCAAAAAAGTGCTGACCACCGCCGTAAGCGCAGAGCTTACCACGCTTTATCCGCTGAATATGGATATACAGAACAACATTGCGGATAAACTGGTGTACGAGGGACTGGTAAATTATGTGGACGGAGAAGTGGTCCCGTGTCTGGCTGAAAGCTGGGAATTTTCTGAGGATGGGTGCGATATCACCTTCCATTTGAAGCAGGGAGTCACCTTCCATGACGGCACGCCCTTTGATGCGGAGGCGGTTAAAAAGAATTTTGAATTTGGCATGACAAACGAAAACTTCAGCAATATTGCTGCGGTAGCTAATCTGGAAGGTGTGGATGCCGTCGATGAGTATACGGCAGTATTCCATTATCCCACCCCCTATTTCGCATATATGATGGATTTCTGCTATCCGGAAGTCATGATCCTTGTTTCCCCCAGCGCAATTGAGGAAGGCAACTACCAGAATATGAAAGATGTGATCGGCACCGGGCCGTATATCTACGATGAGCTGGCGGATGGGCAATATGTAAAATTCGTCAGGAATGAAAACTATTGGGGAGAGAAACCTTATTACGATGAAGTGATCGTAAAATATATTCCGGAAGCCTCAGCGCGCTTGCAGGCTCTTCAGAATGGCGAGATCGATATGATATTCGGAAGCGCCCTCATATCATGGGATGATTATGAACAGGCCACCCAGCTTCCTGACATCAAAGGTGTTGTGGCCGGGCAGGATTCCAACACCAGAAACCTTGTTTTAAATGCCTCCAGAGGCCCCTTAACAGACAAAAGGGTCCGGGAAGCGATTGCTCATGCCGTTGACAAACAGGGGATCTCCGACGGGCTTACATATGGAAATGAAACTCCGGCCATAAAGCTGTTCCAGGATCAGATCCCATACACCGACGGAAAGCTGAACGTGGAAAGAAGCTATGATCCGGAAAAAGCAAAAGCGCTGCTGGACGAAGCGGGGTGGATTTTAAACAGCAAGACCGGAATCAGAGAAAAGGACGGCCAAAGCCTGGCTCTTGTACTCAATTATGATTCAGGCATCGCCTTTAACAAACCGCTGGTTACGGTAATAAAAAGCCAGCTGGGAGAAGCCGGGATCGAGGTTTCCACTGTGGGACAGGAACAGATGACCTGGTGGAAGGAAGGCGTTGCGGGGAATTATGACCTGATCATCTGGAATACGGAACAGCCCTATACATGTCCGCACAACTTTTTCCTTCCCATGCTGGCCAGAACACCTCATACACCCAGTTTAACGGGAATCGAGGGAAGTGATAAGTTTCTTTCACTGATCAAAGAATTCCAGACAACGAATGACGCCGGCAGAGTGGAGGAAATATTTACGGAGCTGCTGAATTTTGACAATGACAATGTTTTGGACCTTCCGCTCACGTATGTTAAGGATGTGGCTGTATTTAATGAGAAAAAAATTTCTGATTATACCTTTACCAGCACTCCCATGTTCTTTGATGTGAGCAAGATCCGGCCTGCGGAATAAGTGAACAAAAGAGGCAGGGCGCGGCTCTGTCTCTTTTAATCGGAAAGAAGGAGTTTTATGAAACGTAATGCTGAGGTGAAACGTCTGATCGGGTTTGCGGGAAAATACCGGTTCCTGCTGGCAGGAGCGTGCCTGCTGTCCTGTTTGAGCTCTGTGGCCGGCCTTATCCCTTATCTCTGTATCTGGTTCGTAATGAAGGAATTATTTTCCGTTTATCCCGGCTATGGGCGGGCGGATCATATGGCGGTTTACGCCGGATATGCGGTCCTTTCCGCCTGTATCAGTGCGATACTCTATTATGCCTCCATGATGCTGGCCCATTTATCTGCATTCCGGATCGCAAAAAATATGAGAAAGAAAGCGCTGGCCCATATACTGACATTACCTTTGGGCTTTTTTAAAGAAAATGATTCCGGAAAGATCCGAAAGATCATTGATGACAACGCCGGTTTAACCGAGGATTTTATTGCACACCAGTTCCCGGATATGGCCGGAACAATGGTGATGCCTGCCGCGATTCTCATTGTCCTGCTGGCTTTTGACTGGAGGCTGGGGCTTGTCTGTTTTGTACCGTTTTTCGTTGCCATACTGTTTTTGAGGAAAATGATGGGCGGAGAAAACGGGGTCTTTATGAACAAATATATGTCTTCGCTGGAGGACATGAATAAAGAGGCCGTGGAATACATCCGGGGGATCCCGGTTGTCAAGGTCTTTCAGCAAACCGTTTATTCCTTTAAAAGCTTTCATCGTTCAATCCTGGCATACAGAGATTTTGCCAGAAAGTATTCTGAAGGCTGCAGAATACCGCTGGTGGGCTTTTCCGTCTCCCTTCAGGCGCCGGCTGTTTTGCTGATCCCGGCGGCATTATGCTTACTCGCCTCGGAATCGGATGGGAAAAGGCTGTTATTGAACCTGCTGTTCTACCTTTTGTTCGTTCCTGTCTGTTCGGGAACCATGAACAGGATCATGTACGCGGGAGACAATTTCATGCTGGCAAAGGAAGCCCTGAACCGTCTGGAGGAAATCCTCCGGTTGAAGCCGTTAGAGCGCGCAGAGAATCCGCGGGTGCCCCGATCCCATGAAATCACATTCAAAAACGTAACATTCACATATCCGGGGAGCAAAGCACCTCTGCTGGAAGGATTGGATCTGATGATCCCGGAAGGGACTGTGACTGCGCTGGTGGGGCCATCCGGAGGAGGGAAATCGACCATCGCCTCTCTCATCCCCAGGTTCTGGGATGTGGATTCCGGTAAAGTCATGATCGGCGGAATAGACGTGAGAGACATGGAGAGCGCCGAACTTATGAACCGCATTTCCTATGTGTTTCAGGAATCCCATTTATTTAAAGGAACCATAGCGTATAACGTCCGGATCGGAAAACCGGATGCAACCGATGCAGAGATAGAAAAAGCGCTTACCCTTGCCCAGTGTGATGATATCATTTCAAAATTTCCCGGCGGGATCCATACGGTCATCGGCACAGAAGGAGTTTTTCTATCCGGCGGAGAACAGCAGCGGCTGTCACTGGCCAGAGCTCTCATAAAGGATGCGCCTGTGATCATCCTGGACGAGGCCACGGCCTTTGCAGATCCGGAAAACGAACATCGGATTCAGTCCGCATTGCGTGAACTGACCAGAAACAAAACTGTACTGATGATCGCGCACCGTTTACAGACGGTAAGTGAGGCCGGCCGCATCCTCGTCATTGAATCCGGGAGGATCGCGGAAGCGGGAACCCATGAAAACCTGCTGGCTCAAAAAGCAAGATACCATTCCATGTGGAAGGAATATGAAAAGTCTGTTTCTTGGAACGTAAGGAGGAATAAAAATGCGGAATCTGCTTTGCAGGAAATTTGCACTCAGTAAACAGGGGGCTGATGATCTCATAAAGGGTACCGCTTTCAGCGCTTTGGCGGATTTAAGCCTGATGCTCCCGGTATTCATGATCGTTCTGCTTCTGAAGGAATATATTCTGCCTTTTCTTTTGGGGGAAGAAAGGGAAAATCATCTGATATCATTTTTACTTCTCGGTGTCTTTTTGTTGGCGGTGATCTGTTTTTTCCAGTGGAAGCAGTATACCGCGGTATTTCTCTCCACTTATTCTGAAAGTGCGGTACGAAGGACCGCTCTGGCTGAAAAACTGCGGAAGCTTCCTCTGTCCTTTTTCGGAAAAAGAAATCTGTCTGATTTAACCAATACGGTCATGGGAGACTGTGCGAATCTGGAACATGCCTTTTCCCATGCCATACCTCAGTTTTTCGGTGCGGTCATTTCAACAATAATCACCGTCCTCGGCATGATGGCATTGAACTGGAAATTGGGGATCGCCTTATTCTGGGTATTGCCGGTGGCTTTCTTTATTGTGGCTGCCTCAAAGCGATGGCAGGATTTTGCCGGATTAAAGCATATTAGTGCCATGAGAGACAGTGCGGACTCCATACAGGAATGTCTGGAGCTGGCTCAGGACATAAAAATATGCAATCAGGAGGAAGCCTATTTCGGCAGATTGGAAAGCCGGCTGGACGCAGCAGAAAAAGCCCATATAAAATCCGAGCTGGTTACAGGAAGCACCGTATCGTTCAGCCAGATGTTTTTAAAGCTGGGCTTTGCAACCGTTATTTATGCAGGCACCATAATGCTGCTTAAGGGCTCGGCGGACTTGTTTGCTTATCTGGTCTTTCTCATTGCCGCATCAAGAGTTTACGATCCTCTGGCAGGAAGCCTCAGTAATCTGGCGGAGATTTTCCATGTCAGGCTTCAGATCAGGAGAATGCAGGAGATAGAATCCCAGCCGGTTCAGAATGGAAGCATGGAATTTACGCCCTCAAATTATGACATTGAATTTAAGAACGTTTCTTTTCAATACCAAAACGACCAGACAGTATTAAGAAATGTTTCTTTCACAGCCCGCCAGGGAGAGATCACGGCCCTGGTCGGACCGTCGGGAGGAGGAAAAAGCACAACCGCAAGGCTGGCGGCCCGTTTGTGGGATGCATCAGGCGGAGAAATAACGCTGGGAGGAACCGACATATCTGCTGTTGATACGGAAGTGCTGCTCCAAAACTATGTGGTTGTATTTCAGGATGTCGTCCTTTTTAATGACACCATTATGGAAAATATCCGCCTTGGAAAAAAGGATGCAGGAGATGAAGAAGTAATGCAGGCGGCAAGAGCGGCCATGTGTGAGGATTTCATACAAAAGCTGCCGAAAGGGTATCAGACAATGATCGGAGAAAACGGAGCGTCTCTTTCAGGCGGGGAAAAGCAGAGACTTTCCATTGCCAGGGCATTGTTAAAGAATGCTCCCATCGTCATATTGGATGAAGCCACAGCTTCTCTTGATCCAGAAAACGAATCGCTGATCCAGCAGGCCATCTCCCGCCTGACCGTTCATAAAACGGTGATCATGATTGCCCACAGGCTGAGAACGGTAGTGAACGCGGATAAAATCGTAGTCATTGAAAACGGAGAAGTCCGTGAGGAAGGGAATCATGAAGCGCTGATAAAACTGGGCGGAGTCTACAGCAAATTATATCATTTGCAGAATGGCGGAAGAAGTTTCTCTGAAAAAATGAATAAAATTCATGCATAAAGCAAACAGGTGGCAGATGAAAGAAACGGGGATAGGGAAATCATTGGAAGATTATCTGGAAGTGATTTTAATACTGGACGGTCAATTGAAAAATGTCCGGTCAATTGATGTGGCGAACTATATGAATTTTTCAAAACCCAGCGTAACCTATGCTACGAAGGAGCTGAAAAAAAAGGGATATCTGGTTATGGATGAAAAATACAATCTGCATCTGACCCTTAAAGGGAAAAAGCTGGCGGAATGTGTTTATGAGAGGCACCAGTTCTTTTATAACCAGCTGATTGAAGCAGGCGTCCCGCCGGAGGTTGCGGAAAGGGATGCCTGCAGGATGGAACATGTGATCAGTGAGGAAAGCTTTCAAAAGCTGAAGCAGGCCAGATTCACATAAAATTCAGGAAATATTACTATGCAGCCGTAAGGCCGTATCGTAATGACAAACGATCTCAATAAAGATGTTTTAAATTGACTTATTCATATTTTTACTGTTAATATTAGACTGAAAATATAAATGAATGGGATCCTAAAGATCTTGTTATTTTACCCAGGGGTTAGGTGTGTCTAACTCGCAAGGAGGCATTTTTAATGAAATCGGAATTAAATTCCCAGACGGTACAAAACACCATGCTTTTACCGCTGTGGGGCCGCGCTACGGCCAGTGCGAAAAACCTTGAAATACTAAATGATAAGGAAGCCGTTGAAATCATCAAAAACTGCGATTATGATTTTAGTGACATTGCCAAAACCCTCGGTGAATTCGGCGGAATCTGTTATATCGTCCGTGCCCGGAAAACAGATGATGCCATCCGTAAATTCATCCGAAAACATCCCCGTGCTTCTATCGTAAATATCGGGGCAGGACTGGATACCACCTTTTCCAGGGTGGATAACGGAACCATCAACTGGTATAACCTTGACCTGCCTGATGCTATTGCTTTCCGTCAGAAATTTCTTCCCGATTCACCCCGTAATACAAGCATTGCCAAATCCATGTTTGACACTTCCTGGTTTGAGGATGTTGTTTTTAATCCCCGGGACGGTATATTATTTGTGTCGGCAGGCGTTTTTTATTATTTCAGGGAAGAACAGCTGAAAACAATTTTTCAAGCTATGGCTCACCGTTTTCCCGGCGGCGAAATTTATTTTGATGCGGGATCAAGGCAAATGCTTAAGAAGTCAAACCGCATGGTTGAAAAGACCGGCAATAAAGGCGCCATGATGTACTTTTATGTCAATGATTTAAAAGATTTGGAAAGCTGGTCCCCGAATATCCGCGCCATTGCCTGTGAAAAATATTTTAAGGGTATACCGGTTAACAGACAGTGGAGCCTTGGTATTCGCTTTATAATGAAAATCTCGGACCGGATGCATGTGATGAAATTCATCCATCTGCGTTTTTCAGAATAACCTATAAAATTGAGATCATTAAGCCTTGCGGAAACAGCCGTATATACTAAAACAGCCGTGCTGCCAAATCAGGAAAAGATCAGGACCTGTTTAAAAATGACCGTAAGGCGTCAGGAGGAGTGAACCCGGATGAAAGCCAGCCATGTTATATATAAAGTAGATGACTTGTATCAAGCCGTAGAAGAATTTAAAGGAAAGGGATTTGAAGTGGAGTACGGGACGAAGAAAAAACCGTACAACGCGATTATTTATTTTTCCGATGGACCATATCTGGAACTGCTTGCTTCATCCGGAATGCCCAGATTCATGAAGGGAATTCAACATATCCTTCGGAACGAGGGAAGAACTGGTACCAATTATCAGGGAATTATGCGACGATCCCACACTGACCCTGTTTACAGGAAACGGAATCAAGGATCTGGAATTTGAATATGCAGCAAATAAAACTTAAAGGCAGGAGCTGCCGCTTTACTTACTGCCAAATCTTGGAGCTATAAATATCAGGCGTAGTTCTGTTTGCCTCCATCAGTTCAGAACAATCCAGGCTCACATAAAATTCAGGAAGCAAAATCCGGGAAAATCTCCCGGATTTTTTAAAATATCGGTGACAACAGGCAAGGAACGTGGTAGAATACGTTTGCGTTGCTAAAATACAGACTAAATTATGGATAAAGGATGGAAAAGTATGGAAACCGATACCATTGTTGTCGGCCGCTTTATAGGGCCTGATGCCCTGGCGGCGGTAGGTTCTACCGGAACAATCATGTTTCTTGTCATTGGTTTTTCCCAGGGAATGAGTACGGGATTTACCGTCCTTACCAGCCAGCGGTTTGGTGCCAGAGATGAAAAGGGCGCAAAGCATTCCGTGGCGAACGGTACCATTTTATCGGCCTTCGTCATAGCGTTTATGACATTCTTCAGCCTCATCTTCATGAGACCCCTTCTCAGGCTCATGAACACGCCTGAGAATATTTTTGAAGATGCACACACCTACATTTCCATCATATGCATCGGTATTGCCGCCAACATATTTTACAATCTGTTTTCCTCCTTTTTGCGTTCCGTGGGAAACAGCCGGATTCCCCTTTTGTTTCTGGTGTTTTCATCCTGTTTGAATGTAGTGTTGAACCTTCTCTTTGTAATAACCTTTCAAATGGGTGTGGCGGGATCGGCATGGGCGACCAATGTGCCGCAAGGGGCATCTGCAGTTCTCTGTATCCTTTACATTTATAAAAAGGTCCCGGCCCTGGCTCCTGAAAGAAATCAGTGGAAGCTGACCGGCGCAGATACAAGGCATCAGCTTTCCGTAGGGATCCCAATGGCTCTTCAGTTTGGAATTACGGCCTCAGGAACCATGATCATGCAGTCAGCCATCAATTTATTCGGATCAACGGCTGTTGCGGCATATACGGCGGCCAACAAGTTCCGGAATATTGCGACACAGGGAATGACGGCAATGGGGCAGACCGTGGCCACCTATGCGGGCCAGAACTACGGAAAAGGAGATATAAAAAGAATCCGGCACGGGGTCAGGCTCGCGTTGGGGCGGGAGCCGTCTATTCCGTGGTCTGTCTGGCAGCCATATGCCTGATCCTTCCGTTCGCGCTGAAGCTGTTCTTTTCCGGCGATGTGGACATGACCACAATTCTGCCGTAGGCAAAGACTTACATATATGTGTGCGCCGCATTTTATATCCTTCTGGGAACGATCTTCGTTTTCAGAAATACCATGCAGGGCTGCGGCTACGGCTTTCTTCCCATGATGGGAGGGGTGGTAGAGCTTGTGGCCAGACTTTTGACGGCGGCTCTGGCGATCCGGCTGCTGAGCTTTCCCCTGGCCTGTGCCTGTGATCCTGCGGCCTGGGCCAGCGCGGCATTGTTTACGGGAATTTCATACCTTTTTGTCATGAAAAAGGTTGAAAAAAACGTGTCATCCTGCCGGCTTTAAATTTCTCAATATTATTATTGATTTATAGTATAATATTTAGTATATTATGTAATAGATTATCTTAGGCAATACTTGAAAGGGGAATCATGATGATAAAAGTAGCTGTAGATGCCATGGGCGGTGACTATGCTCCGGCTGAAATGGTCGCAGGCGCCGCATCGGCTGTAAACGCGAATAAAGAGATCCAGGTTCTCTTAGTAGGGCAGGAACATATAATATCTGAAGAGCTTGCAAAACATACGTACAATAAAGACCAGATAGAGATTGTGAATGCGACAGAGGTAATCGAGACGGAAGAACCTCCGGTTAATGCCATACGAAAGAAGAAAGATTCTTCCATCGTTGTGGGGATGAATCTGGTAAAACAAAAGGAAGCGGATGCGTTTGTATCAGCCGGCAGCTCAGGCGCCGTACTGGTTGGCGGACAGGTGATTGTCGGACGGATCAAGGGTGTGGAAAGACCCCCGTTAGCTCCGCTTATTCCTACGGAAAAAGGCGTTTCCCTGCTGATTGACTGCGGAGCCAATGTGGATGCAAGGCCCTCTCATCTGGTACAGTTTGCAAGAATGGGTTCTCTTTACATGGAGCACGTAATGGGTGTTAAGAATCCAAGAGTGGCTATCGTCAATATCGGCGCAGAGGAAGAAAAGGGAAATGCGCTTGTGAAAGAAACCTTTCCACTGTTAAAGGAATGCAGGGACATCTATTTTACCGGAAGCATCGAGGCCAGGGAGATTCCGCGCGGCGGAGCAGATGTCATCGTTTGTGAGGCATTTGTAGGCAATGTAATCCTGAAGCTATACGAGGGGGTGGGCGCAACCTTGATAAGCAAGGTGAAAAGCGGTATGATGGGAAGCTTTAAGAGCAAGATCGGAGCTCTGCTTGTGAAACCTGCCCTTAAGGAAACCTTAAAATCATTTGACGCTTCCCAGTACGGCGGAGCACCGCTTTTGGGGCTTAACGGCCTGGTGGTGAAAACTCACGGAAATTCAAAAGCGGCGGAGGTAAAAAACTCCATACTTCAGTGCGTAACCTTCAAAGAACAGGGGATTAATGATAAGATAAGAGAAAGTCTTAAAATGAAGCAGGAATAAGGAACGCCCTTCGGGCATACCTTTATGCCCAAAAAGCATGGGAAGGAATAAGGAAATCAAGAATAGGAGAGAGGAAGGAAAAAGATGGAATTTGAAAAGTTACAGAACATTATTGCAGAGGTATTGAATATTGAGCCGGAGGAGGTAACCATAAACTCCACATTTGTGGATGACCTTGGCGCCGACTCCCTTGATGTGTTCCAGATCATCATGGGCATTGAGGAGGAATTTGATATTGAGATTCCAACTGAAGTGGCAGAAAACATCGTCAGTGTCAACGACGCGGTAGAACAGATCAAGAATGCTTTAAATTAATAGATGTGGGTGCTGCCGGGGGCTTTTGGGTCTGTCCGCAGCACCTTCTTTCATAATGAGGAAAGAGGTGTATGATGAGCAGGAATTTAAAAGAACTGGAGGAGCGGATCGGTTACCGTTTTTCGGACAGGCATCTCATGATGCAGGCCATGACCCACAGCTCCTATGCCAATGAACACCGCTTAAATAAGCTGGAGTGCAATGAAAGGCTGGAGTTTTTGGGAGATTCCGTGCTGGAAGTGGTTTCCAGTGACTGTCTGTATCACAAATATCCGGAGAAACCGGAGGGGGATTTAACAAAGATACGCGCAAGCATTGTCTGTGAGCCGACCCTTGCTTATTGCGCCGAGGATATCCGGCTGGGGGAATACCTGCTTCTGGGCAGGGGCGAGGAATCGACCGGAGGCCGGGGCCGGGCATCCATTGTATCCGATGCCATGGAAGCGCTGATCGGGGCCATTTATCTGGACGGTGGTTTTACTAATGCAAAAGAGTTCATCCTTCGTTTCATCATGAATGATCTGGAACACAAGCAGCTCTTTTATGATAGCAAGACTATCTTGCAGGAGATCGTGCAGAGTCAGACGGAAGAGCCGTTGAGCTATGCGCTTTTGCGGGAAGAGGGGCCGGATCATAATAAGGTATTTGAAGCGCAGGTCCTGATCGGAAACGAGGCCATCGGCCAGGGGACCGGACGGACGAAAAAGGCGGCGGAACAGGTGGCAGCTTACCATGGAATCTTAAGTCTTAAAAATAAGGAAGGGCAGGTCCGGTAAGGACTGGCGGCGTGGAGTATGTATTTAAAAAGTATTGAGATCCAGGGCTTTAAATCATTTGCCAACAAAATTGTGTTTGAATTTCACAATGGAATTACAGGCATTGTGGGCCCCAATGGAAGCGGAAAAAGCAATGTTGCGGATGCTGTCCGCTGGGTATTGGGCGAGCAGAAGGTAAAACAGCTTCGAAGCTCCAGCATGCAGGATGTAATTTTCTCCGGCACAGAGCTTAAAAAGCCCCAGGGATTTGCCTATGTTGCCATCACTCTGGATAATTCCGATCACCATTTAGCCATTGATTACGATCAGGTAACGGTTTCCAGAAGAGTTTACCGTTCCGGTGAAAGCGAATACATGATCAACGGCAGCGCCTGCCGCTTAAAGGACATTAACGAACTGTTCTATGATACGGGAATCGGAAAAGAAGGTTATTCCATTATCGGACAGGGGCAGATCGATAAGATCTTAAGCGGTAAGCCGGAGGAGCGGAGAGAGCTGTTTGACGAGGCTGCCGGTATTGTAAAGTTTAAACGGCGCAAGGCCATCGCGCAGAAGAAGCTGGAGGATGAAAAACAGAATCTGATCCGTGTGAATGATATTCTCACAGAGCTTGAAAAACAGGTGGGCCCCCTTGCCAGGCAGTCCGAGGCGGCAAAGGAATATCTTCGTTTAAAGGAAGAGCTGAAAAAATACGATGTAAACCAGTTCCTGATGGAAACAGAAGGGCTGCGGGTCCAGATGAAGGAAGCGGAAGAAAAAGAAACTATCGTTTCCAGGGACCTGGAAGAGGCAAAACAGACCTCCGAAGGGATCCGGGAAGAATATGACGCTTTGGATACATATTTATCCGAATTGGATGAGAGCATAAATGGAGCCAGGAATGAAAAGAACCAGTCCAGCATGGAGATCGGGAATTTAGAGGGCCGGATCAATGTGCTGAAGGAACAGATCAATACGGAACAGATGAATGCCGAGCACATTGCCGGACGGATAAGAACCATTCATTCCGACATCGAGTCAAAAAATTCCCAGGCCGCTTCCTATGAGGAAGAGCGTTCCCGGATCGCGGGACAGGTGAAGGCAGCGTCAGAAGGCCTGAAAGAAGCGGAGGATATCCTGTCTGCGGAGGAAGGAAGGATTCATCTGCTGGAACAGCAGATTGAAGAGGGAAAGGGAAGCATCATTGACCTGCTGAATGAAAAGGCTTCCCTCACTGCCAGACAGCAGCGGTATGAAACCATGCTGGAGCAGGCCAATGTAAGGCGTTCCGAGGTTTGCCAGAAGCTTTTGAAATTTAAAAGCGATGAGTCGGAACAGGAGGAACAGCTTTCCGCTCTTTTAAAAGAAGCACAGGAAATCGAGGATGGAATTTCCCGGCGGAATGATGCCCAGGCCTTCAGTGAAAACAGGACAGAAGAACTGGAGGGTGAGGTCCGCAGGCTGAATAAGAATTTAAATGACAGACAGCAGGAATACCACACCAGCTATACAAAGCTGGAATCCCTCAAAAACATTGCCGAGCGGTATGAAGGCTACGGCGGCAGCATCCGCCGGGTCATGGAGGTAAGGGACCGTGTCCGGGGCATTCACGGCGTTGTTGCCGATCTTATCGCCGTACCTAAAAAATATGAGATCGCCATTGAAACCGCTCTCGGCGGCAGCATTCAGAATATTGTCACCGATTCCGATCAGACAGCCAAGCAGCTGATCGAGTATTTAAAGAAGAACCGGTATGGGCGGGCGACCTTCCTGCCCCTGACCAGCATTGGCAATAAGAATTCCTTTCATCAGGAAAATGCATTGTCGGAGCCGGGAGTTTTAGGGCTCGCCAATTCCCTGGTAGAAGCGGATGGCCAGTATGAAGGCCTGATGAATTATTTGCTGGGCCGGGTGGTTGTGGTGGATACCATTGACCATGCCATATCCCTTGCCAAAAAATTTCAGTATTCCCTGCGGATCGTGACCCTGGAGGGAGAACTTTTAAGCGCAGGCGGTTCCATGACAGGCGGTGCTTTCAAAAATACCAGCAATTTGCTGGGACGAAAAAGAGAAATCGAGGAACTGGAAGAAGCCTGCACCAAAGCCCTGACAGATGTGGAGCGCATGGAAAAGGAGCTGGCGGTAAACGAAGGACTCCTCGGGGAGAGCCGGGAAGAACTGGAACATATCCGGGCGGAAAAACAGCAGCTTTATTTAAAGCAGAATACGGTTAAAATAAATATAAACCGGACAGAAGATAAAAGGGCGGAAATCAGGGAGTCCTACGGGGATTTGGAGCGGGAAAACGGCCAGCTTGAGATACAGATCCGGGAGATCGGTTCCAGCAGGCAGGAGCTTATAGAAGCTGTGGACAAACTGGAACAGCAGAACCGGGAAACGGATGGAGAGCTGGAAGCGTTAAACCTCCAGCTGGAAAAAGCCAGGACGGACAGGGAGCAGTATTCCAGAAATCTATCCGCAGTACAGCTTGAAACCTCCGGTCTGAAGCAGAAAGACGACTTTGAACTGGAGAACATCCGCCGGGTAAAAGAAGAAATCCGCCGTCTGGAAGAAGAATTATCAGGGCTGTCAAACGGAACCGACGGTTCCAGACTTGTCATTGAAGAAAAACAAAAAGAGATCGATGCCTTAAAGAGCCGGATCGGGGAAGTAAAAAACCATGGGGAAGAGCTGGATAAGATCGTGGCGGAAAAAGTCGCGAAAAAAGAAGCCAAATCCCGGGAACAGAAGGAATTATTCCGGAAGCGGGAAGAGCTTGGGGAACGGATCAGCCTTCTGGACAAGGAATTGTTCCGTCTGCAGAGCCAGAAGGAAAAGCTGGATGAGCGGCTGGAAGGCCATGTCAATTATATGTGGAATGAATATGAGCTGACATTTTCAACCGCAGAGGCTTTAAGAAACGAAGAATGGACGTCTCTGCCCGATATCAGGCGGATGATCGCTTCATTAAAGGATGACATCCGTAAACTGGGCAATGTCAATGTAAACGCCATCGAGGATTACAAAGAAGTATCGGAGCGTTATGAATTCATGAAAACACAGCATGACGACCTCGTTGCGGCAGAGGGCACGCTGTTGAAGATCATTGATGAGCTTGACACCGGAATGAGGAAACAGTTCGAAGAAAAATTCCGGGACATACGGGTGGAGTTCGACAAGGTGTTCAAGGAGCTTTTCGGAGGCGGACGGGGAACCCTGGAGCTGGTGGAAGACGAAGACATCCTGGAAGCGGGAATCCAGATCATCTCCCAGCCGCCCGGCAAGAAACTTCAGAATATGATGCAGCTTTCCGGCGGCGAAAAAGCTTTGACAGCCATAGCTCTGTTATTCGCCATCCAGAATTTAAAACCATCTCCGTTCTGCCTTCTGGATGAAATTGAGGCGGCCCTTGATGATTCCAATGTGGACCGTTTTGCCAGATATCTGCATAAGCTGACAAAATATACGCAGTTTATCGTGATCACCCACCGGCGTGGTACGATGGTAGCTGCAGACCGCCTGTATGGCATCACCATGCAGGAAAAGGGCGTTTCAACGCTTGTTTCCGTAAATCTGATTGAAGAAGACTTAGAAAGTTAAGGAGGCCGACTATGGGTGAGAAAAAGGGATTCTTTGGGAAGCTGGTTGCTGGACTGCAAAAGACAAGGGACAACATTATCGCGGGCGTGGATTCCATTTTCAGCGGTTTTTCGGCCATTGATGATGAATTTTATGAAGAAATAGAAGAAACACTGATCATGGGGGACTTGGGGATCCAGACTACAATGCTGATCGTGGAAGATCTAAAAAGGAAGGTCAGGGAAAAAAACATCAAGGACCCATCCGAATGCAAGCAGCTTCTCATGGACAGCATCATGGAACAGATGGATCTGGGAGAAAATGCCTATGAGTTTGAAAAACGACGGTCTGTTCTTCTGGTCATCGGCGTCAACGGAGTGGGAAAGACCACATCGGTGGGAAAACTGGCCGGACAGATGAAAGAGGATGGCAAAAAAGTGATCGTTGCGGCGGCCGACACCTTCCGGGCGGCAGCCATTGAACAGCTGACGGAATGGGCCAGGAGAGCCGGAGTGGATATCATTGCCCAGCAGGAGGGCTCGGACCCGGCAGCCGTTGTTTTTGATGCTGTGGCCGCCGCCAAGTCAAGGCACGCGGATATTCTGATCTGTGATACGGCAGGCCGTCTGCACAATAAAAAGAACCTGATGGAAGAGCTTAAAAAGATCAACCGGATCATTGACAAGGAATATCCGGAGGCTTACCGGGAAACGCTGGTAGTGCTGGATGGGACCACAGGGCAGAACGCTCTGGTACAGGCGAAACAGTTTATGGAAGTGGCCGATATTACCGGGATTATTTTGACAAAGCTGGATGGAACAGCGAAAGGGGGCATTGCCGTTGCCATTCAGTCCGAGCTGGGAATTCCCGTAAAATACATTGGGGTAGGGGAGAAAATTGATGATTTGCAGAAATTCAATGCAGAGGAATTTGTAAACGCATTGTTTCACGTAGAAGAGAAAGAAGAGGCGTAAAGTATGTTGACATTGGAAAAGTTTGAGGAAGCAACAGAAGTGGTTAGCAAGGTCACCCTGGAAACAAAACTTGTTTACAGCGAGTATTTCTCCGCCCAGACAGGCAATAAGGTATATTTCAAGCCGGAAAACATGCAGTATACCGGCGCTTACAAGGTAAGGGGCGCATACTACAAGATCAGCACCCTGACGGAAGAGGAAAAGTCAAAAGGGCTCATTACCGCTTCCGCAGGCAACCATGCCCAGGGCGTTGCCTATGCGGCCAAGCTGGCAGGCATTCCCGCAACCATTGTCATGCCCACCACGACTCCGCTGATGAAGGTGAACCGCACCAAAAGCTACGGCGCGGAGGTCATTCTGGAAGGAGATGTTTTTGACGAAGCCTGCAATTATGCCTATAAGCTGACAGAGGAAAGAGGGCTGACCTTCGTTCATCCTTTTAATGACCTGGATGTGGCCGCCGGACAGGGAACCATAGCCATGGAAATCATCAAGGAGCTTCCCACCGTGGATTATATTCTGGTTCCCATCGGCGGCGGCGGCTTGTGTACCGGAGTTTCCACTCTCGCAAAGATGCTGAATCCGAAGATCAAGGTGATCGGCGTGGAGCCGGCCGGCGCCAACTGCATGCAGGAATCCCTGCGCCAGGGCAAGGTGGTTTCTCTGACGGATATCAACACCATCGCCGACGGCACCGCTGTAAAATGTCCGGGTGACAAGCTGTTCTCCTATATCCAGGAAAATGTGGATGAGATCATCACCATAGAGGATTCCGAGCTGATCGTATCATTTCTTGACATGGTGGAAAACCATAAGATGATCGTGGAAAATTCAGGACTTCTTACGGTGGCCGCCCTAAAGCATATGAATGTGGACAATAAAAAAATTGTTTCGATCTTAAGCGGCGGAAACATGGATGTAATAACCATGGCATCCATCGTCCAGCTGGGCCTGATCCAGAGAGACCGTATCTTCACCGTATCCATTCTGCTTCCGGATAAGCCGGGGGAGCTTGCAAAGGTTTCCGCCCTTCTGGCAAAGGAACAGGGAAATGTGATCCGCCTGGAACACAACCAGTTCATAAGCATCAACAGGAACACGGCAGTGGAGCTGCGCATTACCCTGGAGGCCTTTGGCACCGATCACAAAAACACCATTATGGCCGCTCTTACGGCAAAGGGCTACCGGCCCAAGCTGGTGAAGTCCAAAGGAACTTACGGGGATTGAAACAATCCGGATCAGCCCGGGAATATTCCGGACTAAAATTGTGAAACTGTCACTGTAATACAGAGGGTGTTGCAAAATGGAAAAAGTCAACAAATTCATTTTGCGACACCCTATTGGATGTTGGATCACAGGCGGTTCAGGGCCTTCTGCACCTTTCCCATCATGCGCACGGATACGGCATAGGTCTCTTTGTTGTCCATGGTGAGAAGGGCTTCCTCTTTTGAATATTTCACCACATGCTTTAGATTAATGATGGTGGAACGGTTGCACTGGCAGAAAGCGGAATTTAAGGTTGCGTTCAGTTCTTTCAATGAGCCCAATATCTGGCGGATCCCGTTTTTCGTATGAATGGTGATTTTGTGATAATCATCACCGGTGGTGATTGCCACAATATCGTTCTGGTCCAGAACCAGAGAAGCCTTGTCAATTTTTACGGACAGAAGCCGGTTTGACGTATCCAGCTGTTTCTTGTTATTGTTTTCCGCATTCTGTATGCAGGCGTAGATTTGCTCTGTTAACAGATTCGGCATGTCTTTTATGATGAAGTCCATGGCTTCTACCTTATACCGGAAGGTAAGAAAGGCCATTTCACTGTGAGTGGTTACAAAAACAACATATCCCCGCGGATCATATTTGCGTATTTCCTGGGCCAGTTCAATGCCGTTTATTTCTGCCTGCAGATCTATGTCCAGAAAATAGAGTCCGGTTACAGTGGACCGTCTCCTCATGGAAAGCAGCTCTTCAGGCTTTGAAACCGAACAATAGAGCCGGGATTCCGTTGAATTCATCAGCAAATATTTCTCTATAATGCTTTCCCAGTGTTTCAACTGCCTTTTATCATCTTCACAAAGGTATATGTGGATCATATCTGCTCCTTATGAACCGTTATGCGTTAGGATTAGCTCCTGTGTGAAATAAGGTTCCTCGTATGTAGTGTTCCAGATAGCATTTTCATAATCATTCAATATCATTGCAACATTAAACAGACCGATCCCCCGGTTTTCTCCTTTGGAGGAAGTTCCCTGTCTGCGCAGCTCGGATATTGCATGGGTGGGCATAGGAGCGGTGTTTTGAATAATGATATATAAGTTCCCGTCTTTGTAAAACATACAGAAATTCAATTCTTTCTTATCCGTTTCCATCGCTGCATCGATCGCGTTGTCTAAAAATATGCCGATGATCCGCGAAAGGTCCAGGGTATCCATAAACAGCTCGCCGATCGGCTCCGTGAGCTCTATCTCTGTCTGGATTCCGGTTTCCATGGCATAAATGAATTTAGAGGAAAGCAGACTTTTTAAGGCAGTGTCCTTGATATTGGACAGTGCTCCCAACTTTGTGTCTGATTCTGAAAATGCGTGGCTGATGGGCAGGACCTTTTCTCCGTAATATTCCTTCAGTCCCTTCATGTCGTCTTCTTTCATAAATTCTGACATGGTACTTAAAATGTTCATGTAGTCGTGCTTGAATTTGCGCATGATACCGTAAGACTTTTCCAATCTTTCCGTATAGGTGCGGAGGTTTTCAAACTGGGCCATTCGGTTTTTATAAGTTTGCTCCGCTACAGTTACCTTGTAGATGGAATACATGAGAAAAACGGTGATCATAAATAATAGCAGAAAAATAATCCCGTTTATAGCAATAACTCCATAGTTATATCCAAGCCGTTCCCCATAGGAAAAATTTAAAATATAGAAAAAGACTAAAAGAAACAAGTCAATAAAAATAGCCTTTAACAAATGTCTGTTAGTTAAATATTGTGACAGCTTTAAAATCCGATGAATATACCAGCCGATTAATTTCGTGGTAATTCCGCAAAACATACAGTAAATACATGAAAAAGCCACAATCAGTATGTTGTGAGTTAATAAAGCAGCCATATCCATCTTTAATAAAAGACCAGCCACCCACATGAATATATAATTAAAAGTTACAGCATACAGATATCCAAATAAATTGCAGCACAGGCAAAAGAAGTCATATTTAGTGAAATAGAAAATAAGAAGCAGAATCCCTCCATAAATTAAAAAGGTACAAGCCTGCCCTAAAAATTGATTAAAATAATAGGCTATAACAAATATGTAACCAAACAGAAGAATTTTCTTAATTACAGTTAATTTGTATGGAAGTAGGTTAATGCAAGAAAAATAACTGCACAAGCTTCCTGTTAATGAATAAATAAAATAAGTCATATAAGCTTCCTCTTTTTGTAGGTATTAATATTCTACAATTCATAGGGGAAAAAGTAAAGCGAAATTGTACTAAAACACCCAGCGATTGACGTTTAGGAAGAAAAACATGACGAAAATTGCAAAAACATATTTGTTACTGCATTTATGATAAAATTATATACGGTGGTGATGATATGGTTACATCAAGACTTTCAACAGTACTATGCAACTGGCTGAATAAAGCAAATCCCAGAAGTGAAGATGAGAATATAGTAATTCAATATGGATTTGAATTGGTTTTAGATAATGTAATCAAGTTATTTTTTATTGGCTCCGCAGGGTTACTTTTGGGAAAAGGCTGGGAAACAATTGTTATTTTATTATCTTTTTGTGTGCTTCGTCTGCAGGCAGGAGGGGTCCACGCAAAATCAAATGTAGGCTGTGGCCTGGGTATGATACTGGTTTGGAGCTTATCATTAATTGGAAGCATGTTCATAAAAATTAACGCTCCCATATCAGTAATGCTCTATGTTATTTATACAATAATTACGGCCTGTCTGGCCCCCAGAAGTAAAAATTTAGATTATTTTACAGATTCTTCAAAAAAGAAAAAAAAGTTAATGTCTATCATCATAATGACAATATTGATGTCAGCAGCATTTTTTTGTGTAGATTTAAGAGAATTAATAATATTTCCGGTTACTTTGGAAGTATTAACATTGCTTCCTAGAAATAATACTAATGTGAAAGGGGATTAAAACCATGAAAGAAAAAATTGCAAAGGGATTACAGAAGGCACTGGAGAAAGTTTCTCTTAATTCAGTAGGAAGAAGCATTCCTGTAACAATGTATGAAAGAGAAATACCGAAAGAAGTATTAAAAAGAGTAAAAAAGGACGTGAAATAAAAGTTAAAGATAACGGTGGATAGTTTTAAACCGTTATTGTAACTCAATAACTCTTTAGAAATTGCTTTATAACTATAATAATAATGTGAGAATGGAGCTTTTTGTTGAGGCAAAATTCAGTTCTTCTGATAAGCCGTCTTTTGCGAAAGCAACAGGCGGCTTGTTAAGTAAGTATATAAAGACATGAAGCAATGGCAGAAGCAGTTTTGCATATCTTCTTTATTAATAACATGCAGGGAGTTGATACAAATAAGAACGAAATTATTAAAAAAATTATTGAAACCGGAAGGAAAGACAGTAATTGTTTCTGCTCGGAAAAGTTTTGTGACAAGGTACAGAAAAAGATCAATGATTCCGGATAAATATTTCATTAATGTGATAACAACCGTTCCGGAGAGAAAAGCTGTGGTTGAATTTTTTGATAATCAATTGGAGGATGCTTCAGAACGAAGTGATATATAAGCAGGTGCATAGAAAAAATCAGATTTTTTCTATGCACCTGCTTTTCTCACAGACATTCTTCCAAAACCAGCTTCGGTTCCGCAACCATGGAATAGTTGGTGTGATAAATCACAAATCCCGGTGCGGCGCCGGTCACCTTTTTGATCTGTTTTTTCTGAATATAATCCACTTCCACCTTATCATTTTCCCGGCCTTTGGAATAGTATGCGGCCAATGCTCCGGCTTCCTCAAACACTCTGTCCGGAAGTTCCTTTCCCTCAGCCTTCACGATGACATGGGAGCCCGGGAGCCCTTTGGCGTGGAACCACCAGTCATTGCCGCCTGCAAGCTTAAAGGTCAGTTCTTCGTTCTGATAATTGTTTTTCCCCACATAGATATGAAACCCGTCTGTTGAAAGGTAATGAAAGGGTTTGCTTGTGATCCTTGGCTTTTTGTCACCAATGCGGCGCTGTTTGATATAGCCGTATTCCATGAGCTCTTCCTTGATCTGTACCAGATCCTCTTCCTTTAAAGCTATGTCCAAAGCAGCGCTTACGGATTCCAGATGGTCGATTTCCTGCCTGGTCTCCGCAATTTGTTCTGTTACGGCTTCAAAGGTGCGTTTCAGCTTGTTGTATTTGTCAAAATATTTCTGGGCGTTTTCCTTTGCGGACAACTGATCATCCAATGGGATGGTGATGTCCTCATTGGTATAGTAGTTGAGGCAGGTAAACTGTTTTTCGCCGCCGGTCAGTTCATATCCGTAGGTATTTAGAAGTTCTCCGTAAACCTTGAACTTGTCCCGCTTCTCCGTATCCTTCAGCTGCTTTGCCTGTAAATCATATTTCTTATAATTCCGTTCCAGGGCAGTCTGCACGATCTTTCGCAAGTCCACGGATTTCTGCCGGATCCTTGTGATGGTGTTTTTTGATGCATAATAGGTTTCCAGAAGAGAACTGATGGAACCGAAGCATTCCGCCTCGTATCCGTCGCCCTCATAGCAGGTTAAGGGCAGGGCGGCAAATTCCACCGGCTCTTTCTTCTTAAATACGATGTTGGGGGTGAAATGCCCCTGCTTTATATCATCCATCATGATGGAAAACATACGGAATAAGTGGACCAGTTCCAGCTCGCTCAGATCATTGGCAGAGTGGTCTCCGTCAATGGAGGCCAGATGGCAAAGCTCATGAGCCATGATGGGGCTTAAACCGGTCAGCTTCATATATAGCGCCTTTTGTACGGGAGCCGCCGTGCGGCCGATCACATCAATGAATTCCTCCCGGGTAACGGTCAGAGGATCCTTTTTATCCATGGTGTGGGGAATAAAATAAGTTCTTCCGGGCAGGACCTCCCGTACGGAACTCACCTGTGCGGAAATATGTTTGATGCTGTCCAGGATGAAGTCTTCCTCGTTGCAGAAGATGATGTTGCTGTGTTTCCCCATGATCTCAATGATCAGCTTTTTTATGCGCCGGTCGCCCAATTCATCCAGGTGTTCCACTTCCATACACAGGATGCGTTCCAGTCCCGGCTGGCTGATCCTGACGATGCGCCCGTTTCCGATGTGTTTTCTTAAAAGCATGCAGAAATTGGGGGCGGTCATGGGGCTCGGTTTATTGGTCTCTGTAAAATACAGCAGCGGGAGGCTGGCACTGGCCGAAATCAACAGCCTCCAAGTGTTTTTTTGATTTTTAACGGTAAACAGCAGTTCGTCCTTTTCCGGCTGTGCGATTTTTGCGATTTTACCGCCTTCCAGCCGTTTCTTCATTTCTGCCGCCAGATTTGCCATAACAATTCCGTCTAATGCCATTGTTTATTCCTCCGGTAATTGGTCTTTATAATGGAACAGTATAGCACAGAATCGCTGTTCTGTAAAATTTAAAACCAATTGACTTGTTTTTTATTATGACTTATAATGAATAATATCTATGGCGAAAGAGAGGCATAAGTAATGATTAAGAGCATGACAGGTTTCGGAAGGTATGAAACCGTCACAGCTGAGTATAAGATTTCCGTCGAGATGAAGGCTGTAAATCACAGATATATGGATTTGAGCATAAAGATGCCGAAAAAGTTTAATTTTTTTGAAGCCGGTATCAGAAATCTGTTGAAAAATTATATCCAGCGTGGAAAAGTTGATATTTTCATCAGCTACGAGGATTACACGGAGAACAAATTGTGCCTGAAGTATAACAGCGCGCTGGCCGCTGAATACATGGATTATTTCGCGAAAATGGAAGCGCAGTTCAATATTCCCAATGACATCAAGGTATCGTCCCTTGCAAAATGTCCGGAAGTTCTCACCATGGATGAGGTGCCGGAGGATGAGAATCAGATGTGGAAGCTTCTCTCTGAGACCATTGAGGAGGCCGCAAAACGTTTTGTAGAGACCAGAGTAACAGAGGGAGAGAATTTAAAAAATGATCTTCTCGGCAAGCTTGACTATATGACCGGGCTTTTGGAATTCATTGAAGAGCGGTCTCCGGGAATGCTTCTGGAATACAGGGCAAAGCTTGAGGACAAAGTAAAAGAGCTGCTGGCAAGCGCCTCCATTGATGAAGGAAGAATTGCCACAGAGGTTACGATTTTTGCTGATAAAATTTGTGTGGATGAAGAAACCGTTCGTTTAAGAAGCCACATTGAAAATACCCGTACAGAGCTGGAAGCAGGCGGAAGCGTTGGCAGAAAGCTGGATTTCATCGCACAGGAGATGAACAGGGAAGCCAATACCATTCTTTCCAAGGCCAATGACCTGGAAATTTCCGATAAGGCCATTGCGCTGAAAACCGAAATTGAAAAAGTCAGGGAACAGATTCAGAATATTGAGTAGGGAGAGAAACACAGACATGAACGAGCATGGCATGTTGGTAGTTGTATCCGGTTTTTCAGGAACCGGAAAAGGAACTATTATGAAGGAACTTCTGAAACGGTATGAGAATTATGCCTTGTCCATTTCTGCCACGACCAGAAAACCCAGAGATGGAGAAACTGACGGCAAAGAGTATTTCTTTGTAACGGAAGAACAGTTTCAGGATATGATTAAAAAGGATGCATTGATCGAATATGCCCAGTATGTCAACCATTACTACGGAACGCCCAGACAGTATGTTTTAAAACAGATGAACATGGGAAAAGATGTTATACTGGAAATCGAGATCCAGGGAGCCTTAAAGGTGAAGGAGCGGTTTCCCGAGGCAATTTTAGTCTTTGTCATGCCGCCCAGTGCGGATGAACTGAAGCGCCGTCTGATCGGCCGGGGCACGGAAAATATGGAAATCATCAATGCCAGGCTCCGCCGTGCCGCGGAAGAGGCGGAAGGGATGGAAGCTTATGATTATATCCTCATCAACGATGAGATCGACAGCTGCGTGGAAGAGATGCACCGCATGATCCAGGTCCAGCATAACAGGGCTTCCAATAATATGGCATTTTTATCCCAAATCCGGGAAGAATTAAAGAATATATAGCTTCAATATGAGAAAGGGGAATGAATGATGTTACATCCATCTTATTCAGATTTGATCAACGTAGTGAACAGTGAGGTAGAGCCGGGAGAGGCTCCTGTGGTACAGAGCCGTTATTCCATCGTGATTGCTGCATCCAAGAGAGCAAGACAGATCATCGGCGGTTCGGAAACTGAGATTCCCGGAGCTGGCAAAAAACCGCTTTCTGTTGCCGTAGAAGAATTGTATGAGGGCAAAGTGAAGATTTTGAGCGAAGCGGACGCCACAGAAGAAGACGATAATTAGGAAGAAGGCCGTCTCCCTTTTGGAAGAGATGGCCTTTCCCTTTCTATGTAAAAACGAACGACAGGAGTTGGAACATGAAGTTATTATGTATTTCACTGGGCTGCGACAAGAATCTTGTTGACACGGAGATGATGCTGGGCCTTTTGAATAAGGACGGATACACCTTTACCGATGACGAATACCAGGCGGATGTGATCGTGATCAATACCTGCTGCTTTATCGGCGATGCCAAGGAGGAAAGCATCAACACCATTCTGGAAATGGCTCAAAGAAAGGAAGACGGCAGCTGTAAGGCGCTGATCGTGGCCGGCTGTCTGGCCCAGAGATACAGACAGGAGATCATCGATGAGATTCCCGAGGTGGACGGAATATTGGGAACTTCCACCTATGACGAGATATCCGGCGTATTGAGAGAGGCCCTGGAGGGAAAGGGGCATGTACAGCGCTTTCATGACCTGGACGGGTTTCCGGAACTGGAGACGGACCGGGTCCTCACAACCGGCGGCCATTATGCCTTTTTAAAGATCGCAGAGGGGTGTGACAAGCATTGCACCTACTGTATCATACCATCCCTGCGCGGCAGCTACCGCAGCGTGCCCATGGAGCGCCTGATAAAAGAAGCGGAAAGCCTGGCAGCCAAAGGGGTCAGGGAACTCATCCTGGTCGCACAGGAAACCACTCTCTACGGTGTTGATTTATATGGAAGAAAGTCCTTGCCGGAGCTCTTACAAAAGCTCTGCCGCATTTCAGGAATCCAGTGGATACGCATTCAATATTGTTATCCGGAGGAGATCACGGATGAACTGATCCAAACCATAAAGGAAGAAGAAAAAATCTGCCATTACCTGGACCTTCCCATACAGCACGCAAGTGACCGCATTTTAAAGCGCATGGGACGGAGGACCTCCAAGTCCCAGCTTCGGGAAATCGTCGAAAAGCTTCGAAGGGAGATTCCTGACATGGCACTGCGCACCACGCTGATTTCCGGGTTCCCGGGAGAAACCGGCGAAGATCACGAAGAGCTGATGGAATTCGTGGATGAGATGGAATTTGAGCGTCTGGGAGTGTTTGCGTACTCTGCAGAAGAGGACACTCCGGCTGCGGAATTTCCGGATCAGGTCCCCGGGGAAGTGAAGGAAGAACGCCGGGATGCCATTATGGAGCTTCAGCAGGAGATCTCCTTTGACCGCGCCCAGTCCATGATCGGCAAATCCCTTGAGGTCATGATAGAAGGGAAAGTGGCCGATGAAAACGCTTACGTGGGCCGCACTTACATGGATGGGCCCGGTGTGGATGGAATGATTTTTGTTCAGACGGGGACCGAGCTGATGTCAGGCGATTTTGCAAGGGTCCGTGTGACGGGTGCCATGGAATATGATTTGATAGGAGAGTTGGAAGATGAATTTACCGAATAAGCTTACGATTTTAAGGGTTATCATGATTCCGTTTTTTGTTCTGTTTCTGCTGCTTGAGGGCGGCACCAATACCACATACCGTTATATTGCGGCAGCCGTATTCATTGTCGCCAGCTTTACGGACATGCTGGATGGAGAGATTGCAAGAAAATATGGCCTGGTGACCAATTTCGGCAAGTTTATGGATCCGCTGGCGGATAAGCTGCTGGTATGCTCCGGACTCATCTGCTTTACTGCACTGGGTCAGCTTCCGGCCTGGATCGTCATTCTGATCATAAGCCGGGAATTTATCATCAGCGGCTTCCGCCTGGTGGCCTCTGATAACGGAGTCGTGATCGCCGCCAGCTATTGGGGGAAGTTTAAAACAGTCTCCCAGATGATCATGTCGGTTCTTCTGATCCTTGATATTCCCGCATTGTCGCTTCTTACAACGATATTTGTCTGGATTGCCGCCATATTGACGGTGGTTTCACTGGCGGATTATATCATAAAAAATCATCGTGTTCTTACGGAAGGGAGTATGTAATTATGGTTGCTGAACTGATCTCGGTTGGAACGGAGCTTCTTCTTGGAAATATCGTTAACACCAACACCCAGTACCTGGCGGAAAAATGTGCTCTACTGGGACTTTCCATGTACCATCAGGTAACGGTGGGAGACAATAAGGAACGGTTGGCCCAGGTGTTTGAGACTGCCTTAAAGCGTTCCGATGTTGTTATTCTGACCGGAGGGCTGGGACCCACGGAGGATGATCTGACAAAAGAAGTCTGCGCGGAAGTGATGGGATTTTCCCTGGAAGAGGATGCCCATACAAAAGAACGGATCAAAGATTATTTTAAAAACAGCATTTATAAGGAAATCCCGGACAATAACTGGAAGCAGGCTCTTGTTCCCCATGGGGCGGCGGTTCTTGACAATGACAATGGGACAGCACCCGGGCTGATCCTGGAGAAAGACGGAAAAGCGGCCATCCTGCTTCCCGGACCTCCCAATGAACTGAAGCCTTTATTTGTAAATCAGGTATTTCCGTATCTGCAGAAGCTTCAGCCGGAAGTGATCCGTTCCCAGATGATCAAGATCTGCGGACACGGGGAGAGCCAGGTGGAGAATAAGCTTCTGGACTTAATTGACGGACAGTCCAATCCGACCATAGCTACCTATGCGAAGACGGCTGAGGTGCATTTGAGAGTTACGGCAAGAGCCTCAGGCGAAGAAGAAGCCAGGGATCTTTTAAAGCCGGTGGTAAAGGAAATCAAGAACCGTTTCGGAGATGATATCTATACCACCAGGGAAGAGGAGACCCTTGAAATGACGGTGGTCCGGCTTCTCAAAAAACATGAGCTGACAGTGACTACGGCTGAATCCTGTACCGGAGGCCTGATTGCGGGGAGACTGGTCAATGTGCCGGGGGCATCCGGGGTGTTCCGGGAGGGTTTTATCACCTATTCCAACAAGGCCAAAAGAAAGCTTCTTGACGTGAACAAAAGTACCTTAAAAAAATATGGTGCTGTCAGCGAACAGACAGCCAAGGAGATGGCAACCGGAGGTGTGTTCCATACGGATTCGGATGTCTGCATCGCCGTAACCGGCATTGCGGGACCTGATGCGGAAGGGGAAAAGCCCGTAGGACTCGTTTATATTGCCTGCTATATGAAGGATAAGGTTAAGGTGGAAAAATATCAGTTCAAAGGGAACCGGGAAAAGATCAGGGAACAATCCGTGGTAAAGGCTCTGGACCTGCTGCGCCGTTCCATTCTGGCCAATTACAATTAATCTTCCAGGAGGAAATCAAGGTGGATACCCGTTTATTAAAAAAGCAGATGACCGCAGCTTACCAGTACTCCTATGTAAGGCTGGTACTGAACTATTACACTTTATTTGAAATGATGGCGGAGACAGCAGCTGTTTCGGAAGGTGTTACCGCTCGCTGCCGGCGGCTCAACCGTCTGATGGAGGACCACTTTTCCGGAAAAGATGCAAAAGCGGGGCTGCTGGAGCTGAGAGATGACATCATTCATGAGGTGGAGGTCCTGACTTCTTATACCGACTGCTTCCAGATCTACGAGTACGTATTAAACCGTCTGGAACGTAAATTCAGAATCCTTCCCCCAACCGGAATCGCTGATGAGGGATTTGTGAAGCGCCTGATGGAGTTTATAACGGATACCGGGGAAAGGGCTGTCATGAACGACAGAATCAGCCAGATCATCGGTCAGCTTCCGGTCCGTTTGACCAGACAGAAGTTTTTCGGCCTGGTCATGGAGGGACTGTCTGTTTATATCGGCTCACCTAAGGAAAACCTTCAGGACATGATGTATACCCTTCGCACGGAATCCATGGCAAAGCTTCCGGCGGATTTAAGGGAAGGGCACAAAGATTTTTACGAGTTTTTAGAACAGCTTAAGCATATGGATATCCGCGGCATGACTCCGGAGAGCTATGAAGAGGCATCTGCCAGACTCATGCTTGTCAGCGATGACCTTATGAGTGAATCAGGACATTATGTGATGCTTCAGGAGATCGTCAACGATCTCTGTGTCCTGGTACTTGCCCGTCCGGAAGCGGTTGTTGATGTAAAGGAAGAAGAGCTTTACAATTCCATGGTGAGAGAGGTCCTTGAAAAATTTCGCAAAGAGGATTATACTCCTGCCAATGAAGCTTTCTTTGATAAGCTCACCAGGCTGGAGGGCAGGCAGGAAGCATGCTTCGACCGTTATTTAAAGACAGAGCTTCCCGAAGAAAACGACGCACTGAACGAAGATCCCGATTATGTGAAAGCAGTCAATATTGACCGGCTTTTATCGGGAAGCAGCTTCATGGAACTAAAAAAGCCGGGAACCGGACCGGAGAGAACCCTGGCGGGGAAAGAAGCTGCTGTTGACCGCCGCTGCCTGGAAGAAACGGCAGAGGCGTATTTTAAGGAACTGGATGGGATTTTCTCGGACGTTTCCAGGCCGGTGGTCCGGGCCATTATGGCCAAGGTCTTATCGGACCTTCCCGTCTTTTTTAATTCCATTGACGACATAGGAGCATACATCAGAGGAAGTCTGGAAAGCTGTCTGGACGAAGAGGAAAAAGAAACTTGCAAGGAATTGTTGGAAGAGCTGATGGATTATGAAAATAAGCTGGTTTGACCGTTTATACACAGGGGAAAAAGCGGAAAAAAAACGCTTCCGGATCATTCGCGGGATCCGCAGATCAAAGCCCCAGCCCGGGATTTATGTGATTACACCCGCTTCGAATGGGAATAATATACTTGATATCTACCCTGCGACAGTGCTTTTGCTGCCTTTTTACCGGGATGAAGATTTCCTCATCATGGGCATTGCATCCGGTTATCAGGAAGCTCTGGAGGTAGCCGGGCGCATCGTTGACGATATGTACCGGAAAACTGGAGGCTTTGATCTGCCTGCTTTTATGGGAGAGGAAGCCGGTAAGGTGTGAGGTGTTCATGCTTCATATAATTTTATTTGTTTTGAAAATTTTAGGACTACTGGCTCTTGTTATTTTAGGCCTTCTCTTTGCTGCGGTCCTGCTGGTGCTCTTTGTTCCGGTCCGGTATCAGGCAAAGGGGTCCTATTACGGAAAACTGAAGGGAAATGTAAGGTTTTCCTGGCTGCTACATATCCTTTCCGTAACGGTTTCCTATGAGGAAGATATAACTGCAGCCGTACGTCTCTTTGGCTTTCGCATTTTAAAGCCGAAAAAGATCAATGAAGAAATTCACGAGGCGGAAGAAATCATGGTTCAGGCCATGGAAATAAAGGAACCAGAGGTTCTTCGGGATGTGCATGAAATAAAAGAGGAGATATTAAAGAAGCCAAAAGTAAAGCTCCCGCCCCCGGAGGAAAAAACAAAAAAGGCGAAGAAATCAGGATTGGGTCTTTGGATATTAAAGCTTAAGGAAAGGGCTCTGACCGTTTTATTAAAACTTAAGTTTTTTTTCCTGAGGATCTGTGATACACTGAAAACGGCCAAAGAGAAAAAAGATGAAATATATGCATGGGTTTCCGATAAGGATAATCAGAAAACGGGTAAGCTGCTTTTCAGAGAGACGAAAAAACTGATCCGCCATATTCTTCCCCGCAGGGGAAAAGGGAATATTACCTTCGGCTTTGATGACCCGTCTTTAACCGGTCAGGTGCTGATGTATGCGAGCGTAATTTATCCGTTCTGCCATAAGTACCTGAACATATACCCGTTTTTTGACCGGTCCGTATTTACTGCGGAAGGAACCTTCCGGGGCAGGGTCCGTTTGGGAACGATTCTTCTCATCGGAATCCGGATGCTGTTAAATAAGAACTTCAGGATCCTGTTAAAGAGATGGCTTCGATAAAGGAGGAAATTGCTTTCATGGCAGAGAATTATTTTACATCTACGGTAGAGGCGCTGTTTAAGGGAATGGATGCTTTTGTAGCGACAAAAACCGTAGTGGGAGATGCGGTAAAGGTGGATGATACGATCATTCTGCCTTTGGTGGATGTGACCTGCGGCATGGCTGCCGGTTCCTTTGCGGAAAATGCAAAACAGAACGGAGCAGGCGGCATGCATGCAAAGATGAGTCCCAGTGCAGTTTTAATCATTCAGAATGGAGTGACCAAGCTGGTAAACATCAAACAGCAGGATGCCGTGACGAAAATTCTGGACATGGTTCCGGATTTTGTCAATAAATTTACAGGCGGTACAAAGGAAGTATCTCCGGAAGCCATAAAGGTGGCGGAGGAAATGGCCGCCGGCATGGAGAAGGAGAAAGCGGAAGAATAAAAAAGGGATAAGCCGCATAGGATGTCATATAGTCTGAAGGGATTGAGGGATGATATGAGAAGAGTGTGCGGACTTATGCTGTTCTGCTTTGGAGCGGGCATGGCAGTCCTGCTTTTTATCCCGGCAACGATCGTTACGATTCTGTTCATTATTGGATGTCTGGTACTGGGGTATAACCTGTTCTGCTGCTGAAAGAGCATTTCCACTGAATATTGCCGGGCCCGCCTTTCCATAAGGACGAGGCCCGTGAAAAAACAAAAAAATACTCCTGACTGATCTCAGCCAGGAGTTTCCTTCGATTAAGCTCTTTCAACTAATCCGGATCTTAAGCAGGAAGTACATACGTACATCTTCTTCGCGCCGCCATTAACTTTTACTTTAACGGACTTTACATTTGCTTTCCATATCTTGTTGGATCTTCTATGGGAATGGCTCACTGCATTTCCAAAGTGAGCAGCTTTTTCACAAATTGCACATTTAGCCATGATTGCACCTCCTTAAAAGCTACTTGGATTTCCATGATTTAAAAATCCACAACAAGTGTATGATAACAGAAAACACGCTGATTTGCAAGTGAAAAATAAAAATTTGTTTCTTTTTTTGGAAAAATCATGTATAATTAAAACAGACAGAAAGAACGGAGGTAAAGACTATGAAGGGTTATATCAATAATAAACTGGGCGAAATCCAGGTAAGCCCTGATGTTATCGCCATGTATGCCGGAACCACCGCGGTGGAATGCTTTGGTATTGTCGGCATGGCGGCTGTCAGCATGAAAGACGGTCTCGTTAAGCTTTTGAAACGGGAAGGCCTGACTCACGGGATCAATGTGAATATACAGGACAACCACATCACCATCGATTTTCATGTGATCGTGGCATATGGGATCAGCATCTCTGCGGTGGCTGATAATCTGATTGAAAGTGTGAAATACAAAGTAGAAGAATTCACCGGTATGACGGTAGATAAGATTAACATCTTTGTCGAAGGCGTAAGAGTGATTGATTAAGGAGGAAACTACCTGTGGGTATGAAGTATATAGACGCAGAAATGCTTCAGAAGGCATTTCTGGCAGGTGCAAAAGGACTGGAAGCAAAAAAGGAATGGATCAATGAGCTCAATGTGTTTCCGGTGCCGGATGGAGATACCGGAACAAACATGACTATGACGATCATGTCGGCGGCCAAAGAAGTGGCCGCCATTGAAAATCCTACCATGGAAGCCCTGGCCAAGGCCATTTCTTCCGGTTCTTTAAGAGGAGCCAGAGGCAACTCCGGTGTTATTTTATCCCAGCTGTTCCGTGGATTCACCAAGGAAATCGCAACCGTAGACCGGGTGACCACCACTGTTTTGGCAAATTCCTTTGTAAGGGCTGCGGAAACTGCCTATAAAGCGGTCATGAAGCCAAAAGAGGGAACCATTCTCACCGTAGCCAGAGGAATGGCTGAAAAAGCGGCGGAACTGGTAACGGAAACAGAAGATGTGATCGAATTCTGCAGGAAAGTGATTGAGCACGGCGATTGCGTATTGAGCCAGACGCCGGAGATGCTTCCCGTACTGAAGCAGGCCGGAGTTGTGGATTCCGGCGGACAGGGCCTTATGCAGGTAATGAAGGGCGCGTTTGACGGACTGACGGGTAAGGAAGTGGACCTTTCCGCCCTGGGCGAAGGCGCAGTCCCGTCCGTATCCGCAGTCCATGAGAGAAGTCTTAAAGAGGTTGATATCAAATTCGGATACTGCACCGAATTCATCGTCAATCTGGAGAAGCCCTATGACGATAAGACGGAGCATGAATTCAAAAACTATCTGGAATCCATCGGCGATTCCCTGGTTGTGGTTTCCGACGATGACATGGTAAAGGTCCATGTCCATACCAATGATCCGGGACTTGCAATACAAAAGGCGCTCACATACGGTTCCTTATCCCGTATGAAGATCGACAACATGAGGGAAGAGCATCATGAAAAGCTGATCAAGGAATCGGAAAAGCTGGCGGCCCAGCAAAAGGCCGAGGAAGAAAGAAAGGCGGGCCCCAGAAAGCCTTATGGCTTCATTTCCGTATCCGCCGGAGAAGGCCTGGACGAAATTTTCCGCGGAATCGGCGCGGATTTCCTGATCCAGGGCGGCCAGACCATGAACCCCAGCACGGAAGACATGTTAAACGCCATTGACCGGGTGAATGCCGACACCATTTATATTCTGCCGAACAATAAAAACATCATCCTGGCGGCCGAACAGGCCAAAAGCCTGACTGAAAACAAAAAGGTGATTGTCATCCCTTCAAAGACCATCCCCCAGGGAATCACCGCCATCATTAATTTCGCTCCGGATCTTTCTCCTGAAGATAACGAAAAAATCATGACGGAAGAGATGCAGCATGTAAAAACAGGCCAGATTACGTACGCGGTGCGCAATACCACCATCGATGATATTGAGATCCGGCAGGGCGATATCATGGCATTGGGCGATAACGGGATCCTGGCCGTAGGAAAAGAAATTGAGGAAACGGTGCTGGAAGCCTTGAAGTCCATGGTAGAGGAAGCCTCTGAATTAGTGACCGTTTATTACGGAAACGAGATAAGCAAAGAGGATGCCGAGGAATTAAAAGAAAAGGCCCAGGAACTGTTTTCCGGCTGTGAAGTGGAGCTTCATGCAGGCGGACAGCCCATTTATTACTATCTGATATCCGTAGAATAAAAGAGCAGCCGGTATTTTTCCCCGGGCAGACGAGGTCCCGTCTGTCCGTTTTTTTTGTACAGGCTCAAAGACAGGAGGTAAATGTACCCATGAACCGGGAACCCATTGATTCATTGAAGGGCATTGGAGAAAAGACGGGAAAATTATTTCAGAAGGTCGGGGTTCTGACCATAGACGACCTTCTGGAATACTATCCAAGGGCGTATGATACTTATGAGGAGCCTTCGCCCATTGGAGATTTAAAACCCGACCGGGTAATGACGGTGGCCGGGATGCTCTTTAAAACTCCGGATGTCAAGCGCTACAGTCATATCCAGGTCATAACAGCCACCTTAAAGGATGCCTCAGGGGCCCTTTTGCTGACCTGGTACAACATGCCCTATCTTCATTCCACCTTAAAAGCCGGCATGCGTGCCGTTTTCCGGGGACGGGTGGTGAAGAAAAAAGGCCGCCTCACCATGGAACAGCCGGAGGTGTTCACGGCGGAAGCCTATGAACAGGTGGTGCATTCCATGCAGCCCATTTACGGACAGACAAAAGGGCTGAGCAACAAAACAATTGTAAGGGCCGAAAAACAGGCCCTGGATGTACGCCGGATGGTCCGGGATCATATGCCTGCGGATTTACGAAAAAAGCATGAGTTGGCGGAATATAACTTTGCAGTTGAACATATTCATTTTCCGTCAGACCGGAAAGAACTTTTATTTGCCAGAAAAAGGCTGGTATTTGACGAGTTTTTTCTCTTCCTCATGGCGGTGCGGCGTTTAAAGGAACGGAGGGAAGATAAGGCAAGCGCATACAGGCTGCGGCTGTCTCCTGAGGCGGAAGCTTTAAAAACAAGTCTTCCCTACTCCCTGACAAAAGCCCAGCAGAAGGTTCTTTCCGAAGTATATGAGGATCTGGGAAGCGGGGGGGTGATGAACCGTCTGATCCAGGGGGACGTGGGCTCAGGCAAGACCATCATTGCCATTCTTGCCCTTCTCCAAGCCGCCTGCAACGGATATCAGGGAGCTCTTATGGTGCCCACCGAGGTGCTGGCAAAGCAGCATTTCGAGTCGATCACAGAGCTGTTTACAGAACACCGCATCGATAAAAAGCCCATACTTGTCACCGGCTCCATGACGGCAAAGGAAAAAAAGCTGGCATACGGGAAGATCGCTTCCCACGAAGCGGATATCATTGTGGGAACTCACGCCCTGATCCAGGAGAAGGTGGTATATGACGAGCTCGCCCTGGTAATTACCGATGAGCAGCACCGGTTCGGCGTGGGGCAGCGGGAAATGCTGGGAAAAAAAGGAGAAGAGCCCCATGTGCTGGTAATGAGCGCCACTCCCATCCCCCGTACCCTGGCCATTATCATTTACGGGGACTTAGATATCTCCGTGATCGACGAGCTGCCTGCCAACCGCCTTCCCATAAAAAACTGTGTGGTGGATGCCGGTTACAGGAACCAGGCTTATGATTTCATCCGAAAAGAGGTGGCTGACGGCCGCCAGTCCTATGTGATCTGCCCCATGGTGGAAGCCAGTGAAATGATCGAAGCGGAAAATGTGGTGGATTACACGAAGATCCTGCGGGAAGCCCTTCCCGGAGTTTCCGTGGAATATCTTCACGGAAAGATGAAACCCAGGGAAAAAAACGGGATCATGGAGCAGTTTGCGGCCGGCCATATCCAGGTTCTGGTTTCCACCACGGTCATTGAAGTGGGAGTGAACGTTCCCAATGCAACGGTCATGATGATCGAGAATGCGGAGCGCTTCGGGCTGGCTCAGCTTCACCAGCTCAGAGGCCGTGTAGGGCGTGGAAAACACCAGTCATACTGCATTATGGTCAATGGATCGGACCAGGAGGAAACCATGGAGCGGCTGGATATCTTAAATAAATCCAATGACGGCTTTTTTATCGCATCAGAGGATTTAAAGCTCAGGGGACCCGGCGATATTTTCGGAATCCGCCAGAGCGGCGATCTGGAATTCAAGCTGGGGGATATTTTTACGGATGCCGGCCTTTTAAAGACAGTTTCCGATGAGGTAAAACGGCTGTTTCATGAAGATCCGGAGCTGGAAAAAGAGGAGCACCGGGAGCTTCGGAACAAGCTGCAGGAATACCTGGAAAAAAGCTACGATAAACTGAATCTGTAATAAAACTTTTTTACATCAAATCAGCACAGCAAGGAAACCGGAGGATTGTCATGAGCAGAGAAGCTTTGAAAACAGATGCTAAATATGCGATGAGGGAAGCCATTGTGAGTCCCTATATCGTAACCCTGATATTCGGGGTCATTACCGTCGTATTTTCCGCAGTGGAGTTTTTTCTGGATACATGGGAAGAACTGCTGGACAACGGCGGCTTTGGATCCCCGGACCAGATGAGAGCTTTTGCAGTCAGCAGCATTATTTTCTTTATTATTTACTTTGTACTGAGCACCATCATCCAATTCGGATATTATTCTTACTGTTTAAAGGTCGCAAACCGGGACCATTCCATGTCATACGGGGATTTGTTTTCACCGGTTAAGTATTTGTTGAAAGCATTGGGACTGGTCTTTTTGTCCACACTGTTTATCCTGTTATGGGCCCTGCTTTTGATCATACCGGGCATAATCGCCGCTTACCGCTACTCACAGTCCATTTTTATCATGGTTGAGGATCCTGATAAGGGTGTGATGCAGTGCATACGGGAAAGCAAGGAAATGATGGAAGGCCATAAGTGGGAATACTTTGTACTGGAATTATCATTTATTTTATGGCAGCTTTTGATTTTCGCCACCTGCGGGCTGGCCCTCATCTATGTATATCCGTATATGACGGTCACTTTTGCAAATTACTACAATGCATTGAAACACAAACCTTCCGTATATGACGGAACAACTGTATATTATTAAGAAGAAACAAGGTTCAGCTCTTTACTGGGGCTGAACCTTGTTTTCGTTCCTGATAAAGTACTTAAAAGGAATTGAATTAGACCTAAAATTCTGTTAAAATACGGATTGTGTGTTTGAAAGACGAAATAAGGGCGGTTTATAAGCGCTGGGAGCTGAAAAAATAAAATGGGTCAATCAGCTTTCAGCAGGTATGGATGAGCGGAGGAATGCAGAGGATGAAGTGTGTGTTAATAGGAATTGCCGGAGGAACCGGTTCAGGAAAATCGACCTTTACCAACCGGCTGAAAGAAGCGTTTTGTGATGATATTGCAGTTCTCTATCATGATAATTATTATAAAAAACAGGATGGGATCCCCTTTGAAGAACGAAAGAAGATGAATTATGACCATCCGGAGGCATTTGAGACAGAACTTCTGCTGAAACAGCTCCGGCTGCTCCGGGAGGGAAAGGAGATCCAGTGTCCTGTATATGATTATTCCCAGCATAACCGGTCCGGCAGGGTTGTAAAGATTGCGCCGAAAAAAGTTATTCTGGTGGAAGGAATTCTGGTTTTTGCAGATGAACGTTTGAGAAATATGTTCGATATTAAAATTTTCGTGGAAGCGGATGCGGATGAACGGATCCTTCGCCGGGTCATCCGGGATGTGAAGGAACGGGGCAGAGACATTGACGGAGTTGTGGAGCAGTATCTCACTACGGTGAAGCCCATGCATTATTTATATGTGGAGCCCACAAAACCCATGGCAGATGTTATTATCAACAGCGGCATGAATGAGGTGGCTTTCCAGCTCGTTAAGACGAATATTGAGAAGATTTTAGAGACCGATTGAGAGTAATTATGAGGTCTGGATATTTTTCTAAAAAATGACATTTTACGAAAAACCTTCTAGTGTATTTCATTCTGATATTGCCATAATATGAGTGTAGCACAAAACACACCATGAATTATTTAAAAAACATGGTGAATAGATGAAAAGGAGGCATATCATTATGTCAGGAAAATCTAACACTACAAATGTACCAGAAGCAAAAGAAGCATTGGATCGTTTCAAAATGGAAGTAGCCAGCGAGATCGGTGTTCCGTTAACGAATGGTTATAACGGTAACTTAACTTCCGCTCAGAATGGTTCCGTAGGTGGCTATATGGTTAAGAAGATGATCGAAGCCCAGGAAAGACAGATGGCAGGTAAATAATCTGTAAAAAAAAGAAAAGAGGAGCTGCAGCTTTGGAACTGATATTTAGTTCGGGGGGCTGCGGCTCTTTTCTTTGTGGGGGGGGGGGATGGGAGATGTGAGGCATGGGGATGAGGGGGGGGGGCTTGGGGATGAATAGGGAGTTTGGGGATGAATAGGGAGTTTGGGGATGAAGGGGGGAGCGGCTCCGACATGGACCTCGATTGCGCTTCGCTCCATCTCGGTCACGGGCTTCGCCCTATGAAAAAAATGAGAAGGGAGCCTGCTTTTGTGCGGGCACAACGCAGGCTCCCTTCTCATTTTTTTCGCATGTCTCATGGCTGGCGTGAAAAATCAGTTGTATATATTCTTGATTCATACTATAATGATTTGGAAAAACAAAGTGAGGATTTCTTATGAGAGTAATAGCCGGGAAGGCCAAAAGGCTTATTTTAAAGACCATAGACGGGCAGGATACCAGGCCTACGACAGATAGAATTAAGGAAACTCTTTTTAATATGATCAATGGGGACATGCCGGGCTGCTGTTTTCTGGATCTGTTTTCCGGCAGCGGGGCCATCGGGATTGAGGCGCTGAGCCGGGGAGCCAGGCTGGCGGTCATGATCGATCAGAACTCCGGGGCGGCGGAATGCATCCGGGAGAACTTAAAGACCACAAAGCTTGAGGAGGATGCCATTGTGATGAACTGCGATGTCATGACAGGGCTTCGCAGACTGGAAGGAAAGGAATATCTGTTTCATTATGTGTTCCTGGATCCTCCCTATAACCAGGAATGGGAAAAGCAGGTTCTGGAATATCTGGCAAAATCCCGGCTGACCGATGAAGATACCACCATCATTATAGAAGCTTCATTAAAAACCTCCTTCGACTATCTGGATTCCATGGGATATGAGACAATAAAAGAAAAAATATATAAGACGAATAAACACGTCTTTGTAAAAAAGGAAGAAACAATATGAGAAAAGCAGTATATCCGGGAAGCTTTGATCCGGTGACCCTGGGCCATCTTGATATCATTGAACGGTCCGCCAGGATGTCAGATCATCTGATCATCGGAGTTTTGAATAATATTTCAAAAACGCCGTTGTTTTCTGTAGAAGAACGTGTTAATATGTTAAAGAGCCTTACCAAAGAATTTTCCAATGTGGAAGTCAAATCCTTTGGCGGGCTTCTGGTTGATTTTGTACGAGCTAATCAGGCGGATGCGGTAATCCGCGGGCTTCGCGCTGTAACGGATTTTGAATATGAATTGCAGATCGCGCAGACAAACCGGGTCATAGCCCCGGAAATAGACACTGTGTTTTTGACGACAAATTTAAAATATTCTTACTTGAGTTCCAGCATCGTGAAGGAGATTGCCGCCTATGGCGGAGAGATAAACGCGTTTGTGCCTGACGGCATTGCTGAACGTGTAATGAAGAAGATGGAAGATAGAATGAAATAAGGGTAAGGAGTGTTCGTATTATGATGAGCAGAATTGAACAGTTAATCGGCGAAATTGAAGAATACATTGACAGCTGCAAGTACCAGCCCCTCTCCAACAGCAAGATCGTGGTCAACAGAGATGAATTGGAGGAGCTTTTGGTGGAACTGCGCCTGCGCATACCGGATGAGATCAAACAGTATCAGAAGATCATCAGCAACCGGGATGCCATTATGAATGAAGCCCGGCAGCAGGCGGATTCCATACTGGCCCAGGCCAATGCCCAGACCAATGAACTGGTCAATGAACATGAGATCATGCAGAAAGCATATGCCCAGGCCAATGATATCATCGAGCAGGCCAACCAGCAGGCCCAGCAGATCGTGGAAAAGGCGGTGGAGGATGCCAACGGGATCAGACAGAGTTCCGTTCAGTACACCGATGACATGTTAAAAAGTCTTCAGACCATAATCAGCCACTCCATGGAAGGCGCCCAGGGCCGCTTTGACGCATTTATGACCTCCATGCAGTCAAGTTATGATATCGTTTCCTCCAACCGTCAGGAGCTGACCGGTGCGGTCATGCCGACGGCAGGAGAAGATGGAAGCGGGACAGCAGAATAAAAAGGATGATGGTGAGGAAGCTGTGAATGGCTTTCCAAGCTACATAGTGCCGGATGGATAATCCGGCATTTTTTATAACGCTCTTTGTCTGAAAGATGCCGGAAAGGCCGCCGAAAGCGGTGACTGCTCCGATCCATAATCCCCCGGCGGCGCCGGAGAATGCTTCTGAAACAGCCTTGATCCCGGTGGTGATTTCCACAAATCCCAGGATCACCGCCTTCTGTTCCGGAACGTTTATGGGAAGCTTTGTTATGTACAGGGCCAGAATGGAAAACAGCATGATGTATCCCCCGATTTTCACCATGACCTCACAGGAGTCCATCAGACTGTCATCAAAGGACTGGGCGGATTTAAGGGTGACCGGAAGGGAGCGGGAGGGCCCCTTAATTCCATAGAAATTCCGTGCGGCCCAGGAGACCGGAAGGATGGGTAAGTAAACGGAAGCGAGGAGGAGCCAGACCGGCACGGAAGGCGGAAGGCCGGAAGCCGCATATCCCAGCAGGAACATAGGGCTGGGGTGGTTGCAGATGGCCAAAAGATATCTGCCCTCCTTTTCGGAGATCCTGTCTTTATCCATGAAGTCACTGCAGTTTCTGGCTCCCATGGGATAACCGCAGAGAAGGCCGGAAATCAGGGTATAGCTTCCCGCGTCAGAGAGGCACATAAACTGGTGAAGCAGCCGCCTCACCGGGAAAATCAGAATATGGATCGCATTCAGGCTTACGATGACGTTGGAACAGATCATAAAGGGAAGCAGGGTCGGCACCACCACGGATCCCCAGAGGACCAGTCCGTTTCTGGCCCCGGTGAAGGCTGTGGAAGGCTGAAGCAGGAGCAGAATGAGAGCGGCTACGGAAAGCAGGCGGAAAACGGATTTTTTCATATACACCTGAATAGATTGTTTTATACAATTATATGAAAAGGCATGACTGATATGATGGTGATTCTTTTTTTCATTCTTATCCTTTCCGTTTTCCATGTGACCATGATCGACTATCTGTACAATAATCCTACCTTTTACCAGCTTGATGCATACACCTGGGAAAGCGATGACTTCAGAAGCCTGGAACTCGGTAAAATGGTGGCGGAATGGGACTCCATAGATTACGGGGCGCTGACTTCCCTGATGATAGAACACCAGTACGACTTAACCGGTGTCAAAGACGGGGAATACCATACAGACAGGCTCATGAAAGTAAAGCCCGCAGAATACAGGAAGCTGAAGCAGGCATATGAAATGATCTTAAAGGATTTGAAGTTTTTTCCCATCCCTTACAATGTCAACCCCGATTCTCCGGACGTCACCTATCAGAACGGCTGGATGGATACCCGGACCTACGGAGGGGAACGGGGGCATGAAGGCTGTGACATCATGGGCACCGAACGTTCCAGAGGATATTATCCTGTGGTAAGCATGAGCGGCGGAGTGGTGGAAAAAGTGGGCTGGCTGGAAAAGGGCGGCTGGCGCATGGGGATCCGCGCTCCCGGCGGCGCATACCTCTACTATGCCCACCTTTACGGCTACAGCAGGGAGTGGAAGGAAGGGGATCCTGTGAAGGCCGGAGAGCTATTGGGATTCATGGGAGATACCGGCTACAGTGAAATAGAAGGAACCACCGGGAACTTTGATGTTCATCTCCATGTGGGAATATACTTAAAAACCGACCATATGGATGAGATGAGCGTGAATCCTTACTGGGTCCTCAAATATCTGGAAAAATACCGGTTGAAATATTCTTATTAGTATATTAAGATTGCTTACATAGATAGAATACAGGAGCAAAAACGTGAAAGAAATCAGGATTTCGGAAGAATTTTCAAACAGAATGAAAGACTTGCTGGGAGAAGAAGAATATCAGGCATATTTAAAGAGCTTTGAAGAGGAGCGGCACTACGGGCTTCGGGTCAACACCCTTAAAATCTCTCCGGAGGAATTTACTGGACTGGCGGCGTTTTCGCTCAGCCCTGTTCCCTGGATCTATAACGGATTTTATTATAACGGGGAGGACCGCCCGGCAAAGAATCCTTATTATTATGCCGGGCTTTACTATTTACAGGAACCCAGCGCCATGACGCCGGCAAACCTCCTCCCTGTCACACCAGGAGACAAGGTCCTTGATTTATGCGCGGCGCCGGGAGGGAAAAGCACGGAGCTCGGTATAAAGCTGAAAGGAGAAGGGCTTCTGGTTGCCAATGACATCAGCAATTCAAGGGCAAAGGCACTCCTTAAGAACTTAGAGCTGTGGGGAATTGAAAATATTTGTGTCACCAGCGAAGATCCGGGAAAACTGAAAGAGACCTTTGGTGAATTCTTTGACAAGATTCTGGTGGATGCTCCCTGTTCCGGGGAGGGAATGTTCCGCAAGGATGGGGACATGATAAAAAGCTATGAGGAGCACGGTCCGGAATATTATGCCGGAATACAAAAAGAAATAATGGGCCAGGCGGCAGACATGCTGGTTCCCGGCGGACTTCTTTTGTATTCCACCTGCACCTTTTCCCTGTGCGAGAACGAAACCGTCATCCGCTGGGTCCTGGAAAACCGTAAGGAAATGGAGCTGGTGAAGCTTCCTCTTTTCGAGGGAGCCAGCGACGGAATGGGGCTGTCCGGCTGCCTGCGCCTCTTTCCCCACAGGGTAAAGGGAGAGGGGCATTTTATGGCTCTGTTAAAAAAGAAGGAAAACGGAGAAAGGAAAACGGTTTTGGAGAGGGAAACAAAAAAGCAGCCGTCCCTTCCCGCCGGGCTGACCGAATTTCTTGCCATGGTCTCAAAACCCCTGGAGCTTTCCCGCATCCGGATAAAAAACGATGCGGTTTATTATATGCCGGAACATTTTCCCGAAGGCGCCGGAGGCCTGCGCTATTTAAGGACCGGCCTTTTGCTGGGAGAGTGGAGGAATGGCCGCTTTGAACCGGGACAGGCCTTTGCCATGGCTTTAAAGCCCGGGCAGTTTAAGCAGTCTGTCTCCTGGGAAAGGAAGGATGAAAGGGTGATCCGCTATTTAAAGGGAGAAACCATCTCCTTAAAGGAAGAGGAAGGCCCTGTTAAGGGCTGGTGCCTGGTCTGTGTGGACGGATTTCCTTTAGGGTTCGCCAAGGGAACCGGTCCGTCCCTGAAAAACAAATATTATCCCGGATGGCGGTGGCAGTGATGAAAGAAATCAGGCTTGACAAATACTTAGGGGAAATGGGAGAGGGAACCAGGAGCCAGATCAAGGAAATGGCAAAAAAAGGCAGGATCTCCGTAGACGGTCTTCCGGAAAAAAGAACGGACCGGAAAATAGATCCGGAGGTGAACCGGGTATCCGTGGATGGACGTTCCGTATCCTATGCGAAATTTGAATACTATATGCTGAACAAGCCCGGAGGCGTGGTGTCCGCCACCCAGGATTCCCGCCATGATACTGTGGTGGGTCTCATTGGGGACAGAAAGCGGAAGGACCTTTTTCCGGTGGGACGCCTGGACATCGATACGGAAGGACTTCTTCTCATCACCAATGACGGAAGTCTGGCCCACGGTCTGCTGGCTCCTAAAAAGCATGTGGATAAGGTTTACTTTGTCCGGATCGAGGGAGAGCTTCCGGCGGATGCGTGCAGAAAAATGGAAGAGGGGCTTGTGCTTTCAGACGGCACACCAACTCTCCCCGCCTGTTTAGAGATAATAAAATCCGCTGACAGGGATGGATTATCCGAAATCCGTCTGACCCTGAGAGAAGGAAAATTTCATCAGGTAAAACGGATGTTTGAAACCCTGGGGTGCCGTGTGGTATACTTAAAGAGGCTGTCAATGGGCAGCCTTGTATTAGACGGGGCTTTAAAGCCCGGAGAGTACCGGCCCCTTTCCGGGGAAGAACTCCGGAAACTGAAAGCCCATGGAAAGGAAGACAAAAGCAGAACATGTTAAAAGAAAAGAAAGCGGTGATTTTTGATCTGGATGGAACGCTGGTGGATTCCATGTGGATGTGGAAATCCATTGATGTGGAATTTTTAGGAAGCAGAGGATTGCCCTGTCCGGAGGATTTACAGAAAGTAATTGAGGGGATGAGCTTTTCCGAGACCGCATGTTATTTTAAAGAGCGGTTTCAGCTGAAGGAATCCCTTGATGAGATAAAGGCTGTCTGGACAGAAATGTCCATTGAAAAATACAGGAATAACGTTCCCCTTAAGCCGGGAGCCGGCGAATTCCTGGAATATATAGCAAAAGAGGGGATCCGGGCGGGAATTGCCACCAGTAATGGCAGGCAGATGGTGGATGTGGTGATTGAATCATTGAAAATCGGTCAATATTTTCAGGTAGTGGCGACCGCATGCGAAGTGACCGCGGGCAAGCCGGCACCGGATATCTATTTAAAGGTGGCAAAGGAGCTTTCCGTATCCCCGTCCAGCTGCCTGGTATTTGAGGATGTCCCTGCGGGGATCCTGGCGGGAAAACGGGCCGGAATGACGGTATGTGCCATTGACGATGCGTTTTCTAAGGAAATGGAAGAGGAGAAGAGGCAGCTGGCCGATTATTTTATTTATGACTATCACCAGCTGTTAAACAGAAACGGAGTGAGATCATGATGCACGATTATCTTCCCGTCAGCCGGCAGGATATGAATATCAGGGGCTGGAAGCAATGTGACTTTGTTTATGTCAGCGGTGATGCCTATGTGGACCACCCTTCCTTCGGGCATGCCATTATCAGCAGACTTTTGGAGGCCCACGGCTATAAGGTGGGAATCATAGCACAGCCGGACTGGAAGGATCCGAAAAGCATTCAGGTATTGGGAGAGCCCCGCCTTGGCTTCCTGGTTTCCGCCGGAAACATGGATTCCATGGTTAACCATTACTCTGTTTCCAAAAAACACAGACAGCAGGATTCCTATACTCCGGGCGGAGTGATGGGAAAGCGTCCGGACTATGCGACCATTGTCTACTGCAACCTGCTCCGGTCGGTCTATAAAAAGGCCCCCATTATCATCGGAGGCATTGAGGCCAGCTTAAGGCGGCTGGCCCATTACGATTACTGGTCTGACCGGTTAAAGCACTCCATCCTCATCGATTCCCAGGCGGATCTGATTTCCTATGGAATGGGAGAAAAATCCATTGTGGAAATCGCGGATGCGTTAAACAGCGGAATTGACATCAGGGATATCACCTTTATTGACGGCACCGTTTATAAGACCAACAGTCTGGAATCCGTATACGGGGCCCTCACCCTTCCCTTCTTTGACAGCATGAAGGCGGATAAGCTGGAATATGCCAGAAGCTATTATATCCAATACGGCAATACGGACCCCTTTCTGGGAAAGCGCCTGGCGGAACCCTACAGGGACAATTTGTTCGTGGTTCAGAATCCCCCTGCAAAGCCCCTTTCTCCCGAAGAAATGGACAGGGTCTATGCGCTGCCTTATATGAGGAATTATCATCCAGCCTATGAGGAGCTGGGAGGGGTGCCCGCCATCCGTGAGATCAAGTTCAGCCTGATCAGCAACCGGGGATGTTTTGGCTCCTGCAGCTTCTGCGCCCTCACCTTTCATCAGGGGAGGATCATCCAGTCCAGAAGCCATGAGTCCCTGATTGAGGAAGCAAAGCTTCTGACTGAAGAACCGGACTTTAAGGGATATATCCATGACGTGGGCGGGCCCACGGCGGATTTCCGTCAGCCTGCCTGCGAGAAACAGATGACAAAGGGAGCCTGTCCCAACCGCCAGTGCCTGTTTCCCGAGCCGTGTAAGAACTTAAGAGCGGACCACACCGACTATATCCGTCTGCTTAAAAAATTAAGAAGCCTTCCAAAGGTAAAAAAGGTGTTTATCCGCTCCGGCATCCGGTTTGATTATGTGCTGGCGGATAAGGAAAAAAAGTTTTTGAAGGAGCTTTGCCAGTACCATGTCAGCGGGCAGTTAAAGGTGGCGCCGGAACATGTGGCGGACAATGTGCTTATCCGAATGGGAAAACCTAAAAATGAGGTATACCGCCGGTTTGTGAAGGAATATAACGAGATGAACGGACAGCTCGGCATGAAACAGTTCCTGGTGCCTTATCTGATGTCTTCCCATCCGGGTTCCGGCCTGACGGAAGCCATTGAGCTTTCGGAATATTTACGGGATCTGGGATATATGCCGGAACAGGTACAGGACTTTTATCCGACGCCCTCCACCATATCCACCTGCATGTATTACACCGGATACGATCCCCGCACCATGGAAAAAGTTTATGTGCCTGTCAATCCTCACGAAAAGGCCATGCAGAGAGCGCTGATCCAGTACCGGAATCCGAAAAATTATGACCTGGTCCTGGAAGCTCTGAAACTGGCAGGCAGGACCGACCTGATCGGATATGACAGGAAATGCCTGATCCGGCCCAGGACCGGGGCCGGTCTTTCAGACCCTAAGGCGGTAAAAAATCACGGCAGCAAAAAAAGAACGGAAACGCCGGCAGGAGATGGCCGGCGGGAACACAGAAAAAAGACCATTCGTAATGTCCACAAAAAAGCAGGGAAAAAATAAATCAAACTAAAAAAGAAAAGAAGGGATCAATATGAAGATTGCGATTGTAACAGGTGCATCTTCCGGCATGGGAAGAGAATTTATCATGCAGATTGCTGACCGTTTTAACGGGATCGGGGAAATATGGGCCATTGCCAGAAGACAGGCACGCATGGACGAACTGTCCCCCCTTGTTCCGGTCAGACTCCGGACCTTCCCGCTTGATTTGACGGATGAGCAGAATTTGAGGAAATTGCAGGAGATCCTGTCTGAGGAGAAGCCGGAGGTGAAGTGGCTGATCGGAGCGGCGGGCTATGGAAAGATCGGAGCCACCGGTTCGGTAAGCAGGGCGGATGAGGCGGGCATGCTGGACTTAAACTGCAAAGCCCTCTGCGCGGTCACTCATATGGTTCTTCCCTATATGACCGACAACAGCCGCATCATTCAGTTTTCGTCTGCCGCGGCCTTTCTGCCCCAGCCCAATTTTGCTGTCTATGCGGCCACCAAATCCTTTGTCTTAAGCTACAGCAGAGCCCTGCATGAAGAGCTGAAACCCAGGGGCATCTGTGTGACGGCCGTTTGCCCGGGACCTGTGAAGACGGAATTTTTCACCGTGGCGGAGACCACCGGCCAGATCCCGTTCTACAAACGGATCGTGATGGCGGACCCGGCCAGGGTGGTGCGTCTGGCTCTGCGGGACAGCATGATGGGCCGGCCCCTATCCGTGTACGGAACCACCATAAAGACTTTCCGGATTTTATGCAAGCTGGTTCCCCACAACGTGATCCTTCCGCTCATAAGAGGCCTTACCCAGGTGAGAAAGGGCAGATCATGCAGTCGTTGACCGTATCCGGAAACGAGGCGGGCCAGCGCCTTGATAAACTCCTCTCCAAATATTTAAACCTTGCAGGAAAGAGCTTTCTTTATAAAATGATGAGGAAAAAGAACATCACCTTAAACGGCAGGAAGTGCGATGGGTCGGAAAAGCTGGCAGAGGGAGACGAGATCAGGCTTTTTCTTTCCGATGAAACCATTGAAAAATTTTCCGAAGTAAAAATTCCTTCCGTTAAAAAAATCACATTGAGCATCATATATGAGGATGAGCACATCCTCCTGTTGAACAAGCCTGCGGGCATGCTGTCTCAAAAAGCCAGGGAATCCGATGAATCCCTGGTGGAGTACATGATCGATTATCTGATTTCAAGCGGCCAGCTGTCCGCCGGACAATTAAGGAGCTTCCGCCCTTCCATTTGCAACCGCCTGGACCGGAACACCAGCGGGCTGGTGGTGGGAGGGAAATCCCTGGCCGCGCTGCAGCTCATGTCCGCAGTCTTTAAAGACCGGAGCATCCACAAATACTATCAGTGCGTGGTAAAGGGACGTATTTCAGACAGGCAGGTGATCACAGGATTTCTGAAAAAGGATGAGGCCTCCAACCAGGTGACGGTAAGCCGGCTGGAGACGTCTGGGAGCCTTCCCGTCATGACAGAGTATGAGCCGGTTGACAGCAACGGGGAATACACGCTTTTAAAGGTTGCCCTGATCACAGGGCGCACCCATCAGATCCGGGCTCATTTAGCCTCCATAGGCCACCCGATTGTGGGAGATTATAAGTATGGGGACAGTAAGGTCAACCAGGAGGCAAAGACGCGCCATGGCATCAGTTCCCAGCTCCTTCATTCCTTCCAGGTGGTTTTCCCGGAACTGCCTGAGCCTCTTTCTTACTTAACCGGAAACACCTTTACGGCCCCCCTGCCCGGATCCTTTGCCCGGATCTGCAGGGACTGGAGTTAGGAGGCGCCCATGGGAACCTGGAATACAAGAGGATTGAGAGGCTCCACCCTGGAGGAGCTGATAAACCGCAGCAATGACAGCTACCGGGAAAAGGGGCTGGCTCTGATCCAGAAAGTCCCCACTCCCATCACCCCCATTTCCATTGACAAGGAGAGCCGCCACATCACCCTGGCGTATTTTGAGCAGAAAAGCACGGTGGATTACATCGGAGCCGTACAGGGGATTCCGGTATGCTTTGATGCCAAGGAATGCGCCGCATGCACCTTTCCGTTACAGAATATCCATCCCCACCAGATCGCCTTTATGGAAGAATTTGAAGCTCAGGGAGGCATTGCTTTTGTCATTTTATCCTATACGCAGAAAAATGAAATCTATTACCTTCCCTTTGAACATTTAAAGCTCTTCTGGAAAAGGATGGCGGATGGCGGCAGGAAAAGCTTTACCTATGAGGAGGTGGACAAAACCTGGCAGATCCACAGCCACAGGGATATTTTTGTCCATTATCTGGAAATGATTCAGAAAGATTTGGACGGAAGAGATTGACAAGACCGGATTTGTCCCCTATAATTAACTACACGTTATCGAATTATCACTTTACTACAAGAAAGTGGTCGAAAACAGTAAATTGTGAAAGAGATTTTCTTGACTGCTCTTTTTGCAGCTGCAGCTGGAAAACACGCACAAGTCGGAGGATGTTATGGCAAACAGACTGTTACATACGCCGGACGGAGTCCGGGATATCTATGGAGTGGAATGTACGAGAAAGGCAGTTGTACAGGAGAAGATGTTGAATGTTTTCCACCTGTGCGGGTATCAGGACATTGAGACCCCGACCTTTGAATTCTTTGATATCTTTAACGAATCCCGGGGGAGTGTGAAGGCAAGGGAAATGTTCAAATTTTTTGACAGGGACAACCATACCCTGGTGCTCCGTCCCGATGAGACGCCCGCCATCGCCAGATGCGCGGCAAAATACTTTCTGGACGAGGATATGCCCATCCGTCTCTGTTATATGGAACGGACCTTCATCAACAATTCCAGCTATCAGGGAAGGCTTAAGGAAGCCAGCCAGACCGGAGCTGAGCTGATCGGAGATGATTCCGCCGACGGGGATGGAGAGATCCTTGCCATGGTCATCCGGGCTTTAAAGGCTGCAGGGCTTACGGAATTCCAGGTGGAGCTGGGAGAGGTGGATTTTTTCAAGGGTCTTTTGGAAGAAGCCGGCATGGATGGAGAAATGGAAGAGGCTTTAAGAGAGCTCATCGAAAACAAGAACTATTTCGGTGTGGAAGAGCTGGTTATGGCCCAGCCCATTTCCCAGGAGTTAAAGCAGGTGTTTTTAAAGCTTCCCGAGCTTTTCGGATCCCTGGACCAGATACAGGCAGCAAAGGAGCTGACAGCCAATTTAAGGGCGCTTAAAGCCATAGAACGCTTAGAAGAGGTGAACCGGATCCTCACCTCTTACGGCCTGTCGGATTACGTTTCCTATGACTTAGGCATGCTGAGCCAGTACCAGTATTATACCGGCATCATATTCAAGGCCTATACCTATGGGACCGGGGATTACATTGCAAACGGAGGAAGATACGACAAGCTTCTGGAACAGTTTGGAAAAGATTCTCCTGCCGTGGGATTCGGCATATCCGTGGATGAGCTTTTGCTGGCTCTTTCCAGACAGAAAATCGAGACAGAGGTTTCCGTGGCCAATACCATGATCCTTTATGAACAGGAATCCAGAGAAAGCGCCATACGGCTTGCAGATCATTTCCGGAATGCAGGGATGGCGGTCCAGCTTCAGTTAAAGAAGCCGGAACGCTCCATGGACGCCTACCAGGCCTATGCCTCCCGCAGAGATTTAAACAATCTGCTGTATCTGGATGACGGAGGTTTTTCCGTGAAAGTCATGAATCTTGTTCTGGACCGGACGGATGAGATACCGTTGTCGGAATATTTAAAGTGATCGGGAGGTACCTATGAGATATTTGACATTTGCCCTGGCAAAAGGACGCCTGGCAAAACAAACCCTTGAAATGTTTGAAAAGATCGGAATCACCTGTGAAGAGATGAAGGATAAGGATTCCCGAAAGCTGATCTTCACCAACGAAGAGCTGGGAATGCGGTTTTTCCTTGCCAAAGCCAGCGACGTGCCCACTTATGTGGAGTACGGCGCCGCCGATATCGGTGTGGTGGGAAAGGATACCATTCTGGAAGAGGGAAGAAAGCTCTATGAAGTCATGAATCTTGGAATCGGGAACTGCCGCATGTGTGTCTGCGGCCCGGCGTCCGCAGGCGAGCTGTTAAAGCATCACGAAAGGATCCGGGTAGCAACCAAGTATCCGGCCATTGCCCGGGACTACTTTTACAATAAAAAGCATCAGACCGTGGAGATCATCCGATTGAACGGCTCCATTGAACTGGCGCCCATCGTAGGGCTGTCCGAGGTCATTGTGGACATCGTGGAAACCGGTGCGACCCTTAAGGAAAACGGGCTCACCGTACTGGAAGAGATTTCTCCTCTTTCCGCCCGCATGGTGGTCAACCAGGTGAGCATGAAACGGGAAAATGACAGGATCACCAGGCTGATCCGTGATTTAAGAGCTTTGCTGCAGGAGGAAAACCAATGAGGATTGTTAAATTAGACGAAGCATCCAGACAGAATATTCTTGCCGATCTGTTAAAAAGGGATCCGAATAATTACGACGCTTATGCAGGCACGGTCCAGAATATTGTGGAAACGGTAAAACGGGACAGGGATGAGGCCCTTTTTGCCTATACAAAGGAGTTTGACCATGCTGATATCGATTCATCTAATGTCAGGGTGACAGAAGCAGAAATCAGCGAAGCCATGAAGGAAGTGGATCCCGGACTTCTGGAAGTCATGAAGAAATCCATGAAAAATATCCGTCAGTTTCACGAAAAGCAGAAGCAGTACAGCTGGTTTGACAGCAAGCCTGACGGCACCATACTGGGGCAGAAGATCACGGCCCTTGAAAGCGTGGGCGTTTACGTTCCGGGAGGAAAGGCCGCTTATCCATCCTCCGTCCTGATGAACATCATTCCCGCCGAGGTGGCGGGAGTCGGCCGCATCGTCATGGTGACGCCTCCGGGAAGGGACGGGAAAATCAACCCGGTCACCTTAACGGCCGCTTATCTGGCAGGAGCCACGGAAGTCTACAAGGCCGGCGGAGCACAGGCGGTGGCAGCTCTCGCCTTTGGAACGGAATCCATTCCAAGAGTCAACAAGATTGTGGGCCCCGGGAATATCTTTGTGGCCCTGGCCAAGAAAGCGGTTTACGGCCATGTGAGCATAGACAGCATTGCCGGACCAAGCGAGATCCTGGTGCTTGCCGACGAAAGTGCCAATCCCCGCTTTGTGGCGGCGGATCTGCTGTCCCAGGCAGAGCATGACGAGCTGGCTTCCGCTATTTTAGTGACCACCAGCATGGATATTGCCCGGAAAGTATCTGAGGAAACGGAGAATTTCATAAAACAGCTGCCCCGCGCTGAAATCATCCGGAAGTCTCTTGACAATTACGGATACATTCTGGTAGCGGACACCATGAAGGAAGCCATTGCCGCAGTCAATGAGATCGCTCCGGAGCACCTGGAAATAGTCACGAAGAATCCCTTTGAGGATATGACCCGGATCCACAATGCAGGCGCCATATTTATCGGAGAATACAGCTCCGAACCTCTGGGCGATTATTTTGCCGGCCCGAACCACGTGCTTCCAACCAACGGGACGGCAAGGTTTTTCTCCGCCCTCAGTGTGGATGATTACGTGAAGAAATCCAGCATCATCTATTATTCCAGAGAAGCGCTGAAAGAGGTGCACAGGGATATTGAAGCGTTTGCCGAAGCGGAGCATTTGTCTGCCCATGCCAATTCCGTGAAGGTACGGTTTGAAGAACAGGACTTTTAATAAAAAGGGGAGGAATGGAAGATGGGACGAAGTGCAGATATTTCCCGGACGACCCGTGAGACGGATATCCGGATGACCCTGGATTTAGACGGCAGCGGAAAGGCTGAGATCACCACGGGGATCGGTTTTTTTGATCACATGTTAAACAGCTTTGCCCGCCACGGATTCTTTGACTTAAAGCTTTCGGTGAAGGGTGATCTGGAGGTGGACACCCACCATACCATAGAAGATACGGGCATTGTTCTCGGAACTGCCATCCGCAATGCTCTGGGAGATAAAAAATCCATAAAGAGATATGGCAGCATCCTGCTTCCCATGGATGAAACCTTAATTCTCTGCGCCATTGATTTATCCGGCCGGCCCTATCTGGCCTATGATGTGCCTCTCACAGCCGAACGGGTGGGGGATTTTGAAACGGAAATGGTAAGGGAATTTTTCTACGCGGTTTCCTATGCCTCGGAAATGAATCTGCATATCCGGAAACTGGCCGGGGAAAATAACCACCATTTGATCGAAGGAATATTCAAGGCCTTTGCAAAATCCCTGGATGAGGCCACACTGCCCGATCCGAGGATCACAGGCGTGCTTTCCACAAAAGGAACATTATAAAGGAGAATCCATATGCAGCTATATCCGGCAATTGATTTAAAAAACGGGCAGTGCGTCCGCTTAAGGCAGGGAGAATTTAAAGAAATAACCGTTTATTCCGACAGGCCGGAAGAGGTTGCGGCTTCCTGGCAGGCCCAGGGAGCCACCTTTCTCCATCTGGTGGATTTAGACGGAGCTCTGGCCGGCCATTCCGTCAATGAAGAGGTGATCAGAAAAATTGCTGCCGCCGTTTCCATCCCCATTGAGATCGGAGGCGGCATCCGAAGCCAGGCTGCGGTTGAATCCATGCTCGCCCTGGGCGTTTGCCGGGTGATCATCGGAACGAAAGCTGCAGAGAATCCGGAATTTATCGGGGATATGGTGAAAAGGTTCGGGCCGGAACGGATCGTGGCGGGAGTCGATGCCAGGGATGGCATGGTGGCCGTAGAAGGCTGGGAAAAGATCAGCGGCATAACCGCATCAGAGCTCTGCGGCCGCATGAAGGAATACGGCGTCCGCCATATCGTATACACCGACATATCCAGAGACGGGATGCTGACAGGGCCCAACGTAGCCTATACAAAAAAGCTGACGCAGGAAACCGGGATGGACATTATCGCCTCGGGAGGAATGTCTTCCATGGAGGATTTAAGACAACTGTACCAGGCAGGAGTTCAGGGCGCCATCATCGGGAAGGCGCTGTATGAAAAGCGGATTGATTTGAAAGAAGCCATAGATGCCTTTGAAAAGCAGGATCATCAGGGGAGGAAATAATGATGGAGTGTAAAAAACTAATAGCAGGTTTTGAAATCAGGGAAGGAAAAGCATACCGGCTTGATGACCGTGATTCATGTTATGAAAAAAATCTTTTGGAGCTGGCCTGTTTTTTCGGGGACAGCGGAGCGGATGAGCTTTTCCTTTATGATTCCTCGGAGTCGGAGGCGGACCATGAGCGGACCATCGGACTGATGAAGGAGATCGCCAGACTCTCTGACATTCCGGTGATCGCCGGAGGAAGAGTGGAACGCCTGGAGGATGTAAAAAAGTATCTCTACGCAGGGGCAAAGGCAGCGTTTCTGGACGCCGGCCTGGATGAAAATGTGGACCTGATGAAGGAGGCGGCCGACCGGTTCGGGGATGATAAGATTTATGCTTATCTCCCGGACTGTTCCTATCTGGAACGGGCGAAGGAGTACGCCCAGCTGGGCGCTTCCGTCATGATCTTAGGGGATACGGAAATGACTGAGGAAAAGCTGAAAGCTGTCTCTTCCTGTGAGGAAACCTTTCTGATTTCCGGAGCGGAAGCGGACGAAACCATATTTTCTTGTGCCTTGAAAACGGAAAATGTGGAAGGCTTTATCGGAATCCTTGACGGAGAGTCCAGCTGTATGGATTTAAAACAGGGGCTCAAGGCGCAGGGAATCGGCGTGGATACCTTTGAGAGTCCGGTGAGCTTTGACCAGCTCAAACAAAATTCCGACGGGCTGGTCCCGGTCATAACCCAGGATTACCGGACCGGAGAGGTTCTCATGCTGGCTTACATGAATGAACAGGCCTTTGACGAAACCTTAAGGACCGGCCGCATGACATATTACAGCAGGAGCCGTAAGAGCCTTTGGCTGAAGGGGGAGACCTCCGGTCACTATCAGTATGTAAAATCCCTCTTCATCGATTGTGACGATGACACTCTGCTGGCCAAGGTGAACCAGATAGGAGCCGCCTGTCACACTGGAGCCAAAAGCTGCTTTTACCGGGATCTGGTGAAAAAGGAATACCAGGAAACCAACCCCCTCAAGGTATTTGAAGAGGTGTTCCAGGTAATCCTGGACAGAAAGGCAAACCCAAAGGAAGGCTCCTATACCAATTACCTGTTTGATAAAGGGCTGGATAAGATCTTAAAAAAGCTGGGGGAAGAGTCAACGGAGATCGTCATTGCTGCCAAGAATCCCAACCCTGAGGAAGTAAAATATGAAATTTCAGATTTTCTGTATCATATGATGGTTTTAATGGCCCATAAAGGCATTACCTGGGAGGATATCACCAGGGAGCTGGCCAACCGTTAACAGGCAGAGGTCAAAATAATGGGAAATTCGACACTCATTCCCGTGTTTTGATCTCTTTTTTTGTCTGATGCAGCAATTTTCGGGGATAAAAATAAAGAAAATGTTAAGAAAGCATTTAGTTTCTTAACTGCCATTAATTCTTTTGTCGAATCAACCGATATAAAAGTGTCATGAAAAATACATAAGAGGTTAACGCTTCTGAAAATTACCATTAGGAGGTTTTCCATTGTTTAAACACATAAGCTCAACACTGTTCGGACTCGTATTTGGGGCATCTCTGATTGTCGGATCTGTATTCGTGTCCGGCCATGCAGAATTATTCTGGAACGTACCCTCAGCATTTATTATTTTCGGAGGTACCATAGGCGCTACGATCATGGCTTTTCCTCCCCAAAGGCTTAAGACAATTGGGACAGTCATAAAAAAGTCATTTTCGAAAGAAGAGTATGATTTAAGAAAGGATATTGCCGCGTTAGTCAGATGCGCTGAAATATCACGGAAGGATGGCCTTCTGGCTCTCGAAAATCACATTGATGAGCTCACTGACGATGCATTCCTGAAACAGGGAATTCAATATATCGTCGATGGTGCGGATGAAGAGCAGCTGAGAAATTTACTGGAAGGTTCCACTTACTTCATGAAGCAGCGGCACCAAAAGGGAGCCGCAATGCTGGACATGATAGCGGCTACGGCGCCTGCGCTGGGGCTTCTCGGAACCTATGTAGGTCTCATCCCCATGCTGAACAATCTGGATGATGCAAGCACTCTGGGACCGATGATGGCGCTGGAACTGGTTTCTTCCTTTTACGGAGCTTTCGTCGCCTATGTCATCTTCGCTCCTCTGGCTAAGAGGCTGAAATTCATGAATAAAGAGGAAGAGACAAGAAGAGAGCTGCTGATCGAAGGACTTGCGGACATACAGCAGGGTAAAAATCCAAGGATCATCAGAGAAGAACTGCTGGCGTATGCAAACATGAGCCTGGACACGGAAAAGGAAAAGGAAAAGGAAAAGGAAGGGGAAACGGATGGGAAGCCTAAATCTCGTTTTAAATTAAGGAGGTGACTGACCAGTTATGAGCAGATTTCGTGGAAGAGCAGAGGATGAAGAAGAAGAGGAGGAGGCAAACTGGCAAGACAGTTACAGTGACTTAATGACAGATTTGCTTGCCATATTCGTAATTTTGTTCGCCTTTGCCATGATGAACCAGGCGATTACCATTCAGGAAAATAAAAGAGAAAAAGAAGCGGCTGAGGCCAGTCAGGCTGCGGCAGAGCAGAACGGGGCCCAGCAGCAGAACAACATGGATTCGAATTCAGAAGAGTTTAACCAGCTCTATGAATACATTAAAGCATATATAGAAGAAGAACAGCTGACCGACGAATTAAGCGTTACGAAGCTGGGCAACGGCCAGATTCTGTTACGTGTTGCAGCTTCCGTATTTTTTGATTCGGCCAGAGCTGAAATCAACGAAGATGCAGAACCTGTGCTTCAGAAAATTTCCGAAATACTGGTTACCTATCAGGATTCCATCAAAATGGTACGGATTGAAGGCCATACGGATAACCGTCCCATCAATACCCGGATCTATGACAGCAACTGGGAGCTTTCCACAAGCCGGGCGGTCAATGTTCTGCGTTGGCTGCTGGAGAAATCCGGAATTGAAGCGAAAAAGTTTTCTGCTATCGGTTACAGCGAATATTATCCTGTGGATGATAACACTACCAACGAAGGCAGAAGCAAGAACCGGAGGGTGGACTTCTTCATAGAGGGAATAAACGAATAATTGCAGATCTGATAACCATTTATAAGCATTGGCAAAGTCCAATGCTTATTGCATTATCCCGCCCCATATCCTTTAACCGGGCGGCAGCGGCCATAGACAGCGTTTCAGCGCTATGGTATAATAAAATAATTGAGATCGTGAGGTTATAATATGAATGAACAGATATCCGGCAGAATGAAACGGATGACGCGGCTTTATGGATGGCTGATACCGGTCTTTGTGCTCTACAGCATTTCTCTCTCCTTCCTTCTGGCAGGCGTGGGCATGAAGCTTCTGGGGAATTCAGAGCCGGAAGAAACACCTGTGGCTTTTAATGTTTATAATGGCGCAGATATTTACAGCAGCCTTGATTCACAAATGATGACCCTGGAATTCGCATCGGATTTTAAGGAAACCAACCATTATTACTTTGTTTATGATGCGGAACTGCTGCCTTATATTATACAGGTACACGGAGATCTTCCGGAAGAATCCTTAAAAATACAGGCCTATCTGTATGATGAATCAGACGAAGCGCCTGAGCCGGTGACATTTTACGGAATGTCCGCCCCCATTGAGGAAGATATCCGGAAATATGCCATGGAAAGCTATAATGAAATGTGGGGCGAAGAACTTGTGACAGAGGATAATTTTTCGGACTATTTTGGTGAATACTATCTGGATACAACCAGGAAGCCGTCTTCCCGGACCTCCGACAATCTTTACTTCTTTTTATACTCCGCCTTCCTGCTGGCGGCGTTGGGCACCCTGCTTCTTGTTTCCAGCCTAAAAGGCCAGAGATTCAAACGAGGTCTTGCCACACGGAAAGCATGGCCGGAAGAAAAGCTGCTTGTGCTGGACAGGCAGCTGAATGCCGCTGCCACCATGGCTTATGAAAAAGAACAGCTTTATCTGACAGACGATTACATCCTTACCAATGCCGAAGGATTTGAGATCATCCCATATGGAGCTGTGGTACGGGTTTTTGACACGGTTTCCGGTGCGAACAAACGGCTCATGGTGCAGACCTCGGATCAGGCATACCACACGCTGGCCCTGGCTAAGGGAATTGGTTCAGGAAAGCACGAAGCATTTCAGGAGCTGGTAAATCAGGTCAAAAAGAAAATTGCCGGCAAACAGGAAGAACTGGCCGTTACCATACCGGTTCCGGAACACGAATGGAATACAGAGGCCGGAGAGGGAGTGATCCCTGCGGCAGCGTACCGGGAAGAAGAAAAGGGCAGTCTGCTTCCGGGAATTGTGGGCGCGTTATTGGGGTCCCTTGTAGGCGCAGGGCTGTGGGTCCTCATCGGTCAGATCGGCTTTATAGCAGGAATCGCAGGATTTGTGATGCTGAAGCTCGCATTAAGCGGTTATCAGAAGCTGGGAAAAGGCTTGGACAAAAAAGGCGCCGTCATCTGTCTCATCATCACAGCCGGCATGATATTGGGAGCTAATTTTCTGGATTATGCAGTTTCCATGGCCCGGGCATATTTTCAGTATGAAGCCAGCTTTGAAACCCTGTTTTATGTTTTCTCCAGTTTTGGCAGCCTGATGTCTGAAATGGATATGTGGCAGGGGTTTTTCCTTGACCTGGCCATCGGTTACGGCCTGTCGGTCTGGTCCTGCGCAGGAGCCATCAAAGCAATTGTAAAAATGTAATGTGGAAAAAAATGCAGAAAAAGAGGCGATTTTATTATGTCAGAAGTTTTAAATCATTTTTTAAAGTATATTTCCTTTGACACACAGTCCAGGGATGGAGCAGAGGAGGTCCCCAGTACGGAAAAGCAGAGAGTTCTGGCAAAAGAACTGGCCGGAGAGCTTCGGGCCATGGGAGCGGAAAACGTGATGGTTGATGATCATTGCTACGTTTACGCCACAATTCCATCTACCATGGAAAAACCGGTTCCGGTTCTGGGCTTCATTGCCCATATGGACACTTCTCCCGCCTATTCCGGTGTAGGGGTAAAGCCGCAGATCGTAAGCAATTATGACGGCGGCGACATTCTGATGAACCGGGAGACCGGTCTGACCATGAAGACCGATGATTTCCCCGATCTGCTGAAATATAAGGGTCAGGATATCATCACAACCGATGGAACCACTCTTCTGGGCGCAGATGACAAGGCCGGCGTTGCTGAAATCATGACCATGGCCGGGCACCTGCTGGCGCATCCTGAGGTTCCCCATGGTAAGATACGCATCGGATTCACGCCGGACGAAGAGGTCGGACGGGGAGCTGATTTCTTCGATGTAAAAGGCTTTGGCGCCGATGTGGCATATACGGTGGACGGCGGAGGCTTAGGCGAGCTGGAATATGAAAATTTCAATGCGGCAGCCGCAAAGGTCATTGTTCACGGGTCCAGCATTCATCCGGGATCTTCCAAGGACAGGATGCGAAACGCCCTTTTGATGGCCATGGAATTTCACAGCATGCTTCCCACTGCCCAGAATCCCATGTATACGGAGGGATATGAAGGATTTTACCATTTGGATGCCATGGCCGGAACAGTGGAAGAAGCCCGTATGGAATACATCATCCGTGACCACAGCAGGGAAAAATTCGAAGAAAAAAAGGTCTTCATGAAACGGGTGGCCGGTTATTTAAATGAACGTTATCCGGCCGGCACCGTGGAGCTGGTATTAAAGGACAGCTACTATAATATGAAAGAAAAAATAGAGCCCCACATGTATCTGATCGACATAGCCAAAGAAGCCATGGAGGAAATTGGGATAGAGCCTCTCATCACGCCCATCCGCGGCGGCACAGATGGGGCCCGCCTGTCCTATGAGGGGCTTCCCTGTCCCAACTTATGTACCGGCGGCTACAATTTCCACGGCAAATTTGAATTCATACCGGTCCGGTCCATGGAAAAAGTGGTGGAGCTTCTGCTCAAGATCGTAGAAAAATTTGGAGAAAGATAACGGGAAACTGTATTCCCAAAGTCCTGATTCCTCGGCATCCTCATACCGGAAAAACCCGGGGAATCATCCGGCTTTGATAGGTTATGGCATCTATGCCGTTGTTTTCTGTCCGGTGAAGATAAAGGTAATTGTCCGTAAAAGTATTCCGTACAAAGCCTGCATGAGGATTTATGGGAACCAAAGGTTTTAAGACACCGTTTTCCTTCACTCCGGGAGTCCCGTCTTCCTGTTTCAATATCTCAATCCTCGTCCCTTCCCCTGATTCATAAATGCCCGCCGCGGCCTCAACGGTCTTAAGACTCCATGGAGTTTCCTGATAGCGGTCCCGGCTGTCCACAGGGCTTTTCCCGTTATACACTCTCATGAGAGCGTCTGAAATAAGGCTTACCGGAACGTCGGAAGTGTTGCACAATATGATGACGCCCGCCTCGGCTTCCCGGGACCAGGCCATATGGGAGGACACGCCGGGAAGGCTTCCTCCGTGCCCAAAGACCTTCAGATCATCAAGCTGCTTCAGACAGAGGCCGTATCCGTAATAACCGTCAGCCAGATAGGGCTGTCTGGGCCTGCACATCTCACCCATCCGGTATTCGCTTAAAAGGCGTTCTCCCTTTCGGGTTTTTCCTCCGTTCAAATAAAGGCAGAGGTATTTTTTCATATCCCCCAGAGTGGATTTCATGGCGCCTCCGCCGTTCAGTACGAAAGCATTGTCGTGGTAATCCCGGGACCCCACCATGGTACCGTTCACCCTTTTATACAGAGTGGCTGCATTGTCATCCAGGGAAGGCCGGAGGAAATCGCAGAAGCTTCTGTCCATATGCAGAGGGTCCAGAATATGGCGTTTCAGATAATCGGCGTAGGATGGTTCCGGTCCTTCCCGGCGGATGATCTCTGAAAGAAGACCGTAACCATCGTTACAATAGCTGAAATGCCGTCCTGGCATGCCGTTCAGTCCTCTGTTTTCAAAGGTCTGCGCATCAAGGCGTTCAGACACCAGCCGGGCTCCTTCTTCCGCGATCCGGGTATTATAAGCGAAATCTCCGCAGCTCCTTTCCTCTAAGCCCAGATTTTTTGCCACCTCTCCTACCAGAATCCTGGGCAGAGGGAAAAAGCCGCCGCTGTGGTTAAGGAAGTTTCCTATGGTCACGGAAGGCTGGTTGAAACCGGTGTATTCGGGTATGTATTTGTTCACAGGATCTTCTATGCTTAAGATCCCTGCTTCCTCCAGCTGCATGACGGAGAGGGCGGTAAAGGACTTTGTGACAGAGGCGAGTCCGAAAACAGTATCTTCATTCAGATCTTTTTGAGCGTCCCGGTCAGCATACCCAAAAAAGTTCTCGTAGAGAGTTCCGCCCTCTTTGTCAACGATAGCCGCAGCCATACCGCAGGCATCGCATTCCTTCATGATCTGACGGATCATGGCTTCCGCCAAAAGCAGATTGGAGTTTTTGATACGATTCATGGTGCTTTCCTCCTGATCTATGAATATGGTTTATTTTATATATCATACAGACAGAACCTTTGAAAAGTCCAATACAATATTTGAATAGCAGTTATGCCCTGGAAGAATAAAAAGTCTTGACATGGGGAGCGGGAGATAAGATAATACAAATACCATGAAGGAAAACAGGTCTTGGGAGGTGAGATATGGAGATATCACAGTTAAAGTATTTTCTTTATGTGGCGAAGTTTGAAAACATGTCTCAGGCGGCACAATATCTGCATATATCTCAGCCTTCCATCAGCCGGGCCATTCAGTCCCTGGAAGAAGAGCTTCATGTGGAGCTGCTTAGAAGAAACGGAAAAAGGCTGAGCCTCACTTATGAAGGCCAGCTGTTCCAGTCCCGGCTCCGTCCGCTTATGGATGAGATGGACCGGCTGTCAAAGGAAATGAGCATCCTGGGCAGACAGTCCCTGGATATGATCAAGATCAACGCCCTCTCTGCAGAGAATATTCTTAAAGATATCATAGCGAAGTTCAAGGAAGAGAACCCCAATGTTTTCTTTAAGATCAGCTGCAAGCGGGAAGATACGGACTGGGATTTATGCATCCGCAGCACGCTTCCGGAAATCGGGTACCATACGGACGCCGACAGGATCCTGGAGGAACAGATCTGTCTGGCGATGCCGGATACCTCGTGGCTGGCCGGGAAGGATATCATAACCCTGGAGGATTTAAAAAACGAGAAATTTATTCTCCTGTCCAGAGGACTGAGCCTGAGGGACATTGCGGACAAGCGTTTTCAGGAGATGAACTTTATTCCCAATCAGGTCTTTGAATGCGACCGGGGATATATGGTCAGGTCTCTGATCCAGAAAGGGCTGGGAGTCACCCTCTGGCCCCGGCTGTCATGGAACAGGATCGGACCCAATGAGCACATTGTACTGAAGCCCCTGGACCTGCCGGACATGTACCGTTCCATTTATCTGCTTCGGCAGAGGGACCGCCAGCTGACAAAGACAGCGGAACGGTTCCGTGATTTTCTTCTCGCCTGTTTTAAAGAGAAAAACTATTCAAAAACTGAATAAGAGCTATGCGTAACAGGAATTGGACAGTTCCATTGAATGATGCTAGAATAAGCCTCATAAAATTTAAGACTTCTTTTTTAAGAATCCGCACGATGTTGTGCCATTTTTAATTAAGAAGTCTTTTTTTATAGGTTTACAAGGAGGCAGGTATAAAAACGGAGTGCCGGATCCGGCACTGCAGCAAATTAAAGGAGGACATGGTGATGAAGAAAAGATATCAATTGACAGCAGTTTTGCTGGCAGCACTTTTAACGGCCGGAACGGCTTCAGGCTGCGGCAGCTCCCGGACGGCCGGCAAAGAAGGAACCCAGGCTGGTGCGGCGGCCTCTTCCCAGGCAGCGGCCGCAGAAGCTCCGGCAGCTTCTGCCGATGCAAATCCAAAAGAGCCGGCAGAGGGTATAGCGCTGAAAGAAGACATTGTAATGGGAATGCTTCAGAAGCATACCACCGTAGACGAAATGGAAGCCAGCAATACCCAGCACAACTACGTCTGGCGCATGGTACTTGACACCTTGACCCATTACAACAACAGTACCGGAGAAGTGGAGCCCCAGCTGGCGGCCCAATGGTCCACCGAAGATGTAGGAAAGACCTACACCTTTCAATTGAGGGAAGGTGTAAAATTCCACAATGGGGAAGACTTAAAGGCTTCCGACGTGGTATTTACCTTCAACCGAATGGAAGGGACCACTGCCTGCAACGGCCTTTTTGATAAGGTGGAAAGCATCGAAGCCTTGGACGACAGCACGGTAAAGATGACGCTGGTGGATGCGAATCTTGACTGGCCCTATATGATGACTCTCCCTACCGCAAGTATTATGAATGAGAAAGCCTGCACGGAGGATCCGACCAACGGACCGGCCGTGGGAACCGGTCCCTGGAAGCTGGATGCCTATGAATTCGGGACTTACACCAGGCTGGCAGCCTTTGATGAAAGCTGGAGAGGCGCTCCCAATGGAAAAACCTTTACCTTTAAATATATCCCTGACGATTCCGCCAGACTGATTGCCCTGCAAAACGGAGAAATTGACATCTGCCAGGATCCGTCCACCATTGAGCTTGCAACCGTTACCGGTGATCCGGGCCTGGATCTGATCTCCTATAAGGGCGGCTCCCTTACCTATCTGGCATTCAACACCAAAAAAGCCCCTGCGGACAACGAGGATTTAAGAAAAGCGGTCGCTTACGGCATTGACATTGATTCCATTATCGCGGTTGCCGCCGAAGGCTACGGCACAAAAGCGACCTCCTTCTGGGGCTGGGACGAATACGGATATTATGACTGCGGCGGCTACACCAGAGATGTGGAAAAGGCGAAGGAATACTTAGAAAAAGCCTATCCGGAAGGCGGTGCATCCCTGGAGATCTCTGTCAGCGGCTCCGTCCGCAAGACCATTGCAGAAATGATCCAGAGCCAGTTAAAGGAAGCGGGCATCACCGTCACCATCAATGAAATGGATTCCGCCGGCATCAGCACCAGCACCACCAACGGCGAACATCAGGCCTGTATTTACGGCATGGGATTCAACGTATTCGGCGATGATGCGAGAAGAATCCTGCAGCCTGGTTCCGCTGTGAATAAAGCCCATTATGAGAGCGAGGAGGTCATGAACCTTTTGGATGAGGCAATTGCAGAGACCGATGAAACCAAAAGAAAAGAAAATTATAAGAAGATTCAGGAAAATATCTACGAACATGTACCCTATATTCCCATTTACTTTGCGGACGGCTTTATTGCAGCCAAAAAGGGAACCGGCGGCATAGACATATACCCGACCAGCCATCATGACCTTTCGGAGACCTTTGTGCCGGCAGAATAAACGGATTATGATTCCTTTCAGGAGGTAAGAGGATGTACCGATATATTTTAAAAAGAATATTTATGATGATACCGGTCATCGCAGGAGTTTCCTTCCTGGTATTTTTTATCATGGATCTTGCGCCGGGGGATGCGGTGGATTCCCTGGCACCGGAGGGGGCAACACAGGAAGAGCTGATGGAACTCCGGGAAGAGATGGGCTTAAATGACCCCATCGTCGTCCGGTACGTCAGGTATATGGGAGGAATGCTCCGGGGAGACCTGGGCGTTTCCTATGTAACACACAGAGATGTCCTGGATACCTATCTGCTGGCATTGCCAAAGACCGTTAAGCTGGCCTTTGCATCCGTGCTTCTGGCTGTGGCCGTTTCCATCCCCCTCGGCGTGTACGCAGCCACCCATCATGGCTCCATACAGGATAACTTAAGCGCAGGCTTTGCGATTCTGGGACTGTCCATGCCTAACTTCTGGCTGGGTCTGCTGTTAATCATCGTATTTTCCCTGAAGCTCCACTGGCTTCCCTCTGTGGGAGATGAACAGGCTGCGTCCATTATCCTTCCGTCCGTCACCATTGCCACGGGGCTGATGGCAACATTGACCAGAACAACCCGGTCCACCATGCTGGACATACTGGGTCAGGATTATTTAAGAACAGCCAGGGCAAAAGGATTGAAAGAAAACAGAGTCATCCGGGTACATGCGGTCAAAAATGCCATGATACCCATCATGACCATCATAGGGACCCAGCTGGCGGGCGTTCTGGGTGGGAGCGTCCTGACAGAAAGCGTATTTTCCTGGCCGGGAGTCGGCAGACTGATCGTGGATTCCTTAAATATGAGAGATACGCCTTTGGTGACAGGAAGCATCATCATGACCACCATTCTGTTAAGCATCGTGCTTCTGGCCGTGGATCTGCTCTACGCAGCGGTGGATCCCAGGATCAGAGTCCAATATAAGGGAAGCTGAAAACAGAAATAAAAGATGGGAGAGATGTTATGGATAAAACACGAAAAACAGGAAAAAGGGCCCAGGGGGGGCAGGCGGTGGATGTATTCTTGAGAATCTCCCGGAATAAAGGCGCCCTGCTCGGCTGCATCTTCCTCGTAATTCTGGTATTGATTTCCCTGTTTGCCGGATTTTTTCTGGATTATGACACTCAGGTGATCGGCCAGAATGTGGCTGAGCGGCTGAAGGGTCCCAGCTTCCGTCACTGGTTCGGGACCGACGAAGTAGGGAGAGACATCTTCTGCAGAGTGATGTACGGAACCAGATACTCCCTGTCCGTGGGCGTGGCAGCCGTGGCCATAGGTCTTTTCATCGGTGTGACTCTGGGCGCTCTTGCCGGATATTTCGGCGGACCGGCCGAAAACATCATCATGAGATGCGTTGACATTCTGGGAGCCATACCGGGGATCCTTTTAGCCATTGTCATTGTCTCTGTCATGGGGCAGAGCATTTTTAACCTGATGCTGGCAATCGGCATTACCAGTGTGCCCCAGTTCGTGCGGATCACCAGGGCCGCCGTCCTGACCGTAAAAAACGAAGAGTATGTGGAAGCGGCCAGGACCGTGGGACTTTCCCACCGGAAAATCATCTTAAAGCACATTCTCCCCAACTGCTTATCACCGATCATTGTTCAGACCACCTTGAGAGTGGCTTCCGCCATTATCGCGGCTTCCGGCTTAAGCTTTTTGGGACTCGGGGTACCGGCACCGGAGCCTGAATGGGGAGCCCTTCTTTCGGCGGGCAGAAAATATATCAGGGAATATTCCTATATGACCGTTTTCCCAGGCCTGGCCATCATGATCACGGTATTAGCTTTGAACCTGGTGGGGGATGGACTGAGGGATGCGCTGGATCCCAGACTGAGGCAGTGACTTGCCTGCCGGCGCACAGAAAACATGGAGGGAGAAAAATGGACGAACAGCAGAAAAACATACTGGAAATCAAAAACCTTCATACCTATTTCCACACAGGAACCGGGATCGTAAAATCGGTGGATGGCGTGGATATCCGTCTGAAGAAAGGAACGACTCTGGGTGTGGTGGGGGAATCGGGAAGCGGAAAAAGCGTCACCGCCCTGTCCGTCATGGGGCTCCTTACGGGAACCAGAGGAAGGATCCAGGAGGGCAGCATCTATCTGGAAGGGGAAGATATCGTCCGTGTCAGTGAGGAGAGAAGGCGGAAATTAAGGGGCGGAAAGATCTCCATGATCTTTCAGGAACCCATGACCAGTCTAAATCCGATCATGACCATTGGAAAACAGATCGTGGAAGGAATTCTGGAGCATGAACCGATATCCCATAAGGAGGCAAGGGAAAAAGCCCTGGAAATGATGATAAAAACAGGGGTCCCCCGGGCGGAGCACATGATGAAGGAATATCCCTTTCAGCTGTCGGGCGGACAGCGCCAAAGGGTCATGATCGCCATGGCCATGGTGTGCAGTCCCAGGATCCTGATCGCTGACGAGCCCACCACAGCTCTTGACGTGACGATTCAGGCCCAGATTCTGGATCTGATGAACACGCTGAAAAAGGAGACGGACTCTTCCATATTATTTATCACCCATGATCTGGGGGTGGTTGCGGAGATCTGCGACGATGTGGTGGTGATGTACTGCGGAAAGATCGTGGAAAGCGGAGACGTGAGATCCATTTTCTTTCAGCCTTCCCATCCATACACCAAAGGACTTCTGGCTTCCATACCAAGGCTTGGTTCCCATGCAGAGGAGCTGGATTCCATCCCCGGCAACGTTCCTGATCCAAAAGATCTGCCCAAGGGATGCCGGTTTGCTCCCAGATGCGCCCGGGCAATGGAGAAATGCCGGAAAGAGGAGCCTGATTTTTTTGATCTGGGAAACGGACACTTAAGCCGGTGCTGGCTGCAGGGAGGCTGAGACAGGATGGATAAATACAAAAACAGCATAATTAAAGTTGAGAATTTAAAGATCTATTACCCGGCGGCAAAGCGTCTGATGGAAAAGCAGAGATTTATCAAGGCTGTTGACGGCGTGAATTTTGAGGTCCGGGAAGGAGAGGTCTTCGGGGTGGTAGGGGAATCCGGTTGCGGGAAATCCACCCTAAGCAGGGGGATCTGCCGGCTCGAACCCGTTACAGAAGGAAAAATCTTTCTGGAAGGAGAGGATATCACCTCCATACATAACCGGAAAATGCGTCCCTTCCGCAAGAAAATCCAGATGGTGTTCCAGGATCCCTATTCTTCTCTGGATCCCCGTATGACGGTCTTTGACATCATTGCGGAACCCCTTTTAGAGCACAGGCTTTTGAAAAACAAACGGGAACTGGAAGCGAGAGTCATGGAGCTGCTAAAAAAAGTGGGGCTGGATACTTACCATGCATACCGATATCCTCATGAATTCTCCGGAGGGCAGCGCCAGAGGGTGGGCATTGCCAGAGCTCTTGCCGTGGAACCCAGGATCATCATTGCCGACGAACCGGTATCGGCCCTGGATGTGTCCATTCAGGCCCAGGTGCTGAATCTTTTAAACCAGCTGAAGAAAGATCTGAATCTGACCTATATCTTTATCGCCCATGATTTAAGCGTGGTGGAATTCATCAGTGACCGGATCGGGGTCATGTACCTGGGAGATTTCGTTGAGATCGGAAGCAAGGAAGAAATTTATCGCAATCCCTCCCATCCATATACCCGGGGACTTCTATCCTCAGTACCCATACCGGATCCTGATGCGCCAAAAAACCATATCGTCATGCAGGGAACCATACCTTCTGCCATGAATCCGCCCAGCGGCTGTAAATTTCATACCAGATGCGCAAGCTGCATGGAAATATGTACAACGCAGGTGCCAAAAAGGCATCGGACCGGCGAAGACCATTATGTGGCCTGCCATCTTTACGACGGGATAAAGCAGGCTTAATACAGGCAGAACAGGGAGGAACAGACATATGAAATCATTGGATCAGCTGAAAAATCAGATCGGAGAGACAATTGATGAAGCGAGGGAAGAGATTTTAAGGCTTTCTGCGGAAATTCACAGCCATCCGGAGACGGGGTATCAGGAATTTCAGGCGGTAAAGCATATAACAGGCGTATTAAAGAACCACGGTTTGTCCGTAAAAGAGTGTTACGGGAATATTCCCACCTCTTTTCGCGCCGAAGCAGTAAAAAGCGGAAAGAAAGAGGGGCCCGTCGTAGCCATTCTGGCAGAGTATGACGCCCTGGACGGCATCGGCCACGGATGCGGCCACAATGTGATCGCTGCCTGTGCAGCAGGGGCATTTCTGGGTGCGTCTTCTGTCATGGACAGACTGGACGGAAGCGTGTGCCTGATCGGCACACCTGCGGAAGAGGGCGGGGCCGGAAAGGTGAAACTTCTGGAAAACGGTGCTTTTGATGATGTGGACTTTGCCGTCATGATGCATCCGTCCGGAGCAGACGGCAACCTTTCAGGCCGGGGCGGCAGGGCGGCCTGCACTTTGAAAGTGACCTTTTGGGGGAAGGGAGCCCATTCTTCCGCTCCCCGGAATGGAATCAATGCGTTAAACGCCGTCATCAGCCTGTTCTGCCAGATCGATATGATGAGGCCCACCTTTGAGATTCAGGATAATATCAACGGCATTATCACAAAGGGAGGAACGGCGGCCAACGCCATTCCTGAGACAGCGGAATGTCAGTTCTGCATCCGTGCGGCCACCATGAAGCGGATCAGAGAGCTGATCGATTTCATAAGAATATGCACAGACAACGCCGGGAGGCTGACGGGAGCCAGAGGGGACGTCTTTGAAGGAGCCATTTCTGCAGAACGCTATCCCAACCGCCCCATGTGCGAGAGCTTTAAGCGGAATATGGAAAGCCTGGGCGTGACCATGCACTGGGCGGATTCAGGCAGGCTTTACGGCTCTTCCGATATCGGAAATGTGTCGATCAGACTACCTGCCATCCACGAATATCTTTCCATTACCGATGATCCCCAAATCCAGGCCCATACGGCTGCGTACGCCCGGGCGGCACAATCGGAAAAGGCGGATGAGATCTGCATCCTGGGAGCCAAGGGACTGGCAATGACGGCCTGTGATATTTTATCTGATAAGGGGTTCCGGGAGGAAATCAGAGCTTACCACAAAGCCCAGGTCCCGGAATTTTATCAGAAATCCAGAGGAAATGAATAAATAGGAGGAGGGAGATCGCTCATGTATCAGGTTTCAGATTCCTGTAAAGCGCAGTTTAATAAAATGCTTGGCCTGCCCCGGGTAAAGGATGGGCTGGCATTTATCGAAAAAGACCAGGAGCGCACCATCGCTGACCAGAAGGAACTGGTAGTCATAGAAGCGCCAACCTTTCATGAGGAGAAAAGAGCCGCTTTTGTGGCTGAAAAATTTCGTGAGCTGGGCCTTTTGAATGTCCGGATTGACAGAGGCGGAAATGTGACAGGTTTAAAAAAAGGGGAAGGGAAAGGGCCAAAGGTTCTGGTGGAAGGCCACTTAGATACCGTATTTCCATTTGGAACAGTCCGGGAAGTCACGGAAAAAGACGGTTTTTTGCATGCTCCCGGAATCGGAGATGACACCAGGGCACTGGCCATGATGTTCGGGATCCTGAGGGCCTTTCACCAGACCGGAATACAAACCGGAGGAGATCTGCTGTTTGCAGCCACCACCAGGGAGGAAGGGGCGGGAAGCCTGGGCGGAATGAAGGATCTTCTTACGGAACACCAGGATATTGACATTTGTTTAACAATCGATAACAACGATATGAGCATGCTCCTGTTTGAGGCCACCTGCGGGGAGACCTGGGAGGTGGATTTTTACGGCATCGGCGGCCATGCCTTCGGCGCTTTCGGCAAAATGGCCCAGCCGATCCATGCCGCGGCCCGGGCAGTGACAAAGATCGCAGATCTGACCGTGCCTGAAGAGCCCAGAACATCCTTCTGTGTCTCCAACTTTCATGGCGGAACCGATGCGGGCGTACACGCCATCGCGCCCATGGCGGGCATTAAGCTGAACTTCCGCTCCAATTCCAGAGAAGAACTGGATCAGCTGAGGGAAAAGATTTTTCAGGCCGTTGAGGAAGGCGCCAGGGAGGAAAGCTCCCGCTGGGGAAAGGATTTAATCACATGGGAGAAAAAACTTTTGGGCGAAGTTCCGGGAGGGATCCAGTCCCCTCATCTTCCGTTGGTGGAAGCAGCTTATCTGGGTCTGGACTTTTTGGGAATTGAACCCGTATTTGCCCGGGGCGGCTGCACCAATGCCAATGTGGCCATATCCGGAAATATCCCCGCCTTATGCCTGGGACGGGCTTTTGCGCCGGATGAGGAGTCAAAGAATATTAAAAATCACAGCATCAATGAAAGATTTCCCTTAAAAGGGGCATACAAGGCCGTTCAGCAGGTATTCATGGTGCTTTTGATGGCCGCAGGGATCCCCGGAGAATTTGATTCCGTCATGAAATAGCAGAGAACAGGAGGAGGAGCATCGGATTGGACAGAATTACGTTCATTGCCACGGGAGATGCTTTTATCACAAGGCACATCCCGGAAGAAGGATATGAAGGATATGAGGAGCTCTGCCGGTGCATCCGGCAGCATGATGTGAAATTTTCCAATTTGGAAATGACTTTTCACGATCAGGAAGGCGTGCCCGCGGCAGTAAGCGGCGGCACCTGGGCCATGGCCGAGCCGGAGCTTTTAAATGATATGAAGCGAATGGGCTTTAATATTTTCAATACGGCCAATAACCATTCCTGTGACTACAGTCACGGAGGCGTACTGGCTACCATACGGCATTTAAAGGAACGGGGAATGATTTTCTCAGGGACAGGAAAGAATCTTCAGGAGGCTTCCAGACCCTGTTTTCTGGAAACCCCGAAAGGGCGGGTGGCACTCATCAGCGTCTGCTCTACCTTTGATTTATCCGCCATGGCCGGCGGGCAGAGCGGTGACCTTTCCGGAAGGCCGGGATTAAATCCGCTGCGGTTCACCACCCGGTATCATGTGGATCAAAAGCATTATGAAATGGTAAAAGAGCTGGCAGACATCACCAGGATCAATGCCGCCAGGGAGAATTCCGTACGAAACGGCTACAGCAGCCCTCCGGAGCCGGGAGTGCTTCCTTTTGGAAAAAGCCTGTTCGTTCTGGATGATCACAACCGGGTGGACAGCATTCCTGATGAAAGTGACGTAAGGCGCATTGCCGGTGAGGTTAAGGAAGCCAGAAAGCAGGCCGATATAGTATTGGTAAGCCTTCACGCTCATGAAACGGATTCCGGAAATACCCGGATCCCCGCCGGATTCATCGAAACCTTTGCCAGATCCTGCATCGACGCAGGGGCGGATGTGGTGATCGGCCATGGGCCTCATGAGCTGAGGGGAATTGAGATTTACCGCGGGGGCGTGATTTTCTACAGCTTAGGCAATTTTATTTTTGAAACCGAAACGGTAAAGCTTCAGCCCTACGATGCCTATGCCGGCAAAAAAATGCCTGTTGACACCAAGGTGGGCAGCTATATGGATGCCAGAAGCAGGAACAATACAGCAGGCTACGGAGTGCTGCCGGAGATATGGAATTCCGTAATGGCGGCCTGGACCATGGAAGATGGTGCAGTCACACAGGTCCGGCTGTATCCCATTGAGCTTTTTATGGATCAGAAACGGTCAAAAAAAGGCGTTCCCCGCATGGTAAGGGATGAAAAAATACTGGAACATTTAAAAAAGCTGTGTGAGCCGTACCAGACGAAAATCCGCATTGAAAACGGCGTTGGTGTTATTGATTTGGTTTAAGGAGGATAAATAATGTTATCACAGGAAGTAAAACAGTATATCAAAGAGCATGAACAGGAGGCATATGAGCTGTTAAAAACCATTGCCCGGATTCCGTCACCCTCCAATCATGAAGAAAAACGGATGGAATTCTGCAAAGAATGGCTGGAGGCCGCAGGCGCAGAAGGGGTCTATACCGATGAAGCCTTAAACGTGGTATACCCCTACTGTGTGACGGAGGACCGGCCGGTGGTTGTATTCATGGCACATATGGATGTTGTATTTCCGGATACAGATCCTCTGCCCTTAAAAGAAGAAAACGGAAGGCTGTGCTGCCCCGGCATCGGAGATGATACGGCTAATCTGGTGAATATCCTGCTGACTGCCAGATACCTGACACAGATGCAGATCCGTCCGCAGGATGGGGGACTGGTATTTGTCTGCAACTCCGGAGAGGAAGGTCTGGGCAACTTAAAGGGGAGCCGGAAGATATGCGATACCTATGGGGGAAAAATCCAAGCGTTTTACAGCCTGGACGGCGGTTTGGGCGGAGTGGTTGACCGGGCCGTGGGTTCCAGCCGGTTCAAGGTAACGGTGAACACGGAAGGCGGGCACTCCTACGGCAGCTTCGGCAACGCAAATGCCATCCAAAAGCTGGCGGATCTGGTGGAGGAGATTTACCGGATCCAGGTGCCGGAGGAAGGAAAAACCACCTATAACGTGGGAACCATTGAAGGAGGAACTTCGGTCAACACCATTGCCCAGGATGCCAGCATGCTCTGCGAATTCCGTTCCGACAGCAAAGAGGGACTGGAATTCATGGCAAAAAAATTTGAGGAAATCTTCGATAAGGAAGGCGTGACCGTGGAAGTGATCGGGGTAAGGCCCTGCGAGAACCTTTCCGAAGAGGAAAGCGCCAGGAGAGAAGACCTGCTTTGCCGGGCGGAAGAACTGCTGGAACGGGTGACAGGTAAAAAACCGGACAGACGACCGGGCTCCACCGACTGCAATATTCCTCTGTCCATTGGGATTCCCAGCGTCTGCTACGGCACCTACTATGGAGAGGGAGCGCATACCAGAGAAGAATACGTGGAAAAGGATTCCCTGTCCATGGGATATGAGGTTGCTTTTGAAACGGTACTGAGCTATTGCTGATCAAAGGAGTGCAGCCGCAATAAATTCGGAGATTTATGATACAGAGAATTGTTTCAAACGCCTTATCCCGCAAATTCCGGATAAGGCGTTTTTATATAACAGGAAAGTTTATAGAACTTTCCTGTTATATAAAAAACACGACCTGCTGGATGCGCATGACGCTTAAGAGAAAGATGTCACTAAAGTGACAGCGCGTCAGCGCCAGAGTCCGCAAGCGGACTCTTTATTATCATGGACAAATGTCCATATATCCATTGACAATTCAATGAATCAAGATATAATAGTTTTGTATGCAATTGTTGCAAATGCAATTATTGCTGCAATAACTAACGCGGGAGCCTGATATGAAAAACTTATTTGTCTATGCAAAAAAATATAAGAAGGAATTCATCCTTGCGATCATCTGCATTGAGGCTGAAACCATTTTTGAATTAATTATTCCCATGATCATGGCTGACATCATTGATGTGGGAGTCGCAAACGGTGACAAAAATTACATATTTCTAAAAGGATTTCAAATGGTATTCTTTGCCGTACTCTCTCTCTTTCTCGGCCATGCATGTGCCCGGTATACCGCGATTTGCGGAAACGGCGTGGGCGCGCAGATCCGGATGGCAGAATTTCAGAAAATGCAGACATTTTCCTTTGCAAACACGGACCGTTTCAGCACCCCTTCTCTGGTAACAAGGCTCACAAGCGATATAACCACAATCCAGAATTCCATTACCAACGGAATGCGGCCGGGTTTCCGTTCCCCGGTGATGATGCTGACGGCATTGATCGTTTCCTTCCGGCTCAATGCCGAGCTGGCTGTGGTATTTTTGATCGCGGCGCCCGTACTGGCTGTCATATTATATACCATCATTAAAAACGTAAGACCCTTATATGCAAACATGCAGGGAGCCGTTGACCTTGTAAACCGGATCATCCAGGAGAATTTGATCGCCATCCGCGTGGTAAAGGCCTATGTCCGCGGAGATCATGAGATAAGCAAATTTAAAGAGGGAAACATGAACTTACAGAATTCCTCGGAACGCTCCTTTTCCCTGGCGGCCTTAAATATGCCTGCCTTGCAGTTTGTCATGTACGGGACCATATTAAGTATCCTGTGGTTCGGCGGAAACCTGGTCATGGTCGGTGACATGAAGGTAGGCGCTCTGACCAGCTTTTTAAGTTATGTGCTGCAGGTGTTAAATTCCCTTATGATGTTTTCCAATGTTTTTCTTTTGTTCACCCGTTCCCTGACCTCTTGGAAAAGGATCTCGGAAGTTCTGGAAGAGGAACCGATCATCAATGACGACCGGGCAAAGGATATCACCATCCGGGAAGGAAGGATCCGGTTTGAAAACGTATCCTTCAAATACAAGGAAAATGCAAAGGAATATGTGCTTTCCGGCATTTCCTTTGAGATCGGTCCCGGACAGACCGTTGGAATCATAGGCCAGACAGGCGCCGCAAAAAGTACTCTGGTTCAGCTGATCCCAAGGCTCTATGAGGTGACATCCGGCAATATCTTCATTGACGGCCACCCCATTTACGAATATACCCAGGATCATTTAAGGGAATCCATTGCCATGGTATTGCAGAAAAATACCCTTTTTTCCGGTACGGTAAGAGAAAACCTTTACTGGGGAAAAGAGGATGCCACGGATGAAGAAATAGAAAGTGCCTGCAGCATTGCCTGTGTCAATGAATTCCTCGGCCGTCTGGACCATGGCTGTGATACGGAGCTGGGGCAGGGAGGCGTCAATGTTTCCGGCGGTCAGAAGCAGCGGCTCTGCATTGCAAGAGCCATATTAAAAGCGCCGAAGGTGCTTATATTGGATGATTCCACAAGCGCCCTCGACACCGCGACGGAAGCAAAAATAAAAGAAGGACTGGAAAAATCCCTTCCCGGCATGACAAAGATCATCATCAGCCAGCGGATCTCCTCCATCATGGATGCCGACCAGATCATTATTCTTGATGACGGAAAAATAAATGCCGTCGGGACTCACGAACAGCTGCTGGCCGGAAATGAGATTTATCAGGATATATATTATTCCCAGCAGAAAGGAGGCAGCCAGGCCTTATGAAGAATACCGGACACGCAAGACCCAAAGACACAAAAAAAACCATGGGGAAGCTTTTGAGATATATCGGCCATTACAAAATTTCCATGCTGTTCATAGCCATCCTGGTAAGCATCAGCGCATTTTCCGGAATTATGGGAACCTATTTGCTGAAACCGGTCATCAATGAATATATTCTGCCGGGAAATATACCGGGACTTGTCCGGATGATATTTCTCATGGGGCTGATTTATCTGGCGGGAGCCATATCCTGCCTGCTTTACAGCCGGATGATGGTCCACGTTTCCCAGCAGGTGGTCAGCGAAATAAGGATAGACTTGTTCCGCCATACCCAAAAACTGTCTTTAAATTATTTCGATACCCATACCCACGGGGATCTGATGAGCCACTTTACAAATGATGTCGACACCATTTCAGAAGCGCTCAACAACAGCTTTACATTGCTGATCCAGAGCTTTATTACTTCCACAGGCACGGTTATCATGTTAATTCTCCTGGACTGGCAGCTTTCATTAATCGTTGTATTTTTCCTGCTGATTATGTTAATATATATTCGTCACAATGGTGCGCTGAGCAAAAAGTATTTTACAGAACAGCAGAAAAATCTCGGCAGCATCAACGGCTATGTAGAGGAAATGGTGGAAGGGCAGAAGGTGGAAAAGATTTTCCGCCACGAAAAACAGGACTTTGAAAAATTCTGTGAGCTGAACGAGAAGCTGAGGGCTTCCTCCACAATGGCTGCCACTTATACAGGCATTACCATTCCCACGATCGTTTCCCTTTCCTACATTAATTATGCCATTTCTGCCTGCGTGGGCGGATTGTTTGCGCTCTCCGGACTGATCAATATGGGGACCCTTGCCTCCTATCTGGTTTATGTGAGGCAGAGTGCTATGCCCATGAACCAGTTTACCATGCAGATCAATTTTCTCATGGTGGCCCTTGCCAGTGCGGAAAAGATTTTTAATATGATGGAGGAAGAACCTGAATCCGACGAAGGAACCGTCACCTTAAAGAGAGTGGTGCAGGAGTCCGGCGGCAGCCTGAAGGAAACGGATATCTATACCGGTTCCTTTGCCTGGAAAGTGCCCGGCCGGGACGGGGGAAATCACCTGGTTCCTTTAAAGGGAGACGTCCGGTTTCACGATGTGGTATTCGGTTATACAAACGAAAACACCATTTTAAACGGCATCAGCCTGTATGCCAAGCCAGGGCAGAAGATCGCATTTGTTGGCTCTACCGGAGCGGGAAAGACGACCATCATCAACCTGATCAACCGGTTTTATGAATTAAAAGGCGGCACCATAACCTACGACGGAATCGATATCCGAAACATTAAAAAGGATGATTTAAGGCGTTCCATTTCCCTGGTCATTCAGGATACCCATTTGTTTACCGGAAGCATTGCAGATAATATCCGGTATGGAAGGCTGAATGCTTCCGATGAAGACATACTGACCGCCGCAAAAATTGCAAATGCGGATTCCTTTATCAGACGGCTTCCAAATGGATACGATACCCAGCTGGAAAGTGACGGCGGCAATTTATCCCAGGGGCAGCGGCAGCTGATCGCCATTGCCAGGGCAGCCATTTCACAGCCGCCTGTCCTTGTCATGGACGAAGCCACCAGTTCCATTGATACCCGAACGGAAAAACTCATTGAAAAAGGCATGGATGCCCTCATGAAAGACCGTACGGTATTCGTGATCGCTCACAGGCTCTCCACGGTGAGAAACTCAAATGCCATCCTTGTCCTTGAAAAAGGAGAGATCATTGAGCGGGGGAGCCATGACGAATTGCTTCAGGAAAAAGGGAAATATTATCAACTGCATACAGGACAGTTTGAATTAGAATGATGAGGTGAGATATATGAAGCGACAACATGTGAGAGAGCTATTGATCCGTGAAGAAAAAGCCAGAAAACAAATTATTTCTCCGCTTCTGTCAAATATCGGATTAACGCCGGGCCAGGGCCATGCAAGGATTTTATACAATCTTTTGCAAAAGGACCACGTCACCCAAAAAGAGCTCGCAGACCGGTGTCTATTCGATGCGGCCACCATGTCAAGAAATATAGATAAGCTGGAAGATATGGGATTTTTGCTGCGGGAGAATAATCCGGACTGCAGGCGTTCCTTTCTCATCAGCCTCACAGAAAAAGGGCTCGCTGAAGCCGAAGAAACAAGAAAGGTTTTCGAACAGTTCGAAGAGCTTCTCTGTGCCGGCATACCGGAAGACGAAATCACTGTTTTCTGTAAAGTCCTGATGAAAATGTGTGACAATCTGGAAGACTATAAAAATTCCGGTGAGCAATAGAGGGGGTGCCGCATAATGAAGACTTAAATCATTATGCGGCACCCCCTGGCCCGCTCAGCAAACGCCTCTAAAATTCCTCCGACAGGATCTGGTAAATGGGCGCTCCCTCACACTGGGAGGGGATTCTGGTCCCAAGAAGGACTGCTATGGTAGGTGCGACATCCACCTGGCGAATGACCCGGTCGGTGGTATAACCGTCCCTGATCCCCTGGCCGGCTGCAATAAAAACCGGTGAACCGGGAAAGAAATTTTTGGATATTCGGCAGTTTGCCTTCTTTTATCAGTCTTCCGGCAGTGACCGGATCCATACCGTCAATTCCCAGAACCATCAGCTTTTGTGTTCTTGCAGTTCGATTCATGCTTACCTCCTTATGTGAATGAATAATCATATTATAAATACTTTAATCCTATATGAATAGTAGGAAATCAGTATGTGGGGTATCGAAAATAATGATATTCCACGGATTCCAGGAGAAAAAGGGAATAAAAAAACCTTGACGAAGGGAGGGAAAATAGCTATAGTCACCTTAAACATACTAAATATATATGATTACTATGATATTCAAAAAAAGGAGCGTGGCAAAGGGTTTTGAAATTTGAACAATTGTATTTATTTAAAGAGGCTGTGAAATATAACTCCATTTCTGTTGCGGCGGAAAAGAATTTTATGTCTCAATCCTCTGTCAGTTATTCCATTATCAATCTGGAAAAAGAACTGGGGACCGAGCTTCTGAGGAGAACGAATGCGGGCGTGTCTCCCACAATGATCGGGGAGCTGGTGCTTCAGAAGACGGAGGACATTTTAAAGTCGGTGGATGATATCACTGAAATGACCAGAAAGCAGCAGAAGGCCGGGGAAGTGAGCATTGCCTGTATCCCCTGTATCTGTGACTGGATCATCCCGGTCACGGTACAGAGCTTAAAGGAAAATATGGCAGAGATTCTTCTCTCCGTAACGACGGGAGAGAGCAGCCAGGTCGCTCATGATGTTTCTGCCGGCATAGCGAAATTTGGCATTCTGATCAATTACGGGGAACTGGAGCGCATCACAGATCTCAAATACACCCCGCTTTTTAAGGATGAATATGTCCTGTATGTGGGAAAAAATTCTCCCCATTGGGAAAGGGAATGCATTACTTATAAAGAACTGCTGGATGAGCCTTATATCGCCTACCGGGATGAATTCAGAAAGTATAACGGCGGGCTTACAAATATGATCGGCACGGATAAACTGCCCAATATCATATTCCGCACCGATAATCTTGATTCCATTAAAAGTATGATAACCCATAATCACTATGCAGCTTTTTTCCCCGGTATATGTCGGAAAAGGATTTTTATGTTCAAAACGGCCTGATCCGGAGGCTGCCGGTTTCCGATAAAAATCTGACCTTTGAGGTGGGATACGTGGAAAGCGTAAAATACAAGATGAAAAAGCTCGACAGAATCGTGGTGAACACGATCAGGGATACCGTCAGAAAAATGGAAGCCGAAAAAACAAATGCGGAAACCGTGCAGTGAGTTTTCAGACACGCACCGGAAGAGAGGGTCTATGAAAATATTTTATACCCCATATGCAAGAATAGGAGGTTCCATTCCAAAGGATTTTAAGTTAAGGTAAATACATTCAATTAAAACATATCTGTTTACTATGTATTGAAGGGAGGGAGAAACATCAAGAGGCTGAACGAAAAATACACCATAAGCATTCTGACAGGAACCATCATTATGATCATCTGGGTGCTGGTAACGTGGAACAATCGGATTTCAAGTATCATTATCCCTTCGCCTGCTGCCATCGGAATCAGTTTTATGGATCTTGTTCAGAACGGCTATAAAGGCCATACCTTATGGGCGCATCTGGCAGCCAGCTTAAGAAGACTTTTTATAGCATACTTTTTCGCCGTCATTACAGGAACCACACTGGGGCTTTTAAGCGGATATTCAGAAAAGATCCGGGCGGTTTTTGAACCGGTTATCGCGTTCATCAGGCCCCTTCCTCCTCTGGGATATTATACCATTATCATCCTGTGGATGGGGATCGGGGACAGCTCCAAAATATTTCTGTTGTTCCTGGGCGCGTTTGCCCCGGTTTTTGTTTCCTGCGTGGCAGGAGTCACACGGGTGAAACAGGACTATATCAACCGGGCCAGAACTTTAGGAGCCAGTAAGGGACAGATATTTCTGCATGTAATTCTTCCGGCTTCCCTGCCGGATATATTTGTAGGGCTGAGAAATGCCATGAGTATTGCCTATGCAACTTCAGTAGCGGCTGAGATGGTTGCGGCCGTATCGGGAATCGGCTGGATGGTTTTGGATGCCAGCAAGTATCTTCGAAGCGATGTCATCTTTGTGGGTATCATCATTATGGGAATTACGGGAATTCTGCTTGACAGAATCCTGCTTTCCATGAAAAAGAGGATCGTATTCTGGAAAGGAAAATATTAATCATAATCAGGGGGGTAAAAAAGATGGAATGGACAAAAAAAATTGTGCTTGCGGGTCTGGCGGTTATTCTGGCAGGTCAGCTGATCGGATGTAGTTCAAAAGACGGCGGTTCACAAAGCAGCTCCTCCCAGGATCCGGCTTCGGCCGAAGCGGCGGCGGATAAAGATCCGTTAACGGGAGAAACGTATCCCGCCCAGATCAACATAGGAATCATCGAAGGCGGCCCGGAATCAGCTATTTTGCTGAAAGAAGACTTTTTAAGCGGGATCGGCATTAAGGTCAATACGGTTACTTATTCGGCAGGTACGGATATCAACAATGCGGTGGTATCCGGGGATGTGGATGTGGCATCCTTTGGTTCCTCGCCCATAGCTCTTGGAATAGCCAACGGAATTAAGTACAGGGCCGTATTCATTCCCTATGTCCAGGGCGGGAATATTGAAGCATTGGCGGCAAAAAAAGATTTGAATGCAGGCAGTGTGGCGGACTTAAAGGGAAAAACCATTGCGGCTCCCTTTGGAACCACCTCCCATTACGCTCTTTTAAATGCCCTTAAGCTGGCAGGTCTCACTTCCGGTGACGTGACTCTTCTGGATATGGGAGGCCAGGATATTGTGGCGGCCTGGACCAGGGGAGATATTGATGCGGCATATATATGGAGCCCGGCCCTGGACGAATGTCTGAAGGACGGGGTCATTTTGACCAATGACGGAGAGCTGGCTGAGCAGGGGGTTCTCATTCCTGAGATTGCGGTGGCAGAAACCGGCTTTTCAGAAAAATATCCGACGCTGGTGAGCCGTTATGTCAGGGCTCTCATGGACGTATATGATCTGGTAAAGGAAAACCCGGAACAGGCCGTTAAGGATGTGGCTGAATGGGAAGGGATCACTGAGGAAAGCGCCAGAGGGCAGATCGATGATAACATCTGGGTGTCCGGGGAAGAACAGCTGTCTGAGGATTATCTGGGAACGGATGACAGGAAGGGAAAACTGGCAGCAACCTTAAAAACCATTGCCGACTTCCATCAGGCCCAGGGCAATATCAGTCAGGCTCCCGATGAAAAGAGCATGGAAGATGCCATAGATCCATCTTTTGCGGAACAGGCCTTAAAGCTCAAAGCAGGGGGAACAGGGCAGGAATGACAGAGGAAGCAGCAAAGAATTTTTACGAAACCACCAATGAACTGATCTCCATAGACCATGTGTCCCTATCCTATGATAAGGGCGGCAGCGGAGCGCCTGCCATCGACAGCATCAGTCTGAACATTTACCAGGGAGAATTCGTGTGCGTGATGGGACCGAGCGGATGCGGGAAAAGCACGCTGTTAAATATTCTGGCCGGTTTTATTTCTCCCACTGAGGGAACGGTGAAGCTGAACCAGAAGGAGATAAAAGGCATCGACGCACAGCGGGGAGTCGTTTTTCAGCATCCCCCTCTCTATGAATGGTATTCTGTACGGAAAAACATTGCGTTTGGACCGAGGATGAAAAAGGGTTCGAAAAAAAAGACAGAAGAGGATGTGGAAATCTATCTGGAAAAGGTGGGGCTTACGGAATTCGCCGATAAAAAGGTATACGAATTATCCGGAGGAATGAAACAGAGAGCGGCGATTGCAAGCGCCCTCATCAACAATCCGGATATCCTGCTGATGGATGAACCCTTTGGAGCGCTGGATGCCCTGACCAGAGAGCAGATGCAGGGATTGATCCGTAAAATATGGTGGAGTTCAGAAAAGACAATCTTTTTCATCACTCACGACGTGGATGAGGCGCTGCTTTTAGGGACCCGGATCCTGGTCATGTCCAGGCGCCCCGGAAAGATCATTGCGGATTTCCCGGCACATTTTACCAAGGATCTGATTGAGGACAATTCCGACGATGCCAGATACACGGAAGGGTTTTTTCAAAAAAGAAAATACGTTCTGCAGCTGATCAATGACCAATAGTGAACTGCACCAATGACCTGGACGAAAAAAGAAGTCTTTGCCCCCGGGGAGAAAGGCTTCTTTTGTTTGTCATGAGCCGGGAAAAACAGGAGAACATACTCCATAAGCAGAAATAAAGTTTGCTTTTCTGTATAATAAATAGTAGAATATTAAAAATACTAAAAATAAGCAATCCGTTCTGATCACTGGAACAATGGTAAAGTGACGGATTTTGATCAAAAGGTGACTTTATTTTCCTGAAAGGAGAGTCTGACGTATATGAACCGGCAATTCGATAAGCAGATGAAACGGATAAAAAAAGAGGAGCAGAATTTACTTAAAAAGAAAGAAAATTCTTTATACAAAGCGGCCATAGGGCCTGTTGCGGATAAGATTGAAAGCTTTATTCCCGGCAAGCTGAAATCGGCTCTGGAGACGGCTTTTTATAAGGGCTTTTGGCTGGTTTTTGAAAAAGGAAATATATATATAGAAAAAACTTATGATAAAGATAAAATACAGCTGGAATACGATTTAAACAATTACGCCCTTGGCAAAAGGACCGAAAGAAAGTATATGAAACGTCTGGACCGGCATTCCATGCAGTCTCAGATGATCAATTCTTCCATTTCCGTAATAGAGGGAGGCGTCCTTGGCGCCCTGGGGATCGGTCTGCCTGACATCCCATTGTTTCTGTCCTTGGTCATGAAAGCTGTTTATGAGATCGCATTAAGCTATGGATATCATTACGAAACAGAGGAAGAAAAGGCATACATTCTGCTTTTGATCAGCGCGGCCATGACGAAACAGGAGCAGCAAAAGGAATTTGACCAAAAGCTGGAAAAGCTGGGAGAGTGCATAGATTCCGGCATTGTTTCGGAAACAGATCTGGAAGCGTGCATGAAAACCACTGCCGCCATATTATCGGAGGCATTGCTGACCGCAAAATTCATTCAGGGGATCCCATTGGTAGGTGCGGTGGGCGGCATCGTAAATTATAACATAATCCGCAAAATAAGCAGATTTGCAGGCGTAAAGTACAAAAAAAGGTATTACATGAATAAACAAAGACAGGACTCATTCCACGGTATAAAAAAGAAAGAGGGTGCGGCAGAATGAATGTTTCATACTTTCATTTTGCCACACCCCTTTCCTGTCACAAATCATTTGATACTGTATAATTTATCCGGAAAGTTGACTGTCATCCCCCCATCCACGCCGCAGCGGATCACAGGCTCCATCATTTCCGGTGCGGTAATTCCCCATGCCCGGACGGATAAGCCTCCCGCATGATAGCGGTCTACCAGTTCTCTCGTCAGAAAATCCGCTTTCATGCATATCTGCTGTGCCGCTATGGCCCGAAGCCTGTCCTCCACCTCTGTACCCGTATCTGAAGTAAGATATCCGATCATTGCCGTTTCACTGAGTCTGCGCAGCTTTGCCAGGTCCTCATATTCAAATGAAGTAAAAATACACTTGTCCATGGCATGACGGGCCCTGACCAGGTTCAACGTATCTTCCTCCGCACCCCTGTCCTTAAACTCCAGAGCTAAGATGAGATCCAGATGGGAAAAATAATGGAGAAACTGTTCCAGACTGACGATGCGGTCCGGGATGAAATTTTTTTCTTTTTCCCCGCAGACCAGAATCTCAGATAATTCACTCCAGGTATAATCCGATACACAGCCGGTCCCGGAGGTGATCCTGTCAAGGCACTCATCATGAAAGAGTACCAGTACGCCATCCTTTGTCCGGCGGATGTCCGTCTCAATTCCATTTGCCGATTTCACTCCACACCAGGGAATCCGTAGGATCTACCGATGCGCCGCCGAGAAACTGAAGCTGGTCATCCACAACCTGGCGGTTTGGATCTTCCAGATATGTCTTATAGGTATCGGTGGCAATGGCGGCGTTTGTCACCGGGATATAGCCGGATTTTAACGTATTATTTGCCACACGGTCTTTATCCAGCATGAATTCAATGAACATGGAGGCGGCCTTTTGTTTTTCAGGAGTGGATTTAAACAAACCAAGGCCATTTCCTCCTTAATCATAGCTGACAAACCTCTCAAAATACATCTGGATCAGATTGATGAGAAGAACGCACAAGAGCAGTACAACCGCAATTGCTCCTCCGTAACCGATCCTGAACTGGTCAAAGGCCTGCATAAACATGTAGGTTAACAGATTGGTGGTGCTGCCGTCAGGACCTCCTCCCGTCATAACATTAATCTGGGTGAATACTTTAAAGGATTCAATGGTCAGCATAATTACCAGCATGAATGTCAGAGGAGATACCTGGGGGATTTTTATGTAAATAAGCTTTTGCAGCCATGTTCCTCCATCCATGCCTGCGGCTTCCTCCAGTTCTTCCGGAATATTTAAAATTCCTCCCAGATAAATGACCGCACAGAATCCCAGGCTTTTCCACACATTCATTAACACAAGAGAAAAAAGTGCGGTGGATTTCTGATTCAGCCACGGGACAGAAGATAAGCCCGCAAGGTTTAATAAGGTATTTATGGTGCCATACTGGGGATGGTAGATATAAAGGAAAACAGCGGACATGGCTACCATGGAAGTCACATGGGGCATGAAGAAAGCGGTCCGGTATATTACATTCAGCCTGCTTTTTGAGGTCATGAGTACGGCAAGTAAAAATCCCGCCCCAATACTGAATGGCACATATCCGATGGTATAAAATAATGTAACCCACAGACTCTTATAGAAGTCGGAATTCGTGAAAAGTTCCCTGTAATTCCGCAGCCCGATAAACTGAGGGGTTCCGATCACCATATCCCATGATGTGAAACTTAAATATAAATTTCTGAGGATAGGAAACAGATTAATTGCTCCCAGACAGATGAATGCCGGTAAAATCAAAAGATAACCGATTTCCTGAAATAAAAATCACCGTCAAAACGATCAGCGAATAGTAATGATTGAACTTTCCAAGAAATGTGGTGATGACCGGTGTTCCGATTGCGTAGATCAGACCGAAAACCGTTACCAGAACACCAACCTTTGATACCGGCACGGAAAGATCCGATGCTATGTCCGATAATATGCCCACAATAATGAATTCGCTGGATCCCAGAATGAAACTGAGCAGCACCAGAATCAACGTATGTATTTTATAATGTTTCAATTCTTTCTCTTCCTTCTGCAGTAGTTTATGGCAAATTACTGAATATTTTATTCTCTGGCCGCAAAAAAGTAAAGAGCAAAATTCGACATAATTCTACCCCGTACAGCCGCTTCTTTTCATGATTTTTTATATGGCGGTGTTATCATAAAAGTATATGGATCCTCTTATTCTTCCGCCTATTTTGCCGAATGGTGTTGCTTAATCCCAAAAAGTATTTTATAATTATCCAATGCGTTATGAGACGTCGTTTTACCGGAAAAAATAAAGCTGATGCATTCCATGCATCGGGCAAAAAATGTATATGGCATATAAAAAGGAAATAACATGAAAAAATCAGCTCTATCAGATGAAATTTTACTAAGCATTGAAAAACCGGCCCGTTATATCGGGAACGAGGTAAATATGGCAATAAAGGATCCATCCGCTGTGGACATCCGTTTCGCCATGTGTTTTCCCGATGTATATGAAATCGGAATGTCCCATTTGGGAATGCAGATCCTGTATGATATGTTCAACCGCAGAGAGGATATTTACTGCGAGCGGATCTTTTCCCCATGGACGGATCTGGACCGGATCATGAGAGACCAGAATATTCCGCTGTTTGCGCTGGAATCCCAGGACCCCATTAAGGAATTTGACTTCATCGGCATCACCCTGCAGTATGAAATGTGTTATACAAACATCCTGCAGATTCTTGATCTGGGCCAGATCCCCCTTCATGCGGCGGAGAGGACAGAAGATGATCCCATTATCATCGGAGGCGGTCCCTGCTCCTACAATCCGGAGCCGCTATGGGAATTCTTTGATATGTTTTATATCGGCGAAGGAGAAACCGTTTATTTCGAACTGATGGACTGCTATAAGAAAAACAGGAAAAATGGCGGGAGCCGCAGGGATTTCCTGGAATCAGCCGCGGAGATCGGCGGCATATACATTCCTGCATTTTATGACGTTTCCTATAAGGAAGACGGCACCATTGAAAGCATGAGGCCCAACAATCCTCACGCAAAAGAAAAAATAACAAAGCAGCTGGTAGTAAACATGGATGATGCCTGCTACATTGAAAAGCCGGTGGTCCCCTTTATCAAAGCCACTCAGGACCGGGTGGTCCTGGAGATCCAGAGAGGGTGCATCCGCGGCTGCCGGTTCTGTCAGGCCGGGAATGTTTATCGGCCTCAGAGAGAGCACAGTCTGGAATATTTAAGAGATTATGCCTATAAACTTTTAAAAAACACGGGACATGAGGAGATTTCCCTAAGCTCCTTAAGTTCCAGCGATTACAGCCACCTGGAAGGGATTGTCAATTTCCTCATTGACGAATTCAAGGAAAAAGGGGTGAATATCTCCCTGCCTTCCCTTCGGATCGATGCATTTTCCCTGGATGTCATGAGCAAGGTACAGGACATCCGAAAAAGCAGCCTGACCTTTGCTCCTGAAGCCGGCTCCCAGAGACTTCGTGATGTCATCAACAAGGGACTGACGGAAGAAATCATATTAAAAGGAGCCAATGAAGCCTTCCACGGAGGCTGGAACCGGGTAAAGCTCTACTTTATGCTGGGTCTGCCCACGGAAACCGTGGAGGACATGGAAGACATTGCGGAATTATCGGAAAAGATAGCGGAAGTCTATTATGAAATTCCCAAGGATCAGAGAAACGGTAAGGTCCAGGTGGTGGCAAGCTCGTCCTTCTTCGTACCCAAGCCTTTTACCCCATTCCAGTGGGCAAGGATGTGCACAAAAGAAGAATTTTTAGAAAGAGCTTATATTGTCAAGGACAAGTTCCGGAAAATGCTGAACCGGAAGAGCTTAAAATACAATTACCACGAAGCCGATTTAACGGTTCTGGAAGGTGTCCTGGCCCGGGGAGACAGAAGAATTTCCGCACTCATAGAAGAAGTCTACAAAAACGACGCCCTCTACGATGCCTGGTCAGAGCACTTTAAAAATGAGATCTGGATGAAAGCTTTTGAAACCTGCGGCCTGGATGCTGACTTTTACACAGTCAGAGAGAGGAGCTTGGATGAGGTATTCCCCTGGGATTTCATAGATGCGGGCGTATCCAAAGAGTTTTTGAAAAGGGAATGGCAGAACGCCATCGGTGAAAAAGTCACCCCCAACTGCCGCCAGCAGTGTTCCGGCTGCGGAGCCATGCATTTCAAAGGAGGTGTCTGCTATGAAGGTAAGAATTAAATTTACCAAGCACGGTCCGGTTAAATTCATCGGTCATCTGGATATCATGCGTTATTTCCAGAAGGCCATGCGAAGGGCCGGCATCGATATCAAATACAGCGAGGGCTTCAGCCCTCACCAGATCATGTCCTTTGCCGCGCCCTTGGGCGTGGGGCTCACAAGCAACGGCGAATATATGGACATTGAAGTCAATTCCATGACTGACTCCAAAACCCTGATGGATCAGTTAAATGAAACAATGGTAGACGGAATCCGGATCACGGAATGCCATATTCTTGATGACCGGGCGAAAAATGCCATGTCTCTGGTTGCTGCCGCAGACTATACCCTCACTTTCCGGGAAGGAAAAGAACCGGAGGACATGGAAGAATTCTTCAGGGGACTTTTTACGTTCGCGGACCAGGATCACATCTTCATGATAAAAAAGACGAAAAAAGGAGAACGGGAAGTGGATTTAAAAGCTTCCATCTACGAACTCCGGGTAAATAACGGAACTATTTTCATGAAAGTGTCAGCCGGGAGCTCGGATAATCTGAAACCGGAGCTGGTGATGGAAGCCTATGATCAATGGAGAGGCCAGACCTGTCCGGATTTCACATTTCATATCCAGAGAGAAGAAGTATACGGCAACACCGGAGATGATGAAAATAAATTGCTTGTGCCTTTGGGGCTGATAGGAGAATCCATTGAATAAGCTGATTATCACGAGATGGAACGGCTCGGTCGCAACCCTGCTTCAGTCCGGAAAACAAATCGTACAGATCGACATCGAGCCGGAAGAAAACCGCTCTGTTTTGGGAAATATTTATATTGGGAAAGTGAACAATGTCGTAAAAAACATTAACGCGGCATTTGTTGATATAGGCAATGGCCAGATGGGATATTTAAGTCTGGCCGATACCGGAATTCATTACGCGGACCAGCGGCCTTTTGACGGAAAGCTGCGCCAGGGGGATGAAATAGTGGTTCAGGTTGAAAGAGATGCCGTGAAGAGCAAGGCTCCGGTCCTTACCGGGAATTTAAACATAACCGGCCGTTATTTTGTGCTGACCTCCGAAAAAAAACAGATCGGCTTCTCAACCAAAATAACGGATCAGACCTGGAAACGCGAAATGAAATCATATCTGGAAACCATAAAAGACGACAGCTTTGGCATTATCGTCCGGACCAATGCCCCCGGCGCTTCCAAGGACGAACTGGAACTGGAGCTCGCTCATCTGAAGGATTCCCTTGCCAAAATACTGGATAATGCGAAACACAGGACCTGCTACAGCCTTCTTTACAGTTCCGCTCCTTCCTATCTGACCGGTTTGCGAGACAGCTTAAAGTCTTCTCTGGAAGCGGTCATTACAGACGAAGCGGATATCTATGAAGCAGTAAAAGATTATCTGGTCCGGTACCAGCCGGAGGACTTAAGGCTTTTATCGTTGTATGACGATGAACTGCTCCCTCTTAACAAGCTGTACCGGATCGAAAAGACCATGGAAGAAGCTCTTGGTAAACGGGTCTGGCTGAAATCCGGCGGGTATCTGGTCATAGAGCCTACGGAAGCCCTTTCTGTCATTGATGTGAATACGGGAAAATATTCCGGAAAAAAGGAACTTCGGGAAACCATTATGAAAGTAAACTTAGAGGCCGCTGAGGAGATCGGCCATCAGTTAAGGCTCAGAAATTTATCCGGGATCATAATCATCGACTTTATTGATATGGAATCGGAAGAAGACAGACGGCTGCTCATGGAACGGCTGGAGGCCCTGCTCTCCAAAGATCCCGTAAAAACAACGGTCGTGGAAATGACAAAGCTGAATCTGGTGGAAGTCACAAGAAAAAAAATCCGAAAACCGCTTTATGAACAGGTACCTCAGAAGAGGGAACACATCAAAACCGGTAAATAAAACAAAAAACAGATGATTTGGTCAGATTATTTATTTAAAAATATTGACATAATAATTAGGAAATGCTATATTAGTACAGTATGCCGCACAATGAGGTTTAAAAGTTTCCGTTTTCTACGGAACACCGCAATTGGCGAGTAATGATAATAGGAGGTGCCATATGTACGCGATTATTGCAACAGGTGGTAAGCAGTACAAAGTAGCGGAAGGCGATATCATTAAAGTGGAAAAGCTTGGTGTTGACGCTGGTGAAGCTGTCACATTTGACCAGGTGCTTGTTGTAAACAATGGTGAATTAGCTGTTGGCTGCCCGACCGTAGCAGGTGCTACCGTAACAGGTACAGTTGTGAAGGAAGGCAAAGCTAAGAAAGTTATTGTTTATAAGTATAAGAGAAAATCCGGATACCATAAGAAAAATGGTCACAGACAGTCTTATACGCAGGTTAAGATCGAAAAGATCAATTCTTAATTATGATAAGAGTAACCGTATTTGTTGATTCAGGACAACATTATACAGGAATTTGGATGTCAGGTCATGCAGGCCTGGCTGATGACCATAAGGAAGGACAGGAGCTTGTCTGTGCCGCCGTGTCGGCGCTTACGTTCAACATGTCCAACAGCGTGGAGCATTTTACAGAAGATTCCTTTGAAGTGGACCAGGAGGAAGAGTCAGGCACTTTTCAGTTCCGTTTTACTTCAGACGTGAGTTCAGGGTCACAGCTCCTTATGAATTCTCTGGTATTCGGTTTACAGGATATTGAGGAAGAATATGGAGAGCCATATATTAAAATCCGATTTGAGGAGGTGTAAGTAATGTTAAAGATGAACCTTCAATTTTTCGCTCATAAAAAGGGTGTTGGTTCTACCAAGAACGGCAGAGATTCCGAGTCTAAGAGATTAGGCGCCAAGAGAGCTGATGGTCAGTTCGTATTAGCTGGCAATATTCTTTACAGACAGCGCGGAACTCACATTCACCCAGGCATCAACGTAGGCCGCGGCGGTGATGATACATTATTCGCTTTAGTCGATGGTGTAGTAAGATTTGAGAGAAAGGGCAGAGACAAAAAGCAGGTTTCTGTTTATCCAAAAGCAATTAACGAATAATTGGACCGGCTTCATACATCATCGTATGGAGCCGTTTTTTACAATTCAGGCTGTATCTTATGCAAATATTTTCTGTATAATTCTTTCCGGAAGTCATCCCGGAAGAATTCATAATCAGATTTTGCGGATGAGCCGAATTTTTAATTAGAAAGGAAACAGGTGAATGAATGTTTGCCGATAGAGCAAAAATATTTATAAGATCCGGAAAAGGCGGTGACGGCCATGTCAGTTTCCGCAAGGAGCTTTATGTTCCGTGCGGAGGACCGGATGGCGGTGACGGCGGCCGGGGCGGTAATATCATATTTGAAGTGGACGATGGACTGAATACCTTAAGTGACTTCAGGCAAGTTCATAAATACGCCGCCAAAGACGGGGAATCAGGAGGGAAGCGCCGCTGCCACGGGAAAGACGGTGAAAATCTGGTGATCAAGGTGCCGGAAGGCACGGTGATCAAGGATTTTGAGTCAGGAAAAGTCATTGCGGATATGTCCGGAGAAAACCGCAGGGAAGTGATCTTAAAGGGCGGCAAAGGCGGGCAGGGAAATATGCATTATGCTACCCCTACCATGCAGGCCCCCAAATATGCCCAGCCCGGACAAGCCTCCCAGGAGCTTTGGGTGCAGCTTGAATTAAAGGTCATCGCAGATGTTGGACTGGTAGGCTTTCCCAATGTAGGCAAGTCCACGCTGCTTTCCAGAGTCAGCAACGCCAGGCCAAAGATTGCCAACTATCATTTTACGACTCTTGACCCTCATCTGGGCGTCGTGGATATTGACGGCGGAAAGGGCTTTGTCATGGCCGACATTCCGGGCCTGATCGAAGGAGCCTCCGAGGGCATCGGTCTGGGACATGATTTTCTTCGTCACATTGAACGTACCAGAGTTCTGGTGCATGTAGTGGATGCGGCATCTACAGAGGGAAGAGATCCTGTCGCGGACATTCATGCCATCAACAAAGAGCTGGGCGCCTATAATCAGGAATTGCTGAAACGTCCGCAGATCATTGCGGCCAATAAAACAGATGCCATTTATGATGACGGTGAGGATCCTGTGGAAAAGCTTAAAGCAGAATTTGAACCTCAGGGTGTCAGGGTGTATCCAATATCCGCGGTAAGCGGACAGGGAATCAAAGAGCTTTTATATGCCATATCCGGTCTTCTTCAGACGGTAAATCTAAGTCCCGTCATATTCGAAAAAGAATTTGATTTAAAGAGCCTGACAGGTGAGCTGCTTCCTTATTCCGTTGAAGTAACGGAAAACGGGGTGTATGTGGTGGAAGGCCCCCGCATCGAAAAGATGTTGGGCTACACAAATCTGGAATCGGAAAAAGGCTTCAGCTTCTTCCAGAAATTCTTAAAAGAGAATGGAATTTTAGAAGAACTGGAACGGGCCGGAATCGAAGAAGGGGATACGGTCCGCATGTATGGTCTTGAATTTGACTATTACAAATAAAGCAAGGAGAATATTATGACAAGTAAGCAGAGATCCTATTTAAAAGGATTGGCGATGAATATAGATCCCATCTTCCAGATCGGAAAATCCAGCCTCACGCCGGAGATTACCGATGCGATCGCAGAGGCGCTGGAAGCCAGAGAACTGATAAAGATCACTGTACTGAAAAATTGTCTGGATGACGGAAACAGCATTGCTGCCGTATTATCGGAGCGCACCCATTCCGAGGTCGTCCAGGTAATCGGAAGACGGATCGTCCTTTACAAACAGGCAAAAGAGGATAATAAGAGGAAAATTGCACTTCCCAAGTAATCCCTCTTAATTTCCGGGCCAGGGAGTCGAAAAATATGGGTAAGATTGGTATCATGGGCGGAACGTTTGACCCCATTCACAACGGGCATCTGATGCTTGGCAGGCAGGCATACAACGAATACGGCCTGGATGAGGTCTGGTACATGCCTTCCGGGCATCCGCCTCATAAAAAGAACCGAAGTGTTTCAAAACCAGCCATGCGTCTTGAAATGACAAGGCTTGCAGTAAAAGACCATGAAAATTTTTTCTGTTCAGATTTTGAAGTAAGAAGAAACGGGAATACCTATACGGCACAAACGCTGCGTCTGCTCCGGGATTCATATCCCCGGCATACCTTTTATTTTATCATAGGCGCGGATTCTCTATACGAAATTGAAAGCTGGTATGAACCGGATGAGGTGATGGCACAGGCGGTAATACTGACCGCCCACAGGGAATATGAGGAGGCAGACCGCACCATGGACTGCCAGATCGCATATCTGTCCGCTAAATATGACGCGGATATCCGCATACTTCACTGCAAAGAAATGGACATCTCATCTGCCGGTCTGCGGCAGATGACCGCCAGAGGTCAGTCCATTGAGGCATTCGTCCCCCGGGAAGTCATGACATACATCAGCGCCCACAGCCTGTATCAGGAGGCGGAAACATGAAAGATATTATTTTGGATATAAGAAGCCAGCTGAAAGGAAAGTTAAGCCCTTCCAGATATGAGCATACCTTAAGTGTATCATTTATCTGCACGGCCCTTGCCATGCGGTATGACTGTGATCTGGACAAGGCTGAACTGGCTGGTTTGCTCCATGACTGCGCCAAGCATTATGGAGATGAAGACATTATTAAAAAATGCAGAAAACAGGATATTCCATTAACCGACGACGAACTTAAGGCCCCTGTGGTGCTTCATGCAAAATATGGGGCATGGCTGGCAGAGCATAAATATCATCTTAAGGACGAGGAAGTAATAAACGCCATACGCTGGCATACCACAGGAAGACCGGAGATGACATTGCTGGAAAAAATCGTTTTCACAGCCGATTACATCGAGCCCAGGCGTGACAAGGCGGCTGATCTGCCACTTATCCGCTCACTGGCATTTGCCGACCTGGATGAGTGCGTTTACCGGATTCTTAAGGGAACCCTGGATTATCTGGAACGCAAAGGAAGTTTTGTGGACTCCATGTCAAATCAGGCATATGCTTATTATAAGCAGGTTCACGAGGAAAAGAAGGGAGAACAAGGATGAATCAGTCAGTTGAAATGGTGAAAACCGCTTATGCGGCTTTATCAGATAAAAAAGGTGAGGACATCAGCATCATCGATATCCGCAAAGTATCGGTCATGGCAGATTATTTTATTATTGCCAGCGGTACGAATGCAAATCAGGTTCAGGCCATGGTAGACAATGTGGAAGAAGAGCTTGGAAAAAAAGGCTTTTCCTGCAGACAGGTGGAAGGATATCAGACCGCCAACTGGATACTCATGGATTACGGTGATATTATTGTCCATGTATTTGACCGTGACAATCGCTTGTTCTATGATCTGGAAAGAATCTGGAGAGATGGTAAGACGATTACAGCGGAAGAACTGGAAGCTTTAAAATAGAAAATCCAGAGATCGGAAGCCGTTTTTTCGAAAGAAAACAGTTCTGTGATTATTTTTGTCATGAATACGGGTTTCAGTAATTCTTACGGCTGCAGTTAACATAATATTTTTATGTAAACTGCAGCCTTTTTTATATCCTCAGGTGCAGCATATCAGTGAATTCCCAAACGGAACAGACCGATCACCTTTCCCAAAATCTCCACATGATCAACAATAATAGGTTCCATGGAATCGTTCTCCGGCTGAAGGCGGTAATGACCGTTTTCCTTAAAAAACCGCTTCACTGTGGCCGAATCATCCACTAATGCAACAACGATTTCTCCATTATGAGCTGTCGGGCAGTGCTCCACAATGATCTGATCGCCTTCCAGGATCCCCGCATTGATCATGCTGTTCCCCTTCACCCTCAGCATAAAAGTTTCCGCATTGGGAAGCATATCCGAGGGAATGGGATAGTAGTTCTCAATGTTTTCTTCTGCATAGAGAGGCTGACCGGCCGCCACGGTGCCCAGAACAGGTACGTTCACAACCTCCCGGCGGGTCAGATTAAAGCAGTCATCTATAATCTCAATGGTCCGCGGTTTGGTCGGATCTCTTCTGATATATCCCTTTTCCTCCAGCGTTTCCAGATGGGAATGTACGGAAGAGGTCGATTTTAAACGTACCGCCTCGCAGATCTCCCTGACTGCAGGCGGATAACCTTTTTTCAAAATCGTCTCTTTTATATATTCCAATATTTCCTGCTGTTTGGGTGTGATTTTCTCTTGCGCCATAACACAGCCTCCTCAATCCTTATTCATTAAACCTATAGTAACATATGTTCGAAAAAAATGCAAACCTTTGTTCGAAAAAATATAAAACCGATTGACAAACATATGTTCGAAATGTTATGATATATACGTAAACAGAACGTATGTTCTCACTTGGATTATGATTCAGGAGGTATGTATATGATAAAGCAGTTCATTATGTTATCACTGGTTGTTCTTCTGGGGTCCTATTTTTTCGGTCATTCCCTGAATGCTCTTGCAGGAGAAAGGGAAACGCAGGCCGCTGACAGATATTATACCAGCATTCAGATACAAAAAGGCGACAGTCTGTGGAGCATTGCCGGAAAATACGGAGAGAACAGCGGGCTGACCACCGCCCAATACGTAAAGGAATTAAAGAATATGAACGGATTAAAGGAAGATACCATTCACAGCGGGCATTATCTGACCGTCATGTATTTCGTTACAGACGCTGATTAATGGAACCGGCATGCAGGAAGCCGATCATCCACTCTGCCTGATATCGTTGATTTCACGGGATAAATAACCAAGAAGAAGAGCAGCAGTATGCCAGGAATCTATTTTCATACTCAGGATTATTCTCATTATCCAAGGATTCAGATAAAATATGATGGGCCCCTTTGGAATCCCTCCGGTACACCCGTAGGATCTGTTATCCTGAGGTTCATAATGTATAACAGTGAATCCGGATTTTAAAGGCATCTTCCTTAAGAATGAAAGAGAAGATGCCTTTATAGATAATATGATAGCGTATTTGAATGGTCTGGGTTCATGAGGAAGCGATGACACCATCAATAATAATAAGAGAGACACCCAGCATACGTAATGTTATTCATGAAAGAACATAATATTCTCTCCATTGACAAGCAAAACAATGCGGTATAAAATAGAAACATAATTTAATGAAGAGGTGATGAATGTCCGGCGTATCGGATACCACAAAATCGGTGGTATAGATGGGACTGGAAAAGAGTAAATAAAATCAATTCAATAGGCAAAGAGCAACCGTTTAGCGGTTTTGTTTTTGTGCCTGCTGTTTGGTTTTATTTTACTCTTAAACGAATCTTCACCTCAGGAAGATTAGCCGTAGAGTAAAATCTTCGGCTTTTTTATTTGACTGATTGAAAGGAGTGTCTTATGTATAACAATATTTTCATGTATTTAAAGCGCCCATCGCTCTATAAGCAAAACGAGGTTAATTTCTGGAATGACGAACATATTTCAATGCATATGCTCAAAGCCCACCTTGATCCGGATTATGAAGGAGCAAGCCGCAAATTAAGCTTTATTGAGCAGTCAGTAAAGTGGATTGAAGAAACTGCTCCATATTTCAAATATTCCAAATTATTAGACATTGGCTGCGGACCGGGTCTGTACGCCGAAAGGTTCAGCAAAGCCGGCTATAAGGTAACAGGAATTGATTTTTCAAAGCGATCGATAGAGTATGCAAAAACATCCGCTGACAAGCAGGACTTAGGCATAGCTTATGTTTATCAGAATTATCTGGAAATGGAATATACCGATGAATTTGATTTAGCCACATTTATTTACTGTGATTACGGTGCACTGTCAACAGAAAACAGAGCAGTCATACTGCAAAAAATATACCATGGCCTAAAAAGCGGCGGAAAACTTCTATTAGATGTATTTTCCATGGTAAAATACAATGAGTTTGAAGAATTACAGACTTGGGAGATCCATGAAGACGGAGGATTCTGGAGTGCAGAAAAATATCTTTCACTGAGCGGACAGTACAAATATTCCGACCATGTGACACTAGAACAAACCGCTGTAATTACGGATAACGAAATCAGAGAATATTGCATATGGAATTGCTATTTCACCTTGGAAACCCTAATGAAAGAAGTGCGTGATGCAGGATTTAAGCGATTTGAAGCATTCAGCGACGTTAAGGGAAATCCTTATGTGAAGGACAGTCCTACAATTGCAATTCTTCTGGAAAAATAGCGAATGATCCAATTTTCTGATAGATTTTCATAAAAAAAACGAGTATGAAGTTCTTCACGTTCATAGTCCTCTGTCAGAGCTTAAGATGGCCTGTCATATGAACACCTTTCTTAAGACATGCCTGGCATCATTCTGAAGGCTTTTGGCAGGGGAGGCGGGGTATAAGCAGGGGTAAAAAACAGGGGCTTTAAAACGCCCTGAGACCGTTATTTCAGGACTTCAACCATCCTTCAGATCAAAATTCAGGATACTTCATCTTTCCTGAGATTCCTGACAGAAGAGCACTGCAAATAGCCGCATTGTGATAAAATCCCGTCCCCGCATTAATACACAGAATCAAGGCCCCCACAGATGACTGGAAGCCCTTCATAAAGTACTTTAACTGGTTCCGAGTCAGCTGATGTCAATCATGAACCGTGTCTTCAGGTATATTAAGAAATCATTACAGGAATGATCGTTAACGGAAGATAAGGGCCTTTCACCATGTTGTTTTTGCTTATGAAATATATCATAACGAATATGAAGCTATGAAACCTTATCGAAAGGATTCAGATTACCACAGCATGCAGCTATTTCCTATAGTTTTTTGTTTAAAAAGGGAACAGAATACAGGTATTGCTTGACATAAATGGGATTAGCGATATAATACTACCATGGATTGTGTCGAAAAATGGTTCCGGGCTTAAGTAAACAGCAACTTTATTTAAAATGCATTTCAGGTTAAAACAAAATTAGATGGAAGCCTAAAATGGATCGGCAGATCCACTGCGTTGACTTACAGATGCTTAGAACCGGATGAGAAAGAGAAACAATTATGGGAAAGGTATAGTGATTTATGAGTTTAGAAAAACAAAAAGCATTTATAATCCATTGTGTATTTGGATTTATTTTACTGATCATGGTTTATGCCGGCATTAAATATGTTTTCCCTTTATTAATGCCATTTGTAATTGGTATAATTATTGCCATGGCCTTTCGTAATGTCATTGACTTATTAGAGAAAAAAACACGTTTAAACAGGACCATTATCTCAATTCTTGTTCTAATTGTTTTCTACGGCCTGGTCAGCTTGATCATCAGTCTGATTGGTGCCAAGTTTTTTCACTTTATCAGTAATTTATTTAACAGCCTTCCATCTCTTTATAAGGGAACCCTTCAGCCGGCGCTTCAGGCATTGACGGATAATATGTCCGATAGATTTCCAAGTATTAAAATTTATCTGGATGATTTTATAAATAACATAGGGCAGTCTATTTTCACCTATATCTCAAATATCTCCACAAAAGTAGTGGGTACGGTAACAGGATTGGCCAGTCAGGTTCCGACATTATTGATAAAGGTCATTTTCACCATTGTTTCTTCTTTTTTCTTTACAATTGATTATTATAAGATCAGCAATTTCCTTATAAAACAGTTTAAAGAGGAGCAGAGGAACACAATTATTAATCTAAAGGATAATGTGATCGGATCACTTGGTAAATTTGTAAAAGCCTATACATTAATTATTACCATCACGTTTTTGGAATTATCCCTCGGCTTCCGGATATTGAATATACCTACACCGTTTCTTCTGGGCGGGATCGTAGCGATTATTGATATTATGCCCATACTGGGTACAGGTGCGGTGCTTTTGCCCTGGTCTATCATATCCTTCTCCATGGGTGACACTAAAACCGGAATCGGAATGCTGGTCTTATATATCTTTATAACTGTAGTCAGACAGATACTAGAGCCCAAAATTATTGGGCAGCAAATTGGCTTACACCCGATTGTGACACTGATCTTAATGTTTATCGGTGCACAGCTGATGGGGATCCTAGGACTGTTAATATTACCCGTAATCGCCACAATACTCGTTAAGCTTGATAAGGAAGGAAACATTCATATATTTAAATCTTAAAAATTTGATTCTGATAATAATATTGGGCAGGCACTTTAAAACAGTGTCTGCCCATTTTCCTGCTAATTTCTGACGCGGCGCTTTTTTAAAAACCAAACCACAACAGCCAGCCCGATAACAGCTATCACTCCAAGTGAAATGTAAGAATAAACGTCCATATATTCCACGATCCGTTCCCAGCCGGCTCCGGCAAAAGCGCCTAAATATACCAGAACCACATTCCAGATGGCAGTTCCTAAAGTCGTATAGAGGAAGAACGTTCCCATTTTCATTCGGGCCATTCCGGCAGGAATCGATATGAGACTTCGTATAAGAGGAATAAAGCGGCAGAAGAAGATTGTTGATGTTCCGCGCCGGTCAAACCAGCTTTCCGCTCGTTTTACATCTTCTTTTTTTAAGCCGAGAAAATGTCCCCACTTTTCAATGATAGATTCCAGTTTCTCTACCGGCAGAAGAAGCCCAATGCTGTACAGAATGCATGCGCCGGCAACAGATCCTATGGTAGCAAATAAAGAAACCAACCATATATTCATATTGGTATACGTAGTCATAAAGCCCCCAAAAGTTAAAATCAGCTCGGAAGGGATGGGCGGAAATACGTTTTCTATCGCAATAAGCAAAGCAATTCCCCAATATCCAAACTGATTCATAATATCAATAATCCATTCCTGCATTTTTAAGTCCCTTTCTTGTTGTGTACTTTTTACATGTTTGGTTAAATCCATTTTCAGAACGGTGGATAATCAATAAGCATTAGCGTTTGGACTTTTAAGAAGTTGCGCGCTAATGCTTACAAAATTCATTGTTATTATATTTGATTTCAGGCTATTTTGCAATCCCTGTTCATTAAAATTTACTATATTATATATTAACTTTCTCGTAATTTTACCTTATTTCTTGCGCTTCGCCGGCGCTCATCCTCCAGAGCGGCATAGTGCTTTTTCGTTGTATTTACATCGGAGTGCCCTAAAACGTCCGCGACCAGATAAATATCACCGGTTTCTTTATAAAGACTCGTTCCATAAGTGCTGCGAAGCTTATGAGGCGTAATTTTTTTTAATGGAGTCACAAGCCTGGAATATTTTTTAACCAGATTTTCAACGCTGCGGACCGCAATACGTTTTTTCTGAAGAGATAGGAAGAGGGCTTTCTCATGTCCTTCCTCTGGAATAACAAGGTTTCGTTCTTCCAGATAATCAATAAGAGCATCCTCCACTTCGGAACCAAAGTACACAGTGACCTCTTTTCCCCCTTTTCTGTGGATCCGGATTCCTCCATTCTTAAAATCAATGTCCTCCAGGTCCAGACCCACACATTCCGATACACGAATGCCGGTGCCCAGCATAAGGGTCAGAAGAGCCAGGTCACGTACCTTTGTCTTTGCATGGTAGGCTTTCTGCTTCTCCGTCAATGTTTCTCCGCTTTCTACCTGATCAAGCAAAAGAGCGACCTCATCCACATCAAGGCGTATGATATCCTTTTCGTGAAGCTTGGGAAGCTGTATCAAAGAAGCTGGGTTGTTTTGAATCCTCTCATTTCGGTAATAATAATTATAGAAACTTTTAAGAGAAGAAATTTTCCTCATGATTCCGCGTTCCTTATTGGTTACTTCGTGGTTTTTATCATTAAAACGATATTTCAGGTATTCCATGTATTCTTCAATATCCACAACCCGGAGAGTATCCAGAAGCTCCAGCGTAATATCCTGAATTCCCAGCTTTCCTAAAACAGGATTTTCCTTTAACAGAAAGTCAAAGAAGACTCTCAGATCATATGCATAGGCGATTCTGGTCCGGGAAGATGTACGCGGTTCAATTCCACGGAAAAAATCCCCGCAAAAACGCGGAAGTTCCTTTACCAACTGACGTAAATGTTTTACATTTTCAATATCCTTTTGTTGGTGGTAGGGGAGAGGAGTACTCATTCTTTAACCTCATTTCTTTATATATTATTATTAAAACATAAATCTTATATACGAAAAATTGAACGGACAGACTAATTTTAATTTCCGCTTCATCTTTAGTTATTTTTAGAGAATAGCATGAAAAATTTGAGTCCCAGCTCATAAAACAGAAGCCGGCAGGGGTGAGGCAGATAGAAATCAACTATTCGCGAAAGTCTTGAAATTTTTAGAAGAAATGACTTTCGGGAATGAGTTTAACTGCTTTTGGAAAGCACATTACCAACTGCTGAGTTTCTATTAGTTCGGTTCAACTATGATTGGTTTAAAGCACTTAAAATTATAATCAAAGCGAAGAGTCTACAATGATTCAATCGCTCAGCGGAAAAGAACTAATGGGAGAAAAATATTTTTACATACTAGTTTATAATAATTAAACGAGTTTGGATCTTCTGGGGCCAGGAGTTTACGGGATTGTCTGGCAGGCAGAAGTACAGACATTATAGTAATAAGTAAGATAGATATAAGAACGGTAATATTTCATATTGCTGAATATGATAAATCTGGCAATATTAAGATAGTACCGTTCCTCCGCTTCAAACTATTCGTTAAACTTTCCACTTGTTGCGAATAGTTACACGAGTGCGACCTCTGAATTTTTCCCGGAGCACGAGTGCTTGTCACTATTTGCAAAAGTTAAATTTAACGAACTAGTTGAAACCAAACTACATACATCACTCTACATATATTACCAAATTTCCATCAATAATACAAGACGATAGCACCGTATAATACCCACACCGTTTTACTACGCTGGAAGGAGAACCCCCGGCCAGATATTCAAACCAATCGTTACCCTTGCGTCTTAGAGAAACCTGACCTTTGAAGCGCATACCGTCAAGCAACGTCTTGACTACCATTAAACAACCTCCTCAAAAGGCACCACATGAAAGCCATGAGAATGAAACTCAATCTTTCCAGTTTCAACAGTTCCACCCACATAATGATGTACGCTGTGTATACGCCGGAGGAAAGCAAGGTAAGATTCGTAATTTCCCCTTTGAAGCTGTGAGTACTGCTGACTTAGCGGAATGTTGCTGATGATATACACCTTTGTGTAACAGGCCATTTTATTCGCATATCGGCAGGGCAGTTCCAACGGGTAACCGTCCAAATAATTGAGCATATCAGAGATACGGAAATTACTGCGGAACTCTTCAAATATCACAACGTCCTGCCCCTTATACGTATCAAACGGGTGGAAATAATCCGTAATGCGGAAGACATTCGCATATCCGTATTTCTCCATGACAGCCCTTGTCTTACCGGAGCCTGTATCACCGTAAATGTAAATCACTTCCAGATCACGCCATTTTTCCTTGAAGTCCTCTTGTTTAAGCGTCTGCCTGACACGCTCCACCTTATCCATTTGAAGCATATAGGAAGGGTCTTGTTCTAAAATTTCATAATCAGTAAGCCCTTGCTTTATCATGGAGTACAGGTCTGCAATATCATTCCTTGCCCCCTGTCTTTCCACGGGCATTTCCCCCCATTCCTCAAAGGTTCCTTCTACGCATGTTTCACTCTTTTTATCCTTTTCCCATTTCCCGGTCTTGGATACGTATTCCATATTTTGAAGTGCAGAGCCTTTCGCCATTTCAAAATGCCCACCCTCAAACCGATTTTTTACAGTAGAAAAGCGAATCCCGTTTCGACCTTGTATGTACAAATGAGTATGATAAGTTCCATTCTCCCCAATTTCATCAGCCATGCAGTAGTAAACAACATTTTTCATGGTCGATATCTTTTCCTTTATCGTTTCATGCAGAAAACCCTTGTCAACCGGATTGTTAATAGTTATCTGCCATTTTCGAGACATTGAATCTTTTTCCATTTTCATCGGCTCCTTGTTTTTACTTTTTTGCTGTAAAACCCCGGATTGTTACATGTTACAATGTTACAATTTGGTGTAACATGTTCTCTAGCCTAGTGTTTACAAGGTTTCCTTGGCTATGTTACAGAAGTGCCTAGGTAATACTATACTAGGCACTTCCCACACGGCCAGGGTATTGGACGAGCAATCCGGGCCCCCCGGCGATGCCCCCAGATTGCCAAACAACCATACCGGACACCCAATACGGGGCCGGGCGGGGCGGTGATCAAAGGGAATGGGGGAAAGTTTCGGCCAGACAGAAAAGGACGGAGCATCATATAACGCCCCGTCCAAGGAAAAACCATTCCGTCAACCCGCCTGACTTCTTAAGCCTTTCAGCTTTTTAAGCAGATAAGACACGCCGACCGTAATACCGATAAGAGCAACGGCTACGCCAGTAGTGGCACCGATCACGATAAGCATATCACCTTTCAAAGAATTGACGGCATCCGTGGTGATTGTAGCAAGATCAATTTCTGTACCTGTACCTTCACCAGCAGCGTAAGCAGACAATGCAGGAACCGCCACCATTACACCAGTGACAACCGGAAGGGCACACGCCCTAACCTTTTCAACTACCTTCATCTTGAATCCTCCTTTACATAAGATGTTTAATGACTATATTATAAATCAGGCTGTAAACAAGCTTAAACACGAAAACAGCAAAGAAGATTGCCAAAATCACGATAATGTAAGTCAACAGCCCGTTCATAACCGTAAGTTGTTCGTAAAGCAGATAGACACTGTCAACGTCAAGTTCTTCTGCCATTTCCATAACACGGAAAGCTTCCGACCCCGTAGCTATCATGACAACACCTACAGAACGACAAAGTTCTCAACACTACCGTAACGGTTATACTCAATGTCGATCATACAGCCGATTTTCACTTTCGAAAGATCAGCAATATCCGTATTACTGGAAATATAAATGGATTCCACCATTTGTCCTTCCATGTCACGTCCGTCATGGACCGTATGGAGACTGGTTCCAAGAACATGCTTTCCTGCCTTATTGGTATAGTCCACCTTCTTAATACCTAATACTTTCGCCTTCATTCCCTTTTCTCCTTTCTTCTTTTAAACAGGGATATTCTATTATCAATGAGCCGTTCCCGGAGTTTACATCAACGGGAGCGAGTGGTACTTCCACCTATCGCCGACAACGGATTTCTCCATAGAATACCGCCTAACATACCGCTTGAACATTTTCCACACTCTGTATTTTCACGGGCTTGTGACCGTCTTTTGGCTACATTATGGAGGGCGAAAGATTCGCCCATATACATCTATTTTAAATGACAGCAAGAATACCTTTTGCTTTTTCCAGATACCCCCTGTCATAGTCACAAGCTGGTTGGACACCCTTAATTAAATCCTCTACAAATGATGCACCATACTTTAACAAGTCTTCCTCTGCCGTTTCAACACCTTCTAAAAATTCATCTGAAATAAGCTTACAAGAATCCTCAAATATCGTCATATAAAACTGTTTTCTGACCCTTTGAATAGGGTAACAATTCTTTCCAACACGCTGACCCACGTAATAATGATGACATTTTGAAACTTTCAGAATCCAAACTTTATTTGCGTTGAAACGGTCCACAAATTCATATTTTGTCATATCTTTTCCTCTTTCTCCTTTTTACGTGTTGTGGCTCACGGCTGATTGTGATATGATGTAAAAGTAACTGGTAAACCGCAAGGGATAAGCTTCCCGGCCACCCTTGCCGTAAGGATATCTTCCTTACACTTAAGATTATAGCACATCTTACGCAAGATGTATATGGTGATCTTGCACAAGATGTAAGACACTTTTTTGTTTATCTTACACAAGATGTGCGAGGGCAGAAAAATGAGTGATTTCAATTCAACAAAATACAAAAACGATTTTGCAAAAGAAGCCTACGATAGAGCAAGTATTAATTTTCCCAAAGGTCAGAAAGCAGTTATAGAAGCCCACTGGAAAGCCAAGGGTTACAAGTCACTAAACAGCTATATCAATGACCTAATTCAAGCCGATATGAACCGTAAGACAGAAGATGGAAAGACCGTTAACCATGTGGCCAACAACAACGGCATAGTTATGGGCAATAACAGCGGTACAATACGCTTTAAGTGACCTCTGCAGGAACAGAAGCAGGAGAGTGCATAATACGAGCGGGAGCGTGCAATAGTGGGAGAGTGCGCCCTTTGTCCGGACGGCCGGAGGAAAAGACGGACTAGCCGTCTTCCTTTTCCTCCTCGTCCGTTCCGAACAAAAGGCGGAAAGCTTCCTCTTTGCGATTCCGTTCTTTTTCTGCGTCCTCTGTCATTCTGTCCACCTGCCTTAAGGTATCATACTGCGAGTACAGATCATCATCAGCAACATACGTTACAATCTCATCACAGAACCTACGCTTACCGGAGAACTTCTCCTCGTAATTACTCTTTGAAAAGCGGTAATTGATGAAATAGCGGTCAAGTCCTCCAACGTTTTTACAGATCACCGTATAGTTTGCTATGTCCCTCACCTTTTTGGGAATGCGGTCATATATCTGGGCAGAGCATAAGAATTGAAGATGATATTTCCGGTTAAAGGACAGAAGTGCCAGCATTTCAGGAGGAAAGGACTTCCAGTCCGAGCTATCAAAGGTGGTATGTATTTCATCAATGGCTATGACACACTTTTTATTATGCTTCTTTGCATACTTGGCAACGTTGATGATATCCACCCAATGGTGTATTTCATAGTCTTCCTTCTTGTAGTAGAAGTTCGTGGCTATGATCACATCAGAGCCACGTTTCTTCTTGACCCGTTCCATATGCGCTACCATGGAAAGCGTTTTTCCCTCCCCCGGGAGAGCCACAAACTGATAAATGCCCCAAAACTTCCGATCATTAAATTTAAGCAAGTCAACAATAATCCACCTCAAAAAATCTAATGGCTTGAAACGTATGTTTGGACGCTTTAAACGGCGAGCCCACCTTTCACAGACAACCCGGAAATGCAAGCCGGGGCGGTTCTTCTTATACCAACGTTTCCGCATAAATGCCGATCTATGCCGGGAGAAGTACAGGGCCTTTTCTTCCAGAAGCGGGAGAGTAACAGGTTTCTTTTTTGTCTTTTTCTTCACAACGTCACCACCTTTACTATCTTAACTAAGAATTTCACAAACAAAACAGAGCACATCATCTAAAGCTTCCATAAGTTCCCCCGCACGGGATTCTTCATAATTACTAGAAATAAATAATTCAAATCTTTCTCTTTCAGCACATAAAACATCAACAGCTTTTTCCAAATACATTAAAATCACCTCCCTCCATCACATACCCCCTACGGTATAATGTCAAAAATACGGCGTATAATCCAGTTACCACAGAAAATCAGAAACATAACGGTATAGTACCCGGCGATTAGGCCGATAATCAAAAGAGCGTCCTCTACAGGCACAAGCCAGTTCACAGAAGCAACCAGTTCAACAAAGTAAGCAAAGGCATTAACCACTTTGGACAGAACGCCATCACCAAGGGTAAATGCCGGGAACCAATCCTCGATCAGACCCGACAGGAAGGAGAGCACCGCAACAATTATATCTGTCATAAGTCCACCCCCTTAACCCACATGGAACCGGACCCGGAACATTGCCATCACAGCAAATGCAAAGGAAATCCAGATAGAACAGCGCACCAAGTTACGGAACAGCGTCACGTATTCCTCATACCCCCGGAGATCAAAAACAACGATTTCCTCACCGCCTACAACCTCAGCAAGACGGGGAGGAACCTTCATTTTGATCACGGGTATTTCATCATTCATGGAACCAGAAGCGTTTTTAAACACGCCTACGAGAGCCGTAAGCGGTTCAAACTTACCCATGAAGGTTTCCCGTAGGGCAGAAGCGGAAGCCCCTACAGCCACCGTATCAACCGTGAAGAAGTCCTGAATATGGCCCGGAATGGCCTTTACTTCATTCAGCGTATCAATCAAATGTTGGGGAATGGCCTTGACAGCTTCCAATATCGCACCCAATGAACTGTTAAATGCGGGAAGAATACCATTTAAAAAGCCATTGATGGCATTAAGCGGAGACACAAGGTTATTCAACTGATAGGAAAGGGCAGAGGACATACTGTCAATTGCAGATTGCAAGCCAGAGAGCGAACCCGTAATTTGTGACCCCAAACCGCTAATACTGCCTAAAATGCCACTTACCCAAGGAACAGCAGTTACTTTACTAATTCCTTCCTTTATCTGGCTATTGATACTTTCAGCAGCTTCCTTTATTGCCTTTAAGATGGATTCTAACCAAGGAAACTCACTCAATTTCTTTCCCAAAGCGTCAATAGCTCCTTTAATATCTGGAAGCCAAGGGAAAGTACCGTCTGGCTCTTCCGGGTTTTCAGGATCAGTCCGGCCACCATAGATAACCGTAAGCGTAGGAGCTAATGCGTCCGCACGCTGTTCAGCAGTAGAGCCAGCTTGAACACTTTCAAGCAGTTCCTGCGCCAAAGCAGAATCCGCTGGTATGGAAATCGTATCACCAATGGACACCGAGGAATTAAAGATATCACTTATGATATTAATGCCAATGTCCTTTGCAGTAGATTCCCAACTATAAACAGCATCACCGACCACACCCGAACGCAAGTATTCTTCCGCACCTATTTCAGATTCAAAAACAGGGATACCCAACGCATGGATAACAGAAGACAAATAAGCGTCAGTAACAAGAGAAGCATCACCTTTTACATCATTAAGTACAACTTCATTAGTCCTACCATAACTAATTTTTCCGGTACTAGGATAATAAATCGTTGACAAAAGCACAGCGTCATAAATACGTCCATCTGAATCAATTTTTTTTACCTCAATACCAAACCTGCTGGTAGTACGACGGTATATACCACAATAACGAACATTTTTCGTATCTTCCCCGAAAAAATAATCATCATATCTAATACCGGAATCAGAAACAATACTAATAGTAGATGTTATATACCGATCAGGAGAATAAACAGGGTCCATACCAAATTGACTTGCCCATGACTTTGAAAAATCTCCAAACGCAGGAAGACCGTCAGCAGAAGAAACTTCCAAGCCAGATGGAAAAGCAGATTCAGGAACCCCAATAGGATAACTATCCGTTGATTCCGTAACAGACCTGTATTTTAAATAGTCCTTGACCATGTTCAAAGCGTCTTGCCCTAAATTCAAAACAGAACCGAAAGCAGACTGAGCAATGGCACTATAAACCATAGCATATTTGTTACCAGGGCCAACCTGGACATATTCCCCAAGATCAACAGCAACGGACGGTAAATCATTGTCAAACGCATCAACCCCCAAAAGAGAGAAGAGCGTCCCTAAAACATATTCAACTGCCGTAAGTGCAACCGTAGACCCTACTGCATGAGATTCCCGGGCACCCGTGTAATCAGATACCGGAGTAAGCACAAACAGTGCCACGGCGAGCATAAAAGCTATTGAACGCCTTTTCAAAAAATCACCTCCATAAAAAGAGAAACAGGGCCAATTAACCGTAATGGCTAATTAACCCTGTTTAAACAACTGTATTCTATTCAACTATTCGTTAAACTAGACTTTCGCGCATAGTTGGAAGCATCTCGATGAACAACGTATAACCAAAAAAAATTACTACTGTTTTGTCGTTTTTCTATTTAATACTATCATTAAGTATATCATATTGGCATTATCTTAGTCCAATGATATTCATAAAAAATGATGCATTTTTCTGCGCATTCCTCCACAATACGGACAAGGCTCCTTTTTCCTCTTTTGATAATACAACTTCTTTTTGGACTCATAGCATAAGATTTTGTGGGTTTTTATCACATCGTTCAAGCCAGTATTCATCAATTACTACTTTGGTACATAAAAAACAGGACTGTTCGTTACCGTAGATTATCTACTTTAACAATTGCCCCGTCTTAAAATATTTTATACTTTTTTCATGATTCTTCACTGATCTTAGAAACTGAAACAATCAACGATAACTTATTTTTTGTCTTCAAATACTATCCAAATTGGGAATTTATAAATTTCATTCCAATCTTTATCTCGATATGAGAATCCGAAATACATAGGCTCTTTAGATAAACTTTCAAAATCATCTGATAAAACCGGAACGTAGCTGACACGACCATTTTCAAGATCTGTCATTAAATCGCCTGCATATTCTTCTTTTGAGTTATAAACAGTTGAAGTAATGGATGTTGCATTTGTATCAGTTGTTACGATATCAAAAATACGATACTTATTATCACTATTTTTCTCTGGCTTTTGAATAACAATTGCAGGTGTGGTTTGGCCGTTAATTGTAATATCTCTTCCCTCAATAAAACCTGGCACCATTATCTGATAATTTGTATCTCCCCAGTTAACAGCCTGATCTTCAGCGGCGCTTGCAGGAATAATCAACATACCAGCAAGTAATATTGTTGTAAATATAACCCTAAAAAACCCCTTCATACATAAAACCTCCTTTTTTTAATATAATATCATAATAAATCCATTTTTTCAATTAATATACAATACTTTTTATTGAATTTTTCAGGCTTTTCAAGCCACCATTTCCCTGACACAAAAAGGGGTTACGTTGGTTCTTCTCTCCTGCTAAACTATCACTCTGTGCTGCTTTTGTCGCTTTTTTTAATATTTCCGACAAACCCCTTTCATTCCTTTGTTTTCAACTCTTCCCAAACTTCCGGAGCTTTGTCGGAAATATTTCAGCTTCATTACAGTACGTTCCAATACATATTATAAATATAACCCCAAAAATTTTACTGCTGTATTCAGAGTTCCCTTTCTCGTATCATAAGCCTGATCTTCTCTTAACGCCCCCTTTTAATTATGTATTCGATTTTCGTTATGCCCCGAATCCATAAAATGCTCATAATATTTTTTCAAATCATCGCCATAAATTGCCGCCAGGTCCATGTTATTGTCTTTATATATCATTACATCAAAGTCACTGCACCCTTTGCGCCCCTCTGCCATACCGTAGGAAACAAAATGTTCCAGCAATTTATGTGCATCATTTCCCACCGTAGTCTGCAGATCTGAATTATTATTATAATAGAATGTTGAATCAAATACCAGCTTATAATCCTCAATATTTAAAGTCGGCTCCGTTTTCTTTTCCGATGCTGTACCAGAGGACTGCTTAGAAGAAGATGCCGTATTACCGCTCTCATAAGGGCACACTCCGTTTGGATGCAAATGAGCCGGATAACCATGATGGTAATGATAGCTGCCTAAACCGCTTTTATTTTTATTATCATGATGCCCGCCCTGGGAATCCGTTCGGCCTGAATGTGCCTCTGCAATTATGACACCGCCAGTATACCTTGTTCCCGCAGATCCAAATATCAGAATTGCAGCAATCAAAAAAGCAATCCTTTTAATCTTTTTCTCCCCAAATTCTCTTTTTCTGTTTACAATTTTCATTTTCATACAAATTTTCATACAAAACTTCCCCCTTTTCCATATTTTTATAAATATATTATATAATAAGGGGTTATATATTACAATATCGGGTGAAATTAATTATAAAAATAACAATATAAAAGGCTGCAGAACACATTACATACTGCAGCCTTCAAACTCATCAAGTTGCCTTTATCATTGCACCCCAGGACCATTTTCTTCATCCGTTCCCGGCCCGGCCGGTTCTTCTGTATTTTCCTCAGTCTCTTTTTCCGGCGATGTTTCCTTTTCCGTTTCCTTCGTCTCCTTCTCTTCCTTCGTCTCTTTCTCTTCCTTGGTTTCCTTTATATTGGCGCCCGGTCCAACCAGACTGCCATCCTCATTGGTCGGAGATTCTCCGCTCTCCTGCTCCGTTGTTTCCCGAATCACTTCCTCCAGGTTCTCTTCAGTGGTTTCCTCCACGCTCGCCTCTGTGGAAGTCTCCGTCTGCGCAGGAGCCGTATCTTCCGTAGCAGATGACGATTTCTTTTTCCCGCCGCCTGAATTACCGCCGGACGGCGCATTCTTCCCGGGCTCTGTGATGCCGCTTTCCTCTGAAATCCTGGCACTGATTTTTTTCACCCCTTGAGACGGGGAGTAATCCTCCTTATCGTAGAGGAACTGATGAAGCTGGATGACATTGCTCTCCAGTGTTGATGCAATGACGCAGTCCATCTTGCCGATTCTCATGGTGGTGCGTGAAAACGGGAAGCCGGCTGTCTCTCCAATATGGTATTTACTGATTCCCTTTGCGACGGACAGAACATCATTCATACCGATGCTTGTGGAAATCTGCGGGAATACGGCGGCGACCAGGCTGCTCAGGGTGGCGAAATCAGCCTGTTTCGCCTTTTCCATAGCCAGCGTCACTACCTTGCGCTGCCGCTCCGTCCGGTTGAAATCCGTATCCATGAGACGGAGTCTGGCATAGGCCACGGCCTGTACTCCATCCAAATGATTCATTCCGGCGCTTTTCAGCTGATGGGACCCCACTCCGGTGGAATTAACGGTCTCAGTGATAAAACCGTTGATATAGGCAAATTCTGAATCCGTGATTTCCAGATCAATGCCCCCTAAGATATTGATGCCATCTGCCACGGCCTTCCAGTTAAATGTGGCATAATCGTCTATCTTAAGATCCAGATTTTCATTTAATGCATCAACTGCCTGTTTATGGCCCCCTTTAAAAAAGGCCTCATTTATTTTGTGATAGGTACCGTCGCTGCTGATCTTTAAATATGTATCCCGGAAAACCGATACCAGTTTTATTTCTCCGGTAGCCTTATTGATGTTGCATATCATCTCCACATCGGACAAGGCCCCCTTTTCCAGTTTACCGTCTCTGGAATCCACTCCGAAAACCGCGATGGTCCAGTAGCCCTTCTGGCTGGTGCGCTGATTCAGCAGAAAGATTCCGGCCAGTATAACCAGAACCAAAACCAGGATCTCTATCATAATCACGCGCTGCTTGCGTTTCCGCTTGCGCCGTTTATCCGTCTGGTGCTTTGTGCTGCCTTGCTGTCCGTTGTACCGGGCGCGGGGATTCCTTCCGTCACCGGCACTGTAATAGGTCCTGTCCCCCTTCATCGCCTGATCCGGGCGCTTTTTTTCCGCCTGATGCCCCCCAGACCCGCTCCGGGTTTTCCTGGTGCTGGTGCCTGTCCGCGTTTTACGCGCACGCATGCGATCTATTTCATCCTCATAATCCATGACCGATCAATCAATCCTTTCCAATATATTCTTTGGCAGATCCTATCTATTTTATCAGAAACCGGACCATGATTCCTTGCTTTTCTCTTAATTTTATCAGTCAATCAGTTTTCTGTAATATGGCCAGTTGGCGGACATTGTCGAAATGGTTACATTATTGACCAATGCGCTGGACTCATGTATAACCGTCATGTTTCCGTCGTTCTCCCAGCAGAGAAACATCACCACATGAGCCTCATCTCCTGTTTTTAAGATGATGTCTCCGGGCTGCAAGTCATTTCTTTCAATGACGGTTCCACAGGAAGCCAGTCCCCCGGTGCTCTCATAAGCCAGGCGCTTATTGAGCGCGGACCAGTATACCCAGCTGATCCAGCCGGAGCAGTCCAGGCCCTTCATGGTCCGCCCTTTTTCATCCGCCGGAACAAGAGCTCCGAAATTGTTTTTCTCATAGTCCGCAGAGGCCGGCTTTCCTCCCCAATAATATGGGACCCTGCCCACCGAGGACAGTGCATAATAAATCAGCTTTTTCCTCTCTTCTGAAACATTTTCAGGGAGGCGGCTCATATAGCGGTCAATTTCGTCATAGGAAAGGGGATCGGTAATAAATGAGGGGGAAAGGGTCAGGCCGTAGAGCTCTGTCCAGTCCTGTCCTGCAAGATTTAAGGCATAGGTCCTGTTTTCTTCTGTCCAGCCCTGCCAGTGAATGGATTCGTCCCCTGCATTTCCAATGGAATCAAGAGCGAATAAACCTTTTTTTCCATCCGAAAACCCTGCGATCACCGCTTTCACATGAAGATCCACGTGACCGGGACAGGCGGAACGGGGCGCCGCTTCCGTTTCGGGCGGAGCCTCTGTCCCGGCCTGGGCTGCCGCTTCCGCCGCTTCCTTAAGGGCAATGCCCGGACCGATTTCTTTTAAAGCTTCCGTCTCCTGTTCCTTCTCCGCTCTTGTGGAAGCAGATGTTTCCATGGAGTCTGTTGATTCTTCCAAAGAAACGGATGTCTCATCCACAGGAGCGGATTCTTCGGCTGCGGCACCGCCGCCGGGATCTGCCTGTGCGGGTGTCGCCGGAAGAAGTGTCTTTCCGTCATCCGCCGTTTCCCCTTCCAGGGAGCCGTCGCAATAATAGATGTCACTGACGGAATACTGAAAGCTGTGAGAGCTTTCCCACAATTGGGAAGCGTAATTCAAAAAGGCACTGTAATCCTCCGGTGCCGAATAATAAAAATATGTATTGGCCATTGCCATAATTTCCTGAATATTGGACTGCGCGGAAATTTCTTTTCCCGCCTCATCATAAAAGCTTATAACGACTCTGTTAAAAAAAACCTCCTGAAAGGAATCTCCGGGCAGACCAAGGCTTAAAGCCACCTTTTCAGGACTTTCATTCGCCAGCTGGTATATGGATGCCAGCCACTCCGAATCCTTAAGGGAAAGAGCCTCTGCGGCCTCCGCTCCCAGGCTTTTCTCCTGACTGTCCCCTTCCCCATAAAGAAAGGCGAGATTAAATGAAGCCAGAGAAGGAACAAAGGAAGGCTCATCCGCTTCCGTCGTTTCCGGAGGGAGTTCCTCTGTTTCGGCTATGGCCGGAGAAATGGCTTTTTCTGCCGGTATAATCTTAAGTTTATCATAGGATGAGAGATAAGATTGGGAATATGTGCAAAGACACGCACCCGTAAGAGCCATAAACATGGCAGCTAACATCTGTACTCTGACCGTTTTGTTTAAATTCATCTGCTATAGTTCCCATAGTATTTTTCTAGAATAGAACTATAGCACAATCCGGGGCCAAAATACAGAGAAAAAGATTTAATAGTTTATTAAGATTGGTGAAAGAGTCAATAGGCCGCTGCGGTGTCAGAAAGGATTAAGGCTTCAACCGCAACCGCAACACCGTCTTCATTATTGGATCTGGTCATGAGGCGGGCACTGCGCTTTATCATTTCCGAAGCGTTCCCCATAGCAATGGTGTATCCAAGAGGAAGCTCAAGCATGGAACGGTCGTTCTCGCTGTCCCCTATGGCAAGTATTTCTTTTGGACGAATTTTGGCATTTACGGCATATTCCATGAGGGCCGATCCTTTTTGCGCCCTTATATGGGTCAGCTCCAGATTGGAAGGAGCGGATGAGGCAACCGATATACCCTCTTCTCTTTCCAGATGGCAACGGATCTGGTTCAGGATTTCAGGATTTTCATGAACAATGGAAATTTTGTATATATCAATGTCTGAACCAAGAAGCTTTTCTTCCGTCGTAAACCGAAAACGCTCTGCTATGGTCTCAAAAGTATGTTCTTCGGAAACCATGGAAAGAAAAATCTTTTCTTCAAAGCTTTTCTTGAACTCATCTCTGCTGGATATGGTATAGCTCCCATCTTCTGCCATGAAATCATAAAGGACCGGAAACGGACGGCAGATATCCAGAATGCTGCTCACCTGGCTGTTTAACAAAGACTGTTTCCGGATCCTGTTCCCTCTGCTGTCGAATACGGCAGCCCCGTTCATGCAGATGATATCACAGGAAATGCCGGCTTCCTCAAGAGGGCTGCGCGCATCCTCGTAATTTCTGCCTGTGCAGACCACAAAGCCGATGTTTTTCCGCCGGAGAGCTTCTATGGCAGCAATGTTCAGCGAAGATACCTTTCCGCCGCTGTTTAAAAGTGTTCCATCCATATCAGATGCTACTAATCGAATCATATAATCTTCCTTTCTTATCCACAATTTTTCTCGCGATGTCAGGATGGTTGGTTATGATCGCGCCAATCTCCTGCTCCGCCAGGTATTTCATCATATCTTCATCATTTACGGTCCAGACGTGCAGGGGAAGCTTTCTTTTCCCTGCTTCTTTCATGAATTTCCTGGATCTGAGATGGTTCAGGGACGGATGAAGGGCATCGGCTCCAATGAGCTTTGCATAGCCGATGACATTGATCCAGCCGTCTGAGTAAAGGAGCCCGGTCAAAGCGCCCGGATTTAATTTCTTCACCTTGACAATGCTGGGGTGGTGGAAGGAAGAATAGATGACCCTATCCTCCATTCCAGCCTTCTTCACCAGCTTTAAAACTTTTTCCTCAATCCCCTTGTAACGAAAAATTCCTGTTTTCAGTTCAATATTGACAGTGAGGTCCGTGGGCTTTATAAGCTCCAGCACCTCTTTCAGCTCCGGGATCACCGGATCTCTGAATTCAGGATGAACCCTGCAGCAGCGGAACCGCTTTAACTCCTCCATGGTAAATTCCTTTACGTAACCCGTACCGTCACAGGTGCGGTCAATGGTTTCATCATGGATGACCGCCAGCCTTCCATCCTTTGTCAGCTGTACATCCAGCTCGATTCCATCCGCTTTCTGCCTGATTGCCATTTCAAATGCCTCCAGTGTGTTTTCCGGCGCATAGGCGGAGGCGCCTCTGTGGGCCCAAACCTTAGTTTTCATCTGCCAATATCCTTTCCTGACTGAATCTAATTGTTTAACATATTATAATCGGCAATGGATTTATTGATGCTTTCCGCCATCTTTGTGACCGCATCTTCCGGAGTGCCGTTGTTGTTGATCATGTTTTCGATCTCGGTTTCCACGATCTGCCTTGCCTCCGGGAACACGCTTAAGAGAGCTCCTGCGGACTGGGGTGTGGAATCATGAAGCTGATCGATGGCTGTTTTAAACTGAGGGTATTGGGCGATATTATCTTTAAATACCGGTTCTTCATGAGCCGCTACCGTAACAGGGAAATATCCGGTCTGGGAATTCCAGTAGGCCTGGCTTTCCGGGGAAACCAGAAACTTGATAAATTCCCAAACAGCCTGCTGCTTTGCAGGATCCTCATTGTTCAATGCCCATAAGGAGCCGCCGCCGATGGAAACGCCGCCCTTGTCATCGTCGTTCACCTTTGGAAAATATGCGGTTCCCACTTCGAATTTACCGTTAACATCATTTAAAATCTGCTTTAAGGAAGCGGTTGAACCTAAGGTCATAGCGGCTTTCCCCGCACTGAAATCAGCAATGCCCGCATCGCCGCCTCTACCCACATTGGGTGCATATCCTTTGTCCGATAATTCCTTCCATGCAGTTAAAGTATTTACACCTGCGCCGTTTTTATCAAAGTCTACGGCAGTTGCCGCCGCTTCTCTTCCATTTCCGTTGTCCGCGTACTGTGCCTGCTGCTTGCATGCGAACTGTTCAAAGAACCAGCCGTAGATGCCCAGGGAGATCACTTCCCCTGCTCCGCCTTTATTTAGGAGGTCGTCACCGATTTTGGCGATTCCCGGAAGGCTGTCGGGAATTTCCGTAATTCCGGCTTTGTCAAATACATCCTTGTTATAGTAAAGGATGGGAGTGGATGAGTTGAACGGCATGGAATATAAAGTTCCGCCGACCGTGTAATAAGCGGCAATGTTGGGTTCGATCTGGCTTAAATCCCACTGGTCCGCGTCGATGAGCTCCTGCATGGGAACTACCCAGCCGGAATCTATCATGAAACGGGTGCCGATGTCGTAAATCTGTACCAGGTCAGCTCCCATGTTTCCGATCTGGGCACTTTTCAGCTTGTTGATGGCATCGTCATAGCTTCCCTGATACTGGGCTTCCACCTTGATGCCGGAAGTGTTTTCTTTATTGAATTTATCTACAAGTGTATCGATGGCCTCTCCGTTTACGCCTCCCATGGAATGCCAGAAAGTTATGGCAGCGCCCTCTGCACCGCCGGAAGCCTGAGTGGTCTGGGCTGCGGTGGTCTGTGTTTCAACCGGTGAAGAGGCACTGGACTCTTCTGCTCCCGTCCCTGCCTGGCTGGCACAGCCGGACAGCATTCCTGCTGCCATCATAACTGCCATACTCATGGCAATTGCTTTTTTTCTCATTTTCTTTCCTCCAGATTTTTATGTTTTATTTTCTGAACCAGGTCAGCCTTTGACGGCTCCTGAGAACATTCCTCTGATCAATTGCCTCTGTCCTGCGATGAAGACAGAAATGGATGGAACAATGATCATGACAACCCCCGCGATCATCATGGAAATGGATTGGGAATCCACGCTGTCCAGCATGCCGATCCCTATCTGAACCGTTCTCATACGGTCTGAACCGGTGACGAGAAGAGGCCACATATACATGTTCCATGCGTTTATAAAGGTATAGACCGCCATAGCTCCGATCGCGGACTTGGTAAGCGGTATCAGGATGCTGTAAATAAATCTTAAGTTGGAACAGCCGTCAATCTTTGCCGATTCATATAAGGAAATGGGAAAGGACTTATAAAACTGACGGAAAAGGAAAATTCCCATGGCCGAGGTTAGATAAGGAACGATCAGTACCTGATAGCTGTCAAGCCATTTCAAACCGCTCACCGTTAAGTAATTTGAGATTATGGTGGCTTCTCCGGGAATCATCATGGTAGCCATGACCAGCATAAACAGCAGGTTCTTTCCCTTAAATTCCAGAAATGAGAAGGAAAATGCCGCAAGGGAACAGGAAACGATCTGCCCCAGCGTAATGCTTCCGGCCACAAGGAAGGAATTAAAGATGAAACGGTCCAGGGGAATCTTAATTCTGGCCTGACGGAAATTCTCAAGGGTCGGCTGGGAAGGTATTAAGTTCATGCTGGTTGTGAACAGCTCGCTGGAAGGCATGAGCGCAATGCTGACCGCATACAGGAGAGGGAGCAGGATGAATACGGACATAGCCAGATTTACGGTGACAAGGGCGGCCTTCCCCGCCTTTTTCCGGAGCACAGCCCTTCGAATGGCTGTTTGCTTATATCTTTCCAGCTCATCCCGGCTCATATCTTTGGTTGGAACGGTAATAACAGATTCCATCAATAGCTTACCCCTTTCTTTTCCAAACGGAACATGCACAAGGTGAGGATCATGATTATGATAAACAACAGAACGGACTGGGCCGCCGCGCTTCCAAACCGGTAATTAAAAAAAGCATCCCGGTAAATGGAATATACAATCAGGTTCGTGGATTCTCCGGGGCCCCCCTGGGTCAGCACCTTGACCTGGCCAAAGGACTGGAAGGCCTGAATGATATTCACGACCAGGGTGTAAAACATGATCGGACTTAAGCCCGGAAGGGTCAGACGGAAGAACTTCTGAAAAGAATTGGCTCCGTCAACGGATGCCCTCTCATAAATGGTCTCATCAATGTTGCTGAGTCCTGCGCTGAAATAGAGGAAATTGATCCCGCTGTTCAGCCATGCGGTCAAAAGGGCGACGCAGACCAGCGCATATTTCGGATCACTGATCCAGTTCACATTGATTCCCAGGATCTTGTTAACGATCCCGATGGAAGGATGAAGCATGATTTTGAATATCATGGCCGCCGAAACGGAAGCGATGGCCATGGGAAGTGCGTAGGCAGTGCTGAAAATCCGGATCCCCGGAAAGGTCTTATTGCAGAGTACAGCCGGTAAAAGCCCCAGAAGCATGCTCACCGACACCACGATGATGACAAATACCGCCGTCACGGCAAGACTGTTGAAAAAAGATCTGGATTTCAGCAAATCTTCGTAATTCAAGTGACCGACGAACAGCTTGGCCTGTCCCATTTTATTGGTTTTGTAGAGGCTTAAATAAAGGGTCTTTAAAAACGGATAAAACAAAAATACTCCGAATACCACCATTGACGGAACGATATAGGCGTAAGGCCCCATCCTCTTCACAATTGTTTTTACACTCATAAAAAAGCTCCTTAAACATATAAAATATTATGCTCCGTGTCCATATCAAATAATTTGATACGGTCCATATCCGCGTATACAGATATGCTCTCTCCTGCTTTCGCCCTGACATCGGGTTTTAACCTGACGCAGACCTCATCCCTGCCGATCCGGCCGTGAAGAAGCACTTCAGCCCCTAAAACTTCCCTGATGTCCACATCCAGCAGCAGCTTTCGTTCCTGAGGGCCGGTCTCATGGAAATCCTCCGGCCGGATGCCCAGATAAACACGCCTGCCCACATAACCGCCTTCTATGAGACGGTTTGCGCATATCCGATTGACAAAAAGCCTGTTCTTATTGAATTCCAGGCATATCTTCTCCTCTTTTCTCTCCACCCAGACCGGAATGAAATTCATGGCCGGAGAGCCGATAAAGCCCGCAACAAATTTATTGACGGGATTTTCATAAAGATCATTTGGAGCAGCAGCCTGTTGTATTCTTCCGCTATCCATTACAACAATCCTCGTGCCAAGTGTCATGGCTTCTACCTGATCATGGGTTACGTAGATAATGGTTGCGCCCAGTTCCCTGTGAATTTTTGCAAGCTCTACCCGCATCTGGGTACGGAGCTTTGCATCCAGATTGGATAAGGGTTCATCCATTAAATAGGCCTTCGGCTGGCGGACAATGACGCTTCCGATAGCAACTCTCTGTTTCTGCCCTCCCGACAACGCATAGGGTTTTCGGTCCAGCAAATGGCTGATATGAAGGATATCCGCCGCTCTTCTGACCCTCTGGTCTATTTCTTTCCCGGGTACTTTATGTACTTTTAATCCGAAAGCCATATTCTGGTAGACCGATAAGTGGGGATAGAGGGCATATGACTGAAAAACCATGGACAAATCCCGGTTCTGGGGACTGGTCATGTTCATAAGCTGTCCGTCTATCCACAGCTCTCCGGAGGAGATGTCCTCAAGCCCTGCGATCATGCGCAGGGTCGTGGTTTTTCCGCATCCGGAGGGACCTACCAGGATGAGAAACTCCCGGTCTTTGATATCAAGGTTAAAATTGTTTACGGCAATCTGACCATTTTTATAGGTCTTGCATACATTCACTAAAGACAAACTTGCCATATGTTTCACTTTCCTTCCCGTGCAGCTTAAATTTATTTTAAAGAATGGAAGTAAAATGAAAAAGGAGCTTTTGGTAAAATAGATGTAAAACATGGTATTGACGCACAAACAATCAGGGGATATAATAAACTAAATTTATGAAGGAGGCATAAATATCATAGCAAAGCTAAGCGCCATGCACCTGACGATACGTCCGTGAACGTTTTTCCGGGGAAAAACGGTATCAAAGGTTAACGAGGTGAAGGGTTATCGAAAATTCGGCGGATGCCCTTCCATGCCCTCCGGGCGTGTATCCAGCGCAAAATATGCGGGTAACTGCAAAACAAATGCCCTGGAACCGGAGACCTGCAACTGAACATGAATAAGAAGGATAAAGCTGCTGTTTTTAAATGCCATGTCAGACAGCCTGTTTTTGTCTGCCTGTTTTTAAAAATGCCGGCAAATCGAAAATAAATCGTGAAGGAGATTTTAAAATTATGTGTGGAATTATTGGATATACCGGACCTCTGGACTCTAAGAAAATACTGCTTGACGGATTGTCCCAGCTGGAATACCGGGGCTATGACAGCGCCGGTGTCGCTCTTTGTATGGAAAACTCCCATATCCGCCTGATCCGGCATACGGGAAAAGTATCTAATTTAAAAGAAGGATGCAGGGAGATCAAAGAGGTGTCCCACTGCGGCATGGGGCATACCCGGTGGGCGACACACGGAGGCGTGACGACTCAGAACACCCATCCTCACCAGGCCGGCCGGGTCACGCTGGTCCATAACGGGATCATTGAAAATTATCATCAGCTGACCACGGATTTTCACCTGGAGGGAAAGCTTCGCTCCGAAACCGACAGCGAGGTCGCAGCCTGGGTTTTGGAAAGCCTTTATCAGGGAGATCCGGTGGAGGCCATCGCCAAACTTGTATCCTATTTAAAGGGCTCCTACAGCTTCTGTATGATCTTTGAGGACCATCCCGGAGAAATTTACGCCATACGCAACGTGAGCCCCCTGGTGGCGGCCTATACCCGCTCCGGGTCCTTTGTGGCATCGGATTTGACCGCCCTCATCCCTTACACCAGACAGTACTTCGTGGTTCCGGAAGACCATATCGTAAAGCTCACCTCCTATAAGGTCCACCTCTATGACCTTCACCGGCAGGAGGAAACACCGGAGATAATGGAAGTGAACTGGAACATGGACGCTGCCATGAAGAACGGATTTCCACATTTCATGCTGAAGGAAATCCACGAACAGCCGGAGGCGCTTAAAAATACCATACTGCCCCGTCTGGCAAAAGGCCTTCCGGATTTCACCGACGACCAGATCCCGGATTCAGTATTTGAGGAGTGCAGTCAGGTCCATATCGTGGCATGCGGAACGGCCATGCACGCCGGCATGGTGGCCAGGGCCCTGATGGAACCGCTTTTAAGGCTGCCTGTTACGGTTTCCATCGCTTCCGAGTTCCGCTATGAGGAACCGCTCATTGACAGCAGGACCCTGGTCATCATCATTTCCCAGTCCGGGGAAACCATCGATACTCTGGCGGCTCTGCGGCTGGCGAAAAACTACGGAGCCGTCACCCTGTCCGTGGTCAATGTAAAGGGATCCACCATTGCGAGGGAAAGCGATCATGTTCTCTACACCCACGCAGGTCCGGAAATTGCCGTCGCCAGCACAAAGGCTTATTCCGTCCAGCTGGCCGCCCTCTACATGATATGCAGCCGGATGGCTCTGGTCCGCGGAAACCATGACCGGGAAGCCGGGGAAGAATTCATGAAAAAGCTTCTGGATGCCATTCCGGCCATGGAAGCCATGATCGAAAAAAAGGATTCCGTAAAAGCTCTGGTAACCCACCTGATCAATTGTCCCGATGCCTTTTTCATCGGCCGCGGCCTGGACTATGCCTTTTCTCTGGAAGGGGCGTTAAAGCTGAAGGAAATTTCCTATATCCATGCGGAAGCTTATGCCGCCGGTGAACTGAAGCACGGGACCATCGCCCTCATAACGGACCAGGTTCCTGTCATCGCCATTGCCACCCAGGAAAAGGTCTTTTCAAAAACCATTTCCAATATCCGGGAAGTGAAGGCAAGAGGCGCATTTGTGATTCTGCTGACAAAGGAAAATGCCAGGGTCGAGGCCGGAGTTGCCGATATCCGGATCAACATTCCGGAAGCAGAAGACCGTTTTGCCGTATTCCCCATCGCAGTCATCCTCCAGCTCATAGCATATTATGCATCCGTGGGAAAGGATCTGGATGTGGATCAGCCCAGAAATCTGGCTAAATCAGTGACAGTGGAATAAAAGAAATGAAAAAGGGAGCGTCATCCGCCGTATTTTCAGCAGATGACACTCCCTTTTTCAGGCAAATCCTTAATCCTTCAGCAGGGATAAAAAGGACTCTCCATTCTGCGGGGCATCCGTGTTAAAAAAATCACAGACAGAAGCGCCGATGTCCGAGAGCGTTTTCCTTTTCCCTATGTTCTTTCCCTTTACCCCTTTTTTATAGATGAGCAGCGGGACACATTCTCTGGTGTGCCTGCTGTGGCCGATGTTCGGATCATTGCCGTGGTCAGCCATGATGACCAGGATATCGTCGGAGGTCAGCTCCGGCAGCAGATTTCCGATCCCCTTGTCCGCGGTCTCCAGAATTTCTTTATAAACCGCCGAGGACTGGGAATGCCCGGCCAAGTCCGTCTCCTGGACATTGGTGCAGAGAAATCCTCTGGTCAGGGCTTTTGTCTCCCGGACCGTAATGTCCATGACTTCTTTTGTGGGCACGCAGGATATGCTTAATCCATTGTCGTTGGCTACAATGTCCGCCACCTTCCCGATCAGAGTGCAGGGATAACCGGCTCCGGTAAGGATGGTCGGTGCCTGGACCTTCTGGTCCACTCCATAGCCTAAATGCCTGCATTGATAGCCATGGTCATAGGATCCGGACTTTGCGGAAGCGATGCCGATAAAACGGCCCTGCTTTACTTCCTCGGCATTCCATAAGTCCTCCATGGTATTTCCGGTTCCGCCGAATACGATGACGCGGCCTACCGTCACCACCTCCCGCACCTTCCGGGCGATGGCGTATTCCTCTTCAAAGGAGATGAAATCCAGAGGCGCCGTAACGTTATAGCACATGCCCAGATCCGCCTCCAGATTGTCGGCTACCGTCACATACCGGTCTGCAAGCAGGTAGCGAAGCCCCTGCCTCTCCACGATTTTCACCTCATGCCCGGCGGACTCCAGATGTTTTTTCACCGTATCCACTTTTTCCTGGAAGGGATGGACCTCCGGTTTCTTTGGCAGTGTTCCCATGATCTCCTGATGCCCCATAAATGTATCCGCTCCGAAATGCATGAGTTCACAGCTTCCGAAATTGGCTTCCGGAGAAAATTTCATGGAGTCACTTTCTGATCCATAGGCATTCATCAATCCAAGCTTCTCCAGGGCGGGAAGCTTTAGCTGAGGGAAATCCCTTAAAATGCTCTTCAGCGTGTTGGCCTTCTCATCTCCCGGCCTGGCAGCGCCGGCATCGGCCATGGCTCCGATGCCAAATCCATCCAAAACAATGACAAGAAATCTTTTATTCATTTTTCCCTCCCCATGCTGTCATAAATTCCAACAATTTTTGGCTCTTTCTTTTTCAGACCTTCCACCAGAACCACATCGGAACGGGTAACAAAAATCTGGTAACGGAAGGCCATGACCACGGTGGCTCCCACGTCACATTCCCGGGTGAGCCCGAAATGATAGTCAATGCTTTCGTCGGAAGGTGCGATCACTCCCACTTTGCCTGAATGTTCAAAAGAAGTTCCCACAAGGGCCCCCTTTACATGAGAACGCCGGTAATGACCGCCTCCGTAGCAGTAAGCCAGACCTTCAAAATTGTGTGAGACTTCGCTTACATAGGTCACGCAGGGAACCTCCTCCAGCATATGATCCGCATGCATGGGAGTAGTCCCTGTCAGACCGTGGCCCGGTTCGGCACAGTTTCCACCCAGTTCCTTTATCCGTTTCAGTGTATGGGTACAGGAGGCGGAAGGAGTGTTGACAACGCTTAAGTCCACTCCCTGTTCTTTTAAAATCCCGGCCGCCTGTTTTACCGTACTCATATTCCCGGTGGGAAGGAAATCCCCGGCCGCCTCATCATATAAAAAGCAGGGAAACGAGGTAATGCCTGCAATTTTAACCCCGGGATACAGTGATTTTACCCTGGCTGCCAGTTCCTTTAATTCCTCAAGAGGAAATCCGGCCGTCTGTCCGGAATAGATCATATCCGTATCGCCAAAGACGCGCAGAAGGATATTCTGAATGAGTCCCAGCTTCACCGCAGCCTGGTGGACTTCTCTGATTTTTTCTTCTGAATACACGGTGATCAGTTGGGGACGGTAGGCCACCATCTCCTCTACCTGGGAAGTTGGGATCTGAACCAGATGGCCTGCATTGGCAATGGGGATCTGATGATCCATCATCACCCTGGCTTCTTTATAGTCCACGACAACAGCCCCCTCATAGCCCACCTCCACCAGCTTTCTGGCCAGATAGGGGTTTCTGCCCGCCTGTTTCAGCATAAAAAACAGACGGATATCCCGGTTCTTTGCTTCCTTCTGCATGGAGGAGGCGTTTTCCAGAAAGGTATCCACATCAATTACATAGGAATCCGGCTGGATCTGACCGCTCTGGTGAAGCTGAAAGGAGGCTCTGACCAGCTCCTGGTTCCGCCTGACCGTTTGTTCTAAAAACATTTACATCACTCTTCCTGAATTATTTAAATAAGCGAATCCGCTTTTTCTGCCGCTTCTTTTATTATGCGCAAAACGGTATCTGACCCGGCCCGCATGGGATTGATGCGGATCATCCGCCTCTCCAGAAGCCGATCCGCCTTCCGGAAGGTTCCGGATATCCGGTAAAACATGGGAACCAGCTCATATTTGGATTCGGCCCCCACCGGATTCGGTGCCGCTCCCAATTGCTCGGCCTCCTCCAGAACCCTTTCTGCGATATCCTCATGGAATTCCACCAGAAGGACTTTTGACTGTGCATTTGCCAGAAATGCCTGCTTTACCTGAGGGATTTCCCCTGCATTCAGCCGTCTTACACATTCTTCGTTTACCTGGGCCTGGATGGCCAGTGCCACCGGCGCATAGGCGAAGCCGCGAAGCACGTCAAGGGCTTCATGACCCTGTACCTGCATTCCGCCGGAATAGCTTTCCTCTGCAAGCCGGTCAATAAAGCAGGCCTTTCCCACGATCACCCCGACCCCTTCCGGCCCCAGCAGTTTAAATGCGGAAAAACAGGAAAGATCAGCCCCGCACTGGACACCGATCCGGTCCACCTTCATGACCGCATAATTGTCATCCGTCAATATAGGGAGACTTTCGCATTCCTGAATGGTCTTCACCACCTGGGACATATCATACCGGTCCTCCGGCTTCTGTCTGGTATACTGGATCAGTGCTCCCCGGATGCCGCTGTTTTCCTTCATGACCCGGCGTATATCATTCAAGTCGTTATAATCGGCTTCTACCGCCGGAATATTCAACATGTTGAGAGAAGCAGCCGTGGTGCTGTAAACAGGCGCCTGATGCACCAGGATCTTTTCCCCCGGCTTCAGCATGCTGTGCAGCCCAAAGCGGATCGCCCCGCTTCCTGCTCCCCGCACCAGAAGGCAGGCCTGGGCATCAAAAATATCTGCGATGACCCGTTCCGCCTTTTTTGTTGTCAAGGGCTTGTTCAGCCCGGGAACAACTCCTAAGTCCCCTCTGGTTAAAATCTCATGGCCTTTGAATTCTTTCGTAATACAATCAATTATCTTAAACTGAAGCTTTACCGCTTCTTCCGGTGAAATGCTGTGCAGCGGATAAGTCTGCATATTTCCCGCCTCCTTATTGAAGTATCCTGTCCGGATTATGGATCAGCAGCATGTCTGTCTGTTCCTCCGACAGGCCGTATTCCCGAAGTAAGGGAAGAAAGGTTTCAAACAGATAGGCATAGCCCGGGCCTCCCCATTTTTTCAAGTGGGATTTTCTGGTAATGTCCATGGATAATACGACCTGGCCCAGTAAACCTGCATCTGCAATCTGTTTTATGGTCTCCGCCCGGAAGGAATCAGGGCAGTAATCATTTTTTCCCACCGTATCAAAACCGATATTGACCCCTTCCCTCAGTACGGAAAAAATGTATTCCCGGTTTTGGGAAAGATCCAGATGGCCGATGATTATTTTTTCCGGACGCACTCCGGCGGCTTTCAAAAATCCGGCCTGTTCCAAAGCCATGGTTCCCAGGGTGGTATGGGTCGTGACCACGGCGCCGGTATGGACCGCTGCCAGAGCCATTGCCCTGAATACCTTCTTTTCCATGGATGTCATAACGCCCCTGCTGGTTCCGAATTCTCCTATGACCCCGGCTTTGATTCCTGTTCCGTCCATCCCTTCCTTCACTTCTTTTTCCGCCAGCTTTGCCAGCTCCTCTTCCGTCATGGTATAAACAATTTCCGGGAGAAACGGTTCCTTATAAAATCCGGTCGCCTGAAGGATCCGTATGCCGGTCCGTTCCTCCATGCGGCATACGTACTCCGGATTTCTCCCCATGCCCATGTTGGTCACATCCAAAATGCGCCTGACCCCCAGCTCATACAGACGGCACAATTCTCCGGCGGTTTCCTCAAAACAATCCAGACGGCAGTCCGGATCTTTCTTGACCCCGGATAAATCGATGGTGATGTGTTCGTGCATCATGGTATAACCTTTTTCCATAATTTCCTCCTGGTCCTGCAGCTTAAAAATACATATCAAAATTCATAAAATACTTCCGGATCAGCGGGGATGGCGTTACCGCCAGTTCCCCGGCCTTCCGGAACATGGCGGCTATATCCTCTTTTCTGCTTTCACAGATAAGGACCGTACAGCAGCCCAATTCCTTCACCGGAACTGTCAGCGCTGATTTTCCGCACATGTTGACCACCCGCATCAGCCCTTTCCCTGACCGTGCCTGATCTTTTTTTGTTTCCTCATCAAAGTGACCGTAAATGCTGTCTCCCATGGCGTGCACATCCACAGGGCCTTCCCGGGAGAGAATCAGGTTCCCGGGACTGACTGCTCTGTTTAAGTATTCGGCCAGCAGTTCCCTGCGCCCATAGATATCCGGAAGTTCCTCTTTTCCCGGCTCTCTCCAGTTCCAGTCCGCCAGCAGATCCATTGTTTCCTCCAGACACATTCCCAGCAGGGGCTTTAAAAGCTGCTCCATGGTTTTTAAATCTCTGGTAATGGCTCCGATGGATGGGGAAAATAAAATTCCATCGGTGGAAGTTTTTACATGCTGTTTCATCCGCTCCTGTTCGATCAGGGGGGAAATAAAACCGAAGAGATTGAGCGCGGCGGCCGGCGCCAGCACGCTGCCGCCGCCGTCCGTTCCGATACCCGCATCATTGATCCCATAAAATACATTGAGTGCCGTACCGCTGCTGGAACCGGTCATCCATCTGCCTGTGACGGGATTGATGAGCTGTAAGTCCACCGCTCTTCCTCCCAAAGCCATTTTGTCAGCGGTATGTATCAGAAAACCATTCTCATTCAGGCGGCGCTTCAATTCCTCCGGAACGGCCGGAGTGTCTTTCACTCCCGTATACCGTACATATCCGGAGCTTTCCAGAATAGAAGCAGCCTGATCAATGATGCCGGGATTCACCTTAATTACCGTGTGATAGGGATTTTTAAGAGCCAGAAATGTTTTCCTGGCGTAGTCTTCCAGCTTATCCATAAGAAGATCCCCGATTATTTCGCTGCGGGAACTGCGATCAGACCGATCAGAAGCAGCACATTCATCAGTATTCCGAAGACAATGCACGCCACCGGCCCCACGGCCAGGTCCACAATTGGCTTTTTGGCTTTCTTATTCAGCAGAAATGCCCCAATGACGAACAGGGCGCCGATTCCCGTATACCCGGCGGCTGATGCGGCCATCTTTTCAGCGGCCACAATTCCTCCTGCCAGCAGCGAGACTTCCAGGACCTTGTTCATGGAGGTCCTTACATGCTCTCCCATATCCTTGACTCCCGGGAATTTATCCATACCTCTGGCAAAAATGTTGATCAGGTAAATTTCGGCTACCATGACTGCGAAGCCGATCACAAAAGCGACGGCAGGATTGCCATGGAGAAACAGCCCCACCACAAAGACAAAGGTACAGCCCGCCGCTCCATATACGCCCGTTACGATGGCAGTCGTGAACACCAGAGGAATGAAGCCTATGGCCCTTGCCAGGGCAGTCAGGCCTGCATTGCTGTATTCCTGGTTCGCTAAAAGGGCAAGGGAAGCCGGGTCACCCGCAATAATGGAAAGGCTGGTCCCCGCCGCCACAAGGCCTCCCATGACAGCCAGCAGCAGCCAGTTTTTACGGATACGCAGTATATTTCCCTCAAACCCCTGAGTCAGCGCCTCATTGCTGTTCTCTGTCCCTTTCTGCCGGGCGGCGTAAACGATCATCATGATCATGCCCACCAGCATTGCCATACCTTCCGCATTCAGGGATACCTTGCCTGCGCCAATGGAAAAAACTCCGAATTTTTTGACCAGGAAATAAGCCAGAACCGTTACCAGTCCGGAGATCATTCCCTTTTTAAATCCGTGCTGATAAGCGATGCCCACTGCCGGAAATATTGCAAATGCAACTGTTACATATCCGGAAACGCTTCCCAGATCGCCGGTAAAGTTATATGGCATATAGCTGAACAGTTTTACCACAATTTCCAGTCCGGCCAGGATGGCAAACCCATAGAGCGCGCCGATGACCGCAGAAAGGATCATCCCGTTTCTGCTGTTATTGCAGAAGGAACCGATCATATCCGTGGTCAGCAGCAGACAATGAATCAAAATAATGCTGGCTGCAATGGAGGTCGGTATGCCGAAACCGATCACCAGTCCGAAGCTGATGGCAAAACTCATGGCCGCCAGTTCTTTCCGGCTGATCTCCCCGTTAAAATACTGTCCTGCAATGGGACGAAAACCATCATTAAACACTGCGATTCCCTGATTGGACAAAACGGAAGCCAATGCTCCGATCAATGCGATAACTACATATTTCATAATTATAATCCCCCCTCTTTCTCAATGATCGCCTGAAGCAGTACCGGAAGCACTTCATCCTTGTGCTGCGCCGTAAAGCCGAAGGCTTTTTTTCCCTTGGAAACCTCATCCCGGATAAATTCCCCGCTTTTTATCTGCCCGGGCATGGAAATGGTAGAGCAGAGCCCGGCCCCCAGCAGGGCTATAGCCATAGCCAAAGCTCCGCCTCCACCGGTATTGCAGGCACCTACATAATAATCATACTTCCCGCTTTTTACCCCCATGGCCGCATCCAAGTCTCCTCTGATTTCAATCTCCGCCCTGCCGGCCATCTGTGCGGCAACCAGCCTGGCAATTTCATCCTTGTCGATCTGACCACCAACCACAATCTTCATTGCTCCATCCTCCTTTTTTATTTTGTATCATTTCATACAAAGCCTTTTGGCATTGATACCGTATTATGAGAGCAGGTTGCACAGATGAACCGTTAAAAAATCTCTTTCCGATTCGGGAAACCGGAGGTCTGTTTCCTGCAGCAGTTCGTCTCTCAGCGCCACTGCCGTTTCATAGATTGGCTCCCGCTTAACCCCCTCCAAAATCGCATCATCCAGAGGCTGTTCCGATCCGTGATCCAGAACCCGCTGACCGGCCATGGCCAGATGCGTGATGAACATGGCCGCTTTGTCCTCCTCTGTGTCGGGCTTAATTTCCAATATGCGCTCCGTCACTTTCCTGGAATAATCCGCGACTTCCCTGCAGATCACCTGATTCTCCTCCAGAATATCCAGACGACGGTACAATATTTCCCTCAATTCCATTCCAATCCCTCCCGTTGAAATATACATTTTTTTGTATATTCATCAAAAAAGATACCCTTTAAAAATAGGGTTCTCTCTTTTTTTCTCTTACATCGCGGATGATCTCCACGGCCTGTGGTACATTGATGTACTTTTCCAGCAGGGCTTTCAGATACTCATCCTCTTTTCTGACGACCATCACAGCCGTTGAAAACAGATTATTATAATCGGATTCATCAAGAAATACCACCTTCATCCCGCCGTGCCTGTGTTCCAGGATATCGTCGTAATTCCACACGCCTGCATCGATGACTCCGTCCATCAGGGCAGAAACGGTCTGCTGGGTCCTGATGGGAACCAGAGTGACTTTTTTGCCCCGGATGATATTCCTGGTAATACAGCTCTGGTCAATGGAACTGCTGTCATAGGCCACTCTCATCCCATCCCGTATGCCTTCACCGGCAGGATCTGATAAAAGCAGCACGTGTCTGGAAAGAAAGCTCCCCGGCCCGAAGCTGATGGCGATCTCAATCTGCTTTCCTTCCTTTATGGACTGTTCAGCGGCAAACCGGGAACAGACCGCAAAATGATAGGTCCCTGACTCCACCAGCTCGATACGCCCTACCGCACCTCTGGCATAAGCCATGTTAAAGTTGATCGGCGCAAACTGGGCATACATGGCAGTAGCAAATCCTTCATAGGTCACAGAATAGGGAAGGGGCATAATGCCCAGGATCTCCCTGCGCATACAGTTCTCCTGCAGCTTCCGGTAATCCAGCTCCGTGATACAGGTTCCCTGATGCCCATGGTTTTCCAGCACCACGGCATTGCACTCCTTTAAACAGGCAAATGCATTCTGAATGGTCCCCCTGGATACTCCAAACTTCTCCTGGTATTCTGAAATGGGCAGAATCCGGTCTCCCACATTCCTGGACATTAAATCCAGGGCCAGCAGATTTTTTGCCAGACCGATTTTTTGATATAAATTTCCGGATTCCAATGGTTTTTTAGTCAATAAAATCACTCGCTTTTATCAATTTACATTATTTTGTACTTTCATACATTATCATAAAATATGTGCAATGTCAACAATCTGATTATTTTCCTAACAATATTTTGTGCAGGACATACAAAACAGGCAATCATTCCCTTGCTGTAATAATAAAAACAGGCATTTCCGCTCATCCGCAGAAATGCCTGTGATCTTATTCCATAAATACAATATCGGATTCTAAATCATCCATTAAGGATTCTCCTTTTTCCATTTCATCTTTAAATCTGCAAAATCGCGGATCAGCTTTACCGCCCCATCCACGCCTACAGCACTCCGGTTGACGCATAAATCGTAGCTCTTCACATCGCCCCATTTTTTGTTGGAATAGTAGTTATAATAGCTGGAACGCCTTTTATCTGTCTTGATCATAAGATCCCTGGCTTTTGCGTCGTCAAGATGATAAAGATCCTTTAAGGACTTAATCCTGTCTTCATCATTGGCCGTTATAAATACGGATACAAGGTTCGGATAATCTTCCAGTGCATAATCCGCGCACCTTCCCACGATGACACAGGACTCTTCATCGGCAAGCTGCTTAATGGTATCAAACTGTGCCAGAAATATCTTATGATTGATCGGCATATCCATAAATCCGGAGGAGCCGACCCCTATCGTATTTGTCCCCATCACCAGGGAATACAAGAAACTGCCGGCAGGCTTCTCATCATGGGTCTCGAACAGTTCTTCACATATTCCGCTGTTTTTGGCTGCCAGCGCCAGCAGTTCTTTGTCATAGCACTTAATCCCCAGCGCTTCCGCCAGCTTCTGCCCGATGATCCTGCCTGAACTTCCGCATTGCCTTCCTACTGCAATCACTAAATTTCCGCTCATATAGATCACTCCTTCCAGTTCTCCTATAATTATATTATACGCTTAAATTTCCGAAAAATCTATATGATTATTATGATTTAACAGTTACTTCTGAAAAAACCACTCAGGATAATCCTAAGTGGTTCGCAGCTTTTTCAGTAATTTTTCAAAATATTCCGGAAGGGGGGCGGAAAATTCCATATATTCTCCGCTTCCGGGATGAATGATCCCCAGGACTCCCGCGTGAAGGGTCTGTCCCTGCAGGGGAAACGGGCACTTTGCCGGCCCATAAACCGCATCACCTAAAAGAGGATGGCCGATGCTCGCCATGTGCACCCGGATCTGGTGGGTGCGCCCTGTTTCAAGCCGGCATTCCACATAGGTATACTGCTTAAACCGTTCCAGAACCGTATAATGAGTAATGGCTTCTCTTCCGTTCCTCTGGTTGACGCTCATTTTTTTGCGGTCCACAGGGTGTCGGCCGATGGGAGCATTTATGGTTCCGCTGTCCTCCTTTAAAATCCCGTGAACGACCGCAAAGTACTTCCTGGTGATGGAGTGCTCCTTCAGCTGTTTTGCAATGGAATTGTGGGACATGTCGTTTTTGCAGGCGATCAGTACCCCTGTGGTGTCCATATCGATCCTGTGGACAATTCCCGGCCGCAGAACGCCGTTGATTCCTGATAAGTCCCTGCGGCAGTGAGCCATGAGTCCATTGACCAGAGTTCCGCCGTAATGGCCGGCCGCGGGATGGACCACCATTCCTTTGGGTTTATTGATGAGGATAATGTCCTTATCCTCATATAAAATATCCAGTTCCATATCTTCCGGAACAATTTCCGGCTCCACCGCTTCCGGCACGGAAAGCTCGATCTGGTCCCCGGCATTTACTTTATAATTGCTTTTCACGGACTGGCCATTGACCAGCACCGCCTGGTCCTTCAGCAGCTTCTGAAGGTAGGAACGGGAAATATCCCCGCACCGGTCAGACAGATAACGGTCTATGCGTACCCCGGCTTCCTCCCCATCTACGGAAAATTGCTGTATCAATTCTTTTCCTCCTTTTTCGGGAGAGAGAGGCAGGACAAATCCTCTTCCTTATAATAAAAAAGAAACAGAAGCATAAAAATCCCCATGGAAACCGTTACGTAACAGTCCGCCACATTGAAAATCGGAAAATCAATCAGCTTAAAGTATAAAAAATCCACCACATAGCCTCTGGTAAAACGGTCTATCATATTGCCTACCGCTCCGGCAGACAAAAACATGGCGATGAAATGCAGGGGCAGGTATTTTCTGTCCGCCGGCATACGGTATACCGCATAAACGGCCCCTGACAGCACAAGCAAGGCGACGAGAAGGAAAAAAGCCTGCTTTCCCTGGAGCATTCCAAAGGCGGCTCCCCGGTTCTCGGAGTACAGAAGCTCAAATACCCCATCCCAGATGGAATAGGCCGGCTGATTCATCAGATGCCTGACGGCAAGAAGCTTCGTCCATTGATCCAGAGCGATTGCAAGAAAAAAGCCGGCAATGATTCCAAGGGTTAATTTTGTTTTCTGGTTCATTCAAATCTCCTTATGCTAAGATATGGCTGAGTCCCTCTGCCATATCATGTTCTGTAACAGTCCTGTCAACACAGGCTCTGCCGGTCTGTTCCAGCAGGATAAACCGGATGGTGCCGGAATCCATCTTTTTATCGCTTTTTGTGGTTTGAATGATCTCCGCAGGAGAAAGTCCACTTACGGTAACGGGCAGTTCAAACTGCTTCATAACCGCAATGAGGCGGGGGAGCTCCTCTTCTTTTATCATTCCCTTTTTTATGGAAATCCCCATGGAGGCTATGCAGCCAAGTCCCACGCAATGGCCGTGCATCAGACGGAAATCGGACAGCTTTTCAATTGCATGCCCCAGCGTATGCCCTAAATTCAGCAAAGCCCGTTCTCCCTGTTCCGTAGGATCTTTTTCCACCACATCGCGCTTGATCCGGTTGCTTACGCTCACCATGTCTTCCAATAGGTCTAAGTCTCTTTCCCGGATCCTGGAGGCATTTGCGGACAGCCACTCATAATAGGCCAAATCCTTAATCAGCCCATGCTTGATGACCTCTCCCAGCCCGGAAGAAAACTGCTCATCCGTCAGAGTCTTTAAAGCCCCGATATTCGTGTAGACGAGCTTCGGCATGTGGAAGGCTCCCACCATGTTTTTGTAGGAATCGAAATCCACACCGGTTTTTCCCCCGATGCTGGAATCCACCTGGGATAAAAGGGTGGTGGGCACCTGAATGAAGGAGATTCCCCGCAGGTATGTGGCGGCTGCATAACCGCACAAATCCCCCACAACGCCTCCGCCCAGAGCCAGCAGATAATCATGGCGGTCAAACTGCTTTAAAATAAGAGCTTCATATAAATCCCGGACCGTATTTAAGGTCTTATTCTCTTCTCCCGCCGGAAACACGAAATGCTCCGCTCTTTTGCAGCATCCGGAAACGATTCCTTCCACCTCATCAAGATAAAGGGGAGCCACATTGGAATCCGTGACAATGCAGACCTTCCGCCCATGCAGCTCCAGCTTTTCAAGCTCGTCCTTTAATCCGTGAAAGGATTTTTCCATGACAATATCATAAATAAATGCACCGTCCATATGCACCGGTATTCTGTTTCCCATAACGCTTTTCCTCCATCGTATCATTATATTTTCCCAATTATGGAAGAAAGCAAACAATCTCCCTTTCCCTCTCCTTTTCACATACGAAAAGGAGGTCCGGAAACGGAAAATCGTCTGCTTGTCCCAATCAAAGAAAGCCCTGTTCCCCTGGGGGAAATGCGGTTACAGGCGTAAGTTCATCCCGCCCATATCCAGGCTTCCGCTATTCAGCAAATCCTGAAAATCGCCGGAAAGCTCTACAGATTCCGGAGTGGCTATGAATATGTAATTTGATATTTTCTGCAAATTACCGTTCATGGAATAGGTGGCACCTGATGTAAAATCTATGATGCGCTGGGCCACTTCCGTGTGTATGCCTTCCATATTAAGAACAACGGCCTTCCCCGCCAGCATGTGGTCGCAGATTTCCTTTGCATCTTCAATGGAAGTAGGCTTAACCATGGAAACTTCCATGGTGCGGGACTGCTTCATGGGCACTACCTTGGGAGAACGGGAAAGAAAGCGAGGCTTCTGCTCAAACTCCTCTTCCTCCTCGTAGTAATCATCCTCGGCTTTTTTTGAAAAAAGAGGCTTCTTTGCAGGTCTGTCATTTACATCCTCATAATCGTCATCCAAATAGTAATCGTCATCGTCATCTGTATCATTCAAGCGCATGCTATCCATCAGTTTGCCTAAAATGCTCATACTTCATTCTCTCCAATCTTATATCTTGTACCGAAAATTCCGGTACCGACTCTTACCAGAGTAGCACCTTCTTCTATTGCGATTTCATAGTCTCCGGTCATACCCATTGAGAGCATGTTCATATTAACATTATCAATGTTTTTGCATTGCATGTCAACATAAAATTTATTTAATTTTTTAAAAATAGGACGATTTTCCTCAGAATTTTCAACAAAAGGTGCAATAGTCATAAGTCCTTTTATCCTTACGTGGGGAAACCTGGCGATTTCAAGAACAGCGGCTTCTGTCTCCTCCAGCTTGAAACCGAATTTGCTTTCCTCTTCTGCCACATTCACCTCCAAAAGAATGTCCGCAGTCAGGTTTTTTCCGGCCGCTTCTTCTTCGATCTGCGCTGCCAGGCGAAGGGAATCCACGCTGTGGATCAGCACCGCCTTGTCAATGACCTGCTTCACCTTATTGCGCTGCAGATGACCGATCATATGCCATCGGATATCCTCCGGAAGGGCCTGGTGCTTTTCGCAAAGCTCCTGCACTTTATTCTCGCCAAAATCACGGATCCCTGAAGTATATGCCTCTGTGATCATGGCGGCCGGCTTCGTCTTGCTGACCGCTACCAGAGTTACCTCTTTCGGATTCCTTCCGGCCCTTTTGCAGGCTGCAAGGATCCGGCTGTTCACTTCTTCCAGATTTTCCTTAACCAAATCAATCACCTCTTATTGATATATTAATTCCCCTTCATTGACCGAAGCCGCATCCAAAACAATATGATCGTATACGGCAAGGCCATAGGCCATGTTCTTTTTCACAGTGTAATATTCATCATTGGATGCCAGCACATCGATCTGTTTAAACACAGCGTATCCCTTGTTGATGTTGTATACTCCCTGGAGGGAAGCGCTTGTCCCGATCTGATACCGTTCCGTGGAATCGGGCTTCAGGATATAGTCCCCGGCTTTAAAGCCATCCTCTTTTCCCATTTCAATGTAATAATTTCCTCCCTCGGAATAATAGATCTCCGTGGGGACAAAAACAACGGAGGTTCCGGATTCCGAATACACTTCTTTGTGAAATCCCGTTTCCGTGCTGTCACCGCCCTGAGTCATGTAATCCTCGGGGACGAGAAAGAATTCCTTTTTTGTAACCGCTGTCACAGGTATTTTTAATCCTTCGAAACTGTCAGAGACTATCTCAAAATCCACATACCGGTCGGAAGCGAACTGAACCATGTATTTGTCGAAGTCCAGCTTTCCAAAGGTCTTTCCGTCTGTTCCGGTAAACACGGAAAAACTGCCGGAAGCCTCCAGATTCCGCCCGGAAAAATCCACGGTAAGGCTTGTTTTATCTCCATAGGCCGTCCCATCCTCTTCTGTCATGGGAAATACCACGGACCATAAGTCGGAACTGATGACCTTGTAAACAGGAGCGCCCTTTTCTATGAGCTTTCCGGACTTGGTTATGGTTTTCACATATTTGCTCCGGTCAAATACGGCCTCCGAAACAGCCGATGGCTGCAGTCCCTCAAAGGAATCCACCCCATAGGAGACAATGCCTGCCTGATCCGCCTTCACCTGCTGAAAGTTGATCCCGGCCTCATCCATCATGCCGTCAAGATTGTCCAACGCGTTAAAATTCATATATTCCATGACTTCGGCTTCCAGAGCATATTTGGTGTCATAGACAGTCCGAAACTGGTTGTTGTCATAAGTAAGGCTGAATGCGGTCAGCTGCTTTTTTAAATCCGAAAGATTCTCCTGAGTCAGCGTAACATTTTCCTCTGAATTCTCTGCAAGAAAAGAAGTGATGCTTCCTGTTTCGTCAATGGAATAGACCCGGGTGCCGATGGAAGCCCGCTTGCCTTCCCTCACGTAATAATTGACATACCCGGAACGGTCCGTATTTTTCACTTCCTCCTGCCGAAGGATAATTCCCGTGTAATCCTTGTTATTAACAATGCTGCCTTCCTGCACCTCATAAAACTGCACCTTATCCCTGCGGATATATGCGGTGACACTGAACACCATATAAACAAAGATCAGCGCAAAGATGATCATACCAACATTAAGATTCAGAGGCCGCCGGTACCGGATGATCTTTTTATTCTTTTTGGGGCGGGCAGCCCGCTTTGACGGCTGCCGAACCTTTTGATTTGCCAACCTGACGCCTCCTTTCCCTTCTAGTTATTATAAAAGGAAAAATCAAAAAATTCAAGCAAAATAAAGGGGACTGACATGCAGCCCCCTGTCTTCTATGTATGATTATAATGAAACAACCACATTGGCCCTGGCATTCTCAGGCATATTCTCCGCATCCAAGGAAACGCTGAGAATGAAGGTTACGTGATACTTTTCACCGATTTTTTCCAAAGTTGCAATGGTTTCAGATATGTCCTCGCCTTCTAAGCAGGCCAGTTTCAAAAAGCTGTCAAAGAACATCATTTCCAAATCATGATCCTGAGATATAATACCACAGATAAAACCAATAAATCCTTCGCCGGACGTAATTGGATACTCATTAACATTAATGAGGCGGATCTTGTTGCTTAATTCGTACATGTGCTTGGAACTTTTGTCCAGATATACGATGGAGCCCTTTGATTCTTTTACCGCGGAATTGGCTCTGTCCAACAGATGTTTTGTTTTTCCCTTACCCTTTTTTCCTGCTATTATCTGCACCATGGCAATCTCCTCCTTGCGTTATATAATTTGTATAAAAAGTCTATTCGGATTAATATAATTATAGTACAAATCCATATAAAACGCAATGACTATTCTACAATTTTATTCAATATATTTGTCATGTTATCGTAAAGCCCGGTTCGGTCGGGGGCTTTTAACACCACGGTGACATACTCCCTGTCCGAGGAATCCGAGCTTGCCATGATCAGACAGCTCCCGGCCGCCAGGGTAGTTCCTGTCTTTCCTCCCAGAAGCGTTAAGCCTTCCGGCATCCGGCGCTCTCCCGTCATATACCAGTTGGTACCCTTCCAGGCCGCATTCACCGGCTTGCCCGCTCCATCCTGATAGGCGGCAGTGTATTCCTTCGTACCGATGATCTTCCGGAATTCCGGGTATTTTAAGGCTTCATTAAAAATCAGATACAGATCATAAGCGGTGGTATAATGGTCTTCATCGTTCAGCCCGTGGGGGTTGACAAAATGGGTGCCCGTAGCTCCAAGCTTTACGGCCTCATCATTCATCATCTGTGAAAACTGTTCCACGCCTCCGGCCATGTGGACTGCAATGGCTGCGCCGGCATCATTTCCGGAAGGAAGCATGAGACCGTATAAAAGCTGCTCCATGGTGAGCTTATCTCCCGGCTTTATGCCGCATAGAGTGGCACCGGATTCCTTTATGACCGAATCCGCGGTAACCGTAACTTCATCAGACAGATCCCCGTATTTTAAGGCCACAAGGGCTGTCATGGTCTTTGTGATGCTGGCAGGATACAGGCGCTCGAAAGGATTCCTGGCAAACAGGACCGTTTTATCCGTAAGGCCGAACACAGCGGCAGCCTCGGCAGTAACCGCCTCATCCTGAGAAAAGGCATCATCGGGCACAACGCAGAGATCATGAGCAAAAGGCTCCGACTTGCCGGCCACGGCGCTGGTCTTGTAAAGGGCAGTCCTCTCTGAAAAAACATAGGGATTGTCAAGCTTCCGAAACCCTGCGCAGCCCGTGAGAAGCACAGCGCATGTAATGGCACAGCCCGTTATGGCAAAAACTCTTTTCTTCACCGGATTACCCTCTGCTATTTGTACATCTCGCGCCACTCCAAGTCCCCCCGCTCCAGAGACTTGATCAAAAGCTCTGCGGTAGCCAGATTGGTAGCCAGGGGGATGTTGTGCATGTCGCAGGTCCTCATGATGTTTACAATGTCCGGTTCATGGGACTTTGGTGTGAGCGGATCCCGCAGAAAGATGACCAGATCGATCTCATTGTGCTCAATCTGGGAGCCCAGCTGCTGTTCTCCGCCAAGATGTCCGGCCAGATACTTATGAACATTTAAGTTTGTGACCTCTTCGATCAGCCGGCCGGTGGTTCCTGTCGCATATAACATGTGTTTGCTTAAAATTCCTCTGTAAGCGATGCAGAAATTCTGCATTAATTTTTTCTTTGAATCGTGTGCAACTAATCCTATATTCATAACGATATACCTCCTTTTAATTACCGATTTTGCGTTGCAATCCAACGTTCAGCACCAGTCCCATGCCCATAAAAATACTGATGAGCGAGCTGACTCCCGAACTGATAAACGGAAGCGGGAGGCCAGTATTGGGAAATATCTGTGTGGCCACGGCGATATTGGCAAATGCCTGGAAGCCGATCAGGGCCGCCATGCCGGTACAAATCAGCCGGCCGGACATATCTTTGGCTTTGGATGCCATATAAAGACATTCAAATACAACCAAACCAATAAGAAGAATAACGATTACACTGCCCCGAAATCCCATCTCCTCGCCGATAATGGCAAAAATGAAGTCCGTTTCCCCGGCCGATAAGAAATTCCCATCCTTGACCGATGCTATGGTTGTATTAAAAAGTCCCTTCCCCTGAAGCTGTCCGGAACTGATTGCCATAATTGAATTTTTCTGCTGGTACAGATTTTCCGCATACTGTTCCGCATGAGGATAAATCCATGCCAGGATACGCCGCGCCTGATAGTCATGGATAAAGGGGATGAGCCCTTTGGTGAGCAGGAATATGAAAAGCGCGCCTGCCGGCACCGCCACTGCAAGGACCCCTCCGATCCACCGGTAACTGATCCCTGCGGAAAATACCATGCAGAGAATGATGACCGTAGTCACCAGGCTGGTGGACAAATTAGGCTCAGCAAAAATAAGGCCGATGGGTATGGCCGCAAGCACAGCGGCCAGCCCTACCATGACCGGCATGTTCAGCTTTTCCTGGTATTTGTTCCAATACCAGGAAAAGAACACGATCAATCCGATTTTCACGAACTCAGACGGCTGAATCCGCCCGATGCCGGGGAGGTTGATCCACCTGGTAGCCCCGCCCGCCGTATGGCCTATGACTAAAACAGCACCCAGCAAAAGGATGCATGCCGCATAATCCAACGCATAAAGTTTTATGATTTTATGGTAGTCTATGATGGAAAGCCCGATAGCCAGGGCAAATCCCACCATCACTCCGATCATCTGTTTCGTCACTGTTCCGGAATCCCGGTTGGAGGCGCTTGCCACCACCAGGACACCAATGACGGACAGCGACAGCATGTACAAAACTAACCGGTAATTGTAGTATTTAAAATTATAGTCAGAAAACATATTCAGTATATCCCCTTGTCAGGTAAATCGCGAATAGGGATGTTTGCATAAAGAACCGGTGTAAAGCGTTCACAATCCGGCTGTTTCATCTTCTTCATCTGTATCTCTATTCTGTCGGAATCAATATCCATGTATCTTGATACTACACGGACCATATCGTCTTTTATCATCTGCATGATCTCAGGAGAACAATCAGCCTTGTCCGCAACCAGCAAAAGTTTCAGACGATTTCTTGCAATTTCTCCTGAATTCTTCTTGCGGAATACAGGAAACAGGCCCATACCACACCCTCCTATGCTCTCTTTAAGAGATGTGAGAGTCTGAAAAATAAGCCTTCACGCACTGCAGGGTTCTGGATCGGAATATTTTCTCCCGATATCCGCCTGCAGATATCCATATAGGCCTGTCCGGCCGGGGTTCCCATGCCGACGAGCGGCTCCCCCTGGTTCGTGGAAATGACGATGTCTTCATCATCCGGTATGGCGCCGATAATATCAACGGCCAGAATATCCATCACATCATCCAGTGACATCATGTCTCCTCTTTTCACCATATCGGCCCGGATCCGGTTCACGATCAGTTCAATGTTTCCCATGTCAGCGGCCTCCAAAAGGCCGATGATGCGGTCCGCATCCCTGATGGCGGAAACCTCCGGTGTGGTAACTACGATGGCTCTGTCAGCGCCTGCAATGGCGTTCTGAAAGCCCTGTTCGATTCCCGCAGGACAATCCAGCAGGATAAAATCGAACTCTTCCCTTAAATCATCGACCAGCTTCACCATCTGACCGGGAGTGACCGCAGTCTTGTCCCTGGTCTGGGCTGAGGGAAGCAAAAACAGGTTCGGGTATCTTTTGTCTTTTATCAGGGCTTGCTTCATACGGCAGTTCCCCTCCACCACGTCTACCAGATTGTAGACTATGCGGTTTTCCAGACCCATGACAACATCCAGGTTCCGAAGCCCTATATCCGTATCGATCAGGACTACCTTTTTGCCCAGGATTGCCAGTCCGGTACCAACATTGGCAGAAGTCGTTGTTTTGCCTACCCCGCCTTTTCCAGAAGTGATTACGATGGTCTCGCTCATATCATATCCTCCTGTTTTCATACCTTATTCTATTTTACCTTAATTTTCGGAATATTTCCACACTTTTTTTCATTGGTTTGATAATGACTTTGTTATTTTCCAGAAAAGCCTTCATGGGACCCCGTCCCAGACGCTTTCCCCGCCCGTCCAGGCCTGAGGTGCAGTCTGCAATGCGCAGCTGCACCGGAGCCATATCCAGAGCCGTGATGAGCGCCCCCCGGTTGCCTGCAACGCCGGCGCATACGGTTCCGGAAAGCCTGCCGAGGACGATCACATTGCCCCTGGCCATAACTTTCGATCCCCTTAACACATCTCCGATGATGACAATGCTGGCTTCGGATTCCAAAGTCTCTCCGCTTTGTAAATTTCCTTTGAAGAACTGCCCCGTCTGACAGGACAGCTCCATCAGTTTCTCGTTCAGTGCTTTTTCGCAGCGTTCGATCCGCTTTGCATCCGTATCAACAATACAGATGATTTCCACATTGGAATGCTCTGTTATCTGGTTGATAACCGCGAATTCTTCTTCTGAATTCAGCTCCCGGCCTTCAATGGTCAGGGTCATTTGTACAGATCCCCAGAATTTTGCATTGTCCCCGAATTTTTTTCCGATATCAGAAAGAAGCTGGGGAAAAGGGATATCCGGGTCCAGGATGACAGTCATACCTGCTTTATTGCTTTTAATCACTACGGTATTGTGCATCATATCACCTCTTATCCTAGTTAATCGCGAATGTTGACCTTCGCTGCATCCATGGCACCGGCATTTACAATGGATTCCAAGTCTATATAGCCATAATAATACTTATAGACGTTCTTTGCAATATTGGCGGCATTGGATGATGAATAGCCATACGGAATACTCACGGTAACGCAGATTTCCGGATTGTCATATGGCGCATAGGAGATGAAGAACGCATGGTTCGGTTTGTTGCGTGCCTCCTGAGCCGTACCGGTTTTACCCGCGATTTCCACTTCAAGGTCGGAAAACAACTTCTTTGTCGAACCATTGGTAATCACTGCTCTCATTCCCTGTTGTACAGTATCCCACGTTGTGTCCGCCGCGTCAATATGAGAAGAAATCTCAGGGGTATAATCTTGTATCAGATTACCTTCAGAATCCGTGGTTTTGTCCAGAAGGCTGAGCTCAAATACGTTTCCCCTGTTCGCGATGGCCGCCACATACCTGGAAAGCTGGACATTGGTATAAGCGTGGCTTCCCTGTCCCATGGCGGAACGCTCGGGAGCTTCCTTGGAAATCTGGGGATCAAGCTCTGCGATTTCGACTCCTGATTTGCGGTCCAGTCCGAACATGGACGCATATTTCCGCAAAACGTCAAGACCGTTGTCCGGAGAATACACACCGTTGGTATCCATTGACAAACGATGACCTAAATCAGCAAAGAAAAAGTTACAGGAATTTTCAATTGCTCCCACAATATTTAAGGGGCCATGCTGGCCGGGATAGATCCAGCATTTGATGGGAGGCTCCACATCGGTATAAATTCCGGTACAGTTAATGGTTTCATCCGTAGTGATGGCATGCTCTTCCAGGGCAGCTACCGCAGTGATGGGTTTAAAGGTAGAGCCCGGCGCTTTTCTGGTCTGTGTCGCATTGTTATACAGGGGCAGGGATAAATCCGCCTGCAGCTGGCTGAAATAAGTTCCGTCTCCGATCCGGTTGTTGTCATACCCCGGGTAGGAAACCAGGGCCAGAACCTCTCCTGTTTTATCATCCGTAACGACCACACCCGCATTGCAGGGCGCCAACGCCAGCTGAGCAGGGGTGATCTCCAGGGTGGAAATCTTTTTTAAGAGGAAGGTGTAGGCATCGCCCGTCGCCCGCAGCTGCTCGGCATCCTCCTGGTTCTCCGTCAAAACCCCCTGGTCATACAGGGCCAGGCACAGCTCCTGCCCCGTGATGATGTCGTCATTGATTAAATAGCGGTATATCCGTTTCGTAAAATTCCGGTCTTCCGACAGCATGTCCAGAACGTAATTGATCAATGCCTCAAAGGTGTCATCCGCATTGGAATATTTGGATCCGGTCTCCAGCTTGGTGGTATCCACCCAGCCGTTTGCGATTCCATAATACAGATAATCCCTCAGACTGATTTCATCCGATTTCCACGCCTGATATTCCCTGCCGGAGGTATCGACGGCATCTTCCTTTACAATTCCCACCGTGGGGCCGGCAAGGTAGGTATAGATATAAAACATATAGGCCTTCATATCCTCAGGCAGATCCTTCATGACTGTGGCGTGAGGGCTCATCAGCTCATTGCGGAGGCTTGTGAAAATCTGCTGCTGGGAGGATACGTATTTTCTGTAAATGTTTTTTTCCGTTTCCGATGCATCCTCTTCCTCTATTTCCTTCAGGGAGAGAACGTTATTATTGATCAGCTGATAGTAGGCATCCTTAACGGGGATCTTCATATTTGAGCCGTCGGTGGTGCTGTTCGTCTCATAGTCTCCGTTCACGATGGTCTTTATGAGAACGCCTGCCAAGGACTGTTCCACCAGATGGTAAATGCCCTTCTGCAGATCCGCATTCAGGGTTAAGTATACGTCATTGCCGGCAGAGGCCTCCGTCTCATCTTTTGTTTCGCGGATCCGCCCCATGCTGTCCTTGTAGATCGTCTTTTTCCCTTTGGTCCCCTGAAGTTCATGCTCCATGGTGGATTCAATGCCGGTCCGCCCGACGATGTCATTGATGTCGTAATCCTCCTTCTGCTTCTGGAGGTCTTCCAGCTGGTCCTCAGGCACCTTTCCGGTATAGCCGATGACAGGGGCAAACGGAATGCTGTCGTTATATGCCCGGATTGTGGTTTCCTCAACATTGACGCCCTGCATGTCCCCAATGTGCTCTAAAATGTCCGCAACGGTCTCATCGGATACCTGGGTGGCCACGGTGGTGGCCTCATATTTGCGGTAAGACATCAGACGAAGGGCATATTTGATGTTGATGATGTCCAGAGCCTCCTGGTCCGTCAGAACAACGGCGTTTTTGTCCTCATCCTTTAACTCCGTAAGGCCGTTATTCTTGCAGGCTGTTTCAAACAACTCCCTGGCGTTTATATTGGAGGGATATTTCCCCTCCTCGTCATCCAGGTCCTCCACCTTTTTCACGCCATAATAATCCCGAAGGAACCTCTTTCTGGAAGCCTCGGTGGATGAAGTATAAACCATGTCCCCATTGGGATCTATGGCCACCTCAAACTTTCCCTGGATTGTCTCTCCGTGCCTTTCAAGAATCCGGACCAGACTTAAATACATGTTATTTCTGGCGTCAGCTTCCTTATAAACACCGGTATCCTGTACGGTCACCGAGTAGGCCAGCTTGTTATAAGCCAGGACCTTGCCGTTCCGGTCATAGATATTGCCCCTTGTTCCGGCGGTGGTGATGGTCTGTTCCGTGAGCTGCAAGTATTCGTTTAAGGCCTCCTCCCCATTGACGATCTGCAGATTGAAAAGTTTATTTATTAACCCTGCGTACATGACAAAGCTAATGACTGCAAGGACAAAAAGTCTTGACGAAACCGCCTTTTTAAAAAATTCTTTTATAATGTCCAACAAATCCCTAAACAACAGTTAATCACCTCTTTTTTCTATCTCTTCCAGACGCCGGTTCAAAATCAGGAATACCCGGTAAAGAAGAAGGGTTGTCACAACCGTGAAGATGATCTCCGGAAGCACAAGGTTGATAAAGTAATAGCCGATCCTTACCTTCTGGCGGATCAGGAAACGGAACACATAAATATAAAGGTTATAAGCCAGTTCATTCAATACGCTCAATATCAGGGGCAGGGTAATGTAGTCCTCATAGTAATATTTGGTACAGATGCCGTTGATATAACCTACATAGACGAAAATCAGGGTATAAAAACCAAAGGGGCCCGTATAGAACAAATCCATGAGGAGACCGGACAGCAGCCCATAATACATCCCCGCTTCCTTTCCGTGCATGAAGCCGAAGGAAAACGTAAGGATTAAAAGCAGGTTCGGAGCAGCCGACAGAAATGACAGCAGCGGAAATATGCAGTTTTGGATGGTAAATGCCAGTATAATCAGCAGCACATTGATAAAAATCCGTCTCATGTTACTCCTTTTCGCTATTGGGAAACGCTCTCGCTCTCTGCCGTTTCTTCCTCCATCATATCCGCCTTAAGCTTCGTAATGACCAGAACCTCCTGCAGGCTGTCAAACTCTGCGGCAGGAATTAAATATCCGGATTTGGTAACGTTGTTGGTATCATTGGTGATGCCGGCAGCATAGCCGACTAAAATCCCCGGAAGGAATACGGAGCTGATGTTGGAGGTCACGATCTTGTCCCCATCCTTTAGGTCTCCTTCTTTTAAAACATTGGTGATCCGCAGTCTTCCCTCTTTAAACAGGGTTAAATCCCCGGCGATGATGCAGCTGTCCCCGGACTGCAAGGCCATGCCGCTGACACGGCTGGAATCATCGATGATGGACCGGACCGTAGCGTAATTGGCCCCCACATCCGTAACGATACCCACCAGGCCTCCTCCGGCCGTCACATTCATATCCACGGCGATCCCATCCCTGGAGCCCTTGTCAATGCGGAAAACCTGGAACCAGTTGCTGGAATCATTGGCAATGACTCTCGCTCCCACCTTCTCGTACTGCCCGTACTCCTGATCCAGATCATAGAGCTGGCGGAGCCGCTTCAGTTCAAACTCCTCCGACTGGAGCCTGGTGTTTTCCTCCGTAAGCTGGGTAATGATATCCTTCATCTCTTTATTTTCCTTCAGGGCATTGCGCAGCTTCGAATAATCTGCGATCTCATCGTAAATAGCCGAACCCGCCGCATTGACGCCGGACTGCACCGGGATCAGGAAATAACCCACACCGGTCCGAAGTGGCGTAAGCCATTCATCCCGGATGGATGTCAATCCGATCAACAGGACACAAAATACCGTTAAAGCAATAAGAATATATTTGCTGCGTTTTGATTCCATCTATATAATTCCCCGTTCCTTCAAACTGATATAGGTATTATCTCCTATGATAATGTGATCCAGCAGCCGTATACCCATCAAATCCCCCGCTTCCTTCACCCGGCGGGTGAGACTTAAATCCTCCCTGCTGGGAGACGGGTCTCCGCTGGGATGGTTATGAACCAGCACCAGGCTTACTGCATGATACTTTACTGCCTCAATGAAAATCTCCCTGGGAGAAACCACGGAAGTATTCACCGTTCCCTGAGAGATCATGATGTCCCTTATCAGGGCCCCTTTTGTATTTAAGAGCATGAGAAAAACCTGCTCCTGTTCCTTGTGGCGCATGTCCTCCACATAGTAATTCACAATGTCAAGAGGATTATGAAAATCCACCGCACCGGAAAGAACCGTCCTTTTCCAGATCCGCCTGGAAAGTTCTCCGATGCATAACAGCTGCGCGCCTTTGACCCTCCCGATCCCCTTGACCTGCATGAGTTCCGTCATGGAAAGATGCAAAAGCCCTAAAATACCCTTTTTCGGATAATTTAAGGCCAGTATCTTTTGTGCCAGAGCCAGGGAGTTATCCTCTCTGGAGCCGGTGCGGATTATAATGGATAAAAGCTCCGCATCGCTTAAGCCTTCCGGACCCTCTTTCAAGCATTTCTCGCAGGGCCGTTCATCCGCCGGGATGTCTTTCATTGTTATTCGTTCCATATGCCTCCTGACCGTTACTCTCCAGGTACAACAGAAAAGACATATGTATGGATCAGATTAACCGATACGTAATGAGGGCTGCTGCCACTCCTATGATGCCGGCCATGGTGATTTTGATATTGATGCCGAAGGTAATGACCAGAATGCCCAGGTTGACCACAAGAGGGCTGTCAAATCCAAAGGATTGTCCCGCATTCAGCCAGGACAGCCAGGATATTCCCCGGGTCAAATCTCCGACAAATCCTCCGAGCACAACACCGGCAAGCATGAGAAGAAGCAATACCCAGCAGTTCTTGTGCTTCATCCGCTCTGCTGCTCCTTTTGTATTATGGAAAGAATGTCCATACCTATCAAATCATTTTAACATAGATTTCCGGATGTGTATACCGTTTTTTTATAAATGGATCAATCCGGCTTCCAAAAGCTTTTGAACGGACATTAAAATTCCCAGTTTCGCGTGGTACCAGGTAAGCCCTCCCTGAAAATAAACCGCATAAGGAGGTTTAATGGGTCCGTCGGCGCTGAGCTCAATGGAAGATCCCTGAACAAAGGCGCCGGCAGCCATTATGACCGGGGCATCGTAGCCGGGCATATCCCATGGTTCCGGGACAACAAAGCTGTCCACCGGGGCCGCCGCCTGTATGCCCTGGCAGAAGGCGATAACTCCCTCCGGTTTTCCGAAGGTAACTGCCTGTATGATATCATGGCGGGACTCGGAACCGTCAGGCACCACCGGAAAGCCCAGCTGTTCATAAACATTGGCGGCAAAAACAGCTCCTTTTAAGGCGCCTGCCACCACGGTGGGAGCCAGGAACAATCCCTGGTAAAAGGACTGGTTAAGCCCGAGGCTGGCTCCCACTTCCTTTCCCAGTCCCGGTGCGGTCAGCCGGTAGGCGGCCCGGTCAACGCAGTCCGCCCTGCCCGCAATGTAGCCGCCGATGGGCGCCAGACCGCCGCCGGGATTCTTTATGAGGGATCCCACGATCATGTCGGCTCCCACATCGGAGGGTTCCAATCTCTCCACGAACTCCCCGTAACAGTTATCCACCATGCAGATGACATCCGGCTTCAGCTTTTTCACAAAGGCGATCAGCTCTTTGATCCTGGAAACGGATAAGGTGGGGCGGGTCGCATAGCCCTTGGAACGCTGGATGGTGACCAGCTTCGTTTTCTCATTCACCGCTTTCTGAATGGATTCGTAGTCAAAGGCCCCGTCTGTAAGAAGGTCCACCTGACGGTATTTCACTCCGTACTCCTTTAAAGAGCCCGTACTTTCCCGTATTCCGATGACTTCCTCCAGGGTGTCATAAGGTTTTCCCACCGGGGAGAGCAGCTCATCACCGGGGCGGAGGTTTCCGGAAAGGGCGATGGCGAGAGCATGGGTCCCGCTGATCAGGCTCGGTCTTACAAGAGCGCTTTCCGTATGAAATGTGCCGGCGTATACAGCCTCTAAGGTGTCACGGCCCAGATCGTTATAGCCGTAGCCGGTGGTCGCCGCAAAATGGATGTCGCTGACCCGGTTGTCCTGCATGGCCTTTATGACTTTCATCTGATTGTACTCCGCAGTCCCGTCAATTTCGGTAAAACGGTCCTTTAAAGACCCTTCGGTCTTTTTTCCCAGATCCAGCACCTTCCGGCTGATTCCCATATTTTCATACATGATGTCTGTTTCCATGATTTATTTATTCTCCAATCCGTACTTCTCATTCATATCCTGCAAGATCTTTTCCAACACCTTATCCAGGTCATTGTCAAACTCCGGAAGATTCAGCCATCTCACATCTCTTTCTCTTTTAAACCAGGTGATCTGCCGTTTGGCAAAATGCCTGGTGTCGCGTTTCAGTATATAGAGGGCTTCCTCAAGGGTGCACTCTCCCTGAAGATAGTCCAGGATCTCCTTATAACCAAGTCCCTGCATGGAAACCATGTCCCTGGTGCAGCCCATATCCTTTAAATGCTTTACTTCATCCACAAGCCCCTGTTCAAACATGGCATCCACCCGCCGGTCGATCCGTTCGTATAAGAGGTCCCTGTCCGTAATTACCACATAATAGAGGAAATCATAGGGAGAATCCTTCTGCCTCTCCCGCCTGTTATGGTCTGAAATCCGTTCCCCTGTCTGACGGTAATATTCGATGGCCCGGATCACCCGCTTCTGGTTGTTTGCGTGAATTTCCTCCGCGGACTCCGGGTCAATGTCCCCAAGCAGCGAATGAAGAAATTCCCCTCCCTTTTCTTCCCCCAGCCTCTCCAGTTCCGCCCGGATGGACGGATCCCCTCCATTCTCCTTAAAATCCACATCATAGAGAAGGGCCTGGATGTAGAAACCGGTCCCTCCTGTCACAATGGGAATATTGCCGCGGGAATAAATCTCTTCCACAGCTTCCTTTGCCATTTTCTGAAAAAGAGTCACATTAAATTCCTCATCCGGATCCAGGACATCGATCAGGTGATGGGGGATCCCCTCCATCTGGCCAGGAAAAATCTTTGCGGAGCCGATGTCCATATGGCGGTATACCTGCATGGAATCCGCACTGATAATTTCCCCGCCGATTGCCCCGGCAAGGCGGAGGGACAGCGCAGTTTTCCCGACGGCCGTCGGCCCGGTCAAAATAATCAGCGGTCTCATCATACAATCCTCTTAAATTTCTTCTCCAGCTCATATTTGCTCATGGAAATGATCGTGGGCCTTCCATGGGGACAGGCATAGGGATTTTCCAGGCTCAGAAGCTGGTCGATCAGCTCATTGGCTTCCGCAGCGGACAGCTTATGGCCGCCCTTCACCGCCGCCTTGCAGGACATGGAAGCAACCCGTTCATAGATGATATCCGGATTATGGGAGGAACCATCCTCAGACAATCCGTCGATCATTTCGATGAGAAGCTCCTTTTTCGCAATGGAAAATAAGTTGGCCGGAACTCCTCTGACCGCGTATTCCCTTCCGCCGAAGGGCTCCATCTCAAAGCCCATGTCCGTAAAGTATTTTAAATGCCGGTTCAACAGCAGTTCCTCGTTCCGGTTCAGCGTCAGGATAATGGGCGGGCTGACCAGCTGGGACGTGTATTCCCTGCTTTTAAGTGTTGCCATGGTTTTCTCATATAAAACCTTTTCATGGGCGGCATGCTGATCAATAATATAAAGCTGTTCATTAAATTCCACCAGCCAGTAGGTATCGAAAAGCTGACCGATGAGTTTATGCATGGACCTGGATTTCGGTTCCAAAAGTTTTCCGTCAAATAAATCCATTTGTTCCGGCTTTTTCCCCTCTTCCGGGGGAGCCGGCACAGGGTCCCCGACGGCCGGTTTTTCCGGCTGGGGCAGACTTTTTTCAGGGGTATTTTCCATGGGTTTTTGGAGAACAGGCATCTGTGGTTTCAGCCAGTTCTCCAACAGCTCATCCTTTTCCATGACCGCCGACGGCTTAAGGGGCGCATACGGTCCCTTTCCTTCTTCTGCCGCGGCCTGCTGTCTGATGGCCATGAGACGCCGCTTTTCAAAGGGCTCCGGCGCAGGCTCATACCGTTTTCCCATCAGATTCTTCTGTTTTTCTTCCTCTTTTTTTTCAAGCTCCACTTCCGGAATCAGTTCCTTATGGGCAAGAGCGCTTGCTACCGCCTGAAAAACCATGTGATAAATCATTTCCCCGTCACGGAAACGAAGCTCCATCTTTGTGGGATGGACATTGATATCCAGCATCTCCGGTTCAATGGTAAAATGAAGCATGGTGAAGGGATATTTATGCTGCATCATAAAGGGTTTGTACGCCTCTTCTATGGCCCGGCAGATGATGGAGCTTTTAATGTAACGGCCATTGATGTAATAATTCTCATAATTCCGGTTTCCTCTGGCGATCACCGGCTTTCCGATATAGCCCCGAACGGAAACCTCCGGTCTGTCCACCGTGACTTCCAGAAGATTTGATGCAATCTCCCTACCGAATACCGTGTATATAATATCCTTTAAGTTGTGGTTCCCGGAGGTGTGGAGTTTGTTCTGGTTGTTCTGGATAAAACGGATGGACACTTCCGGATGGGACAAAGCCAGCTTTTCCACCAGCTCCGCCACATGGGCGCCTTCCGTCATGGGAGTCTTTAAAAATTTCTTTCTGGCCGGCGTGTTGTAAAATAAGTTTCTGGCAATAAAGGTGGTCCCCTCGGGGGCGCCGATCTCCTCCAGAGTCCGTTCTTCGCCTCCGTCGATCTGGTATCTGGTTCCCGTAAGCCCTATGCTGGTTTTCGTAATCAGCTCCACCTGGGATATTGCGGCAATGCTGGCGAGAGCCTCTCCCCGGAATCCAAGGGTAGAAACGGTAAACAAATCCAGAGCGGACTTGATCTTGCTTGTGGAATGGCGCAGAAAAGCCATGGGCACCTCATCCCTGGGGATCCCGCAGCCGTTGTCGGTCACCCGGATCAAGGAAGTTCCGCCTTCCTTGATCTCTACTGTAACCGCGGTGGCTCCGGCATCTATGGCATTTTCCAAAAGCTCCTTCACAACAGAGGCGGGGCGTTCAATGACTTCTCCCGCCGCTATTTTATTGATGGTATTCTGATCCAGTACGGTTATATTCGGCATGGCGCTCACTCCTTTTACTACTGCCAACGGTTCTTAAGCTTTGTCTGCAGGCGGTATAAGGTATTGAGCGCATCGATGGGAGTCATGTTTCCCAGTTCCAGATCACCCAATTCCTTAATGATATCATCATCCTTTACGGTATCAAACAGGGACATCTGCTGCAGATCCACTTCATCCGGCCTGGGAACGGCCTTCCGCTGGACGATATTGGCGTTGCCCTCTGCAATTTCCCTGGCTCTGGCCGTAATGTCCGCATCGCTCAATTCCGCCAGCAGCTCCCTGGCCCTGACGATCACGGAATCCGGAACCCCGGCCAGCTTCGCCACCTGAACGCCGTAACTCTTATCCGCTCCGCCTTTCACGATCTTTCTTAAGAAAACGATATCATCGCCCTGTTCCTTCACAGCAATGCAATAGTTGTTCACTCCGCTCATGGTGCCTTCCAGTTCGGTCAGCTCATGGTAGTGGGTGGCAAACAGGGTCTTGGCACCCAGGAGTTTCGGATTGCTGATGTGTTCCACCACGGCCCAGGCAATGCTCAGGCCGTCAAAGGTGCTGGTCCCCCGGCCGATCTCATCCAAGACAATCAGGCTGTTTTTTGTCGCATTCCGAAGAATATTGGCTACCTCCGTCATTTCCACCATGAACGTGCTCTGGCCGGAAGCTAAGTCATCCGATGCACCCACTCTGGTGAAAATACGGTCGCAGATCCCTATATCCGCTTCTTCCGCCGGAACAAAGCTCCCGATCTGGGCCATTAAAACGATCAGGGCGGTCTGGCGCATGTAGGTGGATTTTCCAGCCATGTTGGGCCCGGTTATGATGGAAAGCCGGTTTTTTCCGTTATCCAGATAGGTGTCATTGGAAACAAACAGGTCATCCCGCATCATCTTTTCCACCACGGGATGACGTCCGTTTTTAATATCGATCTGGCCTTTTTCATTGACATGGGGCTTGATATAATTATTCCTTGTGGCAACGGCCGACAAAGAAGCCAGCACATCGATCCCCGCAATGGCCCTGGCGGATTTCTGGATCCGGAGGACTTCGTCAGCCACCCCATCCCGCACCTGGCAGAACAGGTTGTATTCCAGGGAAAACAGCTTGTCTTCGGCTCCCAGTATGACATCCTCCAGCTCTTTCAGCTCACCGGTGGTATAGCGCTCCGCATTGGCCAGGGTCTGTTTGCGGATGAAATAATCCGGAACAAGATCCTTAAAGGAATTGGTCACCTCAAAATAATAGCCGAACACCTTGTTGAATTTTATTTTTAAGTTTTTAATGCCGGTCTTTTCTTTTTCTTTTAATTCCAAGTCCGCCAGCCAGTTCTTGCCCTCTGTCTTGGCTCCCCGCAGCTTATCCGCTTCCTCATGAAAGCCGTCCCTGATGATCCCTCCATCCCGCACGGTCACAGGCGGATCGTCAATGATTGCCCGCTCCAGTAAGTCCTTTACATCCTCTAAGGGATCCAGCTCCTCATATAAGTCCTTGATCAGTTCACTGGTGAATTCCTTTAAAAGATCCTTGATAAAGGGCAGCATTGCCAGGGAATTTTTAAATGCGACCAGATCTCTCGGGTTAGCCGTCTTATAGCTGATCCGTCCGATGAGGCGTTCCAGATCATAAATGGGATTTAAGTACTCACAGATCTCTTCCCTGGAAATATAATTCATATTCAGCTCTTCAACGGCGGTCTGGCGCTTTATGATCTCGGATTTGTGGATGAGGGGCTGCTCGATCCAGGTGCGCAGCATTCTGGCGCCCATGGCCGTTTTCGTCCGGTCCAGGACCCAGAGCAAGCTTCCCCTCTTCTGCTTTTCCCTCAGAGTCTCCAAAAGCTCCAGATTCCGCCTGGTAGACGTATCCAGGACCATATACTGTCCGTTGGAATAAGGCGTGATGGTGGTGATATGGGATAAGCTGCTTTTCTGGGTTTCGTACATATATTCCATGACCGCCCCGGCAGCTATGACCCCATTGTCATAATCTTCCAGTCCCAGTCCGGAAAGGGAGCCCACCTTATAATGCTCTTTTAGGATTTTCCGGCAGACTTCATCGGAAAAGAAATGATTATCCAGAGATGAAATAACCGTATGGTAACGGTTTCTGATGTCCTCAATATCCACTCCTGAAACATAAAACGCTTCATTGCAGATGATTTCCGAGGGGGTGAATTTGTTGATCTCATCCGTCAGTTCCCGTTCGGATTCTACTTCTGTGACGAGAAAATCGCCTGTACTAATATCTGCCACCGCAATTCCGAAAGTCTCTCCTATGTAAACGACCCCCATCAGATAATTATTCCTGGTTTCGTCAAGAGCCTGGGCGCTCGTAATGGTTCCGGGCGTAACCACCCGGATGACTTCCCGCTTCACCAGCCCTTTGGCAAGCCTGGGATCTTCCATCTGCTCCGCAATGGCCACCTTGAAGCCCTTCTGGACAAGACGGTTTAAATATGTCTCAACGGCATGGTAAGGAACGCCGCACATGGGCGCCCGTTCCTCCAGTCCGCATTCTTTTCCTGTTAAAGTGATTTCCAGTTCTTTGGAAACCGTAATGGCATCCTCAAAGAACATTTCATAAAAGTCACCCAGTCTGTAAAACAGGATACAGTCGGGATACTCTTTTTTTGTTTCCATGTAATGGGCCATCATTGGTGATAATCCAGCCATGTTCCTTGTTTCCCCTTTTCTTCTGTCTAAATTGCGGAGACTCTGTCTGCCTCCGGCTCATGGATCCCCATGTAATAAAATCCTCTGGATTCCTCCAGATACACATCCACGATCTTTCCGACGAGAGAGGAATCGCCTTTGAAATGAACGATGGTATTATTGCTCATCCGTCCCTTTAAAAAGCCATCCCCATGCTCATCGGCTTCCTCCACCAGCACCTTCTGCACGGTATGTTCATCCCTTCCGCAGACCTCCGCGGAAATATGCTGAACTTCAGCCAGCAGCCGGTCAAAACGGTCCTTCACCTCTTCTTCGGAAACCTGAGTTACCATTTTTGCGGCAGGAGTCCCTGTCCGCTTGGAATAAATAAAGGTAAAGGCACTGTCAAAGCGCACCTTTTTCACCACATCAAGGGTCTCCAAAAAGTCCTCTTCCGTTTCCCCCGGGAACCCGACGATAATATCCGTAGTCAGGGAAATATCCGGCATGGCTGTCCGGATCTTATCCACAAGCCGCAGATACTTTTCCTTCGTATAACTCCGGTTCATGGCTTTCAAAACCCGGCTGCTGCCGGATTGAAGGGGCAGATGAAGATGCCTGCAGACCTTTTTGGAATTTTTCATGGCCTCAATGAGATCATCCGACAGATCCTTTGGATGTGAGGTCATGAAACGGACCCGTTCCAGTCCTTCCACCTGATCCACCTGTGTGAGCAGCTGGGCAAAGGTGAACGGATCTTCCAGCGTCTTTCCATAGGAATTCACATTCTGGCCCAGCAGCATGATCTCCACCACCCCATCTCCCGCAAGCCGCCGGACCTCTTCAAGGATGTCCCTGGGGCTCCGGCTCCGCTCCCTGCCCCGCACATAGGGCACGATGCAGTAGCTGCAGAAGTTATTGCAGCCGAACATAACATTGACGCCTGATTTGAACGAAAACTTCCGGTCGGCAGGAAGGTCTTCCACAATGCTGTCCGTTCCCTGCCAGATGTCAACGACCATCTTTTTCTCTTCCAGGCGTTCATTCATGAGTTCCGCCAGCTTGAAAATGTTATGGGTGCCAAAAATAATGTCCACAAACCGGTAGCTTTTCTTGATTTTAGCCACTACCTCCTCTTCCTGCATCATGCAGCCGCAGAGAGCGATCATCATACGCGGATTTTTCTTTTTCAAGCTGTTTAAATATCCCAGACGGCCGTAGACTTTCTGGTTGGCATTCTCTCTGACGGTGCAGGTATTATAGAGGACAAAATCCGCCTCCTCCGTATCTGTTTCCACAAATCCGATGGCTTCCAGAATGCCCTGAAGCTTTTCAGAATCCCTGGAATTCATCTGACAGCCAAAGGTGGCGATATGAAAGGTAAACCGCTCTTTCCCGTCAGATTCCCGCAGCTTTTGTAAAAGAGCCCGGCAGCGCTCCATAAAAAAGTACTGTCTTGCCGGCTCCTCCCTGGGTGCGCACTGATTCGCTTCATCATAAGTCATATTTATCAAATCCATCTGTTCAACCTCTTAATTTTATTCGATTTTCCAATTATATCATAAATTTTTTTTCTTGCAAATACCAAAATCCACTTGCCGGATCTCCACCGCTTCCGCCGCCACACGATCCGTAAACGCTTCGTCATGCTCCACAAGCAGCATGGTTGGCTTAAATTCCAGGATCAGATCCCCGATCTGGATTCTGGAATAAACGTCAATAAAATTTAAGGGTTCATCCCATATATACAGATGGGCCCGCTGGCAAAGGCTGCCTGCGATGAGGACTTTTTTCTTCTGTCCTTCGCTGTAGGACTCCATGGGTTTTTCAAACTGCTCCCTGGAAAAATCCAGCTTGCGCAGAAGCGCCTTAAACAGAGTCTCCTCCACACCGCTTGTCCTGGCGTATTCCGTCAGTCCTCCCTTTAAAAATGAGGTGTCCTGGGATACATAGGACAGCTTTAACCCGCCGGCCATCTCCAGGCTGCCCTGATGGGAAATCCTGCTTTTTTCCTCTTCCCCGCCTGCAATCAGCTTCAGGATGGTGGATTTCCCGCATCCGTTTTTCCCCTGGAGGGATATCCGCTGCCCCTGTTCCAGGGTAAAGCTTACCGGCTCGCAGACCGGAAAATCATAATACGGGACCACATCCTTTAAGGACAAAAGCCTTGCCGAATGATGTTTCAGGGGAAAGAGCTTTAAGCTCTCCGCTTCCTCCACATTTTTAAGCAGTCCCTTTTTATCATCAATGGCCCGTTCCTGCCTGTGCTCCAAGTTCTTTCTCCGCATCTGCATCCTTCTGGACTTTTCCCCGATATATGCGCGGGTATCCACGGATTTTTCCCTGGCCATGGATTTTTTTCCGATCTTGGTGGATTCAACTTTATCCGCCCATTCCCCGGATTGCCTTGCAGCAGATTCCAGATGGCGGATTTCCTTTTTCAGCCGTTCATTTTCGGTCCGTTCGTACTGATCCTGCCTTTGCCTGTTCTCATACCAGGAAGAGAAATTTCCTTTCTGCACCTCAATATTGGTTTTATTGATGGAAAGTATATGATCCACGGACCCATCCAGAAACTTCCGGTCATGGGACACCAGGATGAAACCTTTTTTGCTGTTTAAATACCGGCTGACCAGCTCCCTCGCTTCCCGGTCCAGATGGTTGGTGGGCTCGTCGATCAGCAGAAAATGGTCTTCTCTCAGAAACAAAGCGGCCAGAAGGACCTTGGTCCGTTCTCCTCCGGAAAGGGTGTCAAAGGGACGGTATAATACTTCCTCGGGAACCTGCAGCCTGGACAGCTCTCTTTTCAGCTGCCAGAACAGAGAATCTCCGGAAAGCGCGTTTAAGATCTCCAGAGTCTCTCTCTCCGGATCCGGCACGGAAAACGGAAAATAGTCAAACACTTCGCTGGAAACAATGCTTCCCGTATATTCCAGCCGGTTCATCAAAAGATTTAAAAATGTGGTTTTTCCCCTTCCGTTTCTGCCTGTGAATCCCAGCTTCCAGTCTGTATCGATCTGGAAAGAAACATGCTCAAACACCGGATCATAGCTTCCTTCATATGTGAATGATAAATCTGTAATCTGTATCAATGACATGGACATTCCTCCATTCGCGGGGAAAACCGCTTCCCCACAAAAAAAACGACTGCAAGAATCCTTCTCTCACAGCCGAATCACATATAAATCTCCTTCGCCGGAGATCCCTATACACGAATTATGTCCTTTAAAAACAAAAGGCCTGAGAATGAATTAATATTCTTGCAAAACAGGCATGATAAAAAAACGGGTACACCGTCTCACTTCTCTCTCATGCAGTTACTTAAGCAAGAATCATTAATTCATCCTTTCACCCCTTTCCGATAAAATCTGTTTGTAGTCTATCACAAATAAGAGGAATTGTCAAATAACAACCGGCGCGGGAACCGCGATTCCAGGACCGTCTGAAACCCGGCCTTTAATTGGCGCTGCCGGTAATCGTGATCTCAACCCTGCGGTTTTTCGCTCTTCCTTCCTCCGTATCGTTGGACGCAATGGGATTATAATGAGAATTTCCCTCAATCGACATTTTATCGGCCTCCAGTCCCATGGCGGTCATCTGATTCAGCACCATAACCGCCCGGTTGACGGACAGCTGCCAGGAATCGGCTTCATTGGCCGCGTCCCGGTTGCCCAGATCGGCTGTATTGCCGGTGATTGTGATGTGATTGATATCGCCGTAGATCGATTCCAGGCTGCTGCTTATTTCCTCAATGACCGGCTTGCTGTCAGGAAGGAGCACGGCGGTATCCGGCTTAAAGAGCATGGCATCTTTCAAATGAATGGTGATCGTGGACCCTGTGGAGGACAGATCGATCATCTGATCCAGATCGTGGTCCGTGATATAGGCATCCAGCGCCTCATATACCTTTTCCAGATTGTTTGCTGAAGCAGAGCCCCCGCGCATTCGCTCCTGTCCCTGCGGCCGGGCCGGAATGGTTTAAGACCTGTTCCAATCCCCGGGACATTTCCTTCATCTTCTGGGAATCTACGGAGCTCATGCCATACATGATGATAAAAAGGGCCAGAAGCAGAGTAATCATATCTGAATATGTAAGAAGCCAGCGTTCTGAATTTCCTTTCTCACCTTCCGGCTCAATGCTTCTCCTGCTCATGTTTCATTCCTCCTCGGTTAATTATCGATTCCCTGTTTATACCTCTTGCCGCCGTCTGAAAAAGCCTGGAAGTAAAGGGCCAGCTCGTTTTCTATGTTTCGTGAGGTATTTCCCCTGGCGATCATACATACGCCATCCACGATCATTTCTTTCTGTATGTGTTTTCTCTTCAGCTGTGTCTTCAATTTGGTGGCTATGGGCAGATAAACGATATTGGCCAGGAATACGCCGTAAAGAGTGGCAATGAATGCGGTGGCAATGGAACCGGCCAGCCTGGAAGGATCATCAAAGCCTGCCGCCAGAACCATGATCAGCCCCATAACCGTACCGATAACTCCCATGGTGGGGGAAAAGCCTGCGGCCGATTCAAATACGCTGACTTCAATGCTCTTCTGCTGCACATAGGCTCTGATGTCCGATTCCAGGGTATACTGAATGGATTCCGGTGATTTCAGTTCCTGTATCAGAACCAGGCCTTCCTTAAGGAGCAGATACTCCTCCTCATTCAGCTCAGGGTCACGGCCTATTTCTTCCAGACAGGTAACTCCGTCGGTTCTGTAACGGTTTGCTATCATTGAAATTTTGGCGATCATCTTCTCCATGCTGGCCGAATGAGGATGCTTGAAGCTTTTGAACATGGCCTTCATGGCCATGGCTATATCATTCAGGGAAAAAGAGGCGACAACAGCTCCCGCTGTACCTCCGCAAACAATGACGAAAGGACTTAATAAAAACAGAGATGATATGACTCCGTGTTCCAGCATATAACCTGTCAAAAGAGCTGCCTATCACAAATGTCGAATTTCAGACGCTAAAATGTCGCTAATATTAGTTTCATTCAAGGTATATTTCATTGGATTTGATATTGTTTTGTAATTGCATGCCGATATTTGACGATTTATGGACGTATCTGTCCGCTGCCGTAGATGATGTATTTTGTAGTCGTCAGTTCCTTAAGCCCCATGGGACCTCTGGCGTGAAGCTTCTGGGTGCTGATGCCGATCTCGGCTCCGAACCCGAATTCATATCCGTCGGTAAACCGGGTGGAGGCATTGACATAAACTGCGGCAGAATCAATTTCATTTAAAAACTTCTGGGCATTTGCATAATCGGAAGTGATAATGGCCTCCGAATGCCCGGTACTGTAACGGTTGATATGGGTTATGGCCTCTTCCACCGAATCCACCAGCTTTAAGGACAGGATATAGTCCAGATATTCCCGCCCCCAGTCCTCTTCCGCAGCAGGAACAAGCCCCTCCGCCATGGCACAGGCCTCTTCATCCGCCCGGATCTCAACGGATTTTGAGGACAGCCGCTCCTTTAACAGAGGCAGGAACCTCGAGGCGGCCTTTTTATGCACCAGCAGGGATTCACAGGCATTGCACACGCCGATCCGCTGGGTTTTCGCATTGAATATGATGTCCAGGGCCATTGGAAAGTCCGCGGACTCATCCACAAAAATATGGCAGTTCCCTGTTCCTGTCTCAATGACCGGAACCGTACTGTTATCCACCACCGCTTTGATGAGGCCCGCGCCGCCCCTTGGAATCAGGACATCGATGTATTCCCGCAGGCGCATGAACTCTTTCGTCACTTCACGGTCCGTATCCTCAATGAGCTGAAGGGCGTCCTCCGGAAGCCCGGCGTTTTTAAGCCCCTGCCGGAGCCACTTCACAATGGCCTTATTGGATTCCAGTGCGTCGCTTCCGCCTTTTAAGATCACGGCGTTGCCGGATTTAAAGCAGAGTCCGAAGGCATCTGCGGTCACATTGGGTCTGGCTTCATAAATGATGCCCACCACTCCTAAGGGAACACGTTTCTGTCCGATGGTCAGGCCGTTGGGACGGGTTTTCATGGAAAGCACCTCTCCCACCGGATCATCCAGGGAAGCCACGGACAAAAGTCCGTCTGCCATGGCCTCGATCCTGGCAGGAGTCAGCTCCAGACGGTCAATCAGCCCGGGATTCATTCCGGCTGCGGTGGCCTTGATCACATCATCCTGATTGGCCGTAAGGATCTCCACCTCTCCTTCCAGCAGCGCGGCGGCGGCGGCCTTTAAGCCCTCGTTCTTTTTTTCAGAGCCAAGGGTCCCTATGATCCCGGTTATTTCCTTGGCTTTCTTTCCGATCTCAGTAATCGTCATAAAATAGTCCTCCAATCCTTTCCTTATGATTGCCCACGCTTTCCGGGCATAAAGGGATACCCGAAGGGTGCTTCCTTTTATGTTTCTCTAAGGCGTGATGACGCGGTCCACGCCTTTGTCATGGGACTGCGCCGGTATCCGGTCAAACAGCTGAAAGCCATAAGCAATTGCAATGCGGCTGTGATGGGGTTCCCGCTCAAAAAAGCGGTCATAATATCCACCGCCGTACCCCACCCGGTTCCCTTTGGCGTCAAAAGCGATTCCCGGAACTATGACCGGCGCCTCCGGATCCCTGATCTTTAAACAGGTCCGTTTGGGTTCCATGATCCCCATGGTGCCTTCCTCAAGGTCCGTTTTTCCGGATATGGCATAAAACTCCAGTTCCCTTCCCGTAACCTTTGGTAAAGCTATGTATTTTCCCTGCCGGATGAGGGCATCCATAAACTTCCAGGTACTCGCCTCATGGTGAAAGGAGGCGTAGCAATAGACACAGAAAGCCTGGCGGATCTCCGTCAGATTCAGAAGCTTTTTACAGATGGCCTCATCCCATGCCGTTTCTGTTGCCGCGCTTAAGGCCTCCCGCTGCCCTTTCACCCATTTCCTGATATCATTCTTCTCCCACATTTCCATATTTTTTACCCAGATCCGTTATCGTGCCGTCTTTCTCCTGAATGGATATGCTGTTTAGGTTTCCTCTTAAGCTGCTGCGTATGGATTCAATATACTCTCTGCGCAAAGCTGTCTGTTCTTTTTTCTCTTCTTCTGTAAGTCCTGTCTGTTTGGATTTATGATAAAGCGCATTGATCCGGTCAATTTTTTCCTGGTTCATAAATTCTCCTTAATACTCGTGATTGATATAGTCCATGAGGTCGAAATCATGGTTGGGATGGGCCAGGAATAAGGTGCCCTTATCCTCACCCTTCACGATCTGCCAGATGGCCTCCACATGGTCTCCGTTGGCGATGACCATATCGGAGCCGCCGTCCGTGGCGATCCGGGCAGCTGCCAGCTTTGCTGCCATTCCTCCCGTACCCACATCGCTTCCGGAAGTGGATTTCCCCATTTCCATGAGCTTCGGGGTGATCTCCTCCACCAGTCCGATGAACTCCGCTTCCGCATTCTGTCTGGGATCGTCGGAATAAAGCCCGTCTATATCCGACAGCAGGATGAGAAGGTCCGCGCCGATCAATGCGGCCACAATGGCGGAAAGCCGGTCATTGTCTCCGAAATTGTCCACCAGGGGGATCTCTGAGGTGGATACGGTATCGTTCTCATTGACAATGGGTATGGTGCCCAGCTTTAAAAGCTCGTCAAAGGTATTCTGGGCATTGTAACGGCTGCTGTCATTTACCATTGTATTTTTGGTCAGCAGCACCTGTGCGGCTATCTGGTTGTATTCCGCAAAAAGTTTCTGGTAAACCATCATGAGCCTGGCCTGGCCTACCGCAGCAAAGGCCTGCTTTTCCGATATGGTGACGGGACGGGTGTGATGTCCCAGGGCCTGGCGGCCTGCGGCAATGGCTCCGGAAGAGACCAGCACCACTTGTTTTCCTTCTCCCTTTAAGTCGCTGATCACCCGCACCAGCTTCTCGATCTTCATCAGATTTAAATCCCCGGTATAGGTATGTGTTAAGGAAGAGGAGCCGATTTTAATGACAATTCTCTTTTTATCCTTCAGTTTCTTTCGCGCCTCGGCGTTCATTCTCATTTTCATCTGCTTTCTGAAATTCTTTTTGTCTCATATCTTACATCATTTTAACGGATTCGTCAATTTATTACGTGAGTCTTTCAAACCTGGAGGCTATGGCCTCCGCCACCTTTAATCCATCCATGGCCGCGGAGGTGATCCCTCCCGCATAGCCGGCACCTTCTCCGCAGGGATAGATCCCTTTTACGCCGCACTCAAAGGCTTCGTTCCTGGGGATCCGCACCGGAGACGAGGTCCGGCTTTCCACCCCTGCCAGTATGGCATCCGGCCTGGAAAAGCCCCGGATCCTCTGATCAAAGGCCTCCACTCCCTCAATCAGCGATTCCGCCAAATATCCGGACAAAAATTCTCTCATATCCGTGAAACCATACAGCCCCCGAAAAGCGGGTTCCACCTCTCCAAAGGCTTTTGTGGTCAGATGGTTCTTAAAATCTCCGTAAAGCTGGACCGGAATTTTCCCCCTGCCGCATAAAAATGCCGCTTCCTCCAGCTTCCGCTGGTAAGCGATGCCGGCCAGGGGGCCGGAATCTTTAAAGTCTGCAGGAGTGACGGTAACGATCAGGGCGCTGTTGGCATTTTCCCCATCCCGTTTGTGATAGCTCATTCCGTTGACCGCAAGCCGGTTTTCCTCTGAGGAGGCATTGACAACATAGCCCCCGGGACACATGCAGAAGGTGTAGACTCCCCTTCCGTTTGCGCACTGGTGAGTCAGCTTGTAATCCGCCGCTCCCAGCCGGGGGATCTCCGGCTTTCCGTACTGGGCCCGGTTTATGGATTTCTGGGGATGCTGGATCCTTAATCCGACTGCAAAAGCCTTTGCTTCCATGGGAATCCCCCGCTCATTCAGGATCTCAAACGTATCCCTGGCGCTGTGGCCGATGGCAAGAACCAGAACCTCTGCCGGGATCCGTTCTTTTCCATTCACGGTGATCTCCAGAAGCCTTCCGCCTTCCATATGAAAATCCGTCACATGGCTGCCGAAGCGGACTTCGCCTCCCAGGCGTATGATTTCCTCCCTCATATTCTTTACAATTCCGCTTAACACATCGGTTCCGATATGGGGTTTGTTGACATAGAGGATGGACGGGTCAGCCCCGAATTCCACAAAAAGCTCCAGCACCTTCTGGTTCCTCATGAAAGGGTCTCTGACCAGAGTATTCAGTTTTCCGTCGGAAAAGGTACCCGCTCCCCCTTCGCCGAACTGGACATTGCTGTTAAGTTTCAGCAGTCCGCCCTTCCAGAATTCATCTACAGACACCCTGCGCTGTTCCACAGGTTCTCCCCGTTCCAGAAGAAGGGGGCGGTAGCCGTTCCTTCCCAGCATGACTGCGCAGAAAAGTCCGGCCGGACCGGCGCCGATGATCACCGGGCGGCCGGACAGCTTCTCTGTTCCCGGTTTCGGAAAACGGTAATCCTTTTTCTCCGCCATGGTAATGCCCGCATTCCTTGCCTTATGTACCACCGATTCTTCCTTTGAGGTTTTCACATCAACGCTGCAGGTAAAATGAATATCCTCTTTTTTCCGGGCGTCAACGGACTGTTTTATTATTTTAACGGAATGTATTTCATTCACGGGAATTTTTAATGCTCTGGCTGCCTTTGCCCGCAGATCCTCTTCTGTATGATCCAGAGGCAGCTTTAACTGATTGATTCTGATCATTGTTTTCCTCTTCCTGCACAAGTACCCGCCAGTATGCCGCTGGACCAGGCCCACTGCAGATTATAGCCTCCGCAGATGCCGTCAACGTCAAGGATCTCTCCGGCCAGGTACAGCCGCTTGATAAGTTTTGATTCCATTGTACGGGGATCCACCTCTCCGGTATCAACCCCGCCGCTGCAGACCTGAGCCTGATCAAAGGAGTTGGCTGCGGTTACTGTCGTTTTCAGCCCTTTCATGGCCAGGCAGAGTTTTATCACCTGGCCCGGTGTAATATCCCCCGAATTTCCCGCTTTCGGGATCCCACTTTCCTTCAGCAGGATATGGGCCAGTTTATGGTTTAAAACACCGTGGAGAAATTCTCCTGCCGGCCGGTAGCCAAAGCGCTTCACCCTATCCAAAAGAAAGCTTTCCGTACCGGCCTGATCCATGTCCGGGAACAGATCCAGTTCTGCGGTAACGCGCCTGCCTTCCTCAATGCCTATGGCCGCATAACGGCTGACCTGAAAAACCGGAATTCCAGAAATCCCGTAATCCGTAAACTGAAGCTCTCCCTGGTCAGCTGCCGCTGTTTTTCCGTCTATAAGAAGCTTCACCCGGGCATTTGTCCTCACCCCCGCCGCCTGTCCGTACCATTTTTCCCTGCATCTCAGCTGGACAAGAGCCGGAAGGGGTTTTATGATATGGTGTCCCAAAGCTGCGGCCAGCTGATAGCCGCTTCCGTCAGAGCCTGTTTTGGGAGCCGCCATGGAGCCGGCGGCCAGAATGACTGAATCCCCTTTCCATTTTCCCTTTGAAGTCATAAGAGTTAAATCCCTGCCCACCTCTTCCACCTGGCAGTCGCAGATAATCTGGACCTTCAGGTGCTCCAGCTCAAAAAGAAGCGCTTCCACAACGGTGGCCGCCTGCCCGGAATTGGGATAAACATAACCGTTTCTGTCCGTAAGTACAATACCAAGACTCCGGAAAAAATCCAGAGTCTGTTCTACCGGAACCTGCTCCAGAACCTTTTTATAAAACTCCGGCCGCCCGCCCCGGTAGGCTCCCTTTGGAGTCACCAGATTGGTTAAGTTGCATTTTCCGTTTCCGGTGGAGAGCAGCTTTTTCCCCGGCCTGGCCGTATGCTCCAACACCGTGACAGAAGCTCCCAGCCTGGCGGCCCGGACAGCCGCTGCAAGGCCGGAAGCTCCCCCTCCTACAATGATTACCTGTGGTTTCATAGATTCCTCCCGCGTATTCAGACAGACTCATTGTATCCGGTCTGTCTTTTTATTTCAAGTAATACTTCAGCTCGTATAGGATTCCAGATAATTAAATATCTCGATCATGGAAGAAAACCATATGCCTTCCATTAATTTCCCCCGTTCTTCCTCAGGAAAATCCGTGACAGGCATGTGGGTATAGAGGCAGATCGTGGTTTTATCCTGGTAGAGGACGAGTAAATATCCGTCCTCTGAGACAAGATAATATTTTTCTTTTCCGATGGTATTAACGGGTTCGACCTCTTCCTGATTTATAACGATCTGCGCTTCTGTCACCGTTTCTGTTTCTATGGTCGCCCCCGGCAGGGCCTTCTCAGGCCTTACGCTGTCCTTTGTAATGGCAAAACCGATCCCCAGACATATGGCGGATGCCGCTACGAACAAAAGAAAGCAGAACATATACTTCTTCATGAGTTGATACCTCCTTCAAGTAAGTATAGTATCTGCTTTCTTCTTCCATTTTAATCACATCAGATGGAATTTTCTTGCCATCCGCACCAGCTTCCTGCCGCCAGGCACGTTTAAAAGCTCAAGTTCATCCACACAGCGCAGCTTTAAAAGGAGAACCCCGTACACCAAAACCGCCGCTGCAATGGCTGCCAGAACGGCAAGGGCGTTGCGCTTTAAGGCCATGTGCACCAGATAATAGGCGCCGTAGGCGGCTCCGCCCATGATCCCGGAAGCCAGGGTGGGCAGGAGGAAGGTTTTTCTCATTTCCTGCCTGTAAGTTAAAAATTTCCGGATGGATAGTCCGTTTAAGATACACATGGTAAATGCAAACAAAATGTTGGAATACACCACGCTGTAAATTCCCATCCGGAACCCAAACAGCATGACACACAGGATCCCGATGTGAAGGACCAGGGAAATGACGGCATTCTTTAATGGGGTCTGCATATGATTGATCCCCTGCAGTACCGCATTGGTCACGGTCGACAGGGAGAAAAATACCACTGCCACGGAACCGTACATCATCATTTTGATAAGCTCCGTATTATCATTCCTGCTGAATAAAAGATTGCAGATAGGGCCTGCCAGCACGGTCAGTCCCACAGTGGCCGGAATGGCAATGATCATGGAAAAGCGGATCACCATGGAAATCTTACTTATGACCTGCCCCTTGTTCCGTTCTGCCACCGCTCTTGAAAGGGATGGGATGAGGGCTGAGGCAAGGGAATTGGCAATGGCTACCGGAATATTGAAAAGGAGGTGGTATTTCCCGGAATACACGCCCCAGTTGGATGCGATTTGTGACGCTTCCATCCCCATGGAAGCCATTCCGTTTCCATAGATGCTGTTATCGATCACCGTGCTGATATTATAAGCCACGCTGCTCAGCACAATGGGAAAAACCGTCATTACCAGCACGCCGGAAAGCTCTCCGACCGATTCCCGGTGTCTTGTCCGGTCTCTTCTGGCCTGCTTTTTTATAACCGCCCGGTAGCAGAATAAAATAAATCCGAGAAACAGGAGAGCAGTCACCGCTCCTGCCCCGGTTCCTATGGTCCCTCCCGCAGCGCCAAAGGCATAGGAGTATTCCCCGGATCCGTAAACCAGATTGGAACGGAGCCCTGCCTCAAACAGTTTGGAAGCGGCATACACGCTGATGACCGCATTGACGATCTGCTCAAGCACCTGGGATATGGCGGTGGGCAGCATGGTCCCAAGTCCCTGGAAATAACCGCGGAACACACCGAGATAGGCGATCACCCAGATGGTGGGCGCCAGTGTTTTCAAAGCATAGCTGGTATAAGGCATCTTTAAGAAATGGTTTGCAAATACGTCGGCCCCAAACCAGAGCACAGCCGCTCCGATTCCCCCGACCACGGTCCCGTAAAACAGGGATACCTTCAGCACCTGCACGGAATTGCGGTACTCCCTTCTCGCCATCCTGGTGGCTACCATCTTGGACACTGCCGTGGGCAGGCTGTAGGATGACACAATCAAAAGGAGAGAATAAATGGAAAACGCCGAACTGTAATAACCGTTTCCTTCATCCCCTAAAATATCCGCCAGCGGAATGCGGTAAAACATTCCGATCACGCGGACAATAATGCCTGCAGCCGCAAGAATGGTGCCCTGTATCAGAAAATTGGAGGAGCCTTTTTTTGATGATCTTCTGCTTGTCCTATTGTTTTCCATATAATTCCACGTTGGGAGAATCCTGTGCGGAAATGATGCATACCCAGGTTTTTCCCTGGTTCAGGATAATCTCATTATTCTCCATGTCGTAATAATGTGTTGGACCGAATTCTCCGTCTTTCGACCACTTTATGGGGATGGAACGGCCTTCTGTCACGTAACGGCCAAAAGAGTCATCCTGCACATTGATATTTAAATATTCCGTGGTCGCGTAATGGGCTGCGGGACAGTACTGCAGGATAATATTTTTCACTTTGATCTGTCCCTCGTCCCCCATGTGGGGCGCCCCATACTGATACCGGTAATAAAGTCCATCCTCCTCATGGTATTCAAACCATGGCTTATTGAGCGTGTAACCGGGATAAACCTTATAGGCACCGGCGGCGTCCTCTGCTCCCTCCAGCGTCACCTCATGACCTGTTCTTGCAAAGAGATAGTGGCCGCGGTAGGAAGGATCGTAGTCCTGGGAAAAACCGAGCTGAACAATGGACTTGTTTAACCGCTCCCCGCTCGTGTATGCATTGTGAGGAGATTTCCGGTCCTTTGAGCGGAAATAAGCCACATCTCCTATGGCCTCAAGTCCATTGATATGGTCCACATTGGAGAGATAAGGCTTTGCAAAGGTGCTCTGCCCGTAATGGGCATAAATCGCATCAAACTCACGGGCAAAGTATGTATAATACGTCCGGCAGCTTCTCACCGAACCGATCCGGTCCAGATCATCATAAGCTTCCAGGATCGCCATGAAGCGGTTCATCCCCCCTTCCACAGGCGCTTCGTAAACCACTCCGGCGCGGTTGATCCCGTATTGGGGAAGGGCCGCCTTGTCATTGCTCATCATGACCGCAACCGGCCTTCGGTTTCCGGCGGAGGCAGCCACCATTTCTCCGGTGAGATAGCTGCGGATCATTCCATCCGTTTCGGCACGTTCTTCATAGGTATAGTATTTGGAGGAACTTTCCTCCTCACCGCCGGTCTTCGTTTCGCTGGTTATTTTTATTTCTTCTGTCTCCCCGGCCTCCGAAGTCGCCAGAAGCCGTTCCTTCACCGAGACTTCCTCATACTTCTTACCGCAGCCGGACAACAGCGCCGCCAAAAGCGCGATGCCGGCAAGCTCCAGCCATACCCGTTTCATCATCTCACATATCCCCTCCGGCTCAAGATATCTTCCTGTTTCTTCTCCATAACCAGCCGTTCTCCGTCCTCCATGTGGTCGTAACCGCACAGATGGAGCATGCTGTGAGCGACCAGAAAGGCCATTTCCCTTGCCTGGGAGTGGCCGTACTTTTCCGCCTGTTCCTCCACCTTGTCCACTGATATGACAATATCTCCAAGCAGCAGTTCTCCTGTCTCCGGATGAAAGCAGTCATTTTCCATTTCTTCCAGGCGGCCGAAGTCCGAGGGGGAATCATATTCGATCATGGGAAAGGACAGCACATCCGTGGGGCTGTCTATATTCCGGTATTCCCTGTTGATCCGGCGGATCTCTTCATTGTCCGTGATCAGCACGCTGACCTCCGCCTCGTACGGGCATTCCTCATAACCCAGAGACTCTTCCACCACGCTTTTTATGATATCCTCATAGGGAATATCCAGCTTTTTATCCGCCTCATATTCTATATTAATCGTCATTGCGCGCCTTTCTGCCGCCGGCAGCCTTTGTCTTCCGGTCGCCGGGCTTTTTTCTCGCCTCATACTCCTCGTATGCCTGTACAATTTTCTGCACCAGAGGATGGCGGACCACATCGCTGCTGCTTAAGTAGCAAAAGCCGATGGCCTCCACCTTCTTCAATATCCGGATGGCCGTATCCAGCCCGGATAGGTTACCGGAGGGCAGATCCTTCTGTGTCTGGTCTCCGGTCACGATGACCTTGGACCCGAAGCCGATCCTGGTGAGGAACATCTTCATCTGAGCGGGTGTGGTATTCTGGGCTTCATCCAGGATGATATAGGCATTGTCCAGTGTGCGGCCTCTCATATATGCCAGAGGCGCCACCTCGATCAGTCCCTTTTCCGCATTATGCAGGTAGCTCTCCGCTCCCATGATCTGATAGAGGGCATCGTATAAAGGCCTTAAATAGGGATCGATCTTGCTCTGAAGATCTCCCGGAAGAAATCCCAGCTTTTCTCCGGCTTCAATGGCCGGCCTGGTCAGAATGATCCGGCTCACTTCTCCGTTTTTAAAGGCCTGGATTGCCATAGCCATGGCGAGATATGTCTTGCCGGTTCCGGCAGGTCCGATGCCGAATACGATCATCTTCTTCCGGATCTGATCCACATACTGCTTCTGGCCAAGGGTCTTGGGTTTTACGGGTTTTCCCGCAACGGTTCTGCAGATAATGTCCTTGTCGATTTCCAGAATCTGATCGTCGCTTTCTGAAAAGGAGAGGGACAGGGCATAATCCACATTCTGTTCTGTAATGGAATTCCCCCGTTTGGAAAGCTCGATCAGGTTGCTGAATACGCTTTTGGCCTTTCGGACCATCTGTTCCGGCCCTATGATCTTAATGGATCCATCCCTTCCGATCATGGTGACATGCAGGGTCCGTTCTATCTTTTTTAAATAGCTGTCAAACTGTCCGCATACGTTCTTTTCGTGTTCAACCGGGATATCTATGATTGTCTCAATTACGCTCATTTAAATTATTCGTCTCCTCTGGTTCCTCTGTTCTTTGTATCTTCAGCGCCTCCCGCCTGCCCACAGGCTCCTCAGTCACGAAATCAATGGCGATCTGGCATAAAGATTCATTATCTAGTATTTTAACATGATTTTCCAGAATTTGTACCCCTTTTTCCAATAATTTTTTTTGGAAAGCGTCGTTCATAATTTCTGCCTGCTGCTTTTTCTCCTCTTCCGTATAGGGACGCTCGTAGGAGATGTATTCTTTCCCCGAGATTTTCCCGACATAAAAAGGCAGGTAAAAATTCCGGAATAAATGAAGCTGTTCTTCTTCCATGGTAAGCTTCCAGGAAGTTCCCTCAGGCCTTGGCATCATGAGCATAACGGAAAAATGGAACGCCTTGATATACCGCCCTTTTCTGGTCCTTCCCGTATCCACATCGATTGTCCGGAAAAGAGGCATCTGTCTTTTATAATGATATTCGGTTCTGGCTGTGATATCCGCATCCGAGCGGACATAATGGGTGTTCATGACCGTTTCATCGTCTCCGATGATGGGAAGGATGCCGCTTACCAGCACCTGTCCCTTCTCCACCTGATCTCCCACGGAAACCATGGGAACGCCGCTCCGTACGATCATGGACGTAATCACGCCATCCTTTTCCGCCACAATATCACAGGGAGTCTCATCCTTTGCCGGAATCTCTGACAGCACTTCATTTTCCTTTATCTTAACCAAAAGACGCGTTCCCGATACCCTGGCGGATACCCAGGTTATCTCCGGAAATTCCGTCCGGAGGGATTCTTCCAGAACATCGCAGTCCACTCTCGATTTTCTCATGCCGTAACGGATTTCTTCGGATTCACAGAATTTTAAAAGTGTTTCGTATGTATACATCCGGTTTCCCTCGAATTCAATGTCCCATATAAAGAGGGAGAGGGAAAAAAGGATCAGGAAAAAACATACAAAGCCCGCGGCGTACAGCTTCCTCCTTCTGTTCCGGTATAAAAAAAAAGGAAGTCCAAACTTTTTTAAGATCTTAAGTCTGACCTTCGATTTGCGGACAATAGGCTTGATTTTTAAAAACCCCTGCACAGTCATATAAAAGCGGTAGGAGTGGCCGGTATTCACGACCTTCCACAACTCGATCTCGTGAACGCTGCACATATTAAAAAAACGTTCCGGGGAAAAGCCCGTCAATTCCACGAAAAGAAAACCGAACAAATGATGACTTATCCATGCAAGCACCAGATTACACCTCCCGTTTCCCTTTTTACTCAAATTCCAGGGATTTTATATAACCGTTGATTTTCATCTCCTCATTGGTGTAATACTCTATCATCAGCCGGCTTCCGCAGATGATCACACGGCAGTTTTTCGCCTGAAGCTTAATGGAACTGTCCGTGTACAGAATAATGCTTCGGTAATTTTCTATTACAACGCTGTGGCGTCCCAGAAAAGATACAAGCACCTCCCCGAGAACCACATCTTTCGGGAGTTTTAAGGCGGAAGCTGCTTTCATCCTTGATTCCTCCGACATATCTTTTCTGCCTTTCTCTTTTTATTCCTTTATACTATATGCAAATAAGATATGGAAAATTCTACAGCCGCCCAAAAGCCGAAAAAACCCCTGGTCATGCCGGAGCAGACCAGGGATCCATCTTTTAACAATTAGTTATATTTACGTTTTCTTGCAGCTTCAGACTTTTTCTTGCGTCTTACGCTTGGCTTTTCGTAATGTTCTCTCTTACGAATTTCCTGCTGGATACCTGCTTTTGCACAGTTTCTTTTGAATCTGCGTAAAGCACTATCTAAGGTCTCGTTGTCTTTAACGATTACATTTGACATAGCTCACACCTAACCTCCCTCCAGTTGTGTACTTGTGCATAATACAACTGTTTGGGTATTTTATAGCACTGATATGATTATAGCATAATTTTGCCATACGTCAAGAAAAACTTTCATTATTTTTCTTAATGAATGACCGGTTATTTGATCTGCTCCGCAACAACTTCCGCCACTTTTTCAAGGCACGCATCCACTCCGGCCGGGTTCTTTCCGCCGGCCTGGGCCATGTTCGGACGGCCGCCTCCTCCTCCTCCCACAAGGGAAGCAATGGCCTTGATCAGATTGCCGGCATGGGCTCCCTTTTTCTGGACTTCCTCCGTAACAGCGGCCATCAGGTTCACTTTATCATCCTGAACGGAAGCGATCACAACAACGCCTTCCCCCAATTTATCCTTCAGCTGATCCCCCAGATTGCGCAGCCCGTTCATATCCACATCCCCGACCTTGGCGGCAAGGACTTTCACGCCCTTTACTTCCTTCACCTGGTCCATGACATTGCCCAGGGAATCCTTGGCCAGCCTGCTCTTTAATTTTTCATTTTCCGAATGCAGAGCCTTGATCTCCTCCAGAAGGGATTCGATCTTTGACGTCAGGGAAGAAGGAACGGTCTTCGCCGCCTTTGCCGCCTGGTGAAGCTCTCTTTCCGTCTCCTGGTAATAACGCATGAGCCCGTCTCCGGTCAGGGCTTCGATTCTGCGTACCCCTGCCGCAATGCCTGCTTCGGACAGGATCTTAAAGGACCCGATGGTTCCGGTGTTGGAAATATGGGTGCCTCCGCAAAGCTCGGTAGAAAAATCCCCCATTTTCACAACCCGGACCGTGTCGCCGTACTTTTCCCCAAACAAGGCCATGGCGCCGGATTTCTTCGCTTCCTCCAATGACATGACCTCCGTTATTACAGGAAGGGATTCCCTGATCTTCTCATTAACAAGGTCCTCCACCCGGGTGATCTCTTCGGGAGTCAGGGCTGAAAAATGGGTGAAGTCAAAGCGCAGCTTATCCCCATCCACAAAAGAGCCGGCCTGTTCCACGTGACTGCCCAGTACCGTTCTTAAGGCCTTCTGAAGAAGGTGGGTGGCGCTGTGATTTTTGCCCGTGTTCTGACGGTTGGTTTCACTGACCTTTAATGCGACCACATCTCCGGTCTGCAGCATACCCTTAACCATTCTTCCCACATGGCCCACTTTTCCACCCTGTAAATGGATGGTATCTTCTACTTTGAATTCGCCTGCCGGACCGGTGATATAGCCCACATCTCCCTGCTGGCCTCCCATGGTGCCGTAAAAGACGGTCTGCTCGGTCACGATGGTCCCGTCCTCTCCGTCGGTCAGGGCCTCTGTCAGATCCGTTTCCGTGGTGAGAGCGGAAATCCTTGAATCGCACACCAGGCTTTCATAGCCAATGAATTCCGTGGTAAGAGCCGGATCAATGGATTGGTAGACCGTCACATCTGCCCCCATATAATTGGTGGCTTTTCTGGCGTTTCTGGCCGTTTCCCTCTGCTTTTGCATGGCGGCTTTAAAGCCGTCTTCATCCACTCCGAATTTTTTCTCCGCAAGGATCTCCAGAGTCAGATCAAGAGGGAATCCGTACGTATCATATAATTTAAACGCATCCTCACCGGAAAGAACCGTTTCGTTCTTTTTCACCATTTCCTCTTCCAAATCAGTTAATATTGCAAGGCCCTGGTCAATGGTCTTATTGAACTTGTCTTCTTCCTGGGTAAGAACCTTTAAAATCATGGCTTTCTTTTCTTCCAGCTCCGGATACCCATCCTTTGACAGCCCGATCACGGTGCCGGATAAGTCCGCAAGGAACTTGCCTTCGATCCCCAAAAGCCTTCCGTGGCGTGCGGCCCTTCTCAACAGCCGGCGGAGAACGTACCCCCGTCCTTCATTGGATGGCATGATTCCGTCGGAGATCATGAAGGTGCAGGAACGGATATGGTCGGTGATCAGCCGAAGGGATACATCCGTATTCGAATCCTTTTTGTATTCCGTATGGGCCAGTTCCCCGACCCGGTTTAAAAGCGCTTTGATGGTGTCCACATCAAAAATGGAATCCACATCCTGAACTACCACCGCCAGGCGCTCAAGACCCATGCCCGTATCTATATTTTTCTGCTTCAGTTCTTCATAATTGCCCTGGCCGTCATTCTCAAACTGGGTGAATACGTTGTTCCATACCTCCATATAACGGTCGCAGTCGCAGCCAACGGTGCAGTCCGGTTTTCCGCAGCCGTATTTTTCACCGCGGTCATAATATATCTCGGAACAGGGACCGCAGGGGCCTGCCCCATGCTCCCAGAAATTGTCTTCCTTTCCAAAACGGAAAATGCGCTCCGGAGCAATGCCTATCTCCCTGTTCCAGATGCCGAACGCCTCATCGTCTTCCAGATATACGGAAGGGTACAGCCTGTCCGGTTCAAGTCCGATGGCTTCCGTCAGAAACTCCCAGGACCAGTGAATGGCTTCCTTCTTAAAATAATCCCCAAAGGAGAAGTTCCCCAGCATCTCAAAGAAGGTGCCGTGGCGGGCCGTCTTTCCCACATTTTCAATATCCCCTGTCCGGATGCATTTCTGGCAGGTGGTCACTCTTTTTCTGGGCGGGATCTCCTGGCCAGTAAAATATGGCTTAAGGGGAGCCATACCCGAATTGATCAGCAGCAAGCTGTTATCATTATGGGGAACCAGGGAGAAGCTTTTCATGGCTAAATGTCCCTTGCTTTCAAAAAACTCCAGGAACATTCTCCTCAGTTCATTCACACCGTATTTTTTCACATTACTGTCCTCCGTTTGCTAATTACTCATTTTAATATCCTATCATATGGTATTTTATTTATCAAGATGTTGCTGCTGAAATTTTTGCGATGCAAACAAAAAGTACGGCAAAAACCGTACTTTTATTGTCCGTCTCCGGGGGGGAGGACCTCCGCATATTCCTCTACCAGATCATAGGCCCGGACTCTGGCGGACTCCGCAAGGGAAGCCGTATATTCAAGCTCCTCCAAGCTGCCGCCGCTGTATTTCTGCGCGGCTTCCTCCGCTCTGGCATCCCTGCTCTTGATCCAGGCCTGCTGAGAAGTCTCAAGGGCCTGCCTGTCTTCCTCAGTGAGCACTTCCGCGGCCGCTGCGTAAATCCCATCCAGTTCCCTGTTCCACAGCTTAAGCTCTTTATCCGCCAGGGCTTTCATGGAATAGGTATTGGAATTACCGGATTCCTCCCGCATCTTTTTGATCTGGGCATCCAAATCCTCCAGATGCTTCCGGTAGTAGGCCGCCCCTTCCATAGCATCGGCGGAATTGAACAGCCGGCTTTTCGTATCCGGGCTGATGGGGGAGATCACGGGTTCCCGGGCGGAAGCCTCTCCGGAGCTTTCAAAAGCCGGCTGGGGCAGCTGATCTGCCGGGGCGGATTCTCCCGAACTTTTCAGTTCCATTTCTTCCTCTTCCGGCACTATTCCATTCCGGTTTACGGAAGCCTGGCTCTCTGAAGAATCCGGCCCCGTGCTCCCGGCTCCGGCATCTTCCTTCCGGGCGGATCCCTCCCCGGGCTCCGCAATGTCTGCAGAAAACAATTCCGCCTGCCCGCCATAAGGATTGGTCTCCTTAAAAGCTTCGGGGAATTCGGAGCCGGACATCAAGGAATTCTCTGCGGATTCCGGAACGTTTTCATTGCTTTTCACAAAACTGGCCGTAGCAAAGGTCACCAGAATTCCGATGACCAGGATGCTTCCGATCACGATCCAAATCCCTCTATTTTTATTCATGAAATATCATCCTAACCTGATTTAATGGAATTACCATATCACAAATAAAAAAGAAAGAAAATAGGAATTTGCATTTAGTAAGACATCGTAAGAGATATGTAAGTTTTTGACATCCGCCGGTGCCCGGCCTCCTCATACCCCTTCGTCAACCAGCAGCTGGTCCCCGTCTGCCGCACTGGTGGCCAGTACGTCACACCGCTCATTCTGAGGGTGCCCGGCATGTCCCTTTACCCAGTGAAAGCTGACTTCATGGGGCTCCATGGCCTTTAACAGCCTTTCCCATAAATCAATATTTTTTACAGGACCGCTTTTGCCTCTCTTCCAGTTGTTTTTCAACCAGTTATCGATCCAGTGCTGGTTAAATGCATCCGTTAAGTATTTGGAATCGGAATAAAGGTCCACCTGACAGGGTCTGGTCAGAGCCTCCAGGCCTATAATGGCGGCCATGAGCTCCATGCGGTTGTTGGTGGTCCTTACATACCCTGCTGACATGGTTTTCTCATGGAGCTGCCCTTTGGAATCCGTAAATTGCAGAACCGCGCCGTAGCCTCCAGGCCCGTCAGGGTTTCCTCTTGCAGCTCCGTCCGTAAATAACAGTACCTTGCTCACTTTCCTTCGTTCTCCTTATCTGTCCCATTTATCACATAAAGAATTGATCTGATCCGCAAATTTGGCAAGATCTTTATTGGCACCGCCTTCGTTATGGCGGATAACCTGCAGAAGTCTTTCACCCGCCGCATAGAGCCTCCCGTAAACACCCGCCGGTTTTTTGAGGATCTCGGGCATTTTCTCCGCCGCAACACCTTCCGTTTCCTCCATCCATTTTCCGAGGGAAAGATCATAGACGGAGCCGGAATAGGGAGACTTTACATTGTATCCGTATTCCTTCTCCAGAAGCTGTTCAAAGGAGCTGCAGACAAGATCATCCCCGTGAACGAGAAACACCTGCCGGGGCTTTTTTTCAAATGCGCTCAACCAGGCAATCAGTCCTTCCCTATCTGCGTGGGAACTCATCCCATCCATCTTCTCAATATGGGCTTCCACCTGGATGGTTTCGCCAAACAGCCTTACCTCGCTGCCGCCGTCGACCAGGCTTCTTCCCAATGTCCCCACGGACTGATATCCCGTAAATATGACGGTACATTCCGGCCGCCACAGATTATGCTTCAAATGATGCCGGATACGGCCTGCATCGCACATGCCTGCCGCAGATATGATTACTTTAGGCTTTGAATTAAAATTAATGTTCTTGGATTCTTCACTGGTGACGGAAAGTTTAAGGCCCGGGAAGGAAATGGGATTGATTCCCTTCATGACCAGTTCCCTGGTCTCTTCGTCGTAACAGTCCGCCAGATTATCCTTAAACACATGGGTGGCCTCAACGGCCAGAGGACTGTCTACATAAACTTCAAAACCATCGTGTCCGGTGACCCGTTTTTCCGCTTTGATCCGGCGGAACATATAGAGAAGCTCCTGGGTCCTTCCCACCGCAAAAGCAGGTATCACCACATTTCCGCCTCTGTCCAGCGTCTTCTGGACGATATCCGCAAGAATGGAAACGTGGTCGGGAATATCCCCGTGGAGCCGGTCTCCGTAGGTGCACTCCATGATCACATAATCCGCCTCCCGGATGTACTGCGGGTCGCGGATCAGAGGTTTATTCTTATTCCCGATGTCACCGGAAAAGACGATTTTTTTCGTGGTTCCCTCTTCTGTGATCCAGACTTCAATAGAGGCGGAGCCCAGAAGGTGTCCTACATCTACGAAACGGATTGTAAAGCCATCTTCCAGTTCCACCTCTTCTCCGTAACTACAGGAATGAAACAGTTCTAATACGCCTGCGGCGTCATTGATTCCGTAGAGGGGCTCTTCTTCCGGCTGACCGGCACGTCTGGCCTTCCTGTTCTTCCATTCTGTTTCAGACTCCTGGATATGGGCGCTGTCCTTCAGCATGATGCCGCAGAGATCGGCTGTGGCCTCAGTGGAAATCACCTGTCCCCGGAAGCCTCTCGCATAGATGAACGGAAGCATACCTGCATGGTCAATATGGGCGTGGGTCAAAAGAACATAATCGATTTCCGCATAGCTGACCGGCAGATCCACGTTTTCATACCTATCAATCCCCTGTTCCATACCGCAGTCCACAAGGATCTTCAAGCCGGCTGCCTCCAGATAATGGCAGCTGCCGGTGACCTCGTGGGCTGCGCCAATGAACATCAACTTCATAAAAGCCCTCCTTTTGTACCTGTTTTTCCTATTATACCATTAATTTAGATAATAATGCAAATCATACCGCCATTACTATCGTTAATAATTTTTTGGAGGGTGTCCTGAAGCTTCATTTGACAGTCTTCCGTGAGCTGTGAAACCTTGGCCTGAATGCCGTCTTCCACAATCTGCTCAATGGATTTTCCGAAAATATTGGTATTCCATATGCCTTCTTCGCTGTTTCTCGCGTTTTCCTTGATGTAGGCGATTAAGTCCTCCGCCTGCTGTTCGCTTCCTACGATGGGAGCGATCTCCGTCTGTATGTGGGCCTTGATCAAATTGATGGAAGGCGCCTCCGCCCGCATCTTCACCCCGTATTTGTTCCCATGCTTGATGACCTCGGGTTCATCCAGCATGATCTCCGACCGGTCCGGGGACACCACGCCATAGCCCTTTAAACGCACCTGGATCATGGCCTGATTGACTTTTTCATATTCCGTCCGCATTTTAGCCAGCTCGCTCAAGGTCTGCATCAGCTGGTATTCTCCTTCAATGGGTATGCCTACGTAATCGCTTAAGATCTGATAATAGTAGCTGTCATCCACATCCATGCCCACCGCCACGCTGCCATCCGCCATGTTCATATTCTGAATCTTAACAGAACGGACGCTGTCTGTTCCGCCGCTGAAGATATCCGAGGTCACATCCTTCATATGAGAGATCTTCTTGACCATATCCTTTGCCACCTGTATGACCTGAGCCTTCAGCCAGTGGGTGGCAGGAAGCATTTCAAGCCACTTCGGAATGAAAAAATCCATTTCCGTGACAGGAAATTCTTTTAGGACCCGCTCCAGAATATTGTTTATGTCTTCCTTTTTCAGCTGCTCGCAGTTAATGGGCATGACCGTCACCCCGTATGTTTCACTCATCTCCTTGGAAAGCGCAGCCGTTTCGTCGGAATAGGGTTTGGCGGAGTTTAAAAGGATGATGAACGGTTTGCCCAGGTTCTTTAATTCCTGTACCGTCCTTTCTTCTGCAGCTATGTAATTGGGCCGTTTCAATTCCCCGATGGAACCGTCCGTTGTGATGACCACACCGATGGTGGAATGGTCGTTAATGACCTTTCTGGTTCCGATTTCCGCCGCCTTGGTGAAAGGGATCTCATAATCAAACCAGGGCGTTTTCACCAGACGTTCCTCCGCGTTTTCAATGTGTCCGGCCGCGCCTTCCACCATAAAACCCACGCAGTCGATCAGGCGCACCTTTGTTTCGATTTCATCCCCTAAGCGGATGGTGGCGGCTTCCTTGGGAATGAATTTCGGCTCCGTGGTCATGATGGTCTTGCCGGCCGCGCTCTGGGGCAGTTCGTCCCTGGTCTGAGTTTTCTGGTGTTCATCCTCCATGCCCGGCAGAACCATTAATTCCATAAAACGCTTGATGAATGTTGATTTCCCTGTTCTTACCGGTCCCACCACTCCGATGTAAATCTCTCCTTTGGTTCGGGCTTTGATATCATTGTATACGTTATAATTGTCCATAAAGATTCCCCCTTCTGTGCTGTTACACTATATGCAGGGGAGAAAAGATTATTCCCATTTCCACGCTTTCATTCAGGAATCTGTCTCATCAAAAAAACCTCCGGTCTCTCTTATGCTTTTTTTCACAGGGGAGAACGGAGGGGATAAAGACAACGGCTTTATTCGCTTAAATATGCCTTTTTTACGGAATCATTATTCATCAGCTCGTGGGCATCGCCGCTTAAAACTATGGCTCCTGTTTCGAGCACATAGGCGCGGTTTGCAATGGAAAGAGCCTTTTTTGCATTCTGTTCAACCAACAGGACCGTGGTTCCCGATTTGTTGATCTCCTGAATGATATCAAAGATCTCATTGACGTAAATCGGAGAAAGGCCCATGGAAGGCTCGTCAAGGACGATCACCTTGGGATGACTCATCAGGGCCCGCCCCATGGCCAGCATCTGCTGCTCCCCTCCGCTTAAGGTTCCGGCAGGCTGATTCTTTCTCTCTAAAAGCCTGGGGAAACGTTTATAGATCATCTGCAGGGTTTCTTCGATCTCATTCTTATCCCGCCTGGTGTAGGCGCCCAGCTTTAAATTTTCATAGACGCTTAAGGCGGCGAATACACGCCGGCCTTCCGGCACATGGGCCATGCCCATGCCTACGATCTTGTCACCTCTTATCTTTGTGATGTCCTGGCCGTCAAATTCTATGCTGCCGGAAGCCGCCTTTAAAAGGCCGGTTATGGTATGAAGGGTCGTGGTCTTTCCGGCGCCGTTGGCACCGATCAGGGCCACAATTTCTCCTTCCTTTACTTCAAAGGAAATATCCTTCAGCGCCTTGATCACGCCGTAATATACTTCCAGATTCTTCACTTCAAGTATTGCCATGTCTTAAGCCTCCTTATTCTCCCAGATATGCCTTGATGACTTCCGGATCATTCAGCACATCCGCTGTTTTTCCCTGGGTGAGCACCTGACCGAAATTCAGTACGGTAAGCCGCTCGCAGATGCCGGAGACAAGCTTCATGTCGTGTTCAATCAACAGGATGGTCATCTCAAAATTATCCCGCACAAAACGGATGGTATCCATAAGCTCAGCCGTTTCGTTGGGGTTCATGCCGGCCGCCGGCTCATCCAGCAGCAGAAGCTTGGGACCTGTGGCAAGGGCGCGGGCAATCTCCAGCTTTCTCTGCTTTCCATAAGGCAGATTGGAAGCGAGGATATCCTTTTCCCCAGCCAGATCAAACACCTTTAAAAGCTCCACCGCCTTTTCATCCATCTCCTTTTCCACTTTAAAATACCCCGGAAGGCGGAGAATCCCCGTGACAGTGGAGTAGGGATAGCCGTTATGGAGGCCGGTCTTCACATTGTCAAGAACGGTCAATTCCTTAAACAGGCGGATATTCTGAAAGGTCCTCGCAATTCCGGCCCGGTTGATATCAACTGTTTTTTTGCCCGTTATATTCTCTCCATCCAGAAAGATGGTCCCTGCATTGGGTTTGTATACGCCGGTCAAAAGATTAAAGATCGTGGTCTTTCCGGCTCCGTTGGGGCCGATCAGTCCATAAAGCTGTCCTTTTTCAATGGTTATGCTGAAATCGTCCACGGCCCGCAGACCGCCGAACGAGATTCCCAGATTCTTGATATCCAGTAATGCCATGATCACGCCTCTCCCTTCTCTGACCTGTTATTATGAAAATACCGTTTTCTGAAATCGATCAATTTGGGACTCCAGTTAAAGATCATCATGACGATCAGCACAATGGCATAAATGAGCATCCGGTAAGTATTCAGTCCCCGCAGAAGCTCCGGAAGCAGGGTCAAAACAATGGCTGCGATCATGGAACCCCGGATATTTCCGATTCCGCCAAGAACAACAAACACAAGGATCATGATGGACTGGTTATAGCCGAAATTCTTCTGGGTCGCCGTGAGGGCGGATAAGTTGTGGGAATACAAAACTCCTGCAGCACCTGCCAGGGAAGCGGAAATGGTAAATGCCATCAGCTTGTATTTCGTTATGTTGATGCCGATGGATTCCGCCGCGATGCGGTTGTCACGGACAGACATAATGGCGCGCCCGGATCTGGAATTGATCAAATTCAGCACAATGAACAGGGTGATCAGAATCAGGATCACGCCAATGACAAAGGTGGAATTTTTCGGAGTTCCCGTGATTCCCTGGGCACCGTTTAAAATGATCTTTCCGTCATCTTCCAGATTCAGTGCCATGGCATTTTTCATGGAAAAATGAAGCCCATTGGAATCCATTCCAAAGTAAATGACGTTTACCACGTTCTTGATGATCTCGCCAAATGCCAGGGTCACAATGGCCAGATAATCTCCCCGAAGCCTTAAAACAGGAATTCCCACCACAATGCCGGCAAGGGCTGCCGCTGCCGCTCCGATCAGGATGGCAAAGAAGAAACGGATGCCTTCGTTTGGCATGGCCTCCATCATGCAGATGGAAAACAGGGAGCTGGAAAACGCGCCCACGCACATGAATCCCGCATGGCCCAGGCTCAGTTCTCCAAGAATTCCTACGGTTAAGTTTAAGGATATGGCCATGATGGTATAGATACAGATCGGAACCAGAAGGCCTTTCATCAGGCTGCTCACCTGCCCCGCGTTTACCAGAAGCTGTACAATGATAAAGGCGGCGATCACCAGCCCAAAGGTGATCAGATTGCTTCTTAATGTCTTATTCAGACGGAATGTTGTCTTCATATGTTTTCCCATGTCATCCACCTATACTTTCTCGCTGATCTTCTTGCCTAAAATTCCGGTAGGCTTCACAAGAAGAACCACAATGAGGACTGCAAACACGATGGCATCGGAAAGCTGGGAGGAAATATAGGCCTTGCTCAGGTTTTCGATCACTCCCAGTAAAAGCCCGCCGATCAGCGCTCCGGGAATGGAGCCGATCCCACCAAATACGGCGGCCACGAATGCCTTAATTCCAGGCATGGAACCGGTATAGGGGGTCAGAGTCGGATATGCGGAGCACAAAAGTGCACCGGCAACCGCCGCCAGAGCGGAACCGATGGCAAAGGTGAGGGCAATGGTGCCGTCTACATTGATGCCCATCAGCTGGGCGGCTCCCTTATCTTCCGATACGGCAAGCATGGCCTGTCCTGCTCTTGTCTTCTTGATAAACGTCGTCAGGCCGGCCATAATGACAACACAGCTTATAATCGTTACGATAGTCTCTCCGGAAATTGTAAGTTTTCCTTCCGCCAGCTTAAGCGCAGGAACCGTCACCACAGAGGTAAAGGATTTCGGGTTGGAACCAAAAACAAGCAGTGCGATGTTTTGAAGCAGGTAGCTCACGCCGATTGCCGTAATCAGAACTGCAAGGGGACTTGCCATACGCAAAGGGCGGTAAGCGACGCCCTCAATGACCACGCCTAATACAGTGCATAAGATAACCGCAAGGAGTATGCCAGCAACCGGTCCAAGACCCATTGTGCTGACCACGGTGAACACCACGTATCCTCCAATCATGATCACATCGCCATGAGCAAAATTAAGCATCTTGGCGATGCCATATACCATGGTATATCCTAAAGCAATGATAGCGTAAACACTGCCCAGGCTTAAACCATTAATAAAATAGGATATGAAACTCATCATACCAACGCACCTCATTCGTTTTTTTTAAGGAAGTTTATACCAAAGAAGAGGGTCGTCCTCTGGACAACCCTCCGTTGGGTCATATACCAAATAATTTAAAATTCAGTCATTACATTGCTGTGTAAACACCGTTCACGATCTTAACAGCCTTGGGTGCCTTATCCGGTTCACCGTCTGCAGACCACTTCATGTTCTCACCGGTCAGTCCGTTGATGCTGATCTCTGTCATGGAAGTCTTTAAAGCATCACAGATCGCGGAAGCACCCATATCCGGTGTAATGCCGGACTTTTCAGCGGCAGCCTTGATGGCATAAACTGCATCGTAACCATCGGCAGCGAACTGGTTCGGTGTCTCGCCGTATTTCTCTTTATATGAGGCAACAAACTTCTGTGTCAGCTCATCCTTTGCATCAGCCGCAAACGGTGTCAGAAGCATCACGTTTTCAGCCAGGGTAACATCGAAATTTTCTACGGTCAGAAGTCCATCCAGACCGTCGCAGCCAAAGAACTGAGTCTCAAATCCCATCTGCTGTGCCTGGGCAAGGATCAAAGCTGCCTGGGAATAGTAAATCGGAAGGAACACCAGCTCAGCACCGGAATCCTGTGCCTTCTGAAGCTGAACGGAGAAGTTCGTGTTGTTGTCTGCGGTAAACGCCTCATCGGAAACCACTTCGATTCCCTGGCTCTGCGCCTCGGTAAGGAATTTGTCATGGATACCGGATGAGTAAACATCGGAGCTGTCATAAATGACCGCGACCTTGGTGGCCAGCTTGTTTTCGCCGATATACTGGGCGGAAGCCGCTCCCTGGTTGGGATCAGAGAAGCATACCCGGAACTGGTTGTCAAACTTCGTACAGTCCACTGCAGAACCGGATGGAGTGAGCTGGAACATGTTGTCTTTGCTGGATTCCGCACCTACCGCAATACACGGAGCAGAAGTTACCGTACCTACCAGCATCTGCATTCCCCAGTCCTTTAAGGTGTTATAGGCATTCACTGCTTTTTCCGTATCGTGCTCGTCATCCTGAAAGCTGTACTCGATCTGCGCTCCGTTAATGCCGCCGCCGGCATTGATCTCGTCAATTGCCAGTTCTGCACCGTTCATAACAGCCTGTCCATAGATGGCAGCTCCTCCGGTGATTGGTCCGATGCCGCCGATCTTAAAGGAGCCCTCGCCGGAAGCCTCTGCCGCCTCTGTCGAATCTCCTGATGCCGCCTTTGACTCGGCAGCCGCTGTGGTGGATTCTGAAGTCTTGCTTCCACCGCAGGCAGTTAATGATGCCGCCATGGCAAACGCCATGCCAAGGCTCAGTAACTTTTTCATAGATTTTTTCATAATCCATTCCTCCTCAAAAACTTATTCATATATACAATTCTTCCTGCATGATTCACCGGAACTGAGGCCAGCTGTCGGCTGCCTGAATTCGGTAAACCAGCCGTTCGATGAGCCGGAGCGGATCGAACTTCATTGAAGTATACATAGTCTTTATAATAGAATGGCTTTTAAAAATTGTCAACTGATTTTGTTTCAAATGTAAAAAAATCAATACATTTTTGTGATTAATTATTCCATGGCAGATCAGAGCTCTCAATGGTCTTATCCCGCAGCATTAAATCCTTAACCGCTTCAGAAGCAGGTTTATTGTTGAATAAAACTTCATTCACCTGTTCCACGATGGGCATGGAAACTTCATACTTTTTTGAAAGCGCCAGGGCGGCCTTTGCGGAATAAATTCCCTCCACCACCATTTTCACTTCCTCAGTGGCTTCCTCCATGGTCATGCCCTGTCCGATGAGGATTCCGGCCCTGCGGTTCCGGCTGTGCATGCTGGCACAGGTCACGATCAAGTCTCCGATTCCGGACAGCCCGCAGAAGGTCTGGAATTTTCCTCCCATGGCAGTACCCAGTCTGGAGATCTCGGCAATGCCCCGCGTGATCAGGGCTGCTTTTGTATTGTCCCCGTAACCCAGACCGTCCGCAATTCCTGCCGCAAGAGCGATCACATTCTTTAGAGAGCCTCCCAGCTCGATCCCCTGGATATCAGGACTCGTATAGACACGGAAAACCTCATGCATAAAAATACCCTGAAGGTATTCCGCTGTCTTTCTGGTACGGGCACCCACAACGCAGGTGGTGGGCAGGCTTTTGCTCACTTCCTCCGCATGGCTGGGACCGGACAGCACCGCCACATCCGCCATGGGAAGTTCTTCCTCCAGGATCTCGGACAGGGTCATGAGGGTGGCCTCTTCGATCCCCTTCGCCACATTGACCACCACCTGGCCGTACCGGCAGAAGGGATTCATCTTTCTGGCCGTGGAACGGACATACACCGACGGAACCGCAGTCACCAGAAGATCCCGGCCCGTCATGGCCTGCTCCAGCTCCTCCGTAAAGAACAGCTGGTCCGGAAGCAACAGATCCGGAAGGGTGTGATGCCTGTGAGTCGTTTTCATCTCTGAAATCTCCTCCGGAAGAGCCGACCAGACGGTCACCTCATGCCCATTATTATATAGAAGAACTGCCAGCGCAATTCCCCAGCTTCCGGATCCGATCACTCCAATTTTTGCCATTTGATTCACCTCATTTTATTTTTTTCCCGATCCAATGGAAATTTTATTCTCTCTGCCGCGGACAAGCCGCCCGATATTGGCCCGGTGCCGCCAGAACGCCTGACCGCTTATGAGCGCTGCCGCTATGTAGAATTCCGGCAGGGAACCAGGGGCCAGGCCATAGGCGCCGGCTCTTCCAAATACGAAAAGCCACACAAAGAAAATGACCGCTACCACCAGGGACCCCAGGGACACATACCGGGTGACCGCTACGATCAGCAGAAAGGCTGCCAGACATAAAAGCATCATTCTTAAATCCACGGCCACAATCAGACCGGCAGTGGCTGCAATGCCCTTGCCGCCTTTAAAGTTTAAGTAAACCGGGTAATTGTGGCCCAAAATGACCCCGAAGCCGGTGTACAGAATCAGAAGATAAACCATCTCCGGCTGATCCTTAAACAGGAACCGGACAATCAGGCACGGAAGAAGGGATTTCAAGAAATCCCCGAAAAACACAACGGCTCCGGCCTTTGCTCCCATGATCCTCAAGGCATTGGTCGTGCCTGTATTGCCGCTTCCATAGTTGCGTATATCAATGTTATTCAGCTTCCCGTAAAAAAAACCGGACTGTATCAGCCCGCATAAATAGCCGGCTAAAAGACAGATGATTCTTTCCATATTACTGTTCCTTTCCGCTTCTTTCCCTGTATATGAACTTAAGAGACGTTCCCTTAAAGCCGAAAGCATCCCGAATCTTATTTTCAATATACCTTGTATAAGAGAAATGCGTCAATTCCTTATCATTTACAAAAATTACAAACGTAGGCGGTTTTACCGCCACCTGGGTGACGTAATAAAGCCTTAACCGCTTGCCTTTATCCGAAGGCGGCTGCTGAAGAGCCACTGCCTCTGTCATGATCTCATTTAAAACGCCGGTAGCCACACGGAGATTCTGGTTTTCACGGATCACGTCAATCACCTCAAACAGCTTGCTCATCCGAAGTCCGGTTTTTGCGGAAATAAACAGGAATTCCGCATAAGGCATAAAGGACAATGTGTTTTTGATCTTATTGGTATATTCGTAAATGGTCTTATCATTCTTTTCGATGGCATCCCATTTGTTTACCGCAACGATAATCCCTTTTCCCCGCTCATGGGCTATGCCTGCAATTTTGGCATCCTGCTCGGTCACGCCTTCCTCTGCGTCAATCACCACCACGACCACATCGGCCCGTTCCACTGCCGTAACCGTGCGGATGATGCTGTAGCGCTCCAGCTCCTCCTTGATCCTGCTCTTCCTTCTCAGACCCGCGGTATCAATGAACACGTATTCGGTGCCATTGTGAACGATCTCCGTATCCACCGCATCCCTGGTGGTGCCTGCAATGTCGGAGACGATCACCCTGTTTTCTCCCAGAAGCTGGTTTATGATGGAAGATTTGCCCACGTTCGGCTTGCCTACAATGGCGACTCTCGGCCGCTCACCCTCTTCCTCCTCCATGCCTGAGGCATCAAAATGCCTGGATACCTCATCAAGAAGATCTCCAAGACCGAGTCTGGAGGCTGCGGATACCGGAACCGGATCGCCGATCCCCAGGTTATAGAACTCATAAACGTCATTTCCGAATTTCTGGAAGCTGTCCACCTTATTCACCGCAAGCACCACAGGCTTTTTGGATTTCCGCAGCATGTCGGCCACCTTGGAATCCGCATCCACCAGACCCTGGCGCACATCCACGATGAAGATGATAACATCCGCCGTGGCAATGGCGATCTCCGCCTGTTCCCGCATCTGGGACAGGATGACATCACTGCTGTCCGGTTCAATGCCCCCCGTATCGATCAGGGTGAAATTCATATCCAGCCAGGTGCAGTCCGCATAAATCCGGTCCCTGGTAACGCCCGGCGTATCCTTTACAATGGAAATGGTTTCGCCGGCCAAAACATTAAACAGCGTAGACTTTCCCACATTGGGGCGGCCTACGATGGCAACTACTGGTTTACTCATATTAAATCTCCTTTAATTCATATCCTTCATAGGAAGCCTCATTCCTCTTTACCGGCCCCAAAACAGCCCGGACAAAATCCTGACCGCTTGATTTTACAATATCTACCTGTACTTGTAAAGCTTTTTGTACATCCTGGCGGGTCAGGTCATCGAGAAAAACCTCTTCTCCGCTCCGGAACATGCATTCCGGAAGCAGCAGCCTGTCCCCCAGCGCCTGCCCTTTCAGCTGGCTGATCAGGTCCTGTCCTGTGATGAGACCGGCCACGGTGATCTGTTCGCCGAAGAAAACATTGGTAATGGGATAGATATGAATGGCCCGTCCCGGAAACTTTTCCTGAATCAGCCTTGCATGCTTTTCAATAAAGGGGGCGGCAAGCCTGCCGGTGGCTATTGAGATCTCCCCGGAAGTATCATCCCCTTTCCGGTCCTTTAAAGCGGTCTTTACCTCTTCCTCCAGAAGCCTCAGCATTCCCACGCCGTTTTCCAGCTGGATGTACCCGTCGTAACGGTTCTCCTGCGGAATGGGGTATCCTGCAAGAATGTAAAACTCATCGCTGGCATGGATGAAATGGGAGCCCTGTGTTTCATACAGTTTTTTCTGCCAGCGTTCCACAATTTTTAAAACCTCTCTCGCATCCTCTCCGGTAATGGGCTGCAGAGGATACAGGCCGTCCCGGTATTTTGACATGCCCACCGGAACCACGGAAACGCTTTCCATACACGGAAGAAACTCCGATAAATCCTTAATGGTCCGCTCCAGCTCCTCTCCGTCGTTAACTCCTTTGCAAAGCACGATCTGTCCGTTCATGGGGACTTCTGCCTCATAAAGTCTCCTGATCTTTTCAAGGGCTGTTCCGGCAAACCGGTTATGAAGCATTTTACATCTCAATTCCGGATTGGTCGTATGAACCGATATGTTGATCGGCGCAAGCTTGAACTTGATAATGCGCTCGATGTCGTGATCGCTCATATTGGTTAAGGTCACGTAATTCCCCTGTAAAAAGGAAAGTCTGGAATCGTCATCCTTGAAATAGAGTGTCTCCCGCATTCCCGGCGGCATCTGATCAATAAAGCAGAAGATGCACTTATTCCGGCATGACCGGTATTCGCTCATGAGACCGTTTTCAAAGGTAATCCCCAGATCCTCGTATTGATTTTCTATTTCCAGCTCCCATTCTTCGCCGTTTTTCTTTTTTACCACCATGAGAATGGATTCGCTGTTTATATGATATTCATAATCAAAAATGTCTTCCAGTTCATGACCGTCTATGGACAGGACCGCATCACCTGGTTCCAGTTCCAGCTGTTGTGCAATGGAACCGGGATCAATTTCTTTTATGATATGTCCTCTTTTGCTCATTTCTGTTTTACCTTTCCTATCTGTCCTATCTATCATAACAAGATTGTTTCTCTTTGTAAAGGAAGCCTTTTTTGTTTTTTTCGCTGAAATATGTCAAAGGCTATTGACGCAATCTGTCAATCAATGGTATAAAAAGATGTAAGATTATAAAGCAGGCAGTCTTACGGCTGGCTGTTCATTTATTATGGAGGAATCTTTGTCATGGCAAATGATTATGTATTTAACGACCAGCTTCCTGTTGCCCCCTTAAAAATCGCAGCGCTGGAAAGCTGCAGGGAACTGGCCAGGAAGGTAAATGACCACATCGTTGGTTTCCGAAGAAATGATATCGAGGAGCTGAAGCGGCGGGAAGCCGATCTTCACTACCGCGGATACGATATCGATTCTTACCTTCTTAAATGCAATTGCCCGCGCTTTGGCAGCGGAGAAGCAAAAGGCATCATCAAGGAGTCTGTCCGGGGGACGGACATCTTCGCAATGGTGGATGTCACCAATTACAGCATATCCTATACAGTCAACGGTTATACCAACCATATGTCTCCCGACAACCACTTTCAGGATTTAAAAAGAATTCTCGGCGCATGCTGCGCTACTGCCCACAGGGTGAGCGTCATTATGCCGTTTTTATATGAAAGCCGCCAGCACAAGAGAACAAAAAGGGAATCCCTGGATTGTGCCATGGCTTTGGAAGAACTGGTCAATATGGGCGTCAGCAACATCATCACCTTCGACGCTCACGATCCGCGGGTCCAGAACGCGATCCCGTTAAACGGATTCGATAATTTCATGCCCACCTATCAGTTTATCAAGGCAGTTTTAAGACAGTATCCGGATTTAAAGATCAACAAGGAGCAATTGATGGTGATCAGCCCGGATGAGGGCGCCATGGACCGGGCGGTGTACCTGGCAAACAACTTAAGCGTCGATATGGGCATGTTCTATAAGAGGCGGGACTACTCCAAGGTCGTGGACGGGCGCAACCCCATCGTCGATCACGAATTCCTGGGTTCCTCCGTGGAAGGAAAAACCGTATTGATCGTGGATGACATGATTTCCTCCGGGGAAAGCATGCTTGACACGGCCAAGGAATTAAAAGAGCGGAAGGCGGATAAAGTCATTGTCTGCTGCACCTTCGGTCTCTTCACCAATGGCCTGGACAAGTTTGACGATTATTACAGAAAAGGCTATATCGACTGTGTTGTCACAACCAATTTAAACTACCGGCCAAAGGAACTGCTGGAACGGGAATGGTATGTGGAAGCCGATATCAGCAAATACATTGCGGCCATCGTGAATTCCTTAAATCATGATGTGTCCATCAGCACAGCTCTTTCTTCAACGGACAAAATACAGAACCTCTTAAGAAAATATCTGGCGTAGCCACCGGCAAGGGGGCATGAAAACGCGTCCTGACCGGCGGTAAAACCGCTTCAGGACGCGTTTTTTATCTGAGGTGAGGTTCACCGGCGAAAGCTGTCCTTCAGCCCCATAAACGCCGCTAAATTTCCCCTCTCATTGCCTGTTGTCCGATGGGAAAAGAGATGATCCGAATTGCAGCGGGTACAGATATCCGTGACTTTAAGCTTCTCCCTTCTCACCCCCGCTTCTGCCAGCACAAGCTCATTGGCCCGCCACAGATCCAGCAGATATTTTCCGTTTTCCTTTGGAATAAGTATATCTCCCCAATGCCTTCGGTCAAATGCATTCATGAATTCCTCTGCCACCTCGCCTCCCACCTCATAGCAATCCCCGCAGATGCTGGGGCCGATGCAGGCGATCAAATCTTCCGGTCTGGTCCCGTATTCCTCTCCCATCTTCTTCACGGTGACTTCTCCCATACGCCTGACCGTCCCCCGCCAGCCGGAGTGGCTGAGCCCTATGGCTTTATGGACCGGATCCAGGAAATAAAGGGGTACGCAGTCCGCATAAAAAGTCACCAGAGTGATCCCGAGAACATCGGTGATCAGCCCATCCACATCCTTATAATCCCGTTCTTTCACCACACCTTTTCCGGCATCCTCTTCCGTTACCTTCCGGACATTGGTGGTATGGGTCTGGTAAGACAGGACCATCCGTTCCGGCTCAACACCGAGAGCCTTTCCCATCCGCCTGTAATTCTCCATCACATGCCCCGGATCGTCTCCCCGGGTAAATGTAAAGTTCATGGTGGCGAATTTCCCCTGGCTGACCCCTCCGTATTTGGTGGAAAACCCCTGTGTTACCAGCCCTGTATCTTCCAGAACCGGAAAAGACAGAAAGGGAACATTTTCCACCACCTTATAATCCAGCACCTTCCGGCCGCCTTTGCGTTTCCATATATGTTCCATCCATCACACCTCCGTTAAAATGCATCGCGGATGAGCCGGACCTGGCTTCCCAATATGGCCACCACATCAAACCGGCAGGGCACATCCTCTCCCAGACGGTGCTGATATAAATAGCCCCGGGCCGCATTACGGATCCTGTGCTGCTTTTTGCTGTGGACAGCTTCAGCCGGATCCCCTTTTTTCAGGTTCAGCCGGTATTTCACTTCGATAAAGACCAGGTCTCTTCCATCCTCTGCAACAATATCAATTTCCCCCAGCTTATTCCGGTAATTCCTTTCCAATATGACGTATCCCGCCTGTTCCAGACAGGCGGCCGCCACGTCTTCATATTCATTTCCGATCTCCCGGTTATTCTTCAATCCCTTCCCCGCCTTCCTGGGTTTCTCCGTCAGCCGGCAAAATTCTTTATAAAGCTGCGTCTGTGGATGGGGCATGGGCCAAACTCCTTCAAAGCCTGGATGTGGGCAGCCGTTCCGTACCCCTTATGCCTGGCAAATCCATATTCCGGGAACAGCTTATCGTACTCCTCCATCATATGATCCCTGGTCACCTTGGCCATAATGCTGGCGGCAGCTATGGATACGCTCTTTGCGTCTCCCTTGATGATGGGGACCTGCCTTATGGCAATGCCCGGAATGGTCACCGCATCGTTTAAAAGGACCTCCGGTTCTGCGCCCAGCCGGCTTACGGCCTGCCGCATGGCTTCATAGGTGGCCTGCAGGATATTGATTTCATCGATCCGGTCCGCGCCGGTCACTCCCACCCCAAAGGCCACCGCTTTTTCCCTGATCTCCTCAAACAAAGCTTCTCTCCGCTTTTCGGACAGCTTCTTGGAGTCATTCAAAAAAAGGATCTCACATCCCCTGGGAAGGATCACTGCGCCGGCCACAACCGGTCCTGCAAGAGGTCCTCTTCCCGCCTCATCGATGCCGCAGACAAGGACATGACTGTCGTATTCAAACTCAAACTCTTTCATTTTCTCCAGTCTTTCCCTTTCTGACTGAAGCTTCTCTTCCGTTAATTTTCTCATCTCTGCCTCCTGATGAATCAAGCGGATATGCTTTTATGATATTAAAACAGGGCCCGCCCTTATGCAAAGGAACGGAACCCTTGTAAAAACTCCTGTTTATAGGGGCGGGAATTCCAGGGTTATCCGTCCCAGCCTGCCGCTGCGGAAATCATCAATCAGCAGATTGGAGGCCCTGGTCAGATCCAGTTCCCCTCCCCGGGCCAGACAGGCCCGGGCCCGGGCAACCTTTTCCAAAGCTCCCGGCCCGGCCTCCCCGTCTATCTCATACCGCTCGGAAAGAACCTTTGGATATTCTTTTGTCAAAAAGTCTATGAGTTCCATGGCCAGCTCATCTTTATTTAATATTTCATCATTGATGGAGCCGATCAGCGCCAGACGGATCCCTACCTGCTGATCCTCAAATCTGGGCCAGAGAATTCCCGGTGTGTCAAGCAGCTCCAGACTCTTATTCAGACGGATCCACTGATTTCCCTTCGTGACTCCCGGCTTATTCCCGGTTTTCGCACAGGCCTTTCCCGCAAATGAGTTAATGAAGGTGGACTTTCCCACATTGGGGATCCCCACCACCATGGCACGTACCGGACGGTTTAAAATTCCTCTCCGCCGGTCCCGCTCGATCTTCTCCCTGCACGCCTCCTGGACAACTCCGTTAATCTGTTTCAGCCCGGCTCCGCTTTTAGAGTTCACCTTTACCACATGAAAGCCCTGGGCTTCAAAGCTGGCGGCCCAGGCGTTGTTATGGCGCTCATCCGCAAGGTCCGCCTTATTAAGCAGGATCATCCGGGCCTTGCCCGCCCCCAGATCGTCTATATCCGGATTCCGGCTGCTCAAGGGAACCCTGGCATCCACCAGTTCTATAATTAAGTCAATTAATTTGATATCTTCCTTCATGGCCCTTTTGGCCTTGGTCATATGACCTGGATACCATTGTATATTCATAATATTCCTCTATTTCGAACGAATTAATTCCATCTCTGACAATGGCAGCATCCGAAACCACACCTTTCCCTGGATCTGGCTGCCGCTTACATTTCCTATATTGGAGAAACGGCTGTCCTCGCTGCTGTCTCTGTTATCTCCCAGCAGAAAATACTCGTCTTCTCCCAGTTTGACCGGCTTCTCAGCAAGCCCGGCCAACGAAACCCGGCCCGGACCGGCCGGTTCTGTTAACTTCTCGCCATCAATATAGATCTCGTCATTTTTAATCTGCACGGTTTCACCCGGCAGGCCGATGACGCGCTTTACATTCATTTTCCGGTCTTCTCTCTGAAATACCACCACATCAAACCGGTCCGGCTGCCCGAAATCATACACAAGACGGTCCATCAAAACCACATCCCCCGACGACAGAAGGGGGGTCATGGAATGACCGGCAATCGTGATCTGCGTACCATAAGCATATACCAGAAACCATGCAAACGCAATCACTACAATTATGTCAACCATCCAGTTGACAACATGGCGGAGTTTATTATTATCTTCACTATGATAAAAATCCATGCCTTCCAACACCCCACCTACTAAAGAAAGGGACAATTTTCATTGTCCCCCTCAACTGTTCCGGAATTATTTAACCAGCTCTTTGACCTTGGCAGCCTTGCCTACTCTGTCTCTTAAGTAATACAGTTTCGCCCTTCTTACTTTACCCTTTCTCACAACTTCGATGTTGTCTACGGAAGGGGAATGTAACGGCCAGGTTTTCTCAACGCCGATGCCGTTGGAATTCTTTCTTACAGTGAAGGTCTCTCTTGCGCCGCCGTTCTGTCTCTTAATAACAGTTCCTTCGAAAATCTGGATTCTTTCGCGGGTTCCCTCTTTGATCTTGTTGTATACCTTTACGGTATCGCCGACATGGAACTCCGGTACGGACTGCTTTAACTGTGCTGCTTCGATATTCTTAATAATTTCGTTCATTGTGTGAACCTCCTTGATTTTATTTGATGTTCTTAATACTTCATACTGGAATCCGTAACAGAGGACCATCGCCTTTTCATCACAACATTCTACATTTTAGCATAAAGGAACCTTGATTGCAAGTCCTTTCTTTCTTAAATTATTCCCCGTTTTCCCGATCATTTTCAAGCATTTTCAAATATTCTGCTTCTTTTTTTGACAGGACCGCATCCGTCAGAAGATCCGGCCTTCGTTCCAGGGTCCGTTTGATGGACTGCTCCCTCCTCCATGTTTCGATATTCTTATGATGTCCGGACAAAAGGACCTCCGGGACCCGGAGCCCTCTGTACTCTTCCGGCCTGGTGTACTGGGGATATTCCAGAAGATTGTCATGAAAGGACTCAAATTCCGCAGAAGTCTCGTTGTTTAACACTCCGGGGATCAATCTGGAAATGCAGTCGATCATGACCATGGCCGGAAGTTCCCCTCCGGTGAGCACATAGTCCCCGATAGAGAGATAATCCGTGGCCACCAGTTTAAGCGCCCTCTCATCGATGCCCTCATAATGCCCGCACAGGAAAACAAGATCCTCTTCTTTCGCCAGCTCCTGGGCAATCTTCTGGTTGAAGACTCTCCCCTGGGGCGTCATATAGATCACACGGGGCTTCCTGCCGATCTTCCCGCACAGGGCATCATAGGCATCGCAGACCGGCATGGGCTGCATGACCATCCCTGCCCCGCCGCCATAGGGAGCATCATCCACGTGGCGGTGCCTGTCCGTTGAATATTCCCGTATATCAATGGCTTCAATGGACAGCAGGCCTTTTTCCGCCGCTCTTCCGATGATGCTGGTATGAAGGCCGTTTAAGACCATCTCGGGAAATAATGTCAATATGTGATAATTCATTTTTTATTTCCACTCCTCTATCCTAGTCCAGAAGCCCGTCCATGATGCGGACCGTAACGGTCCCTCCCTCTAGGTCCACCTTTAAAACGCAGTCCTTGATCGCCGGAAGCAGGACTTCCTTTCCTTCCGCCGTGGTCACTTCATAGACATCGTTGGCGCCTGTCTTGATCACATCCGTCAGGGTCCCAAATGCCGTCCCCTCCTCCGTGACCACAGAAAGTCCGATCAGGTCAACAATAAAATTCTCATCCGGTCCCAGCTCTACGGCCTGGTCTCTGGTAATCAACAGGTCTTTTCCTCTGTATTTTTCTATTTCATTGATGGAATCATATCCTTTAAACTTAAGGATGATCATATTTTTAAAAAACTTAACCCCCTGGATCTCCAATTCCACATGCTCCCGGCCTGTATCCAGAATCACATGTTTCAGATCATTAAAACGGCCCGCATCATCCGTTGTGGGATAAACCTTTACTTCACCTTTCACCCCGTGGGTGGAAGAAATGATTCCGACTCTTAACAAATTTTCCATCTGTCTCTCCATGTCATACAAAGAAACCGGATATCGCTATCCGGCTTATTTCTGGATATTTACCCATGAACCTCTGTTTTCAGAAACAAAAGAAGACCGTCTTCCCGACAGGCAGGCGGTCTTACGGTCACTGGATTTCTACAGTGACCTTTTTGTCTTCTTTGGAAGCTGCTGCTTTTACAACAGAGCGGATAGCCTTTGCGATCCTTCCCTGCTTGCCGATGACCTTACCCATATCGGAAGGCGCTACCGTAAGTTCGAGGATGATCTCATCGTCTTTTACAGTCTCAGTAACAGCAACCTGATCAGGATTATCAACCAGTGCTCTTGCAATTACCTCTACTAAATCCTTCATATGCTTCACCTCTCACTACTGGATACCGGCGATCTTTAAAAGCTTGCTTACAACTTCAGTTGGCTGAGCACCTGTTGCTAACCACTTTTTAGCGTTCTCCTCATCAAACTTGATCACGCTTGGTTCTGTGTTAGGATCATAGTAACCAATCTCTTCGATGAATCTGCCATCTCTTGGAGATCTGGAATCTGCAACTACAATTCTATAGAAAGGAGCCTTTTTCTGACCCATTCTTTTTAATCTCATCTTTACTGCCATTGTGAAATTCACCTCCTTAAATCTTAAATTCTGGTACTAATCTATAGCGAACGCAGATACCTGCCTTGCTAACTCAGGGAACAAACATTAAAACGGTAATTTCAGCTTGCCAAGCAGGCTGCCGCCGTGACGCTTTCCTCCGCCCATCATGCCCGGAAGCTGTTTCATCATCTTCTTCATCTGATCAAACTGCTTTACAATGCGGTTCACTTCGCCGATGTCAACACCCGCGCCTCTTGCCACCCGCTGTTTTCTGGAAACATTCTTCATGAGATCCGGACTGGTGCGTTCCTTGTTTGTCATGGAAAGAATAATCGCTTCCACCCGGTCCATGGCCTTTTCATCGAAATCCATATCCTTCATCTGGCCCATGCCCGGCATCATGCTCATGATGCTTGCCATTCCGCCCATCTTCTTGATCTGGTTCATCTGATCCAGGAAATCATTGTAATCGAACTCCGCCTTGCGCAGCTTCTGGGACAATTCCTTCGCTTTTTCCTCATCGACCTGGGTTTCGGCCTTCTCAATGAGGGAGAGAATATCGCCCATCCCAAGGATTCTGGAAGCCATGCGGTCCGGATAGAACTGTTCCAAATCGGACAGCTTCTCTCCCATGCCCACGTAAAGGACCGGCTTTCCGGTCACCGCACGGATGGAAAGTGCTGCTCCGCCCCGGGTATCACCGTCCAGCTTGGTGATGACGACACCGTCAATTCCAATTTTATCGTTGAACATTCCCGCCACATTGACCGCATCCTGTCCGGTCATGGCGTCGACCACCAGAATGGTCTGATGGACCTCCACCGCTTCCTTGATCTCCACCAGCTCGTTCATCATGTCCTCATCAATATGAAGACGTCCTGCCGTATCCAGGATCACCACATTCTGGTCATTCTTTTCGGCATAGTGAATCGCAGCCTTTGCGATATCCGCAGGTCTGTGGTTTTCCCCCATGGAAAACACCGGGACGCCCTGCTTCTCTCCGTTGATCTGAAGCTGCTTAATGGCAGCCGGGCGGTAGACGTCACAGGCCACGAGAAGGGGTTTTCTTCCCTTTGCCTTCAGTTTTCCGGCAATCTTGGCAGTGGTAGTGGTCTTACCGGCGCCCTGTAAGCCCGCCATCATAATGACGGTCATATCAGCCGCAGGCTTTAACTGGATCTCGGACGTCTCAGAGCCCATCAGCTTTACAAGCTCTTCGTTTACGATCTTTATTACCATCTGTCCGGGCGTCAGGCTGTTCTGGACATCCTGTCCTATGGCCCGCTCCTGTACAGCACTGATAAACTGTTTTACAACCTTAAAGCTCACATCGGCCTCCAGCAAGGCCATCTTAACCTCTTTAAGAGCTGATTTCACATCGGCTTCGGACAGACGCCCTTTGCCTCTTAAATTTTTAAATACGTTCTGTAATTTATCGGATAAGCTCTCAAAAGCCATCTAACGCCCTCCTAATGAGCTTCCAGCTCGATGATTTCGCCCGATATCTCTTCGATGCGACGGATCAGACTCATGTTTTTCGTACCGGCAAATTCCTTTGTCAGACTCTGGATCTCTCTGGCCAGTTTTTTCGTTTTTTCAAATTTCTCCACCAGATGAAGCTTTTCTTCGTAATCCTCCAGGATCTTATTACACCGCCTGACCAGGTCATGGACCCCCTGACGGCTGATTCCCTGCTCCTGTGCAATCTCGCTTAAGGACAGGTCGTAAAGAACCACGTCCTCAAAGATATGCCTCTGATGCTCCGTTAAGAGAGCACCGTAGAAATCATATAATAATCCCTGCCTTGCAATCTTTTCCATATCATCACCTGTGATATCATACAATACTTTTTACGGGGTGTCAAGTATTTTTTCTTTACACCCTTGTTTTTCTCACATGCCGCCGGCCGGCGGCATGCTTAAGTCCCCATTTTCCGGAAGCAGAGGCTTTTCCAGAAATTTTTTCATGATATAATAAAGCTTTCTGCTGTGGATCACATAGCTGCCATGCCCCTCTCCCGGCAGGATCTTCAGGCGGCTGTTCTTTATCTTTGAGGCAAGAAAGCGGGTATGGGATTCCCGGATCATATCCCGTTCCCCGGCGAGCACCAGCGTTGGGATGGATATCCGCTCCAGTTCCTTTCCGGAAATATGAGGTTCCTTGAGCATCATGAGGATTTTGGTGTCATGGGTCATTTTTTCCAATAAAGTAAAAAATATAAGCCAGCTGGCCTTTAATCCCTGAGGACAGGCATTGGCTCCGCACAGCACCAGCTTTGAAAAAAGATCCGGGTGTCCGGAGGCAGCCAGGATTCCGATGATTCCTCCGTCACTGAATCCGCAGAAAGCCGGCCGTTCCAGTCCCAATGCCTTTACAAATTCCACCACATCCTCTGCCATCGCGTCATACCCCAGCGTCTTTACCGGAGAACTCTTTCCATGATCCCTGGAATCCAGGGCATAAACGGTATGGTCCGTTTCCAGCAGCAGGGCCGTTTCATCGAAGATCCTGTGATCTTCTCCGTTTCCATGGACGAGAATCAAGGCCGGCCCCTTTCCCCGCACCTCATAGAACAGCCTTATTCCATTTACCTCAACATACACGGGCTTATCTCCTTATCTGACAGGAATGATCTCGATCCAGTAACCGTCCGGATCGCTGATAAAATAAATGCCCATTTTCGGATTTTCAAAACAGACAACTCCCATTTCTTTATGCTTTTTATAATCTTCCTCAAATTCATCGCTCTGAAATGCCAGATGGAACTCGCATTCCCCCAGGTCATAGGCTTCCTTCCGCTCCGTCAAATTGGTGAGCTCCAGGGTAAAGGAACTCTTTCCGTCTCCTAAAAACACCAGTTTAAAGGAGCCGTCTTCGGCCGTCTTCTCCCGCACCGGCGTAAGCCCCAGGGCCTCTTTGTAAAACTTTAAGCTCTTTTCCAGATCAAGTACATTGAAATTAAAATGGTTAAATGTAATCATGCTTTCAGTCACTCCTTTTTTCATCAGATTTTTTCATTTCTTCGGCACCAGAGCCTTCATACCTCCCATATACGGCTGTAAAACCTCCGGGATCTTCACCGTGCCGTCTGCCTGTAAATTATTTTCCAGGAAAGCGATGAGCATTCTGGGAGGAGCGACTACAGTGTTGTTCAAGGTATGGGCAAAATACTTTCTGCCATCCTCCGCCGAAACGCGGATCTTCAGCCTTCTCGCCTGGGCATCTCCCAGATTGGAGCAGCTTCCCACTTCGAAATATTTCTTCTGCCGGGGAGACCAGGCTTCCACGTCCACGGATTTCACCTTTAAATCCGCCAGATCTCCGGAACAGCATTCCAGGGTTCTCACAGGAATGTCAAGGGTACGGAACAGATCAACGGTATTCTGCCATAGCTTTTCATACCAGTCCATGCTTTCTTCCGGCTTGCAGACCACGATCATCTCCTGTTTCTCAAACTGGTGGATGCGGTATACGCCCCGCTCCTCCAGGCCGTGAGCGCCCTTTTCCTTGCGGAAGCAGGGAGAATAGCTGGTCAGTGTCTTCGGCAGGTTCTCCTCCGGAAGGATGGTATCAATAAACTTTCCGATCATGGAATGCTCACTGGTGCCGATCAGATATAAATCTTCTCCCTCTATTTTATACATCATGGCATCCATCTCGGCAAAGCTCATGACGCCGGTCACCACCTCGCTGCGGATCATGAAGGGCGGAATGCAGTAAGTGAATCCACGGTTGATCATGAAATCCCTGGCATAGGAAATCACAGAAGAATGAAGTCTGGCAATATCTCCCATCAGGTAATAAAAACCGTTTCCGGCCACCTTTCTCGCGCTGTCAAGATCGATTCCGTCAAAGCTTTCCATGATCTCCGTATGATACGGTATTTCAAAGTCAGGGACTGCAGGCTCGCCGTAACGCTCCACCTCCACGTTCTCACTGTCGTCTTTTCCAATGGGCACGCTGGGGTCAATGATATTGGGAATGGTCATCATGATCTTTTTTATTCTTTCATCCAGGTCACGTTCCTTTTCTTCCAGCTCGGCCAGATGCTCGGAAGCGCCGGTAACCTTCTTTTTCATTTCCTCCGCTTCTTCCTTTTTTCCCTGTCCCATCAAGGCGCCGATCTGTTTGGAAAGTTTGTTGCGTTCAGCTCTTAAGGCATCCCCTTCCTGCTTTGCCGAACGGCTCTGCTCATCAAGTCCGATGACTTCATCGACCAAAGGCAGCTTGCTGTCCTGAAACTTATTTTTGATATTTTCCTTTACGATTTCAGGATTTTCTCTTACAAACTTTAAATCTAACATGGTATTCCTCCTGGTTTCTCCTCAATATTCTCAGCGAAAAATAATCCCGCTTGATAATCTGCCGTTGATTATACTACAAAAAAAGGGCAAAGAAAAGCCCTTTTCCTAAAAATACCTGTATCTCGCCTGAATTTCACTGACGAATGAGCAAATGAAGGATCTCCTCAAAGCACACCCCGTTTTCCACGGGAACATGAAATTCTTCGGATTTTAAAATGCTGCATTTCACAAAATAAGCGGCTTTTTTAACCGCGTCTCTTAATGAAATCCCCTTCACGGTCTGCGCCGCGACGATTGCCGAAAACACATCTCCTGTCCCGGGCCGTTCGCGCCCCACCTGAAGGGTTCGCAGGAAAGAAGCCGGTTCCCCTTTTTCTGAGACCACATTGGTCACATAGCCGCCTTCCTTTACGCCTGTGATCACCACCGCTTCAGGGCCCATATTTCTGATTTCATCCGCCATTTGAAGAAGCTCCGAACGCTTCCAGCCCTTTGGCCGGTATTCCCTCCCGGTCAGAATGCAGGCTTCCGTTAAGTTGGGGGTCACAATATCCCCGAATCCGACCAGCTCCTTCATACGGCCGCACATCCTGGGCGTAAAGGTCTGATATGCTTTTCCATGATCTCCCATGATGGGATCGATGACTACCTTTGTTTCCTGTGTCCGAAAGCTGTTAATCATGTCAATGACGATACCGATCTGCTCCTCAGATCCCAGAAATCCGCTGTAAATCCCGTCAAAGGACAGCTGAAGCTTCTTCCACTCCCGGATATAAAGAGGCATTTTTTCCGTATAATCATCGAAAAAAAATGTGGAAAATCCGGTATGATTGGAGAGGATGGAGGTTGGCACCGGACAGCACTGGACCTTCAGCGCGGACAGGAGGGGTATGGCCACGGTCAGGGAACAGCGGCCATACCCGGATAAGTCATTGATAACTGCAATTTTCTTCTGATGTTTTTCTGATGTCATAGAAAGCTCCTAACAAATCTTGGTAAATAATCCGGACCGGACCAGGGCATTTCTGAGGGGCATGTAAAGGATGACCGACACAATGGCTGAGGTCACGGCATTGATGGAGGTGGATGCGATGTTCCAGGCCAGCGCCACCTCTGCCGCAGGTTTTCCCAGAATGAACAGCTTATAATAATAGCCAGCCATGGGATCAAAAATCACATTGAACAGCAGACCGCCCGCCGCTCCGATGACTGTCCATGTCATAATGTGCTTCCGATCGGTGGATTCATTGATTCTGCCGATCTTATGGGCGAGAAATCCGGTTATAAGGCCGATGCATAATTTTAAAACAAAGGTTTTGGGCGCATAGATCACATAAACCGGATCAAAGAGATCTCCTATGGTCATGCCGATGGCTCCGCCCAGACCGCCGTAAGGCCCTCCCAGCAGGAGCGCTCCCAAAACACATACCGCGTTCCCAAGATGAATGGATGTGGCATCTCCGCCCGGCAGTGTGATCTTAAACTGCAGGAATGTAAATACCACATAGGACATGGCTGCGAACAGGCCGGTCAGGGAAAGCCTGTAAATCCTCTGGTTACTTTTACTCATTGGTAATTCCTCCCTTGCTGCTTTTGTTGATCCCTATCTTAGCACGCAAGTGGAGTGATATAAATATCCAGTTTTGATATATTAGACCATTCCAGTTTAATCATGGGATTCCACACAGATCAGAGTTCCGGAATCAAAATCTATGGAGCCCTCCGCTCCTGTCAGTTCATTGCTGATGCACAGGCTGGTGCCTATGGAAATATCCTTTTTGACCAGCGGATATTTAAAACCGGTCAGGGTGATCCCCTGAACTTCCATGCTCAGGGGAAGAAAGGAAATGTAATTTCCCCTGGCAGCATCCGCCCGAAAGGTGCGTCCCCGTTCCAGTACCGTGATCCAGTTTTTTTCATCGGCAATGGCCGCCTCCACACCTTTTTTTAAACAGGCATAGAGAAGGTGGACATTGCCGATGAAATGGTCCATCCGCCCGCCGGTAGCGCCCAAAAGAACCAGCCTGGTACAGCCTAAGCGTATGGCCGTATCAAGAGCCAGCTCCGTATCGGTCTCATCCTTTTCCGGCTTATGGATCTCCCAGTCTATATCATCGGGACTGCTTTTATACTCCCTTAAAACCGCCGGATCCACCGTGTCAAAATCTCCTACAATGGCATCCGGCTTTAAATGCAGCTTATGGAGGGCAGCAAGCCCTCCATCCACCGCGATCACCTTATCAAAGGTTCTGCTCTCCAAAAATTTTCCGGCAAACCCATAGTCTATGGTGCCTCCCGTAACGATCAGTCCTGTAATGTCTTTATTCACCTTTCATATTCCTCAAATATCTTTAAAAATGCCTTTGTATTGGCGGCCGCGTCTCCTTTAAACACAGCGGAACCGGCCACAAAAACATTGGCGCCTGCTTCGATCAGTTCTCTGACATTATTTAAGGTCACGCCTCCGTCCACTTCAATATCCGTGTTAACCCCCCGTTCCCTGCACATGCTTCTTAAGGCGCGGACCTTGTCCAGAGTATAGGGAATGAACTTCTGCCCCCCAAAGCCCGGGTTTACCGTCATGATGAGGACCATGTCCAGATCTCCCAGGATGCAGTCAAGGACAGATATGGGCGTTGAAGGATTAAGGGCCACTCCGGCTTTTAACCCGGCCTCTTTTATCTGGCTGACCGTACGGTCCAGATGAACGCAGGCTTCGGCGTGTACACAGATCAAATCAGCTCCTGCCTCTTTCATATCCTCCACATATCTTCCGGGTTCTTCAACCATCATATGGACGTCGAATACCCGGTCGGTACAGCTGCGAAGGCTGCTGATCACGGGCATTCCGAATGAAATGCTGGGAACGAACGCCCCATCCATCACATCCAGATGAATGTACCCGGCGCCTACCGCCGCCACATCCGACACCTGCTTTCCCAGATCTTTAAAATCTGCCGCTAATATAGAAGGGGCAAGTTTAAGCATATCAGTATCTCCTTTTCTCTTTTAATTCCTGGTATAAAAGCCGGTAATTTTCATAACGGCTCCGGCTGACTTTTCCATCCTCCACCGCTTTTTTGACACCGCAGACGGTCTCTCCCATGTGTACGCAGCCAAGGAATCTGCAATCCTCTTCGTAAGGTCCGAATTCAGGAAAACAGTCCTTCAGCCGGCTGCACTCCAAGTCTTCCATGTACATGGAGCTGAACCCGGGCGTATCCATCATGTAGGTATCCGGTCCTATGCCAAAGAGCTCCGAATGCCTGGTGGTATGCTTTCCTCTCTGGATTTTCTCGCTTATATTGGCGATCTCCATCTCGGCCTGAGGGCAGAGCAGGTTGGTGAGGGATGATTTTCCCACCCCGGAAGGACCTGCCAGAACCGTGGTTTTCCCCCGCACCAGCCTTCGTATATCTTCAATTCCCAGTTCCTCATAAGTGCTGGTAAAATACAGGGGATACCCTGCCTCCTGATAAATTTCCTTAAGAATCTGCAGCCTGTCATCCCCTGTTAAATCAATTTTATTAAAACAGATCCGCACGGGGATCTGCCGGACCTCCATCATCACCAGAAAACGGTCCAGCAGATTTAAATTCGGTTCCGGATGGGTTATGGAAAACAGCACCAGGGCCTGATCCACATTGGCCACGGCCGGCCGGACCAGTGCATTTTTCCTGGGCAGTATTTTATCAATGTTCCCTTTCATTTCCACCCCATCCAGGACGGAAAATTCCACATCATCCCCTACCAGCGGCTTAATGTTCTTATTGCGGAAAATGCCCTTGGCCCTGCATTCATATATGGCTCTGTCCATGCCGTGGACATAGTAAAACCCCGCGATTCCTTTCAAAATTTTTCCTGTCATACACCATCCCTATGATTGCGGAACCGGTACGAATGTGATGGAATAGGAGTTGATCACATCGCCTGTTTCCACATTTATGATTTCTACCGACCCGCTGGTAACGCCGTAAGCCCCTTCAATGTTCTTGAAGGACACGGGCAGCATCTGGTCACCGGTCATGGTCACCGGCCCCATCAGCTCCCTGATTTCATCTTTTCCGTTCACCGACTGCCTTAACTGTATCTTTAAGGTCAGCTGGGTGCTGCCTGAACCGGGTCCTATGAGATTCTGCAGGGAATAGGATTTTTCAATGGAAGCCAGATATTTGTATCTGGCCTGCTGGGCGGTCCCGCTGCTGATCACATAGCTCACAGCCGTTCCTGACTCCACCTGGCTGCCTGCGGCCACTGACTGGCTGATAACGGTTCCCCTGGCAACGGTCTCAGAAACCTCTTCCGTAACGCTCCCCTGGATAAGTCCTACGTCAGCCAGCATCTCAACGGCCACCTCCTGGACCTCACCTTCAATGTTCGGCACGGTGACCGGATTTAATAGAACAGGGCCGCTGCTGGAAACAAGGGTCACTGTCTCCCCTTCCTTTGCTTCGCTGGGGCTGTAGCTGATCACATAACCGGAAGTCACCGTATCGCTGTTCTTCTGCTCCATGTTTACGACCAGCCCCTTATTTTCCAGAGCCGTTTTGGCAGAGGCCGCATCCATCTTTTCCAGTCCAAGCTGGGTTAAATCGACCGCAACGTGGTCCGGCCCTTTGCTGATCACCACATATACGGCTGAATACTTGTCTACTACCGTACCTTCCACCGGATCCTGGGAAACCACATCCCCTTCCTCTACGGTATCGTCAAATACATAATCTCTGGTTTTCATATACAGGCCGCCGTTGTCCTTGAGCTTCTGTTCCGCAATATCGGCCGCAAGACCCAGCACATCCGGCATTTTTACCGTCTTGTCACTTAAGGTCTCTTCCGTAGTTTCTTCCACCGAAGATTCCGGTTCCTTGGAGGAACCGGAGCGGAATAAGCCGCCCACCTTGGAGAACACAATGATCAGTACGATCACGATGATCACGGCAACGGCAATGCCCGCAGCAGTTAAAAGCTTCTCGATTCTCGGGCTGATGTCCTCCTCTGAATCCTGTCTTCTGGTCCTGCCGCTGCCTCCGGATGGGCTGCCGCCTCTTTCCGTCCGGCGTTCCTTTTGCGGATCCTGATTGCGGAAGCCATTCCGGTTTCCCGCCGGATCCGCCGAAACCTTGCGGCCGGACCGGATCTGCTCCAGCTCCGGTTTTCCGATGATCACGGTCTGGGAACCGTCCACCTGGGAATTGTACTGCACAAAATCCCCATCCGGGTTCACGAGTGCCCGCCTTAAATCGGACACCACCTCATGCATGCTTCCATAGCGGAATTCCGGTTTCTTTTCCGTACTTTTTAAAATAATATTTTCCAGTCCCACCGGAATGCCGTCATTATAGAAGCTTGGCGGTGTAATGGGATCTTCCAGATGGGCCAGGGCAACGGTCACCGTATTGTCCCCCTGAAAAGGGACCCGTCCCGCCACCATCTCATACATGGTGATGCCCAGGGAGTAAATATCGCTTCTGGCATCGCTGTAGCCGCCTCTTGCCTGTTCCGGCGATATGTAATGGACCGATCCCACCGCTGTGGCGCTCAATGTCTGGGTTGAAGCGGCGCGGGCAATTCCGAAATCAGCTACCTTCACCTTGCCATCCCTGGCAATGATAATGTTCTGGGGCTTGATATCCCTATGTATGATGCCCTGTTCATGGGCAGCCGCAATTCCCTGGGCAACTGAAATGGCGACCCCGATGGCCTCCTTGACCTCCAGACAGCCCTTTTTGGAAATATAATTTTTTAACGTGATTCCTTCGATCAGCTCCATGACAATGTAATGGAGGTTTCCTTCATCCACAACATCATAGATATTCACGATGTTGGGATGGGAAAGACGGGCGGCCGCCTGGGCCTCCATTTTAAACTTGCTGACAAACCCGCTGTCTGAGCTAAACTCTTCCTTTAATACCTTTATGGCAACAAGGCGGTTTAATTTATGGCACAGGGCCTTATACACATCCGACATACCTCCGGAACCAATCTGGTCCAGTATTTCATATCTGTCCTGTAAAAATGTCCCCGGTCTCAAGATCATAAGCTTACCTCCCTGCCAATCTGCGGATCAATCAAAATAACTGCTATATTGTCTTTTCCGCCATTGTCATTGGCCACTGTAATCAATTTTTCTGCCTTTTCCGGCAGTTCCAGTTCTGAGCAGATAATTTCTTCCATCTCAGCGTCCTCAAGCATATTGCTGAGTCCATCGGAACACATGAGCACATAGTCTCCCGGCTCCAGGCTGACTTCAAAAAAATCAATCTCCAGCTTATCCTCCGTACCAACCGCTCTTGTAATAATGTTCTTTTTCTCACGGTAATCCCGGCTTCCCCGTTCCAGCTGACCCAAAGACACCAGTTCTTCCACATAGGAATGATCCTTTGTGATCTGCTTTAACTGGTTTCTTACCAGATACAGACGGCTGTCACCCACATTGGCAACATACATGGTGGCGTCCTCGATCACCGCCGCCACCAAAGTGGTCCCCATTCCGTTTAACTCCGTATTTTCCGTGGATTCCTGATACAGCATGCCGTTAACCTTCTCTATCCCCTCCCGCAAAAGCGGAATAATCCGGGTTTCCCCTGACTGCTTTAAGTGGGAGACCAGATTCTCGGCAATGTATCTGGAAGCATAATCCCCGGCCTGATGGCCGCCCATGCCGTCTGCAACCAAAAAAAAGTCGGGCAGCGCGCCCACAGACTCTGTTGTAGCATAGACATAATCCTGATTGGCCGTGCGGACCCTTCCGGTATCCGTCATAGCGCAAGCCTTCATTGTTTCATTCTCACTTCCCTCTTTATTCCTGGCTTAAAAAGCTCTTCCTTAACTGTCCGCATGCACCGCCTATATCCCGGCCCATTTCTCTTCTAATAGTAACATTTATTCCGTTTTTTTCAAGAAGATTTTTGAAACCCTCAATGGCTTTCCGGTCCGACTGCACATAATCGCGCTCCTTGATGGGGTTTACCGGAATCAGGTTGACATGCCCGTGCTGGTCCCTGATGAGAGACGCAAGGGCCGAAGCTTCTTCCAGATTGTCATTGACACCGCTTACCAGACTGTACTCAAAGGTAAGCCGCCTGCCGGTCTTTTCAAAATAAGTCCTGCAGGCGCTCAGCACATCCTCTAATGGATAACGGCTGGCAACCGGCATAAGGCTCTTGCGGACTTCATCATTTGGAGCATGCAGGGATAAAGCCAGCGTGATCTGAAGGTCCTCCTCCGCCAGCTTAAGGATTTCCGGTACAATGCCGCAGGTGGAAACAGTTATGCTGCGCTGGCTGATATTCAGTCCGTTTTCATCCGTAAGAAGACGGATAAACCGGATCAGATTGTCATAATTGTCCAAAGGCTCCCCTGAGCCCATGACAACGACGTTGGATACCCTTTCTCCCGTATTCTTCTGGATCCGGTAAACCTGGTCCAGCATTTCGGAAGGGCTTAAATTCCTCTCCAGCCCTTCTAAGGTGGAAGCACAGAACCTGCAGCCCATACGACAGCCTACCTGGGATGAAATGCAGACCGAATTTCCATGCATGTACCTCATTAAAACGCTTTCTATCACATTTCCGTCAGAAAGACCGAATAAATATTTTCTCGTTCCGTCTGTTTTTGAAATCTTTTCCTCCACTGCGGTAAGGGAAGTGAATACTGCTGACTGCAGCAATTTCTCTTTCAGAGATTTAGGCAGATTGGTCATCTCATCGTAATCGGCTGCCAGCTTCCGGTGCATCCACTCATAGAGCTGCCTGGCACGAAACGGCTTCTCTCCGATGGACACCACATAGGATGTCAGTTTCTCCAAATCCAGTGATTTTATATCTGTTTTTTCCATTCTGTTTTACCTTGCCTTTATTCCGCCCATGATTCTCCGGGCATAAAGGGATGCCTGCAGGGCCTATCTTTTTTTTAAAGCCGCGAGGAAAAATCCGTCGCAGGGATGGATTCCCGGCAAAAGCTGCAGGAATCCCTGTTCCATGGTGTCTGAATTCATTCTTTCTCCCAGTCTGCCCTTGAGATTTATGCAGTCAAAGGGAAAATGGTCCAGGAACCAGGAAACATTTTCTTCGTTTTCACTTCTGTTTATGGTGCACGTGCTGAAAATCATTTTTCCGCCCGGCTTTACATAGGCCTGCACAACGGAAAGGATCTCTCTCTGAAGTGCGGCCAGGGCCTCTAAGTCTTCCGGTTTTACCCGGTATTTTATATCCGGCTTCCGCCCTATGATCCCGAGGCCGGAGCAGGGTAAATCGGCAATTACGATATCGGCCTTCTCAAAGGAATCCGGATCCGGAATCAGGGCATCCTGGACCTTCCCGCGGATGTTTTTAAAGCCGCAGCGATCGATGTTTTCCTGGATGAGGCCAATCTTCTGCAGGCTTAAGTCCCGGACTTCCACCATGCCGGTCCCCTCCAGCTTATCCGCAAGGTGAATGCTCTTTCCTCCCGGGGCGCCGCAGACATCAATGACATAATCCCCTTTCCTGGGATCTGCGATTTCTCCAACAAAGCTGGAGCTTAAATCCTGTACCTGGATAAACCCTTTTTGAAACGCCTCCAGACCTTCCAGATGATCAAAGCGGTCCAGGGTAAGAATGCCCTCCGAAATACCGGATTCGGACACTTCCGCTCCCTGTTTTCTCAGGCTTTCCACAATTTCTTCCTTCGGGGCTTTTGCAAAGTTACAGCGGACTGTGGTCCTGCTCCTGGTTAAAAAGGCTTCCATTACGGTCCTTGCTGTTTCCTTTCCATAGGTCTCCTCCCACATGGATACGATCCAGGAAGGCATGGAATAACGGAGGGAGTCATCCGGCCAGTGAATGCTTTCCCTGTTTCTGGAAATATTCCGCAGCACTCCGTTGACAAATCCCTTCAGCCCTGTAAATTTTCGTTTTACGGCAAGCTTTACAGCCTCGTTACATACCGCCGAATCAGGGACACGGTCCATGTAAAGAAGCTGGTATACCGACATGCGGAGAATTGTCCGGATGACCGGCTTCATCTTCTTTACTTTTGTATTGGAAAAGGAATCGATCACGTAATCAATCTGAAGCAGATATTCCACAGTACCCTCTGCGGTTCTGGAAATAAATGCCCGTTCCGCCTTATCCAGGTATTGGTATTTATTCAGGGCCTGCCGCAGGATGATATGGCTGTAGCCTGACCGCTCCAGTATCTCCAGCAGGATGTCCAGTACAATCTCCCTGCTGTCCGTCTCTTTAGTCATTATTCCTTCTTCCTCCAAACAGGAGCACAAGTCTCAAAAGCTGGAGCACGGTGGCAGCCAGAGCGGCCACATAGGTTAAGGCGGCGGCGCCCAGCACTTTTCTGGTATGCCCCAATTCCTGATCGCCCAGAATCCCTACCTGGCCCAGAAGGGTAACTGCCCTTCTCGATGCATTGAATTCCACGGGCAGGGTCACCAGCTGGAAAATAACGGCCAAAGAGAAAAGAATCAGCCCGATATTTACCAGAGGGGAACCGATTCCGCCTATGATAACGCCGAGAATGATGAGGGGCAGAGCCGCCTGGGAGCCGATATTGGCGGCCGGAACAATGGCCGCCCTAAGCCGCAGGGGAACATACCCCGTATTGTCCTGCATGGCATGGCCGCATTCATGGGCGGCAACGCCGATGGCTGCCACGGATGTGGAGCTGTAAACAGAATCCGACAAATTGACAGTCTTGGTCCTTGGGTCGTAGTGGTCTGAAAGCTGCCCGCTCACGGGTCTTACCTGAACATCATAAATGCCCTGGGAATTGAGCAGGCGCTTGGCCGCTTCCGCTCCGGTCATCCCGGACATGCTTCTCACTTTTGAATATTTATTAAATGTACTGCTGACTCTTGCCGAGGCCACCATGGATAAAACAGCTCCAATGATGACCAGGATCCATGTGGGATCAAGATAATATCCCATCATACCTCCATAATACATAATCAGACACTCCTTTCATTTTTTATGTCCAGGCATTTAAAAACAGTGCCTTCCCCAATCTGATATCCACGCAGAAACGCGCCCACATCCATACGTTTTTTTCCCTGCAGCTGCAGCTGGCGTATGGATAAGCCTCCTCTGCCCGTCTTGACCACCAGACGGTCCCGGTCAGCCTCCACCACCTGGCCGAAGGCTCCATCATACTCTTGATCCACGGCCGCTGCCTCCCAGAGCTTTATGACCTTTCCATTCCAGTCCGTATAGGCGCTGGGCCAGGGATTTAACCCCCGGATCAGGCGTTCAATGGAAACCGCATCCACGGACCAGTCAATGTCTCCCATGGACTTTTTTATCATTCCTACATGGCAGGCCTTGGAATCATCCTGAGGCGTCCGGACCGCAGTTCCCTCTTCCAGCTTCCTTAAAGTTTCCAAAATAAGCCCGGCTCCAATTTTGCCCAGCTTGTCGTGCAGACTGCCTCCGGTCTCCTTCTCATCCAGCTGGACTGCCTTCTGATCCAGCATATCGCCGGTATCAATGCCTTCCGCCATCATCATGGTGGTGATCCCGCTCTCCTTCTCTCCGTTAATGACCGCATACTGAATGGGCGAAGCTCCCCGGTACTTGGGGAGCAGGGAAGCATGGATGTTCACACAGCCATAGACGGGAATATCCAGTATGCTCTTTGGAAGGATCTGCCCGAAGGCAGCCACCACGATCGCCTCCGGTTTCATGTCAGCAAGGAGTTTCACAAACTCCGGATCTCTTGCTTTTACCGGCTGGTAAACGGCAATTCCGTACTCCAGTGCCTTCTCCTTAACCGGAGTCATCCGGACTTCTTTTCCTCTTCCCTTTGGTTTGTCCGGCTGGGTAACGACCGCTTTCACGTCGTGGCCCGCCTCCACCAGAGCGATAAGAGCGGGAACGGAAAATTCAGGCGTTCCCATAAATATTATACGCATAATTACTCTGCTACCTCCACTGTTTCCTCTTCCGGGGTGACATCCTCCAGCTCGCCTTCCACCTTATCCACGTATAAGTCGCCGTTTAAATGGTCGCACTCATGGCAGATGGCCCGGGCCAGCAGTTCTTCCCCTTCCAGTTCATAGGGCTTCATTTCCGCATCACAGGCCTTTATCTTTACATAATTGGGCCTGGTGACTATTCCGGATTTTCCCGGCACGCTTAAGCAGCCTTCCGGTCCGGTCTGGCTTCCGCTTGTCTCCAGAATCTCCGGATTGATCAAAACATACTGATTGCCGTCATCCACATCTATGACAACGATCTGCTTTAAAATTCCAACCTGGGGAGCCGCAAGGCCAACTCCGTTGGAGTCATACATGGTTTCAAACATATCTTCTATGAGTTCAGTGATCCTTGGGGTAATTTCCTTCACAGGCTTGCAGTGCTTTCTTAAAATTTCGTCTCCAATGGTTCTAATTTTTCTGATTGCCATTATAATCTATCCTCTCATTTATGAAAAATCATACTGGACCATTACCTGATCAAACAAACCGGGATGGTTTTCCAGAAAACCATCGATCTGATCCCTGATTTTTATTAGTATATCATAGTTTTCCTGTTTCAAGTATAAAATTTTTCTATAGATATCATTAATTTTGTATACCGAGGCCTCCACCGGGCCGATGAACTGCACCATTTCCCGTTCGGCAAAAGGAGTGATAAACCGGGAGGCAGCCTCCGCCGCTTCTGTCAGAGAGGGCTCCTGTCTGGAAGAAAACTGAACCGTTAACAGGCCGCTTGCCGGTGGATATTTCATCAGACGGCGGTAGGCCATTTCCTGCCGGTAAAACGCATCATAATCCTGACCGGCGGCCGTCACGATGCTGTAGTGGTCCGGATTATAGGTCTGGATCACCACATCTCCGGGCCGGCTGCCCCGTCCCGCCCGTCCCGCCGCCTGAGTCAAAAGCTGGAAGGTCCGTTCCGCCGAACGGTAATCCGGGGTATATAAGGACAAGTCCGCCGCCATCACCCCCACCAGAGTGACATTGGGAAAATCATGCCCCTTTACGATCATCTGGGTTCCGATGAGAATATCCGCATCTCCATCGGAAAAGGCGGACAGGATCTCTTCATGCCCTCCCTTTTTTGAGGTGGTATCCAGATCCATGCGCAGGACCCTGGCTGCCGGGAACAGCTTTCTGGTCATCTGCTCCATCTTCTGGGTCCCCACCCCAAAATTAGCGATGTAGGGAGAGCCGCAGGAGGGACAATTGTCCGGCATGGGAATGGTATGCCCGCAGTAGTGGCATACCAGCCGGCTGTTGTTGTGAAGGGTCAGGGTCACGTCACAGTGCGGGCAGCGGATGGCCTCACCGCAGGAGCGGCAGGATACGAAATTCGCATAGCCTCTCCGGTTTATGAACAGCATGATCTGTTCCCGCTTCCTCAGACGGTCTTCCATGAGCATTTTCAGCCTTCTGCTGAAAATGGATTTATTGCCATCCTTTAATTCCTGCCTTAAATCCACCACGGAAACAGCCGCAAGGCAGCTGTCTCTCTTCGCCCGCTCCTTAAGACAGTACAGCTGATACTCTCCCCGGAGCGCCTTTGTGTAAGCTTCCAGGGAAGGGGTCGCCGAGCCCAAAACCAGCGAAGCTCCCTGCATGGACGCTCTTTTTTCGGCGACCTCTCTGGCGTGGTATCTGGGAACCGACTCGCTTTTATACGCGCCCTCGTGTTCCTCGTCTATGAGAATGAGACCCAGTCTGGAAAAGGGCGTAAACAGGGCGGAACGGGGACCGATCATAATATCGATATCCCCATTTCTGGCCCGTTCAAACTGGTCATACCGTTCTCCTGCCGACAGGCGGGAATTAATGATGGACACCCGGTCCCCAAACCGGCCGTAGAAGCGCATAACGGTCTGATAGGTAAGGGAAATCTCCGGAATGAGGACGATCACCTGCCTGCCGTCTTCCATGACCCTCCGGATCAGTTCCATATAAACCTCTGTCTTACCGCTGCCGGTGATGCCGTGTATTAAGTAGGTCTTTCTTAAATTTTCGGAATAATCACGGCAAAACCCCTCTATGACAGCCTTCTGCTCCGGATTCAGCGGGACCTGGCTCCCCTCTTTTTCATCGGTTTTGACCGGGTTCCGGTAGACCTCCTGGGCGGTAACCGCCACATACCCTTTTTCAATCACCGGTTTCAAAGCGGCTGCCGAAAGATTCATCTGGTTGACCGCAATATCATAGGGAATGACCGGACTTTCCAGAAATGCCTGAAAAAGACGCACTCTGGCCTTGTAATTCTTTTTTTCGGCCTCCCTTAAGGCCTTTAAAAGATCCTCCCGGCCAAGGAGGCAGTGAAGCGCCTTCTTCTCCTTCGGTTTCACCTTCTGCTTGACCGGAAGCACGGTCTTTAACGCCTGGTTCATGGTGGAGCCGTACCTCTCCTTCAGCCACCAGGCCAGCGAAATAAGCAGGGATTCCGCGGATACGCCCTCCGTCACGATCCCTGCAATTTCCTTGATTTTATCCGGATCATAATCCGCGTGGGCGGTAATTCCCACCACATATCCCTTTCTCATGGAATTTCCCCTTCCGAAAGGGATGGTCACCAGGGATCCCACCTCCACCTCTTCAAGAAGCCGGGCCGGGATCCGGTAATCAAAGGTTCTGTCAACCTTTTCATGGGAAATATCAATGATAATACGGGCAAACCGTTCCGCCATTTCTTCACCTGTTTCTTTCAAAATCGTGAGACTTATCAACGCTTATAAAACGCCTCCGCCACCTGACCGAGCCTCATGGTGTTGGAGCCCTTAAAAAGCACACAGTCCCCTTCTTTTAATTCTTCTTTTAAGTAAGCCCCGAGAAGCTCCTGTTCCATAAATTCCTTTACTGTAATTTCCGGCGCTGTTTCCCTCACCGCCCTGGCGATTTCACCGGCCAGCTCTCCAAGGGTCACCACCAGATCCACCGGATGCCCGGCGATATATTCTCCGATCTCAAAGTGGAACCGGGGGGAATTCTCTCCAAGCTCTTTCATGTCAGCCAGGACGGCAACCCGCCGTTTTGCCCCGGTCAGGGAGCCCAATACTTCCAGTCCCGCCTTCATGGAAGCAGGGCTGGCATTATAAGTATCATCGATCACGGTCATAGTTCCCGTATGGTAAATCTGCTGACGGTTCTTAAAGCCGGTGAATTCTTTTAAGCAGCCGGCCGCCTCTTCCATGGGAATCCGGTACTCGGAGGCCACCGCCAGTGCTGCCATGGCATTTAAAACATTATGGCTGCCCATCACTCCCAGCCGCACGGGAACTCTCTGCTGTCCGAAAACCGCGGTAAAAGCCGGGAAACCGTCTTCCAGACGGATCTCTTCCGCCCGGTAATCACAGTTTTCCCCGGTTCCGTAGTAAACGGTCCGGCAGCCTTCCTTTGCCCTGACCTGTTTCAAAAGTTCATCATCCCCGTTCAGTAAAAGGACTCCGCCTTCCAAAAGCCCATCCTGAATGGTCAGTTTTTCTTTACAGATATTTTCCTTTGATCCAAGCTGCTCAATATGGGCCACGCCGATGTTGGTGATGACAGCCATCTGTATTCTGGCAATTCCGGCAATGACGGTCAGCTCTCCCGGTTCGCTCATTCCCAGCTCAATAACGCCGATTTCGTCCTCCCCGGATATTTCCGATATGGTAATGGGGACCCCCACCTGGCTGTTATGGTTGCCCGGCGTTTTATAGACCGCGTACCGGGCAGACAGCGCGCAGGCTGCCATCTCTCTTGTGGTGGTCTTCCCCACGCTTCCGGTAATGCCCACCAGCGGAAGCTGCAAACGGTCCCTGTAATAGCTGCCCAGGGCCTGAAGGGCCTTTTTTGTATCCTCCACGCGGATCCATGGCTGATCGGAATCCATGGTCTCATGCTCGCTGGTCAGGACCGCCACCGCCCCGTTGTCGAGGGCCTGGCCGATGAAGCGGTGGGCATCCACCTTTTCACCGATGATCGGAACGAACAGATCCTTTCCCTTCATGTTTCTGGAATCAATGCTGATATGTTCCAGAACCGTATTCTCACTCCCGCAAAGAAGCCTTCCCCCTGTAGCGAAAAGGATTTCCCTAACTGTCATATTTTCCATTCTATCCTCCGTTCCATGTCCGCCTTTGGCGTACATTCCTGCCATCTACCGTGCAAATGCCGAAAGCCGCATTTCCTTTTGGCTTCCGGCACTGCATGTGTTTTTATCAAACCAGATCCTTTACCGCATGAAGGACCTCTTCCCGGTCGGAAAAATGGTGGCGGACTCCGTTTACCTCCTGGTAATCCTCATGGCCTTTTCCGATGATCGCAATCATATCCCCCTGCTCTGCATGGGCAATGCTGTACCGGATCGCCTCTCTGCGGTCCGGAATTTCCACGAATTTTCCTCCGGTCTTTTCAAGGCTGCCCCGGATGTCGGCAATGATATCCTCAGTTTTTTCAAATCTGGAATTATCCGCGGTGACGATCGTAAAATCCGCCAGCCGCCCTGCGCTGTCTCCCATTGATATGCGCCTGTCCCTGGAACGGTTGCCGCCGCAGCCAAAGACGCAGACCAGACGTTTCGGATGGTAATCCTTAAGCGTCGTAAGCAGGCTTTCCATGCTGACCGCATTGTGGGCATAATCCACGATCACCGTGCATTTTTCAGAGGTATATACGATTTCCATGCGCCCGTTCACGCTTAAATGCTCAAGCCCGTGACAGATCCTGTCCCTTGGAAGTCCCAGAAAGCTTAAGACGCTGACCGCGGCAAGGGCATTGGCAACGTTGAAGCGGCCGGGGATATTGACACGGACAGGAAGCTCATAAATACCTTTTACATCAAACTCCAGTCCGACGAAATCAGGCCCGGTCACATAGCGGATATGTTCCGCTTTAAAATCCGAACGTTCATTTTCCAGGGAAAACGTATAAAGCCTGCAGGGAGCATCCTTACACACTTCCTTTTGGTGTTCGTCGTCGCCGTTCATGATTCCCACCTTACAACAGTGAAAGATCCGGGATTTATAATACAGATATTCCTCAAAATTCTCATGTTCATCCGGACCGATATGGTCAGGAGAAATATTGGTGAACAGGCCGTAATCAAATAAGATCCCATCTACCCGGTGCATCTTGAATGCCTGGGAGGATACCTCCATCACCATATATTCACAGCCCGCTTCCGCCATCTGGCGGAAGGCTTCATGAAGCTTATAGGATTCCGGGGTGGTGTTCACCGTAGGGATCACTGTCTCACCGATCACGATGCCGGTCGTTCCGATCATTCCCACCTTCTTCCCGCAGGCCTCTAAAATCGTTTTGATCATATGGGTGGTCGTGGTCTTCCCCTTGGTGCCGGTCACGCCGATGGTCACCATCTTCCTCGCAGGATATCCAAACCTGGCGGCTGATAAAACGGCCAGGGCCTCTCTGGCATTATGTACGAAAACAGCAGTTACGCCCTCCGGGACCGGTGTCTTTTCCTCCACCACGAGGACCCGGACTCCGGCATTCACCACATCCGGTATGAATTCATGGGAATCGGTCCTGGTACCTCTGGTACAGACAAAAACCACACCTTCCCGCGCCTTTCTGGAGTCGTAGACCACATCCTCCACTTCCGCATCAAGGCTGCCCTGCAGCAGCTCATACTTTAAATCCTTAAGCCATTCTTTAAATTTCATAGAATCCTCCAAATCAGAATAATCCGGTGATCACTCCATCTTCATTTACGTCAATGCTGTCTGCAGCCGGCTTCCTGGGAAGTCCGGGCATGGTCATGATCGCACCGGTCAAGACGACCACAAAGCCTGCCCCTGCGGAAACATAAAGCTCCCGCACGGTGATGTCAAAGCCTTCCGGCCGGCCCAGCTTCGTCTGGTCATCGGATAAGGAGTATTGTGTCTTTGCCATGCAGACCGGCAGGCGGCCAAATCCCATCTCTTCAAATTTCCTGATGGCCTTTAAAGCGGCCGGGGCATAGGACACACCATCTGCACCATAGATCTCTTTTGCCACTGTGGCAATTTTATCTTCCAGTCCCATCTCATCCGGATAGAGAGGGGCAAACCTGCTTTCTTTGTTTTCCAGAGTATAGAGGACCTTTCCGGCCAGCTCCATTCCTCCCTCGCCTCCTTTTTCCCAGACACGGGACAGGGCGAATTCACAGCCTCTTTCCTCACAGAACCGTTTCACAAAGAGATATTCCGCTTCCGTGTCGGTAACAAAGGAGTTTAAGGTCACAATGACCGGAACACCGTATTTCTGCATATTTTCAATGTGCTTTTCCAGGTTGACAATGCCTTTTTCAAGAGCTTCCAGATCCTCTTCCTTTAACCGGTCCTTAGCCACTCCGCCGTTGTATTTAAGCGCCCTTACGGTTGCGACCAGCACCACGGCATCCGGCTTTAATCCGGCCATCCGGCACTTGATGTCCAGGAATTTTTCCGCACCTAAGTCCGCGCCGAATCCTGCCTCCGTCACCACAATATCCGCCAGCTTCAAGGCTGTCTTTGTGGCACGCACACTGTTACAGCCGTGAGCGATGTTTGCAAACGGCCCTCCATGAACAATGGCTCCTGTATGCTCCAGGGTCTGGATCAGGTTTGGCTTCAAGGCATCCTTTAACAGGGCGGCCATGGCTCCCACAGCATTTAACTGGGAAGCAGTCACAGGTTCTCCAGCATAATTATATGCCACAATGATCTTTCCCAGTCTTTCTTTTAAATCATTCATATTGCCGGCCAGGCAGAGGATCGCCATGATCTCCGATGCAACGGTGATGACGAAATGGTCTTCCCGCACAAAGCCCTCGGCTTTGGAACCAAGGCCCACCACAGTATTCCTTAAGGCCCGGTCATTCATATCCAGACAGCGCTTCCAGAGGATCTGACGGGTGTCGATTCCCAAAGCATTTCCCTGGTGGATATGATTGTCCAGCAGGGCTGCAAGCAAGTTATTGGCAGAGGTGATGGCGTGAAAATCCCCCGTAAAATGAAGATTTAAATCCTCCATCGGCACCACCTGGGCATATCCGCCTCCTGCCGCTCCTCCCTTGATGCCGAAGCAGGGGCCGAGGGAGGGTTCCCTCAATGCGATCATGGCCTTTTTCCCCATTCTGCCCAAGGCCTCTCCAAGGCCCACCGTTGTGGTCGTCTTTCCTTCTCCCGCAGGAGTGGGGTTAATGGCCGTCACCAGAACCAGCCTGCCGTCAGGCTTATCCTTCACCCGGTTCCACAGTTCATCGGTGAGCTTTGCCTTATATTTTCCATACAGCTCCAGTTCATCCTCATCGATCCCATAGGAAGCGGCCACCTCCTTTATGGGGATCATTTCTGCTTCCTGCGCGATTTCTATATCCGTTTTCATCCGTATCGTCCTCCTTCTATGTATATGAAGCCCACTGCCTTAAAGGCCCTGTTCCAGCATTTCCTCAAATTCTTCCATGCTCATCAATACCTTGCGCGGCTTGGTTCCTTCCTCTTCCCCTACCACGCCGGCCTCCGCAAGCTGGTCCATAACCCTGGCCGCCCGGTTAAAGCCTATTTTAAACATTCTCTGCAGCATACCGATGGAAGCCTTGTCCTTTTCTATGATAAACCTGCCGGCCTGGACAAAATATTCATCCCGGTCATTTCCGCCGTTCTTCATCTCCCCTCCGGAAGGGGCCGACGTGATCAGGCTCTCCACCTGAGGATTGTAATCGGCCGTCATTCCCTGTTCCGTTAAGAAATCCACAACCTTTGACACCTCGGAATCCGTTACAAAGGCGCCCTGCACACGCATGGGCTTGGGATATCCTGCGGGATAAAACAGCATGTCTCCTTTTCCGAGGAGCTTTTCCGCTCCGTTCATATCAATAATGGTTCTGGAATCCACGCCTGAGGAAACCGCAAAGGCCACCCGGGACGGCACATTTGCCTTGATCAGCCCGGTGATGACATTGACCGAAGGCCGCTGGGTGGCGATGACAAGATGGATGCCCGCAGCTCTTGCAAGCTGGGCCAGACGGCAGATGGCATCCTCCACCTCCCCTGGGGCCACCATCATTAAATCCGCCAGCTCGTCGATGATGATGACGATCTGAGGCATTTTTTCCGGCTTGTCCTCATCTTCCACGTCCTTTAAGCTTTCGACCCTTGCGTTGTATCCCTTGATTTCCCTCACATTGTACTTTGCGAATTTATTGTAACGGTCCGTCATCTCGGCCACCGCCCAGTTAAGGGCCCCGGCCGCCTTTTTCGGATCCGTGACCACCGGAAGCAGCAGATGAGGGATCCCGTTGTAAACGCTCAATTCCACTACCTTGGGGTCAACCATGATCAGCTTCACATCCTCCGGGTCGGCCTTGAATATGATGCTCATGATCAGGGTATTGATGCAGACGGATTTACCGGAACCTGTGGCTCCGGCGATGAGCAGATGGGGCATCTTGGCGATGTCGGTGACGACCACCTGCCCGCCGATATCCTTACCAACGGCAAAAGCTATCTTGGAGGAATGGCTCTGGAAGCTGTCCGCTTCCAGAATATCCCTTAAGTATACCAGGTTGTTCTCTTTGTTTGGCACCTCGATCCCGACCGCTGATTTTCCCGGTATGGGCGCCTCTATCCGGATGTCCGCCGCCGCAAGGCTGAGCTTGATATCATCCGCCAGGCTCACGATCTTACTGACCTTCACGCCCTGCTCCGGATGGAGCTCATATCTGGTCACCGACGGTCCGCAGCTGATATTGGTCACCGTAACGCCCACTCCGAAATTCTGCAGGGTCTGCTGCAGCTTGATGGCCGTGTTCTTGTATTCCCGGTCGGAAAAAACCGCTGCCTTGCCTTTCTTTAACAGCGTAAGGGGCGGAAACTTATATTCCGGTTTCACAATCTCCTGCTTCTGCCTGATTTCCTGGGAAACACTTAAATCTCCGTCCTTTGCCGCTTCTTCCCGTCTCTTTTCCAGCTTCTTCTGAAGGGCTTCCCGGTCGGTTTCAATTACCTTGCCGGCAGCGGTAACCACCTGCACCGGCTCTTCCGGAATGGAAAAGGTTCCGTCGTCCTCCACCACTTCCATTTCTTTTAAGGTCCTGGTATCCTTCTTCATATAAATAGAAGCTTCATCCGCTTCCGGCACAAAGGGAACAGGACCCCCATCCGGATCAAAGGGCACGGAATCCTCATCCAGAACCGGGGAAATGCTTCCGCGGAATACATCGGCCGGATTGGGGCCGTCCTCCACCACCGAAGTAAGGGCCGATAAGCGGTCTGCCTGGCTGTCTATATCTTCCTCGGGGCTTTCGGCAATATCCGCTTCAAAATCCGCTGTCTCCGGTTCCGGATACAGCTCCTCTTCCATCGCCGCCAGCTTTGTTGCTTCCAGATTGACTCCGCGAAGCTTTTGCTCTTCCTTAAGCCGCCTTCGCTCCTCCTTAAGTTCCGCATGGAGCTCTAAATGCATGTCCATATTTTCCCTGGCGTGACGGTAAGCTTTTCCGCTTCCCTTTTTCACGATATTCACAAAGGATTTTTCCGTAATGCAGACAGCGGAAATAATGAGGAGAACTCCGATCACCAGATAGGCTCCCACCACTCCGATAATGGAGGCCAGAGCCTCGGCCAGAAGGCCGCCCAAAAGACCGCCTCCCTTTCCGTTTACGGAAGATTCCAGATAGATGTCAATCAGATTGACGCCTTCGCCGGCCTTTGCTCCGAAAAGGAGCTGAAGAAAACCACACAAAGAAACCAGCGCCAGTATAAAAGACGCCAGTTTAAATGCTGCTCTCGGATTTCCACGGTTGGAAATGAAGAATGCGGTTCCCGCAAACATCAAAACAGGTGCAATATATCCGATTCCTCCGAATATGCCAAGCTGCACGCCGCGCAGAAAGTCTCCCACCACTCCGCACAAATGAAAATTGCTCAAAAACAGAATGGTTGCAGCTGCAAATGACATAATAATGATTACTTCCGAGTGGATGAATTCCGGTTCCGGCAGGACTGTATTCTTTCTGGTGCTGCTTCTTGTTCTCCCGTTTTTTCCCTTTGCCCCTTTTTTTGCTGTAGTCTTTTTTTTCGTTGTCTCAGGCACAATACTTCCCCCTTCTATCCATTGGTAACAGTATACAAAAAAATCGGGAGAATTGCAACGATTAACAGGAAGCAGTTTCCATCAGTTCATATAATTTTCTTAAGGCGTCCTTGATCCCGCCCACTTCATCAATCAGCCCTTCCTTTACCGTTTCCTCGCCCACCAGAACGGTGCCTAAGTCTCTGGTAAGCATTTCCGTATTCAGCATCAGGCGCTTCAGCTGATCATAGGCGATTTTTGCATGGCTTGAAACAAAACTCAAAATCCGGTCCTGGATCATCTCAAAATATTCATAGGTCTGTGACGCACCGATCACCATTCCGGTCATCCGTACCGGGTGGACCATCATGGTCCCCGTGGGGACAATGAAGGAATAGTCGGTGCACACCGCCAGGGGGACACCGATGGAATGGCTTCCACCCAGCACAAGAGAAACCGTGGGGATGCTTAAGGAAGCGATCATTTCCGCGATGGCCAGCCCGGCATCCACATCGCCGCCGGAAGTGTTTAAGAGGACCAGAAGTCCTTCCACCGAATCGTCATCCTCAATTTCCGCAAGCTTTGGCAAAATATGGTCATATTTTGTGGCCTTGCTGTTGCCGGAGAGATTCTCATGGCCCTCCACCTCACCGATAATGGAAATCAGATGGATCTTCCTCTTGCGGGCGTTGTCATCCAAAGTCATCTGGCCGTATTCCTCCAGCTTTTCGTCTTCCTTCTGCTCAATGTCCTTTTCGGTCTTTTTTTCATCAAGACTTTCCTGCTGCCCCTCATTGGAAGCCGTATTTCTTCTGTCTTCCTGCTCCCTGTCCTGTCCGTCCTGCCCATTCTTTCTGTTTTGATACTCTCTCACCTTAACAAACCTCCTGTTTCCTGTGAATTTGGTAGTTTCCTTATGATGTGAAGAAATCATGAAAAATATGCCTGAACAATCCTTTTCCCACGGCACGTCATGATTCCATTTTAACCACAATATTTTAGTTGTGATTGTAACAAGATATTGACTTAGATACTTTTCCATGTTAAACTACCAAACAACAAAAAAAGTCACATTCTATTGCCAAGGAAGGCAGCGCCGGAGGTATCCCCATGCGCTGCTTTTGTATAAGAGGATCTCATTCCCAATAGCTGTGGCAAAATCTGGAAAAAAGGAGAAATCACCTCATGAACAGCTTTTTCATCGCACAAACCTTTGGTAAATCCTCTAACTGCACGGATATTCCAAACAATCTATTCAAAGAATACAACGTAAAAAAAGGGCTCCGCAACGAGGACGGCACAGGCGTCAGGGTGGGCTTGACCCGGGTGGCCGACGTTGTCGGCTACGAAATTGAAGATGGGAAAAAGGTCAATGTTCCGGGCAGGCTTTATTACCGGGGAATCGAAATCAGCGACCTTGTGAACGGCAAGGGCAATTCCCGCTACGGCTTTGAAGAAACCTCATTCCTTCTTCTCTTCGGCTATCTCCCCTCCAGAAAGGAATTAAAAGAGTTTGGGTCCGTTCTCCGCCAGTACTATCCGCTGCCTGATGAATTTCTGGAAAAAAATATGCTGCGCACCCCTTCCCGCAATTTAATGAACAGCCTTCAGCAAAACATTCTGGCGCTTTACGACTACGATGAGGACCCGGATAATGTGGATCCTTACCAGACTTTGTTAAAGGGAATCAACATCCTGGCAAAGCTTCCTTCCCTGGCGGTTTACGCCTTCCAGAGCAAAATTCACCATTACGACCGGGAGAGCCTGATCATTCATTATCCGAAGCCCGAATACTCCATGGCGGAAAATATCCTTTACATGCTGCGGCGGGACGGGGTATTTACGGAGCAGGAAGCGGATTTGCTGGATGTCATGCTGATGATCCACGCCGACCACGGCGGCGGCAACAACTCCACCTTTACCAATGTGGTGATCTCTTCCACGGGAACCGATATTTATTCCGCCATCTCCGCTTCCATCGGATCCTTAAAGGGGCCGAAGCATGGAGGAGCAAACATCCACTGCAGCGAAATGATCAAAGCCATTGAAAAGGAAATCGGCATAAAGGCGACGGAAGCCCAGATGAAGGGTGTCATTCAGAAGATCCTGGCAAAGGAATTCTATGATAATTCCGGTCTTGTATACGGCCTCGGCCATGCGGTCTACACGGTATCCGACCCCCGGGCGGACTTATTGAAAGTCTGCTGCGAAAAGCTTGCAAAGCAGAAAAACAGGGAAGATGAATACGAATTTCTGACAAAATTTGAGAAGGTTGCCAAAGCTTGTCTGGCCGGAAACGGAAAAACCCTGTCAAACAATGTGGACTTCTACAGCGGCTTCGCTTATAATATGTTACAGATACCGGAAGATATGTATACGCCGTTATTTGTCTGCGCGCGTATGTCCGGCTGGCTGGCGCACAACATTGAAAACAAGCTGTACGACGGAAGAATCATGCGGCCGGCTACAAAATACGTAGGAGAAACCATTCCCTACAAAAAAAGAGAGGAAAGATAGCATATGGTGAAATTGTACGATGGCGGGGCATATCTTGTTCATGGTACCGAGTTGGTCCCGGAACAGGATTTTAATAAAGTAACTGCCCTGACAGGAAGCGCGGCAAAAAAGGATGAGGCCAGAAAAGGAACCATCGCCTATTCCATACTGAAGGAACACAATACTTCCGAAGATATGGATCATTTGAAGCTGCGCTTTGACTCCATGGCCTCCCATGACATTACATTTGTAGGGATCATACAGACCGCCCGGGCATCAGGGCTCAAGGAATTTCCGATTCCATACGTTATGACAAACTGCCACAACTCTTTATGCGCGGTGGGCGGTACCATCAACGAGGACGACCATGTATTCGGTCTTTCTGCCGCAAAAAAATACGGCGGCATCTTTGTTCCTCCCCACATAGCGGTCATCCACCAGTACATGCGTGAAATGATGGCCGGCTGCGGGAATATGATCCTGGGTTCGGACAGTCATACCCGTTACGGCGCCCTGGGCACCATGGCCATCGGGGAAGGCGGCGGAGAGCTGGTGAAGCAGCTTCTTTGCGATACTTATGACGTGGCATATCCGGGTGTGGTTGCCATCTATCTTACCGGAAAGCCGTCACCGGCCGCAGGCCCCCATGACGTGGCTCTGGCAATTATCGGCGAGGTGTTTAAAAGCGGCTATGTGAAGAACAGGATCATGGAGTTTGTGGGGCCAGGTGTTGCCTCCATGGATACCGATTACCGGAACGGTGTGGATGTGATGACAACGGAGACCACTTGTCTTTCTTCCATATGGAAAACGGATGAAGACACAAAAGCATACTTACAGCTTCATGGACGGGGGGATGCATACAGGGAATTGAACCCGGCGGATGTGGCCTATTACGACGGAGTGGTGTATGTGGATTTAAGCACCATCAAACCCATGATCGCCCTCCCCTTCCACCCCAGCAATACTTATGAGATCGACGAGCTCAATGAAAATCTGGAAGACATATTGATAACCGTGGAAAAAGAAGCGGAACGCATCACCGGCAGTTCCAAGGCCAGCTTATCCTTAACGGACAAGATTTCAAACGGAAAGCTGATGGTCCAGCAGGGCGTGATCGCCGGCTGCGCAGGCGGCAATTATTCCAACGTGATGATAGCGGCCCACATTCTTGCCGGCAGGAACTGCGGAAATGATATCTTTAATTTGTCCGTATATCCGTCTTCCCAGCCGGTATATATGGATCTGGTCAAGAAAGGGGCGGTCTCCGGGCTGATGGCCGCCGGAGCGACCATGCGCACGGCATTCTGCGGCCCCTGCTTCGGTGCGGGAGATACGCCTTCCAACAATGCCCTGAGCATCCGCCATACCACAAGAAACTTCCCCAACCGGGAAGGTTCCAAGCCGGGCAGCGGCCAGATTTCCTGCGTCGCACTTATGGATGCCCGCTCCATTGCGGCCACGGCGGCAAACGGAGGATATTTGACCTCTGCGGAAGGCTATGCCGACGATTACCAGGTGCCTGATTACGAATTCGATTCTTCTTCCTACGAAAGACGGGTGTACCAGGGATTTGGCAAAGCCCAGCCGGAAGAAGAACTGATTTTCGGGCCGAACATCAGGGACTGGCCCGCCATGAGCGCCCTGACAGAAAATATCCTCCTTCGGGTATGCTCCAAAATCATGGATCCGGTGACCACCACCGATGAACTGATCCCCTCGGGAGAGACCTCTTCCTACCGTTCCAACCCGCTCGGCCTTGCGGAATTCACATTATCCCGCAGGGATCCGGAATATGTGGGCCGGTCGAAAAAGGTCAATGAGCTGGAGCAGGTGAGAAAGACCGGAGCCTGTCCTTTAAAGGCCGATCCTAAGCTGGAAGCCGCGTTTCAGGCGCTTCGCTCTCACCTGGATCAGCCGGAGCTTAAGGCAAGGGAAACAGAAATCGGAAGCATGCTCTATGCGGTGAAACCGGGTGACGGTTCCGCCAGAGAACAGGCGGCCAGCTGCCAGAGAGTGCTGGGCGGCCTGGCGAACATTGCCAGGGAATATGCCACCAAGCGCTACCGTTCCAATGTTATGAACTGGGGAATGCTGCCCTTCCTTTTGGATGAAGAACCGGATTTTGAGGTGGGCGACTTCATCTATGTTCCCGGCATCCGCCCGGCCCTTGACGGAAACATGGAACATATTCCCGCCTACGTCATTAAAAATACCGAAGGCAATCCGGTTCACGAAATCAGGCTGCATATTGCAGATATGACGCCGGAAGAACGGGAAATCGTAAAAGCGGGATGCCTGATCAACTACAATAAGAACAAAAACGAAAAGCAATAACAAAGAGTTTCATGTGCTGAGGGAGCCGGAAAATGAATTTCATTTTCCAGCTCCCTCATGCAAACCAAATATTCTTATTTTAATGAGGTTCCCGGTCCTCACACGATACTAATTCAGGATTTCCTCTGCCTGCCCCTCCTTCAGTTCCACATGGTAAAACAGCTTATAGAAGTCCATAACCTCTTTCTTAATATCAACGTCATACTGCTCCGGATAAACCAGGTTTCCCAGCCAGAGAATACCGATCATCCGGTTCACAGAAGGCGGGCTGCTCATAAAGCTGTAGGGAACCGAAGGTATTTTGTAAACCCTTCCTTCCTTTACGGCGTTTAACTCCGCCCAGACTTTATCGCTCTTAATGGTATCATACAGCTTCCCGGAATCCGCAATGATGATGTCCGGCTGCCATAAAAGAAGCTGTTCAAAGGACACCTCGCTCCCTCCGCCGCCGGACGCTTTTTCAACCTTGGCCGCATTCTCAGCCCCGATCTGCTCAATCACCCTGGCATGTATGGAACCTTCCGCATTGGTGTGAAGCCCATCATCTCCGGTAGCGAAATAGACGGATTTCTTCCCATCTGCGGAAATCTTTCCTTTCTCTTCTTCCGCCTTCTGAAGAATGGCGGTGCAGTAATCCGAAAGCTCCTTTGCCTGACCGGTCTCCCCTGTCAGTTCCCCCAGAGTCTCATAGGCAGCGCTCATGGTATCCAGATCCGCCTCCACAAAAATAACCGGTATTCCAAGCTGTTCCTGTAAGGCGTCCATATCCTCTTTTACGGTTTCCTTCTTCTCCCCTATATCCATGATCACATCCGGGTTCTCCGCAATGAGCGCCTCCATGTTCAAGTTGGCATTTTTTCCATAAAACTGTCCGAACTTGGGAAGGCCCCAATATTTTTCATCCACGTATTGTTTCGCTTCCTCAGAAAAATCGGAAGCAAGGCCCCCCAGCTTATCCGGGCAGACCGTGTAAAGCACGATCTGTGCCAGAGGCCCCGAGGGAGCTATTTTGTTTATTTCAGCAGGCAGGACAACCTCCCTTCCTGCCGAATCCGTAAATACCCTGGTATTTAAACTGGCTTCCCCTTCCGAGCTGCCTGTCTCAGTTTCCGTCGTTTCTGCTGTCTCTGCTGTTGTTCCCTCCTGGCTTGAAGACACCTCCCTGCCGCTGCCGTTTTGGCAGCCGACTGTCAGGAACACAGCCGTTAAGAGCGCAGCAAGCGCCAGACCTCTTCCCTTTTTTCTCATCATTTCCTCCATTCCGCCGCTTTTGCGGCAATTCTCTATTTTCCAGCGATCCTCACCGGCAGTCCGGAACGTATTACCGCCTTGTGTTCCCCTTTTTTCACCAGCTCCTTCGTTCGCTTTGTATCGGTAATAACGGTCCCTGCTATTTCCCACAGGCCAAAATCAAAAAGCCGGGGAGCGAGAGCCGCACTGGGGCCCACTAAAATCACTCTGGCATTCCGGGATAATTCCAGGAGTCTCGGCAGAGTCTTATTCACCAGTGTAAAACCGGTAATAAAAACATAATCCATATCCTGCAGCACATATTCGCAGGCGCTGTCCGGATAATCTCCATCCATTGGATTGCGTTCCAGAATCACGCAGGAACCGGCTTCTTTTAAATATTTCTCCGAAAAGCAGAAATGGCCGATGGTAGCCACTTTTTTTCCTTTTATATCGTCTTTATGAGCCAGAAACGCATCTTCCCCGGACAGCTGCCGTACGGTTCCCTCCTGCTCAAGCCTCCGGATCCGGTTTTGCTGATTATAAAAGGCATTTACCGCTGCCGCGCCAATGCTGGCTTCCGTAAAGTTCCACGACCGGATGAGCCCGGCGGCTTCCTTCCAGGACATGTCCCCAATGTATTTTTCAACCATGGGCATGGTCTGAAGCGGGTTTGTTGCCGCAGCGCCGGTATATCCCCCGGCCGTAACCGAAGTCCACTGGATACCTGCAAAATAATCCTCTACCTTTATATCATCCGGTATGGGCTCTATCAGACTGTCGTATAATTCCCACATACGCCTCTCCTTTCTCCGGGCATGCACATCTTTTTTCCGCTTTTTGCATCTTCATGTATTTCTATGGGTACATGATAAACCGCTTCCAGAAGCTCTTTTGTCATGACTCTGTCCGGTTCTCCAAAAGCAGATATCTTCCCATCCATCATCACCATGGCTTTGTGGGCGAAATAAAAAACATGCTCCGGATTATGAGTGGACTGGACGATTAAATACCCTTTTTCAGACAGAGCCCGCAGCTCATCCATCACGCGGATCTGGTTGCCGTAATCCAGGCTGGAGCAAGGCTCATCCATGACCAGGATCCTGGCCTCCTGGGCGATGGCCCTTGCAATCAGCACCAGCTGCTGTTCTCCCCCGCTGATACGGCCGTAAATACGGTCTTTCAAACAGGAGATTTTCATAAGCTCCAGGGCGTTTAAAGCCTTTTCCCTTTCTTTTCCTCCCGGCACCGCAAAGCGGGGCAGGGAAGCCGTGGTTCCCATCATGACCATGTCAAGGACAGAAAAGGAGAAGGCGGTTTCATGGTTCTGGGGAATATATGCTATTTTCTTAGCCAGCTCCCGTTCCGAATAATGCTTGCGGTCCTTTCCGTCTATGAGGATGTCTCCCTGATACCCTTTTAACAGGCCTAATATGCACCGGAAAAGCGTACTCTTCCCCGCGCCGTTCTTTCCCAGCACACAGACCAGCTCCCCCTGATCAAGGGAAAAACTGATCCCTTTTAACACCGGATGGCGATGATAGCTGTATTCCAGTCCCCTGATTGTCAGTTCCATGATCTCTCCCTTTCTAAAGCCGGTTTCCATCCCGCAAAATGAGATATAAAAAGAACGGTACACCCACAAACGCAGTCAGTATGCCGATGGGTATCTCGCTGGTAGCCAAAAGCCTTGCGAAATTATCCACGATCAGAAGAAAGCTTCCTCCCATGAGCAGGGAAGCCGGAAGCAGCTTCCGGTAATCGCTTCCTACCAGCATTCGGGCAAAATGAGGGACTACCAGCCCTACCCAGCCTATGAGCCCGCTGACCGAAACAGCGGCGGAGGTAATAAGGGTCGCGCTGACGACGATCACAAAACGCATCCTCCCCGTATTGATTCCCATGCTCCTGGCCTCCTCTTCCCCAAGGCTGAGCACATTGATCCGCCACCGCAGAAGATAAATGGGAAGGATGCCTGCCAGAATCCACGGAGCGGCAAATGCCACATCCTTCTGGCGGATGGATGCCAGACTTCCCATAAGCCAGTAAGTGATGATCGGCAGGGTATTGGTGGGGTCTGCCACCAGCTTTAAAAAAGAGACCGCCGAAGTGGCAAGTGAGCTGATCATCATGCCGGAAAGCACCAGACCCAGCACCGGATTATATTTCACCCGGCTGCTGATAAGGCATACCATGCCTACCGCGCCAAGGCCGAAGAGAAAGGCGCTAATGGAAACTCCTTCGTATCCAAAGGAAAGAAACAGCCCCAGGGCCGCTCCGAAGCCGGCGCCCGAAGAAGCCCCCAGCACATCCGGCGATACCATGGGATTTTTAAAAATACCCTGGTACGCAGCGCCTGCGCAGGACAATCCCGCTCCGATCAGCGCAGCCATCAGGACTCTTGGAAGACGGACCTGGAAAACAACGGTTTCAACCTGGGGGGGCCAGCCGGCTTTCATGGGGATGAGTCCGGATAGAAGGACCTTTATGAGCGTGTCCGGATATACGGGATAACGGCCCAGCAAAAAGGAACCAAAAAAACAAATGGCAAAAAGGACCCCGATCATCCCAAGACGTTTTCGAAAGGTCTGTTCCCTGTCTCCCATATTCTCTCCTCTTTTCTTATTTCTCCGTATTTTCTTTTAAAAAATCCAGGATAAATCCCCGGACAGTTTCTGTTTTGGCACGTTCAAAAAGATGCACCTGTCCTCCGGCACGTTTCATGATCTCTGCCTCCAGTTCCACGCGCTTTTGATCCGCTTCCGGCAAAACGGGTATTCTGGATGACATGGCGGCCAGATTTCTCCGGCTTTTTAAAACCCCGATGCAGGGCACGTGATGATCCATACAGTCCAGGACCGCTTTTATGAAACCGGGAACCGCCAGCTCTATGCCCCCGATTTCATCCATAAGACAAAGCCTGGTGTTAACGGAAGAAAGAAGGATTTCCGTTCCGACCGTTTCAAAAACCTCCAGATTTTTTTGAAAGCCTCCTTCCGTCTGTTCCATGAAAACATTGGAAAGTCCCTTTTTATAGGGAGCCTTCGGAGCCCATTCCTCACTGGCCGGCACCATGCGAAACCCCATGGTGCTTCCCGCTTCATTGATCAGGCGCTGGGTATAAAAGCCGCCCATGGACTCATGCAGAGGTTTTAAGCATTCAAAAAGCAGGGTCGTCTTTCCCTCCCCGGAATTGCCTGTTAAAAATAGAAAATTTCCCATTATTTTCTGCGTCCTTCCCGCAGGGCTCTGATACGGATCAGTTCCCCGGTGCCTTTTTCAAGGGTTGCCAAAATATCCTGAAACAGCTGTCTCATTTCATAACCTCCCCAAAATATTCAGTAAACAGTTCCTCCGTCATTTCATTGAGCTTCTTTTCCATATTTAAAAATCTGTTAAGGAAATCCCTGGTCTTGGGCGTAAGCTGGGAAAATCCTCCTTCCGCACCTCCTGACTGGGTGATCAAAAGGGGATACCCCAGCTGTTTCTCGGCCGCTTTCATGATTTTCCACCCCTTGCTGTAGGACATGTTCATCTGCCTGCAGGCCGTCTGCATGGAGCCGGTATGTTCTATCAGCTTCAAGAACTGGGCGAGCTCCGGTCCAAAGAAAATCTCATCACATTCCAGAAACAGATTGGCCACGGGGTGCATGTCCGGACGGCAGGTATCATGGCAGTTGAGGCAGTCTTCCTCCGCTTCGAACGGCTCTATGATGCCTTTATCCTCCACCGGTATTTCTTCCACGAAAGCATCCGCTTCCTTCTGCCTTAACGCGCCCCGAAGCCCCCGCTTTCCGCTGTATGACAGGATGAGCGGTATCAGTTCCCTGTTTATCATTACCGGATGTCCCCTGCGCCCCTCAAAGACCGGACAAGCCCCCATCTGCCTGCTCTCCATTATTTTTTTAATGGTTTCCGGCAAGAGCATGGGGAACTTTGCCGGAAGGATAAGGACCCGGTCACACAGATCTTCTATATAATTAAGTCCTATGCAAATGCTGTCAAACATCTGTGTGCTTTCATACGCTTCATTTCTTAAACAGATCACTCTCAGTTTTGATATGTGCTTTTCCAGTTCCTTTGCATCTTTCCCTGTGATGATCACAATCGGGTCCACACCCGACCGTTTTAAGGTCATGATAATCCGTCTTATCACACTTGTGCCGCCAATGGGCATTAACGGGTGAAAGGGACTGGCGGCGCTTTTATGTCCTGCCGCAGATATAACCGCTCCTGTTATCATATCCATTTCCATCCTTACCGTTATATTTTTTAAAACATTACGCTTGGAAAGATTATAATATATCATCCAGAATTTGTAAACCCGATAAAACAGAAAACTCCCGGATCCGGCGCAAATTGATGCTTCAAACAGCGTCGGATCCGGGAGCATTTATCAGTCTCCCAGCATATTACGGATCTTTACCGGTGTCCGGTAATTCCATGTGGATATTTTAATGCCGCTTCGCCTGCTGGCTGCATGAACGATCTGGCCGTTGCCGATATACATGGCAACATGGTTGATGGTGCCGCCGCTGCTGGCATAGTAAATCAAATCTCCCGGCCTCATCTCACCGGATTTCACAGCCTTGCCCATGCCGGCCTGAGAACCGGAATAATGGGGAAGCCCAATGCCGAAGTGAGCGTACACAGACATGGTGAATCCGGAACAGTCCGCCCCCTTGGTAAGGCTGGTGCCGCCCCATACATATGGATTTCCCAAAAACTGCAGGGCGTAATTGACGATCTGGGTCCTTAAGGAAGCCTGGGCATTGGCCTTTTCCTCCAACGGAGAGAATTTGATGGCTTCCGGCAGGGCATAGCGCACATCCACATAATCCGTGGACACAAAAGCACTGCTGTTTTCCTCCAGCTCAATCTGGATCCAGCCGTCGATCTGCTCCAGCACAGGATACCGTTCATTATTGGATATCTGTGTCCATATCTTGGCCTCGGTGGAGGGCTCTGACCTGGCATTCAGCATATCCGTATTGACGATCGCCATGAGTTCCGCCACCTGCAGCGCTTCATCCTTCGCCGCCTGGCCCGTCAGGATAAAATCTGACTTGACATAGCCGGTGATGTTGCCGGACTGTATCTTATACCAGCCGTCATCCGTGGTCTCCAGGATGTCGCCCGCCGCCTTGCTGGGCATCTTTGCGATGATCTTTCCGCTTTCGCTGGGTTCCTCCCTCACATTTAAATAATTGTCCACATCGGATATTCCAATATTCTTATACAAATTAAAGATCATGGCCTTCAAGTCTAGTTTTCTGGCCTCATTCATGGCATATTCCAGCTTTACATAGTCGGAAGACAAATAACCGGTGGGGATCTGTACCCAGCCATCCGTCTGCCCGACCACCTCATACCGCTCATTCACCAAAGCCTGTCCGACCACATCCGAACCGGTGGAAGCTTCCTTCCTGATGTTTAAGTTGTCGGTCTGAACGATGGCTCTCAGCTTTACCAGCTCCTCCGCCTTTCTTTTCGCTTCGTCTCCGGTCAGAACATATTCGGAATTTATGTAGCCTTCGATTCCGCCGGATGAAATCTTATACCAGCCTGAATCCGTATTTTCCAGAATATCGCAGGCGCTGTCGCCCTGTAGCTTACCGATCACATCCTCTTCTGTTCCCGGCGCTTTTCTCACGTTTAAATAACCGGACACCTGGACAATCCCCAGGTTCTTATAGGAATTTATGACATTTTCCCTTTCCTTCGCTTCCTCAGCCGCCTGTGCCTCAGATTCGCTGCTCACGCCTGCATCTCCGGAATCCTCCGGATTTAAGGCAAGGGCTTCCGACTTCGTAGCCAGACCCGCCGGCTTCGCGGAGGCCTGCTTTTTCACTGCCAGACCAGCCGCCGCGGCCGCTGTCACCAAAAGTACCGCCGCACCGCCAAGCACAAAAATCTTCTTATAATCATTACGGTTACGTTTTTTTCTTGCTTTATCCAAACGGATGACGTAATCTTTTTTTTCGTTATTATTTTCCATTCTGTACTTTCTCTCCATCCTCATATATACTACCGGAAAACCGATTCAGACTATGAGCCTATCTGCAATAGTATAGCATAATTTGTCATTATTTGCGATATCTGGGCGGTAAAAAATTATTAAGATTATGTTACGAACCTAAAATACATTATTAAATTAGTGAGACATTCCCATGAATAAATCAAAAAGCGGAACCGGATATGCGCATATAACGCTTTCCGGTCCCGCAGACTACACTCTTTATTTGGCAAGTATCATTCTGTCATTGGCAAATTCCTCACCGCTGGCAGCTTCAAACTTCTTCAGAAGATCTTCCACTTCCAGCTTCTTTTTCTCCTCCCCTGACACATCATAAATGATCCTGCCTTCATGCATCATCACCAGGCGGTTTCCGATCTGAATGGCATCCTTCATGTTGTGGGTGATCATTAGGGTGGTGAGATTCTGTTCCGTCACGATCTCCTGGGTGATCTCCAGAACCTTTTTGGCGGTCTTGGGGTCCAGTGCCGCCGTATGCTCGTCGAGGAGAAGGAGCTTGGGCTTCTGCAGGGTGGCCATCAATAAGGTGAGAGCCTGCCTCTGCCCTCCGGAAAGGAGTCCCACCTTATTGGTCATCCGGTCCTGCAGGCCCAGTCCAAGCTTCATTAAGGCGTTATGATAAAAATCCTTTTCACTGGCCTTGATCCCCCATGAAAGCCCTCTGGCCTTTCCCCTGCGGTAAGCCAGTGCCATATTCTCCTGGATTTCCATTCCTGCAGCGGTTCCCATCATCGGATCCTGAAACACCCTTCCAATGTACTTGGCCCGTTTATACTCCGCATCCCGTGAAATATTGATTCCGTCAATCTCGATCTTTCCGGAGTCAATGGGATATACTCCCGCGATCATGTTGAGCATGGTGGATTTTCCCGCTCCGTTTCCCCCGATGACGGTGACAAAATCGCCTTCATTCAGATGGAGGTCAATGCCATTCAATGCCTTTTTTTCATTGATGGTGTTCCTGTTAAAAGTCTTTCTGACATTCTTAATATCCAGCATGATCATTCTCCTCCTTCTGTATAGGATTTTTTCAGGCGCCATTTGCCCACCATGACAGGCACGCAAAGCGCCACCGCCACGATGACGGCTGACAGCAGCTTCATATCGTTGGCATCCATGCCCATCCGCAGCACCAGGGCACGGATCACAAAATAAATGACGGAACCCACCACTGCGGAAGCCAGCTTGCTTCCAAAGGAACGCAGTTTCCCCATCAGCACATCTCCGATCACAATGGCTGCCAGACCGATGACAATGGCGCCGGTTCCCATTCCGATATCCGAATATTTCTGGCTCTGGCAGACCAGCCCGCCTGAAATTCCCACAAGGCCGTTGCTTAAGGTAAGGGCCAGCAGCTTGGTCCAGTTGGTATTGACGCCCTGGGCGCGGATCATCGCCTCATTGTTGCCCGTCGCCCGCATGGCGCTTCCGATTTCCGTTCCGAAAAACAGGTAAAGAAGAACGATCATGACAACGGCAAATCCGATGCCGATGATGAGGGAGGAAGTCTGCTTGCCCAGGCCGGTCATATCTATGAATTTGGACATGATGGTATCTGTTTTCAAAAGAGGCACATTGCTCTTTCCGCCCATGATCCGGAGATTGATGGACCAAAGTCCGATCTGGGTCAGAATTCCGGCCAGGATGGCAGGTATCTCAAAGATTGTATGTAACAATCCGGTTACCGCTCCGGCTGCCATTCCCGCCGCGGCTGCCACCGCCAGCGCAATCCATGGATCCACATGAAAATTAAGGATCATGACCGCGCACACGCAGCCGCCCAGGGCAAAGCTGCCGTCCACCGTCAAATCCGCAATATCCAGCAATTTATAGGTAATATATACTCCTAATACCATAATCCCCCATAAAACACCCTGAACAACCGCATCCTGAAGGGATACAAGTAAACCATTCATCAATCATTCCTCCACGTATTTTCTCTTTTCATCGGCATAAATGCCTTACATAAAAAATGACGGCTCCATCTTTTATGTAAAGCATCTATGGATAAGCAGGCGGACCAGTCAATGGATACCGCCTGCAAATCATTTCTGTTTCAGACTGCCTATTTAATACCGGATACATCAATGCCGAGGGTACTGGCCGTTTCCTCGTTTATTGTCAGCTTGCACTTGTCTGCCGGAAGATATTCGATGGGCATCTTGGAAATATCCTCACCCTCTGCCAGGATTTTCACTGCCTGCTGTCCGGTTAAATATCCCAGCTCAAAATAATCGATGCCGTAAGTGGCAAGACCGCCGGCTTTTACCATGCCGTCTTCCCCGCAGATCACGGGAAGGCCGTTTTCACTGGCTACCATGGCCACGGTTGCCATGCCTGCCGCAATGGTGTTGTCCGTAGGCGCGTAAATGGCATCCACCTTGCCCACCATGGAAGTGACCACCGTCTGGATCTCGTTGGAATTGGATACCGTAAAATCAACGGCTGTCATGCCTTCCGCCTCAATGGCTGTCTTCGCCATGGCTGCCTGGATCTCAGAATTGGACTCCGCGGAGCAGTAAAGGACTCCCACTGTCTTGGCATCCGGAAGGATCTGCTTTAACAGAGCGATCTGTTCCTTAACAGGAGTTAAGTCAGAGGTACCGCTCACATTTCCGCCGGGATTCTCATTATCCTCAACCAGATCCGAAGCCGCCGGATCGGTTACCGCCGTTACGAGAACCGGAATGTCGCTGGTAGTGCCTGCCACTGCCTGGGCCGCCGGCGTGGCGATGGCGAGAATCAAATCATTTCCGTCATTCACCAGCTTGCTGGCGATGGTCTGGCAGGTAGGCTGGTCACCGGAAGCGTTCTGCTGGTCAACGGTGTAATTAAGACCCGCGTCATCAAGGGCTTTTATGAAGCCCTGGTTTGCCGCATCCAAAGCGGTATGCTGCACAAGCTGAAGCACGCCGATCTTATACTGCCTGCCATCCGCCGTCTTCTCTCCCGAGGATTCTGCTGCGTCTGTCGTTTCTGCCCCGGTTGTCGTTTCCGCCGCCCCGGTGGTATCCGCTGCGGTCGTCTGGTCCGCCGGTTTGCTGCCGCATGCCGTCAGGGACATGAGCATGGCTCCGGCGAGAACCAGCGTCAATACTTTTGCTGACTTCTTCATAATCTTCTCTCCTCTTTCTTTCAAAATCTCGTCCTGTTTCGAACTTAATTCGTATCATACTACAAAAAACACCCCCCGTCAATTTTATTACTTTAAAAACATATAATTTTAAAGTACTAAAGTGCAACTTTGTTAAATATAGACTATTTTCCCTCACTGTTCTTTCATATATTCAACAAAAAACCGAAGAATTGAAATTCTCCGGTTTTCCTTCGGTCAATTGGTCAGAAATCCTCTTCCGATGATTTCACTGGAATTGGATATGAGTATGAATGCCGTGGGCTCCACGGTGCGAATGTAATTTTTAAGCTTCAGCGCCTGGGATCGCTTGATCGTCGTCAGAATGACCGTCTTTTTATGATGGCTGAAAGCTCCCTGCGCCTCATAAACCGTGGCGCTCCGGTTAAGTCCATGGATGATATAATCACAGATAGGAGCCGGATCATCACAGACGATGCTGAAGCACTTACACAGGTTGATATTCTGGAGGACATCGTCAATGATCAGGGATTTGGCCATCAATCCGAGAGATGAGAATAATCCGGTTTCCGGCCCGAATACGAAATAGGCCATCACAACGCCGGTCACATCCACCAGAAGCAGCACTGTCCCGATGTGAAAGCTGGTATACCGTTTCAGGATCATGGCAACGATATCGGTTCCGCCGCTGGAAGCTCCCACGTGAAAAAGGATGGCAGATCCCACGCCCGGCAAAAGGATGGCGAAAATCAGCTCCAGAAGCGGTTCCCTGGTAAGAGGTTCTGTCATGGGAAACAACCAGAAGGCTGGTGTTCGCAATGGTTGTGAAGTCACCGGCCGACCAGCGGGTCAGCGCGCTGATAACCGTTGCAAACCCTGTCACACCTCCAAAAGCAAAATTATTGGGAAATTTAAAAAAATAAATTCCCACCACCATAATCCAGATGCTGAGCGTAATCAGCCCGTACTCAGCAAGCGTTCTCAGTGTTTTATTTTCTATCTGCTTCATGACTGCTTCATAGTCCCCCTCCGGCTCTGTCCGGCCGGTTCCGTGATGTTAAGTGAGTGAAGACACAGCCTTTACTCCCACTAGAATATAACGCAAAGGGTGAACAATTACAAACATCAATCTATCTGATATTCTCACAGCCTTTCTATTGTGAAACGGCGGTGAATCCAACGCTGTTTAAGAAACGTCCAAAGCCCTTCCTGCCCGCTTCATCGCATTTATAAACACCGGCATCTTCCAGCACCCGTTCAAACACCCTGCCGACTTCATCCTTTAAAATATCTTCCACGTTTTCTCTGGTGACCGCCTCATATTTCGGAAGAAAGCCTTCCACCCAGTCCCCATGCTTTTCAATGGCTTCATTTCCCCTTATGTCTTTGCCCTCCACAATGGCATCGGCCAGCAGATTCAATTCCGTTTTCAGTCTGGAAGGCAGAACTGCCAGTCCCATGACCTCAATGAGGCCGATATTTTCCTTCTTGATGTGGTGAAGCTCCTGATGAGGATGGTATACACCAAGAGGAAATTCCTCTGTGGTGATGTTGTTTCTGAACACCAGGTCCAGCTCGTATAAGCCATCCCGCACTCTGGCAATGGGAGTTATGGTATTGTGGGGTTCTCCGCCGGTCTCCGCATAGATAAAGGCCGCTTCATCCGTATAGGCTCTCCAGGCATTCAATACCATTGTCCCCAGATCAATCAAGTCTTCCGGATTCCTGCTGCGGGTGCGCAAAACTGACATGGGCCATTTTACAATTCCCGCTTCAACGCCCTCAAAGCCGCTGATCCGGAAGCAGGCCTCCAGAGGAGCCTTTGCCATGGCAAACTCATAATTTCCGCCCTGGAAATGATCATGGGAAAGGATGGAACCTCCCACAATCGGTAAGTCCGCATTGGAGCCCAGAAAATAATGGGGGAACAGCTTCACGAAATCAAACAGCTTTACAAAGGTCTCCCTCTCGATCTTCATGGGGATATGTTCTCCGTTAAAGACAATGCAGTGCTCATTATAATATACATAGGGAGAATACTGAAATCCCCACCGGGTATTATTGATCCGCAGCCGTATGACCCTGTGGTTGTTTCTGGCCGGATGGTTGGTCCTGCCCGCATAGCCTTCATTCTCCATGCAGAGCTGACATTTGGGATAACCGCTCTGCTTTGCCAGCTTGGCCGCCGCAATGGCCTTCGGGTCCTTTTCCGGCTTGGAGAGATTCACCGTAATATCTAAATCCCCATATCTGGTAGGGGTCACCCACCGCATATCTTTTCTGATCCGGTATCTTCTGATATAATCGGAATCCTGGCTCAGCTTATAATAATATTCTGTTGCGGCCTGAGGCGACTGATGGTTATACAGCCCCCAGAACTGCCGCTCCACTTCACTGGGCCTGGGCATCAGGCAGTTCATCAGCTTCGTGTCAAACAAATCCCGGTATGTAACGCTGTTTTCCTCTATCACACCGGTCTCACAGGCATAATCCAGCAGCTCTTTCAAAACAGTTTCCAGACAGATCTCACCTATAGTTCCTTCCGGTTCTTCATATTCATCCATGTACATCACATCAAGAATCTGGTTGACCGCATAAAACCGGTCCGTTTCCTCCAGAAGACCTGTATTCAGTCCGTATTGTACCAGCTTCCTAATTGCCTCATAAATCATCTTGCTGTCCCTCCTGCTTCTTTTTCGCCTTATATCTTCCCTATTATACCTTTGGGGGCATGGTAAAACAATACAATATATATTGATTTTATTGCATTTTTTTTATGAAACCGCTGATACGGTTTAAGATCATGCTGCTGAGAATACCGATCACAAGCCCCGCAGCGGTGCCTGCCAGAAGGAGCATGGGAAGATAAAAGAACACGCCCATCTGCCTGACTACAAAAGCGGCCACGCAGATCTGGCCGATGTTATGACCCACGCCTCCCAGTATGCTGGTACCTGAGGTTCCGAACCACTTCCACCTCCTGCACAGGGCCATCAAAAGAAGGCTTAAGCCCCAGCCTCCAAGGCTGTAGAGCATGGCAAACAAGTTGCCGAAGGTAAATCCGACCAGCACGATCCGAACCAGGGAAAACACAACCGTGCCCCTGACTCCGACCGTATAAAGTCCGACCACTGTCGCCAGATTGGCAAGTCCCAGCTTCACGCCGGGAATCCCCAGAGAAATGGGAATCAGGGTCTCGATAAAACTGAGAACAAAGGCCAGTGCGGTCAGCATCCCATATAACGCCGCCATATGCGCCGATTTTTTTGTACCCATATAGACTTTTCTCCTTTGATTTTTTCACAGCTTTCATCTTACCACACTTTGGCCCTTATGTAAAAAGAAAAGAGGGTGTCGAAAAATGAATTTTTCATACAAGATACTGGCTTTAATCAAACGGCCAGAACCACATCTTGTTGATTTTTTCATTCTGCAACACCCCCTGGATCCCTTTAATCCGTTCTCTTATCCCCAATGAAAAACAGGGCGACCGTGCCGGGTCCCGTGTGGGCGCCGATAACGGTTCCGATGCTGTTTAACAGGACCTTTCCCGAAAGCCCGGGAAAGCGTTCCTCTATCAGGGCCGCCACCTCTTTCGCATCATCTTCGCAGGCGGAATAGGAAATGAAGCATTTTCCGCTGTAAGCATTTTTGCCTGTGGCATGTACCTCCATCATCCTGACGATTTCCTGGATGGCCTTTTTCTTGGTGCGGATCTTCTGGCGCGGGATTAAATGCCCGCTGTCATCCATGTTCATGAGAGGGCAGATGTTGAGCACTGTGCCCAGCATTGCGGAAGTGGCCGAAATCCTTCCGCCCCTCTTAAAGCTGGTTAAATCCGTTGAGAAAAACCAGTGATGAACGGTAAGCCTGTTATCTTCCACCCATTTACAGGCTTCCTCAAGGGAAACACCCGCATCCCTTAAATCCGCGGCAGCATCAACCAGCATCCCGTAGCCCGAGGACGCGCCAAGGGAATCAATTATGGCCACGGTCCGGTTGGGATACCGGATTTTCAGCTCCTCTCTGGCTATGCACGCGGAATTATAGGTTCCTGAAATTCCGGACGAAAGCGTCAGATGCAAAATATCCTTTCCTTCGTTCAGGAAAGGTTCAAAAAATTCACAGTATTCATCCGCATTCACCTGGGAAGTCACGGGTGCCGCGCCTTTGGCTATCCGGTCATAAAATTCATCAAACGGAATGCTCTCTCCCAGATCATCCGGATAAGTAATGCCATCCATTGTATAGTGAAAACACACATAGGGAATATGGCGTTTCTCAAAATATTCCTTTTTCATATCCGCCGTAGAACAGCATGTCAAAACAAAATTTCCCATACCTCCCACCTCCTGTCATTTGCTGGATCCATTTTATCACATTTTTCCCTGAATTGGAATCTTTACGATAAATTCTGTCCCCACATCAGGCTCTGACTGAACGGTAATGGAACCGTGGTAAAAATTTACGATGTGCTTGACAATGGAAAGCCCAAGCCCGGTTCCACCCTGCTTCTTGCTCCGCCCCTTTTCCACCCGGTAAAAACGTTCAAAAATCCGGCCCAAGGATTCTTTGGGAATGCCCATGCCGTTGTCCTTCACTAAAATCACCACATTCCGGTCTTCTTCCGTCACTTTTACCCATACCTGGCCCCCCGGTTTATTATACTTTACCGCATTGCTTATGAGATTTCCGAAAAGCTCCTTCATCTGCTGGCCGTTGGCGTAAATGCAGAGAGGCTTGCAGTCCATGTGGATCATGACCTCATGGGAAGCTGCCAGAGGTTTTAAGGATTCAATGATATCATCCAGCAGGATGGATAAACGCACGTCGCTTTTCAATACCTCGGCCTCCTTGGTCTCAAGCCGTGAGATCATGAGGATATCGTTGATGAGGCTGTTCATATTGCCGGCTTCCTTTTTGATGCGCATGAGAAAATCCGTTTTTTGTCCTTCATCCTGGATGATTCCGCTCTCCAGAAGCTCCGCATAACCCTGTATGGAGGTGATAGGCGTTTTCAGCTCATGGGAGGCGTTGCTGAAAAATTCCTGGCGGATCTGTTTTTCCAGTTCAATCTGGTTTAGATAATCCTTTACATTCCTGGACATTTTCGTCGTGGTTTCCGCTATGATGTTGATTTCCGGATACTGATAGGTTTCAAAGGATAAGTCCGTGTAATCACCGTTTACCTTCAGCATTTCCTGGGAAATTTCCTTTAAGGGCTTTGTAATGGACTGGGCGAAGCCATCCGCCGAAAAAGCGGAATACATGATCGCCACAAGAAAGCTCAGCCACACCGCCGGCAGAAGCAGCAGTAAATATTCTTCCATGCCCGTATAAGGGATGGCCATGCGCAGAATATAGTCCGCCTGCTGGGAACGGAGGGCCACATAGAGCATACTTTCCTTAAGCGTCTCGGAGTAGCGTCTGGAGGTGCCCACTCCCTCGGTCAGGGCCGCCTTCACTTCCTCCCGGTTGCGGTGATTATCCAGGGAAGCCGTGGATATGTCCTCAGTATCTGCCACAACGCTTCCATCCATGCGTATAATGGTAAAACGGCTGTGATTTTCACTGAGAATATCTTTCAGTTCTCCGATCTCGCCGGCAAGATCTCCGGAATAATCCATCACATGATCCATGACCTTTAAGGTATAGAGCATATCCTTTCTGGAACTTTTAAGCAGCGCGCTGCTGGAGGCAATATAAAAAATAGAACTGCAGAGTACCAGCACGACCAGAATGATCCGGATAAATTTTGCAAAAATCGCTTTTCTCATATTTTGCCTCCTAATGAATCGAGCGGATATGCTTGGTTTTTTATTCTTCCGTGCGGATAAAGCGGTAGCCCACCCCGCGGACGGTCTTGATGCAGGCCCCTCCGCTCTCTCCCAGCTTCTGCCGCAGAGTACGGATATGCATGTCCAGAGTCCTGGTCTCCCCGTCGTAATCATATCCCCAGATATGATTGAGCAGTTCGTCCCTTGTGACCACCTTATTATGATTTTCCATCAGATACTGGAGCAGTTCAAATTCCTTTAAGGTCAGTTCGATCTTAATGCCGTCGCAATAGACCTCCCTGGTCTTTTTGTTTAAGCTTAAACAGTACTGTTCCAGCTCATCCTCCGATGTCTGGCCCCGGCTGCTCCGCCGCAGAAGACTCCTGATTCTGGCAGCCAGCTCCATAACGCCAAAGGGCTTGGTCATGTAATCATCGGCTCCCCCATCCAGGCCGGCAACTTTATCAAATTCCCTGTCCTTGGCGGTCAGAACAAGGATGGGAATGTCTTTTAATGCTTCATTTTTCCGGATCCTCCGGATGGCGGTCAGCCCATCCATGCCGGGAAGCATTAAATCAAACACCGCAAGATCCGGTTTATCCGCCTCAATATGCTTTAAGGATTCCTCCGCCATCTCAAAGGCACATACTTCATAACCAAAACCTTCCAGGGCAATTTTTATTAAGTCCCTGATGTTATCGTCATCCTCAATTACATAAATTCGTTCCATAAATTCTCCCTTCCGTCATTGAAAAAGCTATGTCCGTTTTTTTACATTTCATCTCTTACATAACCGGCGATATTATGAGCATGGTCCGAAATACGTTCCAGGTTGCTTAAGGCATCCAGGAATATGACTCCGTTTTCCGGTTTACAGGTCTGTGCCGATAACCGTTCGATATGGCGCTCCCTGAATTCTTCTTCCAGGCTGTCCACATTCTCCTCGCATTTGACCACCGCACGGACCTCCGACATATCCGAAGCCGACCTGGCCTTTATGGCGTGCTCCAAAGAAGCCCGGACCGCCTGAAGCATTTCCTTCAGCTCATCATCGGCTTCTTTTGAAAATACGATATTGCGGTCCTCCTTTTCCCTGGCCAGCTCAGACAGATTCTGGCAGTGGTCGCTGACCCGTTCAAAGTCACTGACCGTATAAAAAAGATTCTTGACCAGGAGATGCTGCTCATCATTTAAAGACTGATTGTTGATCCTGATCAAATAATCCGTGATGATCTTTTCGTAATCGTCGATCTTCTGCTCCATCTTTTCTGCCTGCATCATCTTTTCATCGTCACCGCCGAGCAGAACCCGGGCTGCCAGATCGTAATTTTCCAGGGCCGCATGTCCCATGTTCACCACCTCATGGCTCACATTCTCGATTGCAAAGGAAGGGGTGTCCAGAATTCTGGCATCCAGGTGGCGCTTCATCTCTTCTTTTGAATCCAGAAGAGGTTCCTTCCTGTCTTCTCCCACAAACAGGCCCGAAGCCTTTACCAAAAGTCCGGCAAAGGGAAATAACAGGATGGTGGTGCATACGTTGAATGCAGTGTGGAATACGGATATCTCCACGCTGGTGATGGCGGATGAGGCGAACAGCGGATTGAGTTTAAATACGGCAAACATCATGCACCCGAAGATTGTTGCTCCCACCACATTGAAGAGCAGATGAATGACTGCGGCCCGTTTCGCGGTCTTGTTGGCTCCGGCGCTGGAATGCAGAGCTGCCACACAGGAACCGATGTTCTGTCCGATGGCAACGAAAACAGCCGGCTGCCAGGTCACTATCCCGTTAAGGGCCAGGATCTGTAAGATCCCCACCGACGCAGAGGAGCTCTGAATGATGCCGGTAACAGCCATACCTGCCGCAATACCGAGAAGAGGATAATTTCCCAGGACAGAAAGGACCTGCCCAAAAACAGGGGCGTTCCGGTAAAGGGCAATGGCCCCGGACATGAAATCAAGTCCTACAAAGAGCATCCCAAGGCCCACCAGGATTTCTCCCGCCTGCTTCTTTTTTCCATTTCTTGAAGAGTGGCCCAGGAGTGCGCCCACACCTGCCAGTGCGGGCGCAAAGAATTCGGGTTTGACCATCTCTCCCCACTCGCTCATGGATACGATCCAGCTGGTAACGGTGGTTCCGATATTGGCGCCCATAATGATTCCCACCGCATGCTGAAGATTTATGATTCCGGCATTTACGAACCCGACCACCATAACGGTGGTGGCGGAGCTGCTCTGAATAATGGCCGTAATGCCGGTTCCCAGCAGCACGCCCAGAAAGCGGCTGCTGGTCAGCGCCCCTAAAAGCTGCTGCATCTTATGGCCTGCGGACCTCTGAAGTCCGTCAGCCATGGAATCCACTCCGTAAAGGAACAAACCAAGTCCCCCGACGAATTGAAACAGCACCTGTATTTCCACAATTGGCATGGCATCCCTCCTGTTTTTCATGATAGGGCATGTTATGTAAGTATCATATCAAATCTATGTAAACTATCATGCGCATCGGTGTAAAACTTATGTAAATTTTTCTTCAATGTAAAATTTCCTTATAAACCCGCAGGACATTTCCGTAAAAAACCGCTTCTATCTCACTTTCCGTAAACCCTGCGCTCTTCATTGCAGCCTCTAAAACCGGTAAGTCAGCCGGGGATTTCATCTCTAAGTTTCCCCCGATTCCGTCAAAATCTGATCCCAGTCCGATGCACCGGATCCCTCCCACCTGTTTCATATGCTTTATGTGGGAAACCATGTCCCCGATCCGGCTTGCGGCACTGTCCCCCTTCTTCCAGTCATAAAGAAAATCGGCACAGTAATTGATTCCGGCCACACCGCCCCTCTCCGAGAGAAGCCTTATCATCTCATCCGTTAAGTTTCTCGGATTGGAGGCCAGGGTCCTGGCGTTGGAGTGGCTGGCCACAAAAGGCTTTTCCGTATGAAGGAATACATCCCGGATCCCGGCGTCAGACAAATGGGACACATCGATGATCATGCCCAGCCGTTCCATTTCCAGGACAAAGTCAATGCCTTTTTCCGTAAGCCCCAGATCTGTTTCCGGTTCGAAAAATGCTTCACCGTTCTCTTCCCTTATACGGTTGGGATGGCCCAGCTCATTTTTATAATTCCAGGTCAGAGACATCATGCGGACTCCCAGACGGTAGAAATCCCTTAAAAATGCCAGCTCTCCCTGGCAGACGCCGCCCTCCTCAATGGTGAGCATGGCGGACATCTTTCCCTCCCTCCGGTTTCTTTCAATGTCCGGATAGCAGGTCACGATGCCGATCATGTCCCTGTACTTTTCAAGCTCCGTATAAAACAGATCCACAAGCTTCATGCAGTATTCAAAGGGGCGCTCACGCCTGCTTAAATTGGTGAACAGGGCGAAGTTCTGGAGGCAGTAATCCCCCTTCTTCATCCGCTCCAGATCTATGTGGCAGTCATTTTTTAAAATGGAGTAATCTTTCCCTTCCTCTTTTCTGTAAAACAACTCTGCAATGGTATCACAGTGCATGTCGACGACTTTCATAATTTGCTGTCCTTTCTCACAGTCCTGCGGATTTCTTCTACGCAAAAGGAGCAACCCTCAAATGAGCTACTCCTTTCGTAACTATGCAAATAGTATCACCAATATGACACAAATGCAAGAATATATTGGATTTTTACTCGCTGCGCAGGGCATCGATGGGATTTAGATTCGCCGCCCTGCTGGCCGGCATATAGCCGAACAGCAGGCCGATCCCCACCGACACGCTGAAGGAAACGATCACAGCGGCCGGGGTAGGGGTGGCGTTCATGCCCATGGCAGTTCCGATGATGGTGGTCGCACCGGAACCCACCAGGATTCCGACCACGCCGCCCAGGGAACTGGTGACTGCCGCTTCGATCACGAACTGCTGCATGATGTTGCGCTTCTTCGCCCCCAGGGCCTTTCTGATTCCGATCTCCCTGGTCCGTTCCGTAACGGATACCAGCATGATGTTCATAACCCCCACACCTGCTACCAGAAGGGATATGCCGGCAATGCCTCCAAGCATCATGGACATCATGGAGATCATGGAATTTAAAGAATCCAGAAGCTCACTCATGGCGGTGATCCGGAATAAATCGTCATCTTTAAATATCTCCATAAGAAAACTTTCAATGGCTTCCTTGGCTTCCGAGGTATGGTCCATATCGGCGGTCGCAAAAATAAAACTGCTGATATTTGCATTCTGGCTCATCTTGGCCGCACAGCTGTAAGGAAGATATAACACGTCATCCGAGCCTCCTTCCTCCAGCTCATCATCGTCCTGCCTGGAGATCACGCCCACGATCCGGAACGCATAGCCGTCTATTTTTATGGTCTGGTCAATGGCCTTTTCCACGCCTCCATACAGATCCCAGGCTACATAATAGCCCACAACACATACCTTCTGTCTGGAAAGAATATCGGAGTACTGCAGAAAGCGGCCGGACTCCAGAGTCTGGTCCTTCATCTCCAGATACTCCTCACTGACACCGGTCACTGTGGTGCTGGTAAGGGATTCCGTGCCGTTTTTTATGGTGGAGGACAGGGACACACTGGGTGTCATCTGAGCGAACATATCCTTATGCTCCTCATAAAACTGATATATCTCATCCACGGACACGGACCTGGAGGAAAGATTGGAGACATTGACATTGATCTGGTTGGTTCCCATGCTGGCGAAGCTCTCTGTCATATAAGACATCTGGCCGTTTACAAGACTTACCAGAATGATGACCGATGCCACACCTATAATGATTCCCAGCATGGTGAGAAAGGAACGCATCTTATTGCCCCAGATGCTCGTGAGGGCCATTTTAAAGGATTGAAGAATATTCATTTACGTCTCCATCGAAATTAATCTTGCCATCGTGTACCCGTACCACCCGTCTGGCCTCCATGGCAATGGCGCTGTCGTGGGTGATCATGACAATGGTATTGCCTTCGTCGTTCAGTTTCTTAAGGAAATTTAAAACCTCCCGGCTGGTCTTGGAATCCAGAGCTCCCGTGGGCTCATCGGCCAGGATCAGGGAGGGGTCTCCTGCCAGCGCTCTGGCTATGGATACCCTCTGCTGCTGACCTCCGGAAAGCTGGTTGGGAAGATTTTTCCACTTTTCCGCCAGACCTACCCGGTCCAGGGAAGCCATCGCCCGGTCTTTTCTTTCATTTGCCCCTGCTCCGGCATATAAAAGGGGGAGCTCCACATTTTCCAGAAGATTCAATTTGGGAAGCAGATTATACTGCTGGAATATGAAGCCGATCATTTTGTTGCGGATGTGGGCCAGCTGATTATCGGACATGCTCCCCACATCCTCGCTGCCCAGAAGATATTCGCCTGAAGTCGGCACATCAAGGGCGCCTATAATATTCATGAGCGTGGATTTTCCGCTTCCCGACTTTCCAACAATGGCCACAAACTCCCCCCGGCAGATGGTTAATGAAATGCCGTCGCTTGCCCGGACCTCTTCACCTCCCATCTGATATACTTTATAGATATCCTTTAATTCAATCAAGGGTTCTGTCACACTTCTACCTCCTGCTGCCATCAGCCTCCGCCGCCTGCACCGCCGCCTCTGCCGCCGCCTGCGCCGCCGCCTCCACCGCTTGGGCCTCCGCCCGAGCCGCCCATACCTCCCATGCCGCCCATACCTCCGGGCATCATGGTATCCTGGGTGGTGCTGACCGTGGATTCCGCTACGTAAACTTCCTGATTCTCTTCCAGTCCGCTGGTGATTTCCACATAATCCTCACTGATCAGTCCTGTTGTGACTTCAACGGAACGGAAGCCGGCCGGAATATTTCCCTGTGCCTCTTTCACCGTTTCATCCTTCACATATACTTCATTGCCGCGCATCAGCGCGTCGGCCGGCACGGCCAGCACATCCTTTGCTTCATCCAGAATGATCACGCCATCCACATTCATGCCCGGAAGCAGATCATCCATACCGTCATCCAGAGTGACTGTGACCGGATAATTGGTAACGCCGTTGGAGGTGGAGCTTTCCAGGCTTACATTGGTGACCGTGCCGGAAAAGCTCTGGTCACTTACCGCATCCGCGGTAATGACCACACTCTGGCCTACTTCAACGGATTTTACATCCAGCTCATCAACGGACATCTCGAAGGTATAATTGGACATATCATAGATGACCGCAAGGGTGGTGCTCCCGCTGGAGCTTTTTGCGACATTATCCCCTGCCTTTACAGTCTTTGTAATGACTCTTCCCGAGATGGGGGCGGTAATGGTGTAATTGTCATAGGTATCCTGGGTGCTTTCCAGCTTGCTCTTGGCCGATTCCAGGGTCTCCTCCGCTTTTTCCATGGTTTCCTTATAGGTACGTATCAGCTTATCCGCAGATTTGCTTTCCATGGTAAAAATAGGAGTTCCCTTTGAAACATAATCCCCTTCATGAACCAGAAGGGTTCCCACTTCCACGCTGGAGGACAAGTCCGCATTCATGGTCGTTTCCAGCTTCGGTTCAAAAGTCGCCTCCATGCTGCAGACAAAATCCCCCACCGATGCGGTTGCCGCGGTTTCCGTGGTAAGGCCGCCCGGATTTGTCACTTCAATGGTGACATAGCGGACAATGCGGCCTCCGGTCAGGGTCACATCCATGTTGCTGACTGAGGCCACCACCCCCGGGATCTGTTCTCCCGTATCCGTAAGAGTCAGCACCGCTTCGTTCCCGGCCGCCAGCTGGGCCGCTTCTCCCGATAAAAAGGGAACCTTGATTTTCATGGTACTGTCATCGTACACAGCGGCAAGTTCCGTATTGCTGCTGATCTTATCTCCTTCCTTAATGGACAGGGTCTTTATGTAGCCGTTCTCCGTGGATTTATAGGTATTTCCGCTGTAATCGCTTAAAGCGGTGTTATAATCTTCCAATGCGATCTGATAGCTTTCCTGGGCCCTGGTCAGGGAGTTGTTCACGGAAGTCATTTCCGATTCCATGGAAGAGGTATCGATCCGGTAAAGGACCTGGCCCTTTTCCACTTCATCTCCCTCTTCAAAATCCGCAGAAATGACCTCCCCCTCCACCAGAGAGGTTATGTCATATGTATCCTTTGGAGAAATGGTTCCGGAGGAGGAAAGCTCGGAGGTAATATCCCGCTTCGTAACCGTTGCGGTCCTCACACTATTTGATTCGGCGGATGCCTCCCTGGACTTTTTCATGCCGTAAGCCACTGCGGCTCCGGCCAGGGAAACAAGGATCACGATGAGGATGATCAGAATCTTTTTCCCGCTTTTGGATCCCTTCTTTTTCTTCATCTTTTCTTTTGAAAATAATTTCTGGATGATTTTCTTCATTCCGGCCTCTCCTGTTAATCTTCTATATAATCAATGACAGTCCGGGTTTCATTTCCTTCACTGTCGGTCGACAATGTATAGACCAGATTTACTGTATCACCCACCCGCAGATCTCCATAGGAAGAAAAAGCAAACTGCATCTCCGTGCTGGTGAGCTCATAAGTGTTGCCGTCATCCAGTATGATGGCGCCTGGCGTCATCAGATCTGTAGAATCGTAAACAACGTTGGTTATTTCCCCGAATACGGCGGAACGGCCGCTTTCATTTTCTGTTCCAACGGTGTAGAGCCATACGGTCTTGGAAAGGTTATGATAGTAAACCAGCACGCCATCCGTGCTGTCGAAGGCGGCCGTTACAGCGTCGCTGGAATTGGAGACAGCCTCACCGTCAAGATAAACATTGGCTGCGCTCAGTTTAAACGGCAGATAGGAGCTTAAGCGGCTCTTGCTTCTCACGACCTTTGGTCCCTTTAAGCTGTTGTCCACCATGGTAAAGGGATTGATTTCCCCGTCTTCGGTCAGTTCACAGTCCAGACTCGTGCCGAACATGGTGCCGGATTTGGTATCCGTTTTCAGCAGATTATAAAACAGGTTGATGCAGTCTTCCTTCTTCAATACCTCCTGGGCTTCCTTGTTCAGTTCCTCATCCAGTTCCAGGAAATGGTACTTTGAAAGCCTGGAGCCTGTCTGGTCTCCTGTAAAATCAGAGTTTTCATATTCCAAAAGCCCCAGAACGCCTTTTACCGCATCCTGAAGGGTTATGTATTCATCGGGTTTGAAGGTACCGCCCAGATACCCGTTCATCCAGCCCTGTTCCGCCGCGATCCGGATCTGTCCTGCATATTCATGATTTCTTTCCACATCGGCAAATACGGAAGTATTGCTGGTGCCGCTTACCGTACTGCGGTAAGAAGAAGCGTTTACCAGCATGCTGGCAAACTCCCCCCGGGTCACCGTCATATCTATATTTGTGATGCTCATGATACCGGAAACTCCGATTACCTTTTTCCTTAAATCAAAATTTGCCGATGCTTCCGCTGTGATCGGGCTGACTGCCGTCGCCGTCAGTACAACGGCCAGGGAAGCCGCCATTCTTCGTCCGTTCATCCAAGTGTCTCCTCTCATCTTTCAAATCTGCAGTTTATTTTAACAGCCTCATATGTCTGTTCTGTGACAGTCAGCTGAAATTATCCTGAAATTTTCATGCCGGCCATATCTCCACCGGCGAAGCCCGGGGCCGAAAAAAAGCACCGGCAGAAACCGGGAATATTCTGCCTCCCGGTTATCCGACACATTTTATCATTTTCACCTGAAAATAACCTGAAATCCGACACCTGCTTTCAGCAAAAAAATAAGACCGCTCCTTAAAGCAGTCTTATTTCAGTCACAGGGCGGCAGCCTTTATTTTTGTCTCCTGATGAATCAACCGGATATGCGGGCATATCCGGTTGATTCACAAATTCAAGTTTGAAAGACGCTTTTCTTTCAAAGTTCATCTTCCAAAAGAGTGACCATGATCACAGGACTGACGATTCTCCGCGGATAACTCTCCAAAACTTCCCCGGTATACGTAACGGAAATCCTGTCCCCTTCCTTCAGATCCGACCGGCTGATTTCCGTATGTCTCCATTCCAGCCTCGTTTTATTGTTTATGCTGAAATAAACTTCTCCCCGGTCATTGATATCATTGACATCCAATCCGTTTACCAGGAAGTTATTTTCATCAATCTCTGTAATTGTTGCATAAAACGTAGTGCCTGTTATGGGATCTGCGGTAATTCGTCCTATCCAGAAACCTCCGGCCACTGCTGCCGCCAATAGTATGAAATAACATATGATGGAAATACTTTTCTTCATTATGCATACCTCCTTCCTGTTTGTCAGTTAATTATAATACAGGCACCGCAATTTCTCAACTGATTTTCCTGTTTCCATTTTTTGCCTCCTGATGAATCAAGCGGATATGCCTGCATATCCAGTTGATGCACAATTTCAGGGATCCCTCCCCGCAGGTTCAAACGCGTTATCCTGTCTGCGGCGCCATGGTCCGGAGCACCATTTCAGTGTATTTTAAGCTTGATCCTTTATGATTATGGTAAATGTAAGATTGCCTTAACAGAGGGAACAATTTATAATAGTTATTAACCGGTTCATAATATAGATTAAAGGAGAAATCAATCATGAAGGTACTGATCGTGGAAGATGAAGTGAGACTGGCCGAAGCGCTGGGACAGATTATGAAGGAACAGCATTATCAGGCCGATATCGTATATAACGGGACCGACGGCTTATACTGCGGCTTATCCGGCGAATATGACGTGATCGTTCTGGATGTGATGCTTCCGGGCGAAAACGGCTTTCAGGTGGTGCGGAAGCTGAGGGAAGCCCACAGCCAGACGCCGGTCCTGATGCTGACCGCCAGGGATGACATCCGGGACAAGGTGACCGGCCTGGACAAGGGGGCGGACGACTACATGACAAAGCCGTTTGTTCCGGAAGAGCTGCTGGCCCGCATCCGCGCTCTTTCCCGCCGTCAGGGAGAGGTCATTGTCGAAGAAATGAAATTCGGGGATCTGATCTTAAACCTGTCCGCCAATGATTTAAGCTGCGGTTCCAAATCCATCCATCTGGGTTACAAGGAATTTGAAGTCTTGAAGATTCTTATGAGCAACTCCGGCAAAATCATTTCCAAGGACACTCTCATATCCAAGGTATGGGGCAATGATTCCGACGCGGAGGACAACAATGTGGAGGCCTATATTTCCTTTCTGAGGAAAAAGCTGAACTTCGTGGGCTCCGGGGTGGAGATCGGGACCGTCCGCAAAGTCGGGTACCGCCTGGAGGATCGGGCATGATCAGGAAATTAAGAGGGCAGTTTATCTTAATAAACATGACCTTTGTGATCAGTATCCTGGCCGTGGTGCTGGGCATGTTTTACTATGCCAATGTAAAGCGCATTGAACGCCAGACGGAAATGACCCTCATGCAGGCCGTTGACCGGGACCGGTCCAACCAGCCGCCGGACAAGGTGGAATTCGGACGCAGGCCAAAGGAAAACCTGCCGCCCCTGACCCCCGTCTTTGTGGTGACCTTAAACAGTGATAATTCCATAAAAAACCTTTGGGAAAATAACATCACGGTTACCGAAGAGCTGGCCTCCACGCTCATACAGCTGGTGGATGCAAAGGGCACCCGCCAGGGAGTCCTTGAGGATTATTCCCTCCGCTACCTTAAAATCGACACCATGGAAGGGACTAAAATCGGGTTCGCGGATCAAAGCTATGAATGGAACAACTTAAAATCCCTGGTGATCAACTGTCTGCTGGTCTTCCTGGTGGCGGTTGTTCTTTTCCTGATCCTGAGTCTTTTCCTTTCCCGCCTGGCCTTAAAGCCTGTGGAAACCGCATGGCAGCAGCAGAATCAGTTTATTGCCGACGCCTCCCATGAATTAAAAACTCCCCTTACCGTGATTCTGGCCAATCTGGATATCCTCTCCGCCCACAGGAAATCTACCATCGGGGAACAGGAAAAATGGCTGGATAACACGAAAGAGGAAACAGCCCGGATGAAACAGCTGGTGGAAGAGCTTCTTTTCCTGGCCCGTTCCGACGCCGGAACCGTCCAGACGGCTCAGATAACAAAGCTCCCTCTGGACTTCAGCGATCTGGTGCTGAACGGCGTCCTGCTCTTTGAATCCGTGGCCTTTGAAAATAAGGTCCGGCTGGAAAATGATATTGATCCGGGCATATCCCTGGTAGGCTGTGAAACCCAGCTGAAGCAGGTGATCACCATCCTTCTGGACAATGCCTGCAAATATGCGGGAAAGGACGGTTCTGTTTTCATCCGTTTAAAAAGATTTCCCCATTCCTGCCTTCTGACCGTCCAAAACACCGGCGAACCCATCCCTCCCGGGGAACAGAAGCACATCTTCGAACGGTTTTACCGTACGGACAAATCAAGGGTCCGTAAAGAAGGGGGATACGGACTGGGTCTTTCCATCGCCAAGACCATCATAGACCAGCACAAGGGGAAGATAAGTGTTACCAGCACCCCTGAAACCGGAACCATTTTTACCGTAAGCTTACCATATAAATGATAGGGGCAGTTTCCTGCCCCTATTTCGTGACCATGATCCCCTGGTCCTCGATCTTTTTTCTTATTTTCAGCATTCTCTCATCGGTCCGGGCGATCACATCCGCGCACTCCCGCAGTTCAACGCTGATCTCTTCAGAATTATCCTCAACTTCTTTTTTATACTTCAGCTGATGGTCCAGGCTCGCCCAGAAATCCATGGCAATGGTGCGGATCTGTACTTCCACCCGCATCCACTTTTTCTGGTCGGAGAAAAATACGGGAATCTCCACGATCATGTGATAGCTCCGGTACCCGTTGCTCTTGGGATTCTGGATATAGTCCTTGATGGCGATGATATGCACATCATCCTGACGGGCCAGCATCTCCGCCACCCCATAAATATCATCGAGAAAGGAGCAGATGACCCTGATCCCCGCCACATCGTCCAGATGCTCCATCATGGATTCCAATGAAACCGGATATCCTCTGCGCTGCAGCTTCTCCACAATGCTTGTGGGCTTCTTCACCCTGGATTTCACCAGTTCCATGGGGTTTCTGGAGTTCCTTACCGACAGTTCATCATTTAATACCTCCAGTTTTGTTTTTATCTCCCGGATGGCGCAGGTATACATCATCATGGCTTCCTGGAACTGATAGGCCTGCTCCATCAGCGGATCCGGCACCTGGACTAAATTAGGCACATTCACAATGGACTGGATTAATTCACTGTTGGGATTCATATTAATATTCATTCTTATACCTCAAACGCATGAAAACACTTAAACGGCCAGAACCGCCGCAACGGCTTCATCAAGCCACGGCGCCTCCACATACTCCACGGTGCCCTCATCCACTGCTCCTGCAATCGCCGGATCAATGGGAATTCTGGCCAGCACCGGAATACCGTTTTCCTCTGCGGTTTCATCGATATGGCTCTCACCGAATACGGAAATCTTTTTCCCGCAGTCGGGACATGACAGGTAACTCATATTTTCAATCAGACCGAGTATGGGAATATTCATCTTTTTCGCCATATTGACGGCCTTTGCAACGATCATGGAAACCAGCTCCTGGGGAGATGTCACGATGACGATCCCATCCAGAGGAAGGGACTGGAACACGGTCAGGGGCACATCGCCGGTTCCCGGAGGCATGTCCACAAACATGAAGTCTATATTCTCCCACAAAACCTCCTGCCAGAACTGTTTTACGGCTCCTGCGATCACCGGTCCTCTCCAGATCACCGGGTCCGTTTCATGATCCAGGATCAGGTTTGCCGACATCACTTCGATTCCCGCGGCAGAGGTTGCCGGGATCATAAGCCCGTCCGGCGTCATGCCTATGCCGTTATCCGAAAGGCCAAAGGCTTTTGGAATGGAAGGCCCGGTAATATCCGCATCCAGTATGGCTGTTTTATATCCCTTCCCATTCATGCGCACGGCCATCAGGGAAGTTACCAGTGATTTTCCGACCCCGCCCTTTCCGCTTACAACGCCGATCACCTTCTTCACCGTGCTGGACGGATTTAAGGGTTCCAGAAAACTGGTCTTTTCCTCCTGTCTGCTTGTACAGCTTTCCCCGCAAGTATTGCAATTCTGAGTACAGTTAAGGTCACTCATGGCTCATTCCTCCTAAAGAATTATGATCTAATATATAGAAGACAGCCTTTTTCAAGCCATCCTTTTCTATTGAATCCGTAACATGGCAGGCGGCTTTTTTGACTTCATCCGGCGCATTTCCCATGGCGATCCCAAGGCCGGCCCCGGACAGCATGGAGACATCGTTTCCTCCGTCACCGATGGCCGCCGTTTCCTCCGGGGAAAGACCGTAATGTTCTGCCATCCGGAGGATACCCTCCCATTTGCTCCCCTCCGCCGGGATGACATCAAATGCCATGCCGTCATGCCATCGTATGAACTCACAGCCCTCAAGCTGCTCCTTAAGTCTCAGCTCCGCATCCGCTGAAACATAGGGAATGATCTGGTATATGCGCCGGTTTCTGGCCCGTTCCACATCTGAAACAGGAGGGAGGCTGGTCCCGATCCCCGACTGGGCGCTCTCCACCGCCGGATTTACCATGTTGATGTACATCCGGTCCTCTTCCATAAACATACAGGGGAACGGCTCCTCCTCAAGGATCTCCAGAGTGCGTTCAACTGCCGCTGGATTTATGGGCAGCTCATGGACAACCCGGTCCCCGCAATAGCAGTACTGCCCGTTCAGTGTCACATAGCCGTCGAAAAAGAGCCCTTCCAGCAGGTTCTCCTCTTCCATCTCAAGCTTATGGCGCCCGGTTGCGATGAACAGCAGGATCCCCGCCTCTTTCGCCGCCGCCAGTGCCTCCTTTGCGCTGTCCGGGATCCTTCCCGTTTCAAAATCCCGCAGTGTTCCGTCTATATCAAAAAAAATGCCCCTGATCGGCTTTTTCGTCATTCTACATCATTCCTTTTTAAGCTGTCTGTCATCGGCCCCAATCCATCCTATGATGCAATACTTAAGATTATAGTATGAAAAAAGGCTTCTGTCTATGGATTTCACAGAAGCCTTTCTTTTATTTCGTTCCCGCCATCCGCGGGCCCCGTATGGTCCGGAAGATCCCCATGGTCTCCATGGCTTTTATCATGGTATAAAAAATCATGGAATCAATGGGCCACATGACCAGGTTCTTGACCGCCCTGGCAGGCAGAAGCACCATAAAGCCCTTGCCGTAAAGGATGGACAGGCACAGGGTATTGAGCAGCACATTGCAGACCAGCATGACGAGCAGCTTGGAAACCAGGACCCGCTTTAATGTAATGGGCTTTTTGTAGTACATGCAGCCATACATGACACCGGCCAGCAGGGTAACCATGGTCAGTCCGGGGAAAAAAGCGCCCGCCGGCTTCAGCAAATACTTCAGCACATCCAGGCTTGCGGAAAAAAGGCCGCCGGCTACCGGGCCGAATAAGTAAGCCATGATCCCGTTGGGAATGGAGGAGAAACTGATCCTGATGGTATTTCCCACATTAATGGAATACATGCCCAGAATAATGGAGATGGCAGCAAACATGGCTGCGGTGGTGATGGTCCTTACAGACTTCAGCTCTCTGTAAGAATCGGTGAACAAAGTGGCGAATTTTTTCATAAAAAAATACCTCCTTTGCAGACCTCAAACTACAACCGGAGATAATATACCTATCTTCTGATGCAGCGGGATGCGACTCGTGTACCGCAAGAAAATCTTTTCGTCCGGCTGACAACTCCCTGTTCAGCCGGCACTTAACGCACACAAGTCTACTCTGCGACTTAAATTATTGTATTTTGTAACGCCACCAGTATACCATAGATCAGCCGGAATGCAAGTACTTTTTTTAAGACACTCCTGCCCGCTCCAATCCGCAGCGGACCAGCCGGGCGATCAGAATGCCGAGGATCATGCCGCCCAGAATATCCGTCGGAAAATGCACAAACAAATACATTCTGGAAAATGCGATCAGCCCTGCCAGAATCAGGAAGGGAACGCCCCATCTGCGGTGATAAAGCCAGATGCTGACCGATCCTTCAAAAGCCGACAGGGTATGGCCCGACGGAAAGGAATAGTCCCTGGGATTTCTTACCAGCAGAGGAACACCGGTGTCAATCCAGCACGGCCGTTCCCTTGCCACCAGATTTTTTAAAACCGTATTTCCCGCTATATAACCTGCGGCCAGAGAAAAAATGACGCATAAACCGGCAGTCCTTGTTTTTTTAAAGCATAAAAGAACCGAACCGGTGATGATCCAGAATATTCCATGATCTCCGAGACCGGTTATTCCCTTCATGAATGCATCCAGCCAGGGGGTGCGCAGTGACTGTAAAAAATATAAGATACCAAACTCCATACCGGCCATCCTGCTTCCTTAACTCCTTTTTTTCTATCATACGATTCATTATACCTTCTTAATCCTGAAATTGCCAATAAAAAAAGATTCGTCAATAAAAACATTTGACAAGCCGCAAAATAAAGTTTAGGATGGTGCATAGTTGAAAAATCGACAGGAATCGCAGGAGGCTTTCACATGAAATACATCAGACAATTCAGCATCATTCTTTTCATATCCCTTGTGGGAGAGATCATACATTTATTTGTACCTCTTCCGGTCCCCGCCAGCATTTACGGCCTGATACTGCTTCTCATCGGCTTAAGGACAAGAATCATCCCTTTAGAAGCTGTCGAAGATGTGAGCATCTTTTTGATCGATATCATGCCGCTGATGTTCATACCGGCGGCCGTGGGGCTTCTTGACTCCTGGGGAAAGCTGCGTCCCATACTGGTTCCCTTTGTGGTCATCACCATGCTTTCCACCGTAGTCGTCATGGTGGCAACCGGAAAAGTGACTCAGTTTTTTATGGGCGGAAAGGAAGAAGAAAGGGCGCAAAGTGATGAGTAATGCAGTGAATAATTTTCTGTTTTTCGGAGCGGTGATCAGCATTTTAGGCTATGAAGCGGGTATCCGTTTAAAGAAGAGGTTCAAATTTGCCATTTTTAACCCCCTGTTGATATCCATACTGGTGGTTATGGTATTTCTCACCGTATTTCAAATCGATTATGAAGCCTATGACGTCAGCGCCAAATATATCAGCTATCTTCTGACTCCGGCCACCATCTGTCTGGCCGTCCCTCTCTACCGTCAGCTGGAGCTGCTAAAAAAGCATTCCAAAGCCATTGTTGCGGGCACTCTCACCGGTGTCCTCACCACCATGACCACCGTACTGCTTCTGGCCCTGATCTTTGACTTAAACCATGAGCAGTACGTCACCTTTCTTCCCAAATCCATTACCACGGCCATCGCCATGGGCATTTCGGAAGAGATGAGGGGCCTTGTCACCATCACTGTGGCCAGTATCATTATAACCGGAATTCTGGGAAGCATGATCGCAGAAACGGTGTGCAGGGTATTTAAAATTACGGACCCTGTTGCAAAAGGTATTGCCATAGGCTCCGCCGCCCACGCGGTGGGCACCACAAAAGCCATGGAAATGGGAGAAATCGAGGGCGCCATGAGCAGTCTTGCCATCGCTACCTCCGGGCTTTGCACGGTGATATTCGCCTCCGTCTTTGCCAATTTCCTGTAGGCCCCTTTGCGCAAAAAGAGAAGAGATCTCGCGATCTCTTCTCTTTTTTTAATAATAACCGCCTGCAGCGATTATACTGGCGAAAACAGTTACGTATAAAATGATCACAAGAACAGCACCGATAGCAGTCATAATCAGATTTGCCCTGCAAAAATTTTTACGGTTTTCATTGCCGTTTCCAAAAGCCCAGACAAACATCATGATTACATTGACACATGGAACCATCAGCACAATCAATGTGACGATCCATTCACCCATGGTCATTACGCTTTTGTTCGGATCAGATGCTGAATAATGAGCCTCCTGGTAGCTTACGTTGTTATCGTTTTCCATACTTTCCCTCCTTAGTCAAAAAGCAGATTCATACAGCGATTTTCATTATAGCATAAAAAGTCGAAAATTGGTATATTTTTTCCTGTTTTTTAAAAAACACAATCAGATGTGGAAGGCTCTGAGAAATTTAATCAATAAACACTGACCGTTAAAAACATAAGGCTCCTTAAAAGGAAAGTACATGCTCATTCTCACCGCATATACAATGACTGACACAAAAACTCCGGCGGCCAGAAGGAAGCCGGCCGTTTTTTTATTCCCGTTTTTAAAATAATTCACACGGATCTCATTCAGCAGACAGATAAAAAGGAGGGGTGCGGAAGGGTTTAATTCCATGGCCCCGGAAACATCTCCCTTCGCCAGCAGAAGCATGGTCCTTGTTCCCCCGCATCCGGGACACGGAATCCCAAGTAATCCCTTAAACATGCATAATCCGCCTGTCATCCAATACATGGAAACGCAGTAAAGAAGGAACAGAAAGAGAACCGACCACAAAACCGCCCTTTCACTCTTTCTTTTAACTGCCTTTATCTTTTTTGTACGAACCACAAAATTGCCTCCCGTTGATCACCTGAGTCTTTTGCTACCTGATTTTCTTGAATCCCGGATAATAACGGAACAAAACTTTTGCCAGTATACGGCCCTCCGGTACGTAGGGATCCGGCCAGTATCTGGCGTCGGCGGAATTATTCCGGTTGTCGCCCAGCATCAGATAGCAGCCTTCCGGCACCTCAAAATGGAAATCCTCCGTTTCCATTGGCTCCGGCAGGTAGGTCTCCTCCATAGGAGTTTCCGAACCATTGATGTAGATGTGGTCATTCTTTATATCCACCGTTTCGCCGGGAAGGCCGATGATTCTCTTAACGAGGCGGGTTTCCTTATTTCCCGGGCCTGTCCTGTGATCGAAAATCACGATGTCTCCCCGGACAGGATCTTCCCCGAATTTGTAGGCCAGCCTGGAGCCGATCACCCGGTCTCCCGTCATGATGGTGGTCTCCATGGAACCGGAGGGCACCCGGCTGTTGGCGATGAGAAAGGTATTTATGCAGAGAGCGATGACTGCAGCCATTATAATGATCTTTACCCATTCAAAAATTTCTTTTTTCAGGTCAAATGGCTCTTCCTGTACTTTATTTTTATTCTCTTCCATTTACTTTTTATCCTCTGCTCGGTTTTTCTCTCTATTGTACCAAATTTGGAAACAGGGTTCAAGCATTTTTCACCCGGACATGACAAGAGCAGGGACGTTCATCCGCCCCTGCTCTCAAATACACTCGCTTATTTGCAAAGCTTTTTAAATTCATCGGCCACAAACTGCACCTGGGTGCCTACGATCACCTGGACGCTGTTCTTTCCGGGCCTGATCACGCCAGCCACTCCTGCCGACTTGATCTTCTTTTCATCCACCAGGGTGTAATCAAGGATTTCAAGCCTTAATCTGGTGATGCAGTTGTCGATGCCCGTCACATTGCCCTTGCCGCCGACTCCCTCCAAAATGATGGAGGCCACCTGGGTATAATTGCTATTGGCAAGTGTGATCACAGATTCATCCACATCGTCATCCTCACGCCCCGGGGTCTTGAAGTTGAACTTTAAGATTGCCAGACGGAACACAAAATAATAAATAACCGCGTAAATAAGTCCTATGGGGATAATGAACAGCGGATTAACAGCCATGGGGGCCTTAAAGCTTAAAAACCAGTCTACAAAGCCTGCGCTGAAATTAAAGCCCGCACGCACCGGAAGCATGGCGCAGATGGCCAGGGAAATGCCCGTTAAAATTGCGTGTATTAAGTACAGACCCGGCGCAAGGAACATGAATGCGAATTCCAAAGGCTCGGTCACACCGGTAAAAAAGGAACAGACTGCCGCCGCAAGCAATAACCCATATGCATTTTTCTTTCTTCCCGGCTTTGCGGTATGGTACATGGCAAGAGCCGCCGCAGGAAGTCCGAACATCATGACCGGGAAAAAGCCTGTCATGTACTGGCCTGTCTGGCCCAGCACACCTGTGCCCGCCCAGAAATTACCAAGGTCATTCACACTGGCCACATCAAACCAGAACACGGAATTCAGGGCATGATGAAGCCCTACCGGGATCAGAAGACGGTTGAAGAAGCCGTAAATACCTGCTCCTATGGCCCCTAAACCAAGGATTCCCTTGCCAAATGCAACCAGTCCGGAATATACGACCGGCCATACGAAAAATAAAACCAGACATGCAACCAGGGAAACCAGAGCGGTTACAATGGAAACCGACCGTTTGCCGCTGAAAAAGGCCAGGGCATCCGGAAGTCTGGTATTTTTAAACCTGTTATAGCAGGAGGAGCCGATAATACCGGAAACGATACCGATAAACTGATTTCCGATCTTTCCGAAGGCGGCATTTACTTCGCTGACATCCACGCCCTTGAGCATGGCAACCACGCCGGGAGAGAGGATGGTCTGGATCATCAGCCAGGAAACAAGAGCTGCCAGGGCGGAAGTGCCTTCATGGTCATCGGCCATTCCGACGCCCACACCGATAGCAAACAGAATCGCCATGTTGTCTATGATGGCGCCGCCTGCCTTGATTAAAAATGCCGCAATGGCACTGTTCGCCCCCCATCCTGTGGGATCGATCCAGTAACCAATCCCCATGAGAATGCCCGCCGCAGGCAGACAGGCTACCGGCAGCATCAACGACTTGCCCAGTTTTTGAAAATACTTCATCATAATAAAGAAACCCCTTTCTTTTTTGTCCTACCGGACATTTTTTATCCATTCCCGAAAAAATACGGGTTCAGATCATAAGCGTTCCAGTACGGCCTTGACCGCAGCGGCAGCGGCTTCCTCATCCTCTCCGTCAAACCGGAAAAGAACCGCATCGCCTCCCATTACTTCAAGCCCCATCAGCGAAAGAAGGCTTTTGCAATCCGCTTTCTCCGCCCTCCACTGCGCCTCTATGGTACAGCGGTATTTCCTGGCCTCCATGAAAATCATGGAAGCCGGCCTGGCATGAAGCCCCATGGGATCTTTTATTTCAAACAAATACTCCCTCATTCAAGCACCTACAGTTCAATGATTGGTTCAAGTTCCTTCACCTGCATCCCCGCGTAGCATACCATATCCGGATATTCAGGTGAATTGCAGACTATGACCGGCGTAATCAGGTCATACCCCGCCTTTTTTATGGCTTCCATATCAAACTCAAGAAGAAGTTCTCCCGCTCTCACCCGGTCTCCCTGCTTCTTATAGGAGGTATAATGCTCTCCCTTTAAGTTAACCGTATCCAGTCCCACATGAACGATGATTTCGGCTCCATTATCGCTGGTAATGCTGACCGCATGCTTTGTTTCGAACATGACGGTCAAAACGCCGTCGGCCGGCGCCACAATCCTTCCCTTTGCCGGAACAATGGCAACTCCCTTTCCCAGAATCTCCTGGCTGAAGGCAGGGTCGCTGACTTCACTTAAGGGCACGGTCCTTCCTTCCACCGGTGCAAGGATCCTCTCTCTCTCTTTCTCACCTTCCCCTCCAAAAATTTTCTTCCATGAATCAAACATGTCAGTTAGTTCTCCTTTCTCTCAGAGCCTCAGTCTTTTAATGTGGACCGCCAGATATGCGGTCTCCTCTTCCGTCACATGATGATGGTAAGTTTCAAGTATATAATCCCGGATTTTCAAACTGCATTTGTACTCTTCGGGATACATTCCGGAAATAAAATGGTTGAATTCAGCATTGCCGCTGTTGAGCAGCTCTTTGGCCACGATCCTGTGTGCCAGAAACCTTAAATGGGTGACGAACCGCTGATAATTCAGAGAGGCTTCGTCCGGTTCCATCACAAAATACTCCTTTACGATCCTCACCACATTCTGTATCAGATTCGTAATATCGATAGTATCCCGCATGACGGTATTGAATTCTGCGTTCACAATATGAAGCGCGATGAACCCGGCCTCATCCACCGGCAGCTTTACGCCGATGGTCCGCTCGATCAGAGCCACCGCGTATTCGCCGATCAAATACTCCTCCTTGTAAAAAGCCTTTATGTCATTGAGGAGAGGATTGGAAAAAACCATCCTTTGCCTGAAACGGTGAATGGCAAAATTAATATGATCCGTCAATGTTATAAAAATATTCTCATTCAGGCTTCTGTTCAAAACGCTTTTGGCGTAATTTATGATCTCTGCGGAAACCTGGATATGCTCAAGAGGAAGATTTACCAGCAGCTCCTTGAACTTATCCAGGCTGTTCTGCCCGTCCAGACGGAACACCTTTTCGATCTTATTCTCCAGGATCTCTTTTCCCGGCTTTGCACCAAATCCGATCCCTCTTCCCATTACAACGACTTCGTTTCCATCCGGCTCCAGCGCGCTGACAATATTATTATTGATGATTTTATCAATTTTCATAAATGCCCCCACCTGTAAATAAAAAAAACCAATTCTGACCACGAAAATATATGCCTATTTTCTATAATCAAAATTGGTTTTGCCTGCTTCCCAGTAACAATCCATTCACTATTAACTTATTTGCATTATATCAGCCTTTTCATGAAAAGTCAATGAAATTTTTATGCAATTTTTATATATTTTTTATAATCGGATCTCTCATGAACCATTTTTTTTTAATTCTGCCCGAAGGCGCTCCAGAGCCTTCTTTTCCAGTCTGGATACATAGGACCTGGAAATTCCCATTAAATCCGCAATCTCCCGCTGTGTATACTCCTTTCCCCCATGCAGCCCGTACCGCATGCCGATTATGGTTTTTTCATTGTCCTTTAAGCAGCTGTCAAACGCTTCGTACAATTCCTTTATATCCTGTTTCAATATTATGGTTTCCAGGGTCTCCTTATTCTCCATTTCAATGACATCTACAAGACTTACGGTTTCTCCATCCTTGTCTACGCCGATGGGTTCAAACAAAGACACTTCTTTTGAATATTTTTTATTCGCACGAAGAAGCATTAGGATCTCATTTGCTATGGTCACCTGACGGCTCTTCGGATCCGAATAAGTATAAATGTATATTTTCCCCATCCCACACGGCTTTTTTCACCAGGAGGCGGACAGCCGCCCGCTTCTGCCGGATATCCATGGTATCAATGACTTCACGGAAGGAAGAAAGCATTCCCTTCAGCAGCTGAAACTCAAGTTCGGAAAGCTCCCGGCTTGCGGCTGCCTCTTCCAGTTCCCCTGCCCTCTTTTCCAGGCCTTCCTTCTTTTTGTGCAGCTCGTCGATCTGCTTTACAATGTATTCCTCTGCCGCCGTTCCTGCGGCTTTTCCCAGGGAAGACACCAATCCGGCGATTTCCCCTTCCGTACTGCCAATTTCCTCCTTCAGGCGGGAAAGCTCCTCTTCAGACTCCTGCCTGCTGTCTTCAATGATCTTCGCGCTCCGGTCAAGCTGGCTCCGGAATTCTCCCTCATCCTCGGATATTTTTTTGATTTCCCCGATCACCAGCCGGTCCAGCAGATTGCCGTCCGCATTTTTCATTGCGCAGCACTTCATCCGGCTTTTTTCCTTCATGGTGCACAGATAAGAATACATCTGCTCTCCCCGGGCATTGCTGCGGCCGGAAAGCTTTGGCCGCATATAATCCCCGCAGCTGCCGCAAAACAGGATCCCGGACAGCAGAGCCACATTGCTGCGGGGCTTCCGGTAATTTTTAGACTTGTTCTGCTCCAAAATCCGCTGGACACTGACCCACAGGCCGCCGGGAATTATTCCCTCATGCTTCCCCACCGCAACCACCCACTCCTCCATATCTTTCATTTCATGAGTTTTTCCCGGCTTCTGAAGGGTACGGTTGTAGGCGATGACCCCGCAGGTACCGTCAAATTCCTCTTCCCCTGCAAACAGATCCACTTGTTTATCACGAAGGTATTCGTAAGCGTCTTGGTCCGCCACCATGTATACCGGATTGGACAGGATCCCCTTTACCGCAAAACGGCTGAATAAACGGCCGTATTTGGTTTTGTATCCGTTCTGGATCAGATAAGTCTCTGTCCGGGTCAGGGATCCGGTTTCCAGGAACTTCCGGTAAATCAGCTTCACCACCTTTGCCTCCTCCGGAATCAGCCGGAGCTTATAAGCCTTTTTTACCTTTCCATCCACCGTCACAGTCGACTCGCTTTCCGACTTATATCCGGTAGGGGTATTCCCACCCAGCCATCTTCCGCTCTTGGAGAGCTCATGCATGTTGTCACGGATCCGCTCCGCTATGGTCTCCCTTTCCAGTTGGGAAAAGACCGAGGCGATATACATCATGGCCCTCCCCATGGGGGAAGACGTGTCGAACTGTTCTTTTATGGAAATGAAGGAAATGTGAAGCTCATTCAATTCTTCGATGAGATTGGCAAAGTCACCGATATTGCGGCTGATCCTGTCCAGCCGGTAGCAGACGATTGCCGTGAATTTCCCTTTTTTCGCCTCCTGCATCATTTTCTTAAACTGAGGCCGGTCTAAATTCCCCCCGGAAAACCCCTCATCCTCATACAGGAAAGCGCTGTCCGCCGCCCCGGCTCCGTAATGGGAGGAAATATACTGTCTGCAAAGCTCAATCTGATTGCCGATGCTTTCCCCCTTGCCAGTAAATTTTGACTTTCTCGAATAGACAGCGAACTGTTCTTTTCTGGTTTCCATGGGCTACTTCCTTCCTGTCAACAAAAATCCGGTTCCGCAAACCCATACAAAACATACGGGACACGCCGAACATCATACATTATACTAACCCTATATTTGGAGTCATCCGCAATGAACATTATCGTATATTACCCGAAAACCGAAGAGAACAAAATGGAATTGAGCAGAAAGACCGCCGGCATTCACAATCAGGCCGTCCTCAAATATATCCAGCAGCTTTCCTGCCCCAATTACCAGAAGCGGGCTCTCATTGCAGCAATACAGACGGATGCCAAATAAAAACAGGGGCCGTGGTGGTGATCATCCCTTTTCAGGGATCATACGACCTGGGCTTTGTGGACCAGCTTTCCTCGTGAGAAAACGTGTGTTGCACAGGATACGCACGGGTCATAGGACCGTATGATCCTGCCGATCTCCACAGGCATATCTGTTCTGCCCACCGGCGCTCCGATGAGAGCCTGTTCCGCAGTTCCCTTCATATGCTCCGTCTGGGTCGATAAATTCCACGCGGACGGCGTTATGATCTGATAAAAGGCGATCTTGCTGTTTTCAATATAAATCCAATGGCCCAGCGCCCCCCTTGTGGTGTCCACCAGTCCCCTTCCCATTGAGATTTCAGGAACTGCGTATTCCTCCTGCAGGGATACTCCGGGAATCAGGTTATCGATGAGTGTGTTCATTACCGTCACGATCTTTCTGGCTTCCAGCACCCTGGCTACGGTCCTGTCCATGGCAGATATTCCGTTTCTGTATTCACCGGTAAGCCATTGCCTGGCCAGAGGGCCTACCTCATAGGGAATATTGTCGTATCTGGGCGCCTTTATCCAGGAATATGCCTGCGGTTTGTCCAAATCCGGTTCATTGTATTCATTAAACCAGGCATATTCATTCTCCTGAGTGATCCGGTCAGGATCAAAAGGGGTCACCTGGTTATTTGAATAAACAAGAGGATCCACATACAGGGTCCCCAAATCCCTGTAATTGTCAAAGCAGCCGTAGCTGAGAAAATTGCCGTATCCTCCGCCCATGTGATAGTATTCGGAATAGTACTCTCCGATGGTATATACGTCGCGGATCATTATATCCGCAATGAACTGTCCGATGTTATGAAGAATGGACTTTATGGCGATTATTTTATCCGCCGTCGCCTGTGATGTAATTCCTCCGATAAAGATCCCGTGATTGTGGGGAGCCTTCCCTCCCAGTATGGCCAGCATCTGATGAGCGCTCCGGCTCAGCTCAAGGGATTTAAAATAATCATTTACCATCCGGGCGTTTATCTCTCCGGGGAGCCTGTAATCGCTGTGATCCATCTGAAACAGCGGGTACGCTTCCGGCAGCTTCACATAATCCGGAAGCGTATACTGGTAAAAATGCCTCAGGTGATTCTGAAAAAACTCGCATGCATGAATGAGGTCTCTTAAATATCTTCCCTGTTGGGTGGGCACTATGCCCATCGCATCCTCCAGGGCAATGGAAGATGCCACAGAATGGGCGGTGGAGCATATTCCGCAGATGCGCTGGGTGAAATAAACGGAATCAAAAGGGCTCCTGCCAACCAGCATTTTCTCAAGGCCCCGGAACATCAGCCCCTTTGTCTTCGCATCCTTTATGGCCTGATCTTCAATTTCAGCCTCTATTTCCATAAACCCGTTGATGCGGGTCACAGGGTTTATCGTTATTCTTTCCGGCATGTTCATTCCCCCCTCGTACTGTCATAAGTGATAAACGGTTCCATGGCGTCAGGAAAACCGAATTGGGCGCATCCGATGCAGACGGAATCGCTTCCGATGGGCCAGTTCACATGCCCGTTCCACTGGCGGATGGGACAGTCGATCTGTGTGACAGGCCCCCGGCAGCCCAGCATAAACATGCAGGTCTCTTCCCCAAGCCTGGTCGCAAAAATTCCATCATCAAAATAAGACCGTCTCGGACATCTGTCATGGATGGTGGTGCTGTAAAACATCAGCGGGCGGTCCCTGTTATCAAGGGGAGGCTCCCCATACAGCAGCAGATAGGCCAGGGTGCCCATAAACCAGTCCGGATGACACGGACAGCCCGGCAATTTGATCACCTTTCTCTGCAACACATCCTGCACACCCACGCATCCCGCCGGATTCGGCCTTGCAGCCGAAACGCCGCCGTGTGACGCACACGCTCCCACGGCAATCACATGGGCCGCATGTTCCCCCAGCCGCTCAGCCGCATAAAGGCCCGTGACCTCCCTTCCGTTATGCCTTCCGATGATGTGATACCGGCCGTTATCCTTTAAGGCTACGGCTCCCTCGACCGCGAGAATGTAATCGCTGCCGATCACCTGAAACAGCTGATCCATTGCCTCATTCCCTTCGGAAGCGATCAGGCTGTTGCTGAATACGAAATTTGTCATTTGTGTAAGCAGATACTGAAAATCCGGATATTCCCCATCCAGCAGGGAAATCGTATTTCCTGTGCAGCCGTTTAACTCAAGCCAGACAAGAGTTCTCTTTTGAAGCCCATGATCCGCGATCACGAGCTTCACCCTGTCAACAAGACTTGCCGTGGTTTTCAATCTCACTTCCCGACAGGGACAGCTGTATTTCTCTGAATCCAGATATATCACCAACTTTACACCAGAGTTAAATAACCGACGATGGGCAGTACGCTTAAAACCATTGCTCCCGGATGACAAGTCTCAAATTCATTTGTCAGATCTCTTCCGGGGCTGAGCCCAAAGTGGCTCCCTCCCATCCAGACAGAATTATCGGTCACATCATATACAACGCCGTTAACCGCAACATAGGCGGGAGCACCGTTCTCTCCGTTATATTGGGACAGTTCATCCAGGGTAAAATATCTTACGTTATTTTCCTCCTCCGGCGCCTCACTGGCATAGATATGCCGGAACGGATCCGGTATTTCTTCCATGCTCAGATGATTGGACTGTGTGAAATATTTGATGTGGTTTTCCAGCATGACCACCTCACTGCTCAAATGATCCAGCAGGTCAGCGGCATTCTGATACTGGTTGGTCTGAAGCTTCACCACATCCCTGTTGATTTCCTTCACACTGTTACCAATAAAATCCAGAAATAAATTCAGTTCCATCAAAATACCTCCCTAAATATGAATACACTTTTTGAATGGGTTTCATCGGCAGATTCCCTGCTTTATCCTGCCGGCCCACGGGGTTTTTGCCTCAGTGACCGGCACTGTCTGAAATGCTTGGCCGGAAGACAGGCAGCCGGTGATTTACGGACCTTATTTTTTAAATATATGTGGCTGCAGGTTCTTTTAAGTCCATATTCACGGAAGTTTTTCCCCGTCGATCTGCTCTATGGTCGCGGTAAGGGGCTCCATTTCCTGCTTAAGGACCAAAATGTTTGTCCAATCCCCGATGAGTCCGCTTTTTCTGTCGGCAAAATAGTCCCGGAGGCTCTCTTCGCATATGTGGCTGTTCCGATGTACCGAGATCCTTAAATTCAAAATTTTTGATATAAAGCTGTCTTTGCACAGATCCGTAATGGATTCATATAAGTTCTGATTTAAAAAAGTATCATGCATCAATGCTTTCCTCCCATAAGATTTCTTTGATCGTGTTTTCAAGTTCCCCGCAGACCTGCGGCAGTCTGTCCCTTAAAACAGGGCTGAGTTCATCGCCAAAGCCGATCTCACCGATCTCGATCCCGATCACACGGCCCCTTGAGGGACTGCCGTGGAGCTTTATGAGTTCAAACAGGCTCATATCGTGCTGCAAAAAAGGTCCCTCAGACTGTGAAACCGCTTCGGAAAGGCTGAACGTATGAATGCTACCGGGTTCTTCCCCGGAAAAAAACGCATCAAGGATAATAACAAAATCATCTTCGTTTAATAAATAGAAGCAGCTTTGGCAGTCTGTTTCACCAATGATCACAGGAAGCCCCAGGGGAGCCAGCCGGCTCTCCAGCAGTTCGGCAGCCTTGACCGCAATGCCGTCATCCTTCATAAACCGGTTGCCGACAGCAATCAGCTTCACCATTTTCCTACTCCTTCCTTTCATTGATATTGATAATATATATGATAAAAATGAATGAATATTCGTTTCGGCGGTACAGGCATACCAAAAACCACGGGAAGAAAAAAATCACCTTTTCGCCGTAATTGGCTCTGACAGCTCCGATACGGCAAAAAGATGATTTGGTTTTTAAGAAACGGCCATTCGATAAAGCTTCGCTCCATGGGCCGGCAGAGACAGGGACAGCTCCCCTTCCCCCCATACAAATGTTTCCCCCGTCCACAGTTCTGCAGCGCTTACACCTGCCAGGCTGTCACGATCCAGATGCCTGGGGGATATGGCAAATTTCCTTTCTTCATCCGAAAGATTGAATACCGCCAGATATTGTGTGGCCTCCTTCGCATGTTCACTGCGCCAGATGCAATGGACCGGATCACGGACCACCTGTCTGGCATTTTTTGAATTGGGAAGCAGGCTCAGCACTTCCCTGTTGGTCAGCAATTTCTTCGTCCAGCCGTCAAGCAGCGTCAGTTCTCCCCCGATCATCAGTGGGGAACGGAACATGCACCACAGAGTCATCATGGTGATCTGCTCCTCCCGCGTCAGATGGGTGGGATGCTCATCGCCAAACCCCTTGCCCAGCATCCCCACCGGAAGCATGTCGCAGTCCGGATAGCTTCCGGGTCCCACATGATTCTGCCAGAGCTCACAGCGTTCAAACATAGGAAGCAGCAGCTTCCAGTCATCCCAGAAGTCATCGGTCATACGCCACATGTGGGCATTCGTTTCATAATGCCATGCCTCTTCCAAGCGGGCAGGCCCCGGAGAGAGGCTGAAGACCATGGGGCGTCCGCACTGATTTATGGCTTTCCGGAGCATCCGGATCTCTTCTTTTGCAGAGGCGGCATCCATGCGGCAGATATCATCGCATTTAATAAAGTCCACGCCCCACCGGGCATACAGATCCATTATGGAATCATAATATTCCTGAGCCCCTTCCCTCCCCGGGATCACGCCGTACATATCCGGGTTCCAGGTACAGATCGAATTCGGGTCCGCAATTTCATTGGCCGTCCTGTCCGTTCCATAAATTCCCGTATGGGTGTGGGCGGCAATCCGTGGGATTCCCCTCATGATGTGAATGCCGAATTTTAAACCCAATCCGTGAACATAGTCGGCCAGAGGCCCAAACCCCTGCCCGTTGGCTGAGGAGGGAAAACGGTCCGGACATGGCAGAAGCCGTGAAAATTCATCCATTTCCACGCGCCAGAAGGGTATGTATTGATACCGGTCCCGCTGAGTGCCCGTATCGTAGGAATACCATTCTATATCCACAACCACATACTCCCAGCCGAACTCCTTTAAATGAGAGGCCATATAATCCGCATTTGCCCTGATCTGATCCTCGGTCACGGTCGTATCATAATAATCATAGCTGTTCCACCCCATGGGAGGGGAAGGAGGGAAAAATTCACTGTTCATAAAATCACCCTTTCATGGTAAAATATTGATTACACAACTTCATTATATCAACAATAAAAACAGTTACAAGAGTAACAATATGATATTAGGAGGGTAAATATTTGATGCATAATGCTTACCAATCATTCGGCTTTCTTGACCTTGAGAAGCAGTTAAAGGCTCCCCTCTTTCTGTGTGAGTTCGGAATTGAGCTGAGGAGCGGTGAAAACTATGATTTTCACAACCAAACACGCGGACCCTATTCAGGATTTCTGCTCCAGTATACCCTTGAAGGATGCGGGGCCTTTGAAACGCCTGAAAAAACGGTCCCCCTCCCTTCCGGATGGGCGTTTTTCATCACATTTCCCGATGACAGCAGATATTATCTGCCGGAGAACGGATACTGGAAATTTTTTTATATTCACTTTGACGGGGAACTGGCTCCCTTCTTTTTTCACCGGATCCGTTCTGCGGGAGGCGGGACTTTTCCCCTGGAACAGGACAGTCAGACCATTCGGTGCTTTCTGGAAGAATACCATGCCGTGAAATCAGGAGGCAAATACCAACGGTATGAAAGCGGAGTATTTCTCTACCGTTTTCTGAGCTCGCTTCTTCGGGAGCTGGAAACGCCCCCTCCCCAAAATAATAACGCCTTTGTTGAAGATGCGGCGGCCTGGATGGGAAAAAATTACGCCAGCCAGGCAGGTTTATCCGAAATGTGCCGGAGCCTGGGCGTCAGCCTTCCTCATCTGACCAGGCAGTTTCATTCGCAAAAAGGCATCACTCCCATGAAGTACTTAACACAGCTCCGCCTTGAGCAGGCCATATCCTTCCTCCTGAACACGACCATGAATATTGACCGGATCGCCGCAGAGTGCGGATTTGCAAACGGCAATTATTTTGCCAAGGTATTCCGAAAAGCCATGGGAATGCCGCCCACTGAATACAGGAAAGTCCATACCGGAAGGATCACCGGTGCCAATCAGTCGGCACATATCCATGGTATGCCTCCGGAGCCGCTTTGATAGGATACCATTCTCCACACATTTCGCCGCATAAGTGGCCAGTCTTGAGCCTCTGTCCGGGTGGAAAGTGTTGACGGCTTTGATCAGTCCGATCGTTCCCACAGATAGAAGGTCTTCCATATCATAATCTGTATTTTGATATTTTTTCGCCACATGGGCCACAAGCCGCATATTACGCTCGATGAGTGTGGCTCTCGCCTCCTGATCCCCTTTCTGGTATCGTTCCAGACACTCTCGTTCCTCTCGCGCAGTTAAAGGTTTGGGAAAAGTTTTCAAAGAAAGCCACCTTAAACTTACTTACTCTCATTTTATGCCGCCCTGACGTTTATAGTGCTTTTACAAAAAATATAGGCTGGTACTTATTTTCCTGAACCCATATCCACTCATAAAAAAATCCGGACAAGCAGTCAGAACTCTTTTCCTGACAGCTTATCCGGCTCTTATCCGCAGTTAATTAATGATGGAACAGGCGTATCCCTGTGAAGGCCATGGCCATTCCATACTTATTGCAGGTTTCAATCACCTGGTCATCCCGTACCGAACCGCCGGGCTGAGCCACATATTTGACCCCGCTCTTATGAGCCCGGTCAATGTTATCGCCAAAGGGGAAAAACGCATCTGATCCCAGGGAAACATCCGTCAGCTGATCCAGCCACGCCCGCTTTTCCTCCCGGGTAAATACGGCCGGTTTCACCTGAAAAATGTTTTCCCATCTTCCATCCTCCAGCACATCCATATATTCTTCCCCGATGTAGGCATCAATGGCATTGTCACGGTCCGCACGGCGGATATGGTCCAAAAAGGGGAGGGCAAGAACCTGGGGAGACTGGCGCAGAAACCAGTTGTCCGCCTTGCTGCCTGCCAGTCTGGTGCAGTGGACGCGGGACTGCTGCCCGGCCCCGATGCCGATGGCCTGTCCGCCTTTTGCATAACAGACGGAGTTGGACTGGGTATACTTTAAAGTGATGAGGGAAAGGATCAGATCCGTCTTTGCGGAATCGGGAATCTCCCGGTTGTCTGTAACCACATTCCTTAACAGCTCCTCATTGATCTTCAGCTCATTTCTTCCCTGCTCGAACACGACTCCGTAAACCTGTTTTTTTTCAATGGGTTCCGGCTCATAGTCCGGATCAATGCATATCACGTTATAATTGCCGTTTTTCTTGGATCTTAGAATTTCCAGGGCTTCCGGTTCATACCCCGGGGCGATCACGCCGTCAGACACTTCTCTTTTTATGATCCTGGCGGTATCCGCATCACAGACATGGGACAGGGAGATGAAATCGCCGAAAGAGGACATCCGGTCCGCGCCCCTTGCCCTGGCATATGCGCAGGCCAGCGGAGACAGCTCTCCCATATCCCCCACCCAGTAAATTTCTGCAAGGGTATGGTCAAGGGGCAGGCCCACTCCAACGCCTGCGGGAGACACATGCTTAAAGGAAGCCGCCGCAGGAAGGCCGGTCGCCTCCTTCAATTCCTTTACCAGCTGCCAGCCGTTGAAGGCATCCAGAAAATTGATATATCCGGGGCGTCCGCTCAGCACCTGAATGGGAAGATTTTTCCCGTCCGCCATAAAAATCCTGGAAGGCTTCTGGTTGGGGTTGCAGCCATATTTTAATTCCAGTTCGTTCATCTTTTCGTACTCCTGTTATTTATTCTTATTCACAATGCGGGTCTCATAAGCGCCCGATTCCGTTTCGATATATCTTACAAAAAGCGATACCTTGTTCGCCTCGTTTAAGCTCTCCCAGATCATGGAGGTGAACGCATCAATATCATCATCAGTTCTTACAAGCTTGGGCTCTCCCTCAAAACTCGGCAGCGGATTCCCGTCCTGCATATAGGTGTGAATGAAATGAGCCTCTCCTGCTGCCGGATTCTCATAAGCAAAGGTAAAGCGGTTGCAGGAATCCGGATTTCCGTGATTGCTCTTTAATATGGACATGGCGTAATTGAAACGCCCGCCTTCCATGTGGATGATCCCGGAGATCCGGGGCGTGTAATTGGGGCTGTCCGGCTCAAATTCCCTGCACCGTAAGGACTGTTCGAAGGTCAGCTGCGTGTCCATGCCTTCATAAATGGTATCGGTCTGATCCCCATTGGTCACTATGGTCTTATTGCCCATCACCCGCACGGGCGTGTAAATGATGAGGCTGGGATCCGTAAGCTTTGAAGGGTCAAATGCCTGGGTACGGATTCCTTCTCCCTCCTCCGCGAATATGCGGTTGCGGCTGTTTTCGCTTCTTCCCATGATGAAGTAAGCGGTCAAAGCCCTGGTTCCGTCCGGTGTCCTGCCTATGACAATGCCTCTTCCCGGATAGGAATTGTTTTTTAATTCGTGTTCTAAAGAAATCAATTTCATCAGTTTTGGTCCTCCTTCCCATATAAAAACGCAAAAAACCGCCTGGGCATCCCATAACGGCGCCCAGGCGGTCGGCTTTCTTCTGTATCGTGCTCCCTGTGGTTGACTCCACTGATCCGCCAGTCGCACGTACCTTGTCTAACATCATATATGATTCCCGGCGGAAATGCAAGCACTTTTTCCAGTCCCCCCTATTCGTTTCGAATGGCGGCCAGAGGGCTCAGCTTCATGGCCCTTAAAGCGGGGAAAAATCCGGCGGCCATGCCTACGAAAACGGCAAAGCCAATAGCCGTTAAGGATAACCAGGGCGGGATCCTGGATAAATTCCCGGGCACATCCGGCATAAAACGGCCGGAAAGAAACCGGTTGATGAGGAATGACACCCCGTAGCTGAACAGAATCCCTGTGATTCCTCCCATAAAACCGATAAAACCGGATTCCAGAAGGAACATATTCCTGATGTTGTTCATATCGCATCCCAGTACCTTCAGAATGCCGATCTCCTTTGTTCTCTCATAAATAGACATCATCATGGTGTTGGCTATGCCGATGGCGGCTACAAACAGGGAAACCGCTCCGATCCCTCCCAAAAGCGCCTGAACCATCTTGGCCTGCTTCTGGGACTGCTCCAGCCACTCCATATTGCTGTTGGCCTGATACCCCATATCCGTAATGCTTTTCTGCACAGCCGTCACATTGGTCATATCATCCACTTCCACGATTGCCTGATTGTAAATAAAATAGCTGTAGGGCTTCCCCTTTTTATTGGTCGGCTGATTGGGAATGGGCTTCTTTTTAAAGATCTGCTTCAGCTGGGTTTTCAGCGCATCCAGATCCACATAAATGCTGTAACTGTAGTTGTTCCAGTCCTCCGTCCCCCCTTCCACCAGGCCGGAGGTGGGCAGCAGATACTTTTTCGGCGGCTTCACAGGGGTCTGCCCGTCCCCGGTGCCCCCATTCTGTGACTGGTAATAACTGTCCACATCAAAGATCACAAACAGAGGCTTATTCATAAAATCAATGTCCGGTATGCTGGAAGGATCGTCATAATAATTGGAACGATTGCTTTTCGGATTGCTGAAGCTTCTGGCCACCATATTTCCCACAACCATCTGGATCTCTTTCTTCCCCGGGTCCGGCAGGCTGCCTTCCTTTAAGGGAATATTCTTCATATATTCCCGGGTGACTCCCACAAGGTTCACATTTGCCTGATAAACTCCCTGGGTCATCAAAACATTGGTCTCCAGCAGGGGAGAAGCCGCAGTGACATGGCTGATCTTTTCAAACTGCGCGATCACATCATCCGTCATATATTCCGGCTCCTTGCTGCTGTCACTGTTTCCCCACATGGCATTGGAATAAACGGAAATTTCCGTAAGACTGCCGTAAGAAGCAATCTGCTCCATGGTAAGTTCATTAAAGCCGATCCCCAAAGACACCATGACAACAATGGAAGCCGTACCGATCAAAACTCCCAGAACTGTCAAAAATGTCCTCAGCTTCCTTCGTCTTAAATTGTTCACACTCATGGAAAGCAAATCGCTAAATCTCATTGTCTGTTTCCTCTTCCGCCGCTTCCTTTTTCTTTCTGCGCCTTTTCAGCACGAAAACAGTTCCTGCGGTTCCTGCAGCCAGGACCACGATCACCAGGGGAATGATGATCTTCCCGTATCTGGAAAAGCCCGCCGGCTCCGTATCCGCCGGAAATTCTCCCGGATCCTCCATTCCGGGATCCTGAGCCATTTCCTCCGTCACGTTTAAAGTCAGTTCCTTCTCCACCGGCTCGCTGACCACTCCGTTTTCATCTTCATAGGTGATGAGTATTTTAATCTTGCCGTCGTCCGCGGTAGGAGCCGTTCCGGCAATCATGGCATCCACGTTTCCCGATTCTCCCGGCTTGATATTTCCCACATAACTGGTGGTCTGCTGGATTGAGTCTCCTTCAAAAGATACCATCACGTTATAAAGGATCACTTTGCCCGTATTGTTGATGGGGAACATCACATTGGTTTCCGAGCCTACGGAAATGAGATCCGGCATGACATCGATGGTTCCCGTATTCAGCCGGGACACCTGCCTGACCGGGATATTCACCATTACCTTTTCCTCCGCGTTTTTAAACTCCGGACTGTCGTACTTTTCATTGATGGTTATGGCGTAGGTCCTCTGATCCACCCAGGCCCCTGCCCGAAGCTTCACCCTTATATCCGTTCCCTGGCCCGCCCCAAGGGAATTGACTACAATGGACGAGGCGCCGGAATCAGTGGTAAACACCGCGCTGTCCGTTACCTTTTCCGATTCCAGGCTGAAGAGGATATTGCTGGCCGCAACATTCTCAGAAGCGTTCTTCATGTGAAGGATCAGATCAAATTCATCGCCGGCGTAAACCGTTTCCGGATCTGTCTTAAAACTGTCCACAATGATCCTGGCCCTGGTTCTGTCATTGGCATTAAACTCTCCTGTTTCCTCTTCTTTCTCCTTGTTCTGCACCCTGACATAGAAGATTTCTTCTGACTTCTGGACATCCCCCTCCGTGCTGTCCTTGTACTCGACCGTAAAGGTGATGGGATAATATCCGCTGTAAACATCCTTGCGGATGGTCATGCTGTAGGGGACCTCAACATTCTCCCCTCCCCCGATCCTGTCATAGTGCCGGTTGTAATTCCCATCATTGATATCAAAGGGAAACTTGGTGCTGTCCTGATCCAGCCCCATGCGGATGTTTACGTCAAAAGCGGTTATGTTGGAAGAATTGCGGACATTCATGTTGAAATTCATCACTTCCGGATAGGTTCCTGAGGGCGTATTCTGGCCTTCTCCCACCTCAAACTGGATCGTTCCATCCGAATCACCGGATTCCGTGGTGGCAGATGACTTTGTGATCCAGATATTAATCTTTTCATCTTTTAAATCGGAACCGCTCGCCCGTATCTTCAGCGGAACCGTATAATATCCTTCTGAAATATCTCTGCGAACTCTAGCAGACATAGAAAAACTCTTAGATTCTCCCAACTTTATAGATCCAAGAAGTTTTCCATCAAAAGTACTGGAGGTTATTTCAAATGGAAATATCTCACCAGTATAAGTTGTTTCTTCGTCGGCCTCTAAAGAGTCTTCATACTCTCTTTTCGCCATCTCTTCATCAAATAAAACGGTTACACCCTTTAAATCCTGTCCGGATTCATGATTATTGGTAAATACCATATTAATAGTAACATTTTCCCCGGTCTTGCCGGATGGTGTCTTTTTCACATCAATGTAGGTATTCTTGCTCAAGTCATACTGTGCGAATGCGGAAAACGGCATGGACATGACAACCATAAGGACCGCAAACAGCCACAGAACTCCTTTCCTACCCCTCTTCATAAATGATGTCCTCCTTCGTATCCTCATGGTGCTGCTCCTCAATCTTAAATATCTTTCCATCCACAATATGGAATTGTCTGTCCGCGAACTTCGCAATGTAATTATCATGGGTGACCATGACTAATGTCTGGTTCTGTTCCCTTACGATTTTCTGCATCAGTCCCAAAATTTCCCTGGTGGTCTTGGAATCCAGATTACCTGTCGGTTCATCCGCGAAAATGATCTGGGGATCCACCGCTAAGGCCCTGGCAATGCCCACCCTCTGCTGCTGGCCTCCTGACATTTCATTGGCCATATGCTTCATCTGCTTTTCAAGCCCCACCAGCCTTATGTATTCCTTTGCCTTTTCATTCCTCATTTTTTTCGGCACGCCGCGGAAGGATAAGGGAAGCGCCACATTCTCCACCGCATTCATGGTCTTTATGAGGTTATAGGACTGGAAAATAAAACCCACATGCTTCCGGCGGAATGAAACCAGCTGGTTTTCCGAAAGCTTCTCGATGTGGTTCCTTGCTATGACGATCTCTCCCTTGGACGGCTTTTCAAGGCCTGCCATCATATTTAAAAGAGTGGACTTGCCGGAACCGGAGGGACCTACGATCGCACAGAATTCTCCTTTATATATGGTAAAGTCCACTCCGTTTAAGGCGTAGACCTTGGTATTTCCCACTTTATACACCTTATAAAGATTCTTTACCTGAATCATAGGTGTTTTACCTTCCGTCAAAGCAATACCTCCTAACTTTATTTTGCATACACATTATACAACAATATAATTGCATCGGTCATTCTTTATTTTCTTACACTTCCTTAATTATTCCTTACAGGAGAAAAATGTCGGTTTTCTGGTAAATCCTGCCATACGCAGAGATTATATCATAAAATAAAAAAAAGTGTGGAAATATTCCAATGGATACTATATAATGGACAAGGAATTTTAAACCATAACTTATTGGATAAAGGAGATTCTTATGAAACATTTACTTAACCCGTTAGACTTTAGTATGGAAGAAACCGGACAACTCTTAGATTTAGCGAAAAACATCGAAGAAAATCTTCCCCAATATTCCCATGTATGCGACGGAAAAAAATTAGCGACTTTATTTTATGAGCCAAGTACAAGAACCCGATTGAGTTTTGAAGCTGCCATGTTGAATTTAGGCGGCAGTGTACTGGGCTTTTCTTCTGCTGATTCCAGTTCTGCCTCAAAAGGGGAAAGTGTTGCCGATACTATCCGGGTGATCTCCTGCTACGCCGATATCTGCGCAATGAGACATCCAAAGGAAGGCGCCCCGCTGGTAGCCGCCAATCATTCCACCATTCCTGTGATCAACGCCGGAGACGGAGGGCACCAGCATCCGACTCAGACCCTGACCGATCTGCTTTCTATCCGTTCTTTAAAAGGCCGTTTAAATGATTTGACCATCGGCCTCTGCGGCGATTTAAAATTCGGCCGTACGGTACACTCTCTGATCAACGCTCTGGTTCGATACAAAAACATCAAATTCATCTTAATTTCCCCCCCAGAACTGCGGGTGCCTGAATACATCCGGGAAGATGTATTGAAGGCCAACGACATTGAATTTACCGAGATGGACAGCCTTGACAATGCCATGCCGTCCCTTGATATTCTGTATATGACCCGGGTACAGAAGGAGCGTTTCTTTAACGAGGAAGATTATATCCGTTTAAAGGACTGTTACATTCTGGATAAAAAGAAAATGAAACTGGCAAAAGAAGACATGTTTGTCCTTCATCCCCTTCCCAGAGTCAATGAGATCTCTGTGGAAATCGACGACGATCCCAGGGCCGCCTACTTTAAGCAGGCTCAGTACGGCGTCTATGTGCGGATGGCCCTTATCATGACATTACTGGAGGTAGAGAAACCATGTTAAATATCAGCGGATTAAAAGAAGGAATCGTACTGGATCACATTGAAGCGGGAAAAAGCCTGGAAATTTATTATAATCTGGGCCTTGACAAGCTGGACTGTCAGGTGGCCATCATAAAGAATGCAAGAAGCAACAAGATGGGGAAAAAAGACATCATAAAAATAGAAGGCGGTCTGGATCACATCAACCTTGACATCCTGGGATACATCGACCACAACATAACCGTCAACATCATACGGGACAACTTGATCGTGGAAAAGAAGACACTCAGCCTTCCCAAAAAGATCACCAACGTGATCCACTGTAAAAATCCCCGCTGTATCACCTCCATCGAGCAGGAACTGCCCCACGTATTCTACCTTGCCGACGAAGAGAAGGAAACCTACCGCTGCCGGTACTGCGAAGAAAAATATACGAAATAATCATAAATCAGGCTGCTGCAGAATATTTTCCGCAGCAGCCTTACGTCTAAAGCCTGCTTAATGACCCCTTTTCTCCTCCGGGATACTTACATTCCATCCCATAAGCCGTTTATAAGAAGCTCTGTCAGTGCCCTGATGTCCTCTTTTTCCGAAACTCCGTCGCACCGCAGTTCAATTTCAGTTCCCTCTTTTATCGATGCCGCCATGATATCCAGCAGATTTTTTCCTTCGATCACCTGATTGCCCGATAGGATCTTCACCTCCGACCGGCAGCCTTTGGCCGCTTGAAAGAACAGGGAGGCAGGTCTTGCGTGGAGCCCCAGAGGATTTGTTATCACCACTTTTTGATATACCATTCGGCCGCTCCTTTCAATTTTATGCTTTCACATTAAAATGCTCAAAGAGTATTCTTTCGGCTTGTGCGCACCAGAGTCCCCGGTTCCTTTTGCATACGTCATCCAGCTTTTTAAACAAGGGATCCGTCTTTCCCAGTTCACCGAAATCTTCGATGGCAGTCAGAGGCATATCGAACTGCGTATAGGTCAGCTTCTTTCCCCCAGGGATCTCAGGCAGATGCAGCGTCGCTTCCGCAATGCTGTCAATACCGCCTACATGTGTCACCATAACCGCCGGTTCGATCCTGCCCTTTGCAGCCAGTTCGTTTGCTTCGATCAGGTCGTCATTATTCCCTCCCGTTGTTCCCATAATATGGGCGCTGATATAATGAACGTTATAAAGATTGATCTCAGATTTAAACTGATTGTCTGTGGGGCCGGCAAAAAAGTTCAGACAGCCGTCAAAGGCCAGGAGCTGATCGCCCATTTCCGCCACCCTGCGGTTGGGAATATAGACAAACACATCGTCATAGCCCTTACCGCCGGTAATTGCCCGGAGCTCCTCTACCGGATCAGCCATCTTTGCTGTATTTATGTACCGGAGCTCCACACCGTTCTGGGCGGCGTATTCTTCCGGTATGACCTCCTTTGCCCGCTCAATTTTCCGGTCATCAATATCCGTTACCACAATTCTTCTGGGTTTGTTCCGATACTGGATCCCATAGCTTACGGCGCCTAAGCCCATAGGACCGCAGCCGCCCAGTATTATGATGTCTCCATCCTCTTTCGTGCCGATGGCATGGTCATGGTTTCTCTTGTTCGTATGATAATTTCCATGATACCCTCCGATAATGCAGCTCATGGGCTCTCCCAAAGAGGCTTCAAAAAAGCTTTCCCCCTCATAGGGCATCAGACAGCCCAGCTCCATTACTTCATGGGGAATGATGCAGTAGGTGCAGGCGCCTCCAAAAAACTCATAGGAATAACCGGGAGAAGCCAGGCTGCCTTTGTAATTTAAGGCAGGCTGCTGGGCAAACTTCATTCCGGGTTTAAACTGATCCTTCCATTTATCACCTGCTTCCACGATCACACCCGCGAATTCATGGCCGATAATGACCGGATTGGTATCAATGTTCTGGGGCGCTCTTTTATGCTTCTTTCCCTGTTCCACAAGCTTATAGGTGGACATGCAGATGCTGTCGCTCATGACCTTGACAAGGATTTCATCTTCCCCGATCCGGGGTAATTCAAATTCTTCCAGTCTCAAATCCTTCTCTCCATACATTCTTACGGCTTTTGTTTTCATGCTTTATGTCTCCCTTTCCAATGCTTCTATGATCACCTGGCTTTTTAAGGTTTCCACCAGTTCCTTTGTGGGCGGCTTTGTTCCTACGGTGGTCACCGCACCTGCCGAAGCCGCGATGCAGGTGCGCACGGTTTCTTCATCGTCAAGCCCTTTATCCCAGGCATAGGCCATTGCAGCCACCATTGCATCTCCCGCTCCCACGGTAGAATGTGCTTTCACGCTGAGCCCGGGGCACCTGACCTGGTAATTTTCTTTTAAAAACATGGCCCCCCGTTTTCCCATGGAAACGGCTGCCGCCGTAATTCCTTTTTTTAACAGTCCTCTGGCTATTTCCAACAGGGTTTCTTCCGGAGCCCGGTAATCAATCCCTGCATATTCTTCCAATTCCGCCCGATTGGGTTTAATCATATCGGGAACTGCCTGAAGTGCCTGGAAAAACAGCTCTCCATCCGCATCCAGAAGCACTTTTGCATTCTTCCGGTGAACCAGCCGGATGATTTTCTGATAAATGTTTTTGTCCACTCCGTTTGGAATGCTTCCTGACAGGACAAATAAAGTGTCTTCCTTTGCATACCCGTCAAGCTTTTCCATCAGCCCATCTATCTGTCTGTCCATAACCACGGGCCCCGGTTCATTGAGCTCCGTCACCATACCGTTTTCTTCAAACACCTTGGTATTGGTACGTGTTTCTCCCTCCACCCAGATAAAATCGGTCCTTATCTTTTTTTCCTGCAATACTTTATGAATGACAGTTCCGGCATTTCCTCCCAAAAATCCTGTGGCAATGCTTTCGCCTCCCAGTTCATGAACCGTCTTGGAAACGTTAATTCCCTTTCCGCCGGCATCAAATTCCACCTTTTTGATCCGGTTTAAATTTCCCGGCAGCAGTTTATCGATTTCCACTGTTTTGTCAATGGCCGGATTCATGGTTACTGTAACGATCATCTTAGCCTCCGCTCCGCTTCATCAATACTTATTTTGAAAGAATCTGATATACGGTTTCCGCATCTCCTCTTATTAACTGTTCCATTGTTTCCTCATCCAGAATTTTTTCGGCAATGGATGCAAGAATTTCAATGTGCTCATCTCCCACTCCGGCTACTCCGATCACGATGTTCGCCTTCTGGCTTCCCCAGCTGACCCCTTCCGGAAAGATCATGACGGCGATTCCCGATGCCTTAATGTCTTTTTTGGCGGATTCCACCCCATGGGGCAGAGCCAGGCCATTCCCCATATAGGTAGTCAGCGACTCTTCCCTTTTGAGCATGGCATCAATATAAGAAGGCTCCACATAACCGGAATCCACCAGCATCTGTCCTACCTTTTTGACGATATTGTCCTTAGTATCCGGAATGCAGTTCACGCATACGTTTTTACGGCAAAGCAGCTCCTGCATAGTTATTGTCCTCCCTGATTTAAATATTTATAAAAGAATTGTTTTAAATGTCTGGTCAGCATGCTTCTGATTTCTTCTTTATTTCCTTTTCCTATGGTATCCAGGAAATTACAGTCTTCAATGATCATTCCGCTGATGGACCCCATAATTTCCCGGTTTATCCTGCTGTTTTCGTCATCCGGTATCAGCATGACCAGAACAATGGTAATCCCTTTAAAATAAGGATCGGAAAAAGGCCCCAGGTCCTTTGTCATGCATACGGTGAAGCTGGGGCGGATCACCCCTTTTGTCTTTTCATGAAGAAGGGCAAATCCCATCTCCCCAAATATCTGGGAAGCAATCTTTTCCCGCTTCATGATATCATCCTGTATCATTTCCCTCCGGTCCGCATATGGAGACAGCTTTTCTCCGATGGCCAGAAGCAGTTCCTCAAAGCTGATGTCGTTATGCACCTTGAAAAATCCCATGTACTTGATGACCGCGTTGATCTGGGCGGCCAAAATATTGACTTCCTCCAGCTGCAGGGTGAACTCATCCTCTTCCCTGGTCTTTCCCGGAATCCTTTCATATCGGTAAAGCGTTTTCCGGATCTGTTCCATATCATTTTCCCCCAGCAGCGGGTTGACGGAAATGACCGGGATCTCTGTGATTTCAAGGGGTATGCTGGAAACGAAAAAATCCGCTTTACTCACAATATACGGCGTGATCTCATTCTTTCCGTAGGCAGTGACCGACATTCTCCCCTTAAATACCTTCTCCAGCTTTGCGGACATCAATCTGGAAATGCCGATCCCGCTGGAACACACAACTCCGACGTGCACCTGACGGATGGATTCATTTTTCTCTTCCAGGCGGACTAAAGCGGCTCCGAAGTGCACCGTTAAAAATCCGGTCTCCTCTTCCGGCACCTCTTTTTTCAGCCAGTCCTTTAAAACTTCCGCCACCCGTTTGCACCGTTCATAAATATCCGCATAATTTTCCTTTATATCCTCCAATACGGGATTATGGATCTGCATGTTATGGAGAATGCGGAAGATCGTCGGCTGCAGATGTGCCAGCAGACCCTGTATGAACTCGTCATCCTGTTTTAAATACAGGGCCTTTTCTTTATCAAACGCATCAATCATGCAGTTTAACAGCTGCTGAAATTCCCGGTTGTCAATATTTAAGCTGAAGTCCTCCCCGTACTGGATCTTTTCATGCTTGGAGCCTTTGATATGAAGAAAAATAAAAGAGATTTCTATTTCCGGAATTGTTACGGAAAACTCCTGGGATAACCGGCTGACCAGTTCTTTCGCCAGGAGATAATCCTCATCCCCTTTATCGATCTCCTGCCACTTTCCTTCTGATTCAATGGTTTCGCTCTGTAAAATCCGGTTTATGGCAATTGTGATATGAATGATCATTGCCATATACGAATTTTCCGTCATGTTCCTGATGCGCTCATGCTTTATTTTTTCAATACATCCCCTCACCCGTTTTATGACCGCATCATCCAAAAGCCCTCCGATATTGCTCATGCCACCGGCCTTCATCCTGTATTCCGTCTCCGCGCTGTCATCATAGAAATCCTTCAGCACTCTGGTATCCACGTTTTCACGGATAAAATCACGGATGGCCTTCCGGCAGCTCTCTTCCCTCCCTTTTATATAAATACCGCTTCCGGGCTTGCGGACAACACAAAGGTCGTAATGGGACAGCCACACGTTGATCGCATCCAGATCCCCGCTGATGGTGGCCTCGCTGACCTGAAACTGGCTGCTGTAATAGAAAAGCTTTTTTAATCCCTTTTCCTTTAAAATTTCAAGAGTCAGCCTTTTCCTTCTGTCCTCCCGGTTGCTGACATCATAGGAATCTCCCTGGCTGATATCATGGTACAGCCTGTTCATCTCCTGGTCCGGGCCTTCCAGCCATACGCCTACTCCGGTTTTGGAACGAAAATCGATCCGGTAATCTTTCAGACAGTTTTCCACAGACTCCAGTTCTCTCTGCACGGTGCGCTTACTGATCCCTGACTGTTCCGCCAGAGCCTGCACTGACAATTCCCTGTTTTCCCGAAGCATTATATTCAGAATTTGTTTCAGTCTTGGTGTCATGTCTGATATCCTTCCCTTTCTATGACAGGCAGGGACGGCCGGAGGTCTGCAGGCCGTCCCTTGGACCAGAATCATTGTTTGCTCTTGATATACTCGATCAGTTCGTCATATTCCGGCGCCGCCAGGAAATTTTCGATCAGCACCAGTCTGGCATTTGCATTGCTGCGGGCAGCGCGCTCTTTCAGTTCCTTATGCGTCACTATCACCTGCACATCATCGGGGATAGAGGATACGGGCGTATGGATCACTTCGATTCCGGTCAGCCCGGCTCCCGCGATTTTTTTCTTCAATACGGTTGCGCCCATGGCGCTGGAACCCATGCCTGCGTCGCAGGCAAAAGCGATTTTGCTGACTGCCCCTTCAACCTCTCTTGCGGTTGTCTCATTGGTTTTCACTGCGTTTACAGCGTTCATTGTTTCATCCGCTTTGATCCCTTTTGCCTGACGCTTCATTTCATTTTTTCTGGCTTCCGCTTCTTTTAGATCCGTGTCCTTACTCATGAATTTCAAAAGCGGAAGCGCTACGGCCATGGCAACAGCTGCGGATATGATGATCCCCAGCAGCAAACCAGCGTAACTGTTTCTCTCTGCCATCAGCAAAACGGCGAAGATGCTTCCGGGAGACGCCGGCGCCGTCAGGCCCACATTCATCAGATGAAAGATAAAGACACCGCTGGCTCCGCCTGCGATTGCAGCGATCAGAAGCAATGGGTTCATGAGGATGTACGGGAAATAAATCTCATGGATCCCGCCCAGGAAATGGATGATGATTGCGCCTGGAGCAGAGCTCTTTGCAGATCCTTTTCCTGCGATACAGTAAGCCAGAAGAATCCCAAGTCCCGGACCGGGATTGGCTTCCAGCAGGAAAAATATGGATTTCCCGATTTCCTGGACCTGCTGAATCCCCATTGGTGACAGAATCCCATGGTTGATCGCATTATTTAAGAATAGTATCTTCGCCGGCTCAATAAATACACTGGCCAGCGGAAGAAGATTGTTATCCACAAAAAATCCCACACCCGCACTCATAACATGATTGAGCACTTCAACAACAGGCCTGATTCCCATTCTGGTCAGAACTGCCAGAATCCCGCCGATGATGCCGAGAGAAAAATTATTTACCAGCATTTCGAATCCGGCTTTTATCCGGCTTTCCATGAATATATCAAATTTTTTAAGTATCCAGGCGGCCAGCGGCCCGACCATCATTGCCCCCATAAACATGGGTACATCGGAGCCAACGATAACCCCCATGGAGGCAAGGGCACCGATCACCGCTCCTCTCTGCCCCGCTACTGCCATTCCGCCTGTGTACGCGATCAACAGCGGCAAAAGGATGGAAGACATGGGACCTACCAGCTCGGCAAAGGCTGCATTGGGCGCCCAGCCTGTTTCAATGAACAGGGCTGTGATCAGTCCCCAAGCTATAAATGCGCCGATATTGGGCATAACCATACCGCTTAACGCCCTGCCAAAGACTTGAATTTTTTCTTTCATTGCATAACCCCCGTTTTTTTATGTAATTTAACGATAAAAGTATGGCTGGCCAACCAATTTTTTATTGATAATTTCATTATAGGAGGTGCGCCGTCTTTTTTCAATAAATAGAAAAACAGATTTGGCACCAATGTTTAGCGCCAAATCTGTTAATATGAAAAAGATCTTTATACGATTCCCATGGAATAAAAACCGACCGCCACAAATCCTGCAATAAACGGGATCAGACAGGCGATGACAAACACATGGCGGTATCCCTGGGCATAGGTCAGTCTGGTGTACTCCATCTGATTGACGACAGAGCCGTTGTGAGGCAGGGAATCCAGCCCAAGGGAAGAAATGGCGGTCAGACGGTGCAGCACCTCCGGCGGATATCCCAGTGACATGTAATGCTGCCCGAAGGTCTCAAGGGCAATGCTCTCTCCTCCCGACGCGGATCCTGTGATGGCGGCAACCGCATTGATGGCGAGCACCAGCTGGATCAGCGGAGAGCCCGGAATGGACTGGAGCCCGCTGATGAGAAGATCATAACCGGGGGACTGGGCCACCACACCGCCAAAGCCTACAATGGAAGCAATTCCGATGGCGATCTTGGAACCGCTCAAAGAACTTTTGCTGACTGCCTGCAGGGGACCCTTCACCTGCTTAAAGTAAAGGGCGACAGCAGCCACTGTACCGATCAAAAGAGCAAAGGGCGCGCTCATATCGGCAACGTTCAAAAGGATCAGCACGACAAGAGGCGCAATTACCGCCTTGAGGAACGGACCGTGCTGCCCCTGTCCTACGTGATCTTCTTCCATGATCGTTTCGTTGATTCTGGCGCCGGTTTTTAAGAAGTTCTCCTGGGCCTTTTCCGTTCTTCTCAGCGCCCAATAGCAGTAAATGATCGATACGGGAACGCAGAACACCACCGCTGTTGCGGTTCCCAGCCAGGGCGCAGCCATGGGCGTGGTGCCCAGATATTCAATGGGGATCAAGTTCTGCACCGCAGGCGTTCCCGGCAGCATGGCCTGTGTCACCAGACTTCCAAAGGAATGCACCGCAAGATACAGATGCCAGGGAATATCGTACTCCTTAAACACGCGCTTGCAAATAGGAACCATTGTAAAAACAATCACATAGCCGCTGATCCCTCCGTAATTCAATACCATGAATACTCCGGTCAGAATCATCATTGCGGTGAATTTTTTATTGCCAAACTTCATCCTGTCGATAGCACTTGTCATGCTGTGGGCTATGTCCTGAGCCGCTCCTGTCTCTCCCATCATGGCTCCGAAAACACTTCCCATCATAATGATCAGCATATTCTTCGTAATAAAACTTCCCATTGAGGAAGAATATGCACCTGTAATGCCCTCTACGATATCCATTCCGGATATGCACAGCACCAACAGGGAAGCGATCAAAGGGGCCACTACAAGAGAGGTATCCTTACAGACCAAGTATACCAGCAGTGCCAATCCCACCATGATCGCAATCAAACTAATGAAACCCACCTCCACGTTTTCATCCTCCTTAATCAATTTTTCCTAACCAAGCTCTGCAGCGCTTTCTGTATACCATTATATAGGTTCCTGCCCTTTGTGTAAAATTTCTCTTTTTATGAGTTCTCTAATTATTTATTATAGTATTTTCACGTATTTTCTTGATACTGGTTTTTCTTATTGATATTTTTTCAACATAATTGCTGATTACAAAAATGTGTGGTATACTGTTTTTGTGTATTTTTATCATTCATTTCAGAGGTAAGCAAACATGGATACAAAACAGATCGAGTACATTCTGGCCATTGCAGAGGAAAACAATATTACCCGGGCAGCCGAAAAGCTTTTTATTACCCAGCCGGCCTTAAACCAGCAGCTGCTGCGTTTGGAAAAGGAGCTGGGAACTCCCCTTTTCTACCGTTCCCGCACCAACTGGCGCCCCACGCCTGCCGGTGAAATTTATATCACCAATGCCAAAGAAATGCTGCAGTTAAAAAAAAATACATATGGAATGATCAGCGATCTGCTGAAGGAGAAAAAAGGACGGCTTTCCATTGCCTTCCCTCCCGGCCGGGGCAGCGATATGTTCATAAGCGTATATCCCTTGTTCCATACGGAATATCCAGAGATCACGGTATATCCGCTGGAGCTGAGCGTCAGAAAACAGATGGCCGCCATTGCCCAGGGGAGTGTGGACATCGGTTTCCAGACCCTGTGCAGGGAACAGCTGGCCGATGATTATTATGTTCCCATCTGTTCCGAAGAGATGTTTTTGTCCATTCCCTCCGTTCACCCTCTGGCAGCCAATGCTTCTGAGGGGCTGAACGAATCCGAAGTCATGGAACTAAGCGCTGTACGGTACGAGCCCTTTGCCCTGATTTACAAGGAATCCACCAACCGCATCCTGATCGACCACATATTTGAAAAAGCGGGCTTTTCTCCCAACATACTGTTCGAAACCTCCCGTTATAACACCATCACCCGGATGATACAGTCCCGGCTTTGCTGCGGCATCCTTCCGGAATATTACGCCAAAGCATGTACGGACGGTGTGTCTTCTTTTCCGCTGCCGGACCATCCCACATGGGAGACCGTTGCCGCCTACAAAGGGGGCCGCTACTTATCCCGGGCAGCCAGGCGCTTCATTGATCTGGCTTCCCAATACTGGAATACTTAAAATCCGGTTTAAAAGGCTTTTCCGAAAACAGTGAATCAATGCAAAAAACAGGAACCCCGGCCCGCTTTAAAAGCCGGTTTCAGGGTTCCTTTTTTCCCGTCAACCCGGGTATTGTATTGCCGTGATTAAATTATCATCTTCATCAAATTCCAGTTCCCCTGGCTCATCCAGAGCTTCCAGTCCCGGATACTTCCCCCGGACCACGTTTTCATAATATGCCTCGGAAAGCATGATATCCGCAATATGCAGGCTGTTGGCGATCCGGACTGCTTTAAGAGGCTTTCCCTCCAGTCCGTTGCAGGTGCGGATGCACAGCTGTATGGCTTCCTTATCCGTTGACAGGACGCAGGGGATTCTGGCCGACGCCAGCACGGTGCTGGTTATGCAGTTGGGATACATCTGCTCAATATCCATTTCATCAAATATTTTTTTGGTAATGGCGCTGGCCAGACCGCAGCCCAGAGCGTTGCCGTGGGATTCTTCCGTCAGGTTCAGAAAACAGGTTCTCTGGACTTTGATGCCTCCTGTGGCATATTCCGTGGAAAAGGTCCCCGTGATATTGGGGTCCACCCCTGTTCCGCTGTAATTCTTACCGATTTTATCCACGATCAGCACATCTCCCTCGCCCACGATCAGCCTGGGCATCTGGGAAAATGCAAATTTTAACAGTTCCGCCTCCCGATCCAGTATGTTCTCCGGCAAAATCGCTTCCAGAAGGCAGGTCTCATCGTAAGCGTTCTCAATGCAGGGAATTGCAAATAATATGGGAGCCTTTTCCAGAACAACGGCCGCCATGGTGGGAATGTTCTGCCCGATCTTTCCCATTCCGTCGCCGTGGACCACTTCCGCCCCTGCCTGCTTACCAAGCCCCACGGTCATCATTTTACAGGGACCGCTTTCGTGAGTTCCCCGGAACGCATTGTGGGGCTTCAGCCGGCAGGACAGGATGATCCCATCCGATTCATAGGCATTTTTATCGATGACCACCCTGCGCCCAAGGCTGGAATACCCCAGCTCCACCACTTCCATGGAAGACCGGATGGGGCAGCCCATGGCTTCTTCCGTGATTCCATATCCGGCCAGAATCCCCTTCTGTCCTTCAGCCGTAGCCCCTCCGTGACTTCCCATGGCCGGCACAATAAAGGGCAGGGCTCCCCTTGCCTTTACAAAATCCACAATCGCTCTGGTTATGACATCCACATTCCGGATCCCTCTGCTGCCCGCGGTAACGGCTATGCGCATACCCGGTCTGATCCTGGAGGCAAACTCAGGCTGCCCCAGCTGTTCCTCCACAGCCCCGGGAATTTCCTCCCTCCGGATCCTCTGGCTTGGAAACGTCTGCCGCGCATGAAACATCCTTGGAATCTTCACATCCTTTACAAGTCCGGAAACGGTTCCTCCTTTTACTACCTTCATATCTTTTTGCCTCCTTTTTTAAGAATCCATTCTCCCGATATTCTTTGTCACAATTACATCGCTTCCTGTGCCGAGCAGATCCCGGATGACCACCTGTCCAATGGAAAGAGGCGCTTTTGCCTCCGCCTTCTTTATCTGCTCCATGGCCCTGAAAATATCCTCCCGGGGTATGGGACGGGTCAGGCGGACGCTTGCCAGAGGCAGTTCTCCCCCTTTCACCCGTATGGAGGAGGCAATGCTCCGTTTTGGAGCCGTGACCTCCTGAAGAACGTAATCCTTTCCCCTGGGGCAAAGATTTCCGGTCACGGAAAGGACCTGGGGCACTGCCGGCTCCCCTTCTTTTCTGCCTGTCTGTCTTTCCACTACCTCCGCTTCTATCTCACAGCCCCTCGGACACATAATACAAACATATTCCCTCAGCATAACACCCTCACCTCCAGAGCACCTTTTTTATCCAGTCCGGAACACTTCACCGGAATCTGCACCATTTCCGCAGGGAGAGCCTTTTTCAGCCGTCTGCTCTGGATCAGCCTGCCGTTCTGGACCAACTCTATGGTACAATCCCGCATGGGCCGTCTGACCCGGAAGGAAAGCTTAAAATCTCTGGTTCCGCTGATTTTCTGGGGAACCGTATGGCTGATCCTTTCATCCGGGATCACATCCAGAAGCATTGCTTCCCGGGCTTCCTCATCTTCCCCCGGCCTCCGGACATACGCTGCAACACCATGGGCCAGGCTTTCCGCCTCCATGGAAACGAAATCCACCAGATCATGGACCTGAAGCACATTGCCGGCGGCAAAAATCCCGGGGACGCTGGTCTGATAGCCGTCATCCACAACCACGCCTCTGCTTCTGTCATCCAGCACCACTCCTGCCCCCAGGGACAGTTCATTTTCGGGAATGAGCCCCACCGAGAGGATCAGAGTATCACATTTATATATCTTTTCCGTTCCCGGTATGGGCTTAAGCCTCTCATCCACCGCCGATACCGTGACGCCTTCCAGCCGCTCTTTTCCAAGTATATCCGTGACCGTATGGCTTAAAAACAGGGGGATGTGATAATCATTCAGACACTGCTCAATATTTCTTGGAAGTCCGCTGGGATAGGGCTGGATTTCAAACACCGCCTGGACATGCATGCCTTCCAGCGTCATTCGGCGGGCCATGATCAGTCCGATATCTCCCGAGCCAAGAATCACGGCCTCTTTTCCGACCATCTTGTTCTGCAGATTGATATAGGCCTGCGCCACGCCTGCCGTCATCACGCCGGAGGGGCGCTCTCCCGGAATGCTCAAGGCTCCCCGGGTGCGCTCCCGGCACCCCATGGCCAGCACCACGGCCCTGGCCTTAAATTCCAGAAGTCCTTTTCCCGATGCCGCATACACGGTCTTATCCGGTGTTACCTCTATGACGGTCGTATCTGTCACATAGGGAATCTTCCATTTCTCCACCTGATCAATGAACCGCTGGGCATATTCCGGACCGCTTAAAGTTTCTTTAAAACGCGTCAGCCCGAATCCGTCATGGATGCACTGGCGGAGAATCCCTCCCAGACGGTGCTCCCGTTCCAGAATGCAGATATCCGTGATCCCTTGTCTGTATAATTCCACCGCTGCCGCCAGGCCCGCGGGTCCTCCTCCGATAATTATTACGTCAACCGGTCTCAAGCTTTTCACCTCACCTTTCCCGTGAACATATAGGAATGTTCCTTGCTGTAGCGCACTTCGGTTTCCGGAATATCCAGTTCCTTTTCGATCATGGCGGTTATCCTGGTCTCACAGCAGCCGCCCTGGCATCTTCCCATGGTGGCTCTGGTACGGTTTTTGATGCCGGTCACCGTATGCACTCCCAGCGGGTTATGTATGGCTTCCAGGATCTCCGCCCTGGTTATGTTCTCACACCGGCATACGATCTCTCCGTAATCTCCATTCTCCTCAATGGCGTTTTTTCTCTCATTTGGCGTCATCTCACTGAACCTGGGTTTTCTCTTCCGGAAGGGGGTAAAGGACCGGTTGGGCTCCGGGTTTTCTCTTTCCGTGATTTTTGCAGCCGCACGGCGGGCCAGAGGCAGCGCGCAGGTCACACCCGGGGACTCAATTCCCACCAGATTCACGGTACCGGGCAGAGCCTCATCGGCTTCCAGCATAAAATCCAGTATCTCTCCCGTGTCCGGATCATACCGCTTCCAGCGTATGCCTGCAAAATTGCGTATAAAATAATCCCGTTTCATCTGGGGAAACATTTTTCTTCCGTCTTCAAACAGGCCATCCATGTGTTTCCTGGTGACCCTGTAATCTTCCCTGTCCTCCGTAAGATAGGAATCCGGTCCCACCAGAACGTTCCCGTCTATGGTAGGCGTTGCATGAGTGGAAAATCCCCCCTTGTCATTGGGTGCAGGATACACAGGAATGGACAGATACTTTCCTGCCTTTTTATCCAGAACATAATATTCCCCCTTAAAGCCTTTGACCGGATAACAGGGGTATCCCAGCATTTGTGAGACTTCGGACGCGTACATCCCCGCGCAGTTAACGACCCAGCGGGTCTTAAGCTCCGCCCGCTTTCCCCTGTGCTCTGCATAAATGAGGGTAAGCCTGTTTTTGTGATCCCTCTCTATGCCTTCCACCCGGTGGCCAAACAGAAATTTCACTCCGTTGAGGCAGGCATTCTCTGCCAGTGCGATGGTATACTGCATGGGATCCAGAATGCCGGAGGAAGGAACATACATGGCAAATTCTCCTCCTGCGTTGGGATCCATAAGGTTCATCCGGTCCTTGTCAATGATCTCCATTCCCCGGACCCCGTTTTGCTCACCGATCTTTTTATACTTCAGAATATTCTGCATATCATGGTCATCAAATCCGACCACCAGCTTTCCCGTACGTCGAAACGGAATATCCAGTTCCTCCGCCACCCGGTCAAATTCCCCGTTGCCCTCCACCGCGCATTCTGCCTTTAAACTTCCCGGCTTATAGGTGAATCCTGCATGAAGCATGCCTGTATTGCGGCTGGAATTGCCGCAGGCCACATCCAGTTCCTTCTCCAGAACGCCTACGGAAAGCCTGTACCGGGACAGCTCTCTGGCTACCGCACAGCCAATCACACCGGCGCCGATTACCACTACATCAAAACCCTCCACTGCATTTTCTCCTCTTCTCTAGTTTGTTAATTTAATTGTAATCTCACAAAACGGGATTGACAAATACTTAAAATTAAGAGTTTTCTAAGAAAATTGAATAGTAGGGAAATGGCATGGCCCACAGTTCCTCATTTTTCTATTTCAAATTCGATTTCTCCGGCCGCTCCGGGAGCGATCTCGTATTTTTCAAAAACAATTACCGGATTTCCGTTTTCTTTCATATAGAACCTGGTATTATCCGAAATGCTTTCAAATCCTCCTTCCTCCGGAGTCCAGAACTGGATTCCTGCAGCAAGGGATTTGTCTTTCATCTGTTTTTTGATACTTTCATTGACCTTGCTGATATAATCCTTCCCAAGGACATCCTTAAGGGTCAGGAGCTTTTCCCTCCTTAAATCTATATTATAATATTTTTCCTCCCCATAGGCCGAGGTCCAGCTCTCTGTTCCTTTCACCACGAGGGATAAATAATCCGTATTCCGGGCCTTGATCTCGTACCACACTTTAATCTCGATCCCGCGCTCCGCCCATTCCTCCGGTGTGCCGCCCGTATCCAGAAACGCCTGCTTATACTCCCTGGCCCGTTCAAGGGCTTCATCCGCGTATGTGCTGCAAAGCCGGCGGATTTCTTCATTGACCTGCACGGAGAGTCCGTTGGTATCCCTGGCGATGAATTCAATGCCCGGTATCTCCACCGAGATCTTTTCCTCTCCGTCGTTTTTCGTATAGGAGCTCACCGTCAGAACCCGGGCGATGGCGCCTATGACCGGAAGCTTATGCATTTCCTCTGCGAAAGCCGTATTTCCATTGAGCGCCCCGGTAAACGCGACCAAAACTGCTGCCGCCGTTCCCAGACCCCATTGACACAACCGCCGCTTTCCTCTTCTGCCGTCATTCTGATCACTTTTTTTTCTTTTATCTGCAGACTGTCCGAGAATGCTCTGTATGCGGTCTTTTAATTCCTCCGGAATCGGAGTATCATCATATTTCTTTTTCGCCTCAGCCATAGGGTTCATAGGTTTACCTCCTCCATATTCTGCTTTAACTGCTTTAATCCACGGTACAGCCTTGCCTTTACCGTATTTAAATTCGTATCGGTGACCTCTGCGATCTCCTTCAAGGACAGCTCTTCAAAAAAACGCAGCTTGATGATGTCCTGTATTTCCGGGTCCAGCTGATTGATCTCATCATAGAGCCCGGCCCCTGGTTCATAATCCGGTTCATAATAAGGAATTTCCAGGCACAGTTCATCCCCTGACGGAGCTTCTTTTTTCTTCTTTTTGAGAAAGCCGGCGCTCTCATTCACCAGAATTCTGTAAAACCACGTTTTAACGGCCTCCGGGTTTCTTAAGGGGGCATAATGGTCCAGGGCCTTGCAGACCGAATTCTGGACAATATCGAGAGCATCCTCCTTGTTATGAGCGTAGCTGTAGGCCAGCCGGTAAAAATTATTTTGATTTTCAATGATGTAGCTTGTCAGCTTATCATAAACCTCTTGTCTCATTGGTTGCCCTTTCTGCATCTGTACCTTAACAGGCGCTTTTTACTTATCTGTTATATAGACCATCCCAGGAGGCCAAAAGTTGCGGGAAGTAAAAAAAGATCCTAAGATATTCAAAATCATATCTTAAAATCTCTTTGCCTGTGCATTATGTTTAAAGTTTTGAGCAAGACGATAAGCCGGGTTATGTCGTTGAATGGCCATCTATCTAGGCCTGCCGTCACCGGCAGGCTCCAGCGACCTACCCGGGAGCAGACGGGCCGCCTTATGCTCCCTGTTCGGTCTTGCTTCGGATGGGGTTTACATGGACCTCTCCTGTTACCAGAAGAGCGGTGGTCTCTTACACCACCCTTCCACCCTTACCGCAATATGCGGCGGTATATTTCTGTTGCACTGTCCCTGGAGTCGCCTCCGCCAGACGTTATCTGGCATCCTGCCCTGTGAAGCCCGGACTTTCCTCACCTGCAGCCTTTCGGCTTTGCAGCTGCGGCCATTTGTCTTACTCAAAACGATACAAGTTTACCATAAAACCTTTCATTTGTAAAGCCGCATTCATTTTCACGCTTAAACTTTAAAACAGCTTCCTCCGATGAATTCCCGGACAATGGAGTTGCGGGGAATATCCTCGCTGTTGACCCCAAGGAAATAATCAAGGAATTTTAACAGCCTTTTTGCTTCCATGTATTCCGCAGACTCCCTTGGAATCCCAAACAGCAGGGGTTCCGCATATTGCTTCAGCACAGCCAGTTCATAGACCGTGGCCGAATTGAACATCATATCCGCAGATTCCTGGAAGGGGAAAATATACTCTTCTTCTCCGCTCCTCACCGCAGGCCACATGCGGATGGTATCCTGAGGAGAAGCCCCTCTTGTTCTTGCATCCCGGACCATACGGCGGATCAGGCGGCAGTCCGTGGTCGGGATCCGGTTGTGCTCATCAATATTGAGCTGGGTGAGGGCGCTCACATACACACGGTATTTGCTCTCCTTTGGAAGGGAATAGGACAGCCTGTCATTGAGACAGTGGATTCCCTCAATGACCAGAATATCATCCTTTCCCAGGGTCAAATAATCACCTCTGTATTCCCGGACTCCTGTTTTGAACTGATACCGGGGCATTTCCACCGTTTCTCCGGCCAGAAGAGCGGTCATATCCTTATTGAACTGCTCGATATCCAGGCACTCCAAAACCTCGTAATTGTAACTGCCGTCAGGATTTCTCGGACTGTCCACCCGGTTTACGAAATAATCATCCACTGCGATGGGATGAGGGATCATTCCCTGGGCCTTCAGCTGAACGGACAGCCTGTGGGAAAAGGTGGTTTTGCCGGAAGACGACGGACCTGCGATCATCACAAACTTTTTGCTCCGGTCAGCCCCTATTTTTTCGGCGATCTCCGCAATCTTTTTTTCCTGAAGCGCTTCCTGGATCAAAATGAGTTCATTGATATTGCCAGCCGCGATCCCCTCATTCAGAGCCCCCACGTGGGAAACATTCAGACGCTCTCCCCATTTCACGCTCTCCTTTAATACACGGTACAGCTTCTGCTTCTTTTCCGCGTCAAACGCAGGCACTTCCTTTGGATCTTCCTTCTGCGGAAGCATGAGCATAAAACCGTCATCGTATAAAAACATGTCAAAATATTTAATATATCCCGTATTCTGTACCATATAGCCATAATAGTAATCTTCAAAGCCGCCGATGCTGTATATGTTGACACGGGAGACCCGGCGGTAGCGGAACAGCCTCTCCTTGTCATACATGCGGTGTTTGTGGAACAGCTCAATGGCATCATCCGTATTCATGCTCCGCTTCATGATGGGGATCTTCTGATCCACATATTCCTGCATACGGGCCTTCACCCGGCGGAGCAGATCTTCCGTCAGCTCAATCTCTCCATGGGGTTCGATGTAATAGCCTTTTCCAAGGGAAAAATCCACGGTCACTTTTTCAATATTCTCAGAACCCGCCACATCATAAAAAGCCTTCATCATAAGAAAAATAGCGCTTCTGTGATAGGTCTGGATCCCTGGCTGGTCTTTCCCCGTAAAGAAATGAAGACTGCAGTCAAACTGAACCGTTTTATGAAGCTCCCTCAGCTTTCCATTTATGCTCACCAGCAGTATATCATTTTCATACCTGGGCTGGTACTCTCTTGCAATTTCCTGATAGGTAATGCCAACGGGATATTCTTTTGTCACTCCGTCTATTGTAACAAATGCCATAGTATTCCTCCTTATATCAATGTCTCAGGAAATGCCACCTCTTCCTTGCGGATTTCCAAATGCTCTCCGGCCTCTTCGTTTAAGTATTCCTCCATAAAATCCAGGAATAAGTACTCCAGGCCATAATGTCCTGCGTCCATGACGGCCATGTGGTTTGCGGCCGCGTCAATTCCGTTGTGATGGCCGATATCACCGGTTATGAGCACCTGGACTCCGGCTTCCAGAGCCGGCCTTATCATACTTCCTCCGGATCCCGGGCTTATTCCGATAAATTCCACTTTCTCTCCGGGGGCTTCCTCCCCGTAAAGCGTCAGAAACGGAAGCTGAAACCGCTCTTTTACAAACACGGCCAGCTCCTTTACCGTCATCTTTTCTTTAAGATGCCCGGTTTTCCCGATTCCATAAGGCATTTCCTTCAAACCGTCCTCCGTTTTTACAGGCATGACGCCCTCTTTCTCCAGAACCGCCAGTTCCTTAAGCCCCAGCTTTTCAGCTGCCGCATCAGCCATGCAGCCCGGCGCGGCATCAAAATTGGTGTGCATGGCGTAATAGGAAATATCATTCCGGATCAGCTTCATGATCCGGCGTGCGATAAAATCCTGATCATTGATCTTTTTCAAGGGCTTGAAAATGAGGGGATGATGGGTAAGCAATAAATCCGCTCCCCAAAGAACCGCTTCCTCCACCGCTTCATCGGTGGCATCCAAAGCAATGAAAACCTTATTTATCTCCTTATCGCTCCTGCCCGCCAAAAGCCCCACGTTATCCCAATCACAGGCGCACTCCGGGGGAGCCAGCTGCTCCAGTTTTTTTGTCAGTTCACTGCATCTCATCCTGTGCCTCCTTATTCCAGAAAAGTTCCTGTCTCAGTTCTTCGATTCTTTTTCCGGCAGCTTCGGTCCCGCTCTTTGAAAGTCCCTTGAGGATCTGCTTCAGCTGTCCCTCTTCCTTCTTTAAATATTCCAGTAAAACCGGATCACAGGCTTCCAGGAGCCGCTTTCCGTAGCGATAGAATACTTCCCTGCCATAATCCATGGAGCTTCCCCCTTTTCTGGCAACGCCCAGGACAAAATAATATTTTCCTTCTTCCTTTATCATAATCTCCCGCTCTATAAAAAATGCCTGTTCCTCCAGGAACTTACGGACCTTCCCCGGCTCCGAATGGGGAGATAAAACCCAGAAGGGGGTGTGGTCCCACAAGTCTTTGCCTTCTTTTAGAATATGTATCATCAGTTCTCCGCCCAGGCCGGCTATGACCACACAGTCCGCTTCATTTTTTTCCAACTTTAAAAGTCCGTCGCTTAAACGGACTTCGATTCTGCCTTCCAGGCCAGCCTCCCGGATATGGGCCCGGGCCCGTTCAAGGGGGCCCTTCCTCACATCCATGGCGATGGCATGTTCCGCTATATTTTCCTGTACCAGATGGATCGGAATATATCCGTGGTCCGTCCCAATATCAGCAATCCTGCTTCCTTCCGGCACAAAGGAAGCGATCGTGTCCAAACGCTGTGATAATTTCATCTTAAGCTCCGTTTTGTATCCTCAATCATCCAGATAATCCTTAAGCTTCTTGCTTCTGCTGGGATGGCGCAGTTTACGCAATGCTTTTGCCTCTATCTGCCTGATCCGTTCTCTTGTCACATTAAATTCTCTTCCCACCTCTTCCAGGGTCCTGGGCCGGCCGTCATCAAGGCCGAACCGAAGCTTTAAAACCTTCTGCTCCCGCTCTGTCAGGGTATCAAGGACTTCCATGAGCTGCTCATGGAGCATGGTAAAGGTGGCCGCATCCGCAGGTACCGCTACCTGCTCGTCCTGGATGAAATCACCCAGGTGGCTGTCCTCTTCCTCTCCGATGGGAGTTTCTAAGGATACCGGTTCCTGGGAAACCTTCATGATCTCCCTGACCCGGTCGACCTGCATATCCGCCCTTGCCGCGATCTCCTCCGGCACCGGTTCCCGCCCCAGTTCCTGCAGAAGCTGTCTGGATACCCGAACCAGACGGTTGATGGTCTCCACCATGTGAACCGGGATCCGAATAGTCCGCGCCTGATCTGCAATGGCCCTGGTTATGGCCTGCCGGATCCACCATGTGGCATAGGTGCTGAATTTATATCCCTTCCGGTAATCAAACTTCTCCACCGCTTTGATGAGCCCTAAGTTTCCTTCCTGGATCAGGTCCAGAAACTGCATGCCCCGCCCCACATAGCGCTTGGCAATGCTGACCACAAGGCGTAAGTTGGCTTCTGTCAGCCTCTGCTTTGCGTCTTCGTCTCCCAGCTCGATCCTTTTCGCCAGTTCGATTTCGTCCTCACTGGAAAGAAGAGGGACTTTGCCGATCTCTTTTAAATACATACGGACCGGGTCCTCCACGCTGATGCCTTCGGGAACGGACAGATCGATATTCTCCATATCGATTTCTTCCTCATCCTCGATGTCTTCTTCCACGAAAAGGTCCTCGTCAAGATCCAGATCATCTCCGCCAATGGAAAGCACATCCACTTTATTGCTCTCCAGAAAATCAAAAATCTGGTCCAGCTTATCCGAATCTAAGTTCTCCCCGGCGAAAAAATCCAGAATCTCCTGATTTTCCAGTACATTACGCTTCTTCCTTGCCAGAAGGAGAAGCTGGCCTAACTTTTCCTCAAAGGCGGCCGCCGACTCTGCGGCCTTCTGCTCCTCCGCGGCCTGTCCCTCCCCTTTTGTTGATCCCACCATCTTATCTGCTGTCTTCTTCACATTCTCGTCCATGTTCTTCCATCCTTCCACAGCCTGCCTATAGTGTACACCCTAATCCAGCGAAATATGCAGATCCTTCAGCGCAGCCTGTTCCTTTATGATTCTTTGCAGTTCTTCAATTCCTGCTGCATGACGGCTGGCATGATCCAGACTGTTTTTTTTCACCTTCATAATCGTTTCCGAAAACGCTTTTTTCTGTTCTTCATTATCTAGGGACTCTTTTAAGCTCGCATGAAAAAGACCTGCGACTGCCCGGTATTGATCGTCATCATTGATAAAATGATTTAAAATCTCAGCCGGATTCAACGTTCCGGCAGCGTGTCCGTCAAAAACCATCCGTGCCACCTTTTGATACAGTTCTTCTATAAAATCATCGGGAGTGATCACTCCCTCAATCTTATCAAACAGCGCGGGATCCTCGATGAGCCAGGTAAGCATAAGCCTCTGTGACTGCTTCACGCCGTCTTCCTTCTCCTTTTTCCTCTGACCTTTCAGGCCCCCTTCTTCTCCCCGTGAAGCGGAAACCGCCGGTCCCATGGAAGCACCCAGCCGGTTGACCAGACGCTTTAAATCTTCGTAGTTGATGAAATATTCCCTGGATACCGCCTCCAGATAATTGTCCCGTTCCAGAGCCTCCGGAAATTCCAGTAGCTTTCTGGCAGCCTGGTTGTAAAATTCTGTTTTCTGCTCCGGATCATCCATCTGATAGTTCTTTTTCAGCACATCGATTTCAAACAGAAAGCTGTTGCGCGCTTCCCCGATCCTCTGGCGGAAGGCCTCCGCCCCCAGATTCTTGATGAATTCATCCGGGTCCTTATAGGGATTCATATTTAATACCCGAATGGACATTCCCACCTCCTTGAGAATGGGAATGGCGCGGAGTGCGGCCTTGACGCCCGCTCCGTCGCTGTCATAGGTAAGGACCGCCTTATCCGTGTACCGTTTTAAAAGCTGGGCATGCTGGGTGGTAAAGGCCGTACCAAGGGAGGCCACCGCATTGGTGAAACCGGCCTGGTGCATAGCGATCACATCCATATACCCTTCACAGATCAATATGTACTTTTCCCGGGAAAGCCGGGCATAATTCAAACCATATAAATTTCTGCTTTTATCAAAAAGCTTCGTCTCCGGAGAATTTAAATACTTCGGCTCTCCGGCTCCCATGACACGGCCGCCGAAGCCGATGACCCGGTTGTTCACGTCCATGATGGGAAACATGACCCGGTTCCAGAACTTGTCGTGAGCTCCCCGTTCCTCAATGGTCACAAGACCGGTCTGCTTTAAAATCCCATCGTCATATCCCTTGCCTTTCAAATAGCGGTAAAGGTCATCGCTGGTCTTATTGGAAAATCCAAGGCCGAAACGGACGATGGTCTCATCGGTCAGCTGCCTGTCCCTCAAATACCGGTATCCGTTCTCTCCCTGGGGATTTTTAAGCTGATAGTAAAAATAACTGGCGGCCAGCTTATTGATCTCTAAAAGAGCGGACCGCAGATCCTCCTGCTCCCTGGCTTCCCTGCTGTATTCCGCCGCAGGAAGCTTCACGCCCGACCTGTCTGCCAGAACCTTTAACGCCTCGGAAAAGGAATAGTTTTCATATTCCATGACAAAGGTTATGACATTGCCCCCCGCTCCGCAGCCAAAACAGTAATACATCTGCTTGCCCGGGGATACGGAAAAGGAAGGTGACTTCTCATTGTGAAAAGGACACAGGCCGAAATAATTACTTCCCTTTTTCTGCAGCTTGACGTATCCTGAAATCACATCCACGATGTCATTCTTCATCCGGACCTCTTCAATCACTTCTTCCGAATATCGCATGAAGCCTCATTTCTCCTTCCTCACAACATCACTCGCTTTAATTCGCTTTCCATGCCTTCGGAACAAACAGCTCTGCGAATCTGTCAATGGCATAGCTGTCACTCATGCCGGCAATGTAATCGCAGACTGCCCTCTCCCTGCTCTCTTCCCGTTCCTTCATGAGGATACGGTATTCATCCGGAAGCCTGTCCGGATGGTCCATATAATAGTCAAACAGCATAACGATGAGATGCTGTGCTTTTCCCTCTTCTGCCTTTGGGATGTCGCTTTTATATACGTTTTCAAACATCCAGGTGCGCAGTCCCTGCATGGCCTTTTCCATGTCCGGCGACATGATGATCTCCTGCTTTTCGTAGCTGTTGCGGATGATGTCATGGATCAGGTTATTCAGCCTTTCCCGGACACTGTGTCCCAAAATTCCCGTATAGCATTCAGGCAGGTCCTCTTCCACAAACATCCTTGCCCTTATGGCGTCGTCAATGTCATGGTTGATATAGGCGATCTTATCGGACAGGCGGACGATACAGCCTTCCAGCGTGGATGGACGGCCGCTGGTGCGGTGATTTAAGATCCCATCCCTTACCTCCCAGGTGAGATTCAGTCCCTTGCCTTCCTTCTCCAGAATCTCCACCACCCGGACGCTCTGCTTATAATGGGCAAAGCCTTCGGAACAGATCCTGTTGAGCACCGCTTCTCCCGAATGGCCGAAGGGGGTATGTCCCAGGTCATGGCCCAGAGCGATGGCCTCCGTCAGGTCCTCATTCATGCGCAGGGACTTGGCTATGGTCCTGGCAATCTGGGACACCTCCAGGGTGTGGGTCAGCCGGGTCCTGTAATGATCCCCTTCCGGCGCAAGAAAAACCTGTGTCTTGTGTTTCAGCCTTCGGAATGCCTTACAGTGAATGATCCGGTCCCGGTCCCTCTGATAGGCAGTCCGGATATCACAGGCGTCTTCTTCACGTTCTCTCCCCCTGCTGTTTTTGCTGAAGGCTGCATAAGGACTTAAATATGCTTCCTCCCATTGTTCCGTGGATTCCCTGATATTCATACAATCACATCCTTCGTCCAAAGTTATGGTACATTATATCATATTTTCAGTAATTATAATACCCTATATTAAAATATTTGAGATCCCTGTCATCTGCCTGAGCCAAAGTTTTTCCGGTACTCGCTGGGAAGATGTCCGTACCGCTTTTTAAAGGCCTTGGAAAAGGCCCTGCTGTCCGGAAATCCATGGTTCATGGCGATCTCACCGATTTCATGATCCGTATTGATCAGTTCCCGGACCGCATATTTGACCCGCAGGTCAATGAGATAGGTCCGGTAATTGACCTGGGCATACTTCCGGAATATTCTGGATAAATAGGTGGAGCTGAAACCGAAGCGCCCCGCCACCTCCTCAAGCTTCAGTTCCTGGTCATAATTTTCTCTCATATACTGTGTGACCCCGGAGAGCTTGTCAAGCTGTCTCTTCTGGCGGAGCACCTCCTTATCCAGGTTTTCCGCCTTAAATTCCGTAACCAGAAGATACAAAAGCTCGTAGAACCGGCTTTTCACCTTCAGACTGTAGCCGTACTCCTGTTTCTCATAATCGGAAAACATGGCTGTCACCAGATCCGTCAGTCTTTTATTTTCCGCCTCACCTTTTTTTTCAAAGTTCACATAACTGCCGGCTTCCGTATACTCCTCAAACGTTTCCGCCGGGATCTGCAGGACTATGGTGATGTTGGGATCGGGGCATTCAATGGAATGCACTTCATTGGAATTCACCACCACAAAATCCTGCCGGGCCAGGGAGAGATGACGGTTATTGATGTAAAAGTCAATCTCCCCCTCCTGAACCAGAAAGATCTCAACAGAATGATGCCAGTGCCTGGCGACCTTATAATTGCCGTCCCTGCCCTCGAATATGAACATCCGAAAAGGCAGGTCGTCATTGGGAATGACCAGTTCATGCCTGATTTCCATTTCACACCTCCCGAAAAGAACTGATTCCATTATAAATCATTTTGGTCAAATTTCCAATGGCTTTTCCGGCATGTTATACGGGAAGGCTGTCGCTTACGCAAAGCACGCCGTATCCCAGCTCCGGATTGGGGTACTGGGTGATTCCCGGAAGCTGTCTTGCCCCCCGGATCATATAGGCTTTTATCTTTTCCCCGAACAAAAACGGATCTCTGCCGTCCACGATTCCCCACTGCATCAAAAGGGCGGAGCTGCCCGTAACAAACGGCGTTGCAAAAGAAGTCCCCGTGACGGATTCATAGCCCCCGCCGGCCCTGGCCGCGATAATGCCCACTCCGGGAGCCGCCAGGTCAGGCTTTACCTGGTTGGTCCTTCTCGTAAATCCCCTTCCGGAAAAATCCGCATAGGACTGGTAAGTATCATCGTATGCTCCCACGGAGATGACCTTGGAAGCCGTGGAAGGGATGGTCAGGGTGGTTTCCGGCGTCGCCCTTAAAAACCGGGTGGATTGATTGAGCACTCCGGTGGAAGGCAGCCACATATCGAATTTCCCCTCCACGATCTGCCTGGGAGTCAGACGGAACCTCCAGATGCCGCTGTCCACGTAGGTTTCCACCGGAAGAAAATCCAGATAAATTTCCTGGGCAACGCTGTAGGGGCCCGGTTTTCCGTAATACAGAAGGATCTGGGTGTTTCCGTATGTAATCGTCTGAGGCCCCAGCCTGCTGCTGATGGGGCCGATCACCTCACCGGAAGGCGTTATGATGCTGATATCAAACAGATCCGCATAGGATTTCCAAAGCTGGACGCTGAAGCCTGTCTGGTAACCTCCCACACTGAGCTCAATTTCCTGTGGGTTGGACATGCTCAATACCCCTGAAATATGCCCTCCCCCCACGCCTTCATTTCCCGTTCCCACCACGATCACCGTTTTTCCGTAATTGGAGATATCGTCAAGAAAAGTCTCTAAAAGGCTGGTCCCGTCATGAGAACCGTAGGTGTTGCCGAAGCTTAAATTAATGGCCACCGGCATTTGAAGATCGACCGCTTCCGTCACAGCGAAATTAACCGCCCGCATAAGCTCCGTGGTCCTCGGGAATCCCTCTTCCTGAGGGATTCCCAGCTTCACCACCAAAAGAGGGCTCTCAAAGGCAATTCCCCTGTACTGTCCTCTGTTTTCCCTTCCGTTTCCGGCCGCAATGGACGCCACCGCCGTGCCGTGGCCGCTGATATCCACGGATGGCACCAGACGCCTCGCCTCCGCTCTGCTCCCTGTGCTCAAAGCAACGTCGATTTCTTCCTTTGTAAACACCCGGTCCAGGGTCTGGTCCCACAGCTTTAAGATTCTTGTGGTCCCGTCGGCATTCCGGAAATCATCGTGATAATAGTCGATTCCGGAATCAATGACAGCTATCAAAACCCCTCTGCCGGTTAAAATGCTGCTTCCCTGCTGGACAATATTGACACAAGAGGCCGCCTTTGCCTGATTAATGGCAAAAAACAGCCTCTTTGGTTTCTCAACATATTCGATTTGCGGCAGAGCGCTTAAGGTGTCAATGAGGGATTCGGGGACCCTTAAGATGGCATATTCGTTCACCATCTGCTCCACCCGGATTCCCACCTGGGAAAGCCCGCTTATGTCTCCGGAATGCTTCACAATAACATCCCAGGAACTTTCCTCGGGATTGTATCCCACGTTTAAATTCAGTGATTTTTCCCGCTCTTCAGGGGTCGAGCTGAGAGCAAGGTTCAACAGATTCTCCAGTTTCTGGTCTTGCATATGATATCCTTATGCTTTTTTACCATTTTACGCAGGAGATGCCGTTCTCATTCCTCACTGTGCTCCGCTTCCCGCACCTGGGCTCCCTGATAGAAAAATTTAAGAATATCCTCATAATTCTTCCCCTCTTTTGCCATTGCCTGGGCTCCGTTCTGGCTCATGCCGACCCCATGCCCGAAGCCTCCGCCGTATATATGAAAAGTGGTAACGTTGTTGTCATCAACGCCCTGATTCTCAATGGCAATATAAGCGCTGGGAAGGGAGTCAAAATTCTTCATGAGGGAGCCATCCTGTTTCGTTAAGGTCATGTACTTGTTTCCCAGCTTGGCTCTTACCTGTCCCTCTCCGTTAACGGTCATAATGCCGTCGGATCCTTCGATCCTGAGTTTCTTCACGATCCCCCCCACGCCACGCTCCGTTACGGTAATGTTTAAGATAGAGCCCACCTGGGTGATCTCTTCTTCCAGCTGCCGGTTTGTGACCGATGTTTCCCACCGGTACATGGGGAATGACGCATCGTAGGAAGGGTATTCCTTATTCTTTATAAACGCATCAAAATCCGAATTGGTGGACAGGTTCAAAACCCCTCCGCTTTCCTGAAGCAGGCACCCGCTCAGATAAGGATACTGCGCGGGATCGCTTCCCCATACGCTGCCGTCGGTGGTATGTCCGCAGGAGGTGGAAAAATAAAACGCTTCAATGGGCGTCTCATCGTAAAACAGAAGCTTTCCGTAAGTTTCACTCACCGCCTCTTTCGTCTTTGATGCGGTGGGCAGATTGTTATAAACCTGGAATCTGGTGCTGTCATCCACATGTGCTCCGTATTTGCTGTAGGTATTGCTCTGGATCTGCCGGTAAGCGTAGGTCCTGGCGCAGACAGCCTGGGCCTTTAAGGCTTCCTTCTCGTAGCTGTCAGGCATTTCGCTGGGTACGACTCTGGTCAGATAATCCTCCAGGTAGAGCTCATTGACCAGAAGCAGTCCGTCGGCATCCTTGCGTATTTCGATGGTCCCGTCATAGACGGGTGTTCCATAGGACCGGTTGATGGAATGAACCGATATGACCTCCCCGCTTTCCGCGGGAGACACCACAATCCTTCCGGACTTTAACCGTTCATCCGAAGGATCGATAACCACCTCCGCCTTTGGCGGAATATCGACCTGTTCTTCCCCATAGGACAGGGTCAGGCCGCTTTCGGCGGAAAGGGTCACCGAAGGGTGGAAAATCGACTGGAAATCAGTGTTCATCAAAAGGACACGGATGCTCTTGGCATCAAATTCCCGGACCAGCAGGGCGGCGCAAATTTTCCCGTGGGCCACCACAAAATCCTGGATGTCATATCCCACCAGAATATCGGCTATGGTCCGTTCCTCGAACTGGCCGTACAGACGGTATACTCTGAATTCCTTATCCAGCTTTAAGGTGCCGTAACCCTCTATCTCTATGGAATCTTCCTTTACAGCCAGAACCTTGCCCGATATTTTCTTTTTCTTCCAGGTGACCTTCTGGAGCTTTCCCTTTTTTAAACTGATGTCCGCCAGATCACCTCCCAGTTCCTCCGGCTTCCCCAGAGAGTCCTCCAACGGAAAAAACCGTTCCACGGAACCCAGATATACCCGGAACGTGTCTTCATCTCCGGCAGTGAGCCAGACATTTTTATAGGTTATGGAGTCGGTCACCGCCTCCTTTAAGGCAATGATCTCACTGCCTTTCACCAGGAGCTTCAGCTCCCAGTCTATGTAGGAATCCAGGCTTATTCCCTCAAATTGAAAAGTTCCCTGGCTGGTATAAGCGGTCCATGCGGAGGCTGTCTTCATATTGGCGGGAGTGCCGTAAAGGAGAACATCCAGTTCCTTGATCTGCTTCTCCCCATCCATGGATTCTCTCAGTTCATCATATAAAAACCACCACTCATCAGCCGGGATCTGCTTATTCTGTTTTTTCTTTCCCTCATGAATGCTTTTGCCTGATCCCGGGGACAGGGCCTCCGCCAGATCCTCCGCCTCCTTATAGGTGAGAAATCCTTCCGCAGACTCCCTGGTGGCAGGCACTTCCTTCGCGTCCAGATATCCGCCCGCATACAGAAAATTCATGTATTTCACATACCAGTTGTCCCGATCCTTATCCGGAAAATATTCCTGTTTCTGATCAGCCGGTAAATTTTCGCAGCTTTCTCTGTCAGTAAGAAGGAGAGCAGCCGATTTATAGGCGACCCCTCTTGATATTCCTTCCGGTTCCGGTTCATTTACCAGAATGATTACGATGAGAATCAGAACCAAAAGAGGAATACCGGCAGCAAATCCGATAAATGTCTTTCTATTCATGGGCTCCTCTTATCTCACATATATTTTTCGTTTCTTTCATGGGATTCTCCTGTGCTGTTCGGATATTGACCAATGTCTATCCTATACTTTACCATACTCTTGCATAAAGTTAAAGCAGCGATTGCTCGCTGCTTTTTTCTTTTGTAACCCCAAAATGCCGGTTCTTACTTATTGACGCCTAGCTTTGCTAGGTGGGCGACCTCACTCAGGCATCTGCCTTCCACTGCAACGGAGGCCTGACATCCGCCTGAAAATATTGGAATCCCTTATGTCATAATGTAGGTTCAAAAAAGGTAAGAGTGTCGTACATTTCAGGAATTACATTCACATATCTTTTATGTTTTTTAGTATACACCACTTCACTTTTTTTTTCAAGTTCCTTTTCCTGTCAGTTTTGATTTTGAAAAGCCGTGTCAAACGACCATTTTGTTACCGCCCAGCAGCCTTCCATGTTCCACAAACGGTTCCAGGCACCTCAACAGAGAGTCACAGGAATCTTCCTGGATGATCAGCTCCACGCCTTCCACATCTGCCAGCGAAAGCACGGACAACAGCGATTTGGCATTCACCCGGATGCTCCCATAAGCCAGATCCATCTTCTCCCTGCGTTTACCGGCAATTGTGACAAATTCAAGAATGGATTCAATCCCCCAGAATCCGATCTCCACCTTTTTCATCTCTTACGTTCCTCCTGATACCCCTTACGCTCTCAACAGACCGTTTTCCAAACCGCAAAGCCTGTATACCTGATATTCTTTATCAAAAATGTAGCCCAGCTTTTCCGCCAGTCCGGCGGCAGGAAGGTTATCCGCATCCCAGCTGGGATAGATCCCCTGTTCCAGACAGGTGAGAATAAAACTGGCGCTGCAGGCCAGAGCAAGCCCCTGGCGTTTATATTCTTTCCGGGTGGCCACCTCCACCTGTATCATGCCCTGGCTGATTCCATACGCCGAACAGCCGGAAACAATCCGGGGCCCGTCAAAGGCGGCAAATCCCAGCCCATTCTGCTCAAAGTCTTCCGGAGATTCAAAATTTGAGCAAAAATCCCTGCTCCATTCCTCTTTCAGGGCGAGATGATAGGATCTCCGGTTCATCTTAAGGATCCGGATACCGGGAGGAAGGGTGTTTTTGTACTTTAACAGCGTTTCCTCGGAAAAATGATTCCGTTCCTTCCGCATGGTATAACGGGACATGACCCTGAATCCACCGGCAAACGTCTCTTCCAGCCACTCCGACCAGCGCTCATCGGCCGGAGTGATAAACCCCTGGCCGCACTGCTTAAAAAGCTGTTCTTTCAGTTCCATGGCCTGTTCACCTTTCGGGCATATGCCGAAAAGGTAAGCAAAGTCTCCAAGAAGGATGAGGCAAAAGGAAGGATTGTCAAGCTCCGGAATCCAAACCCTGCCCATACGCCCTTCTGCGGCTCCCCGGGGAAGCACCCCGTCTGCGGTGCCGCACATCTGTCTGATGATCTGTCGTTTTTCCCTGCCCAGTTCAATCATAAGAATCCTCCTTCCGTTCGTGTTCACTGGCTCACTTACCGATATAAAAAGGACTGTCCCCTGTTAGAGACCTAGTATAACATACTATAGCAGATTCTGCAAATCAAAAATCGTTTCCGCCAGGGCATCCGCTCCCGCTTCCTCCAATTCCTGTCTGCTTCCATACCCATACAATACCCCGACGGAATCAATTCCAGTCTCACGCGCTCCAAGAATATCGTGCTTTCTGTCCCCGATCATCACCACCCGGTCCCGGTCGGTGATACCGTTTTCCTCCAGCACATAGCGTATCACATCCGCCTTCTTCACCCGGATTTCCCCCAGATCGGCTCCTCCCATGAATGTAAAACAGGAATCCAGTTCAAAATGCCTTAAAATTTTTCTGACAAATACCTCAGGCTTGGAAGAAGCCACATAGAGCTTTTTCCCGGTCTCTGACAGGGACCGGAGAACCTGTCCGGTTCCCTCATAAACCTTGTTTTCGTACAAACCTTTATCCGAGAAATATTCCCGGTAGATTTGGACCGCCTTTCGCCCATCCTCTTCGCTGAAACCATAATATTCCATAAAGCTGTCCTTTAGAGGCGGCCCGATAAAACAGCAGAGCTCATCCAAGTCCTCCACTTCAATTCCAAAGGCTTTCAGGGCGTAACGGACGGATTTGGTTATTCCTTCCTTGGGATCGGTAAGGGTTCCATCCAGATCAAACAACAGATATTCTTTGTTCATTTTTCCTCCTTTCATGGGTTAAAATTTTCCTGCTATTATCTCATTTTTCAAATAAAAAGTCAATATTTTCAACCGGTCCTTTCAGGTCATCCTGCAGTTATTTTATTCAATCAGGATACTTTCACCCGTTTATCAGACAGCCTCTGAAAAAGCTTGACAACTTCCACAATGGGAATGACAATCAGGCCCAGGCCCATGGCCACCAGATATTCCGCAAGGGATATGCTTTCAAACTGGAAGGCTTCTGCCAGCGGCGGGATGAATATGACTGCGGTCGTCAGCAGGAACGAGGCGATCATGGCCCCATATAAATATTTATTATGATGCTTGATCTGGAAGACAGAATGGCGTCTGCTTCTCATATTCACGGAATGGAACATTTCCGACATGGAAAGTGTGAGGAATGCCATGGTCATGCCGTCAGGACTTTCAGCGATCTCAAATACGCCCGCTTCCATGTAATGGCCGATAAAATATGCCATAACCGTTACTGCGGTGATCATAACTCCCTGCCAGATCACATCGGCGCCAAGGCCTCTTGCAAAAATCCCTTCCCTGGAATCTCTCGGAGGGCGGTTCATGGTGTCTGACTCCTCTTTTTCCATACCCAGGGCAACAGCCGGGAAGGTATCCGTGATCAGATTGATCCATAAGAGGTGGACCGGTTTTAAAATGGTGAATCCGAGCAGGGTGGATATAAAGATGGAAAGCACCTCGGATAAATTGGAAGATAACAGAAACTGTATGGCCTTCCTTATATTATCGTAGATCCGCCGTCCCTCTCCCACCGCATTCACTATGGTGGCAAAATTATCATCGGCCAGGACCATGTCCGCCACGTTCTTTGTGACATCCGTACCCGTTATTCCCATGCCGATGCCGATATTGGCCGTCTTAATGGATGGCGCGTCATTGACGCCGTCACCGGTCATGGCAACGATCATGCCCTTATTCTGCCATGCCTTCACGATGCGCACCTTATGCTCCGGCTGTACACGGGCATATACCGAATATTTGACAATGTCCTCATTCAGCCTTTCATCGCTCAGTTCGTTTAATTCCGCTCCCGTCATAGCCTCCGAGGCATCCCTGATGATTCCCAGCTGCTTGGCAATGGCAACCGCCGTATCCTTGTGATCGCCGGTGATCATGACCGTGCGGATACCTGCGGCCTTGCATTCCTCTATGGCCGGCTTGACTTCCGGACGGATGGGATCGATCATGCCGGTCAGGCCCACAAAACAGAGTTCCTTCTCCAGATATTCCGGAGTCATATCCTCCGGCATCTCCTTCAGGCTTTTAAAAGCGCCGGCCAGAACACGCAGGGCCTGATCCGCAAGCTTTTTATTGGCTTTTATGATTTCCTTGCGTTTTTCCTCTGTCAGGGGCTGTGGAGCGGCTCCATCCCAGTAGGTGGCGCAGCGGGAGAGAAGCACATCGGGCGCACCCTTGGTGTACTGCTCAAAGCTTCCGTCTCCCATTTTGTGTATGGTGCTCATAAGCTTTCTTCCTGAATCAAAGGGTGCCTCGCCGGCACGGGGAGTCGCCGCCTCCGCATTCTTCTTTACAAGTCCCAGCTTATACGCATAATTGACCAGCGCAGCTTCCGTGGGCTCACCCTCCGCCACGTTGGAATCATTTAAGACGGCGTCGTTGCAAAGGGACATGACCCTTCCCAGAAGCTGCTCATCCTCGCAGAAGCTGTCCACTACCGTCATCTTGTTCTGCGTCAGGGTACCTGTTTTATCGGAGCAGATCACATTGGTACAGCCCAGGGTTTCCACCGCCGTCAGCTTTCGGATGACCGCATTTCGTTTGGACATATTGGTCACACCGATGGAAAGTACGATGGTAACCACCGCGGCCAGTCCCTCTGGAATTGCAGCCACGGCCAGGGACACGGCAACCATAAAGGTCTCGAGAATTCCGGATCCCGTAAAATCCGGATACAGGCGGAATAAGTCAAACAAAAAGATGACAACACAAATTCCGAGAACGAGAGTGCTTAAGGTTTTGCTCAGCTGATTCAGTTTCATCTGCAGCGGCGTCGCATTCTCCTGTGCCTGGGTGATGGCATCGGCGATCTTTCCCATTTCCGTATCCATGCCCGTGGCCGTGACCACTGCGCTTCCGCGGCCATAAACAAGGGTGCTGCCCATGTAGACCATGTTCCTGCGGTCTCCCAGGGAAATATCCTTCTGGCCGCCCAGCTTTAAAACATTGATGATCTTATCCACCGGAACACTTTCTCCGGTCAGGGCGGCTTCCTCCACCTTCATGCTGGCGCTGTCCAGGATCCTGGCATCGGCAGGTATGGAATCTCCGGCCTCAAGAAGAATGACGTCACCGGTTACCAGGTCTTCACTTTTTACTATCTGGATTTTTCCGCCGCGCTTCACCCTGGAGGTCGCTGCCGAAATCGCCTGCAGGGCCTCAATGGCTTTTTCCGCCTTGCTCTCCTGATACACTCCCAGAAGAGAGTTGATCACGACCACGGCCAGAATGATGATTACATCGGCAAAGGACTCATGGGCGTATACGGCGGTCACTCCGGAAATAACGGCGGCCGCAATCAGAATGAGCACCATGGGATCCTTCAGCTGGTTTAAAAAACGGATGAGCAGGGAATCCTTCTGGGCCTCTTTCAATTTGTTTTTTCCGTTTCTCTCCAGCCTTTCGGCCGCCTCCCTCTCCGAAAGGCCTTCCGCATCCGTCTTCAACCCTTTTAGAATTTCTTCTGACGTTTGTAAATATTCCTTCATAGATATCCTCCTTAAAAATAAAAAAAGTCAAGTTGTACTTGACCTTTTGGGTATAAAAAAAGGCTCAAGTACAGGGTTAGCTGTACATGAGTCTCATATTTTAAGATAAGCCAGGCTGAAACGACAGCCAGGGATGTTGACTTACCACGCTTTTACGATCGCGCTTATTACTCCCTCACACAGTGATATGAATATATCACGGGATAAAAAAAATGTCAATATGGGATTTCAAATAAGAGCAATTTTATTCCGCGGCGGCAGCGGTAAATTTCTCTTGCAAATTTGTCATTCCATGTATATATTTAGTATGTGTTACAGATCGTGTATACAACGTATAGAAAGAAGGCTGACAATGATTCACATTTCACAGGATGGCACAGGAGACTTCAAAAGCGTGGGAGAGGCACTGGAATCCCTACCGAAAGACAACACGGCCCAACAGATCCTCTATATTCACAAAGGCTTTTACAAAGAGCGGATTACCGCAGCTGTCCCCTTCGTGACCCTTGTGGGGGAACATGGGGAAACCACCGTTCTCTCCTATGATCTTTCCGCTCATATGACCATGGATGACGGCAGCAGACGCGGTACCTTCCGGACCGCTTCCTGCCTGATCGATACCCATGACTTCACCGCCAGAAACATCACATTCGAAAACAGTGCCGGAAAGGGGACCGAAGTGGGACAGGCCCTGGCCCTCTATGCGGACGGGGACCGGCTGACGTTCGAAAACTGCCGTTTTTTGGGAGGCCAGGATACCCTTTTTACCGGCCCCCTGCCCCCTCAGGAAATTGAACCCAACGGTTTTATCGGGCCGAAGCAGTTCTCCCCCCGGATCAACGGGAGGCATTATTATAAAAACTGCTATCTGGAAGGGGACGTTGATTTTATTTTCGGCGGCGCTACCGCTTATTTTGAAGGCTGTACCTTCTTCTCCAAATATACGGGAAAGGAAATCAGCAGCTACGTGACCGCCGCTTCCACTCCCAAAGGACAGAAATATGGATATGTCATGAAAGACTGCCGTTTTGAAAGCAGCTGTCCTGCGGAAAACGCCTACCTGGGGCGTCCCTGGAGAGAATACGCAAAGACCGTTCTCATAAACTGCTACATGGGCGATCATATCTGCAAAGAGGGCTGGCACGACTGGAACAAGAAAGCCGCCCATGAACATACCTTTTATGCCGAATACGGCAGCTTCGGGCCCGGAGGGGCCATGGAAAACCGGCCGGACTGGATCCACCGGCTGACAGAATCAGATTTAACAGGATATACTAAGGAAGCCGTCTTATCCGGCACTGACGGCTGGCGGCCGTAAAAACCAGACAGGATCCGGCCTTCTATGAAAGGTTCGGATCCTGCTTCATCAGTTCTCTTTTATTTTAACGATAACTTTTTTGATCGGAGCCGGTTCACCGGCAGCCGCTTTTGGCTTATGGCCATCCCAAGGATTGAAAATCATATATTCTCCTGCCTTTACAACCACCTTCAGGCCAGGATTCTCATTGTCGTAAAATACAACATCTTTTTCCGCGTTATAAGGTACTTTTTCCACCAGTTCATCTACCCGTGCATAAGTCATGGTTTCGGAGCCGGTTATCACATATTGTATATCCGTATAATCATGGTGAGCTTCGAATTTCGCTTCCTCCCATGGAATCGTTGTATATTCTGTCACGTTGGCAAAAACATGATTGCCGTCAATCTCATATTTTCCTGGCGCCAGGTTCTCTAAATCGGTATTCTTAAGAAAATCCACCGCCTTGGCATATCTTCCATCCACTCCAAGGTTTCTGTAAAAATCAAGGTTATTTGCTGAGTCAAAAATCATATTCATACTCTCCTTTTATGTTTCATATATTTTCGCAGCTGACCACCAGGGTACCTGCCGGCAAATATATTATACACCTAAGGAAGAATATTCCACAATGTTTTTATTTAAAAAATTCATGATTGCCGTGCTGAAATAAATAGGTCAAATGGGAATCGAACCAGCTCACGGCTCGGCTCTTAGACCCCCTCCGGTACATAAAATACAAAGCTCCGTCTGAATAATCCTCTCCTGCCAGCGCCCGGTCAACACACTGCACCGTATCATCCGTCACGCTTACGGAATTGATACTGCCGTTGGAAACCGGAGAAAACTGGGAAGGTGCATAGACCACTCCTCTCACCGTATCCGCAAACTTACCGCTTCTCACGCGGTTTAAAATCACATTTGCAACAAGAATTTTGCCCTTGTCATCACAGATGCCGGCCTCTGCCTGTACAATCCGCAGCAAGACCTGGTAATCGTCCTGTGAGACAGACATGGCATGGACTGCCTTTTCCTCTTCCGCTTTTCTGGCCGCTTCTTCCGCCTGCCGTTTTGCTTCCTCTTCCGCCTTCTTTGCCTCTTCTTCCGCCTGGCGCTCCGCTTCTTCCTCCATTGCGATCCGGGCATTGACGTTTTCTACCTGAGCCTGGGATTCCTCTTCCAGTTCCTGTTTCTGTATGACCTCTTTTTCCAGAAGATTACCGGCTAACTGCTGTGCCTGCATCCTGGCGTCGGTAAGTTTCATCTGTACTTTTGCTTGCGCAGCCGCTTCCTCTTCTTCGGCTGTTTCCTCATCCGCAGCGTCTTCCAATGCCGGCGTTTCCGCAAATGCCGTAAGCGCATTCCTGCCGCCGCTTCCGAATCCTGCTGAGGTAAACGCCACAACAGTAATGACTGCCGCCCCCGCCATAAATACTGCGGAAGAACGGTACATCCGTTTTGTGACCTTTACGGTCATCCCTCTGAAGAATTGACAAATCTGCTGAAGGATAGAGCGTAATGTAAGCATACATACTCCTCTTTCTCTTATCTTACTTGCTTGGGCTGTGAACGCAATCCACAACCGTTTCCAGGTGACGTCCGTAATTATAGAAGAAGCACGTCAAAAAAGTCAATGGTCATTTAACATTTTTGTGATATTTTAACTTCTTAATTTTGCCTCCTTTTTATTATTTGTCATTTTTATACTATTTTTTACTATGTTATCCCCATATTTTTGTACTATATTTCCATTAATATTTTACAATAGTGTTACATTTATGTTAATTATTTAATCTCCTAAAATCTGCCTGTCCAAATATTTTTAGTTTTATGTAAACCAATTACATGAGATCTGCAAATTCTCCGCCGATAAAGCTGACCAGAGTCCCGGGGGAAATGATGATCTGCCGGCCTCTGAGTCCACCGCTGACCGCAATTTGGGAATAATTGCATGCCGATTTTTCGACAAAGGTCGGAAAATGTTTTTTCATGCCGACAGGGGAACATCCGCCTCTGACATATCCGGTGACTGCCTGCAGATCCTTCATGGGGATCATTTCCACCTTTTTATCTCCGGCAGCTTTCGCCACTTTTTTTAAATCCAGCTCTCCATCCACCGGAATGCAGCAGACTAAGTATCCCGTCTTTTCTCCTTTTAATACAAGGGTTTTAAAAACGCTGCCATGATCCACGCCCATCATGTCCGCCGCATGGCTTCCTGATAAATCCTGTTCATCCACTTCATACTCCTTCGTGCTGTATTCAATGTTTGCCTTATCGAGCATGCGCATTGCATTTGTTTTTACCATTATGAACCAACCCCCTGAATTTTTCTTCTAATTATAATACGTCTCTGCCGGATTGGCAACGGGAACCATGAAAGGCCCGTAAATGCCGGATACAATATCTGACAATTACGGACCTTTTTTCCATGGAAATGATAGTTATCTCTTCTTATTAATATAGGGAAACAGTCCTCCCGCAGAAATGATCTCCTGCATGAAAGGAGGAAACGCCTGTCCTTCAAAGGTTTCTCCGGTGGTGAGATCGGTTATGATTCCGCTGTCAAAATCAACGGAGACTTCATCTCCTTCGCGGATCACACTGGCAGCCTCCGGGCATTCTATAATGGGCAGACCGATATTGATCGCGTTCCGATAGAATATCCGTGCAAATGTCTCCGCAATGACGCAGCTCACTCCGGCACACTTGATGACCAGCGGTGCGTGCTCCCTGGAAGAGCCGCAGCCAAAGTTCTTATTGGCCACAATGATATCCCCTGCCTTCACAGTGCTCACAAAGCTCTTGTCGATATCCTCCATGCAATGCTTTGCCAGCTCATTTCCATCCGTAATATTTAAATACCTTGCCGGGATGATCACATCCGTGTCCACATTGTCCCCATATTTAAAAACAGATCCACATGCCTTCATCTTTTCTACCTCCTATATTCCCAGTTCATCGGGCGCAGATATCCTTCCGGTTATGGCGCTGGCCGCAGCCACCGCCGGACTTGCCAGATATACTTCCGATTCCACATGCCCCATGCGCCCCACAAAATTGCGGTTGGTCGTGGAAATACAGCGTTCTCCTGCAGCCAGGATCCCCATATAGCCCCCCAGGCAGGGTCCGCAGGTCGGTGTGCTGACCACGGCTCCGGCCTCAATGAATATTTCCAGAAGCCCTTCTTTCATGGACTGCAGATAAATCTCCTGTGTGGCCGGAATTACAATGCAGCGCACATTTTTCGCCACCTTCCGCCCTTTCATGACATCGGCCGCTATGCGCATGTCATCCAGCCTGCCGTTGGTGCAGGAGCCGATAACCGCCTGATCCACCTTGATTTCGTCAAAAGTCCCCATGGTCCTGGTGTTCTCGGGCAGATGGGGAAATGATACCGTTGGCTCCAGCCGGGATAAGTCAATGGTATAGACCTGTTCATACTCCGCGTCTTCATCCGCTTCATAGATCTTATAATCCCGGACGGAATGGTCCTTCATATACTGAACGGACAGATCATCCACCGGAAAGATCCCGTTCTTGCCGCCTGCCTCTATGGCCATGTTGCAGATGGTAAACCGGTCATCCATGGTCAAATTCCGGATTCCGTCTCCGGAAAATTCCATGGACTTATACAAAGCCCCATCCACGCCGATCATTCCTATGATATGCAGGATAACATCCTTACCGCCGACCCATTTGGAGGGTTTCCCGATCAGTTCAAATTTAATTGCAGGAGGAACCTTGAACCAGGCTTTTCCCGTTACCATCCCGGCAGCCATATCCGTACTTCCCACGCCTGTGGAAAAAGCGCCCAGAGCACCGTAAGTACATGTGTGGGAATCCGCTCCGATCACCGCGTCTCCTGCCACCACCAGACCCTTTTCCGGGAGAAGCGCATGCTCAATTCCCATCTGACCCACGTCAAAATAATTGGAGATTTCGTGCCTGCAGGCAAAATCCCGGCAGCATTTGCAGTTTTCCGCGGATTTTATATCCTTATTCGGAATAAAATGGTCCATGACCAGGGCAATCTTATCTTTGTGAAAGATTGTTTCCTTATTAAATTTTTCCATTTCTTTAATGGCAACCGGTGAGGTAATATCATTCCCCAATACCAGATCCAGATCCGCTTCGATGAGCTGTCCGGCCTTAACCTCCGAAAGCCCCGCATGAGCTGCTAAAATTTTCTGGGTCATAGTCATTCCCATAATCTGAGTCCTCCTGTTAATCATCAATGAACCTCTGTCATTTTCTTGCTTTACATTCTAACATACTTATTGATATAATAGAAATACATAATATGAATATTTAATATAATAGTTAGTTATAGAATGAGAGGAACTATGGCAATGGAACAAAATCTTTCCCAGTATAAAATATTTTACGAAGTTGCGAAGGCCGGAAATATTTCAAGGGCAGCCAAGGAGCTTTATATCAGCCAGCCGGCCATCAGCAAATCCATCAGCAAGCTGGAGGACAGTCTGGAGGTGTCCCTGTTTACCAGAAATTCCAGAGGTGTTCAGCTCACTGAGGAAGGAAAGCTTCTGTTTCTCCATACGAAGGCCGCCTTTGAAGCCCTGGGACGGGGAGAACAGGAGTTAAAAAGGGTCAAGGACTTCAATATCGGACATCTGAGAATCGGTGTGAGCAATACCCTGTGCAAATACATTCTCCTTCCCTATTTAAAGGGATTCATTGATAAGTATCCTCACATTAAGATTACAATTGAAAGCCAGTCCACCTCCCATACGGTCAGCATGCTGGAACAGCAGCGCATTGATCTGGGGCTGATCGCCGAGCCTTCCAACCGCCGCCCTCTTTTGTTTACGCCGGTCATGGAAATCCAGGATATTTTTGTCGCGACGAAATCTTATCTGGATAACCTGTATTTAAGGGAAGGACGGGATGCGGACCTGTTTCAGACGGGGAACATCCTCCTCCTGGATAAGAACAACATGACACGGAAGTATATTGACGAATATTTAAATGAGAAACAGATCGTGCCGAACCAGCTTTTAGAGGTTACCACCATGGACCTGCTCATCGAATTTGCAAAAATCGGATTGGGGATCGGATGCGTGATCAGGGAGTTTGTTCAGGAAGATCTGGACAGCGGGGCCCTGGTCCAGATCCCCATGGAGTCAGCCATCCGGAAGAGGACCGTTGGGTTCGCTTATAATCCCGGCGGAATATCCACGGCAATGGAAAACTTTTTTGAAGCCATGAAGATGGCCGGCATCAAAGCCTGAAGATCCGGCATGGCTGTTCTGTACGAATGATCTGGGTATAAATAAGAAAGAGTCCGGAGAAAACAAAACGTTTCTCCGGACTCTTTCTTATTTAAAGGCTCACCGGTCGCAGCCCTGCCTTTTAGTTGTCAATCAGCTTGCCGCCGTCGTTCCAGCTGTAGAGCTTACGGAGCTCAGCACCAACCTTCTCCAGTTGATGGGAAGCTTCTTTCTTTCTCATGGCATGGAAGTGTGATCCGCCTACCTGGTTTTCCAGCAGCCAGTCCTTTGCAAAGTTTCCATCCTGGATATCGGAAAGAACTTTCTTCATCGCCTTCTTCGTATCATCTGTGATGATCTTTGGTCCGGTGATGTAATCGCCGTACTCAGCGGTGTTTGAGATGGAATATCTCATGCCTGCAAAACCGCTTTCGAAAATAAGGTCCACGATCAGCTTCATCTCATGGATGCATTCAAAATAAGCGTTTTCCGGAGCATATCCCGCTTCTACAAGGGTTTCAAAGCCGGCTTTCATCAGCGCACAGACGCCGCCGCACAATACGGCCTGCTCTCCGAAAAGATCGGTCTCGGTCTCCACCCGGAAGGTGGTCTCCAAAACACCCGCTCTCGCTCCGCCCAGAGCCAGTGCATAGGCCAGCGCCTTGTCCTTTGCCTTGCCGGTGTAATCCTGATGAACTGCAACCAGACAGGGAGTTCCTCTGCCTAACAGATATTCATTTCTGACCGTATGACCGGGTGCCTTAGGCGCGATCATGGTAACATCTACGTTCTTCGGAGGGATGATCTGTCCGAAATGGATTGCGAAGCCATGAGCGAACATGAGCATGTCGCCGTCTTTTAAGTTTGGCTCTACGGATTCCTTATACATGGCGGCCTGTTTTTCATCGTTGATCAGAATCATGATGATATCAGCCTTCTCAGCCGCCTCTGCGGCTGTATAAACAGCCAATCCCTGTGCCTCTGCCTTTGACCAGGAACTGCTTCCTTCATAAAGTCCGACAATGACATCGCATCCGGACTCCTTTAAATTCAATGCATGGGCATGGCCCTGGCTGCCGTATCCAATCACTGCAATGGTCTTACCCTCCAGTAAGGATAAATTGCAGTCTTCCTGATAGTAAATCTTTGCCATTTCTCTATTTCCTCCTCATATATTGACTCGTGATATATTTGTTAAAGGAACCATGCCGACGACTCACTGTCCGCCTTTGGCAATACCTCTAGCTAACGAATTTAAGCTGCTCACGGCAGATAACGAATGTCATCGGAGCCTCTGGAAAGCCCGGTAAGGCCGGTTCTTGCCAGCTCCAGGATCTCGTAATCTTCAAGCAGGTTAATGAGCGCGTCAAGCTTTGACTGGTCGCCTGTCAGCATGACGGTCAAAGAATCTCTTCCCACATCCACTATGGTGGCTCTGAAAATATCCGCGATGGCGCTGACCGCCTGGCGTTCACTGGCGTTGGCTTTGACCTTGACCAGAATGAGCTCCCGGTAAACCGAATTGCCCGGCTTTAATTCCTTGATATCCCTTACATCCTCCAGCTTCCTCAGCTGCTTTTCAATCTGGTCCAGAATCTCCTGATCGCCGATGGAAACCACGGTCATTCTGGAATATCTCTCATCCGCAGTGACGCCCACCGTAAGGCTTTCAATATTATAGCCCCGGCGGCTGAACAGTCCGGCCACACGGCTTAAAACGCCTGAGGTGTTATCAACCAACAATGATAATACGATTCTTTCCATCCATATCCCTGCCTTTTTGTATAATACTTTAAATGATAGCAATCTAACTTCTGTTTGTCAACTAAATAATAGGAATGTGTACTATAATATGAGGTTATACCGGATACTCAATGATATAATACTCATAAGCGTTTACGACCGTCGTGGAGCCGTATTGATCCTCCCGTTTAAAAGCGCTCCCGTAATTGGCATGGACATGCCCGTGGAGGAAAAATTTGGGAGAATACTTATCCATCAGCTCCTTAAAGCAGGAAAATCCCTGGTGCGGAAGATCCGGCAGGTCATTGAGCTCATAGGCGGGCGCATGGGTGACCAGGATGTCAAAGCCCTTGTTCACCTTAAGCTTCCACCACAGGCGCCGGATCCTCTGTTCCATTTTCCGTTCCGTGAACTGGTTCGGCGCGCCGGGAATATATTCCCTGGAACCGCCCAATCCAAGGATCCTGACCCCCCTGTAGGTTACAATGTCGTCTTCAATACAGGTACAGCCTTCCGGCGGACAGTCCAGATAATGGCAGTCATGATTCCCTCTTACATAAAAAACCGGAGCCCGGGAAAACGTGGCAAAAAAGGAAAGATAATTTGCCCTTAAGTCCCCGCAGGAAATAATCAAATCAATGTCCTTTATTTTTTCCGGTGTATAATAGTCATAGAGTGATTTTGACTCATGATCTGCCAATACCAGAATTTTCACGCTGCTGCTCCTCCATATCTGTGGTCTCGTATATTGTCTGTCCCTGGAGGCGTACCAGAGACCGTGCCTCTTCTGTAAGTTCCTCATATGCCGGTATCTGTCCCACCACATTTTCCGTCAGCCAGTTCATGGTGGTGATCTCCTCAGGTGTCAGTCGCCTGTCCTCTTCACACTGAATCCTGCCATCCTGGGAATAAATGACGCCCACAAATGGCTGAAAGCTCCCCGCCCGTATGGAATTCTTTAAAAATGTGAGCAGCCGGTTGGTGCCGTGGGGAAGGCTCTGGGAGCAAATGACATCGATCACGTCCGCAGACATTCCCCACCAGTAATTGATCGCCTGCTTTCCCTTGAGTTCCTTCCTGTCAGAGGCCCCATGGCATATGATATTTACGATCCTCTCGTAAAATTTTCCCCAATGCCAGATAGGCGTCGCCAGATTTTTAAGGATCCCGTCGGAAGTCTTCTGATAAAGGCCGTATTCTCTGGTAGGAGTCCTGGGGGTAATCATATCATCTCCGGATATAAAAGAGATCCCCTCTCTTTCCAGCTCCCCATGGGCATCCCGGTCCTTTACCCTTGACCATTCCAGATATACCTTTGCATAGGGGTTGATCATCCTGGCTCCCAGGGCAAAGGCGTTGATGTTGGCAATGGTTCCGTATATGGGGTAATCCGCAATGTATCCCAGCTTATCCTCCCGTGCCATGGAAGCAGCCAGAGCGCCCATAAGGAATTTGGATTCGTACATCCTTCCGTAATAGGTGCAGATGGAGGAATAGGACATATTCACGGAACAATTGAAGATCTTCACTTCCGGATGGTCGATGGCAGCCTTGACGCTTAAGTTTATCATCTGGGAAGCCGTAGTAAAAAGCACGTTGCAGCCGGCAGCAATGGCTTCATCAATGGCTTTGGCGGTTTCAGTCTCCGAATCAGCACCGAAAAATGCCATTGTCTTCATTTTTTTGTCAAATGCCTGCTCCAGATACATGCGTCCCAGTTCATGACCATAGGTCCAGCTTGAGGTCGCCGCCGTCTTGGCGTGGATGAAACCGATCTTTAACATCTGGGGTTCAACCGTCTGCATGGGAAGCAGCCAGTTGATGAGCTTAAGCGGGGTATTGTCCGCCCCTTCGTCCACCTCCTCCGGCTGTTCGACCAAAGCGATCTTATTGCCTCTGGAAGCCAGCAGGAGCTCATCCTTTATCTTTGCCAGATCCTTTTTCATCTGGCCCTCGACCCGGTCCTTCACCAGGCTGTAACCAAACAGCTCCACGTAAATGAGAAAGGCATCCGAACACGTCAAGTCATAATCATCACCGCCTGAGGTGTGGAATGCCTTGGAAAAGCGGTCATAAGCGGATTTGAAAACGATCCGGTCCTCCTCGCTCCAGATCTCCCCCGGAGTCCTGTTCATGGCTTTTATCAGTTTGTCGTAGCTGCCTTCCCTGCTGAACCACACGTCGCAGTTAAAGGATACCTGGTAAAAATCCAGGAATTCATAATAAAGCCGGTTGTTTAAATCGTCGGACCGCTTCGGGATCAGCCGCGTGACAGAAGCCGCAATGCTGAAAGCCCCCACATATTTTAAGACGCTGACCCTTTTATTGCCTTCCTGCACATAATACTGGTTCATAAATTCATAGGCGGCTATGGGATCCCGGATCCCCTCTTCAATCTGACGGTCATACAGATAGGCCCATTTCGCCCCGAACTCCGATTTCTCCGACAAAAGCGGCATGAAATTATTGGCAAAGGCGCTGGTGCGCCCTTCCGTCTTGGTTCCCACCACCTTTTCAAGAGGGATGTCCATGATCCCTAAATTCACCTCTGAAACAATATCCGTATAGGACAGGATGTCATCCAGAACCGGCAGATAGGGATACTCCCCCTTTGATACGGAGGCCTGGTACTGTCTGCGCCCCCGCCTTAATGCCCCTACATAATCATATAGCGCCATCCGCTTCTCCTCCCATTATTTACTGGGGTATGTCTGAAAACTGCTTGTGCCGGGCTGAATGCTCCACTTTGTGGGAGGCAAGGAGCGATTTTAGGGGCGTAGTGGGCTACGTTCCCAAAATCGTGACCCGGCATACCGCGAAGTGGGACGTTCAGACCGGTGCAATGAGTTTTCAGACACGCCCTAAAGCCATTTTAGCATGAAAACGGCTCTGTGTACAGATCACTGCGGAGGTTCAGGGTCTCTTTTCGCCCGATCAGAGATTTTTTACCTTAAAGTCTCTTTCCAGTTCTCTCTTCTGATCCTTCTTGGCAATGTCATCCCTTTTGTCATAGAGTTTTTTACCTCTGGCCAGGCCTATCTCCACCTTGACCAGACTGCCTTTAAAGTATACCTGAAGAGGAACCAGCGTATAACCCTTCTGGGATATCTTCCCATCCAGCTTTCCGATCTCCGCCTTGTGGAGCAGCAGCTTTCTGACCCTTAAGGGATCCTTGTTAAAGATATTTCCTTTTTCGTAGGGGCTGATGTTCATGCCGTAAACAAAAACCTCCCCTTTATCGATCCTCACAAAGGATTCCTTCACGCTGCACTTTCCCATGCGAATGGACTTTACTTCAGTCCCGGCCAGTTCAATGCCCGCTTCATATTTTTCATCTATAAAATAATCGTGATATGCCTTCTTGTTATTGGCAATCAGCTTGATTTTTTCTCCCAAAATAATAAACCTCCCACTATCGTATTTAAATTATGATACCGTAATGTTTATCCTTTATTTTATTCCTCTTTAAAATCCCTGGCCGGAACGAAGTCGATGGTACGCAAAAGCTTATCCGTATTTGCCACCATAACCCGGATGGGCTGTCCCAGCTTGAAAGTCTTTTTCGTCATTTCGCCCACCAGCTCATAATGCTCCTCATCAAAGTGATAATAATCATCCTGAAGCTGGTTCACATGGATCAGCCCTTCCACCGTATTGGGAAGTTCCACGTAAAGCCCCCAGTTTGTCACGCCTGAAATGACCCCGTCAAACTCCTCACCGATGTATCTGGCCATATATTCACATTTTTTAAGCTTAATGGTCTCCCGCTCGGCTTCATCCGCTCTCCGCTCCATGGCCGAGGACTGTACGGCCACCTGCTGCAGAAGCTTGTCATAATGGCCGATCCTCTTTTCACTCAGGCCGGCCCTTAAATTCTCCTTGATGATGCGGTGGATCTGCAGATCCGGATACCGTCTGATTGGTGAGGTGAAATGAGTGTAATATTTTGCCGCCAGGCCGAAATGCCCGGTATTTCCCACCGTATATTTGGCCTGCTTCATGGAACGCAGGGCCAGACGGCTGATCAGCGCCTCTTCCGGCGTATCCTCTGCGTTGGCAAGCAGCTTCTGCACTTCCTTGGGATATACTTCCCCGTTGTGGAACCGGATGGAATACCCGAAATTATTGATCAGGGTGGCAAGGCTTTTCATCTTTTCCGGATCCGGGTTGTCATGGGTCCGGTAAAGGAAGGGGATTTCCTGCCAGAAATAATCCTCCGCCACCGTTTCATTCGCCATGAGCATGAAATCCTCGATGATCTTAGTGGCCGCATTCCGCTCGTAAGGCTTAATTTCCAGAGGCTTTCCCCGCTCGTCCAGGATCACCTTTGTCTCCGGGAAATCAAAATCAATGGATCCCCTCTTTTTCCTCTTTTCCCTCAGAATACCGGCCAGCTCCTTCATCTGCTCAAACATGGGAACAAAGGCCTCATACTCCCTCATGACTGATTGGTCATGGTCGGTCACCACGGCATTCACCGCCGTATAGGTCATTCTGCGGTCCACGTTTATGACCGTTTCCGCCAGCTTATGCCCCAAGACACTGCCGGTTTCATCAATTTCCATGATGCAGCTCAAAGCCAGGCGGTCTTCTCCCTGGTTTAAAGAGCATATGCCGTTTGAGAGCTTGTGAGGCAGCATAGGGATCACCCGGTCCACAAGATAGACGCTGGTCCCCCGCCTTAAGGCCTCCTCATCCAATGGGCTGTGTTCCGTCACGTAATTGGTCACGTCGGCAATGTGAACGCCCAGGGTATACACCCCGTCTTTTTTCGATATGGTGATGGCATCGTCAAGATCCTTGGCATCTTCACCGTCAATGGTGACCGTCTGTAAATCCCTTAAATCCAGGCGGCCCTGCATATCTTTTCCGGTAATTACATCAGGAACTCCAGCCACCTGTTTCATCACGCCGTCCGGAAACTCTTCCGGCAGTCCATAAGCCCTTACAATGGAAAGGATATCTGTTCCGGGATCATTGACATGGCCCAGGATTTCGGTGATGATCCCTTCAGGCTTACGCCCGGGCCCGCCAAAATCAGTGACCTTTACAACCACCTTATGGCCGGTCATGGCTCCCATATCCTTGCCCTGGGGGACAAAAATATCCTTTGATATTTTCTGGTTATCCGGAATGACAAAGCCAAAGCTCTTGTTTTTCTGGTAAAATCCTATGATCTGCCCATTGGCATGTTCCAGCACCTTAATCACACTGCCTTCCGCCCGCTTTCCGCTGCCCGGCTTTAAGTCCGTGGATATGAGCACAGTGTCCCCGTGGAGAGCTCCTCCGGTTTTTTCTTCCGGAATGAAAATATCCTGATCCAGCCCTTCCACAGCTACAAAGCCAAAGCCCTTGGGATGTCCGGAAAACACTCCGGCTATGGAACCTATATCCGGCTTTCCATACTTTCCTTTTTGTGATACGCCGATCTTCCCTTCCGCCAGAAGGGAATCCAGCACTTCTTTTAAATCCTCTCTCTGATTTTTTGGAATATCAAAAAGAATTGCCAGCTCCTTTAATTTCATCGGCACATAGGCCGGATCTTCAAGCAGCTGAAGAAGCATGGCTTTCCGCTGCATTAACTGTTCTTCCGTCATTTTTTTCCCTCTTAAACTATCGTCTTTCATTTGCTTTCCTTCTCTATTATCTTCACTTTAACGGGAGGTATTACAAATCTTTCCCATAATGTGAAAAAAACACCCTTGCCGCCATACCACAAGAGTGTTTAATCTTTACAGTATATTCAGATTCAGAACCAATGCAAGAATGAAAAACAGGACAGCTCCGTACTTCGTAAACTTCTCCAGTTTTCCTTCCATGGAACGGCCCTTGTTTCTGCCCCAGTAAGTATCCGCCATACCGCCGATCGAACCCAGGCCCTGACTCTTTCCTTCCTGCAACAGGATAATCGCTGATAAAGCAACACATATGATAACAAATATGATTGATAGAATAATCCTGATCATGTTTCCCACCTCCTATAGTCAAACAACGGTTATCATACCATAATTTTTAAGTAAATTCAATATGTTTTTATATTTTAGTATTTTCTGTTTTATAGCTCCTTCCTTTCATCCGTGCCTGCTGTAAAATTCTTCAATGCGGAGAAGCTCGTTATATTTGGCCGTACACTCTCCCCTGCACGGAGCGCCGCACTTGATATAATCGGCGTGAACGGCAGCTGCCAGGTCTGCGAGGAAAGGCTCTTCCGTTTCTCCGTGATCGTTTGAAATGATCACCTTATGACCGGTTTTCCTCGCCTTCTCCACCATCTCTAACGCTCCGGTGACAGTCCCGGCCCTTTCCATCCGGATCATAACTCCATGGGCTGCAAAAGCGTCCTCGGACACCATTAAAACCCGGTTCTCCAAAAGCCCCTGCAGTCTGCTTCTGCCATCTAAGTCTTCCTTCCACAGCCCGTCTAAGACCGCGCAGACGGGAAATCCGTCGGCCAGCCTTAAATAATAGGAGATCATATCCTTTTGATCCCTGTTTATGAGGATCCCATCCTTTTTGCTCTCCTTTGAAAAATGATAAATCCCCTGATCTTTTTTATATAACCGGTCTGCACCGGCATTGATGGCTACCAGGGCATCCCTTCCCGGCTTATAGCCGCTGAGCCGGAAGGCATCCGTTAAATAATGAAGCGCTTCCTCGGAACTCTTCATATCAGGCGCAAAGCCGCCGCCTTCCCCGACAGAGGTCTGATGACCGCTCATGGACAGGAGTTTTTTTAACGTCTGATAAATTTCCGCTCCCATACGAAGCCCATCCGAATAGGTTTTTGCCCCTTTGGGAACCACCATGAATTCACTGAAATCCAGACCCTTATCCCTGTCTCCGCCGCATATCATGGTCATCATGGGAACCGGCATCACCGGTAACGAGGTCCCTCCCAGATAACGGTAAAGCGGAAGTCCCAGTCCCGCACCGGCCGCCCTTGCGGCAGCCATGGACAAGGCCAGAACCCCGCATCTCCCCTTCATTTTCAATGAAGCATCTTCTGCTGCTTTTAAAAGCAGCCGGTCAATGCAGCCCTGATCCGATGCATCCTCATACAAAACCGCTTCCGACAGCCGGTCATTGACAAGCAGCGCCTCTTCCTCCCCATTTCCCGGTCCTCCCAGGGAAGCAAGCGCCCTTCCGTGAGCGCCGTTTTCCAGGACAACTTCGGCTTCCACCGCAGGATTCGACCAGGAATCCAGGACAGCCCTGCCTGTTACTTCTATAATATCCAGTCCGCCAAACATCCTTTTCCCTCCCTGTCTGCAAACACTTTTCTACCGTAAGGATTGACGGGATTTTCAAAATCCATGCAAAAGCGGACAAAAAAGATGCCAGGATGGGTATGTTTCTTATCCTGACATCTTCTTTCGTTTCTCAGATCACAGGCTTTAGGCCCTGAGTTCAATCCCCAGCCCCTGCAATCCGTTCAAAATTTTCTTCATCACCGCGAGAACTTCCTGGTCCTCCAGCGTATGATCGGCGGCCCGGAATGTAATGGAATATGCCATGGACTTGTATCCGGCCAGAATCTGGGACCCCTCGTAAATATCGAAAAGCTGATAGCCTTCCAGCAGCTTTCCTCCGCGCTGTCCGATCACCTCTTCGATCTGTCCTGCCAGGATCTCCTTGGGAACCACCATGCTGATGTCTCTGGTCACAGCCGGATATTTTGCAATTCCCGTATACTTGCGGTCAAAGCTGGTAAACGGTATCATGGACGGCATATCAATAACCGCCACATAGGCCCGTTCTCCGATCTTATAATTGTCAGCCACAGCCGGATGCACCTCTCCCAGGCAGCCGATGGTCACTCCGCCATAAACGATATCCGCCTGCCGGCCCGGGTGAAGGAAGGTTTTATCTCCCTTTGGATCATAATGGGGCTTTTTATGCATTCCCGCTTTGTCAAAAAACTCCTCGACCACGCCTTTCATATCAAAGAAGTCCCCATCTCCGTACATGCCCAGGGTGAACTGCATTCTTTCGTCCGGCAGCTCGGTCAGTGGAAGAGCCTTCGGCAGATAAATATTGGCCAGCTCATAGAGGCGGACATTCTTATTGCGGCGGTTATAGTTGATGGATAAGGAATTCAGCATTCCATGAAGGGGAGACGTTCTCATAATGCTGAAATCCTCTCCCAAAGGATTTAAAATGTTTACTGTTTTTCTGAGGGGGCTGTCTTCCGGGATCAGCAGCCGGTCAAATACCTTGGGGCTTTCAAAGGAATACGTCATCCCCTGGGAAAATCCGCAGAACTCCGCCACTTCCCTTGCGATCTCCTCCACTCTTAACTTATAAGACAGCTTTCCGGCCGTCGCCTCGCCGGTGGGAAGAGATACCGGAATCTTGTCATAGCCGAAGAATCTGGCAACCTCCTCCGCCATATCCGCCATACAATTAAGATCCTGGCGGAAGGTGGGAATAATCACTTCACCGGCCGCCTCATCGTATTCCAGATCCAGTTTTTTAAAGTAATCAAGCATTGTTTCCGGTGTTATATGGGTCCCCAGAAGACGGTTCATCTTTTCCGGCTCAAAGGGAATTCTTTTTTCCTTTCTTTTTTCCGGGTATATATCGATCATTCCGCCCACTACTTCCCCGGCTCCCAGATCTTCAATCAGCTGGCAGGCACGGTTTACCGCCGCTTCGGCATTGTTGGGATCAACCCCTTTTTCATATTTGCCGGAAGCATCGGTCCTTAAGCCCGCCTTCTTTGCGGACAGCCGGATGTTGGTGCCGTCAAAGCAGGCGCATTCAAACACCATGGTACTGACATGATCGGTGATCTTGGAATTTTCCCCGCCCATGATGCCGGCAATGCCCACGGCCTTTTCTCCGTCATTGATCATTAAAACCGTGCTGTCGAGCTTTCTCTCCTGTCCGTCCAGTGTCTGGAAGGTGTCGCCTTCACCGGCGCGTTTCACTACGATTTCATGATTGGCAAGCAGATCGTAATCAAATGCATGCATGGGCTGGCCGTACTCTTCCATCACATAATTGGTAATATCCACGATATTGTTGATGGGGCGTATTCCGCATGCGGCAAGGCGCCTCTGCATCCAGGCCGGGGATGGAGCCAGCTTAATGTTTTTTACCATTCTGGCGCAGTACCGGGGACAGAGACGGCTGTCCTCCACTCTCACCTTTAAATAATCATGGATATCCTCATCATTTCCGGTAGCTTTAACTGCAGGAGGCACAAAGGTCTTACGGAACGTTGCCGCCGCTTCCCTTGCAATTCCGATCACACTGTAGCAGTCTACGCGGTTTGAGGTGATTTCATATTCAAATACGGAATCATGAAGTCCGAGCAGCTCCACGGCATCGGCACCCACCTTCGCATCCTCAGGCAGAATGTAGATCCCGCTTTCAGGGGCATCCGGATACATTTCACGGGTGGAGCCCAGCTCTTCTATGGAACACATCATGCCCCAGGATTCGATCCCTCTCAGCTTTCCCTTCTTTATCAGGATCCCTTCCTCCGGAAGAGGGCCGCCGTCATGTCCTCCTGCCACCTTACCTCCGTCCAATACTACCGGGACCTTATCCCCTTCCTTCACATTGGGGGCGCCGGTAACGATCTGAACCGTTGATTCTCCCACGTCAACCTGACAGACAATCAGCTTATCCGCATCCGGATGGCGGTCAATGGACAATATGCGGCCAACCACGATTTTCTCCAAATTCTTATCCAGGCACTCATAGCCCTCTACCTTTGTTCCTGTAAGCGTCATGGCATCTGTGTATTCCTGAGGCGCCGCATCCAGATCCGGAACATATGCTTTAATCCATGATAATGGTGTATTCATTGATTTCTCTCCCTTTCTGTCCTTAGAACTGCTTTAAGAATCTGATGTCGTTTTCATATAACAATCTCATGTCATCGATCTCATATTTTAACAAAGCGATCCGCTCCAGGCCAACGCCAAATGCAAAGCCGGAATATTCATCAGGATCGATCCCGCTCATGGTAAGCACGTTGGGATGGACCATGCCGCAGCCAAGAATCTCAATCCAGCCGGACCCCTTGCAGAATCGGCAGCCCTTACCGCCGCATTTGAAGCAGGTAACATCCATTTCCGCACTGGGTTCTGTAAAGGGGAAGTGATGGGGGCGGAATTTTACCTTCGTTTCCGGGCCGAACAGCTCTCTTGCAAACTCCGCAAGAGTTCCCTTTAAATCGGCAAAGGTGACGTTCCGGTCTATGACAAGGCCCTCTATCTGGTGGAAAGAGGGGGAATGGGTCGCATCCACCTCATCGGAACGGAATACCCGTCCGGGAGCCAGCATCCGTATGGGAAGCCTGCCCTGTTCCATGGTGCGGACCTGTACCGGCGATGTCTGGCTTCTTAAAACGATATTATCGCTGATATAGAAGGTGTCCTGTTCATCCCTTGCCGGATGGTTCTTCGGTATGTTCAGCTTTTCAAAGTTATAGGCATCGTATTCCACTTCCGGCCCTTCGATGACCTCATATCCCATGCCGATAAAGATTCTCTCCACCTCTTCCAAGGCTATGGTATTGGGATGGGTGTGGCCCACCCGGTTCCTCCTGGCCGGCAGGGTGACGTCAATGACTTCTTTCTTCATCTGCTCTTCCCTGGCTCTTCTCATCAGGGAAGACATGGCATCCTCTAATTTTCCTTCGATCATGGCGCGGACATCATTTACCATCTGCCCCACCTTTGGCCGGTCTTCAGGAGCCACATCCTTCATGCTCTTGAGCACGCCGGTCAGTTCTCCCTTTTTCCCAAGGTAGGCAACTTTAATGTCATTCAGTTTTTCCAGCGCATCCGAAGCTTCGATCTGCTTTAATGCTTCCTGCTTGATTTTCTCTAATTGGTCTTTCATCATGCTCTCCTTTTTCATAATTATAATTTCAAACGGTTTGTGGGAAAACCAATTCAAAAAAGCTCCGCCCCCAAAAGGGACGAAGCTATATTCGCGGTACCACCCTGATTCCTGTGTGATCCACAGGCACTCGGCATACGTAACGTGTAGGGACGTCATGATTTACCCGCCAGAATGACACCGTTGACTGTCTCCTGGTTTCAACCATGCTGCTTCGGTGGGAAATTCAATCTCTTAACTGAACTTAAAAGGGCTTACAGCCGGCGGCCCCTTCTCTCTGGAAGAAAATAAGGATCTACTGACACCTTCATCGCATTTCGTGTATTTAATTATAACATTAGATACAATTGTAATAACCGAAGCGCCAAAAGTCAAGGATTATTTTTTTATTTGAAAACCAGAAGCTTCTGAACCAGATAGCTTACAAAAAACAGGCAGACCTCTGCGGTCAGTTTGGCAGTCCAGCCATTGATCTTTAAGCCGTTCATCAGCCAGATCACCAGACCGGTGTTGACCAGCAGGATCCCGGCCGCAAGGATCCCGTATTTTACCGCAGACCTGCGGTTATTTTCCTTACAGTCAAATACGTACCGCTTATTTAAATAATAATTGAGAACCGCGCTTATCAAACGGGCGGTAACATTGCTTATTGCCGCAGCATAAGCAGTTTTCAGTCCGGCGGTTATGTACAGCATCAAGCTGAAAAAAATATAATCCGCACAAAAACTGATGAATGAAGAAGAGGCAAACCGGAACATATTGACACAGATTCTTGCAGAATCCTTTAATACACGAAAATGGGAAGATTGATTCCCCTCCAGATAAATGGTCCGGATGAGAACTTCCGAAATATGGATCTGCTCTTTGACACACATCAGAAGAACATTGGTCTCATACTCATACCGGTCCCCCGGAACTGACAATAACCGGGGAATCAGGCTGCTGTCAAATGCCCGCAGTCCGGTCTGGGTATCTTTCAGCCATTTCCCTGACATCAGCCGGAACATCACTCTGGTTATCTGATTTCCCAGCCTGCTTCTTAAAGGTATATCCCCGTGGAAACTTCGGCTCCCTATCACTAGGGCATTCCTGTTCAGGGAAGCCTTATTTAAAAGCAGAAGGATGTCATGGACATCATGCTGCCCATCCCCATCCGCCGTTGCGATTTCTCCTGCCCGCTTCTGGTTTTTTAAATACTCCAGAGCAGTTTTAATTGCCCTGCCCTTTCCATAATTCCGATCATGCCTCAGCACTGTGGCATAAATTCCGGCTTCCTCAAAAACAGCTTCCGTTCCCTGGCTGCTTCCGTCATTTACCACGATCAGTGCTGCATCAGAATCTTCATGCAAACGTTTCAAAAGAATGATAAGCCGCTCATCCGGCTCATATGCCGGTATAATGATCATGCCGTTTTCTCCTGCCATAATATCCCTCTTTTATGTTCATTTTAAGCGCAGTATACCTTTTATTTCTGAAATAGCCCTGAAAATCATCAATTTAAAAATTATTTAATTTTTCAGATTTTTTTAAGTATTATACGCTATACTCAAACGCATCAGCGGAACCCCGTCTGAAAATATTATCATGAAGGAGCGGAGAAACATGAGAAAAAAAGGAAGAAACTTATTGTATGCAGGCATCTGCATTCTGGCCCTGACCGGCTGCAGCATGAACAGCTATGCAACCACGGGAAATACAGAATCCCAGACGGAAAGCCGGCCGGAGCAGCCTCCAATGGATGAGGGCATTATGGCAAAAATCACTTCTGCAGACAGCAGTACCATAACGGTAGTTCTTGCGGACAACGCGGGCAGACCGGAAAAAGATCCGGCAAAGGACGGGCAGACCAGCGGCGAGACCCCTCCCGAAAAGCCCTCGGACGGAGAAAGCCTTCCTGAAAAGCCTGCCGACGGAACTGTTCCTGCCGAAAAGCCTGCCGATGGCAGCACACAGCCGGAACAAACGGATGGGCGCGGGGAAAAACCGGAAATGGAGTTTAACGGAGAAACAAAAACCTACACCGTTTCTTCTTCTGTTGTCATTACCAAGGGAATGGAACAGGAAAGCGCGTCCATCTCCGACCTGACCGCGGATTCGGTGGTGCGCCTCACCCTGGACGGAGAAACCGTTACCGGAATCAGCATTATGAATTAAGCCGTTCTTCGGGGATGCGGCAGAATGAATTTTTTATTTTTCATTATGCCGCACCCCCGTTTATCTCCTTTACTTAAAAGATAAAAGGATCAATGCCATGAGGATTTTAATAATCGAAGACGAAGCCAGACTCGCCATGACTCTGGCCGACATCGTCACCTATGCCGGATATAACGCAGACGTTTCCATGGATGGGAAAGAGGGACTGATTTCTGCTGTGAGCGGCATTTATGATGCGGTCATTCTTGATGACATGCTTCAGGGGCTTAACGCATACAGCCTCCTGTTCCATCTGCGCAATCAGCATATGACAACCCCTGTTCTCATGCTGACGGCTAAAACCGGATCCGGGGACCAAGGCCGGGAATTTCACGGAGAAGCAGATGATTACCTGACCAAGCCCTTTGAAAATTCCCAGCTGCTCGCCTGTCTCCGGACAATCTTATGCCGCCGGGGAGAAGTTCCTCCCGCCGAACTGTATTTTGTGGATCTGAAACTGACTCCTTCCTTATATGAATTGCGCTGCAGATCCAACAAAGTCTTGCTGAGCGCCAGGGAACTGGATGTGATGCAGATGCTTATGGCCAACAGCAGCCAGTATCTGTCCAAAAAAAGCTTACTGTTAAAAATCTGGGGATATGACCGGGACGTAAACGAAAACAATGTGGAAGCATATATTTCATTTCTCCGGAAAAAGCTTCTGCTGCTGGAATCCAGTGTCCATATTACAGTCGTCCGGAAGGTGGGATACCGGCTGATGGTCCGGCGGTCATAACACCTGTAAAGGATATTCCATATGAAGAAAAAGAAATTTATAGTATTATTGATGGTGGACTTTTTTATTGCTTTGCTTTCTGTCGGAGCATTCCTCCTGTATTTTTATGTTCTGCCCAGGAGGGAAAACAGCGCCGGAATCAATATCATCGGTGAGGAATCGGCAGACAGTCAAACCTTTGATCTGCCGGAGACCCAGGAAAGCACCGGTTCCGGAAAAAGCAGGCCGTCCCGCAAGAACGGGGACCGCTCCGCCGCCGGAAACGGCAATACCAACACAAAAGAAATAGCTTCTGACAAAAATGAACTGGCGCTCTCCGGTAAAACGGATACCGTTCTGGAGGAATACAAGGACAGCAGCCTGCAGTTAACCATTATAAAATCCGAATTGGGCGAAGGAGACGATAAAATCACATATTATACGGCAGACGTGTATGTCTCTGCCATCGGGCAGCTGCAGACAGCCTTTGCCGAAGGCGTTTTTGGAAAAAACCTAAGAGAAAGCACCCTTGAAATGGCTGAGGATAATCAGGCTCTGCTGGCCGTATCCGGGGATTCCTATGGGAACAATGAAACAGGAATTGTTGTAAGAAATGGTGTTCTCTACCGCTCGGACACCAATGACGGAGAAATATGTGTGCTGTTTCAGGATGGCGTCATGAAAACTTATACACCGGAAGAATTTGAACAGGAACAGGTTTTAGAGTCTGAGGTATGGCAGGCATGGAACTTCGGACCTTCCTTATTGGATAACGGAAGCGTCAAGACCACCTTCCAGACCACATCTTACTTAAATAACAGCAATCCGCGGTGCGCCATCGGATATATTTCTCCCGGTCACTATAAACTGGTGCTTGTGGATGGGCGCAATCCCGGATATTCCAAAGGAGCCACCATGAGTGAGCTGGCCGGGATAATGGCCGCAGAAGGCTGCACTCTGGCCTATAATCTGGATGGCGGCAAATCATCCGCCATGGTTTATCAGGGAAATTACGTGAATCAGCCGGCGGACGGCGGGCGTTCCATCAGCGATATTATATATATCAGAAAGGAGGAATCTTAAGGATGAAACATTGGTACTTAAATCTCTGGACTCATTTAACCATAATTCTTTCTTTATTTATGGGAACCCTTTGGGTGCTGGACCAGCTGAATCCAATGATGAATTTTTTAAATAACAATATCACCGACGGGCTTTTTATGCTGTTTTGCATTTCAGCCCTGATCACCTCCGCCTCTTTTCTCCGGCGGAGGTGCAGAGATGAAAATGACTCAGTTTAGCTTAAATCCGGAAACCACAGTATTCAGTTCTTCCGCAATGCGTTCCTGGTTTTCAGACATTTTTGACATATCCTGCATGACCTGGCTGATGTTTTCGGCCATTTCAGCCACTTCATTGGATATCTCTTCTATGGAAATCGCATCACGGCCGTATTGCTGCCCCACGTCAACAAAATTATTGTAATCCGGTGTGACCGTATCCTTGAGGAAATTCAGCATGGATTCCGACCCGCTCATCAACACTCCGAACGCCTTCTGGACCCCATCTATGGTCCCCTCGATCTCTTTTACAATTTCAGAAGTATCCTTTGCCAGCTTACCGATTTCCCGGGCAACGACTGCAAAGCCCCTGCCCTGTTCTCCTGCACGGACGGCTTCGATGGAGGCATTCAGTGATAAGAGATTGATCTGGGAAGCCGTATTGGAAATGATCCTGGCCATATCACCGATCTTTTCCACGACCTTTGCATTTTCAACCGCCAACTGCAGATCATGCTCCCTTTCCCTGGATATTCCGATGGCATTTTCATATGCTCCCCTGCTGTTTTTCTCAATCTGCCGGGCGCGTTCCATGATTTCACCCGCCATTTTGCTGCTCTTTCCTGTTTCCTCAGCCAGTACCTCTACGGAAGAATTCACTTCTGCCATGGAGGCATTCACCTCTTCCGCCGCCGCACTGGAGGACATCATGGCTTTATCCACATCTCCCATATAAGCGGTGATCTCGCCGAATTGCCGGAGCAGACCGGTGGATTCCGTATTGAGCCGCACACTGGCGTCATTCACACCGCCTGCATGGATGGAGATCCGTTGGATCACCTCTTTGTTATTCGTAAACATATTGTTTAAGGAGCTGCTCATCTGGCCCAGCTCGTCTGCGCCTCTGGACTTAAGGGGCTGAATGGTAAAATCTCCCTCCGCCAGAGAGCCGGCAAATTTTTTCACCCGCTTTAATCCTCCGGCAATGCTTCCCACCTGAAGCAGAACTGCCACAATACAGCAGAGCAACGCCACCGCGCTGAGCTTCATAAGCTTGGAATCGAGCGCAGCAATGGGTTCCTCCAGCTCTGACCGTGGCATTTTAATCATAATGATCCAGCCCACTCCCGGAACCTTATCATAATAGAGATTATAGGTCTCCGATCCTTCTTCATAGGATGCCTTTCCGTTTTCACCGGAAACCATGACAGCCGCCGCTGCCGCCAGGGACCCATTCTCATCCTGAGTGATATTCACCGCATCGGCGATCTTTTCTTTATCCGTCCCGCTTAAATACACTCCTTTTCCGGTAGTCAGCATGGCGGTTCCATTTTTGCCGACCTTTATGGACTGTATCAGAGCGTCAATGTCTCCCAGCTCCATATCCACGGTCACTGCCCCGATAAATTTATTCTGACTGTCATAAACCGGCGCCGTGCAGGAAGCCATCATCATATTAAGTGTCGGATCATAATAAGGATCTGTGATCACCGCCTCTTTCCCCCCCGGCAGCGGCCAGCTTATAATAATCCTGATTGAAATAGTCATATTCCTCATTGCTGTACTCATAGGTTAAATCAGTTTTATCGCCTTCCTTGTACCAGTAAGGTCCCACATATTTCTTCTGAATGTCATATGCATTGGGTTCAAACCAGATTCCGCTTCCAAGAATCAGCTCATTGCCTTCTATGATTTCCTTTATTGCGGTCCCATAGGTGTCAATCTCCGTTGTCTGATAGGAAGCTCCTACCATATGTGCAAGATTCATTGCCGTTGTTTCTACCACATTTAAGTAATTATTGATGCTGTTAACGTTTGCTTTCAGCTCCGACTGCATGGTGGAATTGCTCTGCTCCTCAATCAGGTTCCGGCTGGAAGACTCGCTGAGCCTGGTGAGTACAGCCAATGCCAGCACTACCACAGGCAAAATTCCAAGCAGCATCTTTAGTCCAATGCTTCTGATACCTATTTTCTTCTTCATACTTTTCTCTCCTGTATTTCGGATTTTCGGCCTTATTTTACAGATTTTATTATCATCAATAAAAGATTACCACAGAAAGGTAAAACCCTCTGTATAATAAAGTAAAATTCTCCATTTATTTTGTTAATATTCTGCGCAATCACTTGATTAGAGAATTTCAAAATGTAAACCCGAATAGATTACAGTTTTTTGAACGTTCAACGCGTATTGCTCCCGGGAACAGCAATAATTGCCATAAATCTCATCATTTTGCTGTTGCTTTCTGACCGGTGCACATATAAACTGGACATAAGAGTCTTTCTCCTATGGAATAATGTCAGATGGCCCCGGCCATGACGAGAATACTCTTTTTCTTTTTGATTTTTTAAGTATTTTTATATACTCCTTTCCTCTACTGAGCAAACGCATAATATTAACTGTTTTTTATTATACTATTCATAATAGTATTATGCAATATAGTAATTTTACATATTTTAATCGTGTATTATACCGATTTTCTTATCATACAATATAGTACGAGAGGTGAGAATCATGGAGCAGAACTATATAAACAGGAGAATCACAGAATTGCGCATAAAAAAGGGAATCGCCGAGCATAAGATGAGCATAGAACTGGGACACAGCAGAAGCTATGTACAGAGCATATCCAGCGGCAGAAGCCTTCCTTCCATGACCGAATTTCTGGCTATCTGTGAATACCTGGATGTAACACCAAAGGATTTCTTTGATGATGAAAATCCTAATCCGCCTTTAATCAGGGATGCGATTGATAAACTGAAGACCCTTCCCGACAGTGATCTATTATTAATACTTACTATGATTAACAGGCTGCAGTTATAATCATTTCAGCCATAAATCCGGCAGCTTTAAAACGGAACTACCCCCCTGCAATAACGAAAGTTTTTCGCTGCAGCAGGGGGATAGTTCGCAAACTGCTAATAAAATATATATGATACGGCTGTTTTTTTCCTTCTGTCCCGTTTCCTGTACTTAAACGGAGCAGTGGCCGCCGGCCTGTTCTGCCAGATTTATGTCTCCTTTCACAGAACCCAGATCCGGAATCGCTCCCATCATCCAGCCATAAATGTCTTCCATCTTTTCCCGTATCAGCATGCCGCAGAAATAACCATACAAATCTGAAAACGACTGCTCATCCGACAATCCCTCTTCCATATGACAAACGCTCCTTATTTTTCTTTTTCTCTCTCCATTTTTCCTTCCCCTGCCGGCACAAGCCCGGGCCTGTCCAAAAAATAAACGCCCCTTTTTCGTTCTATTCCCGGATAGCTTATTACATACCCATGGTGTTCCTCCGGATCCGGCAAATACAACCGTATACTGTCACCTTTCCCGGGCATGCAATACCAGCCCGTTCCATCAGGTGATGAATATACGGTGGAAAACGGAAACCACATGGGTTTATTGAAATTTTTATCTTCCTCGCTGGATAATGATATCTGAACTGAGTTTTTATTTACATCCAGTACATTACCCATAATGGAAACACCTGCAATGGCCTGGCGGAAGCAGGAAGGGACTTTAAACCCGGATATGGGGCGGAGGACATAATCAAATTCCATTTCTCCCTCATGAATGTTTCCGTTCATGGCATATACATAATATTTACAGTCTCCTATCCGCACGTATTCACATAAATCCAGAACTTCCCTGGACTTGACCAGATATTCAACGGTTTCTCCCACATCGCAATCCTTATAGCACCGGATTCCGTAGTGGGAAAGATCAAGGCTTGCTTTTCCCTTTTTTTCAGGAGTCCCGAAATAAAAAGATGCATGATTATGAGCGCATTCCACAACCAGAACGGTATTCAGCTGAGAAGCCAGACGCTTCAACAGCTGCCAGTCCGTTTCCATATATTGCAGAACAAATCCTCTGGTAACAGCCCCGTTTCCCTTTTCACAGATCACCGAAGCGGGTTCGTGGTGGCGGAGCAGAGACTCTATGATCTGAGAATAAGTCTGATCCGCTCCCTGAAACGTCCTTATATGTTTCCTTTTATCAAGCTCTATGGTATCCGATACGGCAAAAATATTTATTTTGCGAAGCTCCCCCTCATCCGACAGCTTCCATTCCCGGACCTGGCCGCGAAATATGAGGATCTCTTCCCGTTCTTTTGTAAAAGCTTTCAAAATCAGCGGCGACTTCTTGAAGTTCCGCAGACTTCTTTCATCCGCCGCCTGATGCAGGCAGCCTGTAACCACCGCAGTGAAATGTTCATTGACCCTTTTGTCTATGGAACATTCTTTTATGTCCAGCAGCTCTCCCGGTTCCATGATGATGTTAACTGGTTTCAACTTTTTCCTCCCCACTGTATATGACGATGCCCTTTCTGATCTGAGAAAGACAGTATGCCCAGTCCATATGTTTCTGGAACGGGCAGTTGAACATAGCCATTAACAGTTTTTCGCCAATCGGATAGATGGTAAGCACATTGTAAAGGTTTTCATTCAGCGCACTGCTTATGAACTCCATCCAAGCACAGGGAACGGGATCCAGCAATTCGGTATCCATTTCCAGGCAAACACTCATGGGCTGAAAACGCTTTAAAACACGGTAAAAGTCCTGAATAACAGCATTTAACTGTTCCGTACCAATTTTCCTTTCCACCAGGCTGAAAGAAAAATTTATTGATCCATCCTTATTCGTTTTTATTATTTGCGGACGTTTCTCAGAGAAATATTTTTTCCTGGCTTCCTCCGGTTCCATATCCTGAAATGCAGCAGGCAGCATCATTCCTATTTCATTGTTAAACAACATGGTTTCTTCGAACCGTACCAGTTCCCCTTCCATGTAGACTCCCGTTTCAATGCTTGTAAAGCGACTCATACGTTCCAGCTGCCTGGCTTCCATCGCCTTTTCATCTTCAAACATAATTTACACCTGCCTTATTAAAAACACACTCGATTTCTGATGTACAGCTGCCAAAATAACTTCCGGTCAATTGTGATCCTGGAAATGCATAAAATTTCCGGCCTTCAGATGAACGTTTACTTCTCCGCTGTTTTTCAGAACGTTTCTGTTGAACTCCTCCGCCATGGATGGTCTGGTCATGTTAAGAAGAATCAGTATGATCATTTCTATAATCAGCAAAATCTTTCTGATGCCGATTCCCTTTTTCTGGCATATTTTGTCCGATTTATATGTAAACCTCGGCAAAAGAACAAGTTCTTCCTGCAGAATCCTGCATTTTACAATTCCGACATCCTGTCTCGCCAGATCGAACAGCAAATTCTGGCTTTGCTTAAGATAATAAAGACGGTTCCAGAAATACAGATCGCCGTACAGGATATCGGTTTCCAGCTCATAGTTTTTTATCTCCTCGGAGCCATCATCTCTGCGGATGCGGCAGCTGGCTCTGTATTGATAATAACTTTCATTCAATCTTTTTGTCCGCACTTTTGCTTTCCTTTCATGCTTTTCAATCTATATCCTTGCTTATAAATTCATTCTACATATTTAGAAAATTATTTCAACACAAGTGCCAAAATTGTACGCATTAGGTTCCAAAATTTGCATCACCTTCTGCAAATCCTATTGCTGCAAAAAAACAAGGCCCCATGGCATCTTCTGGAGCCTTGTTACAACCGTAATCATTAAGTATATCCGTCTACTCATTGCCTTTGTTTTTTCACCATTCCATATATCAACATAATTGATAAGAAAATGTGGCTAAGAGCAATTACCACGCTGACTCTTGTCCAGATAAAACAGAACAAAACTTCTACCACGGCTTCTGCCTGCCATATCTGTCTGCTTCTCTTCCGAAAACGAACGGTTTCTTCCTCATCCAACGGTTTACTAATAGCCGAAACCGGTGCGAAACGGAAAATTAATCCCCCTGAAATCGCCAAAGAAATGGGAACCAAAACAAAAACAAAATTGCCTGTTATTGTCTTTTCAATCAAGCATACCAAAACAATCAGTAAAGCCGATACGACCGTACAGCCACCATTCGTCTCCGCATGGTATCCGCCGCAATAAGATCTCAGTGGAATATAACTGGCAATAAATATAAAAACCGGTATGGGAGCGCGCATGATAACTGCTATTAAAAGTGCAGCCATCACATTTATTATTTGGTTAATCAAAACCTCATACGCATATAAATACACTGCTCTCTGATTGTTGGTCAATATATTTTTTTTAATCTGCCAGGCAACTATGTATGCTGAAATCCGTCGTGTCATTAAAACTTGCGAAGCCTCTTAGCTTCTTCTGGTACTTCCGGCTGATGATGAAGTCCTGCACAGGCAACGTTAATAGTATATGCAGCAACCACCAATGCACACCAGTTCATAACACTTACTGCTGTCAATTTCCCCTTTAAAGCACTTAACAATTTTTTCATAATAAAACCACTCCTTTTTTTTTCATCATATACCAAAATATGATAAATTTCAAGTCAAGTGCCAAAATTATACACGTTGAGTGCCAAAATTTGCACATTGTTTCTCAACACAAGTAGAAATAGTAAGGGTTGTAACAAATACATCTCCTGTTTCTTCTAAGTTTAATAAACCGCCATACTTTTCGGCTAAAGACATTACAATTCCAATACCCAAACCATGATGCCTTGTATCACCCTTTGTCGACAGCAAGCGGGCACCTTCTCTCTTTGCTACGGTATAGCTGTTTTCTATGTGAAATATCAAAAAATAGGCGTTACCCATAAACAATTTTACATCTACTTTGCGATTTTCTGGATTACATTTTGCTGCGGCTTCAAGAGCATTGTCCAAGAGATTTCCAAACATTGAAATCATGTCTGCATCAGCTATAAAACCAATCTTTAAAAACTTTTCAACAAATATTGATAACTCGATTCCCTCTTCCCTGGCTTTTGACATACGCTCTGATAAAATAGCATTCAGCACAGGACTTTCATTGTATATAACATTACTTGTCTCCTCATGAATTTTTCCTTTTAGCCCATTTATGATCTCAACTATTTTATAATTTTCTCCATTCAATGCAAGAATTCGCAAACTGTTAAAGTAGGATTGCATATCATGCATATAACATTGATAGCGCTCATTAACCCTTAAAATATTTTCAAAATGCTCATTTTCCATTTCTCTTTTCAGCATATAAAACTCTGCATATTTTACTTTATTTATTACATTCGTATACTTTTCCAATATAATAAAAATTGCCCCATTTGTAAAATAAAGCATAATAGCGCTGCCGCATACAAATAACTGTACAATGAGAGAATCTGGAAAATCCATAAATAAAAAACAACTTGGAATAACCAAAGATAAAATTGGGAAAATGAGCAAATACCACGAGAAAATATTATTGCCTCTAACTTCCAACTTTTTTATACATCGTTCCATGTAAACAAGAAATAAAAATCCTAATACATATTCAACCAGAAGAAAATATATACCTCCGGAAGTATACCAAGGGGGTATATAAAAAGGCAGAAAGTTTAGTAACAAGCGGTATATGAACTCAAATACAATTTCTTTGCCCGCAATGAAAGAAAAGCAGATAACAACATACGCAATCCTATTCCAGATTGAAGTATTGAATAAGAAAGATACGTATGTATAATAGAATAATGGCATGACTAAGTAATTTAGTGTAACATTTCCCAAACTATTTTCCAGAAATATTATAACAGCCATAATAAAGCCAAACAAAAAACGTATGTTCCCTTTCCATTTTTCCTGAAACATTGCAGCAAAAAAGCGGTGAAGCATATAAACATCTGCCCCGCAAAAGAACAAACGGATTACCGACAGTAAATCATTTTCCATACCAATCCCCTTCCCCGTACTTTGATAACATAAACTCATCCTTCAGCTTGTGAAATTCCTGGGCCTTGCTGCGAGCGATTTGAAAAGAATTGTCTACGTCCTTTAATTTAATGATCTTGCTTGTACAATAAATAAGATATTTAAAGTTTATTACATAACTGTCATGAGGATATCCGAATCCGTAGCTTTTCAGTCTTTCATAAATATTTTCCAGCTTTTCCGGGATTCGTATATCCGGTGCCTGTCCATCGTCATTATTCTTTACCCCGTAAACGCGCATGGCGCTTTCCGAAATGTGAACCCTTGTGTTTTTCTTATACTTTTCTATATAAACAATGTCATCCGCTCTGAGAAACAGCCTTTCTCTGTTCATATTGGCCGTGAGAAGAGGCGCCTGCCCCAATTCAATCATCTTGCTCAGGGAATCCTGTATGTACCGGTTCATGACCTGATCCGACATATTTTTCATAATATACCGGTATGGCTGGACCTCAAAGCTTCGCGGAGACGGCTCCGCAAATCCGGTATAAAATACCAGGATCACATTATTATCCAATTCACGGATCCTGACCGCGGTCTCTTCCCCATCCATGCCGTTCATCTGAACATCCAGAAAAATGATTGAAAATCTGATATTCTTTATGGCCGCCAGCAGAGACTCACCGGATGCGTACTCATGTATTCTGATTTTTTCCGGTTCGGACATGTTTTTCACGATTCTCTGGATTAATAGCTTGCGATCTTCAGCATTATCATCACAAACAGCAATTTCAAACATAAAAACCTACCGCCTTTTGTAAAGTTCTATTCATATTATTATCGAGCTTCGTAAAGCTTTTCATAAGCGGAAAAAAGCCAAAAAGGCCTCAGAAAGGATATCAATGATATCGTGCCGACGCCTTTTTTTCTTTCCTGCAGTTTATGAAACGGCAAACTGACTGTTGTACAGCTGTGCGTAAAAGCCATTCATTAAAAGCAGACTTTCATGAGTCCCCTGTTCAATGATATGGCCCTCACGCATCACCAAAATCACATCGGCCTCTTTAATTGTGGAGAGCCGGTGGGCCACAATAAAGCTGGTGCGCCCCTCCATCATTTTTGCAAAGGCTTTTTGAATGCGTATTTCCGTTCTGGTATCAATGGAGGAAGTGGCTTCATCCAGGATCAGCATAGGGGGAAGGCAGAGCATAACCCGGGCAATGCATAAAAGCTGCTTCTGACCCTGGGATAAATTCCCTCCGTCCTCCGTTATGACCGTATCATACCCTTTTGGCATGCGCTTAATGAAGCTGTGGGCATGGGCTTCCTTCGCCGCCAGGACAATCTCCTCTTCCGATGCATCAGGCCTGCCATAAGCGATATTTTCCCTTATGGTTCCCGCCTTCAGCCATGTTTCCTGAAGCACCATGCCATAGCTGGTCCTTAAGCTCTGTCTGGTGATCTGGCGCACATCCGTCCCATCCACCCGGATGGAACCGGAATTCACATCATAGAAACGCATCAGCAGATTGATCACCGTGCTTTTCCCGCATCCGGTGGGGCCCACGATGGCAATTCTCTGGCCCGGCCGCACCGTAAGATTCATATCCTGGATCAGAGGCACCTCCTGATTATAGGAAAAGTCCACATGCTCCAGTAGAACTTCTCCCCTGGCGCCGGACAGCACTCTGGCATCGGAAGCATCCGGGATCTGGGGCTCCTCATCGATCAGCTCAAACACCCGGGCCGCAGAAGCCAGGGCGTTCTGAAGCTCGGTGATCACTCCCGATATTTCATTAAACGGCTTTGTATACTGGTTGGCATAGCTTAAGAAGCTGGCGAGCTGGCCAACAGTCAACAAGCCTTTTATGGCTGCAAAAGCTCCGGCAATTCCCACACTGGCATAAACAAGACTGTTTACAAAACGGGTGGCAGGATTGGTAATGGAGGAAAAGAATGTGGCTTTTAAGCTCCAGACGCGAAGCTTCTCATTGATATCCTCAAATTTCTCCTGAACCTCCCTTTCGTGACCAAAAGCCTGCACCACCTTCTGGTTTCCCAGCATCTCTTCTATGAGCGAAGTCAGTTTCCCTCTTGTCTGAGACTGCATTTTAAACATGATAAAGGTTCTTCTTGCAATAAAACTTGCCACAAACAAAGACACGGGCGTCACCAGGACCACAACGGCGGCAATGGCGGGATTGATAAAGAACATAAAAAGCAATGTTCCAAGTATGGTCAGGACTCCGGTAAACAGCTGGGTGAAACCCATCAAAAGCCCGTCGGAAAACTGATCGATATCAGCGATGATCCTGCTTATGATATCTCCGTGAGAATGGGAATCCACATACTTGAGGGGAAGTATCTCCAGCTTGTTAAAGGCCTGGGTCCTGATATCCTTTACCACCCGGTAAGTGATCAGGTTATTGATATGGCTCATCAGCCACTGAGCCGCCGCCGTAGCAGCCGCAATGACCCCCATCTGAATCAGGATCCGCCACATACCGCCGAAATCCACGGCCCCCGCTCCCACAATGCAGTCAATCGCCCGTCCCGTGAGGATGGGTATATACAGGGTCAGGATCACTGTGGCAAAGGCACAGAACAAAGAAGCTATGACTCCCCATTTATATCGGCCGATGGAGGATAAAATCCGTTTCATGGCTGACTTTTGTTTGTTCATATCCATATCACTGCGCCTCCTTTTCTGATAACTGGGACAGACAGATTTCCCGGTAAACCTGGCAGGATTCCAGAAGCTCCTTATGGGTTCCGCATCCCGCCATCTGTCCGTCATCAAGGACCACGATCCGGTCTGCATTTTTTATGGTGGAAGCCCTCTGTGACACGATGAACACGGTCATATCCCCGGTTTTTTCCTTAATGGCCTTTCTGAGCCTTGCATCTGTGGCAAAATCCAGCGCAGAAGCGCTGTCATCCATGATGAGGATCTGCGGATTCTTTACCAGAGCCCTTGCGATGGTAAGCCTCTGGCGCTGCCCTCCCGAGAGATTCTTCCCTCCCGCCTGAATCATGAATTCCAGACCTTCTCCCTTTTCCTTTACAAAATCATTTGCCTGGGCTGCTTGAAGAGCCCGGTAAATTTCCTTATCCGCGGCATTCTTTTTCCCCCACTGCATATTTTCCCGAAGAGTACCTCTAAATAACACCGCCTTCTGAGGTACAATACCCACCAGTTCTCTAAGCTGTGTTAAGGGATACTCCCTGACATCCCTGCCTGACACCTTCAGACGCCCTTTCGTCACATCGTAAAATCTGGGAATCAGATTTACCAGGGTGGTTTTACCGGAGCCTGTTCCTCCGATAATTCCGATGGTCTCTCCCTTCATGGCCTGAAAAGCGATGTCACTTAAGGCCTCTTCCTTGGCGCCTCCGTAGGAGAAATGAATATGATCCAGTTCCACCATAGGAGAACCGGCTGTTTTTTCTATCGTTTCATGGGCAGTATCCACAATTCCAGGCTCTAAGTCAAACACGGTATTGATCCGGTTGGCACAGGCCAGCGCCTTTGAAATGGTGATGATCAGATTTGCCAGCTTGACCAGTTCCACAAGGATCTGAGACATATAGTTTACCAGGGCCACCACCTGGCCCTGGGTGATGATCCCCATATCTGCCTGCCCCGCTCCGGTCCGGATGAGAACGATGATTCCAAGATTGATAATGACATAGGTGAGCGGGTTCATCAAAGCGGAAATTTTTCCTACAAACACCTGCAGTCTTACCAGAAGGCTGTTTTCCTGATCAAACCGGCGGATCTCGTCTTCCTGCCGGTTAAAAGCCCGGATGACCCGGACGCCTTCCAGATTCTCCCGGGCGGTCAAAAGGACCTGGTCCAGCTGTTTCTGCACCTTCTTATATAAAGGCATACTGAAAAGCATAATGCCGAATATCACCACGGAAAGAACCGGAATGACCACAACAAATACCGCCGCAGCCCTGGCGTTGACGGTAAATGCCATGATCATGGCTCCAAAAACAACAAACGGGGAACGCAGAAACAGGCGAAGGAACAAATTAACTCCTGATTGGACCTGATTGGCATCGCTGGTCATACGTGTGATCAGGGTCGCTGTCCCAATGGTATCAATCTCTCTGTAAGAAAGCCCGTTGATATGGGCAAACAAGTCATTTCGGAGAGAAGTGCCAAAGCCTGCCGCCGCTTTTGCCGCAAAATACTGTGCTGTGATGGAACAGACCAGGCCTATGATGCCAAGCAGAACCAGGCAGCCGCCCATTTTCAGAATGTAGGGTACGTTTCCGGACTTAATTCCCACATCAATGACCAGAGCCATAACAAGGGGGACCAGAAGTTCCAAGCCGGCTTCCAAAAGCTTGAACAATGGTCCCAGAATACTTTCTACCCTGTAACGTTTCAGATATTTCAGGAGCTTTTTCATCCTAAATTCCTCCGCCTTTGAATATTAAATACTTTTTCGGAATAATATATTGTAATATTATATCATTTTGATATAATATTACAAGCATTATTATAAATAATACAAAATAGAGGGTATACCAAATGAATCCGATCAATTCCAGGCAGCTTTACTATTTTACCGTTGTTGCGGAAAGCGGCAGCTTTACGGCCGCGGCAAAAAAGCTGGGGTTGTCCCAGCCCCCTTTAAGCAAACAGATCATGCTCCTGGAGGAAGAGCTGGGGGTAAAGCTTTTTGAACGCGGTTCCAGAAAAACGGAACTGACAGAAGCAGGCGCTTTTCTTTATTCCAGAGCAAGGGACATACTGACCATGATGAGCGCCGTTACAGAAGAACTGCTTCACTTTCCTTCGGCCACCAGAGGCGTGTTAAAGCTGGGGACCATCTCTTCCTCCGGCAACCTTCTCCAGAATTTTATAAAAGACTTCTGCGGTTCCCATCCAAATGTAAGGTTTGAAATTACAGAAGGAAACACCTATGAGCTTCTGGAAAAGATGAAGAACGGGACAGTGGAATGCGCCATTGTGCGCACCCCGTTCAACGGAGAAGGCTTTGAATGTGCTTACGGACAGAAAGAGCCTTTGATGGCGGTGGGATATCCTTCTTATTTTACAGGCATATCCGCAAATAAAATCCAACTGACGGATCTTACAGGAAAGCCTCTGATCTACTATCGCCGGTTTGACTCCATCATCTCCCTGGCCTTTCAGAACAGAGGCATTGAGCCCAATATTTTCTGCCGCAACGACGATGCCAGGACCTGCCTTCAATGGGCTAAAACTGGTCTGGGAATCGCTCTGGTGCCGGAGTCCATCAGCAAAACAGAGGAGCACACCGGCCTTGCCCTGCGGCAAATAGATTCTGAAGATACCGTTACCTGCATGGCAGCTATTTATAAAAAAAACGGCTATGTTTCAGATATAGCCAGAAAATTCGTCGCTTTTTTCGGAGAACATTCAGCCCGGCACAAGCAGTTTTCAGACACACCCTAATCAAAAAGGCTTAACTGGGTCACCTGGTAATTTTTTTTATATCCATGGATGATGTCCTTCATCCGGTAAAGGATCCCATACCGTTCACATTCTTCCGAAAATACCTTCCATAGCTTTTTCGCGTTTAAACTGGCGCACTGGTAATTGCTGCCATAATGCCGGATATATTCCGAAACAAGGTCCTGTCCGGGAAACCTCTCCCGGAGGCGTTCAAAATACCATTCTCTCTGGCTGCCCCTGAGCGTGACGCCAAAGGCCGGATAAATAAACCTGGCTCCCACCTCATGGGCCGCCCTTACAATGGAAAGAACGTTTTCCTCCTCATCCTCCAGAAAGGGAAGGACCGGCATCAATAGAATTCCGGCAAAAATCCCCTCAGCCCTCAGATCCCCGATCAGCTCCAGCCGCTTTGACGGTCTGGACACATGAGGTTCTATTTTTTCCGCCAGACGGTCATCCGTCGTCGTTACGGTCACCTTGCACAGGACCGGAGAATGTTCCATAATCCCTTTCAGGACATCCACATCCCGTTTCAGGAGCGCACTTTTTGTAGCCACCGCCGCCCCGAATCCAAAGGCATCAATGAGCTCCAGGGCATGCCTCGTCAATTCAAGCTCCTGTTCAAAGGGGTTATAAGGGTCGCTCATAGCTCCCGTTCCTACCACTCCTGTTTTCACCTTGCGCCTTAAATCATCCCGGATGACCATAAGCGCATTTTCCTTGGCCCTCACCGTGTCAAAACGGTCAATGCGATAGCAGTCGGACCGGCTGTCACAGTAAATGCATCCATGGCAGCACCCTCTGTATATATTCATATTATAGTCAATCCCGAACCACCGGGTATCTTTAGTCTTCGTTACGATGGTCTTGGCAGGGACATATTCCATGGCTTCCGCCTTCCTTTCTGAAATAATGAAATGGGGGATCCCTTGATATTTTTATTGTCCCATGATAATATGCTAATCATAAGAAGAAGAAAAGGGGGTATTATGATCCGACTGATATTGCGTTTCAAGCAAATATATGACAAATACACAAAGGACGAAATGACGGTATACGCGGCCCAGGCCTCATTCTTCAGCATTATAGCAGCTTTCCCGTTTATGATGGTTCTGATGGCCTTAATCCAGTTCATACCTTCCATCACAAAAGCAAACCTGCTTCAGCTGATGACCACTATCGTCCCCAGCCCTTTACAAATGGACAGCGTAATCGTAAATGTCATAGACGATCTTTATACGAATTCACCGGTAACCGTTCTTTCCGTGTCCGCAGTGGCGGCGGTCTGGTCCTCAGCCCGTGGGATGCTGAGCATTGAACGGGGATTGAACCGCGTATTCGGGCAGAGAAAAAAAAGAGGCTACATCATGACCCGCATTGTTTCTGCCGGTTATACCATTGTATTTATGGTGATTTGTATTCTGACCCTGGTTCTGCTGGTTCTGGGAGGCTCCATCCAAAGCTTTATGAGCCGCCATTTTCCGCTCCTGGCAGAAATCATCCGGTACGTCACTACATTCCGCACCATGCTTATTTTCATATTAACGGTATGCTTTGCTGTCCTTTATACCTATGTGCCCACCAGGAAACAGCAGTTCATCAAGCAGCTGCCGGGCGCGGGATTTTCAACCCTGGGCTGGATGGTTTTTTCCTTTGCGTTTTCCATTTACTTCAATAATTTCAGCAACTATTCGGTCATGTACGGCAGCCTTACGGCCATCGTGCTGTTGATGCTTTGGCTGTACGCCTGTATCTGCATCCTGTTTTTCGGAGCCGAAATCAACTATTACTATTCCGGTGACTGGAAAGAAGACCCGCGTTCCTGACAAAAGCCAGAGGAGCAAATGCCTTAAAAGCTCCCCTGGCTTTTATATATCATAGGATGAAAGCTAAGAAAACAGCGGCGTGGACAAATACCGGTCCCCGGTGTCAGGGAACAGCACAACGATTCTCTTTCCGGCATATTCCGGCCGCTTTGCCACCTCTTTGGCGGCCCATAAAGCGGCGGCCGATGAGATTCCGACCAGAATGCCCTCCGTCCTCGCGATTTCCTTTCCTGTTTCATAGGCAGCCGCGTTTTCTACCGGAATGATCTCATCGTAAATTTCCGTATTGAGTATGGCAGGCACAAAACCGGCTCCGATCCCCTGGATCCCATGAGGCCCGGGTTTACCTCCGGACAGAATGGGAGAGCCCGCCGGTTCTACCGCGATCACCTTCAAATCGGGGTTTTTACTCTTTAAAAACTCCCCTGCGCCGGTTATGGTTCCTCCGGTGCCGATACCCGCAATAAAGACATCCACCTTTCCATCCGTGTCATTCCAGATTTCCGGCCCGGTGGTTTCACGGTGAGCCCTGGAATTGGCAAGATTATCAAACTGCCCAAGAATAACAGAACCTTCTATCTCCCTTTGAAGCTCCTCTGCTTTTGCAATGGCGCCTTTCATCCCTTTCATCCCTTCCGTCAGGACGATCTCCGCACCATAGGCCTTTAAAAGATTTCTTCTTTCCACACTCATGGTTTCCGGCATGGTAAGAATGGCACGGTAGCCCTTCATGGCGGCAATGCTTGCGATGCCGATGCCGGTGTTGCCTGAAGTAGGTTCAATGATCGTGGCTCCCGGTTTTAAGGCGCCGGTTTTTTCCGCATCCTGAATCATAAAAAGTGCCGCTCTGTCTTTTACGCTTCCGGCAGGATTGAAATATTCCAGCTTCGCGATAACGGCAGCGGATAACTGGTGCTTCTTTCCGTAATTACATAATTCCACAAGAGGGGTCCCGCCAATGAGTTCCTGTGCGCTTTTCCTGATATTCTCCATATTTATCCTCTTTTCCAAATATTTTTCCTGAAGCTTAAAGCTTTTTCACGGCAGTTCATACAGACTGCAATACTTCTCCTTTAAATAACGTATGAAATAATCGGGAGTAAAATCCTCTCCGGTCACATCCTTTAAGATCTGGCGGCTGGTTTTCAGCTTTCCGAATTTATGGACATTCTCCCTAAGATATTCCCTGATCACTTCGATTTTACCGTTATTAAGAAGGTCTTCAAAATCCATTTCCTTTTTCATGTGGTAATAAAGCTGGGCTCCGAACGCATTTCCCAGTGCATAGGAGGGAAAATATCCGAACAGCCCCTGGGACCAGTGGATGTCCTGAAGCACACCTTCCGCCGGATTTTCCGGCCGCACACCCAGATATTCTTCATACTTGTCCGCCCAGATTTCAGGAAGCTTTTTCAGATCCATATCTTCCTCCACGATCATCTTCTCGATCTCATAACGGATCATGATATGAAGGCTGTAGGTCAGCTCATCGGCTTCCGTCCGAATGAGACTGGGTTCCACCTTATTGACAGCCTCCACAAACTGTTCTCTGGAGATCCCCTTCAGCCGTTCGGGGAAAAGCTCCTCCAGTTTGCCGTATAAAGGCACCCAGAAGGCCGGGCTTCGGCCGATGATGTTTTCAAAAAAGCGGGACTGGGATTCATGCATGCCCATGGAGGCCCCCTGCCCAACCGGTGTCTGGGTTATTTCATCCTCGATCCCCAGCTCATAGATGCCGTGGCCGGCTTCATGGATCACGGAAAATATGGAGCTGTCCACCCATTCGCGGTAACCGGTGGTGATCCTTACATCATGGTTGTGAAGGTTGGTGGTAAAGGGGTGGGCGCTTTCCCCCAGCACGCCTTTGTTAAAATCAAAGCCTACATATCCGGCCAGATATTCGGCCAGCTCTCTCTGCCTGTCCACCGGGTAGCCGCCTTTTAGGAAGGAATCGTCAATCTCCTTCCCATGAGTCATGATTTCTTTCAGCAGGGGTACAATTTCTTCCTTCAACCGGCTGAAAAATTCATCCAAAAGCTCCGTATCAAAGCTCTTTTCGTTCTCATCCAGCATGATATCGTACAGCTTTCCGCCCTCTTTTTTCCGGTAAGCGGCAAACTTCTTCTTAAAATTGACCACTTTCTCAAGGGTGGGAACAAAGCTGTCAAAGTCCCCTTCCTTTTTTGCCCTGGTCCACACCCTGGTGGACTCTGCGACAAGCTGGGCATTTTCCCGGTACTCCTTTGAGGGAATACACACCAGCTCTTCCCTGGCTTCCCTGGCTTCCTTAACGATCGCCTGCTCTATGGAAGAGAGATTTTTGTCCTCCTCACAGGCGGCAATGGCCTCTCCCATTTCCTCCCCTGTCATCACGCCGTAATATTCTTCCGACAAAATGCCGACCACTCTTGAAGTATAGGATCCGGCCTCTTCAGGGGCCAGTGTTTCATTGTCCCATTCAAAAAGAACGAGGGAAGTCTTAAGGGCCATGGTCTTTTCCAGCAATGCGGACAATGTTTCATATGGTTTATTCATCATTTATTTCTCCTTTATCAAAATTGGGGACACTCCGTATGAGTGTCCCCAAAGGCCGGGAAAAAATACTTTTGGGTAAACTCCAATCCCATACGGCAGCATGTTTTCTTTATTTTCCGGATCCAAATATGGAAGCTTCCTTTATATCCAGCTTATTTAACCATATCCGTACCTTCTCTTCCTTATAAGTGCCTGCGGAAAAATCCTCCAGCCCCATGTCTATGGGAATGTCGGTTTTCATGGTCGCCAGAGTTTTGGATAACACGGCCGCCTTTTCTCCGCATAATTCCTCTTCGCTGGTCTTTGTCAGAGCCTTATAAGGGGACCGGGTGATGCCAAGTTCATTTTTCCAGAAATCCTGCAGTTCCTTCAATGCCGTTTTATCGGACTCCGCTTCATGTATAGATCGGTATATCTCTTCTATGGTGCCATATTCTTTAAGAAGCAGGGGAGCCGCACTGCTCACACCCTTTACTCCCGGAATGTTGTCGGAAGGGTCTCCCTGGATCCCTTTTAAATCCGCAATCTGATCCGGCCTCACCCCTTCCTCACGCAGTACCGTGACGGCGGTATACTCAAAAACCTTTTCCGGAAGATTGATCTCATCCTTATTCATCCCGTAAAAACTATAATATTTCTTATAAAGCTCGTCCGCTTTCTCCTGACGCGTCTGTACCATCCAGGCCCGGACATTATATTCATCATCCACCAGCTGAAGATAATCATGATCCTTTGTCAAAAGAATCATGGGGATCTCTTCCCGGAATTTCATAACCAGGCTTCCGGCATAATCATCCGCCTCAAACTGTTCGCTTAACAGCACCTGAAATCCTGCATCCTTTAGGATCTCCTCCATGAGGATAAACTGACTCTTTAATGGCTCCGGCGTCACTCCCCGGGTCCCTTTATAATCCTGGTACAGCTCCTTCCGGAAGGTATCCCTGGTTTTATCAAACACAAAGGCGATGTGATCCGGCTGCTGCTTTTTCATCAGGGAAACCACCATTTTCAGCATGCCGAATACGGCATTGGTATAAGTGCCGTCCTTTGCATGAAGGATTTTATCATAGTGCTTCTGCTTCTCCTCTTCGGTCTTTGCAAACATGATTTCTCTGGGCAAAACCGCATAATAACAGGTTGACAGCATGGAAGAGCCGTCAACAACTACAAACTTTCTTTCAGACATGTGTTCTCCATTCCTTCCGGACCCCGGGCGGATCAGGTGAAATAATCCTGCAGTTCCGTTTCATTTCTTTTGCCCAGGCGTTTCATGATCTCCCTTCGTTCCTGGGCAGACAGTCCCTTCCACAGCTTCTGGACGCGCGGATCTGAAAATCCGACATAGGGTACGCCGTTCCGCTCGCATTCATAGGATGATAAATAGTGATTGAGAGCGCTCCATTCCACATAAAATGCATTGATGCTGCGGCTTAAAGAGCTTACTTTTGCCATATCCATTCCTCCCGGATCTACTTGTCGGTATCATTGCTCCAAATCTGAACTTCTCCTTCGCAGCCTTCAAAAACTCTCTCTATGATGGCCCTTACGGTCTCCCAGTCACCGCCGGCATAACCGCAGCCTATTTTATACGGAAAAGCCACTGTTTCCCGCTTATTTCTCACTTCCACAAAATCACGGATCTCCTGGACAGCCTGTTCCAGAGCCTTATAATCGGTATAGACACCATCTTTTCCGTAATCATCCTGCCCGTATAAATTTGCAATCAGAAACCAGCGTCCATCCATTTCCACGGGCTGCGCACTGACACGGCCCAAAAGCTCCGATGTCTTTCCTCCGGCCTGCTCCTGCCACTGCTTTGTTATGACCTTATAGGTCTTCTCTACCTCCGGAAACATCTTCTTGATCAGCCCGGCCATTCCGCGGCCGAATACGCCCTGACAGTTTACCTGATGGCAGATAATATCCGCCTCAGACGTAAAGATATCTCCGCTGCAATATTTAAGCATAATTTCCCCTCCAAAATAAGTATAATCAGACATCCAGATTCATTATACCCTGAATTTCCAGTTATTCATAGACTAATCATCAAGTTTTAAAATATAATTTTCCTCAAAAAACACGAAACTATGTAGGAAGAGGAAATAAACAGCCATCCGATGGCATATGTAAAAAGAGCCTGGAAAGTTCTCATCCCACTACTTTTCCGGCTCCTTTGGTTCCCTTGCCTTTAAAAATACTTTTTGCTGCCCCATAAATTGCTCTTCTTCAAATCCAGATATTCATTGTATGCCTTTTCCAATATCTGTTTTTCATTGGAAAATTTAAGAAGATGATATGCTTCATGGAACTTATAATATCCTGAATCAATAAAATATTCTTCCCGTTGTGGTTTACTGTAATAGCTGTCGGCCATCATGAGATACCAGTGTACATCCTTTTCCACCATATCCTGGGGCGTATTAAAAGAGTACTGGCTCTTACCAATATACTTGATAATGGACGCACTGACTCCTGTTTCTTCCTTCACTTCCCGGAGCGCCGTCTCTTTATACTCTTCACCCGCTTCTACTGTTCCCTTTGGCAAAACCCAACCTTCATACTTGTTCTTGTAATTCTTATATAAAACCAGAATTTTACCTCGAAAAATAACCACACCGCCACAACTCGTTGCTTCAATCATTGCAATTCCTCCAGAGTGAACCGTTCCTCCCATAAGGGATTCCGATTTTGGTGTGTCTCACAGACTGGCTCTAGTATACCTCTTTTTGGACGCATATGCAAGTGTGTAATGATTGAATGCAAATATCGTAATTCTCTGTCATTTGGAAAAATACAGATCAAAAAGGGCTCTGGCAATGGGTGCGGCGGCCTGTCCGCCTGAACCGCCCTCCTCTACGATGACGCTGACAACGATTTTCGGCTGCTCTGCCGGAGCAAAGCCCACAAACCAGGCATGGGTCTCCTTCTCCCTGTCAAATTCCGCGGAACCGGTTTTTCCGGCCGCCGTGTAGGCGTCGGTCCTTAAGGCGGAGCCCGTTCCCTCCGTCACCACCGCCCGCATGAATTCGGTTAAATTGGAGGATTCTTCCGGGGTCATTAAATTGCCGTAGGACTGGGGCATGAATTTCTCAATAACATCGCCTCCTGCATTTTCCACATGATCAATGAGGTAAGGCTTCATAAGGGTTCCGCCGTTGGCAATGGCGGCGGTGATCATGGCGTTGTGGATGGGCGTAATCTGGGTCTGTCCCTGACCGATGGAAGTCTGAAGGATCTGCCATGTATCCGCGCCGCCGCTCATGGTATAAGAACTCTTGCTATAGGCAATGGGCAGTCCCAGATCCGAATTAAAGAGCAGCTGGTCCGCAGTGCTCTTCAAACCGTTTAAGTTCAGCTGAAGGCCAAGGCTTGCAAACGCTCCATTGCAGGAATTGGCAAATGCCTGCTTCATATCCTGATGACCATGGGCAGTTTCATGGTAACATTTGATGGTATAATCTCCATTTTCATATATCCCGTCACAGTCAAAGGTGTAGTTCTTGTAATCTGCAGGATGTTCTCTCATATATTCCAGGGCCGTCACCATCTTAAAGGTGGATCCCGGAGGATAAAGTCCCTGGGCCGCACGGTTTAACAGCTGCCCTGAGGTATTCTCCGCTTTCACCAGATTGTCCCAGTCGGCGTTTAAGGTATTGGGATTGTAATCCGGTCTGGATACCATAGCAAGGATCTTTCCCGTGTCCGGCTCCATCACAACGACCGCGCCGTTTCTGTTCCCAAGCGCATCGTAGGCAGTTTTCTGAAGATCCACATCAAGGGTGGACACCACATGATCGCCCTGATTCTTAACGGATGACAGCTCATTCACCACCTGCTCCACAAGGTTTACATGGCTTGTGAGCAAATAGAAATTGGAAAGGGCTTCCAGACCGGTCTTTCCGTTGGTGGAATATCCCACCACATGGGCAAACAGGGAATCATAAGGATAGACCCTGGTTTCATTCCCCTCCTCATCCACCTGAGTGCGGGCCAGCACCCGGCCGTCATTGCTGCGGATCTCTCCCCGCAGCACCCGGTCGGCAAAGCTGTCCAGCCTGGCGTTATAGGAATTGTTGATCACGCTTTTACTTTCAACGGAAAGAAAGTAGCTGAAATAAACCGCCAGGCCAAGGAAAAGCGCTGCGATCCCATAGGTGATCAGCAGAATATGGCGGTTCGCCTTCGGATTTTGATTAGCCTTCATCTTCCTCCTCTTCCTCTTCATTTCTTTTGAGTATATAGAGTCCCTGGATTATTCCAAAAATAATAAAAGTGCTGAGGATGGAACTCCCCCCATAGCTCACAAGGGGAAGTGTCACCCCGGTCGATGGAATAAATTTCGTCACTCCTCCAACGGTTAAGAACACCTGAACGATATAAATGGTTCCCAGTCCAAATGCGGTCAGCTTGTAAAAAACCGCCTGCATCCGGCTTGCGATCATCATGAACTGAAAAAAGCAGCCCAGGCATATAAGCAGCACGCATAAAGCAAAGATGCCCCCCAGTTCCTCCGATAAGGCGGAAAATATGAAGTCCTTTTCCACCACAGGAATCTTTCCCGGCATCCCGCGGAACAGTCCCATGCCGAACCAGCCTCCGGTCCCTATGGCAAATAAGGACTGGGTGATCTGGTATCCTTTGCCGGCAATATCGGACCAGGGATTTAACCAGGCCGTCACCCTGGTTCTCACGTGGCTGAACAGCTGAAATGCCAGCATGGCTGCCAGGGTTCCTCCCCCCGCTCCCGCCAGGAGATAAAGCCATTTTCCCGTAGCCACAAACAGCATGAAAACGTAAGTGACAAAGAAAATGAGGGCGCTTCCCAGATCCTTGGAAACCACCAGGATGAGCACATGCAGCGCCGCCACCGCGGTAACCAGACCCACGGTCTTTAAGCTGGTGGACCGGTAGAACATGGTCGCTATAAAAAACACATAGGTTATTTTCACAAATTCCGAGGGCTGAAAGGAATAGCCGCCCACAGAAAGGGCGAGCTGGGCGCCGTAGCTGCTGGTTCCGGCAATGCATACCACAGCCAGCAGGAGAAGCCCGCCGATCCCGTAGACCCAGGGAATCCTGCTGAGCTGCCACACCCGGTCAATGACAAAGGGGATCACCCAGGTCACCAGCGCCGCCGCGGCAACAATGACAAACTGCTTCATGGCCCGCTCAAAGGACAGCCTGGTCAGCATGATAAAGCCCACGGAAAGAAGCATGCACATGTTGTTCACCAGCAGCCTGGATACATTCCGGTAAAACAGCCGGTAAATGAGCAGATATCCGAGAAAGAACACCAGCTGGGCCAGATAAAAGACCAGCATCCGCTCATCCTCCGTCTCCAGCCAGATGATTAAATAAGCCAGAAGATGGATGAGAAACATGGCCAGATTCTGACGCCTGCAGGTTTTTTTCTGCTTTCTCTCATCACGGAATGAGAAGAAGCGGAAATTCAGATATGTGTATATTGTAATCAGCAGTATCATCAGATACCTGGAACCATCAATTATGAGATTAATCATATGCCACCTACTCTACGCCGCGTTTGAAATGACCTCTTGTAAACTCTTCCTCCGGTAATTTTCTGTTTTTCCCATGCAGAAATCCGTCCGCAAAGCTTCGGAGGACCGCCTCCGTCCGTTCTCTGTTCTCTGTGGTGAACTGAAGGCGCAGGGCAGAAGGAAAAAGCCCTTTCACGGTTTCTTCAAGTCCCAGGAGAGAGAGGGGAGCGGAATTATAGATGGTATTATAACAGAACACACAGTGGTTTTTTACGGGAAACTCTTTTCCCTTCCGGTCCTTTAACGTGAGAACAGCCGGAGTCCTGTCGCACCGCTCCATTCCCTGATGGAGGCACTGGGCGGTCACCATCATGGGCAGACGGCCGTATACCAAAAGCTCTCCCGGAACCTTTAGTTTTCCCAATTCCCTGCTGTTTAATTCCACCGGCCACGTAAGCTCGTCCGCTCCCAGCTTTAAGAGCATTTCCTGCGCCCATCCATTCATGCCGTAAACATTGTAGTCAAAAACCAGACGGCCGGTTATCCCCTTTTCCCTTAAATAACCGGGCTCTTCCATAGATCGGACCAGAAAGCCGTCAAATCCGGCACCTTCCAGTTCTTTCAGATGGAGGTCAAAAAAACGTTCCGCCTCAGTCCGGAATATATGAGGCAGGATCAGCATGCACTCCCTGCCGTTTTCATGGCACGCTTCCACGGATGTCTTCCATGATTCCGGCAGAAATCCCGTCCCATCAATATAAACCCGCTTCACACCGGGATGGTCCGCCGCCGCTTCAAAGCAATCCGGCCGTTCCAGGGAAACCGTCAGTCCGGAATTTCCGGATTCCGCCCTGCTTTTGTTCCTCCATCCGCCGCCGGGAACCGCTTTTTGCTCCTGCCCTTTTCTGAAACAGCCTTCCAATATGGCCTTTTCCAGTGTCTCCAGCCCGCGCCTGCGCAGTTCATTGAGGGCCTGGACCGGCAGGAATATCCTGCCTTTGCACTCAGCCTCAAGCGTTTCAAAGAAAAAAGGAGTATTGCCGGTCTTGTCCAGCTGTTTTTTTACCTTGTCCTCCGTCATCGGCTGGTTTTGGGCCGTTTGCACCATTTCGCCCGTAATTGTGACGGAATGGCCGCATCCGCCAAGCGTGAAACAGGCCGGCTGGCCTTCTTCCAGAAATGCATGTCCGTCCACGGGCTCCCTTACCTGCTTCTCAACAAAATTCTTATCAAGGAAGTCAAACAGCGGCTGGTTGCCTTCCCGGAAGGCCGGCTTCTCCTTCCAGACCACCATGCCCGGCCCGTTGTGGCGCTTGTAATAGCCATCCGTCTGGCCTCCCCGGTCAAACAAATCCAGAAGGATCTTTCTGTCCTGTGCTTCCACATGATATCCTTCTCTTCCCTGTTTTAAATACAGGTCCGCATATTTGCGGTAAATGCTCACCACTCCCGCCGTATATCTGGGACTTTTCATCCTTCCTTCTATTTTCATGGAATAGATACCGGCTTCCATCATGTCCGGAATGAGGTCCAGGGTACATAAATCCTTAAGACTCAGGCAGTAGCGGTCATCCTTTTTCCCCAGGGCCCTGCCTTCCCGCCTCACCTCAAAGGGAAGCCTGCAGGTCTGGGCACATCTTCCTCTGTTTCCGCTGCGCCCTCCGATGAGGCTGCTGAATAAACACTGGCCGGAATAGCAGTAGCACAAAGCGCCATGAACAAAGCTTTCAATCTCCACGTCCACCTGCTCATGGATCCGACGGATCTCCTCCAGAGACATCTCCCTTGCCGTAACGATTCTCTCCGCCCCCATTTCCCGTAAAAGCCGGGCTCCATAGGCGCCGGTAACGGTCATCTGAGTGCTTCCGTGGATGGGAAGGTCCGGAAAATGTTCCCGGATAAACGCAAAAACTCCCAGGTCCTGCACAATGGCCGCGTCAAGCCCTCTTTTACAATAGGGAAGAAGATAGCCGTAAAGCTCATCCATCTCCTGTTCCTTCATTAAGGTGTTAACGGTCAGATACAGCCTCCGTCCATGAAGGTGTACGTAATCAATGGCTTCCAGCAGCTTGTCCTCGTCCGGATTATCCGCAAAAGCCCTGGCTCCAAACCGGCTCCCGCCCATATAGACGGCATCGGCTCCAGCAGAAACCGCTGCCTTCATACTTTCAAACGATCCTGCCGGAGCAAGAATTTCAACCGCTTTTTTCACATGTGCCTCCTGTTGATCCTCTATTGATGAAAGAGAGGATGTCACGGCTTCGCCACTCGACATCCCCTCCCGACTCATTCCTTCTTATCGGAACCCGCAGATCTCTTTCCCTCCGCCAGTTCCGCTTTTGCCGCCTCAAGCTTCATCTGGGTGGCCACAAGCTCATGCTTTAAGCTGTATGCCTCCTTCTCCATCTCCGCCTTCTGCTGCTCCAGCCTGGCGATCTGCTCCCTGGCCTTAAAGTAATCATCCGCCATGTTCAGTTCTATCATGACATTCTGGTATTCCGCACTCTGCTTTGTAAATCCTTCCTGCCGTTTTAAAGTCATGACCATCTCATTCACGTAGCTGGCCAGGCGCTGGATGTAACCTTCCTCTTCACTTCCGCCCAATGCATAAATCTTGCCATCTATTAAAACCTCTGTATAGTGTTTGGAATCCATGATGTTCTCTCCCTGTTATCTTTTGCTCTTTCTCTACTATAACATATTTTACACGGATAGGAAAGTTCTAAAATTCAGGCAGGTCATGGCTCCATGGAGATGCCAAGGTGGGCATAAGCCCGTTCCGTGGCCACCCGTCCCCTGGAGGTACGGTTTAAAAAGCCGTTCATAAGAAGATAAGGCTCATAAACATCTTCCAGGGTGCCGGCATCCTCGCCCAGGGCCGCGGCCAGGGTATCCAGCCCCACCGGGCCTCCGGAAAATTTCTCAATCATCGTGATCAGTATCGCCCGGTCATTATAATCCAGGCCAAATTTATCCACGTCAAGGATATCCAGTGCGAAATCCGCAACTTCCTTTGTAATGACCCCGTCATACTTCACCTGGGCAAAATCCCGGACTCTCTTTAACAGGCGGTTTGCCAGCCTGGGGGTCCCCCTGGAACGCTTGGCAATTTCCACCGCCCCCTCCTCCTCGATCTCCACATTCAGGACGCTGGCGGAACGGCATACTATGATCTTCAGCTCCTGAGGCGTATAAAATTCCAGTTTCTGCACTACCCCGAACCGGTCCCTTAAAGGAGCGGTCAGAAGCCCGGCCCTGGTAGTCGCGCCCACCAGAGTGAATTTCGGAAGGTCCAGCCGGATGGATCTGGCTCCGGAATCCTTTCCCAGCATGATATCGATGGCAAAATCCTCCATGGCCGGATACAAAACCTCTTCCACCTGGCGGTTTAAGCGGTGAATCTCGTCCACAAACAGCACATCGCCTTCCTGAAGATTATTTAAAATCGCCGCCATTTCCCCCGGCTTTTCTATGGCCGGTCCTGAGGTGACCTTCATATTGACTCCCATTTCATTGGCAATGATCCCCGAAAGGGTAGTCTTTCCCAGGCCAGGAGGTCCGTAGAATAAAACGTGGTCCAGGGATTCCCTTCTGGCCTTTGCCGCATCGATATATACTTTCAGATTGGTCCGGATCTTTTCCTGCCCGATATACTCCTTAAGGCACATGGGCCTTAAGCTCGGTTCTATCTTCTTATCTTCTTCTGTTACCTCTGTGGTTATGATTCTACGTTCCATCTCTGCCCTTACCCATTATTTTATATAAATGCCAGATGCTTTAAGGATGCCTTCAGCACCTCTTCCGCTGTCATGGATTCTGTCACCTCTACCTGGCGCACTGCCCGGCCGGCTTCGGCTGCGGAATAGCCCAGCGCCGTCAGTGCGTCAATGGCTTCCCCTGTCACCCCGGAGGAAAGGGGATCCCTGCTGTTATCTTCCGCCCTGAATCTGGGAGCCAGAACGTCTGCCATATCAATTTTATCTTTTAAATCCAGAATGATCCTCTGGGCAGTCTTCGCTCCGATCCCCGGCGCCTTGGAAATGGATCTGGAATCCCCTGAGAGAATGGCCCGCCGCAGATCATCGGGCTCCAATGCGGAAAGGACCCCCAACGCTCCCTTGGGGCCGATGCCGCTGACGCTGATGAGCTGCTTAAACATCTGCAGATCCTGACGGTTCAGGAAACCGTAGAGGCACATGGCATCCTCTCTCACCTGGAAATATGTATAAAGCTTTGTTTCCGTACCGATGGACGGCAGTTTTTCAAGCACGGACAAAGGAACGCGTACTTCCATCCCCATATTCCCGCTCTCTATCACAACCGTATCTTCATAGATTTCGGCCAACGGCCCTTTTACGAAAGAAATCACTGCGCCTGTCTCCTTTTACCTGTCGTACTTTGACATTTATCATAACATACTGCCTGTTGATATGCAAGCGGGTAATCGAACAAATATTCTGTTTCCGTTGACGGACGGACTTCCTTCCGCTATAATATGATTGTAAGAAAGGACGTAATCATTGATGATCACTTTACATAAAATAATCACATTTCACGAAACCTATCCTCTTGAACGGATCGGCAGACGGGAGGAGCTCTTATTCTTTGATATTGAAACCACAGGATTTTCAGGGGAGTATTCCACCCTTTACCTGATCGGATGCGTTTATTTCCGGAACGGCTGCTGGAACTTAGTTCAGTGGTTTGCCGACACCCTGGATTCGGAAAGAGAGGTACTTGTGACTTTTTTTGAATTCCTGAAAGATTTTGCCATGGTCGTGCACTTCAACGGAGACGGATTTGATATCCCCTACTTATTAAAACGCTGTCTGGCCCACCGCCTGCCCTATGATTTTTCCGGTGTGGAAAGCCTGGACATCTATAAAAAAATACGCCCTTACCGAGGAATCCTGGGCCTTATGAGCATGAAGCAGAAAGCCATCGAGGAATTCTTGAAGGTGGAGCGGAAAGACCTTTATTCCGGCGGCCAGCTGATAGAGGTCTATAAAGATTATCTTGTCTCCCGGGATAAATTTCTGTTCGATCTCCTGATCCTCCATAATGAAGACGATTTAAAGGGAATGCCCCTCATACTCCCCATTTTGAATTACCCCGATTTCCTGGAGCATGATTTCGTGCTGGAGCGGCAGGAGCTTTTGAGCCGGACGGATATTTTCGGCCGGGAGCAGCCCGTTTTACAGCTCATCTGCAAAAACGGTTATTCCGTTCCCGTTGAATTTTCCAAATCCAATTCTCTGGTCTGCGTGGAGGCGGAGGGTGAATGCCTGACCGTGACAATTGATCTCTGGCAGGGAGAGCTTAAGTATTTTTATCCGGATTATAAAAATTATTATTATCTGATTTTCGAAGACAGAGCCATACATAAGAGCGTGGCGGAATATGTTGACAGGGAAGCACGGGTGAAAGCCACGGCCAAGACCTGCTATACCCGCCAGACAGGTCTCTATCTTCCCCAGTTTACCGCCCTGTGGACTCCCCGCCTCATGAATGAATTTAAGGACAGGACCACTTACATTTCCTATGATCCCCGGTTTCTTGAGGACGGGGAAAACCTGCGCCGCTATATCCGCCATCTGCTTGATTCCCTCTGACGGCAAACAGGAGGAGGCCCGGCCGGACAAACCCTGCATTTTTCGGGTCTTTTTCTGCCGGCAGTCCAACTTTGCCGTCTGATTTTTCCCCTTTAATAATTCCCCCTCTTTAACAGCTGCTTAAGAAAGGCAAACGTCTTTTCTTCCCCTTCCTCTTTTAACATCAGAAGCAGCTTTTCCAGCAATGCATTTGTCTCCGGCGCTATGACCATGAACCGGCGGGAATGCATATAGTATTCCCACGGAGACGCATCCGTGTAATCCTTCCCCCTATAGGTCCTGGAGGCGGCAATCCGGTCCATCATCATTTCAATCACATATTTTAATGGCATTTTATGCCCTGCCAGCCCTTTTGACATGTCCGCGGTGAAATCAATCCAGTATTCGTAGTGATGCTTGTTGCGGCCTTTGTGGTGAAGCCAGGCCTTTGACACTCCCAGCTCCTCCCTTTCTGCCGCATTGGGGCTTCTGGTTCCCTGATAATAAAAAACGCCCGGTATGAATTCTTCCGGAGTGTATTTTGACAAGTCATGAAGCAGCCCCTGCCTGATCAGGCCCACGCGAAAACAGTATTTCATGACCAGGAGCTTGTGCCGGTTAATTGTGCAAAAGTGTCCCAAAAAATTTTTAAAGTTCATTGTCTGTCCCTTCTTATCTTTTAGAAGAATCTTTCCCCATTCTACCATATTTTTTAATGATTTCACCACTTATTTTTCTCTGCGGTTTATTTTAGAGATTTCTTGATTTTTAGGGCGGAAAATGTTTGACACTTTACCCTTTTTATGCTATTCTTAGGGAAGTTACAGATATCCTGTAGCAATACAATTTTTAATCATTTTTTATTCATTTTGGAGGTATCATTAATGAAAGGTACAGTTAAGTGGTTTAACAACCAAAAGGGTTACGGATTCATTTCCGACGAACAGGGTAACGATGTATTTGTTCACTACTCAGGCCTTAATATGGACGGTTTCAAATCCTTGGATGAAGGCGCTGCGGTAGAGTTCGATGTTGTAGACGGAGCTAAGGGACCACAGGCTACAAACGTTATCAAAATATAATCATTGACTCATCAGTGTACCTTTTTCAATATACAGGAAGAAGTTATATTGTTTCACATGATTACGATTAGAGCCATCCGGTTGGATGGCTCTTTTTGACGTTCCAGGTCTTATGCCTTTTCATACAGCTCTTTTAAATCCTCTACCGTAAATTCGTAATTCTTATTGCAGAAATGACAGTTGACCTCAATGCTCTTTTCCTCGTCGATCATTTCCTTCAGTTCCTTCCGCCCGATGCTGACCAGTGCCTTTTCCACCCGGTTTTTGTCACAGTTGCAATAAAAACGGGCAGGCACCTGATCCATCACTTCCAGACCGAACTCACCAAGGATGTGCTGAAGGATCATCTCCGGCGTATTCCCCTGGTCCAAAAGCGCGGTGATGGAAGTGATCTCTCCCAGCTTTTTTTCCAGCCGTTCAACCATATCCTCAGAAGCACCCGGCAATAGCTGTATGATAAAGCCTCCCGCCTGTTTCACCGTATTGTTCTTATTCATCAGAACACCCAATGCCACAGAAGAAGGGACCTGTTCTGAATTGGCATAGTAATAGGTCAGATCCTCAGCGATCTCTCCGCCTATCAGTATGGTCTGTCCCACATAGGGTTCTTTCATGCCGATGTCCCTGATCACGCTTAAAACGCCTTCTCCCACCGCGCCGCCTACATCCAGCTTCCCTGTCTGACTGGGCGGGAGCATAACTCCCGGGTTATAAACATAGCCCTTTACGTTTCCCTTTGAATCCGCTGTCACCGTAAGGCCTTCTATGGGACCGCTTCCCTGTATTTTCAGGGTCAGCAGGTCTTCCTCCCCCTTCATCATGATGCCCATCATGCTCCCTGCCGTCAAAAGCCTGCCCAGGGCAGCCGTGGCCACAGGGCTCGTATTATGGGCCTGCCTTGCCTGTTCCACCAAATCTCTGGTCGTTGCGGCAAAGGCGCGGATCTGATGTTCGCCCGCAGTTGCCCTGACAATATAATCAGCCATGTTATTACTCCTTTCCATTCTCTCTCGCTATTACATAAATTCTTTCACTGCTGCTCTGAACGGGTTTCCTGGTAAAAGCATCGTAAGCCGTCACAAACTCCAGGCCGGCCTCTCCGACCGCCCGTTTCACTTCTTCAAGAGAATATGCCCGCTGGAAATGATTTTCCCTGTATTTCCGGTAAAGACCCTCCTCCTGCCGGATGAACAGGGAAAGACCGTATTCATTGATCCCGGTTTCCTTATCATAGTAATTCTCCCAGATAAAGCTGCAGTCCTCCCGGTCCTCCGCAATGGTGGAATCCCCCAAAAGGGTTTCATACTTGCAGACCGTATTCAAGTCAAAGATAAAAATGCCTGCAGGATCCAGATAATTGTTCACCAGCCGGAAAACCTCCACCAGCTCATCATACTCCAGAATATAATTCATGCAGTCACAGATGCTGATAACAGCCCGCACCGTGCCGTAAAGTTCAAATTCCCGCATATCCTGCATGAGGTACAGAATATCCTTCCCGGAATCCTCACGCTTATCCATGGCTATCTGCAGCATTTCCCCGGAATTGTCTACTCCGATCATATCATATCCCCGGTCTGCCAGAAGCTCCGTCAGGCTTCCCGTTCCGCAGCCCAGGTCCAGAACCAGACCGCCGCTGATTCCGTATTCTTCCAGAAGGCCCGTCACATATGTGCACCATTCCCCGTAGGGAATGTTGTCCATAAACAGGTCATAGACCTCCGCAAAGCCAGTATACGCTTCCATTCACGTTTCTCCTTTTGGCAGTATAATCTTACAGCTGCGTCTAAAAACAAGGCAGGTAACCCATGAAGAGGTACCTGCCTTCCTGTCTCTTTGTTCCGCTGCCCGGTCAGCAGCATCCGTTCTGATTACAGGTTGCGTCCGCAGCACTTTTTATATTTTTTCCCGCTGCCGCATGGACACAGATCGTTTCTTCCGACCTTCGTTCCCTTTACGATGGTACCGGAAGCTTTCTGCTTCTTATAAAGCTCTTTGCGCTTTTCCTCTGTCAAAAGCTCTTCCCACTGGGGAAGACTGTACAGCCATTCTGCCTTGGCCTCAACCATATTATAATAAAGCTTTTCAGGATCGATCTCTATTTTTACCACAGTCTGCTCATCCATGGTCTCAAGGGGATTCTCATATCCTTTTAAGCTTTCATTGATTCCGTCTAAAAAACCGGTCATGGTCTGGACATCTGTGCCGTATCTCTTTGCCAGTTCTTCTAAAGTTCCCTCGACTGCTTCATCCGGTCTGGAAAGGATATGCTCGTAAATCCCCTTTTCCACCTTGAAATACTCAGTCCATAATTCTTCTTTTCCTTTATCGTCCAGCCCCTCGCCGTATGCCAGATTTCTCCAATTTTCTAAAACAGTCATATTCAAACCATCCTTTTTATCTGTTATTTCTGGTAATACTCCACCAAACAGTATATAACATCTTTATGGATTTTGCAAAATGTTTTTTCTGTTTTTAATTTTCCGTCACGAGATCACCGGCCAGGCGTCCGGTCACATAGTTTCTGCATCTCTCTCTGTGGGCGGCATGCAGAGGATGATTTCGAAAAGCTTCCAAAGCTTCCTGATCCCGGAATTCTGAATAAAAAATCAGGTCATATTCTCCTCCCGCTTCATTTTTCCCCAATTCAGCGGTCAGCATACCATCGATCCGGCCTGCCATGGTTTGGACGGATGCGGCGACAATGGCCGCAGCCTCCTCTTCCCGCCCGGATCTTTTTACCTCCTCAGTCAGCTTCCAGAAAAGAATATGTCGAATCATAACTGAACCCTCCTTTGTTGTTAAAGCGGATATTTTCAATCCGCTGACACTGCTTGCCCTGAACCTGTTTCCTTACTTTGCATTCCGGCTTAAGGCCAGAAGCTTAACCATCAGATCCACGCTTCCAACATTATAGCCGCTGCAGCCGTAAATTCCCTGTAATCCGGAATCGGTGACGATCAGAAGGGGCAGCTTCTCCGGATCCACATACATTTTACGGGCCAATGGTTCTACCGCTTCATCAAAGTTTAAATACCCTGTCTTAATCCCCGGAACCGCTTCCAGGACCTTCTGTATGGTCCGGTTATTCAATGCCGCTTCACCTTGCAGCAGGAAATATATCCGGGCGTCCAATGCATTTAAAACCTCTTTCTGCTCCAGCATTTCATTAAGAACATGCTCCGTAGGCTCCTGTCCTTCGGACAGGAAGGCAAGAATACTGGCCTTTCCTTCCGTAAGAACCGATGCCATCACCCTTTGCTCCTGTTTCTGTTCCATAACCGTCACCTCGAAATCCTCCAGCCGGTTGACGGCCAGCATATCTTCCAGGCTGGCGGCCCGCCGGCGCATGGTCACGGAATGGATCTCATCCTTTTTTAAACGGAACACATACTCGCTGGCGTTCTGGTTTCCGTTTGGAAGGCGGACTGAGGTGATCAGACGGTAAGTTCCTGGTTCCAGATCAAGGCTCAGAACACCTTCGCTGAATTTCAAGCCGGTAAAGTCCAGAGTCACAAACTGCCCGTTTTTAAGCTTCCCGATGGTCCAGGTCTGATAATACGTCCACCAATTATCCTCGCCTCCGTACAGCACCGCTTTTCCGTATCCTTCGGTCATGTCAGTCAATGCCTCTTCCTTGCCGGATACTGGCACGAATTTTTCCTTTCCATATACCTCTGCCTCCAGATCCACGGGATTTATCCGGGCCGGAATTCCAAACGTCCGGCAGATGCCGACAAATAAGATTCTCTGGCTGACAGGATTGCTCCGGAATAGCTTAAGGCTGCCGGCCGGGGTGGAACAGATCGTCTTATAATCCAGTTTCGGCTCAAAACACAGGTGCCTCTTGATATACGCCCACAGGGCCGCCGGATCTTTCCGGAATTGATCCTTCTCTTCCCCGCTGAAAAATTCTTCGATAAAGCCCCGGTAGTCCGTCATTTCCTCCAGCAAAACCCTTGGACAGAGAATGTACTTTACATAGATATCCAGCTTTCCCTTCCTTTCCCAATCCCTTCGGTATGGGGAAGCTCCTTTCAGATGGCTTTCCAGAATCTCTGATCTGGCATCCTTATAATCTTTTACAGTCAGGCTGTGAAGCATGGCTCTGCGGTCCGGATTCCCGTCCCGTTCAAGGAATCCGAAGATTTCATCAAAATTTCCGGCAGATAACCGGAGGATCTCCGCTTCTTCCGGATATTGGGAAGCCTTCTTTTCGTCAAAGTACCCGGCGATCCGGCTTTCTCTTATCCGGCCGGCTTTAAGGATCCGTTCTCTGTTTCTTTCCTTTTGTTCCCTTGTCAGCTTCACCGGATTCATGGGATAATCCTTCGGCGCTCTGACATCGGCCTCCTTCCAGACCTCCTCTCCGGGGTCCTGCTCTTCCTTCCTCAAAACCAGAACCGTCCGCTGCGAGTCTTTCACAGAGATCCATGCTTCACAGCTCAGTTCTTCCTTCATGGCACGGACATGCACATCGCCGAGACCAATCGTGATGGAAACCGTTCCGTTCCTGTCCGTATACAGGTCTGCTGCACTGCAGTATTCTGCCATATTAAGGATTTCAAAAGATACGAGGACATTCTCTGCCGGATCCCCTTTCTCATCCTTCACCTGGATTTCATACCGTCTGGTCAGCGCATAGGCCGCCGTTTCATTGTAATAAACCATTAAATCATCCTGCCCCAGGCGTTCTGTGCCGGAATCAACGGAATAATCCGAAAATGTTCTGGTATGCACCAGCAATGCCCTGGAGGAGGCATTGGTAAACCACCCTTTATCCAGCACTTCTTCCGGCTCGCAGGCCCCAAGAAAATGCCATTTTCCTTCCGCAAATACCTCAACCCATGCATGATTGTCGTCACAATGGGCCCATCTTGGCGTATACACCTGCCTGGCCGGGATTCCCACACTCCGGAACGCAGTCACGGCAAAAGTGGATTCCTCGCCGCACCTGCCTCTGCCTGACCGGTATACGGTCACCGGAGATATGGTTCTGTTGTCGGACGCCTCATAGGTTCCGTTCTCCGCACACCAGTAATTGATCTCCAGCACTGCCTCCCTTACAGACAGCCCCCTGATCCGTGGCATCAGCTCATCATAAAAAAATCTGCGGCAGTCTTCAATACTCTCTGAATTTATCCGGTAATACAAAATATGATGAAGGAAAATATCTTCCGGTAACTCCCGGCACCACTCCATTTGTTCGTAAATCATCATGGAATGCCTTACAAATCCAAGAAACAACTCAAACCCATACTCCCCGGCATCCCGCACCGGCATAGTCCCATATAAAAATTTCATGAGCACCTGCTCCCTGGGAGTACAGCTTTTCATGGCTTTCCCGATATCCTTTCTAAGACTGCCAAGATGCGGCAGCCTCAGATCATATTTTTCCTGGGCATATCTCTGCAAATGTTCTGAAAACATGACTCGATTCTCCTTTGCGAAACCAATGTGTTTTTCTGATCTGCCGGCAACCGCCGGGATCCTTTGCCGTTCCGCCTATAAAATGGTGACTCCGGCGGAATCCAGCCTCCTGGCCGTGGCCTCATCCGGCATGGAGTCCGTGATGATCCCGTCTATATCGTCAAAATGAGCAAACTTATAGGAATCATTGAAATAAAATTTATCTTTTTCCATGACAAGGTATTTATGCCGGCTGCTGCCGATGGCGGCCTTTTTCGTCAGGCCATCTTCCACTCCAAGGGTGGTGATGGAGTTGTCCGTAAGGTCCAGGCCGCAGGTCCCGATAAACGCCCGGTCAAAGCTGTACTGCTTGATGATCTCAATGGCAGCCGCACCCATAAAACCGTTTACCGTGCGGTACATGATCCCGCCGGTGCCGATGGGCGTAATGTTTGGATTCACTGCCAGAGTCTGCATGATATCGATCATGTTTGTCACCACCGTCACCCGTTTGTGGGACTTGGCAAGCTGTTCTGCCACCATGATATTTGTGGTGGAAATGTCCAGGAAAATCGTCTCATTGCTTCCGATCAGATCAAACGCCTTCTGCGCAATCAGTTTCTTCTTCTCTATGTTGGTATCTCTCCGGTCTATGACATCCCGCTTTAAAGGATAGTCCTGGGACAAAAGCGCTCCGCCGTAGGTCCGTTTCAGTTTCCCTGCATTCTCCAGATTTTTCAAATCCTTGCGTATGCAGTCCTCCGTCACCTGAAACTGAGCGCTTAAATCCTTTACCTTCACCGTGCCCTGATCCTGAAGGATCTGCAAAATCCTGTCTAATCGTTCTTCCGTAAACATGCTTTCACCTCCATGAACCTTTTTGCCTGTTTTATCTGTTCTTCTTCGGTACGGAAAATATCATACTCCCCGATTCCCGGTATCCCCATATTTACATTTTCCTTCCGGTAGATCATACCGCTGTCCACGATCACTTTGCCCGACATATGAAAACTCCCGGCGCCGGCCTCATCCATCAGGCAGGAAATCGCGTCCACATTGACTCCGCTGCCCGCCATGATTTCGATCCGGCCGGCCGCCAGTCCGATCAGTTCCTTTAACAGCTCTTTGCCTTTTATGCAGGTATCCTGCTGTCCGGAGGTCAGTATGGTATCCGCACCTGCCTCCATGGCTTCCTTAAGGCTCCTGTAAGGATCCCGGCATACGTCAAATGCCCTGTGCAGGGTCATGCTTCCTGTTCCCGCCTTATCCCGAAGCACCTTCAGCCGCTCCATATCAAGGTTACCGTCCGGCTTTAAAAATCCCACAACGATCCCGTCTGCCCCAAGTTCCCGGAACATCTGCGCATCCTCTGCGATCATACGGAACTCATAATCTGTATACAAAAAATCTCCATACCGGGGCCGTATCAGTACGTGGACCGGAACATCGCAGGCCCTGCGGATCTGCTTGAACTGGCTCACACCTGGAGTTGTTCCCCCGATCACCAGATTTGCACAGAGCTCCAGCCGGTCGGCGCCTCCCCGTACCGCCGCTTTGGCAGATTCCACAGAATCCACACAGACCTCCAAGATATAGTCTTTCATTTTTCTCTCCTAAAAATATATTTTTCATTGCCTGCCCATTCCCCTGTCTTATGGCAGGAGACGAAATGTCCAGGACTGACTTCTTTCATTTCCGGCGTCTCTTTCCGGCACATATCCCCGGCATGAGGACAGCGTGAGGCGAAGCGGCATCCTTCCTTCAGATTGATGGGATTGGGCAGGCTTCCTTCCAGCACGATCCGGCTGCGGCTCTTTTCCACATCCGGGTCCGGAATGGGAATGGCTGAAAGCAGGGCCCGGGTATAGGGATGCACCGGATCCTCAAACAGACTTCCGCTGTCCGCCAGCTCCACCAGTGCGCCCAGATACATGACACCGATCCGATCGCTGATATGCTTAACCATGGAAAGATCATGTGCAATGAACAAATAGGTAAGCCCTCTCTTCTCCTGCAGCTCTTTCAACAAGTTGATCACCTGCGCCTGTATGGAAACGTCCAGCGCGGAGATGGGCTCATCACAGATCACAAACTCCGGATCCAGGGCCAGAGCCCTGGCAATGCCCACTCTCTGACGCTGTCCGCCGGAAAACTCGTGAGGAAACCTGTTTGCATGTTCTTCGGAAAGCCCTACTGTTTTAAGAAGCTCCATGACCTTTTGGGCTCTTTCCTGTCCGCTTAAGATCCCATGGGCATCAATGCCTTCCGCCACTATATCCATCACTTTCATCCGGGGATTTAAGGAAGCATAAGGATCCTGAAAGATCATCTGCATTTTTCTGGTAAACCCGTAACGCTCCTGTGAAGACAAACTGCTGTCAATCCCGCGGCCGTCATATACAATCCTCCCATCCGTAGGCTCATACAGACGGATCACCGTCCGTCCGAAGGTGGACTTTCCGCAGCCGCTCTCACCCACCAGGCCCAGGGTTTCTCCCCTGAATATATCCAGACTGACATCATCAACCGCCTTTAAAATCTGATTTTTCCCTACGGTAAAATACTTTTTCAAATGTCTTACTTCCAGCAACGGTTTTGTTTCTGCCGACATCATGTTCCCTCCTGTTCTCTAAGAGCTTTTGCCCGCTCGTCAAGAAGCCAGCATCGCGCATGGTGGCTGTCCCCGCACAGCGTATTCTCCGGCGGATACTGCCTGCAGACCTCCATGGTCTTTGTACATCTGGCGGCAAAGGGGCAGCCTTTGGGGGGATCCATTAAGTCCGGCGGTGTCCCCGGTATGGCAGTCAGTTCATTTCCCTTGTCGGAAGCCTTTGGTATGGAAGCCAAAAGCCCTTTGGTATAGGGGTGCACGGTTTCATAAAACAATTCCCGTACACCGGCGGTTTCCACCAGCTGGCCTCCGTACATGACGGCAACCCTGTCCGCAATGTTGGCCACAACCCCCAGGTTATGGGTGATAATAACGATGGATGTCCTGATTTTTTTCTGCAGATCCCTCATTAAGTCAAGGATCTGGGCCTGTATGGTCACATCCAAAGCCGTGGTAGGCTCATCCGCGATCAGAATCTTGGGATCACAGGCTAAAGCAACCGCAATCACAACTCTCTGTCTCATGCCGCCGGACAGCTGGTGAGGGTACTGGTCAAATCTGGCCTCCGGATTGGAAATTCCCACCAGGGAAATCAGCTCAAGAGCCCTTTTCTTCATCTGGTCTTTTGTCATATCCTTTCGGTGTTCTTTCAATACCTCCACGATCTGTTTCCCGATTGTCATGGTGGGATTCAACGAAGTCATGGGATCCTGGAATATCATGGAAATGTCGGAGCCGCGCACGGCCTGCATCTGACGTTCGCTGTACGCTGCAAGGTCCCTGCCTTCCAGCAGAATACTGCCTTTTACGATCTTTCCGTTTTTTGGAAGCAGGCCCATGATGCTTTTTACGGAAATGGATTTGCCGGAGCCGGACTCTCCCACAATAGCCAGAGTCTCCTGCTCCTCTAAATAAAAGCTCACTCCCCGTACTGCCTGGACCACTCCATGCTGTGTTTTTATATGTACATGCAGCTGATCCACCTCTAATAATCTGCTCACTGACGCTTCACCTACTTTCTCATTCTTGGATCCAGAGCATCACGAAGGCCGTCACCAAGGATGCTGAAGCATACCATAATCAGGACAATCACAATGGCCGGGAAAATCAGTACGTGGGGAAAATTGCGAAGCACCTGGTATCCGTTATTGATCAGGACTCCCAATGAAGCCTTAGGTTCCTGCATGCCGATGCCGATAAAGCTTAAAAATGCTTCCGTAAATATGGCGGAAGGAATGGTAAACATGGCATTGATGACGATCACTCCCACCGTATTGGGGATCAGATGCCTGCTGATGATCCTGGAGGTGCTGGTTCCCAGTACCCGGGCCGCAAGCACAAATTCCTGGTTTTTAAGCTTTAATATCTCTGCCCGGACCAGACGGGCCATATTCACCCAGCCGGTGATGGAAAGTGCCACCACAATGGTCCATATCCCTGCCGGCATGACCATCATCAGAAGGATCACAATGATCAGATGGGGAATGCCCACCAATATCTCAATGATACGCTGCATAACGGCATCCACTTTTCCTCCGGTCAGGGCAGAAACCGCTCCGTAGGCCACTCCAAGGGTCAGATCCAGAAGAGCCGCCACAAAGGCGATCAGCAGGGATATCCGGGTCCCCATCCAGGTCCTGACCCAAAGATCACGTCCGAACTGATCGGTTCCGAATAAGTGCACCATGGAGGGAGTCTGATAAATGATATCATAATTGGTTTCTTTATAAGAATACCTTGAAAACACAGGCGCCAGTATTGCCAGAAGACCGATCGCGATCAGCATAAACAAGCAGGCTACCGCCGCCTTATTTTTTCTCAGGCGCAGCCAGCCATCCTGGAATGCGGTCAGATTGGGACGTGCAATATGTTCCTTTTCCGTTTCATCCACAACAACCCTTACAAACAATTCGTCCATGCTTACCCCTCCCTCCCCGCTGCCAGACGGATCCTTGGATCAATCAGGGAATATGCGATATCCACGGCCAGCACTACGAAAATGTAAAAAGCGCTGTAAAAAATCGTGATTCCCATGATTGTGGAATAGTCATTGGCTTTTATACTGTCTACGAACAGACTGCCGATTCCCGGGATGGTATAAATATTCTCCACCGCCAGGGATCCGGTCAGCAGATTTACAACAATGGGACCCAGAATGGTAACCACAGGGATGATGGAGTTCCTTACCGCATGCCGCATGAGCATCTTCATGGGACTGAGTCCCTTTGCTTTGGCGGTAATGATGTAATCCTGCTCCAACACCTCCAGCATTTCGGTCCGGATAAACCGGGCAACCATGGCCGTCGCAGAAAAGGATAAGGCAATCGAGGGAAGGACCGAGCATTTCCAGTCGGTCCAGAAGCCAACGGGCAGGATCCCCCATTTTAAGGCCACATAGTATTGCAAAAGAGCCGCAGCCACAAAATTAGGCACCGAAACTCCCAGCACAGCCACGATCATCGTAAAATAGTCAATTCCGCTGTTATGCTTCCAGGCCGCAATAATTCCCAGTGTCAGTCCGACTGCCAGCCCGATCAGAACCGCCTGAATTCCGATCAGGGCGGAAGGACCGATCCTGCCTCCGATCACGGTGGATACCTTCTGTCCGGTATAGGTAAAGGAGGTTCCGAAATCACCGTGTAAGATATTTCCCATATACTTCACATACTGCCGGGGCAGAGACTCGTTCAGTCCATACTGCTCTAAAATGACCTGCTGCTGCTGGACTGACATCAGATTAAACCGTTCCGCATCAAAAGGAGAGCCGGGCAGCTTTTTCATCAGAAAAAAGGTGGCTGTCACGATGACCCATAATGTAAGCACCAGATAAACCAGTCGTTTGCAGATATATTTTATCATGCTGTGTCCTCCTTTGCATTCATATTCTCACGTGATTTCAAAAAAGAGCCGTCCTTCCCTTTTCAGAGTTGGAGAAGGACGGCTCTTCTCATTTCCCGTATTTGACCCGTCAGGGCAATTCTCCTGCCCGCCGGAGCTTACTCAAAATAAGCGTATTTGAACTCCACATCCGGTCCGAAGGGATGATTGACCAGTCCTTTCACATTGGACTTTGTCAGGGTGGCGGAACCTCTGTGATACAGAGGAGCAACGATCACGTCATCATCAACCAGGATCTTTTCTGCCCGCAGCAGCATATCCAGGCGCGCAGCATCATCGGTTTCAACTCTTGCGTCGTTGATCAGCTGATTGTATTCTTCATTCTGATAAGAGCCACGGTACGGAGTTCCGTTGGTCCATAAATCAAGATAGGTCATGGCATCGTCATAATCGGCTCCCCATGCGGTGGAGGCAAACATGTAATTATCGTTATCCATTAATTCATTCCTTGCCTGAACCGTCTTGGTATCGATCACAATATCAATGCCCAGATTCTTGTTTAATTCACTCTGTATGTAGGTTGCAGCTGCCTTGGTCACTGAATCATCTCTTACCAGCAGTGTCAGGACAGGGGTCTCTCCCAATTCCCTGCAGCCCTCTTCCCAGTATTTTTTAGCTTCTTCCGGATCGAAAGGACTGATATTTCCATTCAGCTCCCGGAAGCTTTTGCTCTCATCCCCATACATGCCCTCTGCAATGAGTCCGATACTGGGAGAAGAACCGTCTGCCAGAATGGCCTTAGCCAGAGTTTCGCGGTCAATGGCCATGGAAACTGCCCGGCGGATATTTTTATTGGCCATAACCGGATTGCTCAGTGAAAACTGCAGGTATTCGGTCCGGAACTCGCTTTCGGAACGGAATTCGGGATCGTTCTGATAAGCGGCCACGTTGGAAGAATCGAGAGCCACCTGACTGAGCTCATTTGCCAGATAAGCGTTAAGAGCTGCAGATGCGTCCTTCATAACCCGGACCTGAGCATTGTCGATCTTTACATTTTCCGCATCCCAGTACTTATCGTTCTTTTTCAAGGTGGCGCCTACGGCCGGATCATAGCTGGTGATGACATAGGGGCCGCAGTAAATCATATTTTCTGCGGTTAAGCCGTATTGGTCTCCCTTTGAGGTGACATAGGCTTCATTCAGTGGGAAGAACTGGCAAAGAACCGTTAAACGGGAGAAATATGGAGTCGGTGCCTTTAAGGTGACCTGAAAGGTCTTATCATCAAGGGCTTTTACGCCTACTTCTTCTGCACCTGTTTTTCCTTCATTGTACTCAGCGCCGTTTACAATATAATCGGTCATAATGAAACTGTAGCCGTTGGTAGCCTCAGCGCTCATCTGCTTTAACCAGGAGAATACAAAGTCACCGGCCGTTAAAGGAGTTCCGTCGCTCCATTGAAGACCGTCTCTTAAATGAAATGTGTATGTAAGCTTATCCTCCGAAACATCATAGCTTTCCGCCAGTGCAGGCTGTGCTTCGTTATTCTCATCCAGGCGAAGCAGGCCTTCAAATGCGTTGTTGTTGACCATGGAAGACTGGCTGTCAGAAGCCGCCCACTGCACCAGCGTCTTGATTTCCGCATTCGCATATACACTGAGCACCGGATCACCGGCTGCCAGTGCGCCATTATTTTCAGAACCGGATTCACTTGCCGCGGTGTTCGGGGAAGATTCCCCGGCTGAGGTGCTGCTGTTAGATCCTGTAAAACCGCATCCTGCCAGAGAACCGATCACCAGACAGGCTGCCGCACCTAAAGCTAATACTCTTTTTTTCATTTTTTCCTCTCCTTTTGATATTACTTTTATTGTTTCGTCTTAATTTATAGGCATTTTGCCCATGAAATTATTTGAATTATACATAATCCTATCATTTAAGTCAATACATTTTTATTATTTCATCTTATTTCGAATTGTTTCAATTCAAAGTCAACGGATCCACAGATTTTGCCGCTATTTTTTTTACATTCTTCGTTTTTTTCCTGTTTTTCTTAACTTCTTTCAAAAACAATACCTGTATGAGCCCCAACCCCGGATCCTTTAATCACTTGAAAAAGAGGCCTTAAATAAGGCCCCTGATCCGTTTCCATATTCTTTTCTCTGACAGAAGGACTCTTCCTATTCGATCACGTATGCACGAACGATCTCACCATAATAAGCCGTATGGTAATCCTTATTGGCACCATGATAGGAACTGTCTACATTCTGGGGATAACAATTGCGTCTGTTCTCCTCTGTGATCTCATTGGGATCCTGTTTCTGCTTATATACGACCCTGCATTCAAGGGTCAGCGGAAGCTCCCTGATTGCCGGAACAGAGACTGCGGCAGGATCTTCAAGAGTCAGATTCAGTTCCTTGATCTTATCAGTCTGATGACCGGATTTGGTTCCGCAGAGGCCCAGTATTTTTTTATCAAATTCACCATAAGGGATATTGACGGTAAACTCCGGATTTTTCTCAAGCTGCCCCTTTGTAAAACGATTTTCTCTTACGAAAGCGGTAAAAATCGGTTTTCCCCACTCAATCCCCAGGGTCCCCCAGGAAATCGTCATGGAATTTACCCGGTCATCTGCCTTTGTTGTCAGCAGCACTCCAGTCTTTAAAGCCGTAAATATTTCATTGGTAAAATCAAATACCTCAATTTCTCTTTTCATTGCATGATCCTCCTTGTGCACTTGCTCTTTTATAACATATTAATATCACAAATATTTGATTACAAGTATGCACTTTTTTGTAAGATACTAACCCGGAGGAAAGTGCAGGCATAAAAATGTAACGCAATTCATCTTTTCCTTCAGGCGCATCCGAAGCACAGCAAATCGTTCTCTTCTTTTGAAAAATCCAGAAATGATACATGATAAGCCGACTCTTCCTCTTCTGCCTGAACCGCCCGATTGTATATTTTCAATGCATTTTCTACGGTGATCTCAATTCCATGATAGTAATATAAAGTAGCCTGCGTGTGTGAAACTACACGTTCTATCAACAGTCTTGCATCATGGTTTTCAAATAATATTTCATCTAAGTTATTTCTTGTAATCATCATACGCCGGTCTCCTTTCATTTCAGAACATACGTTCGTTCAATGGTTAAAATTAAAACCACTTCAAAGTGGCTATTAAAAAATCACATAGCTGCAGTACAAAATCCTATCATGCAGGAACTCACTCTTAAACTGCATACGGGCAGCCCCGCATCCGCTGTTCTTTCCTGCTATACAACATTATAACACAGATCATCTGCAAATGCAAACATATGTTCTGTTTTTTAATTAAACTTTTTTCCGTCGTCTATAATACCCGGCCCTCAATATCGTTCCGGCCTGCAGGACTTCCGGCAGCGGCGGTCAGGGTGATCCTGAAATAAAAAATGAGAGAAGTGCATAAACTTTCGTTTAATGAACTTCTCTCATCAAAAAGGGGAGGATAAGTATTCACTCATCTTTGGTATAATCCTATTATGACCCAATATAAGTGTTTTATTCACATAAATAAAAAATCATTTTTATTTTATCAAATATATTTTTACAAAATAAAAAAATGGGGTTCTGCCTCTAAAAAGGCGAATCCCATTTCCATACAACTATCATATCAGGCTCCCCGCTCAACGCTTCCGTATTCCTGAACCATTTGCTTTACATCATCGGCAGACAGGCTGCATTCCTTTAAAAGGGCCGACAGTTCCTTTAAATCCTCCTGCTCCAGCCCTTCCGTCAGCTCTTTCTCCCGGATCTCCAGAGTTTTTAGACATTCCTTATACTGTGTGATGGAGGCTCTCACATCCGCAAGCTTTTCCTCCAGTTTCTCCCTGTTTGTTTTCCTGATCCCTCTAGCCATTGTATTTCTCCTTTTCTATCTGGAAATGATCACGGTATGTCCCGTTTTTACCAATATATGCCGAATACGGAATTTTATGCAGGACAAGAAAATTTATTTTCTGCGGATCAGATGTTGGTGAGCCGTTCAAACAGCCGGTTCACTTCAATCTGACCGTACCCCCATATGTTATTGGGATAGGTAACATCATTTCTGCGCTGCGCTCCCCGGACGAGGAGCCGGTTTACATCGTTTCCGGTGATCGTGGTGTAATTTCCCCTGGGAACCGCCCATTCAAAAACCATTGCCATAATGCCTGCTGCCTGGGCCGCCGAGGAACCGCTTCCTGTTATGGTTCCGTATTGTCCGCCCGGAACCGCGCAGGGGAGCTGGTAACCCGGTGCGGCGATATCCGGTTTTATGAAGCCCGTTCTCGTATAGCCCCTCCCGGATTCCGGCAGTATGCTGTCATTGAACTGATTGTAAGCGGTGACGGTCAAAGGATGAGTCGCATTTCCCGGAGAAGTTATGGTCGTATCCGGATTGGGATTTAAGAAAAAGGTCTCTTCCGAGATCAAATCTCCCGAAGGCAGCCAGGTATGGAAAGAAAAGGGTTCGTTATCAAGATTCAAAACCCGTATCGTCCAGATGCCGGGAAGAGGATTCTGAAAACGCATTAAAATCAGCTGGTCTCCGGTTTCTTCCTCAAAAATATAGTTATTAATCCAGACGATGCTTTCATTTAACACAAAGGTAAATCTTCTGCACTCTCCCAGAGCCGGAAAAACCTGTCCGGTGGTCTCCCTGTTCGGCGCGGTTATTTCTACGGCAAGCCTTGCCGGAGCAGAGGGCCACAGCTCTATGGCGAACAGCTTATCATTATTTCCCACCCTTAATTCGAAATCATTGGAAAAAGGCTCCACACCGGTGCTGTTAAAATAATGCCTGCGTTTGTTGGCCTCATTGCCGGTGGTGATCGTTATTCCGGTCTGGGGCTGCTGGGCCAGGTAATTGGTAAAATAGCTGGTGGCTCCCCGTCCGTCATGGCTGGACTGGTTGGTTCCCATTGCAACGCATATGGCTATGGGACGGTTCAGACGCTGGGCAAAAGTCGTCACATAGTTCAGCCCGATGATCAAATCCGATTCCTGATAACATTCAATGTTCTCCGGTACAAAAAAGATCTTTTTCAAGCTGTTCTTTGCCGGTTTCAGCTTAACGATCAGCAGATCTGCTTCCGGAACAACACCGCTGAAGGACTGGTCAAAATTAGGTCTTCCGGCGGCAACACTGGCAATTGCGGTCCCATGTCCGCTGGTATCCACAGAAGGCACAATGGATAAGGGATTTTCCGATCTCAGCGCAACATTGATATGTTCCCTGCTGTATTCGGTTCCATAAGTGAAACCTTCCGGCGGATTTCCATCCTGAATCGTCTGATCCCATAAGGAAAGAATACGGGTGGTCCCGTCATTAAATAAAAATGCCGGATGCTGGTAATCAATACCGGTGTCAATAATTGCCACGATCACCCCTCGTCCGAACAGAGCCAGGTAAGGATTTCTCTGAACTGTCCCGATGCCGGATTTTTCAAGACTGATAGTGGAGCTGAGTGTCAATATGGACGGGAAGGCATTATAAGGATATACTCCCAGATCACAGGGATCAACAGAATCATTGGGAATATGGGCCAGGGAATTTCTCAGATTCATATATGTTATATTATCTCCGGTGTCATATGTAGGAATCATCACGTTGCTGATGATTATATCATAATAATTATCATCCACTATTTTTTGCATCAATAGCCTCCCTGTCTATTACTGATGGCACATATGATATATTTTATGCAACAGAGCTCCTATTATGAGCATAAGGAACCCAATCAGACGGACGTCAGATCCTTCCGGCCGCTGTCCGCATTACAAAGGCCAAATACATGCATCACTCATATCGGGAACACTTCCGCATAAAATATACCATATGCTCTAGCTGATGCAATCAGGGAGATCAAATTATGGAAAAAATACTGGACAACAATTATTATGATATGATAATCAACAACCTGCTGATCCCGGCCTTCAGTACCGGAGACGATATCACAACTCTTAACGATAGATTTTCTCTGCTGCATATCACCAAAAACACCATGCAGCTCTGCGACTTAGGTAAACACCCCTACCATATTTTCCCTTCACTTTATACCCTCACTTCCAGATTAAGCATGGAAAAACCCTGTATCGAAATCGCTCAGCAAACTACCTTCTCCACGCTGCGCGGGCAGGGAGTGATCATCGGGATCATAGACACGGGGATTGATTACCAGCATCCCGCCTTCATTTACAGGGACAAAACGACCCGCCTCCTCGGCATATGGGACCAGACCCAGCATGAAGGGGAACCGCCTCATGGTTTTACCTTTGGAACGGAATACACAAAAGCTTCCATTAATAAGGCGCTCTTATACGATGATCCTCTGTCCGTTGTCCCAACAACAGATACGAACGGGCACGGAACAGCCATCGCCAGCATTGCTGCCGGAACCCCTGACGCGGCGCAGTCGTTTGCCAGCGTCGTTCCCAATGCGGAACTGGCTGTTGTAAAGCTGAAGGACGCCAAGCTAAATCTAAAAAATATATTTTGCGTTCCTGAAGACAGACTGTGCTTTCAGGAATCGGATATCGTGCTGGGAATGCGGTACCTGACCGAATTATCCCATAAATTAAGGCGGCCTCTTGTCATATGCATTGCTCTTGGAAGCAGCCAGGGCGGCCATGACGGACGCGGTGTGCTAAGCTCCTATACGGACAGTCTTGTTCAGCATCCGGAACTCAATGTCACAATATCCGCTGGAAATGAGGGCAACAGCGGAAGGCACTATTTCAACAGAATCATTACGGCACCCTATTTTAATGAGTTTCAGATGAATGTGGGAAGTGAGGATCAGAAATTCTCAATGGAAATCTGGCCCTTAAGCCCCGGAAGGCTCTCCATTGAAATCTCCTCCCCAAACCATGAATCCATTCCTTTTGTTTTCCCTTCCTTTAATGAATGCCAAAGATATGCGTTTCAGAGCAGCAGCAGCGTGGTATGGGTGAACAATCTGGCCTTTGAGCAGAGAAGCGGAGAACAGCTGATCCTGCTGCGGTTCGAAAATCCACTTCCCGGAATTTGGCGTTTCCGGGTCCAAAGCACGGAAAACGAACCTTTTTCTTTCCATTCCTGGCTGCCCTCCGGCGACCTGATATCGGACAGAACCTTCTTTCTCAACGCCAATCCGGATACCACCATAACCTCACCGGGTAATGCCAGGAATCCGCTGACAGTCGGCGCTTACAATCAGCGAAGCGGCAATATCCTGGACGAATCCGGAAGAGGCTATACGAGAAGCGGGCTGGTAAAGCCGGACCTTGCCGCGCCCGGCTATCAGATTCCCTGCGCCATTCCGGGCGGTCAATACGGATCTCTGACAGGTACAGGCGCTGCGGCCGCTCACGCCGCCGGCGCCGCGGCTATTGTATTCGAATGGACCCAGGCCAAAGGAAATCTCACCTATATCTCAGGAGAGCAGGTCAACCGCCTGCTCATCAGAAGGGCGCGCCGCAGCAATGCTTATATTTATCCCAATAATATATGGGGGTATGGGCAGCTGGATGTTTACAATCTGCTGGATAATCTGGACAGAGTGTTATAAGATCACCCACAGCATTTTGCGGGTTCCTGATAAAAAGAAGCTGTCCCCTGTCGGACAGCTTCTTTATCATTTAAACCGGATTCACGGCTCAGCCCTGCTGGGCCGTATCCTTTTGTCCGTTCAACTGGCTGGTGCAGTGGGGGCAGCGGGTTGCCTTAGCATTGATGGGACTGTAGCAAAATGGACATTTTTTCTCTTCCGATAAGGGAGCAGGGGCAGGCGCCGCTGTCTGGGACTTCTTTCCCTGCAGCGTATTGATCCCCTTGATCATGAAAAAAATCACAACAGCCATTATCAGGAAATTGATCACGGCAGTGAAAAACGAGCCGTAGGCAAACACCGGACCAAGAGCCTGCGCCGCCGCCAGGGTCGAAACATCCGCACCTTCCGGAGCGCTGTAAAGGAGCACAAATTTGCTTGAGAAATCAACGCCTCCGGTAATCACCCCGATCAAAGGTGAAATAATATCCTTGACCATGGAATTGACGATGGCCTGAAAAGAGGCGCCGATAATTACACCTACTGCCAGATCAACCACGTTTCCGCGCAGGACAAAATCTTTAAATTCAGTTATAATCTTTCTTTTCTTCTCCATAAACACCATTCCTCTCATTGTAACATTGATCACTCCGTATGCTCTGGAATAATTATACAATAAGATATCACGTTTCACAAGCAGATCAGCCTGCTTATGGCACTGCATCCGCTGTATACCATACCTATCCTTTATATGATGCATTGAGGGCCCCCAAAGTATACGGCAAAAATGCAATTCATTGTATTCGTTTTTCAGCTCCCATTTTTGTGCTTTCCTTCTTAATCCTGTCCGGAAAAATACGATTGGAATATCCGGCTTCCACCATTTTCTTTGAGTGCTGCATCCTGATTTCAATCATTTTTTTACGCATCCGCATATTTAATGAGGTTTAAGCCGATATTATTGGCAATGCGCAGGATATGATCGATGGAAACCGCATACCGTCCGAAGCCTTTGGCTTCCAAAAATATAATCATGTCAGAATCATTTCTTTCAGCACATGCAATACGGTCTGAGGAACAAGTTCCCGGATTTTCAGACAAAAAGCAATAAATTTTTTTAAAATAAAGCCATTCATTCCCTCTGAAATCTCTTGACATTGTGCATTAAGTTCTATATAATACAGCTTATTACACGTGACAAGACAGTTGACTTAACACAGGAAGGGCATGAAACCCGCCCTAATAAAATCAAACCAGGGGAAAACAGATGAACAATAAGAATTCTATTCAAAAAATGACAATCGCAGCATCACTTTCGGCAATCGGCATAGTAATACCAATGTTCGCACCTAAATTCATTTTGGAACCTGCTTCTTTTACTTTAGCCAGCCATGTTCCCGTGTTTATTGCGATGTTTATATCGCCCTATGTTGCAATATCCGTTGCACTTATCTCTGCTTTGGGATTTTTAATGGCAGGTATATTCCCGATCGTGGTGGTTCTCAGAGCCCTGTCCCATATTGTTTTCGTTGTCATCGGTTCCTTTATGCTTAAGAAAAACCCGAAACTCTTAAGCACGGTGAAAAAGACTGTGCTGTTCAACCTTCTGATGGCCGTGATCCATGCGGTGTGTGAAGTTACAGTTGTTACCTTGTTCTATTGGGGAAACAATATGTCCAGCGCTTATTATGATAAAGGATACCTTTTTTCCGTGATTTTATTAGTAGGTGCAGGAACTGTCATTCACAGTATGATCGATTTTTCCATCGCTTATGCCGCATGGAAGCCTCTTCAAAAGGTAGTCAGCATTCCAGTGAGCGTAGGCGGCAAAAAAGCGGGATATTGAATCCGCAGGCTCCGGTCCCAATCAGACGGAATCAATACCTGACAGGAAATTTTATTCACGTTGTCAATGTCATAACAGAAAACCGGCATATGTTCGGTTTTCACCCCCAAAAATTGCGCCCGGCAAAAGCCAGGCGCATGTTGATATTCTTTTTGCTGATTCCGGCAGAGTCATGAAGACCAGGAATCAGACAGTTGTCCAGCCACCGTCGACCTGAAGCAACTGTCCTGTCGTATAGGAAGACGCATCGGAAGCAAAATAAATCAAAGCACCGTCCAGTTCTCCATCGCGTCCGGGCCTTCCCATTGGACACAAATTGCAGATCGTATCATACATCTCTTTATTTTCCAAAACGCCTGACGTCATTTCACTGGGGAAATACGCCGGACCGATTGCATTCACGGTGATTCCGCACTTTGCCCATTCGTTCGCAAGCGCCTTTGTCATCATCAGCACTGCCCCCTTCGTTGCTGCATATGCAGAAAGAGGGAATCCCGGCATTGCAACCGTAGAATGTATGGAACCCAGATTTATGATCTTCCCATAATTCTGTTCAACCATAATACGGCCGACTTCGCGGGCAAAGAAGAAGACGCCGTTAATATTCGTATCCATCATTTTATGCCACATTTCATCAGAAGTATTCTGCGCAGCATCGGACAAGCCGAGACCTGCATTATTTACTAAAATATCAATCCGGCCAAAATTTTCTTTCACATCCGCAACAACCTTAGTAATCTCTTCCGTCTTTGTTACGTCACATTTATGTGTGTAACACTTCACTCCCAGCTCTTCAATTTCCTTTTTCACCATTTCCAAACGTTCTATGCGGCGGGCGACAATCGCAACATTGACGCCTTCACGCGCCAAAGCAAGCGCAAACTGCCTGCCAAGGCCTGAAGAAGCTCCGGTAACAATTGCAAATTTACCCTTTAAATCAAACAATTTACTCATTATAAATCCTCCTGGTTATTTTTAATTGTACATTTGTTAATATTGTAACAAATATTTTTTTAAAATACAATGGCTTATAATAAAACTCTAACTTTTCTCATGTTTAATTTTTATTAACTTACTTCAAATAGTCATTATCCACAAAAAAACTCAAAACATGTATGCAACAATTTCCGGAATATTCACAGATAATTGTAATCCACTGGAAAAGCTATATTTCATGATATTTTTATCCATGAATCAGTTCCAAAAAATTTGTACTATTTCCTCATTCGTTTTCTATCTGTTTTCATACAAGAAAAATTGCCCCGTAAGGGATCTCAATTGAAAAGAGCAACCGTAATTACGATCGCTCTGAATATGTGACGTATATGATACTCTTATATATTAAAAATTTAATTTATCAATACCGCACTGCAAAACTCAACTCGGTTAATAGAAATGAACCTTCTTTTTGTAAAACTATCGAACGTTATTGATCGCCTCGGATACCTTTTAAATTTATTTATAGCGTGCCGGAGTATCCACTATGGAACATTCAAACATGCGTCCAGCAAAAGCCAGGCGCATGTTGATATACTTTTCACTGATAAGATATTTTCATATTATAAATGGAAATTTGGGGAAAAACGAAAAATATAATCCCCAAATTTTTTGATATATTTATTTTTTCTAACTGCCGTCCATTACAACGCATATAATACAAATTCTGTCGGAACCAGTGCGTATCCATAATAACGCAAATAAAACCGATAAGACGTATCAATTTCACTAATGATGCGTGCCAATTTCCATAGATCTTTATGATTATGGTAAGAACTCAATGCCAACTTGGGATGATACCTGGCTATCTTATCCCGGCACCCTAATAATGCACTTTCTTCACCACCCTCAATGTCCATCTTAATAAAAGTTACTTCCCCTTCAATATCATCATCTATGGGAACTGTTGGAATCCTTATTGATCCCTTTTCTCCAAGTTGATTGACGGAGGAAATACCATCCTGCTCTAAATACATAAATCCGCTTTTATCACTTACCCCCTTCTCACGCACTACTACATTTTTTAGTTTAAATGTCTCCACGTTTTTATAAATAGACTGTACATTTGCCGGTACGATTTCGTAACAATAAATCCGTTTATAACAATTTTTGCCAAACATATTCGCATATTGAATCAATGTATCCCCTATATAAGCTCCGATGTCTACAAAAACCTCATTGCGATCACAATGAATCAAATCAAAATCAAAATATTGATTAAAACACTTATCACAAATATCCCCAGTAAATGTCTTATCCGTCTTAAGCCAATATGAAAGGATGTTTAATAAAATCTTCTTAGACCTATAATCGCTAAGCTGCCCATACAGCCATTCAAAATCTTTTTTATGATTTACTAATGCATCTGCACGGTTTTCCACAAGATCATATATTCCCTTGTCAGGATCATACGCTCCCCACAAGTTACTGTAACGGTTATAATAATTAACAATTGCATCATAATTCGGCCGTTCTTTTTTCTGACAGTACCGTAAATTTTGTTTAATTCCCTCCTTGATATCTTCCATATTACGTTCTTCTATAAAATTCATCAGCCGGCCAAAATATTTATCAACCTGAATTGATATACCTTCATCTCGTACTGGATACCCTCTGTTCAGCATTGCATTATCTTCTTTTTCAGAAGAACCGTTTTGTATTGACATCTTGTCTCCTTTTATTTTTTTACTTTTACTATATTATTCAACTTTTAAAAGAAAAGTGCAAAAAGGTTCACAGTCAATTCTTAATAACGCAACAAACAGGACATGTATATTTTATTGGAGGAATCTGATATGCCGGGAAGCCGGTTGCTTAATTATTGATTAGAGACTATTTGTTGTCAAAAAAATATCTTGGCTTGCTCTGTGTCTTATTTTTGTATTCAATTGCTTTTGTCGGACATCTATGAAGGCAAGCCATGCAATGGGTACAGTGATTTCCCCATACGGGCTTTCCGTCAGTTAAGGTAATATTATTCAGCGGGCATAGCTCTACACATTTACCACAACTAACACATTTTGTTTCTGTAATATGAAATCCTTTGGCATTTACCAAAAACCTATAAAATATGCTGTTTATTAAACCGCTTTTCAATTGACTGACAACGCCGGTTTCATCTATAGAAGAAAAATGATTTCCATTTTGGATATCCGATGAAATCCGATTGATGAAAGGTTCTGCTTTTTTATTTATTTCTTCTGCCGTTGCCTTATCAACACCGGGAAACAGAATAAGGTAATTATCCGGCATCATAACTTGTGCATATCCTTGCAAATCCCAGCCCTTGTATTGACAAAGTTTTTTTACATAATTACTTGCGCCTGCAGTTTCTCCTCCATAAGTCAAAACAAAATATACCTTGCGGCTTCCCTTAAAAACGGTCTTTCTTATATATTCCTCCACTACTCGCGGCAACCTCCATGCATAGGTGGGGCAAACAAATACAAATGGCTTCGTTTCTGAAATAAGGTCGTCTTGTTTATTCTGTTTCATTAATAAGTTTAATGAAACAATTTCATCTTTTGTTTCCCTGGCAATTCGCTCTGCAACATAATGACTGTTACCTGTGGCCGAAAAATATAAAATCATTATATACACTCCTTTCAAAACAGACATTTGGCAGCTTCCAAGTTCTATGCTTTAGCCGTTCCATTTTTATTATCCTTTTAGCTGTCATTATGCACCTGCTATTGATTTCCTAAGACATAGTAACGCCTTCTTATCTCAGTGCATTCTTGACAATTCGGAATAATAAAATTACAATAACATCATGGTGTTGTTTTTGCAACCTGCAGATGTTTTCGTTTTGTTGTGTTTGCAACAAATGACGCCGATGTGTCTGTTTTGCATACAATCATAGAAATTTGATGCAGATTAGGAGGTTGCTTGTGAAGGAAATAAAACAGAGCAGGAAAACGCAATATACACAAATGGTTTTGAAAGACGCGCTTATGGAATTACTGGAGCAAAAAGCCATTTCCAAAATAACCGTTAAGGAGCTTTGCGCAAAAGCTGATATAAACAGGACAACGTTTTATGCGCATTATACTGACCCAAACGACCTTCTTCATAAAATTGAAGCTGATGTTCTATTATCGGTCAGCAAAGCTGTCAGCAGTCTTCACGGCTCAATAGACAAGGACAATATCATACGGATTATAAGGGAGCTTTTGCAGTACATTGCGGACAATAACAAGCATATTCAGATTTTGCTTAGTGAACGAGGGGACATTCATTTCCCAAAAGAGCTTTTTATGATGATCTATGAGAAATGCGATTTAATGGCTTTGGCACCAAATTCAACGACAAAAGAATTTTATTTTATATTTGTGATCAACGGAAGCGTTGGCCTGATTCAACATTGGCTGAAATCCGGATTGACCAAACCGGCAAATGAAATGGCCGAAATAATCTTTAATATGGCAGCACAAATTAAGTAAAACAAGCGGCTTTGAACGCCTTTTTATCAACATCAACTCTCCGATATTTATACTTCATAGTTATTTCTCAAATCAGAGAAATGGCTTTAATATCATACCTTATGCTATTATGCTGCATGGTGGGTTCCTACCGGTTTGAACTGATAGTAAGTAGTTTTTAGACATTCAGTTCTATTGGTTTTGCACTATACTCATTACACGATGTTTACCTAATTCTGATGTTGCTCATGAATATATTATTTTCCTTTCATCATTATAAATTCTGTAATGCCTTCGCGATATAATCCAGGAATCTCTCCAACTTGACGATATCCAATACTTTCATAAAATCCTCTTGCTTTTGGATTAAAATCAGCTACTACTAAAAAGAATTTATCTCTATCCGATATTTTTTCGAAATACTCAACGAGATGCTTTCCTATACCTTTGCCTCTATATTCTTCTTTTACAGCTATAAGATGCAAATAAGGAAAACTGTGAAATGCACCATTTTTAATAAAGTACATAAATCCAGTGCATACATCTTCTGCTAATGCAACAAAAAGATCTCCTTGATCCAATCCCTCTTCAATTGCTTTACGTGCACTTCCTTCCCTTTGAAAATAATGATTTCCAAGGGAGGATTTCAAAAGAGCTTCTTCACAATCTTTCATATGTTCAGAATTTCCTTTTATAATTTTGATATTCAAAATCCAACCTCCTAAAATAATCTTTAAGTGTAGGATATCACCATACTTACTAACTATCAATATTAAGTTTTCATGTACAGTAACCCGCCAAATGCTAATTCTCTGTATTTGCCGGGAGTCCGCCATCCATATATGCCGAAAAGACGGTATCCTTATCTGATGGAGCAGAAAACACATACCTGGTTTTATATCCGCCTGCCATAATCGGAGTTACCGCCAGTTTAATTTTTTATAGTATAACTTTAATAGGTTAGTCTTGAATAAAACGCATGCATGGATTATAATTAGAATAATTCTAAAAAGGAGTTATGATATGACTACTTATTCGGCATTAATTCTTAATATTATTAACTCATCAGACGACCACCTTACTGCTGAACAGATTTATCTGAAATTAAAAGAAACATCCTCAAAAATAGTGTTAGCAACTGTATACAATAATTTAAATGCATTATATGAAGATGATCTCATTCGGAAAGTTGTAATAGAGGGAAGTCCAGACAGATATGATAAAAATATCATAAGGCATGATCATCTGGTCTGTAAACAATGTGGACAATTATTCGATATTGTACTTAAGGATCTGACAGTTAATTTAGAAAAAGAAATTGGAGAAGAAATCCTTTCTTATGACTTAAAGATCAGCTACATCTGCCCGTCTTGCAGACAGGGAAAAGTGAAAAAATAAGCATGATTCTAAGGAGTTTGTGCTTAAAATAAAAAAGGAGGTATTTACATGCGATCAATAACTAAATTAAACATCCAGTACTCCCATCGTTTTCTCAATTATGAGGGAGAGGCCCAGTATCTTCATGGACACACCGGATTACTCACCATTGAGGTCGATGGTGATGTCGACGGCAGAACAGGTTTTGTGTATCCCTGCAACAGTATCAAACGAATTGCCTGGGATTACTTAAAAAACTTCGATCATGCTTTAATTTTGCAAAAAGAAGATCCTATCTTACCCGAAATTTTAAAAGTTTATGAAGCGCAGGGAATTCGTAATGGTGCGGAAACGAATACTATGATTGGGGAACCATTTGATATCGCTTTGGCAAAAGCATATCCCGAGTGTCGTCTTGTTGTAGTTGAGAAAGTTGCGACCTGTGAAAATCTCATAGAAGTTTTCTACAGTCTGCTAAAGGACAAGTTGAACATTAAGAAAATGACATTTGCTTCAGGAGACAATTGTGCCTCTGCGGAATTTTAATATTTTTTATCAAATAAAAGGAAAAAGAGCTGTTGCCTTGTAGTAAAGCCTTTGCTCCTGTGCTCATTCCTTTTCTGTAGCTCCCGGTCTGTTACTGTAATATTCCAGTGCCGGTTCTGGGGATACTGAATGCTATGAATACGAATTCCCGTTTGGTGTCACGTCAAACGCGACTGGGTATTAATTAAAAATAGTTGAAATATTTAGCCCATCATATCAGCTTTTGTGATGGGCTAAATGTTCTTTACAACTCACCCAAATCTGTTTTCAATAATTTAAGTTCGGTTTTATTTCACTGTACTATTTGTTTCCGTAATCTTCTTGGTACATTGTATTCCTGACTTTTAGCTACTCCGAACCATTTTTGTTCAATTCTATCCTTTTTTATATTGTTCGTCTGTCATATGCCCTCCTTACTCCTCAAAACTGATCGACCTGCCACCGTCATATAATTTCCGGTTACTGTTTCTCAATTTTTTATTTACTGTTTATTTCCATAATATTTTTATAGATTATGCTCATAATAATATTGTGTTCATAAAAGAACACATCATTATAAACGGAGGTGTCAGGCTATGGATGACAATGCGGAAATAACAATAGGTTGTTAATGAAGTATTGTTGACAGCTTAAACCTTAGTTAGAAAAATGTCCTCATATTAATCTTGGGGACATTTTTCTTTGTAGCCCCGTGATTCAACATTGTAATATTTAAGAGAACAATAAAATCTTAATTTTTTAAAGCGTATTCAATAATCTATAATTTCAGATAATTATACGATACTCTTAATCATACAAGAAGACATGGCCCCCTTTATCGGAAAACCATGTCTTCTTGTTGTAATCGTAGTAAAAAGATTTTACTATCAGCAAATTTATCTTCTCAGAACATCCATAATAGATAACCTATCTCTTCCAAATTTTCTAAGCCATCTTTCCTGTAATCTCTTCTTTGGACCTTTTCTTGTTGCTAACCATGTGAGAATCTTCTGTATCTTCATATTTACAGTACCCCCCTTTCCTGGTTTTCCATGTCAATCACTTTTACTGAAATCTCATATGCCGTACGGATAAGAGCATTGATAAAAAAATCAATATATTTTAATTGCACGCTAAGGCACGTGCCCCTTCATACTCCTGATATTGGCTAATTCCAGATGATATACTTTTTTCTTACATTATAATTATAAAAAAGCAACGTAAAATCCATATGCATGTTTCAATAAAGTTTAGGTAAAATTAAAAAGGTTAATTTTAAAATAGCTTTACGTATTCCTATGCAACCGGAGCGTAAAGGATTACATTTTACCATCATAACTCCCCATGCAATGATCATTTAGAGCTCAAGGACCCGGACAATTTGTACCAATTACGCAATTAATAGAAAACCAAAAGCTGCCCTGGTGCAAATCATAGAAGCATCTGCTAATACCGAAATTGGGATACTTGTTACTTGGTATTGCCCAAGCGCCAGTTTGAAATTACTAGTTTCATGTACCATGAAACATTAAAAAATTAACATTGATAGTTGGAGAAACTCTCTGATATACTAAAATAAGCAGAAACTTATTTATAACAATATACTTAATGAGGCAAAATCGTGAAAAATTTATTATTTGTATGTGGTGCTAATGGCATCGGTAAGACTTCTATTTGTAAGGAAATTGTGAAGCAAACCCCTAATTCTGCTTATGTTGATTCGGATCCATGCAGGATGATGAATCCGTTTGTTTTATCAGATGAAACAATTCCAACGATTGTTAATAATATCAGTTCATTAATTCTTAATTACATGGACTGTTCAATCATTAAAACAGTGGTGTTTTCCTATGGATTTCATGGAAGACGGAAAGAAGTTTTTGAAATGATAATGAAAAATATGACAGAGATTGAACACAGATTTATTCCTTTCGTTTTATGGTGCGGCGAAGACGAGAACATAAGGAGAATGAATGAAGATCACAGAAGTATTGAACGAATAGAACGGTCAATTCGTAATTCAAGAGAAGTTTATCACAACGTGCATTATCCCGTAATTAATATTACAAATTTGTCTGTTCTGGAAGTGAGTAAAATTATAATTGAAAAAGCTGAGCTATAAATGCTGTCAGTATCAGAGCCAACTATCAATATTCGGCAGCTGGTTTTATATTGCCGTGAACCAGAAAATTACTGTTTATTCAGAAATTACGCCGTGGATTCTGTTTGATTACTTATCTATGCTCAGAATAACAATTCACAGTAAGAATATAATATGAAACGTATCATTACTTTGCGTCCGTTTACCCGTATCTTTTGTTGCTTCTATATAGATTTTTCATCTGATCAATGATATAATTATCTGGTTTGTTTATAAATACATAAGCTTGCCGGTAAATCCGGCAGGTTCCGGAAAGGTATGGTGTGTAATATGGGACGTGAGTCATTTGGCTCAAGACTGGGATTTTTATTATTAACTGCGGGTTGCGCCATTGGAGTTGGGAACGTCTGGCGATTCCCTTATGTTGTAGGAAATTATGGAGGCGGCGCTTTTGTTTTGCTATACATTGTCTTTGTTTCCATAATCGGCATCCCTATTCTGGCTATGGAACTTGCCATTGGACGGGCTTCCAGAAAAAGCGCAGTCAAAGCGTATCAGGTACTTCAAAAGCCCAAACAGAAATGGCACTTACAAGGCTATCTGGCGCTGATTGGGAACTGTATCTTAATGATGTTTTATACGGTAATCACCGGCTGGATGATTTACTATTTTTTTGCCTTTGCCGGCGGGAAATTTGAAGGAGCGGATTCGCAGCAGATCAGCATGGTTTTTAATGAAATGCTCGCAAAACCCGGAATAATGGGGCTCTGTACAATATTGGTAGTGGCTCTTGGTTTCTCTATCTGCTCCTTTGGACTGCAAAGCGGAACCGAACGGATTACCAAGTGGATGATGAGTGCTCTTGTTATTGTAATGATACTTTTAATATTCCGCAGTTTCACTCTTCCAAATGCCATGACTGGTATCAAGTTTTATCTTGTTCCTGACCTGAAAAAGATGAAGGAAATAGGGATACTTGAAACTTTATCAGCGGCCGCCAACCAGGGCTTTTTCACATTGAGCATCGGCATGGGCTCAATGCTTATATTCGGTAGTTACACCGACAAAAAACACAGCTTGCTGGGAGAATCCATTACCATTACTTTAATGGACACGGTCACAGCACTTTTTGCAGGTCTGATCATATTTCCTGCCTGTGCTGCATACGGAGTTGAGCCGGACAGCGGCCCATCTCTCATTTTTCTTACTTTACCCAATGTTTTTACCGAAATGCCAATGGGCAGGCTTTGGGGAAGTATGTTTTTTGTTTTCATGTGGTTTGCTGCATTCGCCACATTAATTGCGGTATTTGAAAATATTCTGGCTTGTTGCATTGATCTCTGGGGATGGAGCCGGAAAAAAGCATCGCTGATAAGCGGTATCCTGATTGGAATTTTTTCACTCCCATGTGTGCTGGGATTTAATTTGTGGTCCGGCTTTCAGCCTCTGGGGGCTGGCAGTAATATTCTTGATCTGGAAGATTTTTTGGTCAGTAACCTGATGCTGCCTCTGGGTTCACTGATATATTTGATTTTCTGTGTTTCCAGAGTCGGCTGGGGGTTTGATAATTTCATAGAAGAATGTAATACCGGAGAAGGAATTAAGCTTCCCAAATGGGCCAGAGGGTACCTTACTTATGTTCTTCCGCTGATTGTTCTTTTATTATTTATTCAGGGACTGATGCCTTTGTTCCAGCTCTGACAATAAAATAATTTATTTTCAGGAATGAGATCATCATGGCCGGTTATGTTAAAATGATTAACAAGTATCCGGAAAACGCCATAGGATGCAATGCCGTTTTTCCATAGGCTGCAGATGGTTTCTATATGATCAATGTTATCGGTTGTCTCATTTATTAAATTGCATTTAAAAAGTAAAAAGGCCATAGGCTATCCATATTTATGGCGGTCCATGGCCTTTAAATTTCAAACTGGTAATAATGATTTTTCAATTATATTATACTTCTTATTCCAACCATCTTCTGTACTTTCCATAATTCCCATTGTTCAACACTTGCTTTCATATTTGCTTTTTCCATAGCCTCTGCCATGATGGGAGCTATCGCCTGCACAAGCTTTTCATCATCAAAATCCCTGCCAATGCCTGCCAGATATTTTCTATTTCTATTACATTTATAATCCGGAATCATTCACATCTTCTTTATAATTTATATCCGTATATGTTACAACAATTTTCACTTCATAGTTCTGTGCTAACATACCAATCATTATATTGGTTCCATTATAATCATTCCACGTGGCACGATATGTCACATACCCATATTCAAGGGCTTGGCCTACCTCGAGGTGTTGACAAAGCCCTGTAGAAAATCTGCTCACTATGATAAAATGAGAGTATGAAGGAACGGGGGAACTTGC
>JBCLPO010000002.1:0-554955 GCA_041223105.1 Lachnospiraceae bacterium 54-53
CTCATCCACGAATTGTGAATGGCTTGTTTGCTATACTCTTCTTTACTGGCCAACTGCCACATTTAAGTTTCAAACTTCTCTCTCACATATTCTTGTTTATGCTAAACTTATCATATGTGAATTCATATGTCAATGTTTGAATAGATTTGAACACCATTATGTACACAATGCACAAAACAGTTTCTACTTTCTCTTTGAAAATAAAAAAGGCATGACTTTTTTCGTCACGCCTTTGTGTTTTCCCATTATATCATGGCTCTCTTCCCTGTCAACGCTTTTGAAACAATTCCTCAAATTATTAGCCGGAGACATTGGAAAACAATCACCCTGCCCGTCCTGTTTCAGAGTCCGGAATCCTTCCTCACATCAATATCCACCAGCTCCAGACCGTCCGATACCTCATGCAGGTACAAATCTCCGATGTGCTTTCGTATGACCCGTTTTCCTCCCACATCCCCCGTCAGGCCAAAAAGCTCCCTGCGGTAGGAGTTTGAGAATATGGCGGGATTGCCCAGTTCTCCCATATTGCACAGACAGCCGATCCCTTTCCCGCTGTCCCTCCAGCCCTTCACCAGTTCCTCAATGGTGCATGCCTTTAAGTAGGGCTGGTCACAGACCGCAAAACAGTAGTCCGTGTTTTCGTCCCCAAGGGCTTTAAGCGCCAGGTGGATGGAATGGGAGATTCCAAGGCTGCTTTCTTTGTTTTCCACAGCCTCATAGCCAAGGGCCTCCGTAAAGTCCATGATCTCCCGGTACTGGGTGATGACCAGCTTCCGGTCAAAGAAAGCCTCCGGCAGCTTTTCCACCTCCTCCAGAATATACCGGTACATGGGTTTGCCCGATAATTCATGGAGCAGCTTATTGCCGTTAAACCTGCGGCTGTCGCCTGCCGCCAGAAGGATAAGCGCCAGTTTCATGCCTTCAAACCTCCCTTTTTAAGTGTTTTTACAAATCCTTTAAAAAGAAGATGCCCTCCTCTGGAACGACCATGCACCGGGGCACGCGCCGGTCCAGTTCCAGATTCCACCGGTCCTTGGGGATCTTCCACCAGATCCCGTTTTCCAGGATCAGGGTCATCTCAAAGGGATCCTCCAGAATGCGTTTCAGCCTGCATTCCATTACATTCTCCCTGTCTCCTTCCGCCGCCGGTTTCAGATCATGAGCCCTGATTCCAATGTAACCGGCTTCCTTCGGAATTTCCCGTTCCTTTATTATAACATCAATTCCCCAGTCAGGCACAAAAAGTTTATGGGGATCCACATACCTGGTCCTGACGATGTTTTTGCAGCCCGTAAGCCTTGCGGCGGACACGGCTCCCGGATTTTTAAACACTTCCTTTACCCCGCCGGAGGAAACGATGGTTCCCTGGCTGATCACGTGGATGGTCTCACAGAACCGGTAGATCTCATCCCGGCTGTGGGTAACTAAGAGGACATCCCCTTCAAAGGATTTCAGCTCTTCCATGAGCTCCAGCTGCAGCATTTCCTTCAGGCTGTAGTCCAGAGCGGAGAACGGCTCGTCGAACATGAGGACCGACGGGCTGGAAGCCATGACACGGGCCAGAGCCACCCGTTGCTGCTGGCCGCCGGAAAGCCTTCCCGGATAATGGCCGGAAAGCTCCTCTATGCGGAACATGCGGAGATAAAATTCCGTCCGTTCCCTTTTCTCCGCCTCCCGGCCTTTTACGGCCATTTCCACATTTTCCTTTACCGTCATATGTGGAAAAAGGGCATAATTCTGAAATAAGTATCCCACGCCCCGGTCCTGGATCTTCACATTGATGTTCTTTTCCGAATCAAAAAGCACCCGGTCATTTAAGACGATCCGCCCGCTGTCCGGGGTGACGATCCCAGCAATGGATTTTAAGGTCATGCTCTTTCCGCAGCCGGAAGAACCCAGGATCCCGGTGATTCCGCCGCTTTCTCCCGTATCGAACCGGATGTTCAGAGTCATGTCCTTTAATTTCTTGACAATGTTCACGCTGAGGCTCATGAGTAATTCCTCCCGCCTCCGGCTGCTGTGTTCATGCCCGCCACAATGAGCAGGGATACCGCCACGATGACAGCCACATACCGCCCCGCTTCGCCCATGTCGCCGGCAGCCACCTCCGAATAAATGGCCAGGGGAAGGGTCCTTGTCTTTCCCGCAATGTTGCCGGCGATCATGGCCGTTGCCCCGAATTCCCCAAGGCCTCTGGCAAAGGCCAGCACACCTCCGGAAAGGACTCCGGGCCGGGCCATGGGAAGGAGGATCCTCCAGAAAATCCGGCCTTCCGGGATCCCTAAGGTCCTGGCAGCGCTCAGCACATTTTCATCCACCTGTTCAAAAGCGCCCCTGGCGGAGCGGTACATGAGCGGAAAAGAAATCAGTACCGCTGCCAGCACGGTGGCCTGCCAGGTGAATACGATCTTATAGTCAAACAATACTGCCAAAAGCTTTCCCACAGGTCTTTTTACGCCGAATATATAAAGCAGAAAGAATCCTGCTACCGTAGGAGGCAGGACCAGCGGAAGGGTCAGGATCCCATCCAGGATATTTTTCAGCCTTTCCGATTTAAGCCGGATGACTCCCCTGGCCGCCCAGACGCCCAGAAAAAAAGTGAAAAAGATGGATACCACCGATGTTTTCAGCGATATCAGTACAGGAGAAAGATCCACTGGCTTCCCCTCCTTTCCGTCTTATTTTGCCGGTGCAAAGCCGTTCTTCACGAATACTTCCATGGCTTCGTCGGACTGAAGAAATTCCGCAAATTTCTGCGCCCCATCCGGGTTCCCCGAATCCTTCACAATGCCGATGGGATAAATGGCTTTCTGAACGCTGCCCTCAGGCGCTTCCGCCACGACCGTCACATCATCCGGTTTCTGGGCCGCATCGGTGGCGTAAACGATTCCCGCCTTGGCGCTTCCTTCCGCCACCCAGTTTAATACCTCGGTCACATTGGTGCCAAAGCTGGTTTTTGCAGATACCTCATCCCATAAGTTTAAATTGGTCAGCGCCTCCTTTGCATACTGCCCTACCGGTACGCTTTCCGGATCTCCCAGCGCCACGTTCTCCGCTTTTGCGATGTCCTCAAAGGAGGTATAATTTCCTTCCTCTCCCTTGGGAACGATGAACACGATCCTGTTTTCCAGAAGTTCCGTTATGGTTCCGTCGGCGATCAGGCCTTTTTCCTTCAGCGCATCCATCTGCTTTGTGGCAGCGGAAAAAAACAGATCTACGGGAGCTCCCTCTTCGATCTGGGTCTGAAGCTTTCCTGAGCTGTCATAGGTTCCTTCCACGGTGATCCCCGGGAACTGCTTCTGGAACATGGGGATCAGTTCTTCCGTCAGAGTGGTCTCCAGGCTGGCTGCCGCCGCTATGGTAACGGTTCCTTCCCCTTTGTTATCTGCCGCCGCCGACGTAGTTTCCGCCGCCTGAGTCCCCGCTGCCGCTTCCGTGGAAGCGGTCTCCGCCGCCGTTGTCGCTGCGGTTTCCGCCGCTTTTCCTCCGCCGCAGGCGGTGAGCGCCATCATGGCAAACCCTATGATACCCATTGTAATCGCTGTTTTTTTCATAATCCTTCTCTCCTTTTCTTTCTGAGGCTCAATATGGCCTCCAAAACTCCTCCGCCGATGGCGGTTGCCTTATCTGAGATCGTGAAGCAGTTCTCCACGACCCCTCTGGGGTCAATGTCCCCTGACTTCATACCCTTTTCCACTGCCACACCGTCCTGAAGCAGCCCTCGTACCACGCCTCCCACCTGCGCATATATGGGAGTTCCACCTGAATAGCCTACCACCTCCCCCTTTTCCACCAGGTCGCCGATGGATACCGCGCCCTGAAATATTCCATCCGAGGCAGCCCGGATGATCCTTTCCCTGTCATAACCTCCGATCATTCCGGGCACCCCTGTATTGGGATAAGCGCTTCCTTCCCAGATACAGCGGCCCAGATCATGGCCCCTTTTTGTCTCCACCACCACGTGGCAGTCAAGGCCTGCCGTAAAGCCGGGGCCCACGCCAATGACTGTTTCCGCATCGGTTATTTTTGTTCCCAGGTTCTTTTTGGCTATTATGGCATCCACCACAACATCCGGCTTCCACACCTCCTTAAACCTGCACGCTTCATCGACGATCACCGCCACCCGGTCATTGAATAAGGCCTCATTGATCTCTGAAGGACTGCGGCACAAAACTCCCGTAACATCCTCCACCAGCGCCTTTTCCTCATAAACCGCCCTGGAAAACGCCACCGTCCGCCGCACGGTGGTGGGCACGGCGATATCCGTCATGACCAGGTCAAACCCGCAGCGGTGCAGCCGGCATCCGATGCCCGTTGCCAGATCTCCCGCTCCTTTTATCAGTACCTTCATTCTGTATTCCTGACCTTCTTCTTATTTTCTCGCACATTCTCCTCCCCGGCCCGATAAAATGTCCAGGCCATGGGAAAGGGTATCCATGATGTACTCCAGGCTTTCCCTCACCGCTTTGGGGCTGCCGGGCAGATTGATGATCAGCGTGAAGCCCCGGATAACACTGACCGCCCGGCTCAGCATGGCGCGTTTGGTCACCGTCATGCTGTTGGACCGTATGGCCTCGGCAATTCCCGGCGCTGTCCGGTCGGCCACGGAAAGGGTGGCTTCCGGGGTCACATCCCTTGGGGAAAAACCGGTCCCCCCGGTCGTCAGCACCAGGTCACATTCCAGCTCATCGCTCAAACGTATGAGCTCCGCCTTTAAATCTTCCTTTTCGTCCGGAAGAAGTCTGTAGCTCACCACCTGGAAACCGGCTTCCTCCAGCATCTCCTTTATCACCGCACCGCTTAAGTCCTCCCGCTCTCCGGCGGCTCCCTTATCGCTTAAAGTTACGATTCCTGCTCTGTACATACCGCGATCTCATCTCCTTCCCTCATGACCCCTCCATGCAGAACCCGTGCAAAAATTCCGTTGGAGGGCATGATGCATTCTCCCATTTTTTTGTATATCTCGCAGTGGCTGTGGCACTCCTTGCCTATCTGGGTCACTTCCAGAAGAATATCCCCGCACGCCAACCGGGTTCCCACGGGAAGGCGGATCAGATCAATCCCCCGGACAATGACATTTTCCCCGAAAGCGCCGTCTCCGATCTTTGCCCCTTTCCCCTTAAAGGCCTCTATGGTCTCATAGGACAAAAGACTCACCTGGCGGTGCCATTTTCCCGCGTGGGCATCTCCTTCCAGCCCATGCTCCTTAAGGAAATGCCCTTCCCCGATCCGGGTCTTCTGGGTTCCTTTTCTCTCGCTGATACAGACAGCCATGACCTCGCCCATCCGCTCATCCTCCTATCTGGTTCATATTTAACCCCGGTTTCTCCCGGTCATCTTCAAAATGATGGCTCTCCGGCTTATTCCTGATCCATTGCTCCATGATGCGGGAAAGCTCCTCATCCGATATCCCCCGGCGCAGAGGACCTTTTAAATCCACGCCAAGGCTGCTGTCCAGGCAAAGCTTCAAATATCCATCGGAGGTCAGCCTCACCCGGTTGCAGGCATGGCAGAATTTATGGATGACGGCACTGATGAAGCCAATGGCGCCCCTGCCGTCTCCCCATGTATAATAGACCGCAGGTCCGTTTCCCTCCGTCCGGCGGCTTTCCTTTAATCCGCCGTAAGCCTCTGACAGGATCTGTGCCAGATCGTCGTTGCTCATGGCTTTGTACTTTTTTCCCTGACCGACGGGCATCATCTCGATAAACCGGACCGGTATGCCCCGGTCCATGGAAAACCGGGCAAATGCCAGCACCTCGTCTCTTTTTAAATCCTCCATGACCGCACAGTTCACCTTTACCTTAAGCCCTGCCACCAGGGCGCCTTCTATGCCCTCCATGACGGATTCAAAACAGTTTCTTCTGGTGATGACCGAAAACCGCACCGGATCAAGGGTATCCAGGCTCACATTAACGGAAGACAGGCCCGCGGATTTAAGGACCTCCGCCTTTTCCTTCAGCAGGCAGCCGTTGGTGGTCATGGTCACATCCTTCATCCCCGGGAGCTTTGCAAGCCCTTTTACAAGGACCTCCACATCCTTTCTCACCAAAGGCTCTCCGCCGGTCACCTTTGCCTTGGAAATTCCCAGCCGGGAACCGGCTTCACAGATCCTGAGTATCTCCTGGTACGTAAGGATGTCCTCGTGTTTCATGGGCTGGACGCCTTCCTCCGGCATGCAGTAGAGACACCTTAAATTGCAGCGGTCCGTGACGGAAATTCTGATATAATCAATGGTACGGCCGCAGTTATCCCTCATAGCCGTTCTCCCTTCCATCGGGATCCCTTTCATAAAGCCCGCTCTTTCCGCCAGCCTTTTTTAACAGACAGACGCCGCTTATGGTCATGCCCCGGTCCATGGCCTTGCACATATCATAAATGGTCAAAAGCGCCACATTCACCCCGGTCAGCGCTTCCATCTCCACTCCGGTCCTCCCCCTGGTCTTCACCGTGCAGACGGCCTCAACCGCCCGCCTCTCATCATGCAGGACGAAATCCACCTGACATTTTGTAAGCATCAGCACATGGCATAAGGGAATCAGCTCGGAGGTCTTCTTGGCCCCCATGATCCCGGCCACACGGGCCACTCCCAGCACATCGCCCTTGCTTGCGGTCCCCTGGGAGATGGCGCGGAAAACTTCCTCATTGACGGAAATGAAGCCATGGGCCGCGGCGGTCCGGTCCGTCTCCGCCTTTTCCCCCACATCCACCATGCGGGCATTTCCCTGTTCATCAAAATGTGTCAGTTCTTTCATATTCACCAGCCCTTTCCGAAACCGCAGTTTGGGTAATAGCAGACATCACAGGAAAGGCACAGCCCTCCTCGTCCCAGTTTATTCAGTTCTTCCTTTGTCACCGGATCATCTGCCATAAGCCGGGGCAGGACCAGATCGAACACCGTCCTTTTCGCATACATGACACAGCCCGGAAGCCCGGCGATGGGAATGTTTTTCCCGTCCTTCCGGTAATAGGAAAGCAGGAACATGGCGCCGGGCAGGACCGGAGCGCCGTAGGACACCACATCAGCCCCTGTACTCCGTATGGCAAGAGGGGTTTTGTCATCCGGATCCACGCTCATGCCTCCGCTGACCAGAACCATGTCAGCGCCCTGACGGATGAAATCCAGGACCGCTTCTGTGGTATGCTCCGGCTTGTCGTCGGTGACCGTCTGCCCCAGGATCCTGCCTCCGAACTCCTCCACCTTTGCCTTTAACACAGGCCCAAAAGCATCCTTTACTTTTCCGGAGTATACCTCGCTGCCCGTGGTCACAATGCCCACCGTTTTATCCTGATAAGGTAAAATGGTGAAAATCTTTTTTCCCCGGCAGATGTTCACGGCCTCTTCCATCCGTTCCTTTTTTATGACAAGAGGTATGACCCTTGTCCCGCACAGCTTGTCTCCCGGCTCCACCGGAGTATTGCCGTGCCTGGAAGCGATCATCATATCGCCTATGCTGTTTATGGTATCCAAAAGTCCGGTATCTATTTTCAAAAGCCCCCGTACCGTTGATTTCAGTTCGATTTTTCCTTCTTTTACCTCTCCGCGCTTCATATGGTCATTGATGCACAGCCCGCAGAGGATCTCCGCAGCTTCATTTTCATGGTACATGGAATCATCCTTTTCCCAGACATACAGATGCTCTTTTCCCATGGACAGAAGTACGGGTATATCCTCTTCCGTCACCACATGGCCCTTTCTGAATCTCGCATCCTTCATTACCCCCGGTATGATCTGGGTCATATCATGACAAAGGATCTGACCCGCCGCATGAACCGTCCTGATTTCCTTCATTCTGCCCACTCCTTTCCCTCTTTACCCGACTCCGTTATTCTTAAGTGAGAATATCCGCCTTCCCAAAAAGGCTCTTCTTTTTTTCTTTCCCCTTTATCCCGGGAAATATTTGTGAAACAATTCTGCCGCCGCTGCTTCCGTTTCTTTTACAAAAGCCAGATAACGGTCCAGAAAGTCCTCACCTTCCGCTGTCAGGACGGTGGTTCCTCCGTTTTCTCCGCCCCGCTTCCCTTCCATCAGGGAAAACCCCAGATCCTCCTCCGCCTTGTTGACGATCTTCCATGCCTTTGAATAAGCCATGTTCATTTCCTGGCAGGCGGCGGAGAGGGATCCTCTCTCTCTTACATATTTCATGAGCTCCGCCACTCCCGGGCCGAAATTTCTTTCCTCGTAAAAGATCCGGAGCCTTAAATGATATTTCAGCTCCCTTTCCTGTTCTTTTGTCTGCTCCATATCAGATCCTTTTCTCATGGTGTAATTTTTATCTCATAGGACGTAATTTTCTATGAGATAAAAAAACTGGTTATCACGCAGCGGCGGGCCCATTCCCTGCCCAGGACTTCCGTGATCTCCGCCGCATGGGAGAGCCGCTCTTCATCGTCCGCCTTATTTAAAAGAATCCGGTATTCCATGGATTCCGCTCCCTTTCTGGTCCCCCGGCCGCTTATGAGGATCCGGGCTACTTTACCGGGCGTGATGGGTTCTTGTTCCGTGTGCCAGCCAAAGGTTTCATGGACCAGCTCCCAGCGGAAGCATTTTTCTTCCCAGGGTCTGCCGATACAGTCTAAGCCGGCGCACCCGATCACCGCATGAGTCCCTTTTAACAGAACCGGTTCCCCTTCCCCCGGGATCTTAAGGGGCAGGCGTTTGGCTCCATCCGCCTCCACAAGAAGCACATCTCCCATTTCCGAAAGCTTTTCCATTTCCGAAAGGTCCATGGCCTTCAGCTTGCCTTCCGGCCCGGGCCGGCCTGTTACCAGGATCCGGCCGGTGCCGGGGGAGGACCAGTCCTTATGGCCCGCAAGAAAGCGTTTCACGGCCTCGGCATGATCTGCCGGCACCACCAGCCTGTCTTTTGGACGGAATATATGGGTACTGGTGGTAACGATCACCCGCTTTCCCTGATCCGACAGCTCATCGGCCAGCGAAAACATGGCGCTCGTCTTTCCCCCGCCTCCGGTAAAGGCGATGACCATATGCTCTCTCAGAGAAAGCCCCAGCGCTTCCCACAGGGAATTTTTTCTTACCACTGCCTGCTCTTTGCCCTGAACTTCACAGGCAAAAACCCGTCTCAGTCCCATCAGCCAAGCTCCATATGGCTTTTTCTCGGAACATAGGATCCGGTCTTCTCCAGCACCACCTGCCCGTCTTTTGCGGCCAGCCGGCCTTTTAAGAATACAAGCTCCGCCTTTCCCTTAACCTCTATTCCCTCAAAGGGGCAGTAATCCACATTTGCCACCTGGTTCTCCACAGACATGGTCCACCGGACATCCGGGTTCCACACCACGATATCCCCGTCGCTCCCGGGAGCAATGACCCCCTTCTGAGGATAGGCCCCGTAAAGCTTCGCCGGATTTTCGGAAAGCAGCCGGCACATCTGCTCCGGCTTTAAGCCATGCTCCTCCACTCCAAAGCTGTACATCAGGGCCGGCCGTGACTCCACTCCCGGCATGCCGCCCGGGATCCTGGTGAAATCGTCTTTTCCCGCCTCCTTCTGGGCTGTTGTAAAGCTGCAGTGATCGGTGGATACGGTCTGGATCCGGTCCTCAAGGAGAGCCTCCCACAGCCGGCGGCTGTCCGCTTCCTTCTTAATGGTGGGAGAGATCACGTATTTGCTCCCCTCAAAGCCGGGCAGATCATAAACGCTGTCATCAAAGATCAGGTATTGGGGACAGGTCTCCAGATAGACCTCCTGGCCCCTTTCCCTGGCATACTGAACTTCCCGGCAGCCCGCGTCAGAGCTTAAATGTACGATAATGACCGGCGAATCCGCCAGACCTGCAATTTTCAAAAGACGGCCGATGGCCTCCGCCTCCACGGCTGCCGGTCTGGTCTTTTTATGGGCATTTACGGAAAAATTCCCTTTCGCTTTTTCTTCCTCCACCAGAGCTTCGATGAGCCCCTTGTTCTCACAGTGAACGCCTGCTATGCCGCCTGCTTCTTTCAGCCGTTTTAACACCTGATAAATTCTCTTATCGTCTAAGTACATCTCATCATAGGTCATGTAAAGCTTGAAGGAAGTAACACCGCCTGCAACGATATGTTCCAGTTCTTCGCTTACGGAAGGGTTCCAGTCTGATATTGCCAGGTGAAAGCTGTAGTCACAGGATGCATTTCCGTCCGCCTTTTTATGCCAGTTTTCCAGGGCCTTTTTAAGACTTTCTCCCTGATACTGGGTGGCGAAATCGATGATCATGGTCGTTCCTCCGGCCAGGGCGGCCTTAGTCCCCGTATCAAAATTATCCGCAGTCACGGTTCCTGCCACATGGAGGTCAAAATGTGTGTGGGCATCAATGAATCCCGGGAACAAAAGCCTGCCTGATACATCGATGACCTCTGCTTCTCCATCCTCGATTTCTTTTTCCACCGCCCGGATCTTTCCATCCTCCATGAGGACATCCGCAGCTGCCGTGCCGTTTCCCGATATTACGGTTCCACCTTTTAACAGCGTTTTCATAGAACATCCACTTCCTTTCTCACCGGCCCCTCAGGGCCGCCATGCATTACATCTATTTTCTAATTTCCGCTTCTGTTTGTCAACCCCGAAAAGCGCAGGGAGAAAATTGTTTCTCCGTCTGCGCATGTTCATTACTTTTTCTTTTTCCTGTAAGCCGTATCTTCCAGAGGCAGGGAGGTACGGAACTGTCCATCCAGCTTATAATAGGCTCCCTGTACGGCCGGAGCGGTTGGGATGGAAGTGATTTCCCCGATTCCCACGGCGCCGTATGCCAGCGGATCCTGGTTCCGTTCCACGATGATGCTTTCCACATCAGGCGTTTTATCCGCCCGGAACAGCCCGAGGGTTCCGAATTTTGCCAGAGGCCTTCCTTGATCCAGGGGAAAATCCTCTGTCAGCGCATACCCCAGTGACATGACAACGCCTCCCTCGATCTGTCCTTCCACGGACAGGGGGTTAATGGCCTTTCCCACATCATGGGCCGCCACCACCTTTTCCACGGTACCGTCTTCCTTTAGGCAGACCACCTGAGTGGCAAATCCATAAGCCACATGGGATATGGGATTTTTCTTTTCGCTTCCCATGGGATCGGTAGCCGCCAGGTATTCTCCGTAATATTCCTTTCCGTTTAAGTCAGACAGGGTCTTCCCGCCCTCTAAGTCATCCAGAATATCCTTACAGGCCCTGATCGCAGCCTCTCCCGTCACCAGAGTCTGGCGGGAACCGGAGGTGGTGCCGGAATCCGGAGCCAGATTGGTTTCAGCAGGTACGTAAACCACCTGATCTCCCGTGATCTTTAAGGCCTCGCATACCATCTGCTCCAGAACCGTCCCAAGTCCCTGGCCGATGCAGGATGCGCCGGACCGGATATAGATCCTTCCATCCTCAACGGTCAGCCTGCAGCGTCCCCAGTCCGGAAGCCCCACGCCTACGCCCGCATTCTTCATGGCACAGGCGATTCCTGCACGGGGATGATTTTCAAAAATATCCCTGACTGCGTTTAAAGTCTCCACAAGAGCGGTCCCGGGCGCGGCGATCTGGCCGTTGGGCATTTCCTGGCCCGGCCGGATGGCATTGCGCCAGCGTATCTCCCAGGGACTGATGCCCACCTTCTCCGCAAGAAGGCTGATGTTGCACTCCGTCGCAAAGCAGCTCTGTGACACTCCGAATCCCCGGAAGGCTCCTGCCGGCGGATTGTTGGTGTATACGGCAGTTCCTTCAATATCGATGTTCTGATAATTATAGGGACCGGCTGCGTGGGTACAGAGCCTTTGCAGCACAGGGCCGCCAAGAGAGGCATAGGCACCCGTATCCGTGATCACCTTAGCCGTCATTGCGGTCAGATAACCGTTTTCATCACAGGCCGTGGTAAACTCCATAAAAGCCGGGTGGCGCTTGGGATGGACCATAATGCTTTCCCTGCGGGTCAGCTTCACCTTCACAGGCTTTCCCGTATGGTAGGCCAAAAGGGCCGCATGGTGCTGGACGGACACATCCTCCTTGCCGCCGAAGCCGCCTCCCACCAGCTTGTTGATCACATGAACCTTGCTCATGTCCCAGCCCAGCATGCCGGAGCATTCCTTCTGGGTATCATAGGTCCCCTGATCGGAAGAATAGATGATGGCCGTTTCCTTTTCCCTGTCTACAATGGCGATGGCACATTCCGGCTCTAAAAAAGCATGCTCCGTAAACGGCGTATAGTACTCCTTTGTCACCACATGGGCTGAATTTTCGATCGCTTTTTTTGCATCGCCTCTTATCAGGTGTTCATGGGCCAGTATGTTACCCGTCTCATGAATCAGAGGTGCATCCGGCTTCATAGCCTCCTGGGGTGAAAACAGCCCGGGCAGCTCCTCATATTCGATCTTGACCAGCTTTTTGGCCTCTTCCAGAATTTCCGGCGTATCCGCTGCCACAAGGCAGACGGAATCCCCCACATAACGGGTGATCTCCCCTACGGGGATCATGGTATCCCAGTCCTTCTTTAAATGGCCCACCTTATTTTTTCCCGGTACATCCTCTGCGGTAAGCACGGCACGGACTCCGGGAAGCGCTTTGGCTTCTTCTGTGTCAATGGACAGGACCCTGGCCCTCGGACAGGGCGTCCGGATGGCGCTTCCGTAAATGACTCCTTCCACTTCCATGTCATCCACATATTCTCCGTATCCCAGAACCTTTTCCGGAACATCCACCCGATGGGCGCGCTGGCCCACATGGGTCACCTCCGGCGCTTTTAAATCCCTGATGTCCTCGCGGAACAGCCTGGCAGCCAGCAAAACAGCGTCAATGATCTTCTTATACCCGGTACAGCGGCAGATATTGTTGCGAATGGCAAAGGCCGCTTCATCCCTGGAAGGATCCGGATTCTGGTCGATCAGTCCCTTGGCGCACATCACCATGCCAGGGATGCAGAAGCCGCACTGTACGGCCCCCGCTTCCCCGAAAGCATAAACAAATACTTCCTTTTCCCGGTCGGTCAGACCTTCCACAGTCACAATGGTTTTGCCTTCCAGCTTTGCCGCTTTCTGCACGCAGGCTTTCATGGCCTTTCCGTCAACCAAAACCGTACAGGTTCCGCAGGCGCCTTCACTGCAGCCATCTTTCACGGACTTAAATCCCATATCCTCCCGCAGGATATCCATCAGCTTCCTGTCCTCGTGAACAGTCACTTTCGTTCCGTTTATTGTTAAGCTAACCATTGTTCCACCTGCTTTCCTATCCTAAGAGGTAATCATAGTCCCTGCAAACAGATTCCATGACCTTTCCCAGATCATCTGGAATCACGCTGTCTGATTCTCCGGCTTTCCATGTATAAAGATTTCCAAGATAACGTACCTTGCAGGCGGCTGCTTCCTTATCCTGCACCACAAAGCCCTGATTTTTGCTGTTTTCCATATCCGCCTCGTTGGCGAACAGGGTGAATTTATCCAGATAAGGCGCGCTGTCATAGGGACAGAAGCTCTGGCAGTTTCCGCACTCGTTGCACATATAGTCCACATGAACGATCTGGTGCATGGACAAGCCCGGAATCTGAAGGGCTAAGTTGGCACGGTTGGGACAGACCTCCGCACAGTTTTCACAAACATTGGAGCAGCCAAGGCATCTGGCTCCCTCTTCCTTATATTTTCTGGTTTCCTCCAGTACGCCCCGTCTGTCATAAATGATATCCAGGTTCTCTATGGTATCGTCAAAATCCACGGCAGCCCCTTTTCCCAGAATGGCTTCTGCCGCCATGCGGGCGTCTCTCATGGCTTCCACGACCGTAGCCGGTCCGTAGAGTCCGTCTCCTGCCGCATAGACACCGGGAACGCTGGTCTCCAAGGTTTCCTCATTTACAAGGACTCTTCCGCGGCTGCTTAAATGAATGCCGTTGGCCTCATAAAATTCCACAGGAACTTTTTCGCCTACCGCTGCAATTACCGTATCCGCAGGGATCTCTACGGTTTCATCCGTTTCCACGATTCCCCGTCTTCCGCTGGAATCGGTATCAGACAGCTTCATGACCTTACAGATCAGTTTTCCATCCTTTTGCTCCACCGGAGACAGCAGTTCCTTAAATTCCACACCATCCTCCAGCGCCATGATCAGTTCTTCCTCATCCGCCGGCATATAGCGTTTGGTTCTGCGGTAAACCAGATAGGAATGCTCCACGCCTTCCGTTCTCTTTACCGCTCTGGCCGTATCCATGGCAGTGTTTCCTCCGCCGATGACCACCACATTTTTACCGATGTCCAGCTTTCCGCGGCTCTCCTTAAACCGGGCAAGGAAATCCAGGGCATTTATGGTATCACCGGATTTCAGCTCAAGGACGCCGGGGTTGGAAGCGCCGGCCGCAAGGATCACATAATCGTATCCTTCCGCTTTCAATTCCTCTAAGTTCTTTATCTCTGCATTCAGTTTCACCTCTGCTCCGTAAGCCAGACACAGGTCCACATCCTTTTCAATGGCATCATCCGGGATACGGAACCCGGGAATCACATGTTTTACCACTCCGCCAAGACTTCCGGTCTTTTCAAAAATAGTTGCAGGCATCCCGTTCTTTGTGAGGAAGTATGCCGCTGCAAGACCGGCCGGACCGCCTCCCACAATGGCCGTCTTCTTTCCCTTCAGACTGCCGGCCTTGATTTCCTTCATGAGCCCGTCGTATCCGCCTTCCGCACAGATCAGCTTCACGCCCCGGATATTGACCGGATCTTCATAATAATTCCGGTTGCACATGCCCATACAGTTATGGGCGCAAATGGTTCCGGTAATGAAAGGAAGGGGATTCTTCTCAGCGATCACCTTCATGGCCTCTTCATATCTTCCGGCGCCTGACAGCTGCAAATAAGTGGTTATATCCTGATGGATGGGACAGCCCACCTTACAGGGCGCGATATAGCAGTCAATGAGGGGGACGGTCTTCGCCATCTTTCTGGAGGGCACCGGCTTTACGGACTTCACATGATGGGGATCCCGGACCGCATCTTCCGCCAGTTTCGCGGTTTTTGCCGGATCAACTCCCGTAAATTCTGCAGCGCCTGCCTCCAGCTTCTCCGCCATCTGCAGAAGCCTCTGGTATCCGCCCGGCTTTAACAGGGTGGTGGCCACGGTCACCGGCCAGATCCCGGCATCCACAATGGCCCTGATGTTGTGGTAATCCGCTCCGCCGGAGAAAGAAATCCTGAGGGCCCCGTCAAATTCCTCTGCCAGTCTGGCTGCCAGAGCTATGGAAAGCGGATATAGGGACTTTCCGGACATATACATCTCTTCGCTGGGAAGCTCGTTGTTTTTCACATCCACCGGAAACGTATTGGTGATCTTAACGCCGAATTCCAGGTTTTTCTCCTCTGCCAGAGCCATAAGGCTCTTTAACATGGGGACTGCATCCTCATACTGTAAATCATCCAGGAAATGGAAATCACCGAATGCAACATAATCGTAGCCCATTTCATCCATGGTTTTTCTCGCAAACTCATAGCCCAGAAGGGTGGGGTTGCATTTGATGAACGTATTTAGTCCTTTTTCTTCGATCAGATATGTGGCGATTCTCTGGATCTCCTGGGGCGGGCAGCCGTGGAGGGTGGAAAGGGTCACGGAATTGCAGATTTCGGAAGGAATGTTTTCAATGTCCTCTCTGGTTACGCTGCGGAAGAGACCGACGTGATCCAGAAGATATTTTCTGCATTCTTTAAATACTTCCGTATCCCTGGCATCCTTCATGGAATCAATGAAAGTATTTACCTTGGGTGATTTTATTCCTTCCAGGTCATAGCCCACGCTTATGTTGAACTGGAATCCATCCATGGCTCCCAGGCCGTATTCCTTCGCCAGGATATGAAGCAGGAACCAGGCCTTTATATATTCTTCCTGGGCCTGGGGAACGTAAAGCTCCGTGGACCATTCACAGTTGTAGCATTCGTCATCCGCCTTGATGCACGGCTTGCTCACCGGCAGATCCTCTCCGTCCAGGATCTGAACAGTCTTCAGTTCAAAGAAACGGCTTCCCGCATAGTAAGCAGCCACAATGTTCTGAGTCAGCTGGGTGTGGGGACCTGCCGCAGGTCCCACCGGCGTTTCCAGGGTCCGCCCGAAGATCTTCCGGTTGTTTTTCTTATCGGCCTTATAGGGTCTGTATACGCCAAAAACAGTCTCCCTGTTTTCCTGCTCTCTTACAATCCATTCCACTAACTGCGAAAATGGCATCGGTGTCATTCTATCTCCCATTTTTACCTCCTGTCGCGGGACTGCCTGCCATGTGACCGGACAGACAGACCGCGGTGAATATTCTATAATTTGTAGGTTCTGCGTTTTTCCTGTTTTTATGAAAGTATTACCTGGAATTAATTCTTTTGGCCAGTTCCCCGGCTGCCTGCCTGCAGTCCGCCATTACCTTCTCCTCATCAATGGAGGTCAGAACCCGGTCCTTCATCAGAACTTTTCCGTCAGCGACCGTAGTCACCACGCTGCGCCCTGTCATGCCAAAAAGGATATGGCTGTTGCAGTTGTCCGCATTCATCGGCGTCAGCGGAATGTAATCGGTAACGATGACATCGGCCGAAGCGCCTTCTTTTAATATGCCCAAAGGCTTTTTAAAATAACGTCCGGCAATCTTTGCATTTCCTTCAAACAGCATTTTGGGAACTTCTCCCCATGCGGCATTGGGATCGCATAAATGATGCTTGTGAAGAACATTGGCCACCTTGTAGGATTCCGTCATGTCGTGGGTATACCCGTCGGTTCCCAGACCGGTTAAGATCCCTCTGCGTACCAGTTCCATGGTGGGCGGGCAGCCGCATGCATTGCCCATGTTGGATTCCGGATTGTGGACCACCATGGTATCCGTATCCTTAATTAACTGCATTTCATGAGGATTGATGTAGATGCAGTGTCCAAGGAGGGTCTTTTTACCCAATATTCCGCAGTCCATGAGACGGTCCACGATCCGTTTGCCGTATTTTTTCAGGCAGTCATGAAGGTCCTCAATTCCCTCCGCCACATGGATGTGATACCCCACTCCCTCAGGCTTGTGAGCCGACGCAAGCTCCATGGTTTCATCAGAAATGGTAAACTGGGCATGCATTCCCATCATTCCTGCGATCATACCGCTGTCATCGGCCAGCGCGTGCTTTATAAATGCTTCATTTTCAAGCACCGCTTCCCTTGCCTTCTCTTTTCCATCCCGGTCCGAGACTTCATAGCACAAGCAGGAGCGGACACCGGTCTGCCTGGCGGCCTCCTCAATCTTAAACAGGGAATCCCTGATATGGCCGAAGCTCGCGTGATGGTCAAAGGTGGTCGTCACCCCGTTTTTGATGGAATCGATATAGGTAGCCATAGCGCTTAACCGGGTCTCTTCCAGGGTTAAGTTCCGGTCAATGGTCCACCACATACCGTCCAGGATTTCTAAAAATCCCTGAGGATCATACCCCCGGATGCTCAAGCCTCTGGCAAAGGCGCTGTAAATATGTTCATGGGCGTTGATAAAGGCCGGCATGATGACTCCGCCTTTTGCATCGATATATTCCGCATCCGGATATGCCTTTCTTATCTCATCCGTACTCCCTGCCTTAAGAATCGTTCCCTCATCCATTGCAACGGCTCCGTTCTCAAAAAACGGATTTTCAGAGTCTCTTGTGATCATTCTTCCATTACCGATAATCAGCATGTTTCCATCTCCTTTTTTACATTATTAAGTAATTTCTTAAAATCTTTCAGTATACAAACCGCACATAAGCACTTCCTCCACACCTGTACTTAACTTTCACAATCTGCTGATACTTTATCCTGTAATTCCTCTATTTTTATACAGAATACACCATAAATCTCTTCCTAGGTACAGTGTATCATTTCATATACGGAAATGCAAGGGGAAAATACAAAAAAAATTAGCGTACCTAAAAATTTTTTAGATAAAACTCTTGTAATTTAATTTTTTTATGCTATGATGGGTGTATAAGATGTTATGACAAGGGGGAATGTACAAAATGGAATCAAAGCTGGAATTACTGATACAGATTGCGCAGGGTGTTGCCGCCCACTTCGGCGGCAATTGTGAAGTAGTGATCCACGACCTGAGAAAGGAAGATATAGAAAGCTCCATCGTCTATATCGAAAACGGTCAGGTGAGCAACAGAAAGCTGGGGGACGGCCCCTCTGAAATCGTTCTGGAAACCCTCAAAAAGGATCCGAACCGCTTAAAGGACCGTCTTTCCTATTTAACAAGAACGGATGACGGCAGGATTTTAAAGTCCAGTACCATGTATATAAGAGGAAAGGACAACGCCGTCGATTACATTCTGGCCCTTAATTATGATATTACCGGACTGCTTACCATTGATAACGCCTTAAAATCACTTCTGTCCACCGCTGAAACATCAGGTGAGAACAAGCAGCCGAAGAAAATCACCCACAATGTCAATGACCTGCTGGATACCCTGATCGATCAGTCCGTGGCCTTGGTCGGAAAGCCGGTAGCCCTCATGAACAAGGATGATAAGGTCACGGCCATTCAGTATTTAAACGATGCCGGCGCATTTCTTATCACAAAATCAGGCGACAAGGTATCCAATTATTTTGGTATTTCCAAATTCACTTTATACAGCTATATGGATACAAATAAAGAAAAATAAGATATTACGGATGGGCGAAGCGGCAATTCGAACTTCCTATATTTATTAAAATGAAAAAGGAGAATGAGTAATTATGAAACCAATCGAATGGGCAGTAAACACCATGCCAAAGACCGATGATAAGAACTTACCGGTCATGGCGCTGGAGGAAATCAAAAAAGCAAGAACCTTCCATGAAAGCTTTCCTCAGTACAGCAAGACCCCTCTTGCAAAGCTGGATCACATGGCTGAATATCTGGGCCTTGATCAGGTTTACGTAAAGGATGAATCTTACCGGTTCGGCTTAAATGCGTTTAAAGTTCTGGGAGGCTCCTTTGCCATTGCAAAATATATTGCAAAACAGACCGGAAAGGATGTATCCGAGCTTCCTTACAGCGTGCTCACATCAGACACTCTGAAAAAGGAATTCGGCCAGGCTACCTTCTTTACCGCCACAGACGGCAACCACGGCCGCGGGGTGGCATGGGCCGCCAACAAATTAGGACAGAAGTCCGTTGTTTATATGCCCAAGGGATCCACCGTCACCCGTTTCAATAACATCAAATCCGAGGGTGCAAAGGTTACCATTGAAGAGGTCAACTATGACGAATGCGTCCGCATGGCTGCGGAGGCAGCTTCCAAAACGACAAACGGTGTGGTGGTACAGGACACTGCCTGGGATGGCTACGAAGAGATCCCTGCCTGGATCATGCAGGGCTATGGGACCATGGCCATGGAAGCCGGCGAACAGCTGGAGGAATGGGGCTGTGACAGACCCACCCACGTATTCATTCAGGCCGGCGTAGGTTCTCTCGCCGGAGCAGTCCAGGGCTACTTTGCAAACCGCTATCCGGAAAATCCGCCTAAGGTGGTGGTCGTGGAAGCCGACGTTGCTGCCTGCCTCTACAAGGGAGCAAAAGCCGGCGACGGAAAGATCCGTATCGTAGACGGCGATATGCAGACCATTATGGCCGGTCTTGCCTGCGGCGAGCCCAACACCATTTCCTGGGATATTTTAAAGAATCATGCGGATACCTTTGTTTCCGCTCCTGACTGGGTGGCTGCCCAGGGCATGCGCATGCTGGCAGCGCCGTTTAAGGGTGACACACCGGTCACATCCGGCGAATCAGGCGCCGCTCCGTTCGGTGTCCTGGCCTGCATCATGAAGCTTGATGAATACAGGGAATTACGGGAGCACCTGGGACTTAACAGGGATTCAAAAGTTCTCCTCTTCTCTACAGAGGGCGATACCGATCCGGACCGCTACAAAGCCATTGTCTGGGAAGGGAAAGAACGTTAGTCATATAAAATAAATTATAAAACCGGAGGGAAAAAATGGATTACAACAAAATTAAAGAAGCAGCCCAAAATTATGAAGCAGACATGACAAAATTTCTGCGGGACATTGTCAGATTCCCGGGCGAAAGCTGTGACGAAAAAGCTCACATCGACCGCATTGCGGAAGAAATGAAAAAACTTCAGTTCGACAAGGTGGAAATCGATCCCATGGGCAATGTGCTGGGCTATATGGGAACCGGCAAGACCTTAATCGGCTTTGACGCCCACATCGACACCGTAGGCATCGGTAATAAGAACAACTGGAACTTCGATCCCTATGAAGGCTATGAAACAGATACGGAAATCGGCGGCCGGGGTGTTTCCGACCAGTGCGGCGGTCTTGTGTCAGCGGTTTACGGCGCAAGGATCATGAAGGATTTAGGTCTGTTAAACGATAAATATACCGTACTCGTTACCGGTACGGTTCAGGAAGAGGACTGTGACGGACTCTGCTGGCAGTACATCATCAACGAAGATAAGGTACGCCCGGAATTCGTCGTATCCACCGAGCCCACGGACGGCGGCATTTACCGCGGACAGAGAGGCCGTATGGAGATCCGCATCGACGTAAAGGGAATCTCCTGCCATGGCTCCGCACCGGAGCGGGGGGACAACGCGATCTACAAGATGGCTGATATCCTTCAGGATGTCCGTGCGCTTAATGAAAATGACGCGGCCGATGACAAGGAAATCAAAGGGCTTATAAAAATGCTCGATGAGAAATACAACAAGGAATGGAAGGAAGCCAATTTCTTAGGCAAGGGTACGGTTACGGTATCTGAGATCTTCTTTACCTCCCCAAGCCGCTGTGCGGTTGCCGATTCCTGTGCCGTTTCCTTAGACCGCCGCATGACTGCAGGCGAAACCTGGGAAAGCTGTCTGGAAGAGATCAGAAACCTTCCGAACGTAAAGAAATACGGCGATGACGTGACCGTTTCCATGTATGAGTATTCCCGTCCTTCCTACAAAGGACTTACCTATCCCATTGAATGCTACTTCCCGACCTGGGTAATTCCGGAAGACCATGACGTAACAAAAGCTTTGGAAGAAGCTTATAAGGGTCTCTACGGCGACGCAAGGATCGGCGCAGAGGAAACTCTTGAGATGAGAACCGCCCGTCCTCTTACCGACAAGTGGACCTTCTCCACCAACGGCGTTTCCATTATGGGACGAAACGGGATCCCATGCATCGGTTTCGGACCGGGTGCAGAGGCTCAGGCCCATGCTCCCAACGAGAAAACATGGAAGCAGGATCTGGTGACCTGTGCCGCCGTATATGCCGCACTTCCTGCCGCTTACTGCAAGTAATGAAACGGATTGCGAATATCCGCTTGACTTTTGCCACACCTAACGATCACTTTTGCCGTCTGTCCGCATTCCTTCCCGATTCACTTAATGTCCGGCAGGCGGCAGGAAAGATAGATACCACGAAAACAAAAAAAAAATCAGGAGGCTACCTACAATTATGAAAACCTTACAGGATTATATCGACAAATTGAATTCCTTAAACTTTAAAGAAATGTATGAAAATGATTTCTTTCTCACCTGGGAAAAGACCGACGATGAGCTGGAAGCTGTCTGGACCGTCGCTGACGCTCTCCGTTTTATGAGAGAAAACAACATTTCCACAAAAGTATTTGAAAGCGGCCTTGGAATCTCCTTATTCCGCGATAATTCCACACGTACCCGTTTCTCCTTCGCTTCTGCCTGCAACTTACTGGGCCTGGAGGTCCAGGATCTGGACGAAGGCAAATCCCAGGTGGCTCACGGCGAGACCGTACGTGAAACAGCCAACATGATTTCCTTCATGGCAGACGTCATCGGCATCCGTGATGATATGTATATCGGCAAGGGCAACACTTACATGCATGAAGTGGTAAACGCAGTTACCCAGGGTCACAAAGACGGGATCCTGGAGCAGAAACCCACACTGGTAAACTTACAGTGTGACATCGATCATCCGACCCAGAGCATGGCTGATATGCTGCACATCATCCATGAATTCGGCGGCCTTGAGAACTTAAAGGGCAAGAAGCTGGCCATGACATGGGCCTACTCTCCTTCCTACGGAAAACCATTATCCGTTCCTCAGGGCGTGATCGGTCTGATGACACGTATGGGAATGGAAGTTGTTTTAGCTCATCCGGAAGGCTATGAAGTGATGCCTGAGGTTGTAGACGTGGCAAAAAAGAACGCAGAAAAGTCCGGCGGCTCCTTCCGCGTTTCCAACGATATGGCGGAGGCTTTCAAAGACGCTGACATCGTATATCCTAAGAGCTGGGCTCCGTTTGCAGCCATGGAAAAGAGAACCAATCTTTACGGCGAAGGTGATACCGACGGAATCAAGGCTCTTGAGAAAGAACTGCTTGCCCAGAACGCACAGCACAAGGACTGGTGCTGCACCGAAGATTTAATGAAAACGACCAAAGACGGCAAAGCGCTCTATCTGCACTGCCTGCCGGCTGATATCAATGATGTAAGCTGTGTGGACGGAGAAGTGGAAGCTTCCGTATTCGACCGCTACCGCGATCCGCTGTACAAGGAAGCCAGCTATAAGCCATACGTGATCGCAGCCATGATCTTCTTAAGCAAGTTTGAGGATCCGCAGAAAATCTTAAAGAAGCTGGAAGAAAAAAAGACACCGAGAATCTTTGAATAATTTCATATCGGGAACATTTTCCCATATGTGAATTCCGGGCGCACCTGTAACCGGCCCAATGGATACAGGTGCGCTTTTCATTCAAAAAACTGCCTAATCATTGAGGGGGTTAACGCCAATGGAAAAGAAAAAAAGAATTGTTATCGCATTAGGCGGCAATGCTCTGGGAAACACCTTATCCGAGCAGATGACCGCAGTTAAAATCACAGCAAAGGCCATTGTTGATCTGATCGAAGAGGGCTGCGAGGTCGTGGTCGCCCACGGCAACGGTCCACAGGTGGGCATGATCAACAATGCCATGAGCGCTTTGAGCCGGGAAGATGCAACCCAGCCCAACACCCCGCTCTCCGTATGCGTGGCCATGAGCCAGGCCTATATCGGCTATGATCTGCAGAACGCTTTGAGAGAAGAGCTGCTCAACCGGAACGTAACGGATATTCCGGTCACCACCATGATCACACAGATCCGTGTGGATGAAAAGGATCCCGCTTTTGATAGTCCTTCCAAGCCCATCGGCCATTTCATGACAGAGGAGCAGGCAAAGCAAGCGGCGGAAAAATATGGATACATTACTAAGGAAGACGCAGGACGGGGCTACCGGCGTGTGGTCGCTTCTCCAAAGCCTGTGGAAATCATTGAGATCGGCGCCATCCGTTCCCTGGTGGAATCGGGCCAGCTGGTCATCGCCTGCGGCGGCGGCGGCATCCCGGTCACTTTACAGGGAAACCACTTAAAGGGTGCCAGCGCAGTCATAGACAAGGACTTTGCCAGCGAGCTTCTGGCGGAGGAACTGGATGCGGATTTCCTGATCATCCTTACGGCCGTTGAGAAGGTTGCCATAAACTATGGCAAACCGGAGGAAAAATGGCTGGATGACATCACCACGGTGGATGCAAAAACATACATGGATGAAGGGCATTTCGCTCCCGGTTCCATGCTTCCAAAGGTTCAGGCCGCGGTGAAATTCGCCGAGTCCAAGGAAGGCCGCAATGCCCTGATCACCTTGCTGGAAAAGGCCAAAGAAGGAATTCTGGGAAATACCGGGACCCATATCCATCAATAATATTTCCAGGAAAGAACATAAAGAAAGGCGGCGGGCGTACATGGCCCTCCGCTTTTCCTTATGCTCTTTCCTGCTGTCACAGCCTCCAGATATCCCGGTTATACTCCATAACAGTACGGTCCGAGGAAAAATATCCGGCACTGCTGATATTGGCCAGCATTTTCCTGGCCCAGGCCATCCGGTCCTCATAGTCCTTATAAACCCTTTCCCTGGCAGCCTGGTACGACTTATAATCCAGCAGGGTCATGAACCAGTCTTTATTCAAGATCTCACCGTAAAGCCGTTCCAGGCTTTCTTTGCATCCAATGGCCGTCATTTCAGCTCCCACAATGAAATCCAGAGCCTCTTTTATGTCCTCATCCCCGTTATAATAATTCTTTGAAATGTAATCCTTTTTCTCATAATGATCCATGACCTTCCGGCTGGATTCACCGAAAATATAAATATTGTTCTCTCCCACCAGCCCGGCGATCTCCACATTGGCTCCATCCATGGTGCCTAAGGTCACCGCCCCGTTGAGCATGAATTTCATGTTTCCGGTACCGCTGGCCTCTTTGGAAGCCAGGGATATCTGCTCTGAAATGTCGCAGGCGGGAATCAGCTTTTCCGCCTTTGACACATTGTAATTTTCCACCATCACCACCCTTAAATAAGGGCTCACCCGGGGATCGCTGTTGATCAGCTCCTGAAGGCACAGGATGAGATGGATGATATCCTTTGCAATGACATAGGCAGGGGCCGCCTTTGCGCCAAAAATCGCCGTTATGGGGGTGGAAGGCACATTACCCCTTTGGATCTCCAGATATTTGTGTATCAGATAAAGGGCATTCATCTGCTGCCTCTTGTATTCGTGAAGCCGTTTGATCTGAATATCGAAAATGGAATCCGCAGGAATCTCCACGCCCTGAGTTGACATAAGATACTTTTTTAAAGCCAGCTTATTCTGTTTCTTTATATCCAGCAGGGCCCGGAGGGTGGATTCATCCTCAAAGGCGGCCAGCTTCTTAAGCTCCATGGCATCCGTCTGATATCCTTCCCCGATTTTGGATCCGATCAGGTCTGACAGGGGCCGGTTGCAGTGGAGCAGCCATCTGCGGAAGGTGATGCCGTTGGTCTTGTTCCCGAACTTCTCGGGATAAATTTCATAAAACTTCCTTAACTCGCTCTTTTTCAGTATTTCCGTATGGAGGGCTGCCACCCCGTTGACGCTGAACCCGCAGTGGATATCCAGATGGGCCATGTGGACCAGATTTTTCCCGTCAATGATCGCCACGGAATCATCTCCGGAAACCTTTTGGATCCGCCGGTTTAAAGCTTTTATGACGGGCACCAGCTGAGGCACGATTTCCTCTAAATATTTCAGCGGCCAGGTTTCCAGGGCTTCCGCCAGAATGGTATGGTTGGTGTAGGCACAGGTGTTTTTTACGATCTCCGCCGCCTCGTCAAAGGAGATTCCCCGCAGGGTCAAAAGGCGGATGAGCTCCGGGATCACCATAGTGGGATGGGTGTCGTTGATCTGGATCACGGCATAATCCGGCAGGTCATGGAGATTGCAGCCTTTTTTCACACATTCGTCAAGGATGTAGGCGGCGGCATTGCTGACCATAAAATACTGCTGGCAGATCCTTAACTTCCTCCCCGCCTCGTCGCTGTCATCGGGATAAAGAAACAGGGTCAGGTTTTTCCCTATATCCTCTTTGTCAAAGGAAATCCCTTCTTTTACAATTCCCTCGTCAACACTTTCCAGATCAAACAAATGGAGTTTATTGGTACGGCCTTTATATCCGGTCACAGCAATGTCGTACATTCTGGAATGCAGGGTCACGCCTCTCACAGTCACCGGATAGCTGACTTCGGTCCTGGTCAGCCAGCTGTTCTCTTCGATCCAGGGATTGGGCGTCTCCGTCTGAAGCCGGTCCTCAAAGGTCTGTTTAAACAGGCCGAAATGGTAATTCAGGCCAATTCCATCCCCGTTCAGCCCCAGAGTGGCCATGGAATCCAGAAAACAGGCGGCCAGGCGGCCAAGACCGCCGTTTCCCAGGGAAGGCTCCGGCTCCGTTTCCTCAATTTCACAGAGATCCCGTCCGTTTTCCTCAAGAACCCTGCGCACCTCCTCATACAGTCCTAAATTGATCAGGTTATTGGATAGCAGCTTTCCAATGAGAAATTCCGCGGAAATATAATATACCTTTTTTTTGCCGTCACAGCTTTGCCTCTTTGCCCCTTCCTCCTGTGCCAGCTTAAGCAGCCCGGCATACAGCTCCTCATTGGTGCACTGATCCGGCCCTCTCCCGCATAATTCAATCAACCGTTTTTCCAGATTCATAAAACCGCTCCTTTTTTACTGCCTTATTTTACTCACTGTCCGTATTATAGTATCCCAAATGCCGTTTATCTTGCAGCATTCTGGCATATTATGGTACAATACTATCATCATTAATAAATATCTTTCAAAAAAGGGCGTATTATGAATATCATAGAGTACGAAAACTATCAGGAAAAGCGGGAGCACGATCCCTTCGGCTTTCCCTACCTGACTTATCTCTGCACCATTCCCCTGGACTTTGGCAGGGTTCCCCTCCACTGGCACGATGAAATGGAATTCATCTACATCAAAAAGGGGACCGGTCTGGTATCCGTGGATTTCGTCCCCTACGAAGTCCATGGCGGAGACATTGTCATCGTCTGCCCCGGACAGCTGCACACCATAGAACAGCGGCAGGGAGAAACCATGGAATACGAAAATATTATTTTTCACCTGACTCTCCTTGATTCCCGCCGGCCGGATCCCTGCTGGGAAAACTATCTTTCTCCCATCAGCCGGAGGCAGAAAAGCCTTCCCGTGCTGATCACAAAAAACCTTCCGTATTATGAGGATGCCGCCTCCTGTCTGGACCGCATCGATCATATCCGCCGGACATTTCCCCGGGCTTATGAGCTGCTGATCAAAGGAAAGCTGTTCGAACTCTTTTTCCTGCTCTGCTCCGGCCAGGCTGACGCCCCCTCCCCTGCTCCCCGCCGCCCTCAAAGAACCCTGGAAAGAACCAGGCTGATCTTAAAGTACGTGGAGCAGAATTACAGTGAACCTCTTTCCATAAAAGAAGCCGCAGAGGTCTGCGGCATGAGTCAGTCCCATTTTATGAAATTTTTCAAGCAGACCATGGGCACGCCCTTTACCGCCTATTTGAACGATTACCGGCTGACCATGGCTTCCAGACTCCTCCTCTCTTCCGAGGATTCCATCCTGACCATTGCAGGGGATACGGGGTTTAACAACTTATCCTATTTCAACCGGAGCTTTAAGGAAAAATTCGGCACCACTCCCGGGGAATTCCGCAGGCATACGGATAATCCGCCCTGCCCGTGAATATGATATTATCAAAACTGATCCAGGTAAACCGCATGATGAGCAACAGGAAAAAATTAACAGCATTTCTTGCCCTCCCGCTGGCAGTGGGAGCCCTGGCCGGCCTTCTGGCAAAAAACGGCTTATCCGTTTACGGGTCCTTAAACCTGCCATCCATGGCCCCGCCCGGATGGCTTCTTCCCATTGTCCGGATTTTTCTTTATATCCTCATGGGACTGGGCTCCTATCTGATCGCAGTTTCTCCCTGTCCGGGAAAAAAAGAGGCTTTGACGCTGTACGGGATCCAGTTGTTTTTTCATTTTATCTGGAGTCTTTTATTTTTTAAGCTGCAGTTTTATCCCCTTTCCTTTGGGATCCTTCTCATCCTGTGGCATTTTACGGTGAAAATGATTCCTTCCTTCTGGCCCGTCAATCCAATTGCGGCGATCCTGCAGATTCCCTGCCTGCTGTGGGTAGTATTTACAGGATACTTAAATCTGGCAATCATATTTCTAAATTAACAGGAAAGGGAAGCTGCCCTGCATAAGCAGATTCCCTTTCCTGTCTTATCTTAATACTCCGTCCGTCCCGCCACTTTATAGGTTTCTTCCACGATCCGCTCCACGGCATTTAGAATATTCTCATATCCCGTGCATCTGCATAAGTGCCCGGAAATCAGCTTCCGCAGCTCCTCTCTGCTGTAGCGCCTTCCGGTTCCCACGATCTCCACCGCAGTCATGATCAGGCCCGGGGTGCAGAACCCGCACTGGACGGCCGCTTCCTCCACAAAGGCTCTCTGAATGGGATCCAGCTGGCCCTCCGGCCCTTTTAATCCTTCCACCGTCAGAATTTTCCGGCCCCGGGCCCACATGGTTAAGTAAATGCAGCTGTCCACGGCCTCACCATCCACCAGGACGGTGCAGGCCCCGCACTCGCCCACCTCACAGCCTTTTTTCACACTGGTCAGCCCCAAGTGGTTTCTCAGTGTTTCAAGAAGGGATTCCCTTTGGTCAACCGCAAGCTCCACATTCTTTCCATTGACAGTCAATTGAACGATCTCAAGCATTCCATTCACCTCCTGCGCGGATAACCGCCTGCTTTAAGGCCCGTTTTCCAAGCTCCTCCACCAGCTGCAGACGGAATTCTTTGGACGCCCTCCAGCTGGAACGGGGATTTACTTCTTTTAAGGCACCCTGTCCCACAGTTTCCAGCAGTTCCTCTCCCAGCTCCATATTGCTTGCTCTTTTTTCAGTTTCAAAACAGCGGACAGGAGTCGGCGCGGCAACGCCGTAAGCCAGGCGCATATCCCGGATGGATTTCTTATCCCCGCTCAGCTTTACGGTGACCGCACAGCCCAGGGTGGCGATTTCCATGGCATTCCTCTTGCCGTATTTAATATAATAACCGCCATATCCTTCATAGGATTCCTTCCTGATCTTAATGGCAGTCAATACTTCCTCATGCTGCCTGACGGTCTTTCCCGGCCCCCTGTACCATTCCCGGATAGGAATTTCCCTCACTCCAGCCGGTCCTTCCAGCACCAGTACGGCATCCAGACAACATAGGGAGGGAGCGCTGTCCGCACTGGTCACACCGTTGCAGACATTTCCGCCCACCGTGCCGATGTTGCGCAGCTGCGGGCCTCCGGCCTGGTCCACCGCCTCCCCCAGGATGGGGATGCAGGCTTTTATGATCGTGTCATTTGTCACATGGGAAAATGTGGTGGCCGGACCGATGACAACGGTTCCGTCTTCCTCCATGCGCACCCCTTCCAGCTCCTCAATGCCGTGAATGCTCACCAGGGAGCAGCCCGCCATCTTCCCTTCCCTGATTTTGATCAGAACGTCGCTTCCTCCGGAGATGATCTCCGCTTCCGGATCCTCTTTTAAGGCGCGGATGGCATCATTTATATCAGCTGCCTGATAGAATTTTTCAATATCATACATGTGAATACAACCTCCCTTTCTATATCAGCCCTGCCGCCTTGAATTCTGCCACCATTTTCTGCGGATCCAGAGGCAGGCTGTCCACTGCCACTCCCGTCGCATGGAGCACCGCATTGCGGACAGCAGGAGCCACCGGAATGGCAGGAGGTTCTCCGAGAGCCTTGTTCCCAAAGGGGCCTGTGGGGTCATAAAGCTCCACGAACTCCACATGAAGCTCCGGCGTGTCCATGGAGGTGGGCAGCTTGTAATCCAGCAGGTTGTCATTTAAAGGCCGGCCGTTTCCGTCAAACAGCAATTCCTCGCTCAGCGCGTATCCCAGCCCCATGCTCATCCCTCCGTGGACCTGAGCCTCTGCAAGCTTTGGATTGATCAGTATCCCGCTGTCATGAACATTGATGATATTGGTTACCTTCACCTTTCCCAGGGGCATATCCACCTCTACCTCCGCAAAACAGACGCCTGTGGCAATGGTGTTCTCCTTGCAGTGGCTGGTGGCCTCCGCCGTAATATGAATGGAGCGCTCCAGGCTGTAAAAGGCATTGGCTGACAGCTCCGCCATCTCCAGAAGCTTTTCCCCGCTCTCCTTCTCCACGATCACATTGGCTTCGATATCCATGGAGGCTGCTTCTCTCTCCAGCATAAAGGCCGCGTATTCCAGAATCCGCTCCTTCAGCAGAAGGCCGCAGTTCTTTACGGCTTTTCCGCTGACATAGGTCTGTCTGGAAGCGTAGGCGCCGGTATCAAAGGGGGTGACGTCCGTGTCCTGGGTGGAAACGATATGGACCTTGTCCTCCGTAATTCCCGTAACCGCAGCCGCCATCTGTATGAATACGGTATCCGCTCCCTGTCCGATTTCCGTGGCTCCCATCTGCAGCTGCATGGAGCCATCCTGGTTCAGTATCATGCGGCATGCGGAAGTTTCCAGAGAAATGGGATAAACTCCGGTTTTGTAGCTGAAAATCGCCATCCCCACGCCTTTTCTCACAGGTCCGGTCTGGTCCGCATATTCTTTTCTCTTCTCATCCCAGTGAATGAATTCCCGGCCCTTCCCAATGCACTCCTTAAGGCCGTAGGTGTGGCAGGCGATATTGGTATGGGGATCCACATATCCTTCCTGCATGCAGTTTTTCAGCCGGAATTCCAGCGGGTCCATGGACAGGGCGGCTGACAGATCATCAGCCATGCATTCCGAAGCAAAAGCCGCCTGGGGGATGCCGTAGCCTCTCATGGCTCCGCCGGAAGGCAGGTTGGTATAAACCGTATAGGCATCGGATTCCAGGGTCTTTTCATCGCGGTAGATCTGCTTGAATTCATTGGTCGTATTGGCAACGATGGAGTGCCCGTGGGAGGCATAGCCCCCCTGGTTGGAGAACGCCTCCAGCCTTCTTGCCACCAGTGTGCCGTCCTTTCTGGCTGCTGCCCGGACATGAAGCTTAATGGAGTGGCGGACTCTGGTATGAGCCATGGTCTCCTCCCTTGATATCTCCAGCCGCACCTCTCTTCCACCCACCTGTGTGCAGAGATAGGCGTTTAAGGGTTCATAAAGGACCTCCTGCTTGTTGCCGAAGCCTCCGCCGATATAAGGCTTGATCACCCGGATATCTCCGACAGGTATGCCGAGGGCCTGGCTGATGACGCGGCGGACGATGTGAGGGATCTGGGTGGAAGAGGTGACGACGATCCTCCCTTTTTCCATATAGGCAAAGGAAATGGGAGTCTCTATGTGACAGTGCTGGACGCACTGGGTGTCATACACCCTGTCGATTTCTATGAGATCCTCTCCCTTTACAGCCTCTTCATAAGACGTATCCCCTACAATAAAGCTGGAATGGGCGATGAGATTGCCCGGCCGCTCTTCATGGATAACCGAAGCTTCCTTGCCGAGGGCAGCCTCCACCGTAAGAAGAGGTTCATATACTTCGTATTCCGCCTTCACAAGGCGGGCGGCCCGGGTGGCCGCTATTTCATCCTCCGCAATGACTGCCGCAATGTCATCACCGTAAACCCGCACCCTGGCATTTAAGAGCTTCCTGTCCGCAATGTCCTGATGGGCCTTCTCCACAGACCAGGGATGGCCGGCGGTAGGAAACTGTATGTCCGGCACGTCAAAACAGGTGATGATTTTTACCACCCCCGGAACCTTCCATGCCTCTTCCAAGTCAAAACGTTTCACCACACCATTGGCAATGGTGCTTCTCACGACCTTTGCGACAAGAATTCCGCCGGGTTCCAAATCCGCAGTATATTTGGCGCCGCCGGTCACTTTTTCCCCTGCGTCAACACGGTTTATGCTGTTTCCTATTCCCATGGTATCATAACCTCCTGATAAAGTTAAAAAATCCTTCTGCCTTCCACGTATTTGCCTGTGATGTGCCTGTCGTCGGACAGGTAAATAAACCGCTCCAGCCGTTCCCGCAGGGTAAGGGGCTGGGGATGGGGCAGGCCGCTGTCATCCAGGATCAGAGCATCAAATTCATAGCCCTTTAAAAAACTTCCGGCCTTTCCGAAAAAGGAACCGCCTCCCATGGTCCCCAGATAGAACGCCTCCTCCACCGTAAGGGGCTTTAAGTTCTCATCCTGAAGCCGCCATTTAAGCTTGGATACCTGGATGGCATCCGTCATGGCACGGAAAATCGATTCCCCGCTTCCTCCCGCCACGTCGGTGCCAAGGCCCACAGGAAGCCCTCTGTCCAGATATGCCCGGACCGGCGCAATGCCGGAAGCTAAGTTGGTGTTTGACTGGGGACAGTGGGCGATATAGACCCCCCGCTCCTTCATCAGACGGACCTCCGGTTCCGATGAAAACACGCAGTGGGCCATTATGGTCTTTGCTTCCCCGCCGAACAGGCCGAACCGGTCATAGGCCTCTCCGTAACATCCGCAATCAGGGCAAAGCTTACTCACCCAGTCAATCTCCCCCTGATTTTCCGACAAATGGGACTGCACGGGCAGCCCGTATTTCTTTTGCAGACGTCCGAGCCGTTCCATCAGGTCATCCGAACAGGAAGGGACGAATCTGGGAGTGAGAATGGGCTTTACATTCTCAAACTTAGATCCCGTATCCTCAAGCCACCGGACCGTATCCCTCTCCGCCTGCTCCCCACCCGCCTCACATAAGTATTCCGGCGAGTTCCGGTCCATATTGACCTTGCCGATCATGGTCTTTAAACCGGTTTTGTCCATGAGCTCCATTAAAAGCTCTGTGGCCGGCCTGTGGATGGTGGCGAAAATGCAGGCCCGGGTGGTGGCGCTTTTCTTCATGGCATCCGCAAATATCTGATAGGCCTTCCCGGCATATTCCAGATCCGCATATTTGCCTTCCTCGGGAAAGGTATTGGTATTCAGCCAGTCCAGAAGCTCCCTATCCATTCCCAGCCCGCGGAAGGAAAACTGCGGCGCGTGGATATGAAGATCCGTGAGCCCCGGAATGATGAGCACATCCCCCCGGTCCTCAAGGGGATAATCCCCATACTCTTCGGGAAGCTCCTTAAAAACTCCCGCCGACTTTCCGGATCTGCATACCAGATATCCCTGTTCCACCGTAAGAAGTCTGCGGACATCCTCACTGTAGCATATGTTTCCTTTTAAAACAAAATTTCCATCAATGGCCATAAAACCTCCTGTTCCGTATACCTGCAAATAAAATACGACAGCTGAAACTGCGTCGTTCCATCCCGCTCCAACAGAGTGCTTTTTATTTATTATAATAAAAAAAACCACCGTTATTCCATCTTTTCCCCGGCATCATAAAAGCGCCTGATAAAGCCAGGCCTTCAGCCATTGGGGAAACTTATAGACAACTATTCCGGTAGTTGGTAGAAACGCTCAGCCAATTATGAGCATATATAAGTTTATTTGAATACTCAACAAATTATGTGACCTCTGACAGGTTGACTATAACATATTGCACAACTATTTGTCAATATCTTTTTTATTTTACTGCACATATAACAATTTAACGGTCTTCTCCAGTAATATACGGTAAATTGTCCATCAATAATTCATAGATTTTTTCTATAATTACGGTTTTTCCCCGGCTTCAGATCAGGTACTCTCCCAATTGTTCCCAGGCAAGTCCCTTTTCACTCATCCATTTTCCTATGTCTCCATCCCAGTCCGCCGGCATGGCCCAGGAAAGCCCGCATCCCGCAGAAATCTCCCTGGGAACCGGAATCAGGCGGCCCGGGAGACCGTCCCTTTGGCATGCGGCTTCCATGGCTATAGCCTCTGACGTCGTATGGAAGGTAATGACCACCTTAAATTCTTTCTCTTTCATTCCCCGCTCTCCTCCTTTCAGACAGCCCATTTTTCAGCGGGAATTCCCCTCATCTGACTGATAGCTCCTGTCTATAGGTAAGTGTACAGCTCCCTGACAAACTGCAGAAACAGTCTGGCCGCTTTGCCCGGCTTATGGTTTTTGCTCCACACCATGTACAGCTTCCGGTAAACCTCCTGGTCCCCTAAGGAGAAGCAAAGCAAAGAGCCCTGCTTTACATAATCCTCCACGGCCGCACTGGATATGACGGAAATTCCCATATCCGCTCCCACCGATTTTTTAATGGCCTCCTGATTGCTGATGGTGGCAACGATCTTTAAGCGGCTTAGGTCCAGCCCCATTTCCTTTAAATAGAGCTCCGCTTCTTTTCTGGTTCCGGAACCTTCCTCCCGGACGATCCACCGTTCTTCATAGAACTGCTCCCTGGGAAAACCGGTTTTTCCGTACTGCCGGTACCGTACGATGTTGGGGGCGATGACCACCAGGCGGTCGGAATAAAAAGGCTCGAACACGCAGGTCTGATCCGGAACTGCAGTTCCCGTAAAACCGATTTCCACCCTGCCTTCCTGCACCATACGGACCACCTCCATGCTGTCGCCTTCCTTAAGCTCCAGCTGATTGCCCGGATAGGTCCTGGAAAACAGGGACAGGATCTGGGGGAGGATGTACTGCCCCGGAACCGTAGAGGCTCCCACGATGATTTTTTCAGAGGACGTTAAATCCTTCCGGGTGAAATCCCGGAGAATGTTCTTTTCCAGCTGCAGCATTTTCCTGGCGTTGTCATAGAGCAGTTCTCCCTCACGGGAAAGCTCCACCTCCTTTGTGGTACGCACAAACAGCCTGGCTCCCAGCTCCTTTTCCAGGGTACTGATATGGGCGCTCACCGTCGGCTGGGTGATATAAAGCTTTTTCGCAGCCGCTGAAAAGCTTTTTACTTCCGCTACACATACAAAGGCTTCCAATTGTTTTAAATTCATAGGCTCAGCTCCCTTACGGCACGGATGGCCTCATCGATTTCCTCTTCCTTATTATAATGGGACATGGAAAAACGCACCGCTCCCTGATGAACGGTTCCAAGAGCCTGGTGCATGAGGGGGGCGCAGTGTGCCCCCGCCCTGGTGTAAATCCCATAGGTAAAAGCCAGTTCATCCGCCACCCTGGCGGAATCCTGATCCTGGATGTTAATGGCCACCACAGGTGCCCGCATAAGGAATTTTTTCCGTGAAAAATCGCCGTATACCCGGACTCCGGGGATGGCCCTCACCCCCTCATAGAACCGTTTCATGAGCGCAAGCTCCCTCTTCCGGATATTCTCAATGCCGGTTTTTTGAAGGTATAAAAGCGCCTGGTGAAGGCCGGCGATCCCTGGGCTGTTTAAGGTCCCCGCTTCCAGGGCCTCCGGCATTTCCTCCGGCTGTGTCCGGGAATAGCTCTTAACTCCGCTTCCTCCCACCAGAAGGGGGCGGATGGAGATCCCGTCACGGACGCAGATCCCTCCGGTTCCCTGGGGACCTAAAAGCCCTTTATGTCCGGTAAAGCATAAAACATCGATCCCCATGCGGTCCATGTGGATGTCAAATACTCCTGCGGTCTGGGAACCATCCACCAGAAACAAGATCCCGTGTTTTTTACAGACCCTGCCCAGGGCCTCTAAATCATTCATATTTCCTGTCACATTGGAGGCATGGGTACAGACCAGACCCCTGGTGGTGCTCCGGATGGAAGCCTCAAGATTCCCGGGATGGATCCTGCCTTTGATATCCGCCGGAAGGATGGTCAGCTTGATTCCCCGTTCCTCCATCAAAAACAGGGGACGGAGCACGGAATTGTGCTCCATCATGGTGGTGATCACGTGATCCCCCGGCTGGAACAGGCCCTGAATGGCCATATTCAGGCTCTCCGTGGAATTGGCCGTAAAAGCCACCCGGGACGGGTCCCCAGCATGAAAAAGTCCAGCCAGAAGGCCCCGGGTATTAAAAATCATCCGGGACGCATCAAGGGATGCCCCATGAGCGCCCCGCCCCGGATTTCCCATATGGACCATGGCATCCGTTACCGCCTGTACCACTTCCTCCGGCTTCCGGTATGAGGTCGCCGCATTATCCAGATAAATCATGACTCCTTACCTCAGCTTTACAAGTTTTTCTTCTCTTTCCACAACCCGTCCGATGATGCGAAAATCCGTCTCCAGCCGGGCATCCTTAAGATCCTTCATGATGCGCTCCCCGTCCCCGGGAGAAACGCTGATGAGAAGTCCTCCTGACGTCTGGGGATCACAGAAAATATCGCGGAGATATTCCTCCGTATCCCCGAAATCCACCCGGCTCTCCGTGTAGGAACGGTTCCGGTAAGCGCCTTCCGGAACCAGTCCCATCATGGCAAGCCGGGGCGCTTCCTTCTGGACCGGCAAATCCCTGACCCGGATTTCCAGTGTCACACCGCTCCCTTCTGCCATCTCCGCCCCGTGGCCCGCCAGGCCGAAACCGGTGACATCCGTGCAGCCATGGACGTCGTAACGCTCCGCCGCCTGCTTGGCCTTCCGGTTTAAGGAGGTCATGACCCTTATGACCTCCTCTCTGGCCTCTTCAGAAGCCATATCCGCCTTGACCGCCGTATTGACGATCCCGGTTCCCAGGGGCTTAGTCAGAATGAGGACATCTCCCGGCCTGGCGCCGCTGTTTTTAAACACCCGGTCCGGATGGACGAACCCGGTCACGCTCAGCCCGTACTTGGGCTCGTCATCCTGAATGGAATGTCCGCCTGCCAGAACCGCTCCCGCTTCAAGGACCTTTGAAGCGCCTCCCTCCAGAATCCTTCCTAAAAATTCGGGATTCACGCAGTTGGGCCAGGCCACAATATTAAGAGCCACCCTGGGTTCCCCGCCCATGGCGTATATGTCGCTTAAGGCATTGGCCGCCGCTATCTGGCCGAAGATATAGGGATCGTCCACCACAGGAGTAAAAAAATCAAGGGTCTGGATGAGAGCCACCTCATCATTTACCCGGTAAATCGCCCCGTCATCCGAGGTCTCTATCCCCACCAGCAGATCGGGATCCTGAAATTTCGGGAGCTTCTCCAGGATTCCGGCCAGAGTTCCCGGACTTATTTTAGCGGCGCAGCCGGCTGTTTTTGTCATCTGGGTAAGTCTTACTTCATGATCTGGTACCATATCCATCCCTCTCCTTTTACTTATAGATATTTTCTATTCTCATTGTAGCACATAACAATTTATTAGCAATGCTAAATTTTTTTTAGATGCGGACTAGAAAACCACTTCTTTTTCCAAAGCAAGGGAATATACGACTTTTTCCTTTACTTTCTTTCCTGTCATCTGCTCCAGGGCCCGTTTGTAATAATCCATCTGCACCTGGTACCGGTCCGACAGCACCTGTTCTTCTCCCGGACTGATATGATCGGTCTTATAATCCACCAGAACCAGACCGTCTTCCTCTTCCATAAATGCGTCAATGATTCCCTGGACCAGGATCAGTTCATCCGAATCTCCCACATCCATATCACGGGCGGGGATCCCGACCACAAACTGCTGTTCTTTTTTTAAACGCCCTTCCGCCTGAGCCGCTGCCATGCGCCGCCCCAGAGGCGAACCGAAAAAAGCGGCCAGAAGCTTGGGAGATAAAAGAGAAACGCTCTCCTCGTCCATCCGCTTCTCCCTTTTCAAGTCCTCTATGGCAGCCCGGACTTCTTCTTCCGTACGCACCTTTTTAAAGTCCAGAAGCTCCAGCGCCCGGTGATAGGCGGTTCCCCGGAAAGCTCCTCCCGCCTTCTCCTCTTTCCCCTCCTCCGTCAGGAAGGAAGGAATGGTGGGCAGGAACCCGCTCTCTTCATCATCGGCAAACTGCCCCTGTTTTTTCAGCTCCGACACGGACAGCTTGGTGTGAAGCAGAATATCCGCCTCATAAGGATACCGGTACTCAAAGGCTGCCTTTAAATCCGCCTCAAATTCCCGGTCATAGACCTTTTCGGTATTTAAGGACAGCAGGCTTTCCTTTGTCAGCAGCTTTACGGCCTGCCGCTCCATCTCCCGTCCCACCAGTCCGGATACGGACAGCTCCTTCACCACCAGACTTCCCGTATCCTGCCCTTCCTCCGACAGGAGCTTTTCATCGGAATATTTCCCGGACAGGCTCATGAGCATCCAGTCCAGATAAGAATCCGCCGATGAAAGAATGGTAAAGGGGATCTGCCCCTCCACCCGGGGAATCTGGCAGAACCGGTCCAGCTTCTTGTCCAGATAACGGTCAAGCCCTGTCATCACCAGCTTTTCCCTGGCTCTTGTCATGGCCACATAAAGCACCCTCAGTTCCTCTCCCATGGCGCCAAGCTCCGTTTTCCTCCGGAGCACATGCTTCTTTAAGGTGGGGGCCTTTACCCTGCGCTCCAGATCCAGATGATCGGTTCCGACTCCCAGGTCCGGATCAATGAGGATCTTTCCGTAGGCATCCTGCTTATTGAACTTTTTGCCCATGCCTGCAAGAAACACTACCGGAAATTCCAGTCCCTTGCTCTTATGGATGCTCATGACCCGGACCGTGTTCTCCTCTCCGGCCAGAGACGCCTCTCCGAAATCCGTATCGTACTTTTTTAAATTCCCGATGTAGCGGATGAAATGAAACAGTCCGGTATAGCTGGTCTTTTCGTAGGCCGACGCCTTTTCCACCAGCATGGCAAGATTTGCCCTGCGCACCTCGCCCGCGGGCATGGCTGAAACGTAGGAAAAATAGCCGGTTCCCTCATACAGATCATAAAGCAGCTCATGGATGGAAAGATAGGCCGACTTTTCCCTGTAATGGGACAGCATCCGGGAAAAACACTCCAGTTTCTGAAACAGGCCCGGATAATCCGGATCTTCCTTCTCCTCATATTCCTCCAGATAATGCCTCCATGCTCCGTATAAGCCCCGGTCCTGCCCTTTCTTTGCCGCACGCTTCCAGACAGCCGTCAAATGGGCCATCTCCTCATCCGTCACACCGCCTATGGGGGATTTAAACACGGCTGCCAGAGAGATGTCCTGCATGGGATTGTCGATGATGTTCAGCATGGAAAGAACGGTTTCCACCTCCGGAGCCGTGAAATATCCTGTTTTCCGCTCCGCATAGGCCGGGATCCCTTCGTTCATCAGGACATTTACAAAATCCTCGGCCCAGCCGCTTAAGCTTCTGAGCAGGATGACCATGTCCCCATACCCGGCGATCCGGTAATCTCCCTTTTCTCCCAGATTTTTATCCCAGATAAGAAGCCCCTTTACAGGATCGGTCAATTCTCTGATTTTGGCGGCAATGACCCTGGCTTCCATTTCCCTGCCGGTATAATCGGCATCCTCATCCAGCTGCCTGATCTGATTTTCAGCACCGTGGATCATGAGAAGCTCCGGCTTCTCCCCCACCCGTCCGTCGTTTTCTAAAAACTCCGCTCCCGGGTGAAGGGCCGTGTCCGCCGTATAGCGGATATTGCCCAGATTTTTTGTCATGATCTGGTAAAAGACCTGGTTGATACATTCCAGGACCTCATTTCTGCTCCGGAAATTCTGGTGCAGCTCTATTTTCTGATATTTTCCTTCCTCTGAGGAATAGGACTCGTACTTTTTCAGAAACAGCCGGGGCCTGGCCAGACGGAACTGGTAAATGCTCTGTTTCACATCTCCCACCATAAATACATTGGGATTTCCGAACCGTTCCCTGGAAATGCTGTTGATCAGCGCTTCCTGCACATCATTGCTGTCCTGGTACTCATCTACCAGTATTTCTTCAAACTGCCCGCTTAATTCATCGGCCACCTCCGAAGGCACAGGTTTTCCGTCTTCCCTGGTCAGAAGTATCTCCAGGGCGAAATGCTCCAGATCATTAAAATCCACCAGATTTCTTTCTCTTTTCTTCTCCCGGTATCTGCGGGCATACTCTCCCGCCAGATTCAAAAGCGCGGTCACGGCTTCCCCTGTCCCCCGGATATCGGAAAGGACCTCCTCCGGCGATTCAAAGCAGTAAAGCTCAAGAAGCTTTCCCACCGCTTTTTTTACCCGGTCACGGACCCCGGTCACATATGCCTTTTTCTCAGGATCTATGTCCTTGCTCCTTATGGAGGCCAGGCGGTCAAAGGAAACCTCCTTCAGCTGTTCGTTCAGGGTCTCATAATCGCCTGCTTTTAACAGGCGCTCCAGCATGCGCACATCATTTGCCAGCATGGGCAGATAGGCCTGGGGTCCGTTTTCCTCCTCACAGACCTCCATGGCCGCTTCCATCTGGCTTTTCAGCTCAGAAAGCTGGAGCCCGGCATCATTTAAAAGAAACTTCATCCACGGGGTATCCATGATCCCCTCCATGTCGCAAGTCTCCAGCTCTCTCCGGCAGCTGTCAAGCCATTCTTCCGGCCAGGGATTGCTCTGGGAAAAAGTGTACACCTGCATGATATAGTCCTCAATGCCCCGGTCCGACTTTCCGGATGCATAGGTTTCCACGAACTGCTCAAAGGAGGGATCGCCTTTTTCATAGAATTCTTCCAGCATTTCCTTCATCACGTCGCCCCGCAGGAGAATGAGCTCCCCCTCATCCCCCACCCGGAAGGCCGGATCGATATCCAGCTTATTATAATTTTCCCTGATCAGTCCAAGACAGAAGCTGTCAATGGTGGTGATCTGGGCGTAGGGAATCATGGCCGCCTGCATCTGCAGATGGGAATTGTCCGGATCCTCCATAAGCTTTTCATCCACGGCCTTTAAGACCCTTTCCCGCATTTCATCGGCCGCAGCCCTGGTGAAGGTCATGACCAGAAGCCGGTCGATCCTTAAAGGTTCTTCTCCTTCGGTGATCATCCGGATAATCCGCTCCACCAAAACAGCGGTCTTGCCCGAGCCTGCTGCCGCGGACACCAGCAGGTTCCGTTTTCTGCTGTCAATGACCGCTTGTTGTTCATCCGTCCAGCGAATCGCCATTTTCTTCTCCTCCCTCCTCTTCCCCTTCTATGACCGGCCAGATTTCCCCGGATTTTAAGCTGCCGAACTTCCGGTAGCCGTATCCTCCGGTCTTTAAATCAAATCCGCAGACCGCATGGTAGGGACAATAGTCACAGGCGCTTCTGTTCCCCTGCTTATAAGGGTTCACGTCGATGACCCCGTCAAGAATCTCCCTTCCTTCCGCCTTCAGCTTCTCCCGTACAAAGCTTCTTAATGCATCAAAGCGCCTGCCTCCGGCCACCGAGGACCTGGCTTCCTGGATGATCCCGTTTTTTAAGGCGACCGGGATGACATCGGATTCCGTTTCAATCTCATGATCCAGGTGAGAGATGGCGTTTAAATCACTGTTGACCAGGCCGTTCATGCGCAGCTGTTTTAATATCCGGCTGCTGATTTCCTCCCCGGTCATCTCCCCTTCCTTCTCCACCACGGGATCGCTGATATTATAGTAGAAAATCCCCGCGGGGACCACTGGCTTGTCCGGCCTGCGCCTCTCTTCCATCTCCAGGGCCGCATCCATATAAACCACCAGCTGGAGCTGAAGGCCGTAATACAGGGCCGTCAAATCAAAGGCCGTGTTTCCGGACTTGTAATCAATGATCTTTACATAGACCGCTTCCTCGTCCTCGCACATATCCAGCCGGTCGATCCTTCCCCGCAGATGAATGGCTTCCTCTTTGGAAAGCGGCAGCCTCATGGCCTTTAAATCATCGGCGGCGGAAAAGGATACTTCAAATCCCACCGGAGTGAAATCCCCCTTTTTCAGCTGTTCCGACAGCGCCCATACCGTCCGGTCCGTGATCCGTTCCACCTTCCCCGCCAAGTAGGCGTTTCTGGCAGAGCTCTTCAATATGGTGTTTCCGTATTCCTCCGTCACCTGGACCACGCATTCATGGACCAGGGCTTTCCTTTCCTCTCCGGAGAGATTTTTAAAATCCCTTCCCTCCTCCTTCATGCGGTTAAACCACAGATCAATGGAATCATGGAACAGGTTTCCGATGTCCATGGCGGCCAGCTCATATTCCTGCCGTTCCATCAGCTCCAATCCATAATTTAAAAAATGGGCATAGGCGCAGGAGGCATACTGCTCCATTCTGGTGACGCTTCCGCTGATCACCGGACCGTAAAGAGCTTTTGCCGCCGCCTTTCCGATTCCCCTCTCCTCATAGGAATAGAAAGCGGCTGCCACCAGCTTCTTCCCTTCCTCTTTGTATTCTTCCGACTTTAAAAAGGCCTTGAACAGCTCTAAAAATCCCGGGTCTCCCCCGTTTTTCCCATACTCCCGGAGACTGAAGGCCAGACGGTCCTTCGCTTCCCTCATGGACAAAGGAACCTTGATTTTTTCAGGCAATACCTCCGTAAGCCCGGGAAAGAGCTTTTTTAACTCTCCCACCAGGGTGGAAGGGCGCATGCTCTTCCCGCTCCCATCCATGGCCCCATAGGATATGACCAGCTCCTTCTCCGGCTTTGTAAGCGCCAGATATAAGTAAAATCTCTGACGGAACCCTTCCTCCCTGGCCGTGGGCGCCAGCTCCATGGAAAGGTTTCCCAGAAATTCCCTTTCCCGGTCCGTAAACAAGCTGCTCTTCTCCTTTTTTACCGGTACGATCCCGTCGTTTACCCCCACAAAGAACAGCACCTTGATGTGGTCCAGCCTGGTTCTGGTGATATCCCCTACCACCACCCGGTCCACATAGGCCGGGATCAGACCTACCTTGATCTCCGAAAAACCGGCATCCAGGATCTCCGCGTATTCCCTGCGCCCCACATGCTCTTCTCCCAAAAGCCCGGCCACCCGTTCAAATAAATCCATGACAAGACCGTAAACCTGGCCGTACTCCTTGGCCAGTCCGAATTCACCCATTTCACGGAACCGGGCCTCAAAGGCAAGCATCTTTTCTTCGATGCCCGTCTCCATCAGCAGCTCTGTCAGCGCTCTGGTCATGGTCTTTACGGTGGAATCCTCCTGCCGGAATGCTTCCTTAAGCCCCCTTAAGGGTCCCATGATCTCCTCCCGGAATTCATTGAGTTCCTCCAGATTTAAATCCTTTCCGCCTCTGTACCAGCCTTCCCACAGGGAATCCCACTTTTTAAATCCCCGGATGCCCATGGCAATGACATAGTTCTCCAGCCGGTCCGTTTTCTCCCCGGCCTCTTCTCCCACAATCAGGCCGGTCCTTAAATAGCGGAAAACCGATTCATAGGAAAAATCCTTCCGGATGAGCTCAATGGCCGACCGGATGAGCTCCACCATGGGGTTTTTTAAAATGCTCTTTTTATCATCGAGAAAATAAGGGATGCCGTTTAACTGAAACTGATGAATGATCTCATTGGCATAGGTCCCCAGATCCCCGGTAATGACCGCCATATCACGGTAGCGAAGCCCCTGTTCCCGGATGCGGGTCTCCATGGATCGGATGACAAAGGCAATTTCCTCCGACGGGTTTAAGGCCTGGACCAGACGGATGGCACCCGGAACCCTCCTGCAGAATCTTCCCCTGTAGCGGTATAAATTCTGTTCCAGAAAATCCAGGGCATTTTCCCCTTCCCTGCCTTCCTCTCCGCCGCTGCAAAAGCGGACCGCCGGATGGGCCGTGAGCAGGATATCCTCATCTCTTCCGGTCCGGACCTCCTCCGCCAGCAGGTTCAGTTTCCATATCATCTGCCGGCTCATGTAAAACAGCTCCTGTACTCCCGGCTTTCTGCTCATATTTTCAGAAGGGTCTATGGTCACGGTCACCATGACCCGCCTGCTGTAACGGAGAAACAGCTCCAGGATCCGGTACTGAACCGGAGTAAACCCCGTGTATCCATCCAGGGTAATGACACTGTTCCTGATGAGCTCCGATTGGGGCAGAACCCTGCACAGGACATCTAGAATTTCTTCAGTCGTGATATATTTATCCCTGATATAATCCTTAAATCCCTGGTATATGACGGCAATATCGGCGAGCTTCTGCCGGAGCACCGGACTCGCCGTGTCCGGTATCTTCTCCTCCAGCATGTCCGGAGTCACCCCGTACTGGTAAAGCTCCGACAGCATGGACTTTAACTGGGATATGAATCCGCCTTTGGACAAATGCTCCTTATACAGGACCAGCTCCTTTTTTTTGTTGGCGGCCACCTTCCGCAGCACCATGGACTTTCCCATATCGTCCAGGACCTGGGGATTGGTAACGGCGAGCTCCTCAAAGACCCGGTAGGCCAGGCGCTTAAAGCTTACGATGTCAATATTCATGACCCCGTGGCTGGGGTGAAGAGAAACGATTTCCTTCTGTGTCTGCATGGTAAACTGTTCCGGCACAATGGCGAAATACCGGGTATCCGGCGCCTCCTGTGACATCCGGATCAGTTCCTTATAAAGGCGGAAGGTCTTACCGGATCCGGATCCGCCCAATATAAACTGAAGGGACATGGCCTTTACGCCTCCTTTCTTCCAAGTGATCCTTTTTCTGCGCATCAAAACGCATGTTCGCTTATCATATTAACACAGATTTCCTTTGACAACAATGAAATCTTAGGTATGAAACCCACGGTGCAATAATACATTATAACAAAACTGTACGGAGGGCTTCTTTATGAGCTCCAAAACTAAAATCGTCGTATTACGAATGAAAGAAATCATCTATACTGCAATCTTCGTCGGCCTTGGAATCCTCCTCATCACTCTTTTTTTAGTCATGTTCCGCCCCAAGAAGGACACTGTTCCCGCTTCCGGCGATCCTGTGCTCTATGTACCGGGAGTTTATTCCTCAGCCATCACCCTCAATAGCCAGGATATCAACGTGCAGGTGACGGTCGACTCCAAAAAAATCACCTCAGTCAGCCTGGTTCCCCTAAGCGAATCCGTTACCACCATGTATCCTCTGATGCAGCCGGCCATGGATAACTTATCCGAGCAGATTGTAAAGAATCAGTCAACGAAAAACGTATCCTATTCCACGGAGACCCGGTACACCTCAGGCGTGCTGTTAAATGCCGTGGACCAGGCTCTTGCAAAAGCGCTGACAGAGAAATAATACGGGGATTGTGTTTTTCTGATTCAGCTTGTATAATGGAGGACGGAATACATAATTACATGAACGAAAAAGAGGAAGCACCCTTCGGGTATACCTTTATGCCCAAAGTGCATGGGCCGGAAAGAGGAAATAGTATGTGTCAGAACATAGAGACAAAAGATGCGACGGAGCAAAATCAGATTACAGAGGGAGTGATATGGAAACAGCTTCTTCTGTTTTTCTTTCCTATTTTATTTGGAACCTTTTTTCAGCAGCTTTATAATACGACCGATGCCATCATCGTGGGACGGTTTGTGGGAAAAGAAGCGCTGGCAGCTGTAGGAGGCCCTACGGGAACCTTCATCAATCTGATGATCGGATTCTTCATAGGGCTTTCTTCCGGCGCAACGGTCATTATCTCCCAGTTTTACGGAGCCAGGCAGGACGAAAATGTCAGCAAGGCGGTTCATACGGCCATCGCTTTTTCCATTGTGAGCGGCGTGGCCTTTACATTTGTGGGGATGCTGGGAGCGCCCTATGCCTTAAGGGCCATGGGCACCCCCGACGACATCCTGCATTACGCGGTTTCGTTCATCCGGGTCTATTTTATCGGGGTGACCGGAAACCTGATTTACAATATGGGGGCGGGAATCCTGCGGGCCATCGGAGATTCCAGGCGGCCCCTTTATTTTCTCATTGCCAGCTGCTTTACCAATATCATCCTGGACATCCTGTTTGTGGTATACATGCACATGGGCGTCCGCGGGGCTGCCCTGGCCACCATTATTTCCCAGTTCATCAGCGCTGTTCTGGTGATCCTGGTCCTGGTCCGCACGAATAAATCCTACCGCCTGATGCCAAAGTCCATCCGGATACACCGGGATATCCTGGGGCGCATCATCCGCATCGGCTTTCCCGCCGGCCTCCAGTCCGTCATGTATTCGTCTTCCAATATCATCATCCAGTCCAGCATCAACGCCCTGGGAACCAATACCATCGCCGCCTGGACCGCTTACGGAAAGATCGACACCCTGTTCTTTACCATCATCAGCGCCTTTGGGATCTCCATCACCACCTTTGTGGGACAAAATTACGGCGCCGGAAAAAAGGACAGGGTCTGGAAAGGGATCCGGATCTGCATGATCATGAGCTTTGTGACCGCCATCGGACTGAGTTTCCTGCTGTATACCTTCGGCAGTTATATTTTCCTTTTATTCACCACCGACGCCGCTGTCATCGGCATAGGGACGGAAATACTGCGCTATCTGGTTCCCGCCTATTTCACCTATGTCTGCATTGAGATCTGTTCCGGCTCCCTCCGGGGAACAGGAGACTGCTGGATCCCCATGCTCCTCACCTGTCTGGGAGTCTGCGCGCTCCGGGTTGTCTGGATCTGGGTGGCGGTTCCCTTACATCCCGTCATAGAGACCGTGATATTCAGCTACCCCATGACCTGGACAGTCACTTCAGTTTTATTTGTGATATACTTCTACCGTTACAGCAAGCTGAAAAAACATAAGCCTTCAGCCCGGCTCCGAAAGCAGGACCTATTCCATGGGGGCCCTGTAAAATGATCCGTAAAACTGCTGGGTCCTGAACATATTCACGATAACAGCCCCGTCCACCTCGTGGAACAGGCTAACGATGTCTTCCACCTCATAGGAGGACACCACCGTATGAAGGAGATACATCTTCTTCCCGCTGTAGCCTCCCACCGCTTCCACGCAGGAAATGCCGTGGCGGAAAGTATTTACATACCTGGCCGCAAGCTCCGGCCCTTTCGTCGTGGTGATCTGAAGGGTGACCCGTTCGTACCTGTGATGGAAGGTGGATATGACCTTTGTGCCCACAAACTGGAACAGGATGGAGTACCCTGCATAATCCCAGCCGAAGATCAGCCCGAATATGCAGAGCAGGATCACATTTCCAATGAACACATGGGTCCAGATAGAATTTCCCGTCTTATTGGACACGTAAAGGGCGATGAAATCGGTTCCTCCGGTGGAGGCATTTCCCCGGAGCGCAAGGACGATTGCGAACCCGTACAATACCCCTCCGTAGATCACATTTAAGATCTCATCTTCAAATATGGGTGAAAAATGAAATATTTTCAAAAAAATACTGGCCAGAAAAACCTGCAGCAGGGAAAAAAAAGTGAACCGTCTGCTGATGCTCCTGCTGCAGGCCCAGGCAACCGGTATATTTAATGCTATCATTCCCAGTGAGGTGGATATGTTGAATCCAATCAGGGAGGTCACCCGGTCAATCAAAATGGCGATCCCGGTAAAGCCGCCGGACAAAAGGCCGGCCGGCCCGATAAACGCCTGTATCACAAACGTCTGTAAAAGCGCGGATACCACAACGGCTGCCGTTGTCATCAGAGTGCGGAAGCGCTTATCTCTTCTCAGTTTTTTCCACATAAAATTCCTCCTTATCCCCAGGGTGTCTGAGACATATTATATGTAACTTCTTCTCCCGTATCAATAATTTTTTTAAAATTAATAGAGGACTGCCCTTCCCCCACAGAAGGCAATCCTCCGTCACGATCTGAAACCGTCACACTATTTAGTTTCCGCTATTTGGCATCCCCATGCCGAATACATACACGAAAGGCACCCCTTTGTGCTTCTCACATGGACGATAATACCATCCATTCCCCAAAAAGTCAATGATTTTAGTGTATTTCACCAAAAATGATCTTGTATACAAGAAACATTGCAACAATTTTTCATACAAATTCCTTCCGTAAGTCCTTGCCTTACGTACAGATTTTATGAAACATATTTTTATGAAAAATGCACATACTTTCCATAGGAAAGAAATGCCGACAATGAAAAAGCAAGGAGATCATCATCATGGAATTTTCCACAAAGCTATCCGATAACATGAATTATCTGAAAAATAAGCTGGATCTTGAGACAAACTTTGACGTGGTATACAGAACCGTGCATATGGCCGGCCGGGAAGCCTGCATTTACTTCATCGACGGCTTCACCAAGGATGAGGTGTGGCTGAGAATCATTCCGGGCTTTTATTCCATAAAGGAAGAGGATATGCCTCCCGACGCCCATACCTTTTCCAAAAAATATATTCCTTACGGAGAGGTGGGTCTGGTCAAAAATGATGAGCAGATGATCACCCAGCTTTTAATGGGGATATCCTGCCTGTTTATTGACGGCTATGACACCTGTCTGACCGTGGACTGCCGCACCTATCCTGCCAGGGGAGTGTCGGAGCCGGAAAAGGACAAGGTATTAAGAGGCTCCAGGGACGGCTTTGTGGAAACCCTCATATTCAATACCGCCCTGATCCGCCGGAGAATACGGGATCCCAAGCTCACCATGGAAATCATGAATACAGGGGAAAGCTCCCATACGGATATCGCAATCTGCTATTTCAAGGGCAGGGTGGATGAGCAGCTTCTGTCCATGATAAAAGGCCGCATCAGCAAGCTGAAGGTGGATGCCCTGACCATGAACCAGGAAAGCCTTGCGGAGTGCATCTATCCCCATAAATGGTTCAACCCCTTTCCGAAGTTTAAGTTTTCGGAACGCCCTGATACAGCAGCAGCCTCCATCCTGGAAGGAAACATCATCATCCTGGTGGACAACTCTCCCTCCGCCATGATCCTGCCCTCTTCTGTTTTTGATATCATAGAAGAAGCCGATGACTATTATTTCCCCCCGGTTACGGGAACTTATCTCCGGCTGTCCCGTCTGATCATTTCCATACTGACCCTGTTCATGACCCCCTTATGGCTGCTGTTCATGCAGAACCCGGAAATCATTCCCTCCTGGCTGCAGTTCATACGGCTGTCCGAGGAGCCCCAGGTCCCTCTGCTCTTCCAGCTTCTGATCCTGGAATTCGCCATTGACGGTCTGCGGCTGGCCGCTGTCAACACCCCCAGCATGCTGACCACTCCCCTCAGCGTGATCGCCGGTATTGTACTGGGTGAATACTCGGTAAAATCCGGCTGGTTCAACAGTGAGACCATGCTTTATATGTCCTTTGTGACCATAGCAAATTACTCCCAGTCCAGCTTTGAACTGGGTTATGCCTTTAAGTTCATGCGTATGATCATGCTTGTTACCACCGCTCTTTTCAACTTCTGGGGATTCGTAGGCGGTGTGGTGCTCTCCCTCTGCGCCATTGTGTTCAACAAAACCATTGCGGGAAAGAGCTATATTTATCCGCTGATCCCCTTCAGCTTCTCAGAACTGAAAAAAAGGTTCTTCCGCGGCCGGCTGCCTCATAAACAGAATTGACCTTTAAAAAGCTTCATGAATCCTGCAATGGTCTCTTCCGGCAGATATTCATCCCCCGGGAGAGACGGCTGTTTCATATAATGCCCGTGATAATCGGTGCCGCCGGTGACCAGTAAGCGCCGGGCTGCGGCTGCGGCCAGGAGTTCCTGCCGCACCTCCTTGGGATTATCATGATGGTAAACCTCAAGTCCATCCAGGCATTCCTCTTTTATCAGGGCGTCATAAAGCGCCCTGTTTTTTCTTTTTATTTTCCCCGGATGTGCCAGAACAGCCCTGCCTCCCGCTCTTTTTATCATGGCGCATGTGCTGTGAAAGCTTTGGTATGGAAAGGGATCGGCCGTTTCAAAGGGCCCGCCTTTTCCGAAGAAGCGGGGCAGATTCTCCATGATTTCTTCCCTCTTTATCAATCCGTGATCAGCCAGAACGCCCAGAAGCTTTCCCCGGTACAGGGGGCCTCCTCCTGATTTCTCAAAAAATTCCCTTTCTTCGATTTCAATTCCGGCCAGCCTCATCTTTTGGATCATGGATCCGGACCTTTCATTCATTGCCTCCAGAAAATCCAGGGAGTACCGGAGCAGTTCCCCATTCCCCGGGTCGATCCCATATCCCAGCACATGGATCTTAAGCCCCTCCTCTGCCGCCGTAAACTCTGCCGCGGGCACAAAGGGTATGCGGTATCTTTCGGACGCCTCTTCCTCCTCCCCAAGCCCCAGCACGGTATCGTGGTCCGTAATGGCGGCCGCCTCCACTCCCCTCTCCTTTGTAAGGGAAAAAATCTGCATGACGGTATCGCTGCCGTCGGAAAAGCAGGAATGCATGTGAAAATCCGCTTTCATAAAAAACCTCCTCACTATCCGGTGTTCCGTTGGTCTTATTATAGGCCCTTCCATTCACCAGGTCAATAAATTGCCCAAATTCCGGCATGATACAAGCAATAAAATAGACATTTCTTCCAATGTGTGGTACAAAATTTCATAAAGATACCAATATCTTGAACTATTGATTCGCGCCGCATATACTGATACCACAACGAAGGGGAATGAAAATGAAAAGTGTACTGGTCCGATTGAGAGAATACCAGAAAGAAATGAGTTCTGCGGAGGCCGGCATTGTCCGTTATATGCTCGATACGCCGGAGCAGGCTGTCCGGCTGTCCGTCAGGAGAGCGCCAGGGAAAAATTGGAAGAAATCACGGAAAAAGATACCCTGGAGCAGATCATTGACAAAATTACATATAAGAACATCGCCTCCCTGGAGGACACCCGGAACTTAACCGATTTATCCGTCATGAAAAGCGGCATCGACCTGCTGTGCCAATGCAGGACCATCTGCCTGTTCGGGATCGGCTCTTCCCTTCTGGTGGCCCGGGATGCTTATTTAAAGTTTCTCCGGATCAACAAGTCCTGCGTCTTAAACGACGACTGGCACTCCCAGCTTCTCCAGGCCCGCAACATGAGCAGGGAGGAGCAAAAATTATCCTGATCACCCGCTTTTCGGTATCCCCTCTTTCGGAAATGGCGGATTATAACCTGTATGTGGCCGCCAATGAAGCCATCTTCCGGAGCGGAGCCATGGGAAGCCGGAAGGCTGCTGGAGGAAGCAGGAGGAAGCGTAAATCTGGCCATAGCCATGCAGCTCATGGGCACAGGGCCGGAAGAAGCGGAAAAGAAATTAAAGGAATCCCGCGGGCATATCCGTGCATGTGTTCCCGGGGATCCGGAATAAACATAAGGTAGTTCATGTGAACTACCCATTGTCTAAAGCCAATGGGCTTCCTGCTTCTACGACCTCGTAACCTACTATCTCCACAGGCGTTAATTCGGGCAGTCCCTGCCCTATATATTGTTGTTTATGCTATTTGTCTTAATCCTTCCGCAAGTATATTCTTAGCTGCATTTACATCCCTGTCATGTCCTGTCCCACAAGCAGGGCATTTCCATTTCCTTACAGACAAATCTTTTGTGTCGGTATTCTGATACCCACAGTTGGAACATATCTGGCTGCTCGCAAAGAACGTATCTACCTTGATATACTTCCTTCCGTTCCACGCACCCTTATACTCTAATTGTCTTGTCAGCTCATACCACGAGGCATCTGATAGTGCTTTAGCCAGATGATGCTTTTTTACCATGTTCTTTATCTGGAGATTCTCCGAAACTATCACTTGGTTTTCGTTGATAATCTCATGGGAAATCTTGTGCAGATAATCTTTTCTTGTATTTGTGATTTTCTCGTGGCATAATGCTATCTGTTTCTTGGTTTTACAATAATTGCTGCTTCTTTTTTCTTTATCTGCCAACCGCCTTTGAAGCTTTATAAGCTTTTTCTCATATTTCTTTATCGTCTTAGGATTTTCGTATTTATTCCCATCTGAAGTGATACACAAGTCTTTAATTCCTAAATCCAAACCTATTTCACCATTGGTGAGTGCAAACTTATCCACTTCTCTCAACCATTCATATTCTTTCTTTAACTCCATATTACACTCTGTTTTACTAACAGATTTTTTCTCTTTCTCATAGGCCTCTTTCCGATATAAGAGTGTCTGATTGTATACAAACCGGCAACAGCCAAATGTTTTCGCAATCTGCACTTTCTGCTCATCATTGGGATACCGTTCCCATATATGATATGTCGTATAACTTTTCATCGGATTAACAATTCTGCTAATGGACATTCCAGGCTCTGTTTCTATCATATAATGGATATGATCCTTATCCGTTTCCATGTATTTGATGATTACGTTATGCTTTTGGCATATCCCGCATGAGAATTGTTTGATATCATCTAATATTTGCTCTGATACAAGCAACTTCTTTCTGTATTTACATACAAAAATACTATGATACTGTAATAGATATTTCTGTTTTTTGATTTCCATGTTCCCATGACGATAGCATAACACAAAAATCTACTTTTGGCGACCTTAACCCACCGTCTAAAGCCAGTGGGATTGCGGTCGCCCCATTTCAATTATGGAGGTGTCTGTTATGACAAATGAAGCATTGGTCCAAAAGATCCTGGAATTATCGGGAGGAAAAGAAAATGTTTCAGCCGCGGCCAGCTGCATGACCCGTCTGCGTCTGAAGGTGAAGGATCCGGAAAAGGTGAAGACCGAAGAACTGAAAGCGGCGGAAGGAGTACTCGGTCTGGTTGCCGGCGGGATCGACATCCAGGTGGTGGTGGGACCTGGAAAAGCCAGAAAGCTTCTGGATATCTGCCGGGAGCTGGGGATTTCCGGCGACGTCAGCGGCAGGGAGCTTTCCGCCGGCTCCTCCTGGCAGGAAAACAAGGCGGCCTTAAAAGCCGGACAGAAAGGCGGCGGCTTTAAGAATGGGATCCGGGTCATTTCCGACATTTTCATTCCCATGATCCCCGCCATCATCGCAGCCGGACTATGCAACGGCGTGGCCAATATCATCGGCCAGGGCGTAGATGGAAAAATACTGACGGGAAGCTTCTGGACCCTGCTGGTGACCATGTTAAAGCTCTTCGGCGGTGCGTTCCTGGGGTATTTTGCCATCTTCACCGGAATCAATGCGTCAAAAAGCTTTGGGGCGACTCCGGCTCTGGGCGGCATGATCGGCGCCATGAGCATCATGTCACAGATCACGGATATTTCAAAATTTTTTGGCCTTTATAATGAGCAGATCCCCAACAGCTCCACCCTGATCAGCGGCAAAGGGGGAATCATCGGCGTCATTGTCGGGGTCTGGGTGCTGTCAAAGGTGGAGCGCTGGGTGAGAAAACACGTTCCCGATGTCCTGGACATCATGCTGACCGGCTTTTTAAGCATATTGATCACAGGGACCCTGTTTGTGCTGGTGCTGATGCCTGCCGCCGGCTTTTTATCCGACGGACTGGTATGGATCCTGTCCCTTCTGGTCAATTCCTCCAATCCGGTTGTCAGCGTGCTCTCCGGCTACATCATGTCGGCCGTATTCCTTCCCCTGGTCCTTTTGGGCCTGCATCACGGCCTGGTTCCCATCTATGCGGTCCAGCTGGAACAGATGGGCGGAGTTTCCTTATTCCCCGTCCTGGCCATGGCCGGAGCCGGCCAGGTAGGAGCGGCCATTGCCATCTATTTCAAGGCGAAGCGAAGCGGAAACAAACGCTTAAAGAGCGTCATCATCGGCGCCCTGCCGTCGGGATTTTTAGGCATCGGCGAGCCGCTCATTTACGGAGTCACCCTGCCCCTGGGCAGGCCCTTTATCACGGCGGGCCTGGGAGCCGGATTCGGAGGCGCCTACGTGATGCTGATGCATGTAAAGAGCATTGCCTGGAGCCCTTCCGGTTTGCTCGCCATACCCATCATGAGCAGTCCGGCCAGCATGTTCAACTATTTTCTTGGCCTTGTGATCGCCTACATCGCCGGATTCATCATCACAAGCGTGTTTATCAGGGAGGACGAAGTTGCAAAAGCCTAAACAATTTGGCCGTTCGGTCTATGTAAATGGTTTTGATTCCATGAGGGAGAGCCTTTCCGGGCTCTCCCGCGGGCTTGTGTTCACCTCATTTCACATCAGTGAGGAATTCGGCCCTGATTACTGCAGCAAAGCCCGGGAAATGTGCCGGTTTCTCGTAAAACAGGAATATGAAATCATAGGAGATGTATCCAAACGGACCCTGGAGGCATTCAGCTCCGGTGATATCCTGACTTTTGCGGAAGAAATGGGGATCTCCATCCTGCGCCTGGATTACGGTTTTACCGCCCAAGAGATCCGGGCCATTGCCGGCCGGATCCCGGTGGCGGTCAACGCCAGCACCCGGGACCACCGGCTGGCCTGTGAGATCGCAGCCAGGGGCGGCAGCGTCTATGCCATCCATAATTTCTATCCCAGACCGGAAACAGGCCTTGACGAACCCTTTTTTCGATCCGTGAACCAAACCCTGCAGGACGCGGGAGTGAAGGTCCTCGCCTTTATTCCCGGAGATGAAACACTGCGGGGACCGGTCTTTGCCGGACTCCCCACTCTGGAAAAACACAGGGGGCTTCCTCCCTATGCCTGCTGGGCGGATCTATGCCGGCCGGAAAACAGCCTTTACGGCGTGCTCACCGGAGATCCCGGTATTTCCGCAGCCCAGCTGGACTTAATCAGCGATTCCTCCCGGTCAGACATTTTAAGCATACCGGCCGTTCTGCAGGAGGATCACGTCCGGCTCTACGGACAGATTTTTACCATTCGCCCTGACAGCCCCTCCTGGCTGGCCCGCTTTGAAGAAAGCCGGGAATACAGCTCTCCCGGTGAGGAAATACTTCCCCATGGCTGCCATGCCCGGACAAAAGGCTCCATCACCATGGACAACCGGCTTTACGGAAGGTATTCCGGAGAGATCCAGCTGTTAAAAAAGGACTTCCCCGCCGACGGACGGGTCAATGTCATCGGACATATCCCGGAGGACTATGACCTGTTGCCGGACTGCCTGGAACGGGGAGGCAGGGTAAAGCTCGTCCCTCCATGCTCTTGATTTCTTTCCTTTCCTATACTACAATAGAGGATAAGGAGGGAGCCATGAAAATCGTGATCATCGACGGGCAGGGCGGCAAAATGGGACAGTCCGTCATTGCCCAGCTAAAAAAGTCCCACCCGGAACTTCCTGTCATCGCCATCGGGACCAATTCCATTGCCACCTCCGCCATGTTAAAGGCAGGAGCGGATGCGGGCGCAACCGGCGAGAACCCGGTCCTTGTGGCCTGCCGTGACGCAGATGCCATCATCGGTCCCATCGGGATCGTCATTGCCGATTCTCTCCTGGGAGAGATCACTCCGGCCATGGCGGAGGCCATCGGCAAAAGCCGGGCCTACAAAATCCTTATACCCATAAACAAATGCAATCATTATGTGGTGGGCTGCGAAAACCTGTCCCTGACAGAGTCCATCGGACAGGTAATCAAACAGGTGGAGAATCTTTTATGATCTCCACCTGTTTCCTATTGCCGGAAAGTCAGACGCCGGACCTGCCGTCATTCCATCGGTAATAAAGCAGACAGAACAGCATGCCGGCCCCGGCAGAAACGGAAAAGGTCATGCCCATATCAAACATCGATACCAATGGCCGCCTGCTAAAATAATACGTGAGCGGGATGCGGACAAAAAAAGCGGTGATCAGTGCCAGGCACATAACAAATCGCGTTTTCCCCATTCCGTTAAAATACCCCTGAAAGCAATATGATACCGACAAAAACAGATACTCAAAGGAGCCTCCTCTTAAATAATCCCCTGCTGCCGTGATAACTGCCGGATCCTTTTCAAAAAAACCGGCCAGTTCAGAACCCCCAAAATAGGTTAAGCAGGCGGACACACATCCAGCAAATAGGCCGTCAGAGTCAGGCCCACACCCAGATGGCAAAAAAACGCCAGCTCCAAAGAATCCTTCTCTAAGCCGTCTGCGCTCCAGCCCCCGTTCTTCCGGACAATGCCGTAGGGAGCCAGAAAAGCATCAGCTCCGGCACAAAGCTCCTCCCATCGTCTGATAAGCTTTGTGCCGCAAAATATTTCTTCATCCAACCAGCTGCCTGATTCCATGGGGCTTAAGCGCTGGGGCGGCAGGTTCCAGACCGCCAGATCGGGCCTTTTTTTATCCCATACCACAACGTCATCCATTTCGCGCAGCCACGGAATAATTTCTACCGGAATTCCTGCCGCCTGCGCAGCGGGCCGGGCGGTCTCCTTCGCCCTCCCCATGGGGGAGGACAATACACGGCGGACCGCCATAATTTCCGGCAGATTTGTAAGCGCTTTTGCCTGTTTCAGTCCGAGAGGCGTCAATGTGTCATTTTCATAGTCCGGCTCCCCATGCCGGATGATGTGCAGCTTCACAGCGGCTATTCGTTCAGGGCTGCCATAGCATCCGCCTGAGCCTTAGTCAGAGCATCTTCTGCGGAGACGGTACCGTCCACCAGGACAGAATCCAGCGCGGTCTGCATGCAGGCGTATATCCCAGTAATTTTTCGTGGACCACTGTGCGGCCGTAAACGGAAGCAGGTCCGCAGCATGCTGCATCTGGGGATTCTTCGCATAGTAATCTTTCACAGACTGTAATTCACTCACAGATTTACGCACTGCAAAATATCCGCTTGCGGACATCCATTCCGCAGTTATTTCCGGACTCGTCATGTACTTCATGAATTCCCAGGACGCCGCTTTCTGCGCCTCTGTCTGACCGGCTGTCATAACCAGACCCCCGCCTCCGTAGGAGAAGCCCGGGCTTGTATTCACAGGCACCATTGCCACATCCCACTGAAAGGCTGCATCAGATGCCACAAATCCCAGATTCCCTGTTGAATTAAACATCATGGCGCAGCTTTCTGCCACAAAGTCCTCGGCCGCTGCCGAATAAGAGCTGATCATGCCCCCTCCCTTTATCAGATTCCCCATTAAGTCAAGGGAATCTACGACCGGCTTGCTGTCAAATGCCGTCTGGGTGCTGCTCTCAATAAGCTTTCCGGAATTGGAAAGGCTGAGCGCTTCCAGTACCCAGACATCCGATGGGAATTCGATGGGAACGACTTTTTCGTTATACGCTTTTAAAGCTGCTTCAGCTGCAATCACCTCTTCCCATGTAGTCGGTATTTTTACGCTGGCGGCATCCAGCATGTCCTTATTGTAATAGAGCACGCAGATGCTGTGCTGATACGGCAAACCGTAGGTGCCGCCATCCTCCATTACAAAATTCCCCCAGAAACCGTCAATAAAATCAGAGGACCAGCTCCCGCCCTCTGCCTGAATCAGAGGGGTGAGGTCTTCCAGCTTGTCCACGTTGTAGTAATCCGGAATATCAAGCATGCCCGACAGGATCACATTGGGGCCGTTGCCGGCAGCAAGATCAGACATTGCCTTCTGCGCCGTCTGCTTATAGGATCCTGTGTAAACGGCTGTGACATTGATGTCAGGATGGGCGGTGTTGAACGTTTCTACAATTTCTTCCATGCTTTTTGCCAGATCACCGCCTACCTGAGTGGGATAATAAAACCAAAGGCTGACTGGTTCCCTGCCGGGAGCAACGGAAGTTACAGAAGGCGCTTCCGTGCTCTGGGAAGGTGCCGGGCTGCATCCCGTGAAGCTCATAAGCAGCAGAGCAAAAGAAAGAAGCATTGCTGTTTTTTGTTATAACATGATTATTCCTCCATATTCATTCGCTGGTTGATGTATTTCAAATTCTGAGGCCTCAGAACAATAACTGCCCAGGATCATTTCATGCCGGACGTGACGAAACTGTTGATAAACTTTTTCTGGAAAATAATAAAAAGCAGCAGAAGCGGAGCAATTACAAGCAGGGCCGCCATCATTGTCAGTCCCCATTCAGAACCGCTTTCCGCCTGCAGGCCGAAGAACGTCATCGCCACAGGCAGGACCCGGTTTTCCGGTGATTTCGTGATCAGCATGGGCCAGAAAAATGCATTCCACTGAAAGACACAGATAATTATGGAAAATGATATAATATAAGGTTTTATCAACGGAATTCCTACCGACAGCATGTACCGGAAGTCCGTGCATCCATCGATTCTCCACTTTCGCCCAGGGAAGGGGGAATCTGCTTAAATGCCTGCCGGAAAATGAAGACCGCCTGGGCGGACATCACATAAGGCAGCATAATGCCCGCACGGGTGTCATAGGCATTTAATTCCAGAACGGTAAGGTAATTGGACAGCATCGCGCTTTCCGGTGAAATCATGAGCCGCATCAGCACCAGCAGAAACAGGATCTTCTTACCCGGGAATTGCAGCACGCCAAACGCATAGCCGGCGGGAATTGCAACCAGCATCTGCACCGCCCAGATTTCTGATGTGAGAAGCAGTGTATTTTTAAAGTATAAGGGCCAGTCCCCGCGCTGCCATAACGTTTTAAAGTTTTCAACCGGCATTTTCAAGTCCGGCCGGATGTTCATGGGCTCTTTCAGAATTGCCGCCTGGCTTTTCATCGCTGTTATTATAATCCACAGCAGCGGAAAAAGCGCTGCCAGAGAAAACATCAGAATCAGGACATTTATGAAAACATCCGTCCATTTCCGTCCCCTTTTTACAAAAAACGGCTCACTTGTCATAGTTTACATTCCTCTCTTCCATGCTTAAATAAATGATCGTAAAAACAAACAGGCAGACGAACAGAAATACGCTCAGCGCACTGCCGTAACCAATGTCCCAGTTCGTAATCCCCTCCTGATAAATGTAATAGATCAGGGTATTGGTAGAGTTGCCGGGACGCCCCTGGGTCAGGATATAAATCAGGTCCACGGACTGGAAGCTTCCGATGACCGTCAGAAGAGCTGCAACAAAGGTCGTCGGGCCCAGCATGGGAATGGTGACATACCAAACGGCCTGCAGCTTATTTTTGCTCTCCAGCCAGAACGCGTGATACAATTCCTCCGGTATGCTCTGCATCCCTGATAGAAACAGCAGAAAATTCAAACCCGCGGTCTTCCACGTTGAAATAATTACCAGCACATACAGCGTCAGGCTGTAGCTGTTCAGCCACTGCACTCTTGAATGGAGAAGCGTGTTCAAAATTCCGCGCGTCGGGTGCAATATATACATCCATACCATTGCTGCGACCGTCCAGGGAAGAATATAGGGATAAAAAACCGACACCTTAAACAGGGATTTCAATTTATTGCGTCTGCTGTTTGCCATAAGAGCCGGTAAGAACCCAAACACAATGGATAAAAGCATCTGCAGCATGCCGTAAACAAATGTATTCCAGCTTACTTCCCAGAACAGGCTGCTATGAAACATTTTTTTGTAATGTTCAAGACCGACAAAATCCATAAATGAAAATATGGGATCGGTTTTGAAAAAAGACAGATAACCGGAACGAAAAACGGGAAAAATTGTAAACAAAAACAGGAAAATAAGCGCGGGCATTATGTAGAAATAATTTTTAAGCTGCCGGAACCTGCTTTTTCTGACGTATTTTTGTATTGACTGTTTAATTGCCATATGAAATCACCTCTTTTGGATGATCGGGGTTTACAAAAAAACAAACCCAACTATTATTCAGCTTGCCAGATGTAAAAGAATAAAATATCATTCTATCCTTCTGCAAATGGCAGGCCCAAAATAGTCAGGTCTCATATCCTGCAAAAAAGTGGCCTATTGTTTTTTCGATTTGATGCGGTGCAAGGCGCACCGCCATAGAATTTTCAATTAAGTCTGAAAGGTTTCACAGCCCTTTCACTGACACCATTATAATAGCTCTGCGGCTTTCAGGATACCAAATTTCAGTTATTTTCTTGCAAATTTTTTGTAAAGTCCCCATGAAAAAACAAAAAAACGCCGGGCATCCCAATGCCCGGCGTAAAACCGACGGTTCCCGGCCTGTGCCTGAACCGCTGTTTCTTCTTATTCGTCAATGCTGTAATTGGGCGCTTCCTTTGTGATATGGATATCATGGGGATGGCTTTCCTTTAAGGATGCCGCCGTGATCTTTATGAATCTGCCTGTTTCCTGCAGAGTTCTGATATCCTGTGCTCCGCAGTATCCCATACCGGACCGCAGGCCCCCAAGTATCTGGAATACCGTATCCTCTACCAGTCCCTTGTAGGCCACACGGCCCTCCACCCCTTCGGGAACCAGCTTCTTGGCATCGGTCTGGAAGTAGCGGTCCTTGCTGCCGTTTTCCATGGCTGCAATGGAGCCCATGCCGCGGTATACCTTATATTTTCTGCCCTGGTACAGTTCAAAGGTTCCCGGACTCTCGTCGCACCCGGCGAACATACTTCCCATCATGCATACGCTTCCACCGGCCGCAATGGCCTTTGTCAAATCTCCGGAATACTTGATTCCGCCGTCAGCGATGATCGGGATCCCGTATTCCTTTGCGACGGAGAAACAGTCCATGACCGCAGTGATCTGGGGAACGCCGATACCTGCCACCACACGGGTGGTACAGATGGATCCCGGTCCGATTCCCACCTTCACCGCATCCGCGCCGGCCTCGATCAGCGCCTTCGTGGCCTCTCCGGTCGCAACGTTGCCGGCAACCACAGAAAGGTCCGGATAAGCTTCCTTGATCATCTTCACACAGCGGAGGACATTCCCGGAATGCCCGTGAGCGGAGTCCAGAACCACCACATCCACCTTGGCAGCCACCAGAGCACCCACCCGGTCCAGCACATTGGCGGTGATTCCGACTGCCGCCCCGCACAAAAGCCTGCCCTGTCCATCCTTTGCGGACAGAGGATACTTGATCTGCTTTTCAATGTCCTTGATGGTGATCAGACCCTTTAAGTTAAAATCATCATCCACTATGGGAAGCTTTTCCACCCTTGCCTTTGCCAGGATCTTCTTGGCTTCCATAAGGGTAATTCCTTCCCTGGCCGTAACCAGGTTTTCCGAAGTCATGCATTCCTTGATCTTCCTGCTGAAGTCTTCTTCAAACTTTAAATCACGGTTCGTGATGATTCCCACCAGCTTTTTGCCTTCAGTAACGGGTACGCCTGAAATGCGGAACTTGCCCATGAGCTCGTCCGCATCCTTTAATGTATGTTCCGGAGATAAATAAAATGGGTCCGTTATGACGCCGTTTTCTGACCTTTTGACCTTATCGACCTCTTCTGCCTGCTCCTCCACCGACATGTTCTTATGGATAATGCCGATCCCTCCCTGTCTGGCCATGGCAATTGCCATGCGGTGCTCGGTTACGGTATCCATACCTGCACTCATAAGCGGAATGTTGAGCCTGATGGTTTTCGTAAGGTTGGTCGCTAAATCAACCTGATTGGGGATTACTTCTGAATAGGCGGGAACCAGCAGCACATCATCAAAAGTAATACCTTCGCCAATAATTGTACCCATTAATTTTTCCTCTCCTTCTTTTTATTATTATTAATATTTCTAATAAGCCCTTTGGCTTGTTAGTTACATAGTTTAACAAATTTTACAGAGGTTGTCAACGGACATTTTACCGATTTTTTCCGTCCTCCGTGGACACCCGGGGACATTCCGGGGAAGCATTCTCTGCCTTCTTCTGCCTGTCATTATAATCCTGCACGCGCAGGTCATGGATCCCGCAGATATAATCAATAAACAGCCCGGTGGCATGGTCCACTGCGGTGTTTTTCTTTGTAATGAGACAGACCTCCCAGGTACAGGAATCATCCGCAAAGGTAACCGCGCAGGTATCGGGTATATTTTCAGAAATAAAGAGAACGCTGACTCCGATTCCCTTGTTGCTGCAAGCCAGCTTCTGCACCAGAATCATTTCCATGGTGGTATGGTATATCTGCGGTTTGAATCCGGCGGCAATGCAGCCATTCATAAAGTTGTGGTACAGCTTAAAGTTTTCATTGACAAGGATAAATTTCTGATCCCTGAGCTCGGAAAACTCAACCCGGTCCTTCCGGCTGAGCGGGTTGGACCGGTTGACGATCAGGCACATCCGGTCCCGTTTTATTGTTTTATAATCAAAAAGGTCCGGGGCGACCGGGGCAATGGTGAATCCCACGGCCGCCTTTTCGCTTAACACGGCCTCTTCACATTCTTTATCCGGATATTCTTCTATTTTCAGCTGTATCCTGGGATGGGTTTTCTGAAATTCCGAGATCAGGTCTGGAGACAATGCACTCATTACCCCGAAGGAGAAAGCGGCCCGGACTTCACCCTGTTCATTGTTTTTCATATTGTTCATGTCCTGCATGATCATATCAAACTCTTCCAGAACATGACGGCTTTTCTTTTCAAGGTATTTTCCGTATTCGGTCAATGTGATTCCCGCATTGGTGCGGTAAAACAGAGAAATTCCCAGTTCATTCTCCAAATTTTTAATGGCTTTGCTGAGGGCCTGCTGGGTGACAAACAGCTTTCTGGCCGCCTTGGAAAAACTGAGCTCCTTACAGATCGCTAAAAAAAACCGCAATTGCTTGTTGTCCATGGCCTGAGTCCTCCTTTCAAAAATTCTATTGACATTATTATAACAAAGTATATGGTGAATTTCCACTTCTTTCAGAAGCCCTGCCTCCTTCTTTTTGGGTTGTATGTACAAAAAATGGTTGTTTGCTTTTTAATTTCAACCCTGCTTATAATTAATGTTAAGAAATTATCAATAAAGGAGGCTATTTCTATGAAGAACTATCCACACGTATTTCAACCCCTCACCATCCGGGGCACCACTTTTAAAAACAGGCTGCAGTATACCCCAATGGTCTGCTGTCTCTCAACCTCTGAAGGGGAGGTCACCAACGAGATGCTGCAGTTTGTGGGAACACAGGCGGAAACCGGAGTCGCTTACGTCACCCTTGGGGATACCCAGATTGATCACGAACGGGCCATGTGCTTTTATGGGGAGTTAAATGTTCTCCATGACAAATACATCACCGGCATGTCTCTGCTTCCGGAAGAGGTTCACCGCTACGGAGCCAAGCTCTCCATCGAGCTGGCACACGCAGGCAGAGGCGGCGTCCCTTCCATGAATGTAAAGCCGGGCTTCGCACCATCGGACGTCCCCATTCCCGGCTGTATGCAGGAGCTGAAGGTCATGGACCGGGCGGATATGGAATGGGTGATCAACCGTTTTGCGGAATGCACGGCACGTGTAAAAAAAGCCGGCTTTGACATGATCATGATCCACAGCGGGCACAACAATCTTCTCGGGCAGTTCCTTTCCCCGGAAAGCAACTTCCGGACCGATGAGTATGGAGGCAGTCTGGAAAACCGCATGCGTTTCCCGCTGGAAATTCTCCGGGCAGTGCGGCAGGCGGCAGGAAACGACATGGTGATCGAAATGCGGGTCAGCGGAGATGAAATGACCAGAAACGGCCTGCGTTTTGACGAATCCCTTGCCTATGTAAAAAGAGCTCAGGAATCCATTGATATTGTGAATTTTTCCTGCGGAAATGTGTTTATGTCCGAAGGTGTGAAATACTCGGTTCCCTTATATCTTCAGGAAAAAATGCAGAACGTTAAATTTGCCGGGGCGGCAAAAAAGGAATTGGACATCGCCGTTTCCGTCGTAGGAAATATCTTTACCCTGGAAGAAGCCGAGGAAATCATCTCCTCCGGAAAGGCCGACATTGTGGGCATGTGCCGTTCTTTCATGGCTGATCCTGAACTGATCCGCAAATCTTTAGCCGGTAAAACCGAGGATATCCGCCCCTGCCTGCGCTGCATGGATGGATGCGGCCGGATTTTCCACGGACTTCCCGTACGCTGCGCGGTGAATCCTGTCAACGGAAGAGAATACCGTTACAAAACCATTCCGGAAGCCGTAAAGAAGAAAAAGGTCATGGTGATCGGCGGCGGCCCGGCAGGAATGACGGCAGCACAGACTCTGGTGAAAAGGGGCCACTCGGTCACCCTGTATGAAAAAACAGACCGGCTGGGCGGCCTGCTCCACGACGGCGGTGCAGTAACCTTTAAGGACTTAATGCGGGATTATACGGAATGGAGCATCCATACCACCATGAATTGCGGAGCGGCCATCCGGCTGGGCACCACGGTTGACACGGATCTGATTGAAAAGGAAAAACCGGACGCTGTCATCATTGCAACAGGATCCCGGTTTATCAAACCCGGCATCCCCGGAATCGAGGGCGAACATGTGAAGATGCTGCGCAGCGTGGAGAGAGAAAAAGAAGCCGTCGGAAAAAAAGTTGTCGTATGCGGCGGCGGCCTGTCCGGAGTGGAATGTGCAGTATCCCTTGCAAAACAGGGGAAGGACGTAACCGTTGTGGATATGATTCCGGAGGAAGATTTCTGTAAGGATATGTTTTTCATCACCCGGGTCGCCCTGATGGACGAAGTAAAAGAAAACGGCGTGCGGTTAGCCGGAGACAGCAAAATTGTCCGGTTTACAAATGATGGCGTGGTGGTTCAGCTCAAAAACGGCAAAGAAAAGGTCTTAGCAGCCGATACCTGCATCATTGCCATGGGACTTGCTCCGGAAGATCATCTTGCTGCTGAAATCAGGGAGAAGCTATCCGTTCCCGCCTATGTGATCGGGGACTGCGGATGCGTGGGCACGGTCCGAAGCGCCAACTTTGATGCATTTAACGTCGCTGTGGATCTGTAGGACAGCCCCTCAGCCTGCAAAAAGGAGTCAGACAGCTGAAACAGCCGTCTGACTCCTTTATATTTTAAACCTGCTGAACCACCTTACGGGGAGCCGTCATCTTCATACAGTGAAGCAGCCTGTCGTTTGGTTCAAAAATAATCTTTACCCTTTCCCCGCCGGACTGACTGATCAATGTGTAAGTCTTGGCACCCGGAATGCGGGAAGAAAAATCCAGCACTTTCATGTTATTGGTCTCATGATCCCTGGCCTCTGTGGAACCGGTGGGAGCAACGATGGAAATTCCTTCCATAGAGCCTTCCCATGCTTTCTTTCTCTTGCTTCTTCCGTAGATCCGGTCAATGGAAAGCGTATTGGTCACATACAAATATTCGAATTCCACTTCACTGTTGCGGAACACAAAGTATGTGGCCGCGCCGGCGGCAAACAAAATAATCACTCCAAAGATTCCGAAAGCCGGAGAAACGGAAAGAAAAAACGCGATCACGCACAGGATTCCCATCACCACCTTTAACAGCATGGTATAAGCCGGACTCTTTCGTTTCACAAGCCATTCTGCATACATTTCATTCATAACAATACCGGATCCTTTCCCTTTCCTGCATGGCCTTTCAGGGCATAAAGGTATACCTGGAAGGTGCTTTTACTTTCCTGCCCTTCTTCTCAGGGCATAAAGGCATGCCTGTAAGGTGTTTCTTTTGTGAAGGATATGCTTTTTACATCATATCCATTCCGCCCGGAGCCGGAACTGCAGGTGTCTTTTCTTTAATATTAGCAACAACAGACTCGGTTGTCAATAAGGTAGATGCAACACTTGTCGCATTCTGAAGAGCGCTTCTGGTAACCTTGGTCGGATCTAAGATGCCTGCTTCGATCATATCTACATATTGCTCCTTATATGCGTCAAAGCCTGTGCCCACTTTGGACTCTTTTACCTTATTGATGATAACGCTTCCTTCCAGCCCTGCATTCGCCACAATATGGAATAACGGAGATTCCAGAGCCTTTAAGATGATCTTTCCGCCGGTCTTCTCGTCACCTTCAAGGCCGCTTACAACGTCCTCGATCTGGGTGATGGCATGAACGTATGCAGAACCGCCGCCTGCGATAACGCCTTCCTCAACAGCCGCTCTCGCTGCAGATAAAGCATCTTCCATACGAAGCTTTGCTTCCTTCATTTCGGTTTCTGTTGCAGCGCCTACGCGGATAACTGCCACACCGCCGGATAATTTTGCAAGTCTCTCCTGTAATTTCTCCTTGTCGAAATCAGAAGTGGTCTCTTCGATCTGGCTCTTGATCTGGCCGATTCTTGCTGTGATGGCATTCTTTTCGCCGCAGCCGTCAACGATCACGGTATTTTCCTTCTGAACCTTAACGGATTTCGCCCGTCCCAGAAGATCCATGGTTGCGTTCTTAAGCTCATAGCCTAATTCTTCGGAAATTACGGTACCGCCTGTTAATACTGCGATATCCTGCAGCATCTCTTTTCTTCTGTCGCCGTAGCCCGGAGCTTTAACGCCCACTACGTTGAAGGTACCTCTCAATTTATTAACGATCAGAGTTGTCAGTGCTTCGCCTTCGATATCTTCCGCAATGATGAGAAGTCTTGCGCCGGACTGAACCACCTGCTCCAGTAACGGAAGGATCTCCTGAATGCTGGAAATCTTCTTGTCCGTAATGAGAATGTACGGATCATCCAGATTGGCTTCCATCTTCTCCATGTCTGTGCACATATAAGCGGAAACATAACCTCTGTCAAACTGCATGCCTTCCACCAGGTCAAGCTCTGTCTTCATGGTCTTTGACTCTTCAATGGTGATAACGCCGTTGTTGGAAACCTTCTCCATAGCATCGGCTACCATCTCACCGACTTCGTCATCCGATGCGGAAATAGCCGCAACTCTTGCGATGGATGCCTTGCCCTTGATCGGCTCGCTCATATTTGCAATGGCTTCAATGGCTGCTTCCGTCGCTTTCTTCATGCCCTTTCTTAAAACGATGGGGTTGGCGCCTGCTGCCAGGTTCTTCATTCCCTCGTTGATCATCGCCTGGGCTAAAACAGTAGCGGTGGTGGTACCGTCACCGGCCACGTCATTGGTCTTTGTCGCAACTTCTTTTACCAGCTGGGCGCCCATATTCTCAAAAGCATCCTCCAGCTCAATTTCCTTTGCAATGGTAACACCGTCGTTTGTGATCAAAGGTGCGCCGAAGGACTTATCCAGAACAACGTTTCTTCCTTTCGGGCCTAATGTCACACGGACGGTATCTGCTAACTGATTTACTCCGGATTCCAGTGCTTTTCTGGCTTCTACACCATATTTAATCTGCTTTGCCATGATTCATTCCTCCAGTTTTCTTCTAAATTATAATGCCTATTATCTAAAAACCTCTGTAATGCCTGCGGCACCGCCGCCGTATTTATTCAATCACTGCTAAAATATCATTCTGCTTTACAATCACGAGCTTCTCATCATCCTCGCCTGTTTCCACTTCTGTTCCTGAATACTTGGAGAAGATCACCTTATCGCCCACTTTAACCTGCATGGTAACTTCCTTGCCGTCTACCAGACCACCAGGTCCTACTGCGATGACTTCCGCCTGCTGTGGCTTTTCTTTTGCCTGTCCCGGCAGAACAATACCGGACTTTGTTGTCTCCTCTGCAACCAATGGTTTTAACACAACTTTGTCAAATAATGGTACTAATTTCATTGCAATTCCTCCTCATAGCTTTCTGTTTTGTTCTTTCTTCTGGCCTACCGAAAGAATCTTTTTTTCTTCACATACTAAGTTATATCACTCATTATTAGCACTGTCAATAGTTGAGTGCTAACTTTATTTTTTTTTTACAAATTTTCCATATTTATACCTTTTTCCCCCTTTCTTACATAGTTTATAGAAATTTTCTTATTATATACCTTTATTTTTTTCTATGAACGTATTACAATGGATAAGAGAATGAAAGGAGTGTTTTAAATGGCAAAAAAGGGTAATGGTTTTGGGAAATTCGTGGCATTTGCCACTATAGCCGGCGCTGTTGCCGCCGGTATCTCTTATTTTACAAAATACAAATCCTTCCACAAGGAACTGGAAGAGAACTTTCATGATTTTGAAGATGACGGAAATGACGATATTTCAAAAATTGACAGTACAATGAACCGCAATTATGTTTCTCTGCATGCCAATAAAGACGAACTGAAAACCGCTGCCTCCGATATGGCGGACGCGGCCAGGGATGCGGCCACTGCAGCCAAAAACTTTATGAAGGATGCGGCTAATATTGTGACCGATACGGCAAAGGAAGCGGCTTCGGCCGTTGCATTTACCGCAAAGGACATGTTTGATTCCGCAACAGAACAGGAAGATGCGGATGAGGAAGACGTCACAGCGGATGGCGGACTGGATTACGCGGCAGGCGCTGCGGAGCATATGATCAAAAAAGCCGGAGATGCCGCTGAAGATGGGAAGGAATTTCTGGAAGAAACATTTGAGGATACGGCGGAGGCTGCAAAAAAAGCGGCGGAAGCAGCAAAGGATGGAGTCCGCGACGCTGCCGGTGCGGCAGGGGAAGCAGCCAGAAACGCCGCCGGCGCTGCCAGGGATGCGTTTCAGAACACTTCCGGTATGGCGAAGGAAGCATTTCAGGACACCGCCGGTATGGCGAAGGAAGCATTTCAGGACACTGCCGGTATGGCGAAGGAAGCATTTCAGGACACTGCCGGCTCAGCGAAGGAAGCGTTTCAGAACGCGGCCGATACGGCTAAGGAAGCGGCCGGTAACGCCGCCGATATGGCGAAGGAAGCGGCAAAAGACGCCAAAGATGCAGTTAAGGATCTGGCGGATGAGACCACTACCATTGAGGAAGATGAAATGGATTAACTGCCAAAGGCAGAAAAGACCGGAACAGCCGCTGTAAAGCAAATCGCTCTGCAGCGGCTGTTCCTTTTTCCTTATTTCAGCCTTTTCATCCGGTTTCTAAGTACCTCCGTTTCTTACGCGGAACGGATACATGGTCTATTTTTCATATAGAAATTCTTCCGGAAGGCTTACCTTAAAATCTGCTGCCAGGTCACGGAAGTTCTGAGGCGTGATGGTCTGAAGCTTATCCGGACGGATGGAAAGCACCTTAACGAGAATTTCCGCGGACTTTTCCACCGTGTGCATGAGGCCGAAGGTCAGATCAAAGTCTTCTCCTGAGGCAAACAGACCGTGATGGGCCCATATGGCCGCATCGTATTTCTTCATCAGCTCACTGGTCGCCACTGCGATGTCGCGGCCGCCGGGAACCATCCAGCCCACTACGCCCACACCGGCCGGGAATACGACCGGGCATTCCGTTGCCATTTCCCATAATTCCCTTGTAAACACTTTATCCTCCAGAGGCAGAACGAAGGTGAGTGCAATGACATTGGCAGGATGGGCATGGTAGATCACCCGGTGCTTACCGCCGGTGGCTTCTTTTTTGACTTCATGATTCATGAGATGGGAAGGAAGCTCGCTGGTGGGGCGCCCGCCGTTTACCAGTCCCCAGCAGATCCGGTAATTCTCTCCGCTTTCGTCTATTTCAATGATGCAGGCATTGGCCGCCGGGTCAAGAATCACATTGCGGAAATATTTCCCGCTTCCGGTCACCATGAAATATTCTCCTGCCAGGCCTTTCACGCCGGTGCCGATGGGCTGCCAGGGGTTTTTGTCCGTTAAGTTTTCACTGACCGATTCCACTTCTTCCGGTTTGATCCGGTAGCTTAAATTGCCGCCGTTTCTCTCATGCCAGTTCTGATGAAATCCGTCGTCGCATACACGGATAAAGCCTTTTACAAATTCTGCATCTAAAATCTTCATGTTATTTTCTCCTTATTTCCGGTTGATCAGCACTTCTTTTTCATAGCTTCGTATTTCTTCAAACCAGTCTTCTTTTGCAGGAACCCCGTTCAGCTCACAGAAGTAATTCCACACATCGCCTATGGGATACAGCTTAAGCTCTTCCTGAAGCACCATCTGCTCGGTAAAATTGCGTTCTTTCTGCAGCTTTGCAAGTTTTTCATCCGGAAGAAGAAGGGCATTCAGCAGGGCCTTCTGCATGTTCCGCATGCCCACCACCCAGGCGCTCAAACGGTTGATGCTGGCGTCAAAGAAATCCAGAGCCAGAAGGACACGGTCCGCTCCGCCCCGTATGATCTCCTTGGCGATCTCCTTTGTCTCATCGTCAAACAACACCACATGGTCGCTGTCCCAGCGCACGGGCCTGGTTACATGAAGAGCCACTTTGTCAAAGAACAGGAGCATGGAAGAAATCTTGTCGGATACCACTTCCGTCGGATGATAGTGACCGCTGTCCAGCAGGCAGAGGATATCATTCTTGGAGGCGTAGTTCATATAAAATTCATGGGAGCCCACCGTACAGCTCTCCATGCCGATTCCAAACACCTTGGATTCAACGGCTACGTAAACCTTGGATCTATCATAATCCATGGAAAGGATCCGGTCAAGGGAATCCTTTAACCGCGCCCTGGGGGATGTCCGGTCAGCCGGAATGTCCTTAAATCCGTCGGGGATCCAGATGTTCATGGTGCAGGGGGTGCCCTGTTCCTCGGCCAGATACTGGGAAATGCGGAGGCAGGCCTTTACATGCTCGATCCAGAAGCTGCGGATCTCATCATCCTCACTGGACAGGGTGGCATTTTCAGCCTTTGGATGGGAAAACAGGGTGGGATTAAAGTCAATGCCGATCCCTCTTTCCTTTGCAAATTCCACCCATTTCGCAAAATGCCTGGGCTCCAGCTTATCCCTGTCCGCCCATTCTCCCTCGTCGAAAATGGCATAGCTGGCATGAAGGTTGATCCTGTGCTTTCCGGGAATCAGGCTTAAGGTCTTATCCATATCATCCATCAGTTCCTTTGGATTTCCCGCGCGCCCCGGATAATTGCCGGTAGCCTGGATCCCGCCGGATAAGGCGCCTGCCCCGTCAAATCCGATCACGTCATCCCCCTGCCAGCAGTGCATGGATATGGGAATGTTTTTCAGGGCCTCAACCGCCCTGTCGGTATCTACACCAATGGCCTGATACACTTCTTTTGCTGCTTCATATCTTTCCTTGATTGTCATGGCTTTCTTCTCCTTATTATATAAATTTAGATCAGTCTAAATGAAACACCGGCTTCAGACCCACGGAAACCGGGCTGTTATCCGGATTGGTTTCCATGATATCCGCCATGAAATCCCACCACTTCCGGTTAATGGCGGTGTCCGCCGATTTTGCCCATTTCTCTTCATCCTCTATCTCAATATAGCCATAAAGGACATTGGTTTCCTCATCCAGAAAAATGGAATAGTTGCGCCCGCCGCATTGGCGGATCATATCCTTCATTTCCGGCCAGAGCATGTTATGCCTCTTTTCGTATTCCTCCGCCATGCCTTCATTTAAATACATTTTAAATGATTTCCGTATCATACAAATCCCAACCTTTCCTTATAAATGATTGCCCGGTTTAAACTCTTTTACTGCAAAAGACTGATAAACAGCCTCTCTGGCCGCTTTTAAGCCGTCAAACTGTCCGTCCGCCAGCATCTGGGCCAGCAGGTTTCCGATGGCTGTCGCCTCCCCCGGCCCTGCATGGACGGTCTTGCCCGTATAGTCCGCAGTGAGGCGGTTTAAGTATTCCGCATTGGAGCCGCCTCCCACCACGTGGATGGAGGAATAGCGCCTTCCCGTAATCGCTTCCAGTTCCCTGACCGTATCCCTGTAACATGCCCCAAGGCTGTTGTAAATGACCGCTGCGATCTGGCCCGCCGTCTCAGGCACTTCCATTCCGGATTTGCGGCAGAAATCACGGACCGCCCGGATCATGCTTTCCGGCGCCAGGAAGGAGCTGTCATTGCAGTACACAATGGATGCGATCTTTTCCCCGGAAGCCATCTGGCAGAGCTCTGCATAGGTGTAATCCTGTCCTTCTTCTGCCAGCTCCTTTTTTACGGACTGGATCATCCACAGACCCATGATATTTTTCAGATACCGGAAACGGTGATCGTAGCCGCCTTCATTGGTAAAATTCGCTTCCATGCTTTCCATGGAACAGTCAGCCTCTTTCCTCTCCGTTCCCATGAGGGACCAGGTTCCTGAGCTGATATAAAGGATATCACCCATGGAGTCCTCTCCGCCCGGAACCAGGGGGACGGCCATGACGGCGGAACCGGTATCATGGGTGGCCGGAAGAACCACCTGACAGTTGAACCCCGCTTCCTCCCGGATCTCCTCTGTCAGCTCTCCCACTGCCGTTCCCGGCATGGAAAGCTCCTTAAAAAGCCCTTGGGGCAGGCCCAGACTGCGGATGAGCTCATGATCCCAGGTCCCGCTCTCCGGGCTCACCAGCTGGGTGGTTGTGGCATTCGTATACTCCTGCTTTTTGACCCCGGTCAGCAGATAGTGGAAATAGTCCGGGATCATGAGAAAGGCTTCCGCCCGCTCTAAATACTCCGGATTTGTTTCCCTGACAGCCGTCAGCTGGTAGATGGTGTTGAATATCTGCTTCTGGATCCCGGTCCTTCCATATAAGTCCTTTAAGGAAATGGTCTCATATACCTTTTCATCCATTCCCTTTGTCCTGTCATCCCGGTACCCGTAAGCATCTCCCAGCATCCGGTTCTCCCCATCCAAGAGGACAAAATCCACGGCCCAAGTGTCGATTCCCATGCTGACCGGGATCTTTCCCAGCTTTTTGCACTGCTTCATCCCCTCTTTGATTTCCCCAAACAAGGACTCCACGTCCCAGCACAAATGCCCGTCCTTCCATTTCATGCCATTCTCAAACCGGTAGATTTCCTCCAGAATCACCTTTCCGTCCCTTACGGTGCCAAGAATATGGCGACCGCTGGAGGCGCCGATGTCGATGGCCAGATAGTACTTATCCATGCAAACCACTCTCCCATTCTTTTCTATTTCTATCATAACGGATTTTCAGACAAAAAATAAGGACGCTGTTTATTTAAAACAGCGTCCTTATTTGCACAATTGCTATAAAGCTTGTATTTACTAGGGTTTAAACAATTGTTTGTTACTATTTTACAACTTGCCCCAAATTTGCCCCAAATTTTTATTTAAAACCTTACTAACTTATCATCGGTAGAGTCATCGCTTTTGCCGCCTCTTCATCAAGGACGTGCACATAAGTATTGTATGTTGTTGTAGTATTGCTATGACCCATTAACTTACTTACAATTGAAATTTCTACTCCCTTACGGATTAACTCTGATCCAAATGTGTGCCTAAGTAAGTGTACCCAGATATGAGGAAGATCCGTTCTGCTAACAATGGTGCCCATTGAACGTTGAATACTTCTAGCTAAAGTATATCCTCCATTTTCACTACAACAAACAATGTCAGTCACAATATTATTTCTTTTATTGGACTCTATCATTTCATTCAAAATAAATTTTATCTCATCATTCATTGGAATAATTCTATTTGAGTTACGAGTTTTCGGACTTTTTATAAACGACTTCCTAGCGTTGGAATTTTCATCTTTCACATTGCATTGCATTGACTTGTTTATTCTTATAACATTTTTTGTGAAATCGACATCATTCCATTCTAACGCTATCGCCTCTCCAATTCGCATACCTGTATTTAATATCAAAAGTAATGTAAGCCCATATCTATATTTATATGAATCATTGCAATTATTCTTTTGCAAACATGCCTCTTTAAATTTTAATATTTGCGAGGGTGTAAGGGCAAATGTTTCTTTACTTTTAATATTGCAAAAAGATTCTTTGGGTATGCTTACGCCAAGCATTGGATTGAAATTAATATCCTTATTCTTTACAGCATAATTATATACACCCAAAATAAAGATAAATATGTTTTTAATTGTGCCATAGCTATAGTTCTTGCTTAAGGTATTAAAAAAGTTTTGCAATTCATTCGTTTTTAAAGATCCAAATTGCTTATTGCCAATGTTCGATTCGACAATTTGTTTATTTACAATGATATCTAATCTACTGTATGTTGATAACTCAATGGTATTGCTTTTCTTTTTTATATAGTTTAGACTATAATCGTATAATGATGCCGTCCTCGGATTTATGAAGCCATTTTCATATTCTCTTATAACAGACTTTAATTTTCTTTTACACTCCGATTCGTTTTTACCATATACATATTTAGTTAAACCGCTTAGATTAATCCTACCCTCAAACCTACCGTCATGCCGTTTTCTAATATTGCCTTCGTGCCAGGAATTTCTTTTATTCTGTTTTTGTGCAACACTCATACCAATCATTCCTCCTAAAAAGAGTGTTACAACCAAGACTTTTAAGCTCTTTAATTATAACACCCATACATATCTATATCAATATTTTATTTCTTTCCCAATATTTTCCTCTATCCACTGAAGAATCTTTTCTTCGGTAGTAATATAATCCTTTCCCACCTTTACTACGGGGAGTATATTCGATATAAGCAATTCATTTAACTTTGTATTTCCAAATGGTAGTAATTCCAACAAATCTTTTTTAGTAAGTATTTTTATATTTAACGACCTCCTTAATAACAATATGTATGCCACTTAGTTTTCAAATACACACCACTACCTTGTTCCCCTTTTGACTGATAAATTATATGTCCAGGTAAAATGCTCCCATTTTCAAGTATCCATCTGGCATTAGTCCAATTACTTTCAGTTGGTTCACGATAATAATTTTTATCTGATATGCTGGAATACTGTCTTTTCTGAAAAACCACTTCTTTAACAGTACTTGGAAACTCGGGGTGAGCCACACGATTTAATACAACTGATCCGACGTATCTCTGCTCTATATCGTCGCAGAACTGTGCTTCACCAGCCAATACATGAGCCATCACATATAAATCCTCCTGTGTGTAAGTTACCATTTGGCCGGATAGATATTCTGATTTGATATATGCATAACCATCTTCAGTTGTAATCATACTCCAACCTCCAACATCAAGGACGACTTCAAACTCTGTATTTAATAGTGTCTGATCAAACACTTTGGATTCTGTATTTGGATTCTCTCTAATATTTACACCTGCCGCATTTGCATACTTAATAGCAATATCTGTTACGTAAGGTAATTCTTTCTCAAACTGTGCCGTTGTTACGGTTTCTTCTATGTTATTCGCCCATGTTGCCACGGGCATAGTAAGGGTGAGACATGCTGATAACATGCCTACAGTAATAATTTTTTTATTCATTAATCCTCCATCTGTATGTTTGGAGGATACCGGTATCCTAGTTGTTGTGTTAATCTATGTAAAATCTACGTTTGCAACCGTAGATGCAGATTGTTGATGGTTACTGCTTACCCGTAGAACCATGTCCTCCACGATTCTCGTTAGCTAATATATCCGTTTCCGCGAAACTGATTGTTGGCTGATGGCGCATAATCCTAAACTGACATATCCTGTCATTGATGTGAATTGCCGTATCTCTTAAGGCATAGGCAGGAAAGAACCACTGGTCATTGTCTCCGCAATAAGTCTCATCAATAATTCCCATACTATTAGTCTGAATCACACCGTAATTTTTAAATGTGCTGCTTCTTGGAACCACATGCGCTTCGTAGCCAGACTGAAGTTCCATGGCGATACCAAGAGGAATTAATTGAAACTCTCCCGACTTCATTACCACTTCTTTTGCAGCTCTTAAGTCGATCCAATCAGATTTACCATCTATGTAGCGCAATTTCTCTATTTCTTCAGTAAAGTATTTGATTTTAATATTCGCCATTCACTTCTCCCTATCGTTCAAATTTTTCGTCACATGGAATCTTCTGCCCATATACATATTTCTTATCTGTTAACTTGCAAGTGATAATCCATTTCTTTTTATCCGAATCATTAATTTCACAATGTTTACACTTACTACATTCACTTGTGGTTTTCATTTATGCCTCCATTCCCCATAATATTGGATACTCGGATCTTAAAGACTTCTGAACGTCTATAACTGACTGATTAACACTCCCAGCCCATGGATAAGACGGATCTTTCAATTCGTCAATATATGGCCCATCAACTAAAACATCACATAGTTTAACTACCTCAAATTTGTCACGATACAAATCTCGTAGTTCGCTCCAATAGTAACCGGTATAAAGCCAGATGGACTTTTTATTTTCATAGCAAAGACGGATTTTCTCACAAAGTCTTAAAACCTCTGATATATTATTTTCATGCAGCGGATCACCTCCCGAAAGTGTTATTCCCGAAATATAATCCTTCGATAATGCTTCAAATAATTCGTTCTCTGCCGATTCATCAAATATAATTCCACTATTTGTATCCCACGTTTGAGGATTCTGGCATTTATTACATTTATGGGAACAGCCTGAGAGCCATAAAACAACTCTCAAACCACTTCCGTTATTCATATCTGGATATGTAATATTATGATATTTAATCTTTTACACCTCCTACATGCTAATTCTGTCTTTTATTTCTTCGTTCTTGGCTGGGTTATATCTGGTATCTCCATGAACTCTTGTAAATCCCAAATATCCATTCATTCTGTCTATTTTGGTAATCATTTTGCTCCCGCATTGAGGACAAGTATCCATTTCAATTTGCTGATGTCCACAATCTTCACAATAACACAATGCAAGATTGACTCCTTCGTACAGACCTTTATCCATGGCTCTTAAAACTAATGTCTTGATTGCTTCAATATTATAATTCAGATTATATCTGCAATACTGAATCTTTCCACCATTGAACAAGTTCCAGAACCTTTCTTCTTTATCCTGTTTTTCTATAGGAGAAATATCTTCTGATACATGACAATGAAAACTGTTGCTTACATATGACTTATCTGAAACATTCTCTACTACACCGTATAATTTTCTGAACTGCTCTACCTGTAAACCACATAATGTCTCAGCAGGTGTTCCATATACGGCATATAAGATACCATCTTCTTTCTTAATCCTGTCAATATAAGATCCGATATAGTTCATGACCTCTAATGCAAATTCACCATCTTCACGGATAGATTTGCCGTTGTATAATTCCTGTAATTCATTTAACGCTGTAACTCCATATGAAATCGTCATAGGTGCCAAAATATTCTTAATTTTGTCGTCTGGTTTCAAATTTCCGCCATATATGCCACCTTCGCAAAACATAACCGGATTGGTTGAAGCTCGCATTTCTCCCAAATAATCCATTGTTCTCTTATGTAATCCACGGATTAATTCCAGATAATAATTAAGTACATCATAAAAATCCTTCGATTCCTGTCTGGCTTTTGCTAAAATCATTGGTATATGAAGAGACACAACGCCACAATTGAATCTTCCTTCAAATACCGGTATATCATTTTCATCTGCCGGTTCCATTCCTCCGCGTTCATACCATGGAGAAAGGAAGGCTCTGCAGCCCATTGGACTTACCACTTTCTTGTATTTCTTATACATTTCTGGTACATATCCATCTCCAGTCAAACTTAGCCAATCTGGATACATTGTTTTACTACTGCATTCAATACCTGCGTTGAAAACATCTGCATTTGAATATTTGTTACTTCCGTCGCCATGAAGTTCTTTATCATATAGAAACACAATTTTAGGAAATAACACCGGACGCTTAAATCCTTTCTTCCCCTGTCCTTTACTATGAACTTTAAGGAGTGAGATTGCGGCCATTTTCCCAAATCTTCCAGTTGCTAAACCAAGTGTCATTGTAACGAAAGGATAATCCCCTCGGCTTGATCCAACACTATTAAGCTTATACTCAATACCTTGCCAACCCTGTTCAAATTCTCTGTAGACCTTATCCGTGGCATATTTTTCTGCCCTATAATGCATCCCATCGTCTTCTTCTTTTATGTACTGCATATCGTAATATTCATTTAGATATTTTTTGAAACTTTTTTCTGCGTATGTCTCTAAAATTTTATCAACTTCTGGCACTGTAAATCCACCATATTCTTGTGCAGCGGTGCTTAAAATAATGTCCCCCATCACATCAAAGGCAGTATCTAACGAATTAGGTTCGTTATACCAAAGATTCCCCATTTCAAAACCTCCACCCATAACGTATCCTACATTAGCCAAGCAACAGTTCCAGGTGTCTAGCCTTGCACTTCTGTCGTGAATGTAGATGTATCCGTCTTTCATCGCTTGCTTTTCATCATGAGTAAGAAAGAATTTCTTATATAATTCACTGCTCAAAGCATTGTAAATTAGACTTCTTTTTGTAGCCACCAAAGTACTATCTGTATTCGCATTGCTTTTGTCTCCGATATACCTGATTGCCTGGGATTGTTCATAAACCTTATCCATCATGTGAACAAAATCCTTTTTATAATTACGATACTCTTTATACATCTTTGCAACCTGCGGAAATAAATCCTCTAATACTGACTCAACGATATTATGCATTTCATAAATCTCTGTATCTTCCAAATCGTTTTCTACAAGTTTATCCCATACTGCTGAACAGATATTTGAATAGTCTTTCTCTGATAATTCCACCATTGCTCTACTTGCAGCCTTACTACAAGCATTGATAATTTTCTGTTCATTAAACTCTTCTAAAGTTCCGTCCTTTTTAATAATTTTCAATCTATAGATTTCCTCCATTCAAATATGTAATATCTATATCAACGCGATTTCTCACGATTGAATTTCATACAGCCTTTACCAGATTCTCTACCACATAACACATAGTAGAAACTGTTTCCCTCATCGAATCCAATTGGCTTTCTTATAATATTGTCAATTACTCTGTCATTGTTATCAGTTATATCGCTACCGCATAGAATCCATGTGTTTCCATGGCCGTTATCCTTGATTCTCTGAAGCTCAGAGATTAATTCATTTACCGTTGTTACCATCTAAAAAATATTCACTCGTTTAATCCTTTCGTTTATCTAATAGAAATCTCATTTTATAATAATTTGCAAAATACCAGTTTGGGTTTCAACTCTTCCGGATTCGTATTCCACACTCTTTTCCCTCCTGTAAAAACGCCTGTTTCTATACCAGGCTCTCTTCTACACGTGAATTCTTTTGTTTGCCCTACTAGCGTCCAATTATCTGCCTTATACATCGATCCAGTTCTTGGCAACTCAACCAGTGATTCAAATCCAATAACTCTATCTTTATATCTTTCTTCCCAATCAACAATTACTCTTTTTCTCCATTGAGATAAGACTTTTGTCCCTAAATTTTTATCTCCATGATTATCAACTAAGTGAAAAAAATTGTTATTGATGATGCCGTTTATGTAAAAACTATCCTCAAAGAATTCATCTCTTCCTGGTAAATGAAGTGTTGCGCTCCCACCTACAATTACGCCAGAGAATAAACCGTTATTATATATTTTATAAATTAGTTGCCGACCAACAAATCCCTTTGGATGTGAATAATGGATTGACATTAAATACTGAACCTCTTTATCTGACTTCTTTGACCTCTCTAATATTATCAATAATTATGAAAGAAGTAGGTATACCTTTATGTTGCAACACTCCAACCCCTTTCTTTTTTTATTTAACAGTTACAATAAAATAATCCTTTACTTTATATTTAATATATTATTTTTGAGAACATCAACAATGTGGAACTGTTGTATTTTTCTCATAGCAATACAATTTAAATAATCTTTCCAGTTAAAAGTTAATAAGAGTTTTACAATTTGATCTTTAAGATTTTCGTTGTTTATTTTTATCTTATATTCTGCTGAATATCTTTCGTTGTTACTCAATATTTTTACAGCAGTTCCATCTCCCCAGTAACACATCCTCAAATCAAAAAGTTTTTCTTCGTAGCCAGTACAATCCTGCCTATAAATCGTAACATCATCTAATTTTGATTTAGGTTTTGGATTTAGTTTTCCATTTATTGGCCTTTTATAAATATTAAAACAACAATGTAAATCTCTGTCTGTATACAATCTTTTTCCAAGGTCATCACTGAATATTAAATCAAATTCATACATAGAACGTGTGTTATTGAGCTGGCTAATTGGAAGTATGAAGGCAATATAATCAGCAATGCCAATTGATTTTTTAAAAAACTTCTGTGCCAAATTTAAACATCTACCATAAGGTGGGTTTCCTATCACCAATCTACCTGGAAGGTATTTAATATCCTGTGCTAAATAATCACCTTTAATTACATTTGAAAAATCACATTGCGGTTCAATGTCGTATCCGAAATGAGGAACATATTTATTATGATTATAAAACGAACCATCTCCACAACTCGGTTCTATTATTTCATTGATATTTTTTTCGCCTATTATACTCATAACCCTTTCCCAGCAATAATTCGCTAAATCTATAGGCGTATAATATTTATCATTTTCTATTTTTATATTCATTCACGGGAGTAAACGCACGTTTATTGGTCGACCAAACCTCTTTACTCCTTCTTATAATTTTTAGTGATTGTTGTATGTTTTATTACACACCATATGTAGTGCTTTACTTATTTTACAGTTACTATATATTGATTTAAAATTGTGATAAAATCTTCGTTTGCTTAACTTTTTTCATCAATTCCTTTATCATATAGATATTCTAAAATCTGGTATTCCTCTGGCACGTTTGTGATATTCATCGTGAAGTCCATTAATCCTTTGATGTCTGATCTTCTCTTCTTGTAAATCTCCCATCTCTCGTCATCACATAATATCAATTGATCAAATTTATAGCCTCTCATATAATTTACTGATGAAGTTATACCAATTACTTCTGAACCGTCTTTAAAAATAACAAATAAGTCAGAACCTCTATTTCTGCATAGCTTTATTTCCTCTTTATTGTTCTCACAAAACCACTTAAACATAGACTTTGTTATTTCAGAGTTGTACCCCATAAATCCTATTTTTAAAGGTCTTGACTCTATTTCGTAACCCATAATACAAGTCGAAATATTATCACCTCCTAATCCATCAAATAATGCTTAATCACATATTCAAGCATTTCGTCCATATCATCAAATATCCTATTGCAATCATCAATGTCCCAAGGGTGTAGTTTTAACTTCTGTTCATTTAAGCCAATAACCGGAATCCCCTTATCATGGCAAATGGCAATCTCTTTTGATGTGCCGATACTGTCATTTACTAGGAAGTTGACGATTATTAAATCACTATGAGTTGCTTTGTAAATATCGAAATCCTTAATTTCCCTTTGTGTCTTGTATGTAGAATTATCCAGGAATGAAAAGTGATTATTCGGATTGATCGTCGTAGGCCTTTTAGGTGCGCCAGCTAAATCCGTCATACGAAATAGTTTACTATCAACTTCTTTTCTCCATTTATTTCCCTCTTCAAATCTGTCTGCTCCAAATGCCGTCATTGATCCTGCTAGGTAAATTTTAAATCGTTCTATGATATTATTCCTCCGTTCTGTTGTACATGTAATTCTTTGCAATTATTTCAGCCACTTTAATTGGAGATTTAGAATACTCATCATTATTAATGACAAAATCAACTTCATCGACTATCCCGTCAAACATGCCTACATCAGATAATGAGCGTCTGTAAGCTTCCTCGATGTTGTCTCCTCGATTCAGTATTTTAATTAACCGATCCCTTCTTGGCACATTAATATAGAAAGAAGTCACATTAACCAGTTTTTTAATCTGCCTAAATCCATGTGGTGTTAATACTGCAACTTTATCGTTTGTGCAATCTTCGGTTGCTGTACCATAGTTCCAACCGTTGTATGTTGCTGATTCGCAGAAGAAACCTAAGTCTAACAATTCTTTAAATCTTTCTATTGAAACATAATGATAATCTCTACCATTAATTTCGCCTTTACGTGGCTCTCTTGTCGTATAAGTAATCAATTTTTTGAATTCATATTTCTCACATAATATATCCTGTACTGTACTCTTTCCCGATGCAGACTCCCCTAAAATTACTAACAATTGCACTCACCTCCTAATACCAATTCTTTAAACATAGGCAATGTTTTTACCCAATCACAAAAGCTTCGCCACTCTGGAAGCCTATGGTTCTTCCTCTGTGCATACATAGTTTTTAGTTGCTGATAATTTGTTGTAAATCCTGCGGTTAATTCAAAACCAGATGGAACATTGTATAGAATTCTCAAATATAAATCCCTTGCAAACTCCGTTCCTTTGTCTTCCAATGAGTTATATACATCAATCATTTCCTGCTCGACATTGATAACTCTCTGATCTACATATTCATTGCATTGTTCCTTAAAGGCAAATTTTGTAATGCGATGCATTGTTGACTGGCTTGATATAAAATCAATGAAATGATACCTTTCCAGTTCTACGGACATTTTGTTTGAAAATCTCATATCGAATTGTACGTTGATTCCCTTTAAAAAATTGTCGTGTCCCTCACCAGATTTACATGAGCCGAGTTTTGTGGTTGTTTTGGTTACTTCTTCATTGCAGTTCTCTACAGCTATTGCCATAGGAAATTTGCTTACTCTTATGGCATTATCAAGCCCGTATACATTTACATTTGAAATATTAAACATTAATTCTCCAATCTATGTAATTTTTATTTCTAAGCAAAGAGCCATTTTATCAAAATTACAATACTATATATTGTGTGTTTTTCATTTAAATTCGCTATATGTTGTGTATTTAAAACAATGAACATCCATCACTTTTGTATTTAGCCGCCATTTCTTTCAACTCTTTTCTACTAATATTTAATTCATTACCCAAGCATCTAAAGCAAAAGAGTTCTTTGGTCTTTCTACCATAAAATTTTAAAGATAATCCAACTTCATCTTTTTTGACTTTTTTACCGCAACCTGAGCAACAATTATTAAAGTATTTTTCAACAATAACCTTATCAGAAATCCCCATGTGTTTTTGCATTTCATCAATGACTTTTTCAGTAGGGGCATCTCTATACATTCCACCATTCCAAGCAACCTGTTTATACTCTTCTGATGTACAATTCATAATTGGCCATTTTGCGTTTTCTATGAAATCCTTTTCCAAAATATCAAGCCATCTTTTTCTCATTTTAGGATACCAATAATCATCAAGTACCCAGGTTGATTTGCTATAGTATGGGCAGGCAATGTGACAACCGCATCTTTGATAACCTTTTTTATATTTTGAGTTTACTGGTAACTTTCGATATAGCGTGTAAAGCCAGATATCTAAATCAGTCCATTGTCTTATAGGTAAAATTCCTTGCCACTCAGTGTCTCCCCATTCCGCAGCATTAACCCATTCATCTTCATAACCAGCTCTGGTGGCGGATTCTTCATTTCTCATGCCCATAAATAAAAGATATTTAACATCATGAGCAAGTTTTTGTACCATTACTCCTGTTTTGAATATCCTACAACAGAACCTTGAAAATCTAGTTGGGATCATGTTATCTGTTTGTACATATTGATAAAACCCCTTGTCTGGCGACATTATTTCACAATCAGGTAATGTTTTAACCATTTTATATGTATCCGCACAATCTAAAGATGTGTTATTAAAAACGGCATGAGCGTTAAAAATTATTTTTCTTGTAAGATATAAAACAACCATAGAATCTTTTCCTGTACTTATCGGTACGAGTGGAGTATAATCACTGAACTTTTTAAATTTCTTTTCTATTAGTTCGAGCGATCCTCTCTCTAATTCATCAATTCTATCTTTGTTAATCGAAACTATATCTTCCCATGACGCTAATTCAAATGAACGTATGTCATCATAACCTTTTGGAATTGTACATGTCATACTTAAATCATCATTAACTTTTAATCTATAAATCTTATGTACGTTACCTTGTTTGTCAAATGCCTTTATTATTGATTTGTCGTACCAGTAATAGCCCTCTTCTAATTCTAATCCGGTCTTATCTTTTAAAAATTGACAATACTCCTTAAATACTAAATTCAAATATTATTTCCTCTACAATCATCAAATTTGATCGATTTTTGTAAAGGACTTTATCTTATTCTTAGAAGCAATTATTTTAGCTCATGGCGTAAGATTTTATGCTTTAGCCAATCATTATCGCAGTTCAGATGGATCATGCATCCTATCCGCTATGCAACCCTGTCTACAGGGATAATAATATTGAACATTTCGTATTTAACCTTCAATAGGAATAAACAATTCACCGAGATATGTAGTATCAAGAATTTTTACATTTAATACTTTTCTATACTCGTTATCTTCGTTAAATCTCTTTATATAATTCATAAAAATCATACATATAGAGTCCCAATAATCTTCTCTATGAAAAATATATTTTTCTGAAATTTTATGGTTCCCTCTAGCAGTATCATATGAATATTGCACCTTCCAAACGGGAATACAAATTTCCGTAGATACAAATTGTTTTGGATTTTTGCCTTTAATTTCTAACATATCACTGTCATTAGCATAGCTTGTTTTTAAAACTTCTGAAATTGTTATATTCAGTCACTCCTTATCTTGTTATTTACTTTAATTTCTTTACTTCCTCATTCTTCATCTTTGCAAATTCACGATATTTTCTTGTGTACTCATAACTTTTTCCAAATATGTAATTCACTGCGGCGTATAGTTTTGGTTCATATTTCTGAATCACTTCCAACTCAAATTCAAAATCTCTCCCAAATGGGCAACCGGCACATCCAGTTCTCTTAAGCCCATATTTCATATAACAGTCACTATGACAAATATCAAAGTGGTTCTCGTAGATTATTTTTGTTTCATTCTTATAGAAGAATAATGGTCTATAGTTATCACAGGAGTTATAATTTTCATCAAAACAATTCTTATAAGCAGTTGATCTATTCCCTCCCTCGGCTTTTCTTATGCCGAATATATTCAAATCATAGCAATCTTCCTTTAGTATCTTGTGTATGACATCTTTTTTGGCTCCCTTACAACATCTGTCGGATATTTTTATATCTACAGGAGGATTCAATATTAAAAAATCTTTCAGCCACTTATTTTGATGGATACTCATACGTTTTGATTTTGTAGTGCTGCACCACCAATTAAGTGCAGAGAAACAACCTCTCCAATATTTTCCTTTATATTCCGCTATTCCTTTTCTAAGTTTCCCGTCCTTAATGGCCTCATTCATAGATATCTCGGTGCAATACTCAACAAGTAATTCATCAAACGATTTGTCTTCCCACTTGAAATTATGTTTCTGAAGCCTTTCGATATAATTACTAACACGCTTTGATAAAAATGGTTGACCATACTCTTTACATGAAACTGGTATTGGCTTTACGGCTTTTATTTCTCTAATTTTTATGTCGTATTTTTCTTCCAGGTATTTTAAATGCTCTTTAGTGGCTTCGTATTCCAAACCAGTATTAAACCAGACATAGTCAATCTTTTTACCAATGTCACACCTGTAGCAAATATCTAGCATATCGTCGCTATCTGATCCACCAGATATGGAACAAACAATCTTTTCATAATCTGGGTTATTTATAATTTTCCATGCTTTAATAAAATTATTTACTATTATTTCATCTTGCGGTAATGTATCTAAAATCTCATTGATGCTTAATGTCAATATGTGTTATGGAGCAAAGCACGCTTTAATGACCGGTCAAATCACCTTTCCTCCTATTATTTTTTCTTTAAATTAGCTTCACTTTCCTTAAATTTGGGTACAAAAATAACACTATCTAGTAAATATCTTCAAAACCGATATATGTATCTTTGATTGAACGGCTCTCATCTTCAGTAAACCATTCAACGTCTGGGCTATGACCTTCTTCTTCTTTTTCTTCATCTGTCTCAAGTCGTAAAAACTTTGTGAAATGAATATCTGAAAGCGAATCATCACAATTCAAAATTTCTTCCATATCACTAAGTATTTCAGACAAACTAACAAACCCAGCTTCCTCATTTCCCTCATCAAAATGTTTATCCTCATAACATCTTTTTACAATACATGGGTCACATCCTGCTTTGACTAAATTCGCAGCCGTTTCCAAATCATAGTCCTGTAAGATGTTTGACAGGATTAAACGAGATTCCTTGTCTCCTAATTCGTCATCTACTCTTTGCAGTAAGTCTTGAATCTTATCCATAGTTTCACTTAATAATTTAGCTTTATATTTTTCATATTGAGACAGCGCCATTAATCCCACCAATCCTTTTCTTCGCAGACATCGTATGCTGCCGCCTTAATTATATCAATCCTATCTTTATTGATAACTAAAGCCCATTTTATATCTTTAGATACCATCTCGTTGAGTTCTTTTAAAGTTTCACATTTCATATACGCTTCTTTATAAGTCATGAATTCTCCTCTCTATAAAATATCTGTTTACTTACGATTCTTAAAATGCTCGATAATACAGTATAATGTAACTGCTCCTATAAGAAGCAGAGGTAGTAAATATTCAAACGCAAACTTAAATTTAAAATATAATTCTATCACGCTTCCTCCATGAATCTATCTGCCAAGTCTTTATAATATTTGGATTCATCTAAATAGTGTTCGCGTATCTTTTCTTCTACTCGATACTGCATAACTTCCAAACATTCATGGTCATTGAAGTCATCGTCCATTCCCCTCACATTTCTACCGGTTCCTTTTCCTACACAAACATCTCCATCGTGAAGTTCTCTACCTAAAATATCCGTATAACTCAATGGCTCCCTCCCTTAATTTGCCCCACAATCCAAGAAATCTTCTCGTCGTACAAACTCTTGATATTTAAAAATTCCTTATCATATTGCTCTTTTGCTTTCATTAATTGATTCCCATAACACCTCTGACACTCTGACTCGGAGTCAAATATATTAACACTTACTCCAGATCGTCCACGATACCCCGTATTGTCACATGGAGCAATTTCAGAACTCAAAATTTTGCTACCCTTAATTTCTTTAAAGTAGATGGGCGAATAATAAATATTCTTTCGAGCCGTTTCCGCATTAAATACTTTTACTTTTGTTGGTGGAATACTTCTAATTGGTTTCTTGAATATATCTTCTCCACATCGATAATCACAAATCCACACCTCTTTACCCAATACATTTTCCAGATTTCCATATGTAGTTGAACTAAAATCATGCTCAATAGTTACTTTATTACTTGTCAAATACTCTCTTAATTGCAAGCATATACTCCTTTCTTTAATTCACAATAAAACCACAGTTTACTGGTCTAAATCTGATTGAATAAGAGTCTCAATTGCACAAAAAGCATTATATATTCCCATTTCATAAGCCTTTCGTTCATATTCGGTCATAAACATGGTATCTGATTCTATTGTTGATGTTATAAGTTTTTTCGCGTCACACATAATATCTTTAATCATTTTTTATTCTCCTTCATCTCTGCATTATTGTTTGTATGGTTGATGAACCTTCCACGCCACAACGTCACCATTCAAAGTCCGATGGCGTTTATCAAACCATTTATATCCATCAAAATACCCGATATAATATTCAATTCCACCTGTCAGCGCGGCAATTTCCAATCTGGAAAAATACTCTCCATCTTCTGTAGCAGATTTATATTCTTCCAGTTTTGGCAGTCGCTCTGATACCGAAATCCAATGTTGTGTTTCCATTGCCCTTTTAGTTGCCAATATATCCTCCGGCTCCAGTCCAGTATCCTCATATGCTTTCAGCTTTTTAATTCCTTTAAAAATTTCGTCACATGATATATCACTGTAACAATTGGATTCTTCTATGCAACCACAACATTTAATCATGGACGCTTGTGGAACAGTCGTTAATCTCTTCATTTTACCTCCTGGAAACCTTAGTTTTACTTACCTACCATTTTCTTGAATACCCTTTCATATCTTTCTCTACTGGCAATTTCACTCTTACAAGACTGGACTATGCCATTTAAATACTCTTCCGGAATTTCATCAATTTCTATTTCTTCTTCATCTCTGTAAAATTTAATCTCATATGTAGGCATTTTTCTTTTCCTCCTCCCTCTTTTTAAAATCTCATAAAATGACGTTTTAGTTTCCTTTGATTTGGCTTTGCAGTTCTTACACTCGTAGTATTTAGATTGCTTACCTTTTTCAAAATGTGTTACCTGTACCACCACGTTACTTCCACAAGCCGTACAAAACATTAATCGGTCTCCTTTCTGTTATAAAATCTGTTCATGACCTCAGTATGTAAGTATTCAAATTCAGATCTTGTCGCTGAATTTTTGAACTCAAACTCCTTGGATGCTTTGCTAATAACCACCTAAGACGCAGCTCTCTATCTCCTGACCATAAAATATGTAAATAAACTAAAAACTCTTTAAACGTATTCTCACCTCTTTCTTCTATATTTAATAACTGGACTATCCGGACTCGAACCGGAACATGCTGGGATCAAAACCCAGTGCCTTACCGTTTGGCAATAGCCCATCATTTGGAGAGGCTATCTTGTATCCTCTCCATAATTTAATATGTAACCTTTGTTACTCGTTAATAATAACACCTATCTTCCATGGTGTCAATAGTTTAATATATAACTTTTGATAATTAAATTTATGATTTTATCATGCCAAGAAAATCTACTTCCGAAATAATGGGAACTCCCAGCTCCTTTGCCTTTTTATTCTTGGAGGAGTTACTTGTATAATCACTATTAATTAGAAACGAGGTCTTGGCAGAAACCGATCCAGATACTTTACCGCCTAAACGTTCAATCTCCTCTACCAACCCGTTCCTATTTGCAAAATGCTCTAGTGAGCCGGTAATAACGAATATTTTATCTGTAAGATTATCTTCGCTTGTGGCACTTTCGATTGTCTTCTTTTCAAAATTTAATAATAACGGAATATAAGAATCCTCTGAATTACTATACTTTGGATACCAGTCGTGAATACTCTTATTCATAACTGTTCCAAAATCATCAAGTTGTGTAAAGTCAAATTTATCCTCCAATGCTTCAATGAATTTTGTATAATCGCCGCCGAAATATTTGCTTATTGTTTTACTTGCTGTTCTCCCAATGAGAGGAATTGATAATCCATAAAGAAAACGCTCCAGTGTTGTGTCCTTAGATTTCTCAATGGCAGCTAACAATTTTTCTGCCGATTTCTTACCGAAACCTTCCAACTTCATTATATCTTCTCTGTGTGGCTCCAGAGTATAAATATCAGCTAATTTTGTAAGCCAACCAAGATTCACAAACTTTTCCAAAGTGGCTTCAGATAAATTGTCGATATTTAATGCATTCTTACTGACGTAGTGTGTTATCCTGGCAAGTAATTTAGCCCGACAGTCATCATTGCAACAATGTAGTGTTTTACTACCATTTTCATTATGAATTTCAACAGCTCCACCACAACAGGGACATTTATCTGGTAGTTTCCAAGTATTACTTTTAGTCAAATTAGCATGAACTTTCGGAATTACCATATTAGCACGATATACTTGAATGGTGTCCCCAATGCCAAGTTCCAAATTTTCAATGTATGATAAGTTATGCAATGTTGCTCTGGTTGTATCTGCTCCGTCCAAATTCATGGATGCAAAGATTGCTACTGGATTAATCAATCCTGTCTTTGAGGTCTGCCACTCAATATTTTCTAACGTAGTTTCGTATAACTGATCTTCCCATTTCAATGCCAACATATCTAACGGGTGATGAGTTGTAAATCCAAGAGACTTTCCATATGCTGTATCGTCATATTTAAAAATTAAACCATCGACCGGGAGCCGATAAGTTTCTGGATTAAACTCATCAATACTATCTTCTACATTTTTAACAAGACAATGTTCAACCACCGGCATGCCTAAACTTTCAGCATAAGCATAATCTCCTACCAGATTTCCACTGTCAAATCCTTCTATGACATCAAACACATAATATTCAAGTCCTCTCTCCGCGACAATGGCAGAGTCTAACTGTCTTACTGAACCTGCGGCTAAATTCCGTGGGTGAGAATATGGCTCTTCTAATTCTGTATTAATTTTCTCAAATGTATCCCATGGGATTACACATTCTCCTCTAAATGTGATGTCAATAGGCTGACTCAATTTAGCAGGAAGGTTTACACAATGTTTAAATGTGTGAGTAACGTCCTCGCCTTGTGTGCCGCTTCCTCTAGTGACCGCTTTGTAAAGAAGCCCTTTTTTATAAGTAGAAACTATCGTGAGCCCATCGAGCTTCCACGACTGGACAGTTTCTTTATCACCGATAAACCTTTTTACTTCATTAATATCTTTTGTTTTATTAGCAGATAGCATTGGATACTTATGAACACTCTTTTCCAGTTCACTTTTCACTTCATATCCCACCGTTTGTGTTGGTGAATTTACCAAGCAAAAACCTGTTTTATCTTCTTTTTCTTTTAGCTCATCAAACAGACTATCATACTCTTGGTCGCTGATTTCAGAGTTGTTTTTGTTGTAATATTGATTCCTGTGGTGATTCAGGAGCTTTGTCAGCTCCTTGATTCTTTCCATATCTGTCATTCGGTTCCTCCTATTAGGCAATATTATTTTGTAGCTGCATCCATGTGTTACGTTTATTATGGCTTTTACGTATACATTGTAAAAAAGCATCTGGCTCTGCAAGCAAGAGGCATCTCTTCTTCGCTCTTGTAAGCAACGTGTACAACATACAGTTATCTAATAATTGGCTATGAGTATTGTCAATAATACCTATTACAATCTTTCTACCGGCTCCCTGTAACTTATGGACAGTCATTGCATATGCCAAGTCCAATGCCGATAGTTCTTTCTTTAAATACTCAATATTCTTTTCATGTCCAAGATTATCAATATATGTTACCACACAAAAGCCTTCTCTCTTTTTACCCTCATATCTTTCATCAATTTGAGTTATATATCCAATTTCACCATTAAAAACGTTTTTCTCATAATCATTGACAGTTTGCATTACTCTAGCCCCCATTTTGAAATCAATTTCATTTCCAGAGATTACTCTTTTTTCATAATGTAATAACTCCTCTTGAATTTTCTTATTTAATTCAAACGTGCTATTCAAACAATCTCTTCTTCTCGGAACTGCAATGACTACATTATCAAGACCATCTGTTTCAACTGTTTTTACAAATGTCTTTACTGCAATATCATATAGCGACTGTCTGTTATTTCTAAACATGTAATACATATCTTGTAATTCGCCATGAATTATTTTGGGCTGCAATTTTTCCGAAATAGGATTCTTATTGTCACGAATCAAATTTGCATCTACTAAAATGCCTGATTGTTCAGCCTGTCTCATTGGCTTTACAAGTTTACTTACGATTGTATCATCAAACATTTCAATCAAGTCAGAGAACACATTTCCAAATCCTATTGGTGGAAGCTGTTTATGATCTCCAGAAATTATGATACGAGTATTGTCGTCAATTGCTTCAAGCCAATCAAGGAACAATCTGGCATTCACCATACTACCTTCATCAAGAAATGCTACATCTGTAATCATATGGTTGTCGATATTAAACGAAAAATCATTAACGCCTTTGCACCCAAGTGTTCTATGAATAGTCATTGCAGGAAAGCCTGTTGCTTCAGTAATTCTTTGCGCTGCCATGGCCGATAGTGCCGAAGCGGTAATAGTATAGTTTCCATTCATATACGCCCTGACTACTGCCCTCATGATAGAAGTCTTTCCTGTTCCTGCCTTACCAGTGATGAGGCTAACCGTTCTATTAAGAGAATTATTAATTGTATTCAACTGTTCTATTACATATTTGAATCCCTGTTCTAATTCAGCTTCTTTTATTGATTTCTCAATAATGGCAGTTTCCAAGTGTATAGGTGTATCCTTTTTTGATTTACCTAAAAGAAGGTTAAATATTTTCATTTCTATATCATAATAATATTTCATCCCAATTTTATCTTCATATATATGCAGAAATTCACTGTTGTTGATAAGCCACTCAAATTTATGGCTACATTCTGGAACAATATTGGAGACTGCTCCGGATAGAATTTTTTTAGAAACCCAAGTATGGCCTTTATTTTCGCCAAGATCAGTCAAATAATATTTTACAAAAGCCACCAATCTCTCTGGAGAGTCAATTAAATCTGGTTTCATTCTTAATGCCAATTCATCAATACGTTTAAATCCAAGACCATTAATTCTGGTTAATATGTAAGGGTTCTTCTCCAATTCTTGTTTTAAAAGCGCTGGATTAGGTTCGTCTGACAACAACTTTTTAATCATTGTATATGTAACACCTAAAGGTTTCAGCATCATAACAATATCAGAAATAAGATAATTATTTATAATCTTCTCTTTAATTCTGTTCCATGTAATTTCTCTAACGCCTTTTACAAGTTCATAATCAATATCTTTTAATGTTCCATTAGCTACATCGTTTACTACATTTGGATATGCATTTAACAAATTCTCTGCAATCCACGGATTAATTAATGACTTTAAAAACACTAATTGCATTTCCTTACTTTGAGGTATTAAGGCATATACAGAAATCGGAGTGTACTGATGCCCATATGTTTTATCAAATTTATATTTTGCCTTTACCTGATATTCTGCTCCATTAAGTAAATGCTGCATTTTCCCGGATAACGTACTCATTCTAAAACCATTTGTCTCAATTCCAAAAGTTTCTTCTGATTTACTCGGTATAATATAATATGGAATTTGATCTTTCGTGGAGAATCCAAAAACTCCCCACGAAGTGTCTTCCGAATAATATCTTTCATATGTAACTAAGGCCTTAAATTCATAGATCTCATCTTCTTCATATGACAATTAAACAGCCACTCCTTTCTGACGCATCTGATCTAGCCAAATGTTATACCCCTTCATTTTTTCTACTATTACCTTATCTTCACCATCTTTTTTGACGAGCAAAGCAAGCTGCTGACCTTTTCTTACTAAGTCTTCATATTCTTTCAATTGCGTGTGCCACACAATCCCCTCTACAAGCCCAAAAGACGAATAAATATTAATAAATGCAAACTGTTTCTTATGTCTATCTTTCTTCTTTTCCACCTTTGCAATTATCCCAACAATTGTACATTTATCACCTACCTCAATATCTTCAAATGGTGTTATAAAATTATAAGCATTATCAAATGGATTATTATTAATAAAAATCTGCAATGATTCAAACTCCCAGAACGCCTCATTCTCCAAATACTTGCTATTATCATCTATATGCTTTTTAAATCGTATTTCCTGCTGACTATCAAACATCTCACGCTTTTTATTGTTGTATTCACTAAGCAATGTAATCTTATCATAATCATATTTTTTGCTACCAGTTCTGTATTTTTCAATATCAATACCCCAATCATCTACAAGAGATTGATACTTTGGCAATGTTGCAACTTCTGAAAAAGTTAATGGTTCATACAATGATTTCAAGTATTTGATTAAGCTTTTCTTTTTGTCAATTGATGGAATTGCTCCAGATTTTATCAATGATATTACTTGGCTTTTCTTAGGATTTACGATTTCAATGAATGCAGCCATAGACTCAAATCCTGTTCCCCTTTTTGAAATAATATCTTCCGCAAATGACACTCCAATACCTTTAATCGCAGATAGCCCAAATAATATAGCATTTTCAAATATAGAAAAGTTTACAACAGATTTATTTATACTAGGCGGCTTAATGTCAATTTTAAAATTCTTGGCATCAATGATATATTTATTAATCATTCCTGCCTTATCCTTATTCAGGTTAAAGAGGGCTTTGAAAAAATAGATTGGATAATAAGTTTTAAGAAATGCAGTCTGAAAGCATATCACCGCATAACTAAACGAATGTGATCTATTAAAAAGATACTTCCCCTTTTCTCTCATATTATCGCTAATTTGTTTCGCAATCTTTTCTTCGTATCCATTATCTATAATTTCTTGATAAAGTAAGTCGGCTTCTCTTTTTACTAATTCTTCATCTTTTTTTGAAATACCCTTTCTAAATTTATCAGCCCCACCGTAGGTTCTTCCACCAAATACTCTAACAATTTCCATAAGTTGCTCCTGATAGATCAAACAACCATAAGTTGATCCAAGAATTTGTTTCATATCGTGGTGTATATATGTAATTGGTCTTCTTCCATGCTTTCTCTCAATATAATCTTCGAGTTCTCCCATGGAATCTGGCCTATACAACGCTAAAACTGCTGATAAATCCTCCAATGAGTTCGGCTCTAAACGATACAGCAAATCTTTCATACCACTACTTTCTACCTGAAATACTCCATTAGTCATAGCCTTACATAAAAGTTGATATGATTTACTATCATATTCAAAAACCGGATTATTTATATTGATATCATATTCTTTTAGTCCAATATCTTTTTGTGCTTCTTTAATCATATTCAATGTTTGTACACCAAGAATATCAAACTTAATGATACCGATTTCTTCAATTATTCTTTTATCAACTTGTATGACATGTTCACCGTCTCCACCAAGTTTCATTGCCATATAATCAGAAATGTCAGTATCAACTATCCCAATGCCACCGGCATGACATGAAACGGTTTTTATCCTACCGCTAAGTTTTCCCGCAATATCAAATAATTCACTGTACTTAGAATTATCAGCCACAAACTTGGCGTTATTCTTTAAGCATTCATCAAAGGTATCATACGAAAACTTCTTACTTAATTTATCCATTTCTGTATAACCAAATCCTAATACCTTACCAACGTCTTTAATGGCAACAACTGGTGTAATATAAGAGAAATTGATAATCTGGCAAACTCGATTTTCGCCATATTTTTCAATAAGATAATTGATTACAATTTCACGATTTGAAACATCTGTGTCAGTATCAGGCATAGATATACGTTCTGGATTTAAGAATCTTTCAAAAATAAGACCATATTTTATAGGATCTAAATCTGTTATATGCAAGGAATAACATACCAAGCTTCCTGCACAACTCCCCCTTCCAGGGGCAACCATTACATCTTTACTTCTAGCATAATTAATAAAATCCCATACTATCAAGAAGTAGCCATCAAATCCCATGGTATGAATGATATCTAATTCATAATCTATTCTCTCTTTATATTCTCTCTGCTTGGCATCATCAAACTTATCAAACCCTCGCCTATACCAACCATCACCAACAAGATGTTTCAAATAATCATAATTTGATTCAAATTCCTTTGGTAATGGAAATGTAGGAAGTTTTGGAGACTGAAACGGCATTTTCACATCATCAATCATGTCTGATATTACGTTTGTGTTTTTGAGTCCTGTTTCTACAACATCATACCCGACCTGACCGTCCATTATTTCATGAATTTCTTTTTCTGACTGTAAATAGCAACCTTCGTATATTTCACTCATAGTCTCTGTATCATGAGCGATTTGAACATGCCTGGCCTGATAATATAAATCCTCTTTAGTGGCAGCATGAGAATCGGTTGTTATTATATACGGAGTATTACTATCCATAGATAGTTGCAATATTTTTTTATTATATAATTCCTGATCAATATGTGAGTGTGACTGCATTTCAAGATAAAAATTCGGAAATACATTTTTATATTCATTTATGTATTCAATGCACTTATTATAATCTGATTCATGTGATATCTTTGACGCAAGACATGCAGATGTAACAATAATATCATCGCCACATTCCAATTCTCTAAAACAATTCAGATCTACTCTTGGCTTATAATATAACCCATCAAAATTTGATTTAGTTACAAGTTTATTAATTGCTTTTCTTCCATTTTCATTTTTGGCTAACACAATCAAGTGAAAGTATTTACTTTCCTTATCTTTAATGTTAATATCGAAGCACTCATAAAACTCAACACCATATATTATTTTAATTTCAGGATATTTTTCTTTCAACTTATCAAAATAGCACCAGCTATATTCGTTACCATGTTCTGTTATGGCAAAAGCCTTTAATCCAATTTCTCTTGCTCTGTTTAGATATTCTTCTGGAGTCGCATAACCATCAAGCAAACTATAATGGGTATGACTATGCAAAGCACTATACAATTAATCACCTACCAATCTTCATCTTCATCGCAGTCAGAATTAGTTAAAAGTACATCTTCCAGAATAATTTGTGGGGTTCTTACACCGTTATATTCATTGATACTCGGCTTACCAACTACGTTGATCGTTATCCTATCTTCATCGTTCCATGCGTTTTGTAACCAGTCGTATAAAGGGTTCCCACTCTTGCACTTAAAAAGTATGTATTTTATTCCGTCAATTTCGAAACTAACAGTATCTTCATTTTTACCAAAAATCTCTATATTACCACGTTGCAGAATAATATTTTCAACAGCAATTATAGGATCGTCTATTCCTTGGCCTACAATATCATCAAATTTTGATAACTCCATTATTAGTGGTATATTAACTTTCTCAATGTCCAAAATATAATCAACTCTGTAGGTTGAATCATATTCTATATCATTTAAACTGTCATTAATAATATCTAGTGCCTTATCTTTGTCGTTAATATCCAAATCTACTATACCGAAAGCATTTGCGTGTCCCTTGCCTTTAATAACATTTGAAGAATTTATTACATCCTTGAAACTATCAATAGGACTATTGTCAAGATTTCTTGCACTTCCTCCATATACCATTTTTTTCAACTTTTCATTATAATGTTTTTTCAGCAAAATACATGGCTTGTTAAATAATTCTGAGATTTTAATTGCAACGACACCAGTCAATCCACTATCCAATAAATTTGTGACATCTTCCATGACTATTTTGTTATCATTAGGAATACTATTGACCAAGCTGACAATTTCATTAACTCCTTTTTCTCTTAGTTTATCTTGTCTTGACTTTGCATTTTTACATAGTCTAGCAGCTCTGTCATAAATTGACTCCTGTATAACCTCGGCTTCTTTATTCTTCGTCGCACGTTTTTTATACTCAAAATACTCTTCTTGTTCAATAAATGCTCTGAATAACAATTCTTTTTCTTCAAGGGAGCCAATGCGAATCATGCCATTTAATATTGGTGTAATGTACCACTGAATATTATGGATATTTACTTTACCGCACATGCTATAATCCTGAGCATTAATCAGTGCTTCTAGGCACTTGTTTTTTATATTGAGCAACCCAATGTCAGTAAAGTATCTTGTCTCAAATGATCGCATATCCATTACATCACTGATGTTAGCGAACGCCACCAGGTCTAAATAATTATCTGCATATTCATTCCAATTTTCATCGTCCAAAGCCTGTAAAAATCTATACACAATACCTGCACCACATAAATCTTTATTTTTGTAACTATCACTCATCTGATTATTTACAATAGTAGCATACAAGTTTTCATCTTCTTTTTCGTGATGGTCTAATATTAAAATTTCGATCCCTCGTTCAACAAGTTCCTTGCACTCAATAACATCATTAGTTCCCGCATCTGGTATAATAAGCAGCTTAATATCCGCTGGCACTGTAACATCGTCAGATAACCCATGTGCTTTAGACCTTGTATGTAAAATGTACTCTACTGGATAATCATTATCCATTTCTTTAATATATAAGTACATCATTGATGCAGAGCAATAGCCATCTGGATCAGAATCTACTAAAATACCAATCTTATTTTTGTTATTATAATGATGCATGAATAATTCTACTGCTTTCTTAATATTGTCAAGATTGTTATATGGAACTACCACGCTTTCATCTAAGTTTAAATATTTATGTGTATCAACAATGCCCCTGTTTTTAAGAACATTTTCTACAATGTTTTTAGTATCTTTTGTTGCATTACCATATAATTTATATTGCAATTAATCACCTCTCTATCTAAGTTTATATATATTATTTTCCTTCAAACATTTCCACTTAATCGGATTATCTGAAGGAGATTCTTTTTCATTTAAAATCCCATTTTCATCAAACATATAATACAATGGCACTCCTTCTGGAAATCTACTTGCCAATTCCTCATATTCATCTTTTGTTACATCCTTGTCAAAGCAAAAACATATTTTAACGCCCAATCTAATAAGCATATCAATCTGGTGATTTGATAATTCTTTTCCACCGGTACTGCCACCATTTCTATATCCATAGCACCATAGTTGTTGAGTAAATTTTTCAGATTCTCCAACGTATATAATTCCTGTTTCTTTAATAAAATTTATAGTTTTGTATAAGCCATATATAATTTTTGACTTCGGACATGGCTCAAGATACATGTATTTATTTTCGTTATCAGGAACAATTCTGTAAAAGTACCTTCCCTTAACCCCTATTAAGTCGCCTAGTTCTGACCTAATTGGTATTGTAAATCTATTACTTTCTTCATCAAATCCAATTTCAAATTCTCTTTGCGTTTCGTAACTAATATTGTCTTCAAGAAATAAATCATTGACATATGGCTTATAATAATTTAATATACTTTCACTTATTTTCTTTAAAGGTATTTCGTCTTGCTGTGTTACTCCTGTATCTAAATCGTCAAGCAGTTTTAATATTTTAAAACACTCGGGAACATCTTCATTAAAATCATGATAATAAGATAATCCGATCTCATTACATATAAAATTTATCGCATCTGGAAAGGAACAACCCTGATTAAAACAGACTAAATCGATTAAATCCGTGGCCCTTAAAGTATTTATCATTTGCCTTGTATAATTCTCACAGCCTAAAAATTCATTGTTACGAATTACTATTGACTTTGTGTTATCGCCGTCTTTGTTCCCACAAGTCCAATAATTAGAATGATATTTAATATGGTGGCAACCAATGGACTTTAGGATTTGTTCAATATAATGATTGTCGTATATGTAATTTTTCAACTCTCTAATATCCACTTGCTGCCCTCCAACTATTCACTTGCTTTTGGTTTTCTAATTATGTATCCGATATTATTCCAAATATTATAATTTAGGTCTATCTCAAAAGCCATTATCTTATCTTTATCACCAGACCTATTTTTATCTGCCTTAATTGCAAAATACTGTTTGTCATAACTCAAATCTTCTGTAACTGGCTCTCCCCAAGCTCCATTCTCTACGACAATTTGATACTTATGATATTCGTCTTTTGATATTTTCTTTCCAAGCGTAAGCGCATCGGTGACATGTTTCATACCTTTTGCACCAGCTATATTATTACTACTTAAACTAAATACATCTGTAAAAACTGTATCATCTGTTAATTGAAATACAATAAAACCTGACATCCCAAGTTCTTTTGTTGTTTCCTTTAGCCTTGTGGCAGACTGCTTTATTACACTCCAATCTTCAGATCTGTATCCTTTCAAAGTGTCGTATCCATAATAAATCACATTTGATGTTGCACGATATTTCCGTAACTCAAATTCAAGTCTATTGTCGCTATAATCATCTCCAACATCTTTAAACAATAGCTTTCCATTATCATGCTCATCAATCCAGTTGCTTACTTTTATTACATCCCAATACTCCTGTGAATTGTCTTGTATTCTTTTTAAAAATTCATCTTTGGTTTCCGCATATTTTCCGTCGTCATCTATCTTTCTTCTTATAAAATTACCTTCAGTATTTTTATAAGCACCAAGTACAATTTCTCGTTCTGGCTTCATGAGTTTTATTCCATGCAGTTCTTTAAATTCTTCGTTATTTAAAACCGTAGTAATCAAACAGCTTCTAAGTTTCTTTTCACTCATTTCGTTGCTCATGAGCAGGAAGCTTTTATTTTGCACCAATGTCACATAGGCCGCAAGTTTCATAAGTTTTCTAGTCTTGCCTTCATTTGATAGGAAACCTTCTAAAATAACATCTTCTTGTGTAAGCCCAAGAAACATCTCGTTATATAAATACCAAGGTGTCAACAGACCCATTAATGGAACATCTATGTATGAATTAACAGCATTAGAATTATCTTTTGTAAGCTCAACCGCCTCATCACCAGCGTTAATTACTGTATTAATTTTGTCAGCCTTAATACGGATAATTCGATAAATATCATTTGCTGTAAGTGAATCGAACTTTTTACTGTTAATAATTTTATTAACGGGAAACCCGTTTTTCTCATATTCCCTTAAAAGAGAATATTTCTTTACCAAATTAAAATAATTATCAACGTCGTTAATATCTGCAAGATCTATGAAACGCTGAACCGTTTTCCAACCTTTATAATGCTTAAATTCTTTCAATCTCTCATCGTTTTGACTCATAAATACATTTATCTTTTTTTCATCTACTGTCTGAGAGAATGTTAGATAATATGTTTCCAAATTATCATACAAAAACCTTGTTACTGGATCAGCAAAATCATATTTGCTTCTCATGAAATTACCATAGCTGACATACAAATCTGGATTACTGTATAAACTTCCAACAAAACACATTTCGGCTTGTATATTGTTTACAGCAACAGAACTTTCAATGTTTACATCTTCCAACCTTTATAAATCACCGCCTAGCTATCAAATATGTCATCTACCAAATCCGTCATATCATCATCTTTATTTTCATTAATATCTTGTGCTTTATCATTTATCACCACACGAGTAACACTGCTCATGTTCTGAGATTCAAAAACCTTTGTTTCTGCCTCTAACACCTTCTGCTTTTCAAGCCACTTTAGGTATTTATCATATTTATTTATTAGCACCGAAAGGTCATAATTAATACGTTGATCTAAATCCATTGCACGACCCTTTTTAAGGTTATTGTTTGCCAAAGTATTCAACATGTCAATTTTCTGTTTCCACATATCAAATAAATGTTCTGGCGGTATTCCGGTTCCCATTCCTTTATATGTTCCAGAGTATATATTTCCCAATTTCTGCCATACAGATGTTGGTATAATGGAAATGTCATAAGCTTCTTTAATAAACATAAATATAGCTTCCTTTATAATTGCAATATTAAAATGGGCATATGACTCACTGCAAATTATATCTAGCGTATTCAAAACATATTTCCATTTTTCAGCAACATCAGGTCTTTTCATCTTACTTCTTTTTTCGCACATCTCTATAAAGCATTTACTATGATAAGTTTTTTTATCATAGTAAATCACCTCATTTAAGTTGTCTGTAGAAATAGAAATGTCAGCCTTGCAACAGGCACACTTTCTTTTTACAACGATATTTTCGTAAACCATAGGCTTAATTCAAAATATCTAAAACTTTCTTAAGAATATCAATATCAACCACATTCTTAAAATCAATCGGTAAGTTTTCGGCCTTAAGTTTTTCTTTCATTTCCTTTTTTGCAATAGGTGATAACCCACTAATTTTGCCTCTAATTTCTTTTTTTAGAGAATCAAGATTGTCACCTTCTGACGTTTCGCTTAATGACGCATCTTTTGATACTGGCTCTCCGACCTTGCCAAGAATTTCCTTGCTATAAATATCCTGTTCAATATCAACAGCTTTTGTAAGGTCATTCTTTACAACAAATCTCTCACGTCCTGCTGTCTTATCAATTACTGACTGCCAATCTGTAAGCGTTGGGTCTTCTAACGTAATGTTATCTTCATGCACATGCGTTCTGTCTTTTTTAACCCACGCACATACAACTCCGTCTTCATCTCTAAACATTCTGATTTCAGTCTTTACATTGTGGCCCATGCCCTTAAATCCATCAGGAATCTTTCTACCGGTTACAACACTTTGAGTTGTTCCATCTGCAAGTTTAATAGTTTCCTTTTCATCTGTTTCTCTTGCAGTAACTATGTAATGCACACCAGAGGCCATTAAATCCAGAATTAAATCTTGCCCTTTGAAGTTTACGGTTTGATAATCTTTCAGTTCCATACCGGCACCTTCAATTTTTACCAACCTTGCATCGCCAACTAACCCATCTTTATCTGCTTTAACCTTGTTACGCTTCTTAGAAAATTCAACGAGTCCCTGTTTGGTTGTAAGATTAAGAATGGTGGTTCCATCAACTACAATTGCATCTGCTCTAAAAGGTTCACCGTCTGCATCAACTACGACTTCATCCGATTCTTCACCATCATCATCAAGTTCGTACAGATCCTCATTATTCTTTACTTTGGCAATGTACTGTCTGATTTCTCCAAGCGACTGTGTATATACGATATAAATGTTATCAAGGTTTACTCCGTTATCTTCTAGTTCGCCTAAATAATCATCAATCGAACCTGTTTCAGGGTCTAAATACAACACTCGAAATGGTTTTCCGTCAGGTCGCTTAAAATATGCTAGCTGCATAGCCATTGTTGATTTGCCAGTAAACTGCTGTCCATATAAAATCATACCTAATTTACTCTGAGTTACACTTGCTTTCCTTGCCTTTGCCATTTACTTCCTCCGTTTATGTTTTGTTGTTGCAGTAGCCGTATTTCTACGGCTACTAATTATTAATTACTGATTACCAGGGTTCATCACCATCTTCATCTGCTGAATCAAGATCTGAAGCACTTCCCCATTCACCACTAGGTGTGTCGCCACCAAAATCATCATCTGCTTTATTTACCTTTGCAATTTTAACTAAAGCTTCCTCAATCTTTTCCTGAGAATACAGCTCCTTATCAATTGTTGTGCCTTTTGCGCCAGTAATAATGAACTCTCTTTTGCTTGGTGAAAGAACTTTTTCCATATCATCTTCTTCACCCCAAACATCATCGTCTTTCACCGTTTCAGCCTGTGTCGAAGAAACCATATGCCCATTAACTTTAATTGCATAATAGGCTTTTAAATTCTTCCTAAACATCTGAGCCAATTTTGAGTCTGTGATAATAAACTCAACATCTTCGATTGTTGAATATGTAATAATTTTCGCAGCAACAACAAATCTTCCGGTTTCCTTCCCATCATCGTCATTTTCTTTATCAATGCCAATAAAGACGATTACCTGATTGAAATCATTCTGCTTTTCATATTTCTCATCATCAAAGTTTACATCTGAACAAAGTGAAATCTGTCCAGGCACAAGTTTTGTTGAAACTCTCTTATTTCCTTTGTCATCTTTATAACTGCTATATTCCAAATTACCTCTAACAAAAACACTTGCTCCGTCCTTAAGATTGTCATTAATTTCTCTACAAGCATCGAAATCTGTAAGAGTCTTCTTGTCATTAACCGTCTTGCCATCTTTGTCGACTTTCTTTTTTACTCCAAGGCTCTTACCAATTAAGCGATATCCTTCTCTGTTATAGGAAAATCTTTCTGACCAAGGAACCTTTACAGTGTCAGCCTTTTCACCTTTCTTTTCTGCTCTCTTTGAGAAGTAAACATTTTCCTGCTCGATTCCCTGTAAATTAATATAAAGTGTCTGCTTGTCATCATATGTAAGTCCAAAATTCACAGTTCTCATATCCTTGTTAGTTCGAGTCTGTTTTTCCTTGAAGAAATTATCCTTCTCTGTGCCTGTTACGATACCCTTTAACTGAAATGCTCCTTTTGTTTCTGGTAAGTCAAAAATTCTTGCTTTTGCCATGTACTATAAGTACCTCCTATGATTTTAAATTGTTATTGTTTTCTCTATGTAAACACCAGCTCATCACCAGCGATAACATGAAATTTGCTCTATATGAAATCTTGATAAAAGTTGCAATTTATCGGATTATCCGAACCATATTTGACCGATTTTCCGATAAAAAGGTGCAAAAATAATAGAGTATCAAAAATACCATATCCGAATATTGATATTGTTATTTATGTAATCCTTAACAAAACTCTCCTTGTTTCTATAGATTTGCTTCACTGACTACTCATTAAATATCACTTTTTGCTCTTGCTTGAATTCGTCTGTGAACTCTTAAAATATTTGCCGATGGTAGCCAAGATTGCACAGGTAAGAGGAATCAATTCTCTTGTGAACCTCGTTGTGTCAAAAATCAAATTTAAACCATTTACCACTGCATTACCTACAAAGTAATTAAGTATCATTCCTCCAAGGTATGCAAATCCAAAAGTAAGAACTGGTGCGAATACAAGCAACCCCACAAGACCCGCAACTGCTGTAAGCACTACTGTTACAGCCCCAATGTTTTCTAGTGTTTCATTTTTCAATAGTTAAATCTCCTTTCATTAAACTTGATGTGCAAATAAGTACCACAAAACTGTAAAGTACAATATCCAAACTATATTGTCGCATTGACGATTCCATTGTAATTCCTTAAACTGTTTCCACTCATAAGCATACCAAATAGCAGATATTGCCATGCTAACAGTGAGTGCTTTTAAAAATGCCATAAGTTCCTCCTATCTCACAATCATATCTTCAATACTACTTTCGGATATATTACGTTCTCTTGCAGCTTCAGGAGTCATGATTTTAATACACCAGCCACGACTTACCATGTACTTTCCAGGCTTATGTTCTCTTAACCAATCCTCAACCTTTTCGGCAAATTCCTCTTGATATTCGCAGATCTCATTATTTCCATAATTGTCTTCGTAGTCACATTCGTCCATATATCGAGCAGACACCAAAGCATTTTCAGCTTCTTCCATATCATGTAAAAACTGCTGATACTCTTCTTCCATTTCTTCGTACATGTTTCACCTCCTCCACCTAACAACTTTCACCATTTCAATAATGCTTCATATAATTTATCCGGTATTCTATCTCTATACTCATCTGCTACTTCTCTGATATGTTTTCTTTTTACAATTAACTGTTTATCTTTTGCTTCTTCAAGAGAGTCATATGTACCAATTGTCTTACCGTTATATTGAGTTCTGAATCTACAAGTGCCATCTTTTTGATAGCCTCTCGTTATTCCGGCCGGTAAATCTGAATCAACACTCCTTATATGTGTCATAAAAATCATGTTAATTCTTTGAGGGACTATTAAACACTTATTCGGAGCATAAATCCGATTATCTTTACGACCTTCGCAAACATCATAATAATTATTAGCGTACCATTCACCAAAATTTTGCAAGTTTAACCATTCATCGCACACTTCTGTTTTTCCATAATACGCAGGATTATTATTAGAAAATCTAACACTATAACACCTCTTTATCATGTCTCTCCATGTATTATATAAGGATGTTATTTTTCCATTATCATCAACACATCTGAATTTCCCGACACCATGGTAGCCTAAATTATATATGGTTTTATCGTATGGGTTCTTTACACCTCCTTGCTTAAATGCCTGATACACAGTATGTACTCTTGCTTTGTATTGATCTTGCATTTCTACAACTATACTGTTATCGTCTTCAACAGAGATTATTTTCATTAGGGTTCCGTATTTTGTTTCGCTCAATTGATTTAAATATTTCTGCTTAACACTGTCCTTTATCTATAGTTCCTCCTAACTCCATAAATTTATTAGTACCAATGCTGCTGATATTGCTGAAATTGCTTTCCAGTCAAACTCAAACATTAACAGATCGAATAAATTAAATTTCATATGTATCTCCTACTTACTCTTTCCCCACTGGACTTTCCCAGTAGCTGTTACCTCTGGTCTGTTCTTTTTTACCTTACTCATGATACTTTCAAATTTTGCAAACTCTGTTTTCTTACCTTTCATTTCTGCTCCTCCTTTTTTTAGATTTAATATGTAACCTTTGTTACTTGTTAATAATAACACCTCTTATAGGCGTTGTCAATAGTTTAATATATAACTTTTGTTATTTTTAAAAAATCAAGCAAACTACACTTTTATTCTATTTTCTGAAATTCAAATTCTGCGCCACAATGACACTTGATTGTTCCAGATGTCCCAATACTGGTTGGAATAAAATGATAGGAGTATCTGCCTCCACAACAGCCACCAGCCCTTAACTTCTTATCCAAAGTATTCAATCCATGTGCAGTTTTATCATGCTCATTACACCATTCGTCAATGGCGATTTTCTGAGATTCGCTAATGGGGAACCCTCTATAGTAATCAGATCTCACCTTTTCAAGTTTCATTTGCATTTCATAGATTTCGCTATCCTTGGAATATTCTTCCTGAAGTTCTTTGATCTTCACTTTTAATTTTTCAATTAAGTCCTCGTTCCTTTTATTTCTAACACGGATAGCTTTTAAACATTTCTCTAAATCATACACTTGAACCCATTCACCTGTTTCCATATCTGTCGTGCTATACTCTGACATATATTCCTCCTTTTATAGCAAATTAAGATTTGTTGGCAATTTCGGAAACACAGGAAATCGTAACCCCTCTTTTCGGCACAGGCGTATTGGTATAAATTTCACCATCGTAACATGGGGTTCTCCAATTGTCATGCGTAGGCACTACCACCGGGTGTTTTGTTTTACTTCCATCTGAAAATCCAGCATTGTACACTTCCTCCAATATTTCTTGTAACCTTTTCTTGTCAACCAATACAAAATTTGAATCTACCTCGAATTTTTCAAAATCAAAATATACCAATGGTTTCATAATAATTTCCTCCTAATTATTTTTTTAGCTCGTGAATTAATTTTATAAGTTCAGAGATGCGGGATTTATATTCGTTGCTTTCATTATCATAATCATATTCCCAAATCGTCCACTCATGAATACAGTTTTCAATGTCAGCAATTAATTCTTTTGCCAAATCTCTCGGATTAACCTCGAAATACTCATGTAGTATAGCATCTTCCTTATTCTCAATTATGTATGTACTATATGGGGTAAGAACCAGGGTAAAATCATCACCCTCTTCATCAAACCATATACACGAATTACCGCGAACAAAATATTCAATAAATCCCTTTAATAAATCAATCGGCACATCTGTAAGATAAGATGGAGAACCTATAAAATCTCCTAATTTAAATTCGCACCACCCATGCGAAGGATTTGTAATCATTCCAATATTCCTCCTATTCTCCCAAAAATAATGTTACACTGCCACAATCACAATTAACTTCCAAATCACCAAATCTTTCATCGTCCAATACATTAATCAAATCTGGGCGACAATATTTACAGAATATCTTTTCACAATCGTTACACTTGTAAATATTCCAAGAACGCTTACCACATACCGGGCAGTTTTCCCCTCTGATATCCGGATCACTATGTAAATAACTTATTGACATACACTCCCCTTCTTATCACTAGCAATTTTATCAAGATCAAGAAAATCAGAATGGCCCATAGAAGTGTATGCTACCCCAAATTTATCTAAATAATCTGTTAAACAAATGCCAATTCCTCTCTTGTCTATATAGCACTCTTTATTTGAGCATGATATTCTACTGGCAACGCATTTAGCAAGTAACTCCATATTCTTTGACTGAAGGTTTTCAAATAATCCATTCCTATAGATTGTAACCCTATAATTTCCTTCATTTAAAAACATATCTACATACATATTATTTTCTCCTTTCAAAAGCAAATTGATATTCTATAATAAATCAAATTGCAAAGTCAGGAAACCAGCAATGCCAATAGCTTGAATTACTATGTTTGCTACAGGAATATCATTTTTACAAACACTTAAATTGATATTTATAAGCGTGAACCATATGCTAACAAATAAGAATACGACCTTTAAAATGTTCATATTTCCCCTTTCACCGGAAATAAATCCGATCTATTTTCTCTTGCAAACCTCATTCCAATAATATATTGGCATCTATGTATACCATCACAAAAATCCTTCTGTTCATCTGGGTGCTGCTTATCAAGTTTTATAAACTCGTTCCAGCAATCAGCTAACATTTTCAATACTTTTTCTTCCTGATCCATTAATCTCCTTTTCATATGAAAGAATGGTTCTATGGCAATTTATTTATCAATCTCCTCAACTACCTTATAAAAATCACTTGCTTTAATCTCTTGGAATCCTTTTGGATTTTCAAAATCCGTCTCATGTTCATAAGAAGCATAAACGATTCCTTTGTGCTCAAAAATTCTGGATCTACCTCTTCCGAAACAGGGGAATGCGAATTGAATAAACGGCCTATGTAATACCTCCATATTTTTTTCTTCCAAAATTTTAAATAGTTCTTTAAAAATCGAAGAATTCTTTTTGAAAGAACTAAGTACACCCACACGAGAATCCTTCTTTAATTGTTTACCATACACATCATAATCTTTTTGAGTTGGGACGATTGCGAAATAATTTTCTCTCATTCCAATCGCATACTCATGTGTTTCAATCTCATTATTAATCATAAAGTCCTTAACAATTTCATTTACGTCTTTGCTGTTCTGCTGGTAGTCTAAATATGCCTTTCTATACTCTGATTCATCTGTGACAATATAAAATTTTTCCAAGTCTAAATCCTCCTATTCTATTCCACATGCTTTCTTTGCTTTTGCTTCAGTTTCAAATACCGCTTTACTACTTTTCCAATCGGCAAACCCTGATATACCGTAATACTTTTTATTCCCTTCTTTACCGATTTCTTCAACAAAACTTTCTGTATATGAATCTCCCTGTTTTACAAAAACTTTCTGACCTTCTTTGATCATTTAATTCTCCCTTCATTCCTTGGTTTTAATCAAGTCAAGGCAATCCTGTAGTCTAAAGCAAATATCTCCAATAACTACTTCATTATCTTCTTCGTTAAAAATATCAACATGAATCTTCTGCAAAGTACCTTCATGGCAGTACCCATTCTCCAGTACAACCATAACACTTTTACCTATATCGATCAGATTCCCATGATAATCACACAATTTTACATGAGCCACATATTCCACCTCTTTTCTCATAAAATATATCATTGCTTTTAATTATGCAAACTTCTTTTTAATACTATCCACAAAGCATTTCTTCACAAATTCGCAAGTATCATCGTCTTCAAGGTAATCATCTACCCATTCAGCAATAGTTGATCCAAACTCAACCTGTTTATGTATCTGCTCTCGCAATTCCTCTTTGATTAAGGAGCGAATTTCATCATCTGAAATTGTTGATGCTACTTCTTTAAATCTGTCCGCAATAGGTTTTAATGCAATATAATCTCTTGTTTGATCCGTCATTAATTCTCCTCCTTCTCTAGCCAATATTCAGTATTCATCGTAGTTACATGCAATACATTTCCATCTTCCACGAAGTCATCAATCAAAGACGTTCTCATCATTCTCCCGGAATCACCACTCCACAAGAAACAAAATCTATTACCTGGTTTCATAAATTCAGGATATAAAATTTCTCCTGTCATATCAGCACATAATTCCATAATCTCTTTAATTGCTTCATGTTTAACATTACCGTTTCTATCTGTTACATTTGTGACCTTATACATTAACTGCCCTCCGATTCTTTAAACAACTTGTGTGAGTATGGACTTAATGTAACCTCACTGGCAACAATATTCGCCATACGACCAACTGATTTCAAACTTTCTCTTATAATTGTTCCGTTTGGATTTCTACTGTTATATCCCTTATGTCCCCAGAGAAGATAATTTACATCTGATTCTCTTCCTGAGAAATATTCCTTTGCATAATTAATCTCATCTTTCGCAAGTTGAAGAGACTGAATCATATAATCAATTTTCTGTTCTGTTGTCATTTATTCTCCTTTTATTTGCATAAAACTGTTCTTTGGTCACAAATCCTCGGCGTAAAACTTTCTATAACTCATTAGTGGTAAATTATGTATTAACTTCTTTATATCGTCTTCGTATTGATACTCCTCATATTTGACTGTAACCATATCTATTGGAGGAGGACTTTCGTGAAACCACTTTTCATAATCGGGATCGTCGCAATCATCGCAAACCTGAAAAACATAATTTCCTCCATCAAACTTGCTACCATATCCCCGATCCGTAATGGTGTAGTTATGGGTTGCTTCTACCTTTTGGCATTTCATACAAACACAACTCATTTTCGCCCTCCGCTAATGTGTTTCAACACTTTATCAATCCAGAATCTTTGATACCATGGCAATTTCTTACCTGTAGTTAGTTCAATATATAGAGACGGGTATCTTCTGAACTGCTCAATCATCGATTTCATTGCTTCTTCTCTACACTTTCCAGAGCTGCACTTGCCTGTCGACCCTATGGTTCGAATCTCTGAACCATTTTTAAATTTGATATGCATTTAATCTCCTACATTATTCTTCCCGTTCTAAAGAAAAATGGCCATGTACTATATAATGAAGCCAACGATTCCAAATCACTATCAAAAGAAATCTCCTCACCATAATCCTTCACGTATTTTTTATGTAACTCAATAAATTCATTACCAAGTTTCTTTACTTCATCACTACGTCGATTCTTCTCAGCAAGTAATTTTTCTTTTTTCGCTCTTTCAGAAGCCAATGCCTTTTCATACTCTAAACATTCCTGTTCTGTATTAAATACCTTACTGTCATCTGAAATATATCTCATTTATTTTCCTCCATTTTATATAAAACTCTGTTTTGCTTGTGGATTTAATCCGTATTTCGTAATGAAAGAACTGCTGGATTAACAATACCCCTTCCTTCATAATCATATTTTTTATTATGCCATGTTTTCAAATATTTCCCATAGTCCCAACACTGTGAAAGAATACTTACTGCACAGCCATACATGAAACCCGTAATTCCTTCCGTGTCTGCCTGATGACTTGTAACATCTGCATTTTCAATAATGACTTTTAGCGGCTCGTCATTAGATTCGTCAATTTTTGTTTCTAAAAGTTCCGCCCATTTTTCTGCATATTTAAAGCACATTTTGCCATATTCATCGCTTTGATTTTCGTACCATACTTTATAATCTTGTTCTTTACCTTTTACAATTTTCATCTACAATTCCCTTTCCTTATAATCTGGAAGAATAATACTCTTCCCATCTTTCATCCCAATATGGTTCAACTACATTTTCATAATATCCTTTGCAACAGGTTATATAATTTGATTCTTCATCTTCATACATGGTTCTCATGTGAAACTTCTTAGGATATTTAAAGAATCTAAATTTACAATCTCCGCAACCGCCACAGTATCCAAGCACCCTTTTGATAAAACCAATTATGTTTTTCTTTATATTTATAACCTCCAATTCTCAGCAAACTTTAAATTTCTTGTAATTTTATATGTATTTATTTTCCCAGTCTGCATCTCTGACCTGGTACGCATCGCCCAAATGAATCATGCCTGGATAATTCTCACGGGCTGTCTGGATAGCATACTTATCTATTTCCGTTGCATAATATTTTTCAACATTTACTCCCAGTTTATCCAGGGCTATGTGTCCGCAGCTCATACCGTCGTACATGGACATTACGTTTACTTCATTTTCCGTGATACCTGGAACAAAGGAAAGGATGTGGGCTATAACATCTACTGTCCAACCATTCCCCAGCATTTTATAAGCCTGTGTGTTACTCACTGAAAAGATATATGTATCTGGCACGGTCTGCAATCTCATACACTCTTTTACTGTCAATTTACGGATTATGTAATATCCATCTGGTAAATTTATAGGATATAACTCATCTTTAATGGTTATATGACCATTCCTGACCTCATAAATCGGATAGGTCTTGCCGTCCGCTGGAATAATATAGTGTTTTCTCTGATCTGTATCTACACACACACTTTTATCGTAGCATGAGTAAATTCTATATTGCTGAGAGGGTTGCTTCCCGTTTCTACATTGACTTGTATTTTCAATCATCCCGATTAATCCGTTGTTAAATCCACCTTGATAATATTCTTCTGCAAGTGTTTCGCCCAACTGAACTGCATATAATCCAGTCTTAGCACCAGCTCCTCCTCCTTGTCCTAATAAAGTTACACTCTTGCCATAAGATGAATACACTCTATTAGCCTGGCTATCAGATGCTTTGCTGCGCTCGCCACTTTCAATTGTGCCAATTCGTATAGGTTCTGCAACCATCATTCTTTTTCCGCTTTGCTTTTTACTGAGCAACGTACCATCGGTAGCTTTATAATAACTAGCATCAAGCGTGTAACTTTTATCAAGCCATGATTCACCTGTTTCTAAAATATCCTTTAACATAATGCCTTTATCTTCTGGCAGCGTTACTCCTGGAATATTAGTCCAATATAATCTCTGTCTACTCTGTGCCGATACCAAAGCAGAGTTGATCAATATTGGCTCAACGCCTAATTCTTTTGTGATCTGCTCGCGTATTGCAGGAGACATTGATTTATTATTCTCGTAAAGGAAGTAATCAGGTTTATATTTCTTAGATCCAATCACATAGTTTTCAAATAACTCCCACCCTAATCCAGATGGTTCTGTTTCTCTATTCTTGGTCTGGGCTATCGACCAGTGAGTGCAAGGGCTACCGCCCATGTATAATTTAATCATTCAGTCTAGGAGTAAATCATGATTTATTGTCCGGACAAACCTCTTTTCCTCCTATTTTTTCTTATAATTTATAGTTCAGCATAAAATAAACATTTTGTCACAAAATCAAATTAATGATTTCTCATATTTGACTAATTTTTCTACAATTAAATCTTTCGGTAAGACACCTCTGCAAAAGTATGCACTTGCGAATGGACTTCCTTCCACTGGCAATTTCATTTTATCTACCTTATGGAATCCGATCCTCTGATCAAAACTTAAAAGCTGAATTCCATTCTTAAAACAGTTTCCATATCTCACTGACCCCTGTAATGAATTAAGCGGAAGTAAAATTGCAAAAGGCTTTCTCAGTTCATCTAACCGTTTTAAAATTTTATCCTTGATATTAAAAGGTGGATTGCTTACGATAATGTCGTAATTATCAGGTTCATATTTAAAGAAATCCTGTCCTTCTTGAATTGAACTTCTTATCACATCAAAGCCTTGTTCTTTAAAAGAGTTATAATATGCACTCCATTCTTCATCAAATGGGCACCAAATTTTCATGTTCTTACTTATGTATTTCACAATAGGATCTACAGCATAATAGGGAGTGTAATTTTCATTACTTTCATCGTTTTTACTCGCAGTTAAGTATCCAGTATTTATTGCCAATAATCTCATACCAATAGCGGTGCGCACCTCTCTCCGGAGACTATTTCCTTTCTTTAAAATGTCATATATTAAATTTTCTTGTCACTATAAGCAATGGATAACCGGCTTGAAATAAACCATCAGAAATGTTATTATAAGAAATAACACTTATGCTATCCGCTAGGTGTTGCCTATTGACAGGTAGAGTCGGCGACCAAACTTCCTCTATCTGTCTTTTTATTTTTATTAATTTCCGTCCTCATTAAATTTTAACGAAGCTGCAATTGCCAACAACGTATCCTTATTATTTTCACCCCCATCAATTACCATCTGCAATAATTGACTTAGAACATTTCCGAGTTCTATGCCTGGCTTAAAGCCGATATTGATTAAATCATTGCCATTTACAGAAAGATCCTTTATTGTAAAGCAATCTTTCGTTGCAATTATGTTATCAATGATTTCTCTAATCTGATTTAAATCTCCGCAAATTTCTTCTTCTGAAAATCCTATGTGATCTTTTCTGTCTGCCAATTTTAAAATCAACCATTTTCTTAATGTTGATTCACCTAATTTATTCAGTGCCTTCTTTACTGATTTTTTAGTTGTAGCTAAATCCATATCGTGGTACATAACCAAAAGTAAAATCTCATCATACTGTTCATTTGAAAGTCTTAATCTGTTACTTAACACATTCTTGCTGATCTCATGGCTGACAAGTGGGTGTCCATAAAAGTGACCATTTCCATGATCGTCTTCAGTATATGTAGCTGGTTTTCCTATGTCATGGAGTAATGCTGCTATTTTAATTATAAAATCATCAGTTTTGCTCCGGGAAGATACAAGAAATAATATCTGAACATAATGTAAAAATACCTTTTATGTTTTTACCACTGGTCAACATTTTTTCAAGTTCAGATGTTATTCTCTCCTTTGAAATATCACTCAATCTTTCCTTATTCATGGTCATTGCTTTAAAAGTTTTCTGTTCAATAGTTAAGTCGTATTTTACAGCAAATCTCATGGCTCTCAATATTCTTAAAGCATCTTCTTTAAATCTATCATCTGGGTTGCCAACACACCGCAATAAACCATCAAGAAGGTCTTTTTGTCCGTTAAACGGATCAATTATACCGGATACTGGGCTATAAGCCATGGCGTTAATTGTAAAGTCCCTTCTCTGAAGATCCTCCACTAGACTATCAGTAAAATAAACGTTATCCGGTCTTCGGCTATCAGTATATTTACCGTCGATTCTATATGTCGTAACTTCATAAGGATCGTCATTAATTAGGATGGTTACTGTTCCATGTTTAAGCCCTGTAGGTATGATTTTTTCATAAGGGAAAACTTCCATTATCTTATCTGGCGTAGCAGAAGTACAGATATCCCAGTCGTGAGGATCATTTCCGAGGAATCCATCTCTCACACAACCGCCTACAATATAGGCCTCATGCCCACCCCTATTTAATTCCTGTAAAATAAATTCTACAGGCGCAGGCATATTAGCTTTAAACTTCATTTCTTACTACCCTTTCATTTACGCTTGCTACAAACTCGTTAATTGATTTATAATCTGGATTATCTGGTAATGATGTGTTATCTTTCGCGTAATCAAGTCTCTTTTCATACTCATCTACCATATCAAAAAACTCTGGTATCGGTTGACGATTCTCGTCGAGATACTTTCCGTTTCGAATATCCATTAATAGATCATGCTCTTTTCCTCTACAGGTTACAATCTCTTCATTTTCAAGAATATCAAGACACATCATATATAGGCGTATTAAATGCATCATATGTTTTCCTAATTTCCCGTGTTCAATTGCCTTTTCGTTTCTCTTTCCAATTTTGGAATAAGATTTAACTATACTATGCATTTCAGACCACATTGCCTTCCAGTCTCTTAATGGATAATGTTGTAAATTAATATCCATAAAGATCTCTGTATCGTAATCTTTCTGAATTGCCTTATCAGTATATAAATTAATTGCATCATCGGGCATTTCAAAATACTTTTCCTTGAAATCATATTTTGCATGTTGAATAGTTTTTAAAATATACTGTTCATTTTCAGTCTGCCCGACTAACCTTGCGGCTTTATTTGATAGCCTTCTCAACTGTTGATTCGCATATCCTCCAAAAGAATATACTGCACGTTTTGATAAAAATAATTTCTTATTGTCAAGTAACTCCCTTCCAATAGAAGACAGATATAAATAGTGTTCTGGTTTAAGACCAAGTATTTCAACTGTATTTGGATTGCAATTGCTCAGGAGTGTAATGATTTTATTAAATGAGTACACCGTTGTGTCAGTATCTTCATTTATAAATTGTTCAAAATTTTCATTAGTTAAAATTTCTTGCTTTCTATTTAACGCCACTCCTCTTACATCAATATCACTGGTTTCAATATTGGTTCCGTAAGCATAGCTTCCACCTAAACCTAAAAGAATTACATTATTACACAAGTGTTCATTTTCTCGAAGAAAATCATATTGTTGAGATCTCAAAACCTTTTCTTTTATTATTTCTAATTGCATTTCACCTCTCCTGACTATAAATATTTGGCTCTATTTTAACATATTTTCTTAGAAAATTCCGATTTGATTGGCATTATAGAATTGACACGTTTGGCTTGCTTTCAGTCAAAAATTTATGTACATCTAAAGCTGCCTGGCCCGCGAAACTTTTTAATACGCTTCTTTTATCTCCACTTAATCTCATAACAGTTAATACCGGGACATCTCCATTGTCGGTAATTTCATCTGGAGAACTGATTCCTATAATCAACCGATCTTCCATTTACTCACCCTTATACCCTTTCGGTAACGGCTGCCACGCTTTTATTCCTCCATGAATTCTACCCCAATACCACGTTAATTCATGCTCTCCATCATACCCCTTGTCTCCAATTCTTTGTAATTTTGTAACTTTGCCGTTTTCTGTTGTAACAAGTACATTAATTACTGGACTGAAAGTGTTTTTATTATATGTAAGAATATCCTCTGGCATTGACTTTGAACACAAGATCCAACCATCATTCATTGTTCTTCTATTTAGAATTTCTATTACATCGTCAAGATCTAATAGGTTATCGCTCCAATAATATCCTTCCATCACTTCAAAAGTTACAGATTTTAGTTCAGATACTATTTCTTCAAATTCTGTCTTATTCAAATTTACCTCCGTTTCTCCATAAAATTATCCTTCTATTGGAATGTAAATTTCAGTTTAACCGCTTAAAGTGCGACCGGTTATTACAACCTAAGCATATATTCACATCTTCTCCCAGGTGTCCACAGTAATCGCACAAGACCAGTTCGCATCTATAGTTCCAAGCCTTTATAATGTCTTCAATTTCATAAAATCCAGTAAAGTGACACCCGCATTCACAGTCGATATGATACGGATCTCCACCGCTATCAGGATCATAATAGCTTGGCTTCCATTCTTCTGGGCCACCGTGGACTACTACAGGCCTTCCACAGAAAGGGCAATGCATTAAATTAGGTTTCCCATCAATAAATAATTCTTCATCATCCACACCTGTTACCTCCTTCCGAAAATACTAATTTTGACTATTTATATTTTCTAAAATATGTTGTAATTCTTTGACCGTTCAATGGTGCTTTATTCCATTCGGCTTGTCGATGAAATCCAAACACCTTAAAACATTCCTCGAAAGTCATATTAAAATGTTCCCGGACAATTTCACTTTCAATCCATTGATTATCATTCCACGCTTTTTCATCAAACACGTCTTTGCCTCCTCACCAAATAATGATTTCATATTAAATTAATAAAAATGCTTTATTTTACTTTTATTATTTGTACATGAATAAGTCCATATATCTCCAGTTTTACTAACAGCATTACTTTCCATTGATATTTCTTTTACTATTTTCTTCATACAGTTTTTGGTATTATTATTTAAATACGCAACATATTTGTGGGCATATTTTTCAAAACTTACATGCGGAGGCGTAAACAAAAAAGAATCCGATACACACATACTTATTTCATCGTCTATGAATAATACTGAACATAAAAACATCTGTAAATTGTCATTTAACCCTGCAACAATAAAGTTTGATGGCATAGATGCAACTTGTTTATTAAATGTTTTTTCACTATTTTTAAAAAATAAGAATATCTCTTTTAACCAAAACAAGGCATCGTCAACATAATAATTATTTTTCCCTTTACTAAGTGAATTTATCTTCTTTTTAAACATGATCTGAATTACCATATTACCGCAAAAAGCAACTGCGAGATGACTATTTACAGATACTATTTTTCTTATTTTGTTTGACACCACGTCACCACTTTTATTTACACATCTGTTGTCCGCCGCCAAAATAATTTTTTCACTTGTTTTATATCCCAAAATCACACTCATTTCTTATTAAAATTCCCCCTTTTTAATAAATCAAAGATTTTATTCTGACTCGACAACAAGTTCGCATTCGTGAAATAAAAGCTTGCCAATCCTATACCAATAAAAATAATTTCCAGTAAGGAACTGTGACGAATGATCAAAATATTTATTATAAGCTTCTTCTGCCGTGTCTGCTGTTACATTAATGCCAGTAATTTTTCCAATGCGTTTCATCTCATTAAGCTCATCAATTAATGCCATTTCAATAGCACTTATTCGGTTATTAGTTGGCTCTTTATAAAATTCATGGGTATCTGTTTCCATATTATTTCTATGACTTGACATAACACCTAATATAAATAGCAGCTCATCCCTTGTTCCGTATGTGTGCTGTGTCATTACGGTAAAGCAACTATACAATCCGTAATGAACTGGCTTATACAGTACTCCTTCTTTACTGGTATTCAGATACACCTTTTCAAAAGATGCTTCTTCATCTATTAAAGTTGCCGCACCTAACGCCTTATATTTTTCATAAACTTCTTTATTCATATATCTCCTTTCTTAGCCTAAGCAAACACGAGTTTGCTTAAAACTCCTCTGCCTCGAATTCCCATTTCTGAATGTGGAACCAAAATCTTTCACCATCTTTTTCGAACATTACAGCGTAACTGTCTGTCTTAGGCCTTGGTCTGACTCTATTGCTATCACAGTATCCAACTGCATATTTTCTAACACACCTCATTACATTGGTTAGTTCAAGCGCATCCAAATAATCTAAATCAAGAACTATCCACCAGCCACTTTCGTAATTTTCATATGTAAAGCATTCAGAATTTAATTCTGGCAATTGATTTATATCAAACATCATTTTCCTCCAATCAGTGTTCAAGAATATATTCTTTGAACTTATTAATTTGCTTAATTTGCTCGTCTATATTTGACCATTCACACACCTCCCTCACGCGTATTTTCCACTTTCTAAATCATTAATAGTCTTAATTAGATCTGTTGTAGTATATACATCTTTGATTTTCTCTCCATAGTCGGTAGATAATTGTATTTCATCGCCATTGACTTGTTTCATATGTAAATAACAATTTGTACTTCCTTTATAGTAATATCCCGAATTAATCTTCATTCCCACACCTCTTTCTTTTTAATAATCAGCTCATATCCTACCGGTTCTAATACCTGACGCCGAAGTAAATTGAAGTAGTTTTCATAAACCTCTTCACCGAAAACATCAAGTAATCCTAAAAGATGTTTATCACATTTAATGGCACCTGACTTACAATAGTTCATGAATTCTGTAAAATTCATTTCCTGATCATCATTTGGAATTCTGATATATCCTTCCGAATCAAGACATGACGTGTATCCATCTAATTCATAATATGACAGAATTTCATGTCCAATTAACTCATCGTCTTCATATTTATGTACACTGAGATTATCCGTATACGCTGTCGATACTTTATATTTCTTCATATTTTCCTCCTAATTTTCTAAGCAAAGACGCATTTAATATATTCTTTCTCTGCAACCAATAATGTCCTTAATAAACCCCTGATATGTAATTTCTCCCTCACCAGTTTCAAAACTTATCATCCCTAGGCTATCTTCGTAACAAATAATATTGACACTTGCAATAGCTAATTCTTGATTTACCTTTTTACCATTTCTACCGTACAGCTTAATTCCATCAAAACTCCCTTCCGCCTGGTATCCTTCTATTATCATTGAGTGCCGGTTAGACGGTTTAATATAAATATCTCTACCCACATTTTCCAATATTACTTCAATTAAATTCATCTATACCTCCATTAATTTATTATATAACCTTTGTTTTGTTGTTCTTTAACGCCACTTAATAAATGGCGTTAATTGACCCTATAATATTTTATTATATTTAAGCAGAGGAATATAAACGCGATAGTTGAAAACAAAAAAACTTACAGATACCTTTACTCCCCATTTGTCAAAAAGGTTTTGGAGCAACAAAACATCTTCTGCAGTCCTCCTGTTTTTAGTTTCAAATTCCATTATATCTAAAAACTTTTCTAGTCCAATTTCGTCCACTAATCTAAAAATCAAGCCAGAATCATATAGAAAAATACTATTTAACCCAGTAGCCAATAACTTATCAGATATAACTTTCATATGCCTTTTGGGATCATCTGAAGCCATTTTACCTTTAGTAACCTGTCTAATAAGGAAGTTATTTTCATCATAAAAATCTTTCATTTTGACATATGAAGTTTTGCCACGTTGTACGAAAATTTCATACTGATCCATGCGATACATTTCCCTGATTATAGAAATTAATTCATCTGATATTTTTATATTTAAATTATCGTGATGTATTATTCCCTTCTTAAAATCTACATCTGAATATTTAATGCTCGCCAGTGTGGATATGTCATACACCCCCTCATATATTAACAACGCAATGGATAAATAATAAGGAATGTTATATTGCATTTCTTCACACTTTTGTTTGATATGGTCTCTGGAGTATAATTTCACATTGCCTAATGAAGCAATTTTAGTTATCAAATGTTCTGGTTGAAAATACACGGAGTCCTCTAGCGGATTTCCATTTATATATCCTTTATCCCGGCAATAATCGTAAAGCATATTATATGCAGTTAGGAGCTGAGACAAATAAGTCATTCGATAATTCTTCTTCTTGGTAATAAGAATGTCGAATAAAATCTTGTCGCTAAAATGAACTAAATCAGTACCATATTCTTCCTCGTACTCATATAATTTTTGACCATCTATCAGTTGGGCACTCAATGCTGTTTTCCTATCAATTGTAGCAAACTCTCTTATTACTTTTTTGGAATCCATTATAGTTTCTCTCTTTCATGCGGTTAGAAATCTTTGCAAATATACCATGCTGGACTAGGATAGCATTGGCTACCCCTTCTAATGTATCGATATCATCAATATAACCAATTTTTTCATAAACATATCTAGCTGGAATTTGTGTTTCACATTCTGCCATAAGAGTAGAATCCCTTTCCAATCCAAATTGTCCAGATGTAAACTTGACATGTGTGGGCAGCACAGTCTTATCTTTGGACGTGAATGGGATTACTTGCACATTACCATCTTTGGCCCTATTATTGGCATCGTTAGACACAATGAGGACTGGCCTAACACCTCTTTGCATATGAAAATTTCCTCCTACCAGATCAGGTAAGAATGCATACCGAATTTCACCACATCTCGGAGATTCGTTAATATCTCTGAAAGTAACATCTTTTCGTCTGCTGTCACTATATAAAAATAATTTTGTCCCTACTGCTTTTTGTTCAACTGCTGTTCCTATCAAAAATATCTACCTCCAATGTTGTTTACTAGTTTTAATTTCATTTGTAACCTCTGAAAATAACTATAGCACATGGTTTTAGATATGTCAATAGTTTAATATGTAACTTTTAAAAATATTTTGACTATTAATTAATTCGAACTTTATTGAAAAGGCTCTGCCGATCTTTACTGCTAAGTATTATGAGTTATTTAATATTGATTCTAAGTCGTTGACGATTTGCTGGTTCAAGGAATGCGTTTCGTCTTTTTCAATATTCTCGTACATTTCTCTATATTTGTTCAACAATCCTGTTATTTGTCGTCGATACCACTCTGGGCACTTCCCTTTAATGAGTTTAGCGAGATGGTCATCGCACAACACTTTTTCATATCTACCTTTATTGATCATTTTCAATGTCTTTATAACTTTGTCGGCGTCTATTTCACTTAAGACTTTTGCAGAAGACACGTCTCCATTAAAGATAGGGGAACTTTCAATCCATTTCACGAAGTATCGTTCATTAGAATCTTTAACTATATACATATTATGTACCTCCTAGGAAAGTAATCCGTTCATGTACTCAATACACAAAAAGCAAAACAATATCTATTGTAATTCCTTAATCGAAATGTATGTGTTCCCGAATGTTCCATCTTTGCAAATCCAAATGTCTTCTGCCTTACACAATTCCAATTCGATTTTATTTCCAGTTATAGAAGACCAACCTGGCAAAAATACTTTCGTACCTAAACCTGCTGCCTCACATTTTCTGTTTGCGTCTGCGAGTCCCTTACAATTACATATTATTCGATATTGGTTATGATAAACCTCTCTGTTTGATAATTTTTTGATCTTCTGTAACATTTCATAAGGCAGTCCTGTATTAGTCCCCAATACTTTCAACTACGTCTTCCTCCTCTATTTCTCTATAAGTACTCTTCTGCCATAAAAGACTTTTCTGGATTTAAAATTCATCATTGAATATATAATCATAATCTTTTAATCTATTTTCACTAATTTGAACCTCGTCTTCCGTAAACAAACAACGAAACTCTTCGTCTGTAACGAATTTTTCGGCAGTCAAATCTAAACGCTTCATCATATATAATCTTAAAAATCCATCCGTAGGCTCTTTTTGGATAACCAGCCTTCTTGGCTGCTTTAACTCCTCCATACTCATTCACCATCGAGGCAAAATTGTAGGATTGTACCCTTGTTTATTGGCTTCTCTGCATATGTAAAGCATTTTTTCATGGAAATTCTTTTCAGGCTCAGTCATATTATCCCTCCCCCATTAAATGTCGATTTAGTCGTAATATTATCCCTCAGTTCCATTTTAAGAAGTTAATTCTTATTGCTGTGCAACCATACGTTTCAATAAGATAGTCTGAAATATCCTTTTCACATTCAGCATTAACTATCATACGTTTTAAATCTTCTTTTGCAGGGTAGCATTCACTGTATAATACTTCAAATTTCTTTGTAGGCATTCTTAAAGAAATTTCCATTTGTTTTCCTTTCTTAAAAAATCTAGGTTTGCTTACAATCATTCGCAGTTATCATTGTAAAATCTCATTGCCATTTCGTAATATATTTCTTTTTCAATTAAACCTATTGAGACATCACAAGTAGGATAATAATCTCTATATACTCCGATAAGCCCTCTTACAGCCCCATTATTACAAAGAATCCCAGTATCTTGCATTTCCTGCAATTCAACGAATGCTTCTATGATTTGATCTTTCGATACTTCCTACATATACTTCCTGAACATATTGCCCTCCTTATTCAACCCTTATTTCCGTTACATTACCATGTATCTCATTAAACAACTCTCCAGCAATCGAATCCAAATCGTCGAAATAGTAATCAAAAATGTCGCATTGGAGTCCGTTTTCCGTATCATTAATATAATAGGTTTTGTCTATGTCTGTATCAATTGCTAACACAATACTATCAAAGCCCTGACTAACCCCTATTTCGTATGCGGATATAACATTCTCAATGAAATCACCCTCGTCTTGAATAGTCACTTCGCAGTTAACATCACGGCTGCTACCAATTTCTATAGAATCAATAATCTTTCCACTGCTATCTCGAATTTCTTTTGCAACTTCCAGTAATTCTTCTTCTGTTTCAAGCCATGAGTAACTTACATTATGCTCCGCATCTTCAAATATTAGAAGAAAGGGGCGTTCTGGTTTAGTAAATACATTATCACACACTTTAATTGTCACCTTCCTTAGCTTCTAAGACTAACCAATTAATTTCTGCTTGGATCGCTTCTTCCATACTGTCCATATATTTTGCAGCGTGCGTACTAAATACTTTTCCAGTTCCCTCCCAACCAGCAGAACAAAATGATTTTGCCATTCCTTCTAAAGATGCTGTCTCGCTTCTGATTTTATCAAAATTATTCATTAATATTCTCCCTAACATTTTCTATTTATCTTCATGTTTTTTAATGGCAGCCTTTTCAGACGAAGTTAATTCTAAATGTCCATAGGCACAATCCATTGCTTGCTTCTCTATGGCCTTCATATACTCACCGCCACCTGGGTAATTTTTATACTTCCAATCAAGATATTCCTGAGTACCGTATTTTGGAGCCTTACTCCCGAAAAGTACCTTTGATAATATTCCCATAATTACGCCACCTCGTCATCTTTCTTTGTAGTTTCATATCCAGCATGGTTCAGTGCATCTTTAAAATTAGTATACCATGTGTAATGCCCATTTTCATCATCTAATTTCATAATATCTCCTGGTTCTAACTTGATTCCCTTTTTCATTTAATTTTCTCCTGATTGTCGTTATATCTTACTAGGTTTCTAGCATTCTTTTTACGTTCATCTTCTAGTGCAGCATAGTGACGTTTCGTAGTATTAATATCTGAATGCCCTAAATTTTCAGCGACCAAGGAAATATCCCCCGTTTCTCTATATAAATTCGTGGCATAGGTACTTCTTAATTTGTGAGGCCCGATTTTCTTGTCGGTAACCTCAGACGAATATTTCTTCACCAGATTCTCAACCGCCCTCACGCTTATCCTTTTCCGGTGAAGAGAGATGAACAATGCATCAGCATCTATAATATTCACAAGTTGCTTTCTTTCTTCTATATAAATGCCCATTACTTCCTGGACATCATCACTGAAGTAAATATTTGACTCTTCTCCACCTTTTCTAACAATATTGATCCTGTTTTCATAAAGGTCAACGTCCCGGAGATTCAATCCCACGCACTCAGATACTCGTATACCAGTTCCAAGCAGTAACATGATAATTGCTATATCTCTGCTATTATTCTTGTCTGTATGCCATTTCTGTACACTCTGGACGTTCTCTTTAACCCCTTTAATTAAGTCAACAGCTTCATCATTCTTAAGGTATACAATCGGCTTCTCATGCAGCTTGGGAGTTTCTACGATATCCATGACATTCTTTTCAATCCTCTGGCTCCGGTAGAAATACCGATAGAAACTTTTCAAGGCATTAATTTTTCTGGATATGCCTCTCTCACTGTTTGACCACTCAGATTTTAAGTAAAACATATATTTTCCAAAATCCTGCACTTTCAAACTTTTAAGCTGATCCAATGTGATGTCCTTTGCTTTTATATTAAGCAGACTTTCAAGGAAAAAGAAAAATCGCACCACATCATAAGCATATGATAGCCTAGTATTAGATGAAGTCCTTGGCTCAATTCCCACGAAGAAGTCAAGGCAAAACTCCGGGAGTCCAGAGATTATCTCTCTAACCTTCTGGTCATTTTTTATATCTTGTTGCTTCCTATATGATAACGATTTTTCCATTCTATTTATTCCTTTCTTGTAAAAACTTATATAGTCAACGAATGAGCGCCCTCTCGCTCTGGAATTGAAGATGCAACTATTCTACCATCCTTAATCACTTTCTTACCAAATAATTCCATGGGAATGCCAATAAAGTTTCATTCGATCCATTCTTCTCGCCATTCTTTTACTGTTTCTCTCATAAAGGATTCCCCTTTCCCATTAATCACGTATTTATTCTAAATCGTTGCAACAAAAAAACTACCAACTTATAATAGTTAGTAGTTTTTAAATAAAATTAATCATTTTTATATCGTTTAATAAGCTCTTTAGCAAGTAAAATAGCTATTTGCTCTGTAGAATGTTCGTTACTTTTTATTGCTTGAATATATTGAAGTGCCGGATATTTGTCTTTAAGTTGCTCAATCGTTATCTTATGTAACAATGGTAGAACAGTTTTCTGTTTCACTTTATTTTGTCTCTGTAAAAATTCAGATAGTTCAATCTCAGTCCATTCTCTATCAAAAAAACTATCAGATATAATGATAATTGCAAATTCAGATTTTTCCGTACCCGATAAGATAATATCTTTCCAATTATCTCCCCATGACAAAATATTTTTATCGTAAAAGATATTAATTCCCAACTTATCAATTGTTTCAACCAACTGATTAACATAGTCATTTTTATCGCTATTCGCATGAGATATAAATACATCATACTCTTTTATTTTTTTACTATTGCTTGTTTCTCTCATCGATGCATATACCTCCTCTTGATCTTCGTATGTCCTAGCTGAATTATTGATTTGGACATAATATGGTTTATTATCAGCCCAATTTATTTTTATATATTTTTCATCTATCAACTCACGAAGCAAACTCCGAAGCATTTCATCTTCTTGTAAAGAGACACATTTTTCAAATCGTTCACCAAGCATTTTACTTGGATTTTCTGATTCCACTATTTCTTTAAGAAGCTTTCTACTATTTAGAGGAAGTTTTTTAAAATAATCTTTTATAATAACTGATTCTTTCATCTTATCAGGACCATCAGCGGCTTCGTCTTCCTCTGTCGAGTTTATATCATTCAAAATGGCTCTTAAATATCCCATCATTTTTTCATAATCGGAGATTTTATTTTTGTTATGAAATATAGCTGAATTTATATCATTGTACAGGGGATTATTTTTTAAATTCTTGTTAGCGTAAATCTTAATGCTACTCATCCACTCATGCATACTAACAAGCATATCACCAGATAGGTCGGCGACCCTATTTTTTGTTAATTCATCGTGTCTTATCCAATGTTCTTTATTAAGTTTTTCCCCAGTATTAATAAATTGCTCAATTGCGTATGCCTTTTTGTTCATAATCCACCTCACTTTCACTCATAATATACTATTCTATCTCAATTATGATTAAGTTTCAATAGAAATAAATCTCATGATCGTTGGAATAAAAGTGAAAAATCAATATAATAAAACCAAACATGTCTTTGCTCGTAACTATAAAATTCATGCTACTCTGACTGCCGTTTTAATCAATCTAAATACAGAACTCATGTTAAATCCGTCATCTGCCGACGCATCAACGCTAATTTGAATGGTGTCTCCTACAACGAAAATCCTGACGATCTCAAATATCAATTTATTGCTTGCTTCCTCTCTATAAGCAACAAACAGTAAAATATCAGCTTCTGTTTCTTTTATAACTTCATATCTCTGGAGGGTAGAACCGTTATACCATTCGTTTAATTTATTCAGAAATTCTTTCTTCATTTTATTATCCTCTCTTTCCTATAAAAGACTGCATTTATGGTGATTATATAAGCCTCTTCATAATATTTTTTGCCTCATCACAACACTGATGTATTTTATTTCTAGTTAATTTTTCATAATCATAACCCGGCACATCGTCTTCCACAAAATCTACAAACCATAAAAACTTATTTTCGTCTTCCCACTCATTAAGAAATGTTCCATATTTGTCCATTTGTGATATGAACCAAATCAACCCCTCCCTTATATCAGTGGAGAAATTTAATTTACCATTTTTTAAATCATAAAACCCATTTGAACACGATGGGATATTTGGTCTGTCGGATACATCGTGCATCTTTATTTCACCGTATAACGTTCCTCCATTTACAGACTTTCCATTCCAATAAGAAGTTGCCCAAATTACTAGTCCATCAGAATTGTAATATATGACAGCCTTCTCCATCTTATCTTCATACGGGAATGAGTATTCATATCCTAATTTGAATTGATTACTTGTCAAAATTCCAATAAACTCATCCCAGTCCATAGAAAAATGAGTATCTTTACTTTCCTTTAACAGTTTATCTTTATTTTTATTGTGCATAAAAAATAATTCCATTGACAATTTATTTTCATCTTCAGAAAATTCACTCCAATGCTTATCTCCAAATAATTTTTCTGTTTCTCCTAATGGATCAAACTCCAATACTTTTTTTATAATATCACTCATGCCCTCATACACTCCTTCTTCAATATTTCATCAACAAACTCAGGAACGGCTAAATTTACCTCACCAAAATCGCAACGCTGTTCCTTACCTTCTGCTTTTAATAAATAATGCCCATGCTCAACAATTACTTGAACATAGACACCATTATGTATAATCCCGATATTCATTTTCCACATCTCCTTTATAAATTATGACATGAATATTTTTTCTGCGTCTTCGAGCCCTCTATATACACCACGCCAATATTCTGTATTTTCAGTATTGTTTTCTACCCAAGACCAGTAGAGAATATTAATATCTACGCGCCTTTTCTTCTCTTCCAAAGTAGAACATTCACAATATTTCTTTGATTCCATAAAATCTTTTCTTGCCTTTTCGATATCCATTTTTATTATCCTTTCCGATCAAATGTAAATTCACTGGTATTTATTAAGCCCAATAATAATCAGTTTCAATAAACTCTATTGCTTTAAAATCATAAATCTCACCTTTTAATAACTGTTCGTACTTATCATGCAAAACACCAGATCTACCAATTAACCACCCAGGCTGCGACGTATAGATTTTCAATATACCCCCTCTGTATCTAAATTGAATTACTCTGTCAGTTCCGCTTTCTTTCTTCCATGCCTTTAAAATTTTCTTAATTTTTCTCCCCATAATCCCTCTCCTACTTAAAATATTCCTCGTAATGTTTACTTACTTCGTCAAGTCTTTTTCTGACCGCTTCTTTCCTGGCTGATCCAGAACCGGCATTTTCATTGTAAATTGCACTGACGCTGGCCGATTTGCCACCAGAAAGGAATGCTTCTAACCATTCAACCATTTGCCTATCAGATAGGCCGTCCTGTAACGATTTCCATATAATAGGAACCAAACTAACGAGATGAGTTCTTGTCAGTAACCTTTTGACAACCTTTGGATCATTAGCTAATCTCTGAACATTAACAACTCTATCAAATACTTCATTGAGTTGCCTTCTATCGTCTTCCGTCAACTCCACTTCAGCCATTAATGGACGAATGACCTTAGTTTCCATGCTTGGATTTTCTTCATGGAGCATTGCATATGACTTAATTACAATATCCTCATTGGTGTACCGTGACATGGCCTTTTCTGTCAGTGAGTTCTTAAACAGTTCATGTTGCCCTATATCTTTTATCATAGTCATAGACTTAGCTTTCGCCCTGGTCAGTTCAATTGCGGATAAAGGCTTCCCATTATTGAGCCTGAAAAACATTTCTGCTACCTGATCTTCATTGATATCGTCAAAATAATAAAGAGTCAGGGAATATCCAGAAATCAAGTCCTGAATATCTTCCTCTAACTCTTCAAATTTCTTTCCATTAATATCAACTAATTTTGTGCTACCGTCCGTATCTTCGACTTCAATTTCCGGTATATCGGTTAATGCGAATTCACCATTGATAAATGATGAAATGGTTCTACATCTTTGTTTACCATCAAGCATATCATATTTTTCATCGTTTTTAACTGCGTAAAACGGCGGGATCGGATATCCTTCTATCATGGAATGAATTAGTAAACTGCTCCGCTTAACATCCCACACATAGCCACGCTGCACCACATTATCAAATGTAATCTTGCCATTCTGTTCCATTTTAGATAGCTGTTTTGCAGTCCAATTTATATTTGCTTTTCTAAGCATAATACAATACCTCCATCTTTCTATTAAATTATCATTTACTCTGCTTCCAGCGGTTCATACAATAAATTCAATAAGTCATTATACCAAGGTTCCCCATCAAGCTCCTCACTTAAATAAGTTGCCATCTGATTGCCAGTGAATCCATTATAGACAAAGAACTGCCCATTAAACGTGTTCGATACTATTGTAAGTGGAAGATTGTGCCAGGAACCCTTGAAATTCATAAAATCCCCGCCATTATCAAAATCCTTGGTATCAACTTCCATTCCCTGTTCTTTCATCAGCCTACAAATATCATCATATTTTCTATTACCTTTATATTTTTTCATAAATCCTCCTTCTGGTCTTCTAACCAAACTATTATTTCATTCATTATTCCATTTGTACTTTTCTGGATTATTATAGAAGTCATCAATATTAACACCTAATTCATTCTGTCCAGAATGTTCAATAGTGATCTTCCCGCTTGCAATATCTCCAAAATAACACTTAACGAATGTTGTCATAATATCGTGATATGTAATTATTAAGTCGTACCCGTACTCTTTAACAATTTTCTTCATTGTGTCTTTTGTCATTAGTCCATTACTACAAGATAAAAAGCAATTTGTTCTACCTTCTAATGATGCCTTTGATATCTTTTCAAGAAATATCCTCAATTCACTTTCCCTGGTATTTTTAATTATTTCATCAACAAAATTCATAACATATCCTCTCTTCCTGCCAATTAGGCTATAGAATATTACTTCTATTTCGAAACATATGTCATAAGAAAAACAGTCATATCCCACTTATTAATCGTCCACTCATACAGATATCTATTCATAATATATTTTGGTATCATATCTACTTTCAGAAAATTTTCTCCATCAATACACCATTTTGTATCTGGATTCTTATTACTTAACACAAATTCTTTTACTTTCATATATGCTCCTATTCTACATTCAGTTCAACGGCTGCGCCTTCACAATTCCTAAATCTTAATATGCCTTCTGATATCATTTCATACATGGCCGACCTAAATCCTGCGTCTTCTCTTATAACCTGCATATTAAGAGGAAGAAAATCTTCCTGTAATATTAATTGAATAACTTCTTTTCTTTTCGCACTGTTATTCATTTCCTATCCCTCCTAACTACACATATCAATAAAACATTCTGTGCTCAATGTTCCTTCTGCCCAACATACTACCGGAGGATATTTGTTCTCGCCTCTGTAATATGCCAATAACTGCTTTTCAAAGTATGAAAGCATATCACCATTAAAGACCGCCACTATTTTTGGAAAATCTCTGCACTGCTCCAGCCATTTGTATTTTGCCATAATGAACTCCTCCTAAGAATTAAATAATTCTTCCAATACTCTTGGATTGTAATGCTTGTTTTCTAACTTTTTGATATCGTCAAGCATTTGTTGTGTTCTAGTCATATTAAAACCTTGACGTTCCAGGACAGTTATTTCTTCTAACTCATTTTTATAGCTTCTCCGGTTAATCCGGGATTCTCTCAACATGCGATATAATTTATAGCCTTGCGAAGCATTTAGAGCATAGAATTCGGCAGCATGTTCTATATCAACGATTTTCATTTCCTCTTGATATATTAGATTGTTCAAATACTCCTTTCTGCTCTTTATGTAATCGGCAAAGGATTGCACCTTTCTTAATTCTTCGGATATATCAAATTCCTTTTTTACTGTGGGAAAATCAATATCTGTCAACCTCGCAGGTTTCATATTGTATCTCCTGATCTCTTTTGGCAAGCAGCTTAAAATATTACCAGCCTTTGCCAAGTTAGCGAAGCCCATTGCTTCGGCCTTATCATATGAGACAATATATTTATTGTCTTTGTTCCGCTTTAGATAGACCGTTCCATTTGTTACAACGCATTTCATTTCAAATCCTCCTTTTTATTGCGATAAAAAAGAACGGCTTCTATTCTCCGTTCCCTAGAATTAGACAACAACATTTGACCGCTGCTGTCCATAAATATTTAAGAAAATGTGCTTTTTATCGGCTTATTCAATCAATACAGGCCTGGAAATTGCTATATCTCCATCAAAACATTCGGCTTGAATTTCCTCTACTGTTTTTGTTAGCATTACTTCAATCCACTGAACATATTCTTCGTCTAACATCTTATCACCAGACGATAATGTTTTTACCATAGCTTCAACTTCACTATTGGCATCAACTATAGAAATTCTATTCTCATTCTCAAAAAAACTTAATACAGCAACTGCATATTTCATATTTTCTCCTTTTCTAACAGTTTCAGTTTACCGATAACTATATCAAAAAATATCTATTTTTTTATCATGTCTTCTTGGTGATTTATCTAAATCTCTGTTCAGGATAAAATACCTTCCACCCAAAGATATTTTGTAAAATATGTCTTCTCCTACCGGATATTGACTTTCACGCCAATATTTATTTAACGTTTCATACGCCTTATTGACAATGCGTTGGTTAACGCCATATCCAGTTAAATTGCAAATATATTTCATGCAGTCTTTAATATCTTTTCCTTTAAAACTAAGACCTATCATACGATTAATATCGTTTGTTTCCTTAATTATTTTTGTTAATTCTGACATTATAGACCCTCCTTTTTATAATCAATTTTGTTCACAATTAATTTTCAAAAACTGTATTTAAAGCATTATTGAATCCGTTTTCTTTATTGGTAATCAGCATAACATTATGTTTAAATAAAAAACTTTTGCATGTGTCTGATTGCATAAACATCATTACCTCTTCTGACAATTCATACATATTGTGGGCTTTAAATCGTTTTGTTTCTCCTCCCCACATGCAGAAATTATCCATAAAATCAACAACTTTCTGATTTGCCCCATTTTCAAGATATGACATATAACCATATCCAACACAATTTCTAGTTTCCAATATAAGATTTTTCATAATCACCCTTCTTTCTTATTTCCTGATTGAATTACAATTTGCTACCGTTTTACCACTCCATGTCCATCACATCCAATAAATTGTACAACTCAGATAGTGTCTTATTATGTTTTTCCTTTGGATTCTGTGTGACGTATTTACCTATTGCCGCCAATACATTGCGAATCTCATATCGGCTTTCAAACTGAATTTTATCCATATCTTTTTTCATTGTATTTCCTCCACTCATTCAAAAACGAAGGACATCACCAGATTTTCCGGTTTATGTTCTCCGTTATAAAGTGTGCAATGCCCATTATTAAATTCCCACTCAGAAGCCTTTCCATATTGCAGCCAGGAGCCACGCCCACCGTTAAACCCGTTTATTATATTATTTGGTTCATCTGGTACAATTGTATATATCGCATTTGTCTGAATTACATTACCTTTACGCCTCTGCCCTATAAAATCTGGTCTTCTGTGATCTTTAATTAAGAATACATTACCGGCTGCGATTGCTTTCTTTAATTGTGACAAATTTTTAATGTCCATGTGATTTTCCTCCTTCAGATGATAAGTTCAGCAAACTTACTTTTTATGCTGTTTTATCTTCTAATAAGTTCATGCTATTGTTACCATCAAACAAATAATATTCTGTGTCACTCATTACTTTGTTGTACTCTTTCTCGCCTTCAAATTCGTTTACTACAGCTTTTTCTTCTGGTGCCATATCCTTATATTGTTTCTTGCCATAAGAAGGAGGAAGCCAGCCTTTTTTCTGCGATCCAAAAATATTGAACTTTTTTAATAATTCGGTATTGGTAAATGTGATATGACAGGTTCCTTTCTTGTAAAAAGTAATGTTGAAGTATTTTAAGACAATATTTTTCGTCTCTCCGTATTCTTCCGAAAATTTCAAGGATTCTTCAAGGTCTACCGACTCAGTTAATCCGCCGTCGAGATAATTGAAACATTTTTCAATATCCTGTAATTTCTCTTTGACTTTGTAATCCGTTGGTCTATATTTATTCCAAAATGAATCAAACCCAGATAAAGGAATAATTATTTTGTCATTGATATACCATGACTTATTAGTTTTCCAGCCGTTATAATAATGAATATTGCTTGAATAATTTTTATCCCAATAGTGCTTATGGCTAAATTCATCAAATAAATCTAGTATGGTTTCCTCTATACCTTTTACTACTTTCTTACTCATTTCAATTTTTAGTTCGTAAATATTGTACAGAGAAAATTCATAGTTCTTTAAATCCTCAATTCGATTATAAAAATCTGTTCTCAAATTTCCAGTAAGTTTTCCTATGAATTTAGGATTGTTAAAAAGTGCTGTCCAATATTTTCCCCTCACTTCTCTAATAAATCCATTTACAGACAGCTTATTACTGTATTTGTCTTTATTTATTGATAAGTCAAGACTTAATATACAACCTCCCTTCTGGACTGTTTCGCCTGTCTCTGGATCTTTTCCAAATTCACGCAACATTAATGGACTCATTGCATTATATTCTTTGATTAAATTAATGCCTGCTTTAACCTCTAAGTCATATTGTCGTACAATAGATTTGTATAAATCGTTTTCAGCAAGCTGCGTATCTTCTGTATATGTATATTCTTCTTTCGATTCTTCAGCTTTTTTGAGTCCATCAAATATAAAAGATTCCCTCTGTATCTTTGGAAGTTGTACTTTAATCAATGCTATTTCAACATCTGTTTTGCGTTCTGCATCTGTAAATGAATCTTGTAAATATTCGATGTTTGCATTATATTCAGTAAGTAACCGTATAAGAGTTATACGGTCATTACTACATTGGTTTTTAAGCGTTTCAGCGTTGAGAAGACAAACAATAGCACCGCCGTTTCTCTTCTGCATTTCCATGGCTTTTAAAAGGTGTTTACAGCCATTGGAGAAAGGAGGATTCATAATAATAAGGTCATATTCTTTCATCGTTTCATAAGTCAAAAAATCATTGTGTACTAGCCTATAACTTTTTCCATTTAAAATGTGTTGTAAGTTGTTGTCGGATTCTATGCAATCAATATCAAAGGCAACTTTATTATATAGACGCGCCTTTTCTTTCTTTTTTAGTTCGTCAACTATATCCCCTTTTCCTGCTGATGGCTCTAAAATGCTTTGAATAATACTAAAATCCAATGAAAAGAGCATCTTTTCAATAAGATGCCCCGGTGTTGGGTAGAAATCTTTGTTCTTTTCAAACATTATTATAAATACCTCCTAAATTATCAATTTTTCTTTCGGATCATACTTAAATATAAATCCGTCTTTTAAACTACTATAAAAGCCGTTCAATTTAGCCAACTTCTGTTTTACCTCTGTAAACTCTTGTTTTGATAACTCATTTTTCACTTTTGCAATATATATTAACTTTTTGTTGTCAAACGGACTTTTATCTTCTGATATGTCGAATTCAATTGTTTTCTTTACTTCTTCTTTTGGTAACTCTGTTTCTGTGTTACAAACCGCTTTTACTGGTTCTTTTTCCCTATTCTCTGTGTACGATATCTCACCATCTAATACTTCTGTTGGATCATATTTAAAAATAAACCCACGCTTAAATTTAGAATAGTAAGCATCAACTTTTTTCATTTCAGCACGTAAAGCAGAAAAATCTTCTACTTTTTCTTTTACCTTTACAACCCAGATAGTAGAATTGTCTCGTGTGTCAACATCTTCTGCAATGTCATAACTTAAACCGCCCAACTCTTTTTCTGGTTGGCTTAAACTGCCGTTAATTGGTTTCGTGCTTACTAATTCATATTTAATGTCGTTCCAATGATATCCCCAAGTTCTATCTTGTTTTTCTATCTCAATTATTTCTCCCTGTTTCAATGTAATATTTGAGAAAAATGCGATCATTTTTTCTTTTTCACTTGAGGCATAGCTTATGTCTTCAATTGTTTCATCATTATTTTTTATTATTGCATTAAAATAAGTGTTTTCCGTTTCTTCTTGCTCGTATTTATCATTACTTTTAACAATATTATAAGCGGTATTATCGGCCTTTATCAATATTTCAATTGTAGCCGTATCCATTTCTTCCCTACTGTATTTATACTTATTTGAAAAATTACATAGCGGGTAGAAGCAGATATTATAGCTTGATTTTGATAAACTATAACCTTCTTTGTGTTTTGCCACTTTGTACAATGTCAAATCGCTTCCGCTATAAAGTTTACTTGTTCCGTCCTGTGCTACAACATAAATTGCATTGTCAGACTTAATTGGAGACTTTTCTATTTTGACTATATCACCAATCTGAATAGTTACATTATTTTTATCTAACACAATAATTTACCTCCATGTAATTTGATTATTTTATTCCCACTATAAAAGCCACTAGACACATGATCTAATGGCTTTAAACTGCTAATAAAACGAGTATTCACTTGTTATTTATTCTCTGTACCATACTACCCAGCAAAACCATGCTTCTGACCACAATGGATCACTTTTAATTTTGTTTCTTTCCCTCCATTCCTCCGCTTCACTAAAAGTATCAAAAGTTTCATAAGTCAAATCCATCATCATTTTCTCCTCTCTTTCACTTGTAAAAGCAAAATACCAAACCAATAAGCGCCGGCACAATAAAGCTGCCCTCCATGATAACAAAAAGGGCTGATATTGATATGACTACCAATAAAAGCCCTAGTAAGCGCTGTTTTATAATGTATGTTTTACGTCTTCTTGCTTTTGCCCTCTGCCTAGATTGATATAATGACTTTTGTATGTCGCGCTGTGTAGGCCCTGGATACGGGTAATTGATTTTTATTGCTGTATTTTGCATGGTGTTTCCTCCTTTTAAATCCGCATTTTATTAATTATTTTCTAAGAACTTTCTTATATATTCCTCTGTGATATTGTAGTCATAATCACCATAGTAAAAGCCGACTATCTTAATATCATCTAAGTCCGAAAAATCCATGATTGTGATTATGTCATATGATTTCAGGCTAGCATTGTCTACGATTAACCCTATCTCATAAGTTTTGCCGTTAATCTCGCTAACGTGTAACATGGTTAATTCCTCCTTGAAACGAAGTAAATTTCTTCTAGATCTTTGAATATACAACAAGCTATGATTTTTATTCCTAAATAATCGCTAATTCTTTCCAAAATTTCCTCTTCATCATATCCGCAATCATGCCAACTACTGTAAAGAGACAATGTTGGGTAATCTTCTTCAAAATCAAGACTTTCATCATCATAAATTTCCCGCATAACCTCTGTAAAACTGTTAAAATCAATTAAAAACGCATCTCTTTTAAAAAATCTTGTGTCATTTTTCATTCTGTTATCCTCCATAAATGAATAGTTTTATCTGTATTCCGGTTTCCATTCAAGCCCATTACTTCCGTCTATCCAGCCTTTTATATAATCAAGTGGCATTTTCTCAATACGATTTATAAAGTCCTCTGCTTTAATCATTAAATAGCCGGCACATTCGTTCCAGCTGATTGCATCGTTTGCGTAATTTCTCAACCACTCATATCTTTCATGGTTTTTAAAACTATCTATTTTTTGATTAAAAAGTCTATATCTAGTTTCTTGCCATTCTTCATGGCTTGGTGTTCTTACCGCATTATACATTATCTTTCCTCCATCAAAAAAGAATTTTAATATTCTAACCTTCTTAATTCTGCTCCCCATATGCCTATAATTGCTCTGCATTCTTTAATTTTTTCCAGAGTATCTTCATTGTATGGCTCTTGCTTTAAGGCATTGTATGTCTTTTTTGCTTCGTTTACTTTATATAAAACATGTAAATACCAACTTCCCATTGTGTTTCCCTCCTTGTTATGCTCACAGACTTCCTGACTTGTATCAGGTGTATTAAAACGGCTATATGTCAGCCGTTCCACTCTGCTAATTGCTATAATCCTCTGTTTACCATATATGGTTTTCCTTTGTATTTAACTACGTTTCCTATCTGCAAGGGTTCATCAACCACAATAAACTTAAAAGATGCCGTATAAGAGGTTGCACTTTTAAGCTCATATTTATATTTTCCATATCCCGACATTATCATTTTCTTCTCACCTCATAAAATTCGGTTTTTATTGTGTCTTATAACTATATTTCTACTGATGTAAATTTATCACTTGAATACTCTGGCATAATTTTTAATAATTTGTTAAGACTTCTATTTGCAAGACCTTCCGTTTTGAATAACATATCTGGTTTTATTTTTGATTCTTCAACCCAAAAGGTTTTGTTCTTGTTCCAGTGATTACATAAAAAATAAGTTCCTTCTTCTGATTCGGATTTTATTGTAAACATATTTATTCTCTCTCCTTCTCTATAAAATGGATATCTGCTAGTAACCTATTCTCACGATTTTACCGTTCTTGTAAACGTGCTTATCTTCCACCAGCATTTCGCAACTGCAATGTTCACAAATGTGCTTCTTTGATGTAAAACCTCTGTCAGAATGAGGAAATTCAACGTTTACTCTTAATAGCTCGCCACATTCCGGGCAAGTGGTATAAATGAAAGCTGTCATAATAGCACCTATCTTCCTTTTTCTTATAATAAAAATGGACTTATAACATTTGACCGTTACAAGTCCTGGGTTTAAACCTCTGCTTCTTCTTCAATTTTCAGATCGTGGAACATTTCGCTAGGTTCCAGCTCGTAGTATTCACATAAAGCCGAGAACGCTTTAATTATGCATTGCCATTCTTTTTCATTTACATGCTGAATCCATGGCTGTTTACCTCTACTTGGTAAATCAATATGAAAACCATTCTTTAATTGCTTGTATAACTCGCTCCATGCTTTACCTACTGTAATATGTGCGTATGCTGCCATCTTCCTGACTGCAAAATTAATACGGCTTCTGTCCTCCCATTCAAGGATACCATTAGCAAGTGCCTTCTTTGATTCTTCCAATTTAGCAATATGGCGGTTCTTATAATCCATCATTTTAGTGGTAGCAATCATAATTGCCGTAGGATCACCGCTTGCATAAGCCATACCAACGGATAAGGCAAGGGACTGTTCTTCTGTAATATCCATTGTCTTCACTTCTGGAATTGCCTTTTCTTCTATATTAAGAAGTTGAGTTCTGATCTCCTTCGCAATTTCGGAATCTCTAAGCAGCATACCTATGCGGAGAATTGCCCGGCGCGGGAAAAGTGTATTGCCTCTGTTGCTAAAACGCATTCCGTTTGTTTCAAAACCACCACGAAAATTAGAAGGTTGCAAGTTGCAACTTTCTAAAAATCCCTTGGTTTCCTTGCCTGTCATTGATGAAATTCCATCTTCTTCTAATTCATCACGACTTCGATATGTTATTGCTTTTATTGCCTCCTCTCCGACTTCGTAATAATCAGCTACCTGTCTGACCGTTGCTAATTCTGTACCAGGAATAAGAAGTAACTTCTTTACCTTTTCCAGAACTTCCACTTTAGCGACTAACTTTTCTCTTAGTTCCTTGTTTTCCAATAAATCATTTTCGTACATTTACTGAATCCTCCTTAATTTATATAATATTAATTTCTACATAACCATTAGTTGTTTTAGCGATCCGACCAGACGCAAGGCCATTTTCCAGAAAATCCGGTTCTCTATCCTGAAGAAATTCGTCGTTTTCTCCATCAAAAAAGACATTGCATTCCATAAGGGCCTCTACAATGTCTTTCCGTGTGATATCTCTTTTAAATATGTTATCTACTGCATGACTGGTAAAGTTTGCTATGTCCTCTAGTGTTTCGTTGTGTGCTTCTAATATGTTGAGTAAGATAAGCATTTCAGCTGGTGAATTAATTCCTAGTTCATAAGCTGCGTAATTCTGCGCTATGTGATTGTTAGAAACCACTTTTATCTGTTCTTCGGAATCATTACATTTTTTACAGAAATAGTCAATTGGAAGGACTTTGTCTTTATCCAAAAAATCAAAATATTTAGTTTCGGGATTATGAATCCCCGTAATAGCCAGTTCGAAGAGAAATTGACCATCATTAGTTATCCCACCAAATAAACTATAATAATTATTGTCATTCGGGATTGTAAATAATACAATAACTTGATTTTCCCAATCTACGGGTACCTCCCTTATTTTTGCTGCCTCTGGAATGTTTGCAAGGTTCATAAGTTCTCTTGCTAATTCCGTTTTGTTAAGACTTCTGCAATCTGTGCTCGCTTCGCTGCAAATTGTGGACACAAGTTTTAATACCTTATCTTTCATTTATAATTCCTCCTATTAATTTTTATCAGATATTTATACAAGCGAAAACCGACTTTTTACGATGGAACTAAGCACACTTTAATTGGTGAAAGATTTGTTGATCCCGACATGTTCACTCAATCTTTTCTTATTTTGTTAGCCGTTTTCATGTTTTTGTACAGCCCTCGCTTGCATTGTATAAATGATAAAGCGGTTATTTCGTACATTAGTTAATTGCCTATAACAAATAGGACTTTGTTATTCCGTTCAAATATGATCCAGTCTCTTCCTCTGGAAGCATTTTTATAACGTCCTGCCTAGCGTCTTATGGTTTCTCCCTGCTATCTGGTAACTATTTGTTTCCCAATATAGCGTGCACATATTTCATACGCTGCGGATTTATCAGTTACATTTCTATGTAATTTACCTTGATACCCTATTCTATAACCCACATATGATGTGTTTTTACGGTTGCCAGAATCGTATAATGATACGGTTTTCCGCTTCTATGAGTGGCGTTCTGGTCTGACACCTGTTACCTTTTACTATCTCAAGGTGTTACATAAATTTGTAGCTGCTCGGTTTTCAATGTTCGCTATAGCCTTTCGGCCTATCCGTCACATGCTCCGCGGATGTTTCAATATCGGTTATGTGATTCGTTCAGATTGTGGCCAGTTCCATGACTGGAATTAATTACTTAAAGGAAATTTGTGTGCGATTGCACTTGAAAAGCGAATAAAAATGTATTAGAATGATTATGCGCTTGTATCATCAAGTGTTTATTTGGAAAGACCGCTTACTAAGTTTGGACGCTTGGGGCGGTTTTTCTTATTTCCTTTTGATAATACAAGTATATCACGTATTCTTTAGTATGTCAACTGTTTTCTTTAACTTTTTAAAGATTTTTCAAACTCCATTATTTCACCTGGTTGACAGTCAAGTCTATCACAAATTCTTTCAATCACATCAATTGACACCTTTTCATTTTTTCGTAATTTTGTCATCGTGGCACTTGATGCCTGAATATCTATTCTAAGCTGCTCAACGGTCATTTGTCTACGTCTAAGCATATCAAACAGTTTATAGTATGTTATCATATTTACACCTCCCTACATTGATATTATAACCTATCCATGGTAAAATTAAAAGAAAAGAAAAGGAAGGATTTACCAATGATGGATTATGAGTATGAAGCATTAAAGAAACAGGTTGATGAATTAACTAAGACCATTGAAGATTTAAGTACTTTGCTATTGGTTCATGATAGCAAAATAGAAGGCTTAGAAAGTGATGCTTCATTTTTAAAAGAAGTAAACGAAGTCATAATTGAAAGACAAAATTCTATTAATGAAACAGTATCATTTAATGACGAATTGATTGAACAAATTTCAAGGCAACTCTAATACATTTTTATTCACTTTTCAAAGTACAAAATGCAGAAGTGAATAGATGCAGAAATGCATAAGAAAAAGCGTATAGCCTGTTTCCCTGACTTTACGCTTTATATATGATACAATATCCGATTGTGGTTATTATGATATGTCTTTGATTTTCAATTTATTTTCATGCCGGTTGATGTATATGTCCTGTAGTTCTTGTTTCGCTTTGATATCGCTGGAAATACGTATGCTTTCATCAAGTTTTCGGCTTAAATCCAAGTGGCCTTCAGCAATCACCATAATATTATGGTTGACTTCATTTTCAAGAGTCATTTCAAGGGCTGTTACCTTTCTTGAAATATCGTCAAGGTTTGTTTCTATTGTCGTTATACTATTTTGCATCGTGCCTATATCATCTTGTAATGGTTTTAATTTTTCGTCCATCATATTCGATAAAGCAAGCAATAATTCATTGTCTGTCATGGTCATGGCCCCTCCTACAATTGATGAGGATATTATACCATATATAAAACGCAAAGTCACTATTCACTTTTCAATGTCCCGATGGGAACATATGTTCTGACTTGAACATATTACAGAAATGTGATATTATATTAACCTGGTTAAAGTGATCACATTTCTATGTGTTCCCGGAAGGGTCTGGCAGTTGGTAGCTGTCAGGCTCTTTTCCGTTTAGTGGAGCAAGTATCATCACTTGTTGAGAGCCTAGTCAGGAATTGCACCTGACAGAACGCTTGTCGTTTAGGCTTAATGGTTACTATTTAACAAATCTCATACACAGATAATAATTTCCGTCAGCATATTCCATTTCTTCGCTTTCTTCGTTCCATTGTGTAGCGCATGGAACCTCTTCTATTGTGAAGAAGTATTCGTTATCAACTACTGGAAAACACAAGCATTCTTGCTTATTTTCTATAAGTGCACTTCCTTCGGATTTTGAAAAATGCTTTACAATGTATCTTCCAAATTCTGAAATAGCTCCATTGATTGTCTTTGCATTGCTGTATCCGTCTACTGTCATTGTGTCTTGTCTTTCGATTGCTCCTACATATTTCATATGATACACCTGCTTTCAATCAAGTTACCGTGCCGTGTTTCTTAACTTGATATGAGTATAGCATACTTTATATCGTATTGCAATACTTTTATTGCGATTTTATCATTGTAATAATTACTAAATTATTATACAATATTTTATATAAATTGCATAATTGCATAATACTATTACAATGTGATATGCTTTACTACTGCCCACTTAGGAGGTAAACATAATGATATATGACCACAATTTAGCCGAATTCTTAAATCAGCTACAACATTTAATGCTTGACGATAATACAAAGCAGATTGATATAGTTAAGGCCAGCGGATTGACTCAAGCAACCGTCAGCAACATATTTAATATGCGTAGAGATAATGTTACATTGGACACGCTACAAACCATTGTTAATGCTGCCGGCTATGACATTGATATCCAGTTAATCAAACGTAATTAATAATAATCGTTTACCGCAAAAGAACATATGTTCGATTCGTTGTAAGTCTTATGATAGCCCAAACATATGTTCGTGTCAAGCTGTTATTATGGTATAATCTGTATATTTTTTGGTTACACTTGGAAATCATGTCGGTTATAATTTAATGATACGTCTGATATCGTCGATTAAGGGATCGTCATTACCTGTAATGTGTATATCGTATAGCGCTGCCCAACTAGCTATAGGCGTTGTTATATGGCCCGTAATCGGCTTGTATGATGTCGCGTGAGGAATTGCCAGGGTAAGGGGATTGGGAAGGATTACAGACGTTTAAATGTGATGTGTTGAGTGTAGTTATTGAATGCCTAGATATGATGATTGACTATGCTGCCATCGGTTAAATGAGTTGATTATATGATGTGTCGTTATGCGTTTAATTTGGACTGTATGGGATTTAATAGCGTTAACGATAAGATGTAAGGGTAAGGCTGTTTAATCGGTATATGGTGGCAATATGGACGTTGTGTGAGGTGTTGTAATAATATATAGCAAACTTAATTTATTTTTACAGCCATACTATGTGGCGTATAATATATACTGTAATCAATAATGTTACAGTATTGTGACTGATCTTAAATATGTAACTGTATTTTTATTTGTTGCAGATAACTGTAATTATAATTGTAACAGTTAATTTCAATGAGTAACTACTCATTCAATTAGTCCGAACTCGTACTATTAATTGTATCAATTGTTTTGGCATTGTGTATATTTTTGCCAATTATTCCAATGATCTCAGGCGCACCAAAAAGCGACCAGATCATGTCATTTCACTCAAATTTATTCTCTAGGATAAAAACAATCTTTACACACTTCCATTTATTGTCTGATAATTAATCATTTAGTCACCTGTATTCATAGTCATTGTAACATATGCACAATTATTACTATTTGAATTTGTGCAACTTTAAATTTAGATATTCGTGAAACTAAACTTCCACGAAGTTAATTTAAACCAGTATATGCACATAGTAATTATTACACACATAGTCCATCATTTCGCCATGATATATTGTGCATTATTGTATTGCCTGGGTAGGGGGTATATTTACATTTTGAGACTGATTATATGTGTCGGAATACCCCATATCTGTTCCATTCACACGTCAAGTTGAATTTTCAATCTATAATATCTCCATTTCAGCCACATTATTGTATGTATTTCAAGAAACAATTCTGACAATTTATTTTTGTTCACTTTTCATTTAAAACTATATTGTTTTGAACATTGGACATTATTACCCTATTTTAAATTGTATTAAATTTACACTCAATTAACAAAAACTACCACTTCCTAGTTCGTGACCTCGTTCGATAAATTATAGCTATAATAAGCATTACAAAATTTTCAGACAATTTAAAATCACTCATTTTACCCACCCAATACCGTTCAAACCCTTATAAAATAAGCACTTAATCGAACGGCCCTATGTTTTTACAAATTCCAACTTCCAAACAATTAAAGTTTCACACCACAAATCCACTGTAATCCTTATCCGGTAAGCATTTCTTCTATATAATGCAATAAAAATTTTACTTCCTACCGAACTACCCATTTTTATACCATGATGAAAATTACATCAAATTGAATATAACTCACAAAAATATTTTCAAAAGTTATATATTAAACTATTGACATCTGTAAAACGATAGTGTATGATTAGCACCATAACAAACGTTACATATTAAATTATTGCGTCAGAAAGGAAAATAATATGATTAAATTATTTACAAACCCATTCAATCCAAAGAAACCAGATCAACCAATAACTATTCCATTATCCAAAATCAAAATCTTACAAGCAATGTTGTCACACCCACCTAAACCATACAAGATAGCCCAGAGGTACACCTACTACTTACATAACCAGCAATTTCAGTCTCCAATAATTTTGGATCAGAATTACAACCTGCTTGATGGATACATTACATATCTGATCGCTAAGATGATGGGATGTAAAACTGTAGAAGTAAAATTTGCAAATGAAGGTAAATATTTAAGGAGAATCTAAATATGAGATATTATTATTCCAGAGATGGCACTAAGAAAAATTATCCATAGATTCACCTCTATGCAATAGAGTGAATGTTAAATCGTGAGTACTTTTGTTTTCGTCTAATAATGTTATTAACTGACAACTGGGTACACGAAACTGTTCCCTGACTTCACACCTTGGGAAAGTCGTTAGGTACCTATTTGTCACACTGGTTGAGAAAGGAGAGGCATATAAACGTATTATTATCAGAGAAATTATCTCGTTCACCAACAGTAACAGACTATGAGATATTAACCTATTTTTATTTAAAGATACTGATGCCACTGTCTGAAGTGGAGCAATATCACATAAATGTAGACTCTCTCATTTTTACGATATATGGAAGTAACGATGTAGGAATTAAGACTAGAAGAAATATTTATGCTGCGGTCAATTCACTAATCATGAATAATCACATATCCGGGCTTAAGCAAGGCAAAGATTCATTTGTAATTACCACAGTTACTCTAAATGTAGATAAAACTAAAGAGAAATATACATATTTATTTCAAGGTGATGTGGATAAAATCATGAAATCCAACCTTGTAAACAAAGTACAGGTCTTCAGATATTATGTATATCTTATGGATTCTATTAATACTAAGACAACGGTATATCTAGTGGATGGTAAATCTAAAAATAATATAATAGGGCATCAGACACAAGAGCAGTTATCTACTACATCAGGACTGTCTACAAGAACAATTATGAGATATAACGCAATACTAGAAGAATTGAAAATCATCTATGTTTGCAGATCTGGCGACTTTTCCATAGATGACAAAGGCCTAATTTCACAGTTTCCAAATGTGTATGGTAGATATGTGAATAAAGATTATATTCAAAAGTATGCACTAGATTACAATCAATATAAAAATGGATACAGGCAAATACAAAAAAAGAAAGGTGAAACCAACGAAAATAGAAAACTCGCTCAAAAATACTATTGGCTGTGCCGAGGACATCAATATTCGGAAGAGGAAATTTTGAGAATTTATGACTATGTGATACAGAACAACAAGAAATATGAGTCTCTATATGACAAAGAAGGAAATGAAGATTATTTAAATAAGATTAAGAATTTATCGGTATTTGATAATTATGACTTTTTAGAAAGGAAATAAAAAAAGGAAGTAATATGCAAGAAATTAATGTAAAAGAGTTAATCCCTCACCCAAAGAATGATTATTTTTTTGATGATATGACAGGTCAAAAATGGAAAGAGTTTTTAGAATCGGTAAAAACTAGTGGAGTAATTGAGTCTATCGTTATTACTCAGAATAAGGTTATTGTATCTGGTCATCAGCGTGTTAGAGCATGTAAAGAACTTGGAATTAAAACTATTAAAACAGAGATTAGGTTATATGATAATGATGATAAAGTTATCAAAGATCTCATTGAAACAAACCTTCGGCAACGTGGAGACATTTCAAGTAGCAGTTTGAAAATGGGCAGGATTATTGTTGAGCTTGAGAGGATTTATGGAGTAAGGCAAGGGAGCGCAAATAAAAAAGGAACATTAATTGGTGAGCCAACAATGTTGGGTGACGTAACCCAACAAGACATTGCTAATAAAATGAATATTGAAAATGATGAAACATACCGCAACTACAAAAAACTCACAACCTTAATCCCAGAACTTCAATCCCTTGTAGACAAAGGCAGTTTAACCACTTCCGTTGCGTCAAGGATATTGGCAAGGTTATCGGCCGAGGAGCAGAAAAAGTTAATTCTTACATATGGGAAAGATGAAATTGAAAACGCCACACAGAAAAAAGCACAGGAGATGATAGATGAGCTTACCCGTCTTAAAAATATTAACTCCGGTTTAGAAATGAAGCTTAAAAACAAAGATATAGAAATTGCTAACTCCGTCAATGCTGCAAAAGAACAGTTAAATAATAAAATTTTGGAACTTACTACTACCAAAGAGATGTTGGAAAGAAAAGTCAGACTAAACCAAGAGGATTCGGATAGATATAATAAATTAAAATCAGACATTGAGTTTCTAACAAAACAAAAAAGTAACTTAGGAAGACAAATTGAATCTGCTACTGAATTATCCGGAATGACAGTAAGATTGCAAAAATTATTAGAAGAAGAACTGGCTCCCATAAAATTTAAACGTTGTATGGAAACGCTAGATTCTGATGACATTTGCATTGAAAATCTATCAGACATAATTTATCAAATTGATAAGTGGTCAGATGAAATGAAAAAAATATTAACTAAAAATAATTGTGATTACGTCGTAGACATTCAATAAAAGGAGAAAACAGCATATGGAAAAATTAACATTAAAAGAAAATAATGAGATGGTACTAGAAAATATGAGTATTGATGAAATCCTTGCAAATTCACAAAATGGAGTTATTGAGGCACTAAAACGAATTGTTCACGAAGACAAAAAACGTGATGCACGAATTGAAGCTGTAGAAAAAAATGGAGGAAAAAATACAACTGAAATTAATGAATTAAAAAAGAACACTAATGTAATATGTTCACCTTTTCATTCAAAGCGTCGAAAGAATTTTACAAAAATTTGTAAAGGTAGAGTGTGGTACTTATTTAACGGAGAAAACGACACTGCTGAATATATTTTATTTTCTCACTTTTTATTTAAGAAAATTTATGGCGACGTTGCATCACATTTTGACTTAGATAGTTGGCATGATTTAAGTATGGAGAATTATGATCAAGAAAATAGTATTTATGCTCAGGCAAAAGAAATTGCACAATATTGGACTCCTAGCAACTGGTATATTAAGGAATGCGTTAAAGATTTAATTAACAAAAGAGATAAAGGGTTACTCAGTCCAGAAAGATGCCGTGCACTGACAGAATACCTTAAAGTAACAAATAACGGAGAAATTAATCCGTTTTCAGCATAATACATAAAATGCGGTGATCAACTTCACCCTATTACCTCAATTAAATGAAAGGAATTTAAATATTGGAAAAAACTAACAACGTAACTACCACTCTCTCACGTCCAACCCGTGAGGAATACCATACATATTACGCAGGAGTAATCAGTATAAGTGATTTCGACACTCATAAACCGAATATATACCGTGATTGGAACAATTATAGTCAGAAGCCATTAATTACAAGAGATTATTCCTACTAAAATACAATGTGCCGAATAACACACATATTGCCACTTTGCTGACGTTTTAAATTTTAGGCTTACAATTTACCATGTAACTACAAACAATGCCCTTGTGGGCAAAATAAACGCGCTCACAGACGTTATATATTAAATTATTATCCAAGGAGGATTTTAAAAATGTCAAATCAAAAATTAAGATATGAAAATGAGGGAACTACAGTTTCATTTATAGGTGTGGTTAAACACGAAGATTCTGCTTACGACATAGTAAGTACATATGTTCCCGTAGAAGGTAAAAGGGATAGATTTACTGTAATGTTGGGACTCCGCAGAAAAATTGATACACCGTTTGAAAAAGATCAGGAGTTTAAACACTTGATTGACACACAAGAAATATCAAGTAGTAGCGTTTCGATTGAGAATGATATCCGTCTAATTGTCGGTAAGCTACTAAATACAAGTGTAATCATTAAGCATGTCACGGTATTTGCTGATGGATTATATGAAATGATTGAACTAATGGAAAAGGTGCTGGATTAATAAATGGGAGGAAAATATTGAGCAAACACTTAAAGTCACAACGGTATGTTTTTAAAATACATTCTTCTCGTTTACGTAGAGCAAAATGGAATCTAAAACTAACTTCTAATCAGGCCAGAGAAACCAAGGAATTAATTGCGCTTAGTGAAAGCCAGGTATTAAGGTTTATAGATGAGATAAATGGAGTAAATAATTCTGAATTGAAAATCTTAGAGGTAAAATCGAAAATCAGAAGATTAAAGCAAGAAAAGAACTTGTCTGTATCGCGGCCCCGGATAAAGAAATTGTATGAAGACCTAGATAAGTATTTGGTCAAAACAGATTATGTATGTGTTGTAATTGATGATAACAAAGATTATGTAAAAATGTTCAAGTCGGGGTTTAAGATAAATGGCGTTACATATAAAAGGTTGCTTGGTACAACTGGTGGAGTAAAAAATAATACGATTGTATTCGTCAATGACAAACTTCTTCCGGAATTAAATAAACGCATAGATAATGGCAGAGATTTAAATAAAGAATTCACTCCAGCCAAATTAGAAGCCTATAAGTCATTAGTGTGCAGTTCTTCCATTCCGGTGTCCTACCCAAATGGAATTGTAGTCGTTCATGATTGTATTACACACTTTAAGGCTGATGTAATTGAACTTGATGATACCGGCTTAGAGCAGCCAAGCATGAAGTTTATCAAAGACAAAGATATGGAATTGAACGACAGCGATGGATACGGGTTAGCGATGCCATGTCTTATGGAGAGATGGGGCGAAGAAATTGGAGAAGACTATCTTCTTCCTGGTTGCGTCATCAGAAATTCATTCTGTAAGGGTGCCGTTTTCCCTGTCGATTTTCAAGAGTTTGCTAAGAAGCACGAGGTAACAACAATCACAGATGTTTGGGGAAACTCTCACAACATAAACGAAGTTGAACTAATACTTACGGAGTCAATGCTAAAATTATGGGATTCATACTCTTCTATGGACGAATACCTTTCTAATTGCAAGAAAAACAATTATACATTTGCTATTACTAAATCGTCAGAAGAGAAACTTGAGAATGTAAGAACCATGAATTATCAGTTCTTGCAAAGCTATGAATTTACCGATGATCAAATTGATGAACTGGTTTCTTCAACAGTAAACGAGATCAGAGATGTGCTATCTGATGATTATAGAAAGTCAATACTGTACACAAAGGGAACCAACTTAACAGAGAGTGCGGTTCAGAATTTAGACAGTACATTTGCAACGGCACTCATGATAGAGCCCTTAATGTACAATGATCCATATATCAGGGGTCAAATTCGGTCAATGATACAAAAGAGAATTGATGAAGCGAAAGTAGGCGTTTTAAATGTGCCGGCAAATTATTCTCTTGTATCAGGAGATCCATATTCATTATGTCAGTCCATGTTAGGTCTTAAGGTTACTGGATTGTTAAAAGCTGGAGAAGTATATTCAAAATATTGGGTTGAGCGAGGCGTTAATAAGATCGCAAGCTTCCGCGCCCCCATGACATCTCATAATAACATTAGACTTCTTAATGTTGTACATAGTAAAGAAATGGACGATTTTTATAAATACATGACTACCCCCACCATCTTTAATAGCTGGGACACTTGTGCTGATGCCATGAATGGATTTGATAAAGATGGAGACTGCGTAATTAATACATCTTCTTCGCTGATTGTGGAAAATACAAGAGAATTACCGGCAATAGTATGTGTTCAACGTAAAGCTCCTAAGTGCATTCCGGATGATGAAATTTTAATGCGTTCAAACATAAATAGCTTCGGTAACGCTGTGGGGGAAGTTACAAATAAGATTACATCAATGTTTGAAAAACAGGCTAATTTCGAAAAAGGTAGCCGCGAATGGAACGTTTTAGACTATCGAATTAAATGTGGGCAACTCTATCAGCAAAATGAAATTGACAAAACCAAGGGTATTGAAGCGAATCCAATGCCCGACAAATGGTATAGCTGGATATCTAATAAGATCAGCAAAGGTAAGGACGCAGAAGAGAAAAAAAGAAATTGGTTCAATAGAAAATTAATTGTTGATAAAAAGCCATATTTTATGAAATACATATATCCAGCAGAAAAAGCGGCAATGAATAATTACAGAAGAGAAAATGAAAGTAAAAGTATAATGAGATTTAGATTGCCGTTAGATGAACTGCTCTCTAAAAAAGGCAGGACTCCACAAGAGAACGAGTTTGTAAAGTGCTATTATGATAAAATGCCGCTTGGCATGGCTCCTTGTACGATAAATAAAATCTGTTGGAAAATAGAAAAGACGTTTAACGCCATTAACATGTCGGAGCCAGAAGATTTTGATTATTCAATTTTAAAAAGCAATGCTGATTACTCCAAGGAGTTGTATGGAAAGATTAAAAAAATTTATGAAAAATATAAAAGAGATCTTTCTAGGATTATGGCGGATTCTAAAAAACATAGAATTAAGTCAGATGAACTTGCAGATAAAAAGCATATATTCACCGAAGATTTTCGAATGATGTGCTTTTCTCAATGTCCAAACGAGGAGATGCTAGGAAATATAATATTAGATATTTGTTATTCAGATTCAAAGCACAGTAAGCAGTTTGCGTGGGATATGTGTGGAGACGTGTTTATCAAAAACTTATTAAAGAAACGTAATTATAAAATTTCATATCCTACGAAAGACGATAATGGTGACATAGAATTTTCCGGAGAAAGATTTTCTATGGTAGAAACAGATATCAATGTTGAATTGAATATTAGCGAAAGGAGAAATAATGAATGCCCGTTATATTAAACGAAACACTTGAAGCAGAAAGGGTTTTAAAGAGCGGAGAAGTTGCAAAAAATGCGTCTTCTACCCTCTTCTTACTAGGAAAATATTATAGACAAAAATGTGAACTTGGAAAAGTAGAGACTGAGAAGAAACTAAATGAGTTTATGGAAGCCAATTATGCCGATTACATACCTGCTCTTTGGGAAAGTGTCATAGAAGACATATCGAAAAAAGCAAAAAAATACCCATTAAAGGAATTTGATGCTGTTGGCATAACAAAAAATGAGATGGACGTTATTATGGGTACAGATGGTTTGAAGTATCAAAAGTTGCTATTCACCATGCTCTGTCATGCGAGATATTACAGTTTGATTTCAGAGAATAATAATAGTTGGGTAAACACCTCCATTCCTGAGTTGTATAGACTAGCTAGGGTGACGGTAAAACACAGAAATGACAAATTTTTATATTTGAATGACTTAGAAAAGCTTGGTTTAATTGAGTTTTCTAAAAAAAACACCAATCTGAATATGAGAATTACATTCTTGGATTCTAGTGAAGAATCAGTTTTGAATATTTGTGACTTTAGAGAACTGGGATATGAATACTTAAATTACATTGGCGAAGGGAATTTTATAAGGTGTTCTGAATGCAGACGATTGGTTAGAAAAAAAAGCAATTATGACAGGTCGACCAAATATTGTAGTTTGTGTTCAGAGGTAGTTAAATTTAATCAAAAGAAAGTTTGGGATAAAACAAAACGATAAATCCGAAAAAGCTAAAATCGTTGTAATCCTTATAGAATAAGGGTTTTGGATACATGTGCCTGTTATGCTTACTATGTATATAATATAGTTCGAAATTGACTTCGACTAAACTCTTATTTTTCATAGGTTTACGAAATTTCATTTTAATGAAAGCACTCTAAATATAGCTTTAAGAAGTTACAAATGAATGCTATATAAGCATTTCTCCGAAGTCTCCATAAAACGTCAATTGGCTTGATTACAAAATGAGCCATTTGACGATTATAAAAATTGGTATAGAGACATTAAACCTATGCCATAGGAACGGAAGCCCTAAGTCAATATAATAAAATTCCCGTTTACTAAGGAATTCCTTAGTGATAAGGCAATGTCAATAAGTCCAGCACGATATGTTGCGATAAGGGTGTAAAGGGTAATGTCAATAAATCCAAACACATAATATGCTAATCAATCTGATTGACTTAAATGTTGGTCAGAGAACTGCAAATTAAAACAAACAGAGAGCATCGCTCACAGGTGCGATTAATAAATGCTGTATTAATAGAGACAATTATGGTTGTGACTACCATCATCAAAAGTACATCGCCACTGCTCAATGGCGGTTTGAATCATATCTGTTCTCATTCAGGGAGCGAATGATCAATATTGCGAGGGGTTTCTCGATGATACCTGGCTAATAAAAAATCGAAACTCAGCTAGAATAATCCGGACGGCTCCGGAACCTGTCTTGAAAACAGTGGGTGCTTAACGGCATGGGGATCGACACCTCATTCTAGTGTTACTCTCCTATTTGGAGAAATTTAAAAACGAAAGCGAGTGAAATAAAATAAAGGTTATATCAAAAAGTGACATTGAAAAGTTAATCAATGCAGGATTTATCAAAAATACACATACTGGATATGTAAACAAAAATGGAAATCATGTGGGATTCTACAGAACAAAGGGAAGTGCTAAAAATCGTTGGATTCAAGATTATTATGCCGAAAAAGCAGAGACATTGTAATACTATACCAATTATGAAAGGTGGTTTGTACCATCAAATTTTATGATACTTGTGCTTTATTAAACCTTTTGGATAAGGCATTTGCAGAAGAATTTGCCGTATCTGATATCACATTGCATGAAATTGAACATATAAAAACTTCTGGTAATAAAGATGGAGAAACAAAATATAAAGCCAGAAAATTATCCCGGCTGCTTGATGAAAATTACGAGAAATATCATGTGGTATTCTTTAGAAATGAATATTTGGAAGAAGGATTCACTGATACCAATGATATGAAAATTGTATCCTGTGCTTATAATCTGCATTGTCAATCTGGCAATGTTATTTTTATTTCTGACGATATTTGTCTAAAAAATCTTGCAAGAAAAGTGTTCAAGTTGCCCGTAGAATCTTCAAGCACAGAAGAAAATATATATCGCGGATACCGGGAGTTGTATGGTAATACCCAAAAGATAAATGATGCCTTTAATGAATTCAATATTACAGCGGACAATTGGAATAAAAACGAATACCTAATTATACATAATACCGATGATGACTCTGCAAAAGAAATGAGGTTTGATGGCGAAAAATTCGTAAATCTAAAATTACCTCCATCAAAAATAATTAAAGCAAAGAATTCATTGCAAAGATGCGCTTTAGATATATTGATGAATCCAGATATTTCAATTGCGGCTATATTGGGAACTTACGGCTCTGGTAAAACTTTTCTGTCAATGAGAATGGCATTATATAACGTTTTAGAAAAGGGATATCAGAGTAAACTACTTGGGTGCAGAGAGCCACGCGGAGAAGGTAAGGATGTTGGTTTTCTTCCTGGCTCATTAAATGACAAGACAAATAGCTTTTTCTTACCGCTTGCTCAACAGCTGGACGGTGGAGAATTTGAATTGGAATCGCTTAAGCAACGTGGGGTATTAGAAGCAAATATACCTTATTACATGAAGGGTACTACATATAACGACACTATTATCTTGGCTGATGAAGCTGAAGATTTAACAGAAAAACAGATTCGCCTAATCGGAACAAGACTTGGCTCTAATAGTAAAATCTATTTTTCAGGAGATTATCGTCAATCTGTAATCAATGCAAGCGATGGAAATGCACTCGTGAGAATGTGTAATGAGTTTAAAGGAAATCCAAATTTTGCGTGTATATATTTAGACTCTGATGTGAGATCCGAAGCCAGTAAAATGTTTGCTGACTTATTCACGAGTTAGGTGGTGTGACAATGAAGAAGTTTATTTTAGGATTATTAACGGCAATAGCCATTATTCCAATTATTGACTCTCTTGTAGAATTGGTGCAGGTAGCAATTGAAATTCCAAAGGGAAATTTAAGTAAGAAAGTTATTGCGCTGAACAATGATATACAAGATTTGCAGGCAGAAAATGAACCGGTGGCTACTAACTGTGTCGGATTCCAGTATGATGAGCCTGAATATGAGTATGAAGATGACGATTTTGAAGATAAGAAATGTGGTTTCGTAAAATAATTATTGATTAAACGGAGGGAATTATAGATGGCATTTAAAGTAACAGAGAGTGCAGAGAAAATTACACCTGCAAAGAAGACAATTACGGTTACGGACGTTAAAGCAAGCGAATTACAGTTTGTAGATGAGACAGGTGATATTACAGAAAAGGTTGTTGCTGAATTACCGAAAGGTATTGAGACTGTAAGTTTTAAAATTACGGTAGAACTTCCTGATGAAAATGAATAAGTTGGGCGGTGAAGAAAATAATTGATTTAAAACGATTAGATAATGAAACTGATGAAGAGTTAATTTATCGTATATGTTCTGCAAAAGATGAATTTGGCTCATGGCAAGATGTGGCTAACATTTTAAATAACTTATTAAACACAGAATATACAGAATCGAAATTCCGGAAGCAGTACCAGTCTTTTCAAAAAATGTTGGAAGCAAATCAATCCCGCATATTAGATGATGATAATTACTTGAAAGAACTTGAATTAAAGATGGAGCAAATTCGTAAGGAACGCATTAAATTGCAGACGGCCAATATTGAACGAAGTCGTGTGGATCGAAATGTTTCTAGGCAAGAAATGTATTACGAATTTGTTGGTAGCGTATGTTCTACTCTTCCGCTTCCAAATTTTCAGCCACTCCCGGCCTTATTAGAAGAAAACGAAATTCAATATCTTGCAACTGTCGCAGACGTTCATTATGGAGCTAAATTTGTAAGTGAAAATAATGATTATTCTCCGGAAGTCGCAAAGGAAAGATTTGAACGACTAACTGGTGGCTTAATTGATTTTGTTCAAAGGAAAAGATTACATACGATTCATATTGCAAGCCTGGGCGACCTGATACAGGGTATTTTGAGGGTGAGTGATTTAAAACTCAATGATACCTCCATTGTAAGGGCTACTGTAGAGATTAGTCGTATAATGGCGTTGATGCTTAATGAACTATCATCATATGTAAATATCGAATATTATCATGTTCCTAGTGCTAATCACACTCAGCTCCGCCCATTAGGCACAAAGGCAAGCGAAATTGCTGATGAAGATTTAGAATATTTAATTGGTAATTACATTAAGGATTTATGTTCAAATAATGACAGAATTCATGTTAATCTTGCTGAAGAAGGAAAACAGTATATTCAGATACCAATCTTCTCTTATGAGATATTGGCAATGCATGGACATCAATTAAAGAATTTTGAGTCCTCAATCAAAGATTTAAGCATGTTAAGACGTACATTTATTGATTACATGATTTTAGGACATTATCATTCTGGACGTGAAATTCCAAGTTACGAAGGCTGTTGTAATGACACCGAAGTGCTTATCAGCCCGTCATTCATTGGTTCTGATCCGTACAGCGATTCTATCATGAGAGGTGGAAAGGCGGCTGTAAAGATATATGGGTTTGATGATCTATATGGTCATACTGAGACACATAAAATTATTCTTAATTAATCATTGGAATCGCATAGACGGTTCTTTTTTATTGCAAATAATTAGCGAATGACTGCTGTGCGGTCAATTTAGAGGGTGTTACTGCCCTCTACTATTTTCAAAAACAATAATAGACGAAAACAAGGAGATTTAACATATGAATCGAGCAGAATTAATTACAGCATTATCAGAAAAAGTAGGAACAAGCAAGAAAGTATCAGATGAATTTGTATCTGCACTCATTGAAACAGTAACCGAGGAGCTTGCAAAAGGTGAAAAAGTATCTCTGGTGGGGTTTGGTACATTCAGTGTGTCTGAAGTTGCTGAAAGAACCGGTATCATTCAGATGGGTGAACGTAAAGGTGAGACTTACACTACTCCGGCTCATAAGAAACCTTCTTTTAAGGCCGGCGCTCCGTTAAAAGATGCTGTAAACAAGTAAGGTGGTGGTTACATGTACGATGTCACTATAAAGACTGTAGATCTTACGGCAGATGAGATTGAAATTTTAAAGGAAGTATTGGAATTTCACCAGGATAAATGTGTTTCCGTTGGCGAAGTTATGACAATTGAAAACTTACTAGATAAGTTGAATTGATTCGATATACATATTTTTGTATAAATATAAACAATAGGAGGGAACAAATCATGATTTACGATTATGACAAGGAAGTTATTACTTTTGAAAGTCCCGCAGAGGAAATTGATTACAAGGCACATATGGCAGAATACGGCCCCGCTACTGGTAAATCACACCCTGATGATTGTGCGTATTGTGCAGCCAGAGGTTGGAAAACCTTTCCTGGCACATCTTTTAAGGAAGAATGCGCTAAGAGAAAAGAGCAGTAATATCCGGGAGAATAGGCGTAATAACCTACTCTCCTATTATTAAGTGAATACTTATTTGCTTGAGATTTTGCAACAGTGGAGTCGTCTTTGTGGCGGCTCTTTTTGTATTGAATATTATCGTTTTATACGGGGTTATTGGTCAATCCCTACTAAGAATTAACCATTCTTACTTCTTACCTTTCTGGGGCAATTGTTGCAGCAGTTGCTCCGTATAAGGCGATAATTGTCGTCTGCAAAACGACTTGTAAAACTATGGTGCTCACCACCCAGTGTAGAGAAAGGCAGTAAAATAATGGTTAAAAAATTTAGTAAAAGGCAATTATTAGACCAATGTGGATTTGATGTTGATGAAGCGAAAATCATTTTGGAGTATCAGAAGAAATTGCCAGTTTTGGCAGAAAATGATGGACTAGTTAAGCATTGTGCCAACATTAAAGATTTATATATTCAATTACAAGTAAAAACAAGATTTTCTCGCTGGGTTGAGAATAATCTCATCAACAATTTTGACACATCTGAATACTCTATTTCCTTTGCAAACCAAAAAGGAGAGGCAGTGGCTTTCGAAGACCACTGTGGTTTATCTTCACAAAAGCTTAATAATCTTGGTGTTGAAAAGGTTTATATGATTAATTTAGATTGTGCCAAAGAAATCGCTATGTTCGCTGGCACTGCCCTTCATGCAAATGATGAATTGAAGAAAAATAGCAAAATGGCAAGAAAATATTTTATACTCATGGAGAAGGCGGTTAAGAAGAATATGGATTGGGAGTTAATCCGAAATCCTCTTCGAGAAGGATATAAAAAGATGCAGGAAGCGTTAAATGCCTACATGAATCGAATGATACAAAAGGACGCTGATGAATGGGACTATAAAATTGAAGCCAATGCATTAAATATAATCGCAACCGGATTTTCAGCTCAAGAAATTAGGTTATTTGTTGGTTGCAAAGATAATATCACAAGAGATAGCTTGACTGCTACATATAATGAGTATCTAATGAAATTGCAAGAGTGGAATATATTATGTCTCGGAATGAACATGAATAGGTATGAAAGATATTTAAAGTTGAAAGAATTTTTCGACATTACATTTCCTAATGCTGAACTTTTAAGAAATGATATGGATGTAAATAAAATCAGAGAGAATAAAAACAAAATAATTGAAGAGGCAAAATCTAAACTGCAAACCGTGGCATGATTTTAATTTTTTCATAAAGCACCGCTTCTTAGTTAAAGCTGGTGCTTATTTTTATGATTAAAAAAAGAAGGAAGGTGATACTTTGGCTATAGGCGCAAAGACAAAAGAGGAATTGACAATAGAAGCAATAAATGAGCCAAAGCAAATTGACACTTCTGTTGATATTAAGATTCCTCGTTCTAAAATGCTTTTTGATTCCAGCAAGCATAAATTTAAGTGCTCTTGCTGTGGAAAAGGATTTACTGTTCAAAAGTCAAACTTTCATAAATCAGAAAGTCCTCTATTTCAAGAAAATAATGGTTATTTACCATGGTGCAAGAACTGTACCGATTTGTATTGGTATGGATTGGTAAATTTATATTCTGGTAATGAAGCACACGCTACAGAAGATTTTTGTCACACGGCAGGTTGGGTATTTGATTCTGGGGCCTTAATGGCAGCAAAAAAAATATCTTCTGACAGAAGTCGTATATCTGGATATTCAGCAAAGAAGAACTTAAATGTAGGGGATAAGAAAACATACATAGATACGATAAAGACAGAATATGAAAGTAAGCTGGGAGAAGTAGTAAGTTCTAAAGAGCAATTGAAAAATAGTGATTTTTCTATATCTGCATCTGCCGTTGACAGGTGGGGGATTGGTTTTGCAGAAGCTGATTATAAGAATTTAGATGAACACTATCGTATGTTAAAAAAGAACAACCCCAACGCCGATAACAACCAAGAAATTTTTATTAAATCTCTATGTAACTTAAATATGCTCATGATTAGAGCCTTAAAAGCTGGCGACTCAAAAGAGTATAGTAACCTTGTAGAACAATACAGTAAGACATTTAAACAAGCAGGATTAAGAACGGTTGAAGAGAAAGATGGTAGTAACGATGAGTGCCTTGGAGTCACCCTTGCAGCAATAGCTCAATATACTCCAGAGGAATACTATAAAGATAAAAATTTATACAAAGATTTCGATAATATCGGAGATTATTTTGACAGATTCGTAAAACGTCCATTAAAAAATCTTATGTTCGGCTCGAATGAGCGAGATAAAGAGTATTACGTAAAAGATGGCGGTGATCTTGATGAATAATGTATCTGATTATTCTGATGAAAGGCAAAGAGAACTTTATAGAAAATTCCCGTCAACACATTTTTTGAGCAGACCTGAAAATGTTCATCATGTTTTGTTATGGAATACCTTATTTAAGCGGAATTTGCATAAAGTCGCCATTGACTACCTTGGCATAAAATTACATTTTTACCAAACAATCATTTTGTACTTTATGGGAATTTCTCAGATAATTGCAATTATTGCGTCACGAGCGGCAGCAAAGAGTTTTATCATTGCGTTATATGCTTGTTGTAGAGCAATAACCCGACCGTACAGTAAAATAGTATTGGGTTCAGCTACAAGAGGACAAAGTAAACTTATAATTTCTGAAAAGATTGTAAATGAGTTGATGGAAATGTCCCCGGCCCTTAGAAGAGAAATTCGTTCTATAAAAGATAGTCAAAACGAATCTATCGTGTTCTTTAAAAACGGGTCAACGATAAGAGTTTTTACAGCAAATAAATTTGCCAGAGGTCTTAGAAGTCATGTTGCTGTGCGAGAAGAGGCTATGCAAATAGATCAAGATGTTGATAATAGTGTTATTTCTCCATTCCAAACAATCCGCCAAGCACCTTATATGTTGGAGCAGATGTACTCTTCTATTGAAGATTTAAAAGAAGATCCTGTCGACGTCTACATAAGTTCGTCATGGTTCGAGCCACACTGGGTCTGGGACAAAATAGTAGACCCCTCATTTTCGGGGATGTTAAAAGACAAAAACATGTGTGTCCTTGCGTTTGATGAGAGTATAACATTAAAACACAACATAAGAACTCAAAAGCAAATGCAATTGGAAAAACTTAAACAAGATCCTACTACGTTTGCAATAGAGTTCCTTAATCTCAGAATGAAGCAAAATGCATCAGCCTTTTTCCCATACAAAATACTTTTGGATAATCAAAACTTAAAAAGGGTATTTTATCCAAGAAGAAATGAGGATTTTAGAGCCGGTATTAAAAACAAATTTTCAATACCAAAGCAGCCAGGAGAAATTAGAGTTGTTTCTTGTGATTTTGCATTCATTGACAGAGATGGCAACGATAATTCTGCTTATTGTTGTGTGAGAGCACTCCCTGAAGCTGTTACCTATGATAATGGTGGAGTTGAATTGGAGGTAAAGAATGGGTACCGTAGAGAATATTCGTATATTGAAGCTCCAAAAGGTGGGGATACAACGCTACAGGCTATCCGTATACGTCAACTATTTGAGGATTATGATGCCGATTATTTTATCTTAGATGCTAGGAACGCTGGAAGCCAAATTGTAATGAATCTAGGGAAAGTCATGTTTGACGCAGAGAGACAAAAAGAATATTCTCCTTTAAAAGTAATGAATGACGACGTTTACGCAAATATGGTTAAGAGTCCGGAAGCCAAGGAATGTATTTTTGTAATAAACGCAAGTCAACAGCTCAACAGTGATATGGCAAATAGTTTCAAAATTAATCTGGTTCAGCATAAAATCAATCTATTGGTAAATTTAAACACTGCACAAGATGAAATACTATCACAAATTAAGGAATACACAAATGAGTGCGATTTGGATAGGCAATTTGAATTTGAAAAGCCATTTCTAGAATCACAAGCATTAATAACAGAAGCATCTGAACTTATGTACGAAGTGAACCCACAGACCAAAACAATCAAAGTATATGAAAAAAGCTCCAGTACAAAAGATAGATACGTATCCGCGGCTATGGCTTCATATTTTATTGATGGTCTGGAAGTGGATATGCTTAACTCTTCATCAGATTACGAATATGCAACACTAATCAATTAGAGAACGGAGGTGAAAAATGACAGAAGAAATTAAACGAGGACGTGGACGACCGAGAAAAAATAAGGAGGTAGAAACAAGTAGCGCCCCCTCTTCTACTGCCGATAATACATATGAGTTTAACAGTTATACATCAAGAGGAGTGTCGGAATATATATTTGGACTAGATATATTTGAAATCTACGAGCCAAAAGAAATATCTGCAATGATAAAAAGTCCGATGGTACATAATGAACAATTAAGAAAGTTGTCCAATCAGCTCTATTCCGCTAATGGTTTATTGACGCAATGTATAGACTATTGCACTGCCCTTCCTACTCTTGACAATGTAGTTATTCCTAGAGGTAAAAGTAAAACCAAACGGAAAACAAATAAAACCTTAATGGAATCTGCCTTGCGGAGTTTTCATCACAAAGAAATCATGAGAGATGCCCTCTATAAATCAATGATAGATGGTGTTTCTTTTTATTATTGTGTTTTTACAAACAGTTTAAATGACAATAAGAAAACAATGAGCGATTATGACGTGGAAAATATTCTCGAAATAAACGAGTTGGGTATTAATATGTCAGTAGTGCCGCTTCCTACTAATTTCACAAAAATTGTTGGACGCAAAAATTCATCTTATGTCTTGGCTTTTAATCTTAGATATTTTGAAGGATTTGATCAAAATGAGTTAGAAAGAAAGCTACGCCTTTATCCCCAAGAAATTCGTGATGGTTGGAATAATTTCAATAAACGTGATTCAACTATGAATAACTGGCTTATTCTTGATAACTCTAAAACCATTGTGTCAAAAATCAGAAGTAAGTTGGAAGAAGCATGGGGAAGACCACTCTGTCTTGCTGCCATTAAGAACATATTATATTCCTCTTATTTTCAGGATACGTGTCGTGGAACTCTTGATGAAATTAATAACAGAATTATATATCAGACATTACCACAAGGCAAAGATCCTGGCTCGTGTGCTTTGACCAAGAAACAGCAAACAGATCAACATGAAGCTGTAAAGGGTGCCGTGCTGACAAAGAATGATAGAAACTCAACAAGCTTCTTTACTGTATCCGCAGGTACAAAAATAGACCAGATCAAATCAGATGTTTCTTTACTCGATGAAAAAAACAGCTCTTATATTAATGATCAAATTGGTATAGATTTAGGATTTATGGCAAATCTCGTTTCTGGAACTGGTTCTGGCAATTTTGCATCTCAGCAAAACAATCTACAATTGCTTCTCTCGGAAGTATTCATGTGGATGGAGCCTATTACAGAAGAATTTGTTAAAGTCATAAACCAGAATGTTATTAAAGACTCTGGACATATGGTAAGTCTATATTATTTGCCATGTAGCATCATTACCAGAAAAGATTTTACCCAACAGATGAAGGATTTGTATTTACAAGGCAAAGGCTCGCTGACTGCATGGATAGCAAGTACAGGTATAAATTCAGAGGCTTATTTTGAACTTATGAACACTGAACTAGATGAGGACATCGAAAATAAATATCCGGTACATATGACATCGTTTACTGCAAGTGAAGAAACAAATAAGGCGGGTAGACCAGGAAATCCAAATTCTACAAATGAGAACACTCAGAAGTCTATTTCTAATGGTAGTAACGCGATGCCAAGTCCAAGTGATAACAAATAGCATTAATAATTTCAAGGCAGTCAAATGACTGTCTTTTTATTATACAAAATTTTAAGGAGGATTGATTATGTATCAAAACAATATCCTCGAACTTTCAAAACGTGCCGTTAGGGGCGGTAAAGTACCTATCAAAATTGCACTTTTAAAAATTCATGAGAATGCTACTGACACAAATAAAAATGGAATTCATTGGAATGAAGAATATGTGTTAAACGCAGCTAATAATTCAGGTTCTATTCCTATCTGTTCCCAATTTCTTGACGAAACCAAATCTACTCCATATGGACATGGTTACACAAATGATTTGGTTAATGAAGATGGTTCAAAAGAACCAGTTTTTGAGAATAGCGAAGTTACTGGTTCGCTTGAAAAATATTCCATTGAAGAAATTATTGACGGAGATAAAACGATTAAAGTTTTGGCAGGTGAGGGATTTTTATTTCACTCAAGATATCCAAACTTTGTAAAGTGGGTTAGACAGAATTATGCTCTCGATAAGGTGGATTCTTCTATTGAAATTATGGGTTTAGAAACAAATCAAAATAAGATTGTCTATGAAGAAGATAAGCCAACTGACCAGTTTAGGACACCAAAAGAATTTATCTTATCTGGTACTGCAATTTTATCAGTGTCCCCGGCAGATGATGACGCAATCGTTTTGGAAGTAGCTGAAAAGAGAAAAAAGGAGGAACAAAAAGTAATGGAATTTGATATGAACGAAGTAAAAAATGTTATCAGAGATACTATTTCTGAGACAAACACTAAAAATGCAGAATTTGAAACAAAGATTAGTGAGCTAAATGAGCTTGTTATTGCAAAAGAAAACACTATTGTTGAATTAAATGCAACAGTAGAACAGGTTCAGGCAGCACTTGACCAGTTGAAGAAAGATCATGATACATATTGGGCTGAGAGGGAAATTCTTGAAAAAGAATTAGCTACATTAAAGGCAGAAAAGAGAATTTCTGAATTAAATGAAGCTATCTCTGTTTATACAGATGAAGAAAAGAAGTTTGCGGAATCAGAGATTAATAGTTTCAATGAAGATCCCGCCAAAGGAGATATTGAAGGTATTAAAGCTAAGATTTGTGTGGGTATTGTGGCTGCACAGAAGGAACAGGAAAAAGTGTCAGAAGTAAATTCTAAAAAAGATACTACCACTACCGAAGATATCTTCTCAGAAGTATGCACATATTCAGATACCGACGAGGAAGATGTCAACATTTTTTAATAAAATCAAGGAGGAAAATCATGATTAAGTTTAATAAAATCTCTCAGATTGAGAAGGAATATTTTTTTGAAGATGCGGTAACTTCCGCAGCAATTGCAAATGGCGACTTTGGTGCCGTTACATCTGGCTCTTTCGCAGTTGCAGCTAATGCTACTAAAGCGGTTATGCAGGTTGAGGTTGGAGACAACGCCGATTTAGATGTTTATCCAATAGCTAGTGGCACACATGTAAGAGTTATTGATTTGGTAAAAATCGCAGAGACAGGAAAGAAAATTGAAGTTTATGGAAATCCACTACCGGCTACATATGCCAAAGGAGATAAATTAGCTTCTGATGCAACTGGAAAACTTGCCGTAACCGCATCTCCGACTGGATTACATATTGTTGTTGATGAAATTATCGGAAATAAACTTGGAATTATTGCATCTGTAGTTGCACCAGCAGATGGTGAATAAATAGGAGGATAAAATTATGTATACAATTGAATTAAATAACGAGCGTAGAGACTCTGAACTTGCAAGTGGAAAAGTAAAAAAGACCTCTCCTGTAGTTGAAATCTTTTCTGCTATGGCTAATGGAAAAGAATTGTCGGGCTATGACAAAGCAACTGCTGATAAGTCAGTAAAGGTAATTAAAGAGTTAAACACTAGAGCCACAAATGGAGATACAATTGCTATTTCTGAATTAAACTCTATTCGTAGACTTGCTATCGAGCCAGTTTTACTTCAGGAGATTAAGTTGCTTGGAATCTATGGTAATTACAAACCACTTGGTTACAACGAATCATGTGAGGTGGAAGTTACAGAGTATGCTAATTTACCTGCCAAAGAACAGGCCGCAGGCCAGGACGTTGGTTTTCCTGTGATTCGCAAAAAGAGAGTTCCTATTACGACTACTGTTATTTCCGGAGGTTATGCAGTTGATTACCGCAAGGCTGCACTTGGGGATATGTCTGATGAGAATGAATTACAGAATCAGGTCAGAGTCCAGATTAGAAATAAGGCAACCAAATATGTTATTACCACTGTATATGACGCTATCAAGGCGGCCACGGGCATTAAGTATTTCTGGGAAGGCGATGGGCTTACAAAAACTGGAGTAGATGAAGTAATTAATAAAATCAGACGATTTGGCAAAACAACTGTTTCAGGCGATTATGCTTTACTTACTCAGTTTAATCCATGGGCAGGATATATTGGCACAACTCCTACTATTAATGGCATTTCAGAGGCAGTTATGAAGGAAATTCACGATAGTGGCTTAATGGGAATGTATAATGGTAGTATTTTGTCAGAAATTCCAAATCCATACGACTTAACTAGTGTAAACGCAACTGGAGATAACTTTGACACAATGCTTCCTGCTGGTCTTGGTTTTGTACTTCCTGCTGGTTCTGCATCTCCTATCTATACTGTAACAAGAGGTGGATTAACTTCATTTAGTGGTAATGATATTACTACAGGTCAGTTAATTTCACGTTTTGACCTTGAGGTAGGTGCATTAGTTGCTCCAAATCAAGAGTATAAGGTAGGAATGATTCATGATTCAAAACTTGATGATTTAGCCGACTAATTTAAAGGGTACATAGAGGGCGTTCACTGCCCTCTTTTTGGTGTAAATATGAATAATATATTCTATTGCTATTCAAAAAAGATGATGTATTTTCTAAGAAGTTTTGATTTGAAATATATTTCTACTAAGGTAAATAATAATAGCGGAATGAGATATTGGACTTTTGAAAAGTCTGATAGACTCAATACTCTTATTGAATTGTGGACTTCAATCAAAAATAATTGAAAAATAATAATTAATTGTTAAGGAGAAATTTATGGAAACCAAGGAAATTAGACTTGATGAAAAAATCAAAGTAAAAAGCATTGCTCCATGGCCAACAGGCGCTGCAAGAAAAACAACTACAGGAGATATTAATATTCCAAGTAACGGAATTGTTTATTTAACCAGAGAAGAAGTTATCGCGCAAGGACAAAGTGGAAATAAATTGCTGACTGGGACTGATGGGTATGGCTCTCATGCAACATGGGTTATTGAAGACGACTATGTAAAAAATCAGTTAGACTTTGATGCTGATGGTAGAAAACAGCAGGTGGTAGATAATGATTCTATCAAGAAAATTTTTGAGTTAAAAACAATGAAGGCATTTGAAGATAATGTTAGAAAAACAATTGTCACTCGCGCTGAAAAGGTATTTTTGATTGAAATGATTAAAACACTTAATATTAACGACTATCAGAAAATTCAGTTTTGCCTTAATTACACTGGCAATAAACTGTAAGATCGGAGAGAAAAATGGCTAATACATTAGCAAAAGATGTTATAGACTCTTTTGAATCTTCCTTTGCAGATAAGACCGTATTGCCAGAATCTCTTGAATTGATATGGTTAAAAAAGGCAATCGGAAGATATTCTGTAGAATTGGACGAATTGGTTTTCGATGATGAGTTACTTGAATTCGACAATAAATTAGATCAGTATGTAATAGATACTCTTGCTCAGTTTATGTATCAATTATACCAGGAAAGACAAGTGTCATTGGTAAATAAAAGAGTTAGTATTGTCACTAAAGATTTGAGTTGGGACGGATCTAATGGATCTAAGACTGCGGAAAAGGCTCATCTTGAATATGTAGAAAGCAAAGCGTCAGAGATGGTTGATAATCAGAAACCTACCGCTTTTGTATAGGTGATTATATGAAAGAATGGTATTTAATTGGTTCACCATCGTTAAGCAGTGGTTTTGAAAACGAAATACTTGATGATTATAAATCGGATTCATTCGCAGAAATTGCAAACTCTAATGTTGGGGAAAGCGTTATATTTTTTAATCATGATATGACCATATCTTACGAAACAAGGGCTATTTTCCAGAACAAAACAGCGGATTCAGACACAAATGCTGTAAAAAGACAGGTTCTAGCAAATATTGGAACACTGAATCTATATCATTACATAAAAGGGAATGACGGGATTATCTGGCTGCTGAAAGGAAAAGCAGATAGCAATGGGATATATGACAAATGTACTGCCAATCTTTGTAATTACAAATTATTCTGGCAAAATGGCAAAGGCGATATTATCTCCCGATATGCTCATGTTTTAAACGCCTCATCTTACAATAATGGAGAGAGTGAAAATAAAACAATGACTCTTCTATCCAATCAGTATATGGTTTACTTACCTTTTGATGAAGATACAGAACTTCTTGATAACGAAAAGAGAATACATATGGCTAAAAGCAATAGAAAATGTCGTCCATATGAACTTACCAGAGTAGATGATATTGCATATGATTATACCGATAAAGGTATCATCAATTTGATGTTTACCCAAGATGAATACAGTTCAGAACATGACAAACTCGTTGACGATGGAACCGGTAATAAAGTCTGGATATGCGATTATAAAGAACCTTCCACTCCACCCTCTCCTACTGATCCGGGAGATAATGGCAATCAAAGTCCAATTTTATTGCAAGCTAAATTTTCTTGTAAAGGCGATAAGATAATTAAAGCGGGTGGTAGTGCTAAGACATTTTCTGTTGAGTTTACAGACGAAAATGGCGTAACTGTATCAGATATAAGTTATACATGGTCAATATCTATCACTAAAGAGTTTGAGGATCTATTATCTGTAGAGACTCTGACAAGCGGACAATGCAGGATAAAACTTGGGTATGATGATCTTGTCATTGGTAATTATGTAAGGCTATCAGTCTTAAATAATGAAGGTAAAGAAATTGGATACGAATTGATTGAGATTGGAGGAAACCTATAATGGCAAACAGTGACATTATTTCTCTAATCAAAAGAAAAGTAAAGAGTGAAATCGTAAATGATCCATTGATTGTAAGAGCCTTTGGAAGCCCCGATTATGATTCGTCAGATGAAGGCTGGTCTGGTGAAGATGTTGGAGATAATTATATATTTACCTGGAACCAAAATCCAACCACTATTACAAAAGAAATCACTTTCATAACTCTACAAGTACATGTTGAAAGATACAGAGAGAAATGGGTAAAACCATCTTTGGAAATATGGGTTTACAGCCATAATAGACATATGAAATTAAAGTCTTCCGATTTTCCCGGTATTGCAGCTAACCGGAATGATTATCTCTCTGAATTACTTGATTGGAAGTTTAACGGAAGAACAAGTCTTGGTACTGATGACGATAGCACAAAGCTGAACTTAATAGGTGAACTTTCACTTAGAGTAAACAACGAAGGTGTTTTCAACAATGATTTTGTATATAGAAGATTGCTATTTGAAACCAAAGATATAAATGGCTCGTTGTGCGGCAGGTGATATTATGAGTGAAACTTTTATAGATGAACTGAAACTATATCGAGGGAATGATATAAAGATATCGGATAAGATAACTATTAAGCAACCAACATTGGAGCAAATATGTGATTATGGTGAAAAGGAATATTGGTTCATGATACATACGTTGACGTCTGTTGGTGCAGATATGAAATTTCAACTTTTTGATATAGGGGTTGATTACACTAAAATTGATGATTTTTCTTTATTTAGTAATTTTTTATGTAAAGGATTTACTCAAAATAAAACTTCTATTATTTTCGGTGATTTGGATTTTGAAGATTTTAAATTGTTTCAAAAAAAAGAGGACAATTCTATTGTAATGTATGATGAGGAGAATAATATTGTAATTGATGAGTATACTTATTTTCTCATCGTTGATGTCTTACGTAGAATACATATGCTAAAAAGAAACTCGCAAACACCTGCAAATGAGTCTACTAAACAAATATTAATTGAAGATGATAGGGAAAGCTATTTGATGAACAAGGAAAAAGAATACATTTCTCAATTGAAAAACATGATATCTGCCATGGTAAATTGCGAAGGATTCAAATATAACCATGAGACAGTGTGGAATGTTAAAATAAACGCTTTTTTAGATTCGGTTAAGAGAATTACAAAAATAAAGAACGCTGATTTACTACTTCAAAGTGGATACTCTGGATATGGAGTAGATCTCAAAAAGATATCAGATAAGAAACTTGATTGGTTGGGAGAACTTGAATGATTAAGTTCTTCTTTTTATGAAAATATGGAGGTATTATAAATGTCTTTTAATCCTAATGAATTAATTCTGGAAAAGATTAGGGCTGTCGAAGAATATGACCCAGCAACAAGTGAGTTGACGGGTAGATATACTCAGATTGAGAGTCCGACCTTGCAGACATCAGCAGATGGTACAACCGTTACGGATGCAATGGGATCAGAAATTACAACTTTTTATAACGCACAGACTGGTACGTTTGCTTTTACAAACAGTTTACTTTCACTTGATTTGATGGCTTCTCAGTTTGGTACGGCGAAGGAAGTTGCAAGTGCCACAAACAAAATCATCATGCCGGTGTCTGAAACTATCGCTATTGGATCAGGGGGCGTCGTAACACTAAAATATGTGCCTGTTGGTACAACTGGTGCAGAGGTAAAATATGTAAAGGTTATTAACGAAAACAACACTTTTGGAGAGACCTATGAGGTGTCTGCAACTGCGGGTGATGGCAAGTTTACGATTGATGCCGCTACCAAGACAATTACTCTCCCGGCTGGCGTTACAGGTAGAGTGTTTGTTCGATACGACAAAGAAACTGAAACTGCCGTTAAAGTATCTAAGTCTACTGACGGTGTACCCGCTGTTAAATCATTGCTCATTCATGCAATTTTCCATGACCCATGTAACACAAATCTGGTATATGCGGGCGTAATTTCTGTTCCCAGAGCACAGATTGATCCGTCATCTGTTGAGATTAACCTTACAGCTGATGGTAAGCATGCGGCCACATATAAACTGCAGAAACCGTACTGTGATGAGAAGGCTCGCCTGTTTGACATTTTAGTTTCAGAAGATTAATCAAGGGCGGCTAATCCGCCCTAAAATATGAGGTGATTATGGCAGATAATAATGCGAAATGCAGTATTTGTGGTAAAAGGTATCATTTATGCCTAAACTGTTCAAATACAAAGACATTTACACCGTGGAGATCAATAACAGATACTATTGAATGCTATAAAATATTCTTGATAATTCGAGACTACACAAATAAATACATATCTAAAGTAGAAGCAAGATCGCAATTAGAAAATTATGATTTATCAGAATTGGACTCTTTTGAAGATAATATCAGATCGGTAATTAATGAGATTTTTGTAGAGGACAAACCAAACAAGAAGAAAGCATCTGTAAAGAATGATACTGATGAGAAATTTGATGAATAGTGATTATTTTATAGGGGGATATACACTATTCGTTTTGAATTTTGTATGTCCCCTATTTTTTACGATATTAAAGTGAAAGAGGTGAATCTAATTAGGGAATACAGTGAGCAATTTAATCAAGAATACGAAATCGAAGATACTGTGAGGATCGTAAATACAAAACAGGCGGGACTTTACATCAAGAATAATATTCGTCTTATTGATATTTTCTGGTCTAAGGAAAATCTAGTATTCGTATTCGACAGAAGAGAAAGTAAAGATGTTTATCAGAAATGGTTGAATCATGAGTTGCAATAGAATTTAACTTTGCTGAGAAAACAAAGAAAGGAGAATTTATGAAAGAGATTATAGATTTAATGCCTCTATTGGCAATTACAATGACAATAAATATTTCTCTTGGTATGTATTACAACATAGGGGTAAAATCATTTAATTTTGACTATAAGGTTTTTATTAACGGACTGATTAAAGCCATCATTATCGGAACATCCTTTATGGGACTTGCATACTGTTTTGATAAGACTGATCTGTCTACAATTGGTATAACCCCCACACTTGTAATGTACTCTGCTATCGTTTTATATGCCGGGAAAGATTTAAAAACGCTTGCGAAAATCATCGGAGTAGAAACTAAAGAAAAGACGGAGGGGTAAAATGGGAACTTTATCAGAGTTGATTACCCTGGCTAAGACACAAGAAGGTTATATCGAAAAGGCATCAAATTCCAGTCTTGATTCTAAAACCGCTAACAAAGGAAGTAACAACTATCAGAAATTTTCAAGCGATATTAATTCCGCTGGATTAAACGGCTGCCAAGCACAGGCCTGGTGCTGTACATTTCAATTTTGGCTTGATCTAATGATATATGGGGTAGATATTGCTCTTTATTTATGGAATATGACAAAATCAACCTATGTGGGCTACAACTGTTTTGCCACATATAATGCATTTGCTAATAAGGGTAAAGTAGGTAGTTCCCCAAAATTAGGGGCCATTGTTATCTTTAACTTCTCTCATGCCGGGCGAGTTATTGATATTTACAAGAAAAACGGCAACGTATACATTAGCTGCATAGAGGGGAACACATCTTCTAACCTTAATGATCGCAATGGGGGACAAGTAAAAATTAAGGAGAGATTAGCCAACGACTCCACTATAAAGGGATATTGCTACATAGACTATGAACAATTTGAACAGAGGAAGCAATACGGTTGGCATAACGAAGATGGTGGTCAGAGATATTACTTAGGTGACGCCGAAGGTAATGCTGCCGCATATGTAAAGAGCGACTGGTATAAGTGGAAATCCGAAAAAGATGGAAATGAATACTGGAGTTTCTTTTTAGGAAATAATGGTTTTGCGGTTTGCAATGACTGGTATCAGTACAATAATAAATGGTATTTCTTTAATGAGGAATGTGTTATGTTGTCAAATCAGTGGAGATGCATTAAAGAAAAATGGTACTACTTCTGCAATTCTGGAGAAATGGTCACTTCCGCATATGTGAAATCAAAGAGTAAAGATGATATATATTATTTTATAAATTCAGACGGGATTTGGGAAGGCAAGGAGGAAATCAATCCAGACACTAGCCATTTCAACGTTTTTTAAGGAGGTGGCTTATGGATGAAAATTATCCTGCTCTTGCGGTAAAGGTACAAGAGGTTGAAAGTAGAGGGAAATCCAACGAACATAGGATAGATAAGCTTGAAGATAGTATGGAAAAGTTTGGTGAAACTCAAATCGCTCTTGTCAAGATGGCAAATAGCATAGAGGTTATCGGGAAATCTGTAGTAAGTATGGACGGTAAAGTTTCAAAGATTCAGGAGTCGCAAGATGCTCTGACAATAAAAGTTTCTGAAATTGAAAACCGTCCCGCAAAACAAAGTAAACAGTTCTGGGATAATATTTTTAATAAAGTTGCATGGGTGTTTATGGGTGGCATTGTTGTTTGGATATTAACTCAATTATTGCCGAATATACCATGGTAATACACAAATAAAAGGACAGTTGAGTGTTTATTACTCTTCTGTCCTGTTTTGATAAATAAGAACATCTATCTATTCGCCAATAGGTTTAGATAGGTGCTTTTGTTGTGCCTAGATGCGGAGATTATTGAACCGCATTATTTGTTTTTGAGTAGAAGAATATCATGAGGTCGCTCCCATGAAAAGTGGTCATCTCCTTTCACGCTCTTCTACTCTTTTTGTTGATTAAGGGGATAAATAAAAATAAGTGAGAAAAATTATATGAATGAAATGATGATTTTTGAAAATAAAGAATTTGGAAACGTTAGAATTGTTGAGGTTGGCGCAGAGCCTTATTTTGTGGGCAAGGATATAGCATCAATTTTAGGATATGAAAGACCGACCAAAGCAATTCTTGACCATGTAGACGAAGAAGATAAAGATGAGATCCCAATCCAGGACTCCATCGGTAGAATGCAGAATACTCCCGTCATCAATGAAAGTGGACTTTATAGTCTGATACTTTCAAGTAAACTACCTACCGTGAAAAAATTCAAACGTTGGGTTACAAACGAAGTATTGCCTTCAATCCGCAAACATGGAATATATGCTACGGAAGAAACAATAGACAAAATTTTGAACAATCCGGATTTTGGAATCAAACTGTTAACACAACTTAAAGAAGAAAGAAATAAAAATGTTTTGTTAAACAAAGAAAACGATGCTCTTGCAGAAAAGAATCTTAAATGGGCAGGAAGAAAATTTATCAATGCTTGTGTTAGACGATATGCAGGATTCGCTTGCGAGGGGAATTTTGGAAATGCATGGACTGAATTTAAGAAAGAAATTTTATATAAACATAGTATTAATCTCAACTCAAGAATCACACATTATCTGAACAGTACGGGTAAAAAGACAAAACCTAAAACGCTGGATATGTTAGACGATTTAGAAGTGCCAAAAGCAGTATCTACAATTGTTTCCATGTGTAGAGAAAAGGCGGTAGATATTTCTGACTTGTTAGAAAATGTAGATAATGAGGAAATGTCTAATGAATAGTGGGAAGGTCTTCGAAAATGCTTTTAAAAAGTCAATCCCAGATTATGTATTATACCATCGATTGAACGATTCTACTGGTACTTTTTCTGGCGGAAGTAATCTTCGTTTCTCGCCAAAACAGCCATGTGACGCTTTTCTCTGGAACGGCCAAACGAATACATTTTATTCTCTCGAATTAAAAACAAGTAAATCCGGTTCATTCTCATATGAAGACATAAACTGTGAAGAGAAACAAACATCAAAAATGATACATAAACATCAGATATTGTCACTTGATAAACTGTCAAAATATGATGGGGTCGTCAGTGGCTTTATTTTTAATTTCAGAGACGAATCCGAATCATTTGAACGTACTTATTTTCAAGAAATATGTGATTTTTTATCAATGATAGGCGAATTGAACAAAAAGTCATTTAATGAAAAAGATTTATTAGAATACAGTCCAGTTCAAATTATCGGACGAAAGAAAATTAAGAATTGGACTTGGAATGTAGAAAAGTTTCTCAATGATACTCGATTAAATTAATTAAAATATTGGAGGACTAATATATGAGCATTTTAAATAAAATCAAGAACTACTTTGAAAATAGAAAACAGGAAAAAATTGAAGAGAAAGAATTTAAAGAGACATTCATGGCGATTTCTCTTTATGTACTGAACCAACATAGTGATTTATTGGAGATACAAACTGTACTTGCAAATAAACAGTTGGAAGCAACGGAATCTATCAATAAACTAAATGAATCTATTAGCGTAGACGACATGAAAAATCTTATGCAAGGTATTGATAAAATTTCAAAGAATCCAGAATTGACTTCCGCCTACTACTCTCACATTGCTAATATCGCTAAGGCTGAAAAGCCCGGTAAATAATATGCCAACTATTAGACCTGGTGAATTGAATTCCTTTATGCTGAAACTAACTGTAAGAAAATACAAAGAATTGCAAATAAAACTACCAGAATACCTCAAGGGTTTCATATACAGTGAGTTTTACAATAAGTATACCCCATCCGACTTATATGACCGCCAATATCGTATCATTGATTCCATTATGGTAAGTAATATTAAAGTATCTGGAGTTACCGTCTCTATGGAGATTTATCTTGACCCGGACAAAGTTTCATATGATCCGTCTATTTGGTATTATCCTAGCGGTGCATTCACATATATAAAAGGCGATGATTCAGAAACCGTTTTTGAGAACATGCGACAAGGAATACATGGATCTTCGGATTTTGAAGTTACAGATGGAGATTTCTGGCAAGCTTTCGTTGATTCTGTAAATCACGGTGGTATATATGATTTGTTTGCAGACTTCAAGAGATATCTTAGCAGCACTGCTGGTCTGACAATTAAATAGGAAGGTGATTGTATGGTAAAATATGAATCTGAGTGTGTTGACTGTGGACTACCATGTTTACATGAGGGCTGTCCATATTATAAAGTAGAACGACATTATTGTGACGAGTGCGAGGTTTCTGATTGTGACATATATGAATATGGCGGAAGAGAACTCTGCTTGGAATGTCTTACGAATTTATTAAGAATAGTAAATCGATAAATATTTATTTATATAACAATGACATACAGGCGACATAATACGCCAATTCTCCACACATTTCGACGCTTAGGAAGAAATTATCTACGTTTAGGAAGACTTCCACATATGGAAATGGAAATATGTTACAATGCTATTGCAGACATAAATCAGATAAAATGTAAGGAAATCATCAACAAATGAGGAGTTTCTTACGTGAAAATTAATTTGCGCAAATTAAGACTGAAGAATGGATTGACCATTGAAGAATTATCTGAGAAGGCACATGTAGGGGTTGGCACTATTAGCAGAATTGAAAATCACGAGATACAACCTACTGTCGCAACTATATGCAAATTGTGCACTGCATTAAAAGTTACTATTGACAAAATGGTAGAATGTGAGGGCTGCTATGATGATGACGAGTGGTAAAATGTATTATAATGTAATTTGCGAAGAGATCTGTATAATTGGTGGAAAGGTTATTCACGTTGATACAAATGCGGGAAGTCTTGACGAAGTACATAAGATAGTGTGTAATAATATTTTAAAATATCCGGGAGCGAAGTGGGAATTATATCCTATGGTGATCAAGAAATAGAACGTTGAATTATCTTAGAATTTAGGCATCCATGCTGTCAAAGGTATGGGTGCTTTTTGTATGTAAAAAAATGAAAGGAAGCAATTTAAAATGGGATGAAAAACCATATATAACTACATAACCACGCCTGAATTGTTATCTCAGGTGTTAACAGAAAATACGGAATTAATGAATGATTTTCTCGACTATCTATCTTCTATTAAAAGAAGTGAAAGAACTATATCTGGTTATCGATCAGATTTAGAAATATTCTTTGTATGGAATCTGCAATACAATATGAATAAGAATTTTATAGAACTGACAAAGCGTGAAGTTGCAAAATTTCAGAAGCATTGTCTTGATGATTGGAGCTGGAGCACAAACAGGCTTGCTAGAGTTAAATCTACGCTAAGTTCAATGAGTAATTATATTGAGAATATTTTGGACGATGAGGTAGATGGATACCGCCCAATAATTCGGAAAATTGAGACTCCGGTTAAGGTAAACATTAGAGAAAAGACAATAATCACCGATAAGGAAGCTGACAATCTTCTGGATGCATTAGTAGAAAAGAAAAAATACCAAGTTGCCTGTGTCGTGGCCCTTGCAGCCAACTGTGGCTGTAGGATAAGTGAATTACTTAGATTTAAAGTATCATATTTTAATAATTCTAATCTTGTATTTGATGGTGCTTTATATAAAACACCAGAACAGATAGTAACAAAGGGTCGATCTGGTGGGAAACTTTTAACCAAATATGTCTTTGTGGACTTTAGGAAATATTTCGATTTATGGATGAGTGAACGCAAGGAAAAGGGAATTGAAAGCGAATGGTTATTTATAAAGCCGAATACGGGCGAACAGATGAGATTAAGTCAATTATATTCATATGCGGATACTGTCTCTAAAATGTTGGGGAAGCCATACTATTTTCATTGTCTGAGACATTACCTTGCGACCAAAATGAAGAAATACAATCTGCCCGACGAGGTAATTACTGAATTTTTCGGTTGGTCTAGTAAAGAAATGATTTCGATCTATAATGATGCCGATGCTACAGAAGATTTTGGAAAGTATTTTACAAAAGATGGGATTGTTGAGACTAAGCAAGGTAGCCTTTCAGACATGTAATTTTTTATAAAATCCCACTTTGCTTGTAAATTATTATCAACATATAGCGCATTACCATTTCATATACCACCACATATTGTATGTGATGCAATCAAAAAGGAGAAAATATGAACGAATATTTAAACAAAAATTATATTGAAATAATTCCAGAATCAAAAATAAAAGCCTCTGGATATATCACTGACAAAATAGTAAAAATGTTATCCGAAAATGAATTTACAATATCCGAAACTCGTGGATTATTTTGCAGTGTTATGGAGAGGCTCGAAACAGAAATGCCAATTACAACTTACAGGGTAGAATAGTGATTATTTTACATTATCACTTTCATAAGAATAATCTCTGGCATATTTGCTGATTGAGATTCTGAACTTTTTATATAGCTCAAAGTATTCTTTTGTTCTTGCATCAATATCTTGTGCTTCATGTTTAAAGATATTATTTGTATGGATATATTCCAGTGCAAGTTCGCGAGCCAGTTGATGAGATTCTGTTGGACTCATACTTATCACCCCCTCTGTTTTATAACTGGATTATATCATATGTAAGCAAATTTATAAACAGCAAATACTCACTACTGCCCTTTTATGCGGCAGTTATTTTTATGCCCAAAATTAGAAAGGAGCAATTAAATGGCTGATAATATATCGCTAATTCTACAAACGATAATTGACTCGTCCAAGCTAAAGAGTGACCAATTACCAAAGCTAATTAATCAGGTTAAAGAACAATATAAATTAAAACTTGGTGTAGATATTGATGATAAGACCGCTAAGAAATATGCCAACCAGATATTTAAGATGCAAGATGGTTTAAAGGCTATTGATAAAATAACTTTTGCCAATCAAATCAAAGCATGGCGCAGAGTTAATTCCGCAGCGGAAAAAGAGTTTGGCAGTACGCTTGACGAATTACTTATTAAGCTAAACGCAATTGATAACAAGGCCGACCTTACAAATTTACAGAAACAATTCAGGTCGGTAAAAAGTGAAGCTGATGCATTAGGAGTAACAGGTAAAAACTTAATCGATACTTTTGGGGCAAGTGTAAGAAAATTTGCTGAATGGACTTTGTCAGCCGGTGCTTTCATGTCTGTAATCCAGATGTTTAGGCAGATGATTTCAAATGTCATTGAACTTGATTCTGCTATGACAAATTTGTATAAAGTTACAGACGAGACTGATACAAAATACGATAGTTTTCTTCGCAATGCAAATAAGTCTGCGCAGGAATTAGGACGTACCGTATCAAGTTTAGTGGAACAAACAAGTAACTGGGCAAAATTAGGATATTCCATCGATCAAAGCGCTGACCTCGCAAAAATATCATCAATTTACGCTAATGTAGGCGAGGTTGATGATGAAACCGCAGTCTCGGATATCGTCACCGCTATGAAAGCGTTTAACGTCCAAGCCTCAGACAGTATTACGATTATAGATAAGCTCAATAATATTGGTAACAAATATGCGGTATCAAGTAGGGATTTGGGAACAGGATTAAAAAATGCAGCATCTTCTCTTTCTTTAGCTGGTAATGATTTAGACCATTCTCTTGCAATGATTACCGCCATGAGTGAAGTAATCCAAGATGCCTCTGAAGCTGGTAATGCTATAAAAATATTATCCATGCGATTAAGAGGATACGATGAAGAGACAGAGTCATACACAAATAATGTTGAACAACTTAGTGGAAAAATTGCAGATTTAACAAAAACAGCAAGTACTCCAGGTGGAATAAGTTTATTTACAGACGAAACAAAAGAGACTTATAAATCCACATATCAAATAATGCAAGATATTTCCAAAATATGGGGAGAACTAACCAATAAAAATCAAGCCCAACTTTTGGAAGCAGTGGCCGGGAAACAGCGTGGTAATTCTATCGCTGCATTACTAACCAACATGGCCCAGGCGAATAAAGTGTTAAGCGACTCCGTTAACTCAGACGGTTCTGCCATGCAGGAACAGGAACGATGGTTAGACTCAATTGACGCTAAATTGCAGCAACTCAACAGTTCGTTCCAGACGCTTTCTAATACTGCCGTAAATTCTGATTTTTTACAAGTTATTATAGAATCCGGAACTGGTTTAAACAATATATTTACAGAATTAATTAGTAATATCGGTGTTCTGCCTACCTTATTAACAGGTGTTGGTATAACATCATTCGTAAAAAACTTCGCTTGACTCTGAAATAAGAGTTACATAAATCTTTCCGAGGGATTTAGTTGGGCTATCTAGGGGGAGAAAATGTCATAATGGCGACTCATACAATTCCTAGAGACGAAAGTTTGAAAATAAAAAGAGGATTAATTGCTTGAAAGCGTAACGCTCACTACTCTTCTATCACATTAATATAGAAGAAGCCGAAAAAATAAGGCAAATAAGTCAAACGGTTTATATACCGGAGTGAGATGTCTAGGGATAAAAAATAACTCCCGACAGACGGTCAATCGCCAACGAAGCAGCTAACCCTATCTACGTTAAGTCATGGCAGATAATCCGATGGGAGCAATTGCGAAAGCAATGTCGGGATAAAGTCATAAAAGATAGGGAATGTTCAGAGAGCACCATTCCTCACAGTACATAAAAGCCATATTTTATCGTGCTGTTAATGCATGTTCCAAAGTATATAGAATATTAACGTATCAAAAGACGTTGGATATTATAAATTGTTTTACCCTTATCATAAGAACTCACGTTCTTGTAGAAATATATTACTTCTGGTCGTATAATGTTAATATGGAAGTTTATGGAAAATAATTATACGATGGGAGAAAAATTATGGGTGAATTGAATTTAAATGAAGAAGTAAATAGTGGGGTCAAAGAGGCTATTAGCGGTACAGATAATATATGTATACTAATTGATTTTGATAATTTGTTTTACACAATGAAAAGATACGCTATAGATGTAACAGATGAGGAGTATAATATATGTGAATATTTTAACAACATATATGGAAAAGATAAAATTAGATCATTTAGGGCATATGCTGACTATGACCAAGTCAAGGTATCTCTTAGAAAATTACAAGAACAAAGGGTACAAGTAAGAAATGTATATGGTAATAATAGAGATGACAAATACAGAAAGAATGCTTCTGATATTGAACTAAGCATTGATGCCATTGAATCTACTTACAAAGATTCTAATATAGATACGTATGTAATTGTAACATCTGATAGCGACATGATACCGATAATGAGTAGATTAAAATACAAAGGGAAGCGAGTACATTTATATTTTACTAGCCAAAATACTTCTCAAACCACTCACTTTGAATCGTATTGCGACTTTTCTTGTGATATTTTAAAATTATTTAATGTTGATGTCGAAAAAGGAATTCCTGATTATTGGTTCGAACAGGTGAAAATCGCAGTATCTGAATGGTATGAGAACAATAGGGGCGGGAGCAAAACTTTAGGATTTTCATGGGCAAGAGATGAAGTTGTCAAGAAATGTAAAATATCAGACATATATGCATCTGAAATTATTAATATAATGATAGAAAAGAGAAATCTTATTAAAAAAGGCGAAGGCAGATCAACCTATATATCCTTGCCGGAATAAATTAACAAAAAAAATCTCTTGACATATAATATAGTAAATGATATTATATATACACGATATGGTTTTATTAAGATATGTTTTTGTTCGATATGTTTTGTCATGATACGATTTATCACGATATGTTGAAAAGGACTAGAATTAACTAGTCCTTTTCTTATTAACAGTTAAACATCCACTTATTATATTCCGCGTTTACAAAAAATATTCCATAATTTTTAATTAAATATCACCCATATTCCGGTCAACCGGAAAACACACAGGGCCACCCACTAACGTAGGCTGGCTCTTTTTATGTGCAAAAATATAACCATGAAAGGAAAATAAATGAATACAATGACAACCAAATTTAGAACCACATACGATTCCTGTGGGCTAAGAGAAGATTTATATTATGACTTGATTTACGAATTGATTAATTTTGCCAAAGAAAAAGAACTTACCACAAGGCAAGCCCAGAAATTATTTATTGACAGTGCTGATGCTATCTTAGATAAAAAGTTAAAATGATGATTTTTCCATGAGCCTAATTGCGGATGGTTTAAGAACCACTTCATTACTTGAATCTTCATCTTTATTATAAGCCGCATCACACTTGATATATTCCGATGCGTTTAAATACCACAGACAAAGATTTAGATGCTTGTAGCTCATATTAAGTTTTTCTGCAAATTCTTTCATCTTAATTTTTATAACTAAACAATAAGAATTTTCATTGTTTGCAATTTCGTTATAAAGCGCTATAAGAACCTTCTTGCTGTCTTTACATATTTCCATATCTTTATTCCTCTTGGTATTGTTTTTTTGTTATATGGATAATTTTACCATAATTTCACAGACAATCATAGATAGAACGTCAGTTTGATTGAATATAAAAAATATTACTCATTCTACTGGTAATTATTCAAAAATCATGATATTATTATAGAAAATAATTGGAGGGGCTTGTATGAAAAAGTTATTAGTGTTATTTGTTTCATTTATTTTTTCAATTGCTATATTAATGACATCATTAGGCGCAGAAACCATGGGTGCATGGGTGACCGATGATACGGGAACATGGTATAGATACAATGATGGAACTTATCCAACTTGTAGTTTTTTCACGAAGGACGGAAAATTATATTACGTTAATCAAGATGGATACTTATTATCCAATACGCAGTTATTTAATGGATATCAAACTGATTCGGATGGGGCAATTGTTGGATATACTTCAAATAACGACATGTATTCATCCGTTTATACTTCTGATGGCTGGAAACAAGACGAAAATGGATGGTGGTATCAGAATGCAGATGGTTCATACCCCAAAAATACAAATTTCAAAATCAATGGAAAATGGTATTGGGTGGGTACTGATGGTTATATGTTGCACGATTGTTATGCTAGGGATTATAGATATTATGGTAGTGATGGGGCCTATACTGGTGAAATAAATAGAGATGCTACAATAACAATAACTCAGCCAGCACCGGATACTAGAAGTGTCGAAGAAAAACTTGCTGATTATCAAGTTGATGATTCACTTAAGCCTGGAATTTGGGAAAAAGTATGTGCAAAAGCAAAACGTAGTCTTAAATATAGTAATACAGCAATATTCCCGGAATGGAACGATGATGGTATTAGCTATAGAAGAGATCCAAAAGATGGAAGCATTTATGTAGATGGCTGGTGTCAAGCAAAAAATGGATTTGGAAATTATGCCGAAGTATCTATACTTGCCGGAATTTCATCTAATGGAACCGTAGAATTTTGCTATTTAAATAATTGATTGTGTAAAAAGGCCTTCGTTAAATTCGAAGGTCTTTTTATGTCACCACTTATGTTTACAATTCACACATACCCTATCAGTCTTATTGGTTAAGAAACCAGTAAGCAATGACCATTTACGAGGAACCACTTGTATGTTGGTGCAGCCGCATCTAGGACATTTGGGAATGTTTTGTTGTAGGTGCTTTGGTGTATATTCAGATGAAAGTTTAGCACCATTTTGAGTAATAGGAAGTTCTTCTCTTACTATTAAATTTGTATTGGGTACATTTTTACAAAGACATTCGATTTTTGATCCTTCTTTTAGCCTACAATAATCAGAAGTTATTTTATCGAACTTATCATCAATATCATTTTCAATTATTATTGTGTTGCCACATTTTTCACAAAGTAAATCAACTTCTATTGGTGTACCATTTTCGTCGTTAACAACTTTTGTTAAATACATGATTTTCTCTCCTACATGAATATTCTACAATGCAACTACAGTCCCTCGGAAAGTCGATTGTGAGTTTTAATAGTATTATAACATCTGGGACAGGAACAAATCAATCATTTGCAAAAGTTTTAGAAGGAATTAGCACCCAGGAAAAGATTAATATTGTAACTAGAAGCAATTTAACAGAAGTGCAGAAAATGGGGGTTCTTGCAACAGCCGGGTTATCAGCTGAAGAACTTAAAAATGTTGCATCTACTACTGCCCTCTCCGCCACCCAGACAACGGCTACAGCTACAACCACAGGACTTGGTACTGCTTTAAGAGGATTATGGGCAACAATGCTTGCGAATCCTCTGTTAATGGTAGGCATGGCGGTAACGGCTGGAATTACAGCATGGAACGCATATAAGCAGTCAGTAGAAAAAACTCGTCAAGCAACATCTGACACTGCACAAATATATTCCGATACATCTTCTTCTATTGAAGAATACGCAAATAAATATAAGGCATTATATGATGAGCTGACCAACGCTAACGCCACAGAGGAACGACAGAAAGAAATCAAGAGCGATCTTCTCTCCTTACAGCAAGAGTTAAATGATAAATATGGAGAAGAATACGGTAAATTAAATCTTGTTACTGATGCTTATAAAGATCAAACAGATGCAATTCTATCAAGGAATAAAGCAGCTGCCCAAAGTTTCCTGAATGAAAATACTTCCGGTATTAATGACGCAGAAACCCAAATGACAAAGCAGCGCACATATACACTTGCGAACGCGGTAAGTACGCGCACAGATTTTGGAAAAGAAATTCTCGATTACGTGAATTCACACAAAGAACTTGGAATTAGTGCAGATGCAAACGTGTCCGGTGGTGTAAGCACAGGAACATTTACTTTAAAGATCGAAACCGATGCGTCAGATGCTAATAAGACTATTAATGATTTTATGACATATGTAAATTCATTGAAGGAAAAATACGGTGAAGACAATTCTGGTATTGATGATGTAATCGGGGTTTCAAGCGATGCTCTTCAAAAGTCGAAAGAAATACTGGATAATTACGAGGAAATTTACAATCAAGCACTTACGGCACAAATTTCATCAAATGATGAACTTTCCGAAGGATTTAATAAAGCTAAAAATGCAGTACAGACCTACAATGACGCTCTCGCTTCCGGAGATGAATCAAAAATATTGTCTGCAAGGAACGATCTTAATTCCGTAAAGTCTTCTATTGATTTAACAAGTGAGGATTGGAAAAAATACGGAAGCCTATTGACGGATGTATTTGATCAGGCTGATACAGGACTATACGATTTTAGAGATGATTTAAACACAACCACAAATAATCTTAATTCATTTGCAAAGATATTAAAAGATAAAGATTTATCTGAAACAGATCTTCTTGCAATGGCAGACGATGATAATCCAGACTATTTCGATAGACTTGTTGAAGCTGGTAAAGAATACGGATTAACAGTTGAGCAGGTAATTGATGAACTTATTAAAATGGGTATTGTTCAAGAAGATGTAGCTAAATCTGGCGAAGACGCATTCACTCCGCTTTCTAAACAAGATTTAATCACCAACATCAATTCCCTGTCAGAAGGTTTTGAATCACTGGACAAAATAATGAACAGCATGTCCGGCGATGATGTTTTTGATTATTCTCTTTTGGACGATAGTAAATTCAAAGAAGCCTTTTCTAATTTAAATGATGGTGGAAAGGCTTATGAGAATTTTATAGAGGCAGTATCAAATTCTCCAAAGGATGTTAATACCGCTCAATCGGCGTTTAATGATCTCGTAACCACATGGATTGACGGTTCTGGGGTACTAGATGGACTAACAGAGGACAATGTTAATCTTGCTACAGCTATGCTCCAGAATATGGGCATTGCTAACGCCGAAGAAGTTGTAACATCAAGACTTGCCATAGCACAGGAACATTTGGCCGCTCAAAAAGCATATACGGCTGCCGTCAGTGATGAATTGACCAACGCTACAGCAAATGAAATTCCAGGAATTATTGATGAAGCAACAAACAGTGACATTGCTAAAGTTGCTCTTGCTGGATTGGTACTTGAAAAACAATTCTTCAACGGAAATTCTCTCGATACTAGCGGAGATATTGAAAATATCATATCTCTAATCGGTGTAATTGGAACGGCCAATAATGCATTAAAGGCATTAAATACTCTCAAAGCTGGTGGCGATGTTGGTGGTAATATTGGCGGGAAAGAAGGATACGATGCCATTGTAAAGGCAGCCCAACAGGAAGTTGATGATGCCATTAAGGCAGCATCGGAATATAAGGGGCAAGGCTCTAAAACTAATACCTCTTATACGGGTGGAGTAAAAACAGCAAAAACTAACGCTGGTTCTGATAAGAAAACAAAAGAAGAAACTACCAAAGACATTGATTGGATTGATCGCCAACTGAAACTTCTAGAAGACAAGCGTTCGGAACTGTTAAATAAGGCTTCCAGTACATATATTGACTATCTTGGTCTGACAGAAAATGAATTTAACCGTGCCAAAGAATTGTTTAATTCGAATATATCTCCTATGTCCGATGGAGCAAACGAATTGCTTGATATTGCGGATAAGGCTGGTATCTCTATTGGAGAACTCTTCTCTCTTATTCAGAATGGAAACGTAGGCGAATCCAAGGAAAATTATTTAGCGCAGGTTCTCGAGGCTGATAAGACGATGCTTGACCAGTATGCCCAGGCCGTTGCACAATATCAGTCTGAGTACGATAAATCGATAAGCAGCGTTTCTCCGCAGTACAAAGCTAAAATTGAATCGGGAGATATGTCGGTGGATACCCTCTCTTCAAAAGAAGCTGAGTCTGTGCAAACCGCAATGGACGCTTACGATAAATTACAGAGTGTAAAATCTAAGCAGTATGAAATGCAGAAAACATACCTTGATGACATTATGGCTAAATATGATAATATATCAGTTGTCATAGAAAATGAGAATAAACAATTAGAAAACTCCGCTTCTCTTATTAAAGCGCAGATGGAATATCTGGAAACATCTGGTGAAATTGTTGGTGCTTCATATTATGTAAGATTAATTGATAATGCCGACAGTCAGATTTCTAATACAAGGAAATCTATTTCCAATATGCGTGCCGAACTTAGAGATTTATTAGTCAACGGAGTGGACAAAAATTCGGAAGAATACGTTAATCTAAAATCCGAAATCAGTGATGCAGAAGAAAACATTTACTCTCTGAAGAAAGCACAAGAAGAATATAATAATCAACTTCTACAAATGCCAATAGACAATTTATCTACTATTGTTTCAATGTATAAGGATATTAATACTACTATTGAAAATTGGGGTAATGAAGTAGAAGCATCGGGGAAGAAATTGGACAGTGGATATTATCAGACTCTTATTTCCAATGGTGCAACAGTCATAGATCAATATAAGAAACAGGCACGACTCATTAAAGATGTTATGGACGAATATGAAACCGGAAGTGATAATTGGCAAGAATTATATTCACAATTGCAATCAATAAATTCCGAAATGAGTTCTATGATTGGTAATCTTCAAAAATGGAATGAAGAGTTATTAAATATGCCACTCCAAAGCATAGAATCTTATTCTGATAGTTTACAAAAGGTTATTACTGGTTTGACAAATGTACAAGATAAATACAATACGGTTATAACTGCTGTTACTTCGGCAATTCAAAAGCAGATAGATGTATTAGAAGATCAACAAGAAGTTGAAACGGATAAGCAACAGGCGGAGATTGATGCATTAAATGATAAACTGGATCTTCTTGAAAAGCAGAATGAGAAGCTTAAATTACAGACCGCATTAGAGCGTGCACTCTATGATTTAGAGCGCGCAAATACGCAGAAAACGAGCGCTGTAATAAGAGACGGAGAATTGATATATGAAGCTAATGTAGACGATTTGCGTAATGCACAAGAAGCTATAGCGGATGCTCAATATGACATCGAGAAATACAATCTTGATCAACAAATTGAAGCCGCAGAAAACGCTCTTGATGCTTTAAACGATAAATATTCTGAGCAGATTGATGCTTTACAAGGTATCTCAGATAAATGGACTGAAATAAGTGAAAAGATAACAGAAGCCGCAAATGCTGCCACAGCCTCTTCCATTCTGGGCGAGGGTTGGAAGCAAAAGATAGTCTCAGGTAATGATGCGGATCTGTACAACATGTTCTCTTCACTCTATCAAACTAATGCCAAGCAATTAGCGGAATACCAGGAACAAGCCGAAACCACTGACAACATCTACTCTTTATTGGAAGATTATATTGATTCCTATAAAGATGGTACCATTACGTATGAACAAGCCATGTCAGGAATTAATGGGCTTCTCGCACAGATGAATGACTCTATGTCTGCTATGGATAATTTGCAGAATATTTATGACTATCTTGCGACTACTAATGATACAGATGCTACCGCCGATAGTATTCTCAAAGGAATACAGAGTGGATTAAGTACGACAGCTGATAAATTAGTAAAATCGTTAGAACAGTACAATAAGAATTCCGGTATGATTTCTGAATACACTTCTAGTTGGCAACAGCTTACAAGTAACGTTGAAAAGATGCTCGATGTGCTGAAAGAAGTCCGCGATAATTTAAGAAATGCTTCTGATGACGACGATGATGATGACGATAGCAGCAAAAAGTCCAAGAGTAAAGGTTGGGACGATAGTGATGCTGGTAATGGTCCCGGAATCGGATTATCATATAAAGACGGTATTTCAAATGGGCTAGTTGGTTCATCTTCTACCTCTGATAAAGAGGCCAAATTAAAGCTGTTGGGGCTAAAGGAACTTGATCCAGATGAACTTCCTGCTGTATTACACATGAACGAGGCTGTATTTAATCCAGATCAGCAACAAAAGTTGCTTGATAATTTTGCGGCAGCATACAGTTTTCAGCCTTATACAACGGATTATGGTAATATGCTGAACGATATTGGAAATTCTTCATCTGGTTCATCAGTTATTCATATCAGCAATAACGGCGATTTATCATTTCCCAATGTAAGAAATATAGATGATGCAATTGAAGAATATGCGACGCTTCAGGAACAGGCAATTCTACAAGCAATATCAAAAATCAAATAACAAAAATGGAGGGTGTTGAAAAAACACCCTTTTGTATTTGGTCATATAATTAAAAGGAGGTGTGGCATGAGTTTATTTGAAACCGCAAAGGGAAATACAAGTAAGTTCTTTTTGGCTGTTAAAGAACTAATTAATTCTGCCTCATTCAATAAATCGTTCCGTGCCACTGTAACCGAAAAGGTAAATAATACCGTATACAAAGTGTTATATAAGAATGCGGAATATAAAGTGAAATCATATTACGATTTAATTGTTGGGGATTTAGTATGGGTGTGTGCCCCTGGGAATGATTGGGATTCTTTATTCGTGCAAAGTTATAACGGGTTCCGAGATCGGGTTATTACTACGGATAAAATTGTTAATAACTATACCACAAATGTCGCAGGAACGGTGTTAGACGGTAGAATGGGGAAGACAATAAAAACTGAAATTGATGCACTAACCAATAATTTAAATACAACAAATACAAACTTATCAAATTTAAGTTCAACCAAAGCCAACAAAACTGAGGTTCATAATTTACTAGGTGCCAATGTTAATGGTTCATCATTATTAAACTGGGCTTCTGACGAGGCAAAACGTCTTTCTGTGTGGCAAGTACAGGGAAATTCTGTAAGCGGTTTCCCTGATGTGGAATCTGAGTGGTGTGCATTAAATTTACAAGACGCTTCGGCTGCGAGAGGAATTGTGATTGCACTCAAATATACTAGTGGGAATCCAACTATAAAATATCGATGCTATTTTAATAAAGCATGGCTTGGAGACTGGAAAACGGTGGTGTAAAAATGATATAATTTAATTTGTAATTTTTACACCACCTAAATATATTCCGTCAGTTCTAAACTCAAAAACTTTCAAAGTAGTTCCATTGAAATTTCCAAAAATCCTAAAAACATTGTTAAAACAATCTACTGATGTTACATTGCCCGTATTACCGCCCAGCCCTCTAAACACAATCTGACTTCCTTCTAAACTGGAAGATGCGCCATCTTGTGAATTTAAATAAAGAATTCCATAATTGCTAAAGATTCCGGGTGTTGATTTAATTGTATTCAGATTACTATTTGTCGTAGTGAGAGATGATTTAACACCATCAATTTCAGTTTTTATAAAAATTTAAAAGGAGAATAATATATGGATAATTTAATTTTATATGACAGCACGTCAATAACAATAAATGAAGGAAGTTCCGAATATTCCTTTTCAAAATCTTTTGATTCATATGACGATTTTTATGCAACATTAAAATTGCTTACTGAAACAAATTTAAGCTCTTACTCTATTGTGAATAGCTCAGGAGTGCTCTCGGCTACTTATACCAATAAAAGATGCAAATCAACTCCTATGGTAATTACATGGGACGATGATGAATCAGTAAGTAGTTTATTAGTAACTTTTGAATTAGAAGATGTAGATTTAATTGAGAAATCTATTAGGGATTTAAGAATTAGTCAAATGGCGCAAAATTCAGCAATTATAGAACTTGCAACTTTGATTACTGAATTACAAGGAGGGACAGAATAATGGTGGATTTTTATGTCATGATGATTAAACAGTATGGATTTAAACTTGAAGATGTGCCCACAAGATGGAGAACTGCGGTTGAGGAAGCATTGAATAAGAAATAATGGGGGTGATATAAATGTTTGCAACAATACATCCAATTGCTCCGTTTGACTCGTCTGTTGGAACCAATATTAATTTTACATGGTCTGGTAATCAGATATATAAGGTACGTTGTATTATAAAAAATAATGCAACAGGAGTAACAGTATATGACAGTACCTTAGACACAATGAAGCAATCCTACACTTTCCCACCCACTCCTACACTAACAAATGGAACAAAATATGTGGCGTACATTACTGTATTTGATGTAGATGAAAATGAATCAACAATACAAAGTGTAGGTACACCATTTTATTGCTTTAGCACTCCCACCTTTAATTTATCTGTTTCAAATGGAGATATTATAAGAGCGTCATCCTATTCTATTGGACTAAATTATGCTCAGATAGAAACTGAGTCATTGAATTGGTTTAACATTACACTATACAGCTACCAAAAAACATTACTCGATTCATCTGGGCAAGTATATGATATTACGGATTTATCTTACATAGTAAGCAATTTAGAAAATGCAACTCAGTATTATATTCGGGGAACTGGTGAAACCGTTAATGGAATGAGTTTGGATACCGGATATATATTAGTTACAGTGTCCTATACTACGGCGCAGATATTCAGTAAATTAGAGTTAAATAATATCTCAGAAACTGGTGCAATTGAAATAAAAAGCAATATCATATCTGCTGAAGGTGTTCCAGAAAAAGATGTTATATATGTGGATGGGGAATGGGTAGATCTGACGGACAACAGTGTCACATTTGATGAAGGGTTTGAAATAGGCGGAGATTTTACGGCAATATTTCATTTTAAAAAACCAAAGCGTAATAGCGTAATTATAGAATTTGGGACAAAAGACAAATTAAATATAAAAGTATATTATCGCATCGGAAGTTATTCTGATTCAAATGGAGAAAAGGCTTATTTTGAATTGGTTGCTAATTCATGCGGAATTAATCATGTTATAAATAGTAATTACGTTGAAGTTCACTCTGACGACTATTATAAATATACATTGATAATAAATCGAGTGGATAGACTGTTTGATGTGAAAGCATTGGTTGTCAGTACATTGGTTAGATACTCTTCTAGTCCAGACGGCACCAACATGACCGAATCCCGGCAACCAAATAGCCAGTATGTAGGCGTGGGGTATATGCCGAGGGAGGTGTGGGAGAATCCAAACTTACTGAATAATTCTGATTTTAGAAGTGGATTTGATAATTGGGTTGTTGACCAAACGGCTACAACCGGTGAAATATCAAATGGAATACTTAAAATTACTGCCAAGGATATTAGCTATCAGTATTACAGGGTGTACTATTCGGGAGTTAATCCATTTAATGATATTGAGCTAATGAATTATTTGTATTGTTATGTGGAAGCTTACTCATCCAACACTAGCAACTTATACGTTGGACAGCTACTACAAAATATAACGAATGACTGGTCTGTCAATGAATTAACGGGGGCAAAATCTGGCTATGCATTTCCCATGAAAAAACGCGCCACAAACACATTGAGTATACAGCTACCGCGCAACAAAACCATAAATATCAACAGTATAGCAGCATGCAAAAACCCCGTAAATCATTATTATCCCTCCCCCTCCGATTGGCTCGCTGATCCGGGGAATTATACGTGGGTGGCGATATAGAGAAAGGAGATGTCTTATGATTTTAGGATTTAGTTTCGCAGCATCAAAAGAGTCATTCAGTACATCTCCTGTCTCTCCGGAGAACATTGAATATCTCACGATAAATTCATCAATTTATGATGAAATTTATGTTTCGTTAGATGTAGTAGATATTGATGACTACGATGGATCAATCCCAACCGAATGGAATTTAGACACTAGACTACACGCATATTTTAAAGGAGATTTACATGGTGGTAATGTAAATTTTACAGAGAGCCTAGTAGAACTTATAAGAATTAAGCGCAAGACCGCAAAAGATAGTAAATTCAAAACAATCTACGAAAAGGAAATAAACACAAAAGAAGATTTCGCAATTGATATTATGCATTATTATGCTCCCGCTGGAGAGGTGTCATTTGCATATGTACCCGTCATTTCAGGCGGCGAAAGCGAATATATAACAAATACTGTAGAGTCAAGATTTGACTCTTATTTTATTTGTGAAAAAGATGTTTCTTATCCTATGGTACTAGACACAGAGTTTAATAAGAAGCGGGTTCAACGTGTGGGATTAATTGAACCTCTTGGGAGGGAAAAGGCTATTATTTTCAAAGGCGGTAAAACCAACTATTTTGCCGGTGATATAAAATGTTGTTTCATTGAAAATGTTAATTGTATATGGCAAGCCGATACTTCGTGGAATTATCGTAACATGATATATGACTTTCTTACAAATGGTAATGTAAAAATTCTCAAAGATTACTTTGGCAACATATGGATGATCGGAGTTACAAGCGATGAAATTACCGAAGAAACGGATCACCCATTACATGTAATATCGAAATTCAGCGTTTCAGAATGTGGTGACGCCTATAGTACAGACGATTTATATTACAATGGACTACTTGATACAAACATAGATGGGTAGATTGGAGATGATCCTATGGGGCATGTTGTAACACAAGACGACATTAATGTTTTACGCCAGGGCGAACAGGAAATGAGGATCAAGATTGAGTTACTGAACTCTGATTTTAAAACATTAGATTCGTTGGAGGGGGTTATTATATCTGATAACTTTTCACAAGATTCTGAGTCACTTCAACGACGAACTTATTCATGTGATATGGTAATCTTAGATTCCACTTTTGTTATTGGAAATGACAAGAAAATTTGGTTGGATAAAAGACTGAGAGTTTATTATGGATTGAGAAGTCAGCGGAATAAGGAAATTATTTGGTATAAGTTAGGAATATTTTGCTATGTCAGTATGAAATATTCCTATTCCAAAAATCAGAAACTCCTCTCTCTTACTTGTGCCGACCTAATGTCTCAATATGATGGCACTTTAAATGGTCAGCTAACTGGTTATGGCTCTGCTAACGATTCAGCGAGTTATACCATTCAAAGTTTATCTATTCCGGCGGGTGAAGATATCAGAACATCAATTATAGGAATATTGGACTTAGCTGGAATAACTAATTATGTGGTAGAGGATATCGGAAAGGAGATTCCTTATGATTTGACTTTTTCAACGGGTTCAACATTTGCAAGTATATGGGAAAAGATACGAGATTTATATGATTCATGGGAGTTTTTCTTTGACGAAGATGGAGTATTTGTATGGCAACGGGTTTCCACATGCTTAGAAGATGATGTAATCTTAAACGATGAAGTATTGAGTGGATTAATAGAAAAAGAAGATACGTCTGGTGAATTTTCCGGTATATATAATGTTACAGAAGTATGGGGAAAAGTATTGGAACTTGAAAACGAAGATCGGTATTCCTCTACTTCTACATATTCTAATAATACATATACCGTTACTTTTTCGGAATATTCTTCATGGAACGACGTGGATAATTTAACTATGTTGGCATTTAAGGTATTGAGTAGAAATTCTGCATTTCCTAGATTCTCAATTAACGGTTATTCGTCAATCCCAATAGTTGACGGAAACGGAAGCCCTATTAAGGCTAGAACATTAGAAGCAGACAACATTTATGCATTCAGATATAGAAGGTCGACTTCTGGAAATTCACTCTATCTATTAGGGCAATTTCAATGTTATGGAATATATCGTGAAGAATCTATAGATTGCCCATTTTCTACTACTAACCTTGGGTATCAAATATTAAATTCGGTTGAATATGATACATTAAGCGATGATGCCGCTTGTTATAATCAAGCTGAATATCTAACATATCAGACAACAGCTATGATGGATACGATTACACTTACTATGGTTGTAATCCCATGGTTAACTGTAAATAAAAAAATAGAATATACTCCAAAATATAATAGTAAGACAAACCAGTATATAGTCAAAAATTTAAGCTGGAATTCCGGAGAAGGAACAATGACAGTAACTCTCTATAAATTTTTAGAGAGCTTTTCTTACGTTTATGATAGGAAATACGGAATTTAGAAAGGATGTGAATAACGAATGGCGTATGCGGAAAATCCTCGTAGCATATATCCGGATGGGGTTGATAACTTTGATAACATGCAAGACATAACAGCAACTCTTTTAGATCCAATGCGATCTTACCAAGCTGCTATATCAAATGGAGACTTTACTACAGCGGCTACAGTGTTAACAAACTATCCAGGTTTATTAAAGTGTTTAATTAATGCAGATAGAATCAATTCATTGCAAGATGCTATTAAATCTATCGAACAATATTATTTGGATAATGTAGAAACAATGGTAACAACCATTGCTCAGAACACTATAGGAATCAATGATAGTGCCGCTGGAGACGATAAAAAAACAAATGCCTATTCTGGTTATAAAACAGAGTATCTTTCAGGCGTTTCTCTTGCTTCAGATATTACCATTGAAATAACAGATTGGAATAGTAACTTAGAATATACATACACAAACAGTACAATTTTGGCCGATGATGAAATTCAAGTCTTTTTTGCAGATGCAAGTAAACTGAATGCGTCAAAGGCTTTTATTTATGTCAAAAGTGATACTGGCGCAGGAAACTTTATCCTCAAGGCAAATAAAACACCAAAAAGCGCATTGGTGATAAATGAAATAAGGTTGGTGAGAAAATAATGGCTAAATTAGGAATAACAAATATTGGTGGCGGAGGTGGAATCGGCTCAGATGAACTTACTGTAACCGCGGGAAAGGTTGTTGAAGGCTATACGTATGTTGGGGCAGATACGGATGATGAAATTGGGGATGGTGCAATTCCAAACAGGGCATCTTCTACTGCGTCCCAAAATGTAACAACTAGTGGGAGCAATTTAGTTACAAGGATTCCAAACGGAGCGTATATAACTAATGCTTCAAGTGGTTATCCAGAGATTATAACTTCGTTATCTTCTGTAGCTTCTGTTGGAGGATTAACAGCTGCTAAATTACTTTCTGGGCAGAGTGCTCTTGGAGTTAGCGGTACGGCCACTAATGATGCCAATGTCCAAGCACAATATCTATTAACCGGACAAATTGCCTATGGAAAAAATGGCACCAAGGTAAATGGTACTATGCCATTAAACTCTTCTAATTATTGGAATAACAGTTTAGGATTAGGACTCGAATCAGATAACTTATATTCCTTCTTCCCTACTGGATACTATCCACAGTTTGACACTAGAGGAAGTTTGCATAGGATTCCAATAGACAGATTGAGATCGGTTTTAGGAGTTACTTCCAATAAAATATTAGAAGGGCAAAGTATAGCAGGTATTACAGGGACAGCAAAGGATTACTCATATCTTGCCACTGGTCAGGTGGCTTTTTAAATGGCACCTTTTCGGGAGTGCTGTCCGGAGGGGTGCAGAGTTATTTACGTCAGTACGATTGGAGTATAGTTAGTGGGGGTATACCGGGCGTAAAAGGCGGAGGTATATTACTAGGCTCTAAATTTGGATCAGGCGACAGCATGTACAGATATTGTACCATTGTAGTAAACAATATAAGTGTTGATTTGACACCGTTTAGAACAATTAGATATACCTATAATGGCCAATTTAGTAGCGGAAGTGATGGAATTGGTTGCCGTGGAGATTTTATTGCATTGTCAACCGCTAAAAGACAGATTAAGCGTATGGGAGATGTTTTTTGGGGAGGATATTCGAGCGAAACAACGACAGATATTGATATTTCTGATATAAATCAACATGCATTTTTTTATGCTGATTTTGGGAGTGCTTCCAAAGTCGGTACTAGCGGTGATCAATTTGTAATTATTCAGAGGATTGAGTTTTTAACTTAGTTAGTTTATTACGATGTAAGACTCTGGTTTAAAGAAAGAGTGGTCTCTCAGACAATAGTTAGAAGTTTTTGAATCAAGCGAAAAAAGACATGGTGAACAGGGAATAGTTGAGAATACTCTTCTATTCCCTACTTTTTACGACAACACACTCTTCAGGTAATTTATCATCTCTTATACCTTTAAATGAGGATTGCCGGAAACTGTCTTTTTCGGTAGGCATTGATTCAACGATGCAAACAAGCTCGGGAACCAGCCACACGGACTCCTTATTACCATCAGGAACGTATCCAAAAGGCGAATAATCTATTACTTTATACTTATGCTGGTTTAATACACTAAAACTTACGGATGTAACATGTCCCTTATATACAAGGACATCGTCATCATATTGTCCAAGTACAAAACTTACCGTATTATTAGCTTTCAGAATATATCCACAAATAACACAATCGTCGGTAGACATAACTTTACATTTGATCCAGTCTTTGGTTTCCTTACCTTGCCAATATAAGCTTTTCTTCTTCTTCGCTACTATTCCTTCGAGCTCTTGATTTTTTACAAGCTCAAACAGTTTAATCCCTTCGTTTTCGATATACCGGGAAACTGAAATTATATTATTCTCAATAACCACATCTTCAAGGTATTTTTTTCGTTCCATAAGTGGTAACATGGTTATTTCTTTATCTTTGTAGTATAGTATATCATAGGCAACAATGCTGGCCGGGTATCTGCTTGAAGCCAATTGAATTTTGAACGGGTGCGTCATGATTGCGCGTGATTGCACTTCATAAAAATCAGGCGTTCCATTTTTCATAACTAGTAATTCGTGGTCAAGAATACATTTCGTCTTTACTTGCTTATATAAACCTTCAAGTTCTGGAAACATAGGGAGCATCAATTTGTTTCTTTTATTTCGCATATCCGCGTTAGTGCCTAAATAAGATACACACCTTATTCCGTCCCACTTAATTTCATAAATGTGATCCGGTGAATCGAACGGTTCTTGCATTTCCGAAATCAACATAGGACTTATGTTTCTACTTTCGAAAATGTCCATTATGCTTTTCCACTTTTCTTTTGTTGCGCCATTTTTAATGATAGCTGCAATGCTTCTATGCTATCATTAATATTATTGGGAACACTTTCATTAACACTTATAATCTCTTTACCAGCTATCTTAGTGGCTATGGCTGCGCGTATCTTTTGCTGATATTCATCATAATAAGCAGAAATATCAAACTTTTGATACATTGTTTCTATTAAAGTTTTTGTAAGACCTAATTCCTGCTCAGTCAATTCTACCTTTGGTATTGGTTTTGGTATTGGCTGGATTTCCTCCTGATAAAACAACATTTTCCCTACAATCACATCTTTAGTGGGGTATAGGACGAGTAGTTCTTCTTTAGTTGTTAAGACCGTTTTAGCTATTGCAACCATCTTTAAAGCGAGTAACGTTTGGCGTATAAGTTCATATGATTTCTCAGCACCTGACGTTGGTATTAAATAATAGTTTTGATCAAAGTAAATCGGATCGATTTCACTCATTTTAGCAAATGAATCTATGTGGAGAGTCTTATCCTTTTGTGTTTTGATTTTTTCAAGCTCATCTGCCGTAAATGTTATATATTTTCCTTTTTCATATTCATATCCCTTGATTATATCATCGCTAGAAACTTCCTTGTTACATGATGGGCATATTTTTTTATATTTAACACGCTCATGGGTGTCCTTGCATAACTGATTAAATGATACACTCGTATCTCTAGTGGTTTTATAGAGTTCTACAGGGCTGTATATCACGTTTATTGATAATGCACTTTTATGCGCCACGGCCATTATTAACGCCTCCTTTTTGTTTATTGTTTGATAAAAGAGGGAAATTATGCATTGCCGGTGTTGTTTCGGGTAGCATAATAGTATAGTAAAGTATATGGATTAAAAGGAGACGCGATGAGAGCCGAGATTATATCAAGTTTTGAGAGAGATAAAAGACATTATATACTATTAGAAATGGAACAGGAGCGACATGTGGCAGTAAAAGATGATTATTTTATTACTACCATAACATCATCAATAAGTAAAAGATGCCCTAGATTGGAAGATTTTACTTTTAAGTGTTGGATAAAAAATAACGAGGTGTGTTTCTCTATTGTTTACTTTGATGAGAAATACAACCTTAAATTTCCAGTTAATACTTGCGCAGATTTTAATGACCTTGATTTATTTGAATTAAGCGAAGAAGTGTCCCTAACAATATTTTTAAAAGATATGTTTGCGGTTTCTAAAAATACTTCTATTAATTATAAACTTCAATTATGGGCTAGGTGCGGTGATGCTAAATGTAAAATTGGAGATATTGCTGATTTCGTAGAACTTTAAGATTTGTATTGTTAAAGGTTGGAAATGAAAGTTTTCCAACCTTTATTTACCTAAGTCTTATTGTCATACGGATTTGTAGTTAACCACGTCTATTGCTTTACCCATTGTGCCTATCGGATCATGTCCGTTTAACCACTCATCATGATTTTCTTTTGGTAAAATTACTGGCATGCGATCATGAATAAAAGAGATACCTGACCAGGCTGGGCGAGTCAGAACAACATAAAGAGATTCGCCTGTTTTGTGGTCTATTCTTGATAGCCCTGCCATCCACGCTGGGCTACTATCGGGAGGCGCAAGTGCATATTTTACCTTTTGAGAGCCGCGTTTCTCCCACTCAAAATACCAGCTTGCAGGAATTAAACAGCGACCTTCCATCATTGGACCACGGAACATATTTTTCTCGGTAGCGGTTTCACTTCGCGCATTAATAATCTCACCTTTACCATCATATCTGGGAAATCCCCATCGCATAGCCGTCAATTCTCCTTTTGGAGATAAAACGGGTGCAATATTTGTTGGATATATTTCGCCAGTTTTTATTTTAGTTTTATTTTCTACAGCAGCGATAATGGAACTTAGTTCAACGCTGTCTATCTCAATATAATATCTTCCACACATGTTTTTTTATTACCTTTCATTTTCTAATTATATATGTTAGTATTACACATACTCCGATATTATATTACCATAACCCATTTACAAGACTCTACGAAAAATATAAGCTTAAATTCTTTCAAGAATCCGCCAATAACGGATTCGCAAACGTACTCCTTTGATGAAATGCCTGAATAGTTTTTATCTTCTGTGCACTTTATGGTTATTTCAGACACCGTCTGTATTATACCGTCATCGCCCTCAAATTTAAAGCTTAGTGGTCTAGGACTGCAACTAGCAGTAAACCAGACCTTGCAAGCAATGTGATACATTTTCCCTCTAATTTCCCCGCTGTCTATATCATTTGTATTTGTTCCAATCCCAAACACTCCCATATCTTCACCTACAATACATTATGTTTATTATAGTCCACGGTTCTTTTTTCTCTGCTAATACCACCACTCATGTGATCAATCCTATCGGTCTTAGTAAAACTCGCTCTTATAACAGAATCCACACCAAATCTTTTTCGTATATCATCTATGGCCCCATCCAATCGTTCTAGCTTTTCATAATCCAGATTATCAAATAAATTTAGTTGTCTTGCTTCTTCGGTAACTACCTGACTTGTATGAATTCCGAGGTGTCGAATTGGCACCTTATCCCACATTTCATCAAATATTTGGCAAGCTGATTCATATATTTCTCGTGTTATATTTGTTGCCGTTTCAAGTTTCTTTTGGTGACTGTAATATTCAAGATTATAGTCTCTAATTCCCACTGAAACCACTTTGATCTTAACATCGTCATCTCGTAACCTGGCAGATACTGTTTCAGCCAATGATAACAATACCAACTTAGCGGTGTTAGCATCAGTCACGTCAAAAGCAATCGTAGTACTATTACCATACCCCTTATTTGGTGGTGGCACTGGTTCTACAGTTGAAAAATCTATACCATTAGAAAAACTCCATACGACTTCACCATGTTTACCAAAATGCGATTTGACAATTGATAAATCAGTCTGCGCTAATTCTCCTATAGTCTTGATTCCAAGATTGTTCAATTTTCTTGTAGTGGCTCTTCCAACAAAAAATAGATCAGATACAGGTAAAACCCACATTTTCGCGGCTATCTCATCGGGCCATAACGTGTGTACTAAATTAGGTTTTTTAAAATCAGATGCCATTTTAGCAAGAACTTTATTCGATGAAATACCTATGTTTACTGTAAACCCCAATTCGTTATATACACGCTCTCGTATTTCATTAGCTACAGTATCTGGTTCCCCAAATAGCGAAACCGATTGGGTCATATCGACAAAGCATTCATCTATAGAGTATTGTTCTACATCAGGACTATATTCTTTCAAAATCCGCACAAACGCTTCCGAAGATCTCTGATAAAGATTATAGTTTGGAGGGACCAAGGTTAGATGAGGACATTTTCGCAACGCATCGGTTACTGGCTCTCCGGTTTGTATTTTATATTTCTTTGCTGGTATACTCTTGGCTAAAATGATGCCATGTCTTTTTGACATATCGCCTCCAACAGCAGATGGTATTTCTCTTAAATCTAGTTTTCCTCCAAGATGGTGTAATCGGTAAACTGCTTCCCAGCTCAAAAAGGCAGAGTTCACGTCTATGTGGAATATTACTTGCTTCAAAAAATCACCTCCTGTTTTTATTATATTCGAATGTATGTTCGAATAGTAGTGGAAATTAAAGGAAGTAGTAAAATAAAGAAGTAACTTCTAGTTATGTCGAAGTTAGTGCTATACTTATTTTTCATGGAGAAAAATTTAAGGAAGCGCAGAGGCTTCCTTATTTTAGTTATATTTTGTTTTATATGCGGGTTCTAATCCACTTTGTTCTGCGTAGGCATATTTTAAAAGTTCATATAATTCATCCGTTATAACTCCGGGCTTATAATATTCGTCAAGCATTGAAATTACTTTTAATGCATACTCTGAGGGTATCGATTTGCCATCGATTTGTCTATGTATATCCTTCTTCATTTCTTCCAGTGTTTCAGTTTTATGGGGAAGAGGAACTCCATACATTTTTGCTAAAATTCCTACTGCACAGCAGCATTCGTTTACCGATGTTAGTGGAGCGTCTTGAAAGCGTGATTTTATTTCTATTGCCTGTTTGTTGATGTAAAATACCATGATGATTCTCCTTTACGTGAATATTCCGAGAATCATTTTAGCATAGATTTCATAAATATAGTAAATCTTTTGTGTTTTTATTATATCGATTTATATATGGCATTCTGTCCGATGATTCATCTTCCGTTCTTATGGCGAGATTGTACATTTTTAATGCATTCTCCACGGTCAGCTCGACTTCGCGATAATAGTACAAGGTAGCTTGCGTGTGTGAAACAATATATTCTATTAATAGTCTTGCGTCGTGGTTTTCAAATATTATCTCATCTAAATTATTTTTTGTTATCATCATATGCCCGCTCCTTTCTTTTAAGAACGTACGTTCGTTTGATTGGTGAAATTAAAACCACGCAAGTGCCTTCACTTAATGTATGCCTAATCTCATTACGCCTATTACCTTACCGAGAATTCTTACTTGCTCTACTATGATGGGTTCCATTGTGTCGTTTTCTGGTTGTAAGCGATAATACCAACCTTCCTTGTAAAACCGTTTTACTGTAGCTGAATCTTCTATTAAGGCCACAACTATATCGCCGTTTTCTGCGGTAGATTCCACATTGACGATGATTTTATCGCCATTTAATATATTGGCATTAATCATACTATCCCCATGCACATTAAGCATAAAAGTTTCTTTATTATTCAAAACACTTGCGGGTATAGGATAATATGATTCGATATTCTGTTCAGCATAAAGAGGTTGACCAGCGGCCACAGTTCCAAGTAGAGGAACCTTAATAACCTGCTCAATGAGAGAAGGATCGACAAAGTCAACCACTTCAATCGTTCTCGGACTATCCTTACTGTTTCTAAGATATCCCTTATCTTTAAGTTTATTAATCTGAGATTGTACTGAAGAACTCGAACTTAGTCCTACTGCCTTACCGATTTCTCTTACTGTTGGTGGATATCCTCTATCTAAAATTATTTGTTTAATATAATCCAGTATTCGTTGTTGCTGATTACTTAAATTACGAACTTTCATAATATCACCATCTTTCTGATATTACTATAACATATCCTAACGGAAAAAGCAAACATATGTTCTATTAATTTCAAAAAAATTAGACCGGGATCAATTAGAAACCGGTCTAATTTACTATTCATCTTGTGGGTGTTCCTCGCTACTGATAAGTATATCCTTTAATTCTGCTATTGACATATTTTTCTCTTGAAGTATAGCCGAGACCTCTTTGAATTCTTCCATCTGAATTTCATTTTGTAACTGTTTGATTTTTTCTTCTTGTGTTTTAATTGCAGATTTATATTGTACGATTGCATCTTGTGTATTTTTTAATTCTTCTTTGAGTTTGTCTAATGCTGACTTACGCACGCCTCTTGGCATAACTATGCTCCCTTCTAATGATATTTAATCATATAGATTATAACACACAATTTACAATAAGAATATATACTTAATTAGTCTTGGTTGTAAAATAATTCTGCCCCAAATTCTGCCCCAAATTATTACGTTTTACATTGGTTTAAAACGATCTAAAACGATTAATTTTACATTCCTCATCAACTATAAATTGTTGAGAAATGCCGTAAATACGTGGATTTATAGCATCTTTAAAAATACTACCATATTTTATTTAAAACAGCGTCCTTATTTGCACAATTGCCTATGTAAGGCTGCAAACCTCTTCCCAAACATTTTCGTCCACCCGGATTCCGTTTTTTAACTGTTCTTCCCTTATGGCCAGGGTCCGTTCCCCCGGGAAGCTGATCTTTTCATCAGATAGGGCCGGTTCCGCATGATGCAGATGATCTTTTGTGCTTTGTATCAAATGCTCCATCTCCTCTTTGGATATAAATTTCTCAGGAGCAAAGGCCATATAAATCTGGGAACAGCCTCCGCCGCTTCCTTTCTTCACGCCATTGATTTCACTGCTGCAAAGTCCTTCTGACAGAATGGCCGCAGTCAGATCCAGCACCACTGCCAGTCCGGAACCTTTCCAGTAACCAGCCGGCAAAAGACGGCGGGTATTTGCAATGGCATCCGGATCAGCGGTCAGTTTTCCTTCCTCATCAAAGCCGCCCGGGTAGGGAAGCTGTTCCTTTTCTGCCTGTGCACGGTACAGCCGTCCGTAAGAATACTGGCTCATAGCCATATCCAATACAAAACTTCCATGGTCCGAAGGAATACCGATGCAAAAGGGATTATTTCCCACGCTTGCCGATTTCGCCCCCCAGGCCGGCATGCAGGACTCCGTATTCGTCCAGCAGATGCTCAGATACCCTCTGCCCACAGCGTCCCATGCATAAGTGCCGCCCCGCATCCAGTGGGTAGTATTCCGCAGCGTGACGATTCCGGCGCCGAAGGAGTCTGCCAGAACCATGGCTCTTTCCATACAGTATTTGGCATTCATCACTCCTATGCCAAAATTGCCGTCATAGCTTTCCATACTGCCGTTCTTTTTGATGATTTCAGGCTTTCCCTCCAGGTCTATCCAGCCTTTTTTTACATATTCTATGAACCGCGGAACCCTGTTCAGTCCATGTGAGGAAACTCCGTCGCAGCTTGACTGTGTATGTACCGCCGCACAGATTTCCGCTTGTTCCCCGTTCAATCCGGCCTTTAAAAATGCCTGTCTGATTGTTTCCTTCATCTCGTCGAATAAAACCTTCATCATTAACTTCCTTCCGATTCAAACTTAAAGCATATTTGAGAACAATTTTATGGCACCGGATATGGCAAGAACCGTAGCTCCGGCAAGCACCGCATTTTCAAACCAATTGTTCCGCCATTTTCCCATTAAACTCTTTTTATTGCTGAGGAAAAGGAGACCGACGGCAATCAGAGGAAGGGCCAGGGTATTAAACATGTTTGCGATCAGTGTTAATACAACGAAGTCAGGCATTCCCGGCATGGACCAGAATAAGGCGCTGAATAAAAGGATGGTGACCATGGTCTTGTACAGAGGATCTTTTTCTGTTACGTGTTCGTATTTTTCTCCTCGTTCAGGCTTGATCAGATGAACATTTTCCACAATCAGGGAAGTAAATCCATTTGCCGTACCAAGGATACCGCCATAAAAAATACTTAAAACCCCAAGATAAAATACGATTCCCCCCACGCGGCCAAACGCCAGCTCAAGAGCCTGTGCAATGTCATTCAGTGATGTCACCTGAATGCCGGCCGGCCTTAAAATCTGTGCACCTACAATCCAGATAGCGAGGTTTAAAACAATCAATATGAAGCTGCTGAAAAGCAAATCATTTCTTTGTACTTTTTTAAAAGACGGATCCGTCCAGCCTTTGGAGCGCATGGAATGGGGATACAGAAAGTTTGTTATGGAACCTGCAACCGCTCCGATCAGAGAGATCGTAAGGGTTAAAGCCCCGAATATCCCCTGCCCGTCCGGAATCTCAAAAGTAAATACCCCCTTGAATATTTCAACAGGATTCGGTTTTGTTGCAATAGCAAGGCCGATAAAGCAAAGAGTCATAAATCCTAAAACGCATTTCATAACCGTTTCCATCTTATTGTAAATGTTTTTGCCGCGCACCATGAAAACGCTTATGATTACCAAAAGAGTCCACACCAGGGGATGCCCCACGTTGACAATGTGGAAAATGGCCTCTCCGGCTCCCTTAGACATAATGGAACAAAACATATGTCCGAGGCAGGTGGCATAAATCATGAAGAAGTATGGGAAAAACTTTGACATACTTCCGTAACCCGCGAGGATGGTAAGCCCCCGGTTATTGCACATATCAAAACGGGCAATGGTATTTACAATCAAAAACCGCACCAGGGTGGCTAAAACAAGCGCCCACATCAGCGCATACCCATAGTGGGAGCCTGATACAGAGGAATCGATCAGATCGCCTGCTCCCAGCGCTGTCAGGGCGAAAACGATACCGGGACCAAAGGATGAAATCGTTTCTTTCAAAGAAAACCGCTTGAATTCCACCTCTTTCTCCTCGGTATATGGTGCTGCAGTCTCATTTCCATTCATTTTAATGTTCATTATGTAACCCCCAATTTTTTAAACTTTTTTATTTTTCTTATGCATTCAGTATCCTGCACTGGAATTGATCTCATTTTTCACAGGCTTTCCATCCAGGCAGGAACGAAAATTACAGGCGGCAATCTCCACAATTCTTGTTACGGTGGATGGCAGATGGGCTCCTCCGGAAACATGGGGAGTAATGATCAGGTTCGGAGTTTTCCACAGCCGGTGGTCAGAAGGCAGCGGTTCCGGCGTTGTGACATCCAGTCCTGCGGCTGCAAGCCTGTTTCCGTCAAGCGCATCACACAGAGCCTCCTGGTCAATGGCGGTTCCCCGTCCTGCATTAATTAAAACAGCCGAAGGCTTCATCAGAGAGATCCTTTCTTTGTTTATGATATGACAGGTTTCAGGCGTCTCCGGAAGGCATAACGCCACAATGTCAGCCTGACCCAATACCTCATCCAGCTTATCCCTGCTGTATATCTCATCCAATCCGTCTCTTTGTTTTGGTTCCCCATGGCAGATCCCCATGGTTTTTGCTCCAAGTGCTTTCATCTTTCCCCCATAATCAGTACCGATATCACCTGCGCCGATTACCAGAACGGTGGATTCACTTATGGAAGATACACGCCCCTCATCTCTCCAGACACAATCCTGCTGATTCATCATATAAAGATGGATTTTTTTCATGGCAGCCAATGTAAGGGCGATCATGTGTTCACTGACTGCCAGCCCATAAGCCCCTTTTGCATTCACCAGCTTTGCGCCCTGAGGCAGTGCCTGGAAATAGCCGTGTGCTCCTGCCGAGCGGAGCTGCAGCAATTTAAGTTTGGGACAATGCTTTAATTTATCAAAGGGCGGATTCCCAAAAATAAAGTCCGCATGTTCGAAATCCTCCTGTGACGGCTCCTTTGAATAAAAGGTAATGTGAGTTTCCGGCAGTGCCTTCATTAATATTTCCTTATGTGTCTCTGTCAGGGGCAGACCCGGGCAGACCATGACTTCTGTTTTCATTTAATGCCCCCTTCATTGCGGACCAGGCACGGCCGTTTGCTTTCATATTTCCAATTTGGAATCAGATACTGCATGGAAATGGAATCATCCCTGTCATGATCCGGCAATTGACAATAAAGACGATTTGCCTCCTTTACCCGTTCCATATTCAATGTAACTCCAAGACCCGGCTTTTGGGGCACTTCCAGATATCCATCTTTTATTTCAGGCGTATCATACAGAAGGTTCTGCCCATCCTGCCAGATCCAATGAGTATCCAAAGGAGTAATATTGCCCGGAGCAGCCGCAGCCACATGGGCGTAAACAGCGAGTGTGATATCAAAATGATTATTGGAATGGCTTCCCCAGGTCAGACCCCAGTCATTGAGAACAAAAGCCATCCGCGTGCTGCCTTCCAATCCCCAAAAATGGGGATCTGCCAATACAATATCCACCGCCTTAAGAGATGCGCCGTGGTAAAACTGTCTCCAGTTCGTTGCTATCATGTTTGTGGCCACTGGAAGCTTTACCGCATTCTTAAATTCAGCCATAATTTCCCTGCCGGAATACCCCGCTTCCGGACCACAGGGATCTTCTATGTAGGTGAGAACATCTTCCATCCCCCGGCAGAGGCCGATGGCTTCATTCAGACTCCAGGCACCATTAGGGTCAATGTTGACCCTGGCTTTGGGAAATTGCTTTTTTAAGCATCTCATGGTTTCCATTTCTTCATTTCCCGATAAAACCCCTCCTTTTAATTTGAAATTTTGAAATCCATATTTATCTTTGAGACAGCAGGCCTGCTCCACAATTTCCTTTGAGGTCATCATGGTCCCTCTTCTCATGGCAAACCAGGGATCCGGGCTTTCTGATTCATCCAGATAAGGCAGCGGGGTCTTTTTCTTATCCTCCACAAAAAACAAATAACCCAGAACCTCAATTCTGTCTCTCTGCCTGCCTTCCCCTAAGAGCTCACACATTGGAACCCCCAGATGCTGTCCAAGAAGATCGAGCATGGCGCACTCCAGCGCCCACTCCGCTTTGACAACAAACTTCAGCTTGTTAATATCCAGAGTCTGAATCCCTTCTCCGTCATCACGGGAGTCTCTCACTTCTCCTCTGTGAATTTTTCCGAGAACGGAGCGATAACAGCCGATCTCCTGTCCAACGACCAGCGGAATGCAGCTCTTTAAACATTCAAAGGTGTAGTCGCCGCCATGGATCTCCGCAATTCCGGTATGGCCCGCATCGTCTTTTAGCAGAACCAGATTCCTGGTGAACATTGGACCATGAGCCCCGCTCAATGTCATTTCCATGCTGTCATAGCCTGCAACCGGAATAATTTTCATATCTGTTACAATCGGCGTTTTCTTTGACATAATTCCTCCTTGATACGATATAATCATGGTTTTCTTTTTGGCATATATTGATTATAATATTTCCAGGGTTGATTTGACCAATATGTAAATATGATCGATCCGATCATTCTTACTAATAGCAGTTTCAAGGAGGGATTTTTATGGATACAAAATATCTTACCTATGTTCTCACAATTGCGGAAACGAAAAATATGACAAAGGCGGCTGAAGAGCTGTATATCTCTCAGTCTTCTTTAAGTCAGTATATTTCCAAACTGGAAAAGGAATTGGGAACTCCATTATTTGAACGGGCAAAGGGAGAGTTGAATCTGACGGCTGCAGGGAAGCTGTATACGGAAGCAGCCGGAGAAGTACTGTCCATTAAGGAAGAATTATACCGCAATATCAAGGATGTGAATATTAAGGGACATATTACGGTCGGCATCACCTCTCAATTTGGCTTGAGTATGCTCACGGAGATCATTCCCGGGCTGAAAAAAATTTACCCGCTCATAACAATCGAAATTTCCGAAACCAATGTCCCTTCCCTGACCCAGATGCTCCTGGATGAAGAAATCGACTGCGGTATCATGGCTCTCAACCAGTTAGGCTCTTTTCTTCCGGAACAGGTCCCCTGCATCCGGCAGGAAGAAGTGCTTTTTGCCATTCCCGCCGGCCATCCTTACGTCAGCCATCATGAAAATAATCTCATCCGGCAGGACGAGCTGGCGGAACACTTTCATAAAGATAACTTCATTCTGTCAAAAAAGGGGTCCACGCTCCGTTACCTTGCAGATAAAATTTTTTCCGTCAATCATTTTCATCCTTTCACAATGTGTGAAACCAACAGCGTCATAACGTCACGCTCCATGACTGCCAAAGGAATCGGGGTAAGCTTTATAGCAAGATCTTGTATCACCCCCCATAATAATATCCGCTACTGTCCTTTTTCCCCGAAATTATATCGGTATAATGCGCTGATCTGCAGAAAGAACTGGGTGAAAAACCAGCCGGAGCAGGCATTTATCCAGTTAATCAGTGACTATTTCCAATCTCATCCCATGACTTAAATCATTCTTTTTAAATAATTTCAAAAAAGTACCTGCCTGAAGCCGGCAGGTACATAACCTGAAAAATATATATTCACTGTCCCGTTAGCAGGAAGCACACCACCCCCCGTTTTCACATCCGCAGAGGCTTCAATGGGTTTCTTCCCAATCCAGATACAGTTCCCGGTCCCCCCTGAATCTTAAGGGAAGAAGTACGTATTCCGATCGGAAATAACCTTCAGTTCCTCCCCATCGGTCAACGAGATACCACCATTCCGCTTTTCCTCCTTCTTTCTGAAATACCCATGCAGGCTGGGAATTGTAGGTGGTCTCATTCCCCAGATTTTTTCTTGCAGACCACGGTCCGTCCATGTGAGCGGCCCAGGCATAGGAGGACTGATTAGGGGCCCAGCCGGTACAGCCGGATGTCAGCATAAAATAGATACCATTTCTCTTAAACACCGCAGGCGCCTCCCTCTGCTGTCCCGGCCACAGGACACATTCCAGTTTTTCAATGGCCAGATAATCGCTGGAAAGGCGGTATATATGTATATCCAGGTTTTCCCTGGCAGATGAGATGAAATAGGCGGTTCCGTCGTCATCCTGAAACACAGTACAGTCCCTGGACATATGGCCTATGGGATTGAAGCTTCCCAGATAGGTATAATTTCCATCTATGGTATCGCATATGGCTACGGCGCATCTGGCCTTGCTGTAATTATCCGGCAACTCCCAATGCATCCACATCACATATTTTTTTGTCATGTCATTATACAAGACTTTGGGCCGTTCAATATTGCAGCCCATACCGATAGAAGCCCGGCTTCCCGGTACATCCAGGGTTAAGTCGGATACCACATAATATTTTTCCGCCGCGCTGTCAATGGTCAAAATGTGGTTGCAAAATTTCCAGTTTATCATATCTGACGTCATATAACAGGATACCTTGTTCCTCTCCCGGCGGTCCTCGCCTATCCAGTAATATATTTCATGCTCCCGGATAATCTGGCCCCCATGGGCGTGAACCGGTTCTCCTCTGTCATCCAATGGAAAAAAAACGCTTTTCTGTTTCATATCAGTTCTCCTTTTTTTCATATGCCGTTCCGTCTTTCTCAACCCTTTACAGAACCTATCATCACACCTTTTACAAAATATTTTTGTATAAAAGGATAGAAGATCAGAATGGGAAGAGATGATACTATGATCGCCCCATACTTGATGGTCATGGCAATTTGCTGCATCTGCTCCAGCTGTTTTGGATCAGTGACACCTGCTGCCTGTACGGTCTGCCCCTGGATCAGGATATCCCTCATGATCAGCTGCAGCGGAAAGAGACTTGCTTTGTTTATATAAATCAGTCCGTTGAAGAAATCATTCCACTTTCCTACAGCGTAGTACAGGGACATAATGGCCAGAATGGGTTTAGAGAGCGGCAAAACCACGGACACGAAAAAGCTGCCGATGGTACAGCCGTCTATCTCCGCTGCTTCCTGCAGTTCTGATGGTATGCTTGCAGAAAAGAAAGTCCGGCAGATAATCAGATTATATACGGAGAACGAGCCCAGCACGATCAGAGTCAGCGAAGTGTCAATCAAACCGATTTCCTTGACGATTAAGTAAGTAGGAATCAGGCCGCCTCCGAAATACATGGTAAAAACAAAGATTCCCGTAATGATATTGCGGCCCCTTAAGTCTTTTCTGGATAACGCATATCCGGCCGGAATAGTCAAAGCCATGGCAAACAAAGTTCCTGCCACCGTGTTTATAAAAGTATTCCGGTATCCGATCCAGATCCGGCTGTCCTTAAAAATATACCGGTATCCTTCAAAGGAAATATCTTTCGGCAGGAAAATCACCTGTCCTGACTGTACCAGCCGGGGATTGCTTATGGAGGCTATCACAACAAAAAACAGAGGATAGAAAACTGCTGCCGTACATAGCGTCACCAAAAGGAACACCACAATATCAAAGACTCTGTTCTGCCAGCACTGGAACATTTTATGCCCTGTTTCCCCTTTTTTCAGTCTTCCCATAATTTTACCCCTTACCAAAGACTGACCCGGGTCAGCTTTGCAGAAAGCTTATTTACCGCCAGGATCAGCATAAAGTTTATTATGTTGTTAAACAGACCGATGGCCGCGGAGTAACTGAACTGGGCTCCCTGAATACCGATCTTATACACATAGGTCGATATTATCTCCGACGACTGCAGGTTAATATCATTCTGAAGCAGAAAAGCCTTTTCGAACCCCACATTCATCAGCTGCCCCATATTCAGGATCAGAAGGATAACCATGGTAGGTACCAGATGGGGGAGGTCAATATAGAGGAGCCTCTGAAACTTTGTAGCCCCATCCACGGTCGCCGCCTCATGCAGTTCCGGGGATACGGCAGTCAGGACCGATATGTAGATGATGGTATTGAAGCCCATGGACTGCAATACACCTGACCATACGTATATGTGTTTAAAACAACCGGGATTTGACATGAATCCCACGGTTTTTAAGCCAATCAGTTTCAGAAGCTGGTTAATAATACCGTCATTGCTCAAAAACACCCAGATCATACCGCAGAATACAACGGTGGATATAAAGTGTGGCGCATAAGTGACCATCTGGGAAAACTTCCGGTAGCCTTTAAAGGGAAGGTTATGCAAAAGCAGCGCAAATATAACGGGAATCGGAAAACCTGCCGCCAGCGAATATACACTCAGTACCAGGGTATTCCTTAAAAGATCCCAGAACTGGTAGGAGCTCACGAATTTATTAAAATGCTCCAGTCCCACCCAGGCACTCCCCCACACGCCTTCCAGGGCGCTGTAATTACGAAATGCAATCTGTACTCCGTACATGGGGGCATAGTTAAATATTAACAGATAAATAAGCGAAGGAAGAAGGAAGAGATAAAGCATCCAGGTTCTCTCCATATCCTGCTTCAGGGACCTTTTATGAACCCCAGTGCTTATTTTGGGCATAATTGTTACCTCCTTTATTGTTTAAAGAAAAGCCGGAGCTGCTGCGGTCCAGAATCTTATTGCTGCGATAAAATAGAATCGGTATATTCCTGGCAGAGTCTCTTATACTCTTCCGCTCCGATGCTCTGCAACTGATTTAAATGATTCTGCCACTTGGCATCATCAATTCCGTTAATAACGGAATCAGAGATGAATTTCTTTAAATAGTTATCCATATCGGTAATGATCAGCGCCCGTTTCCCGGCATTTTCCTCTGTAGCGGTTCCTGCAGGAAGCCCTTTGACACCGTGCTCTAAATCTGCTTTTACTGACAAAAGCTTTTTATCTGGTTGAGGTTGTATATCCAGAACAATGGATTCAATTTCCTGGGAATACAGGGCAGGAGACCATCCGGCAAAGCTCTCCCTGGTCTTGGCATCCGTCATGCTGTCATAGCCCATTGCCTTCCATTCCTCCGGGGTCCTGTAAATCAGGGACGGTACGGTTTCTCCCGCATCATTCTGCGCCCATTCCCAGTTTATGCCTTCTTTTCCTCTGTCCCACTGCATGACAAGTTCGATATCAGAATTCAGATAATCATAGAAACGCACCATTGCCGCTGGGTTCCTGCAAGTGGCCGGAATGGAAAAGCCTATGCCCTTCGTCACGTTATTTAGAGTCAGAATGCAGTCACCGTCAGGGCCTGTGAGCTGCCGCACTGATTCATAGTCAACAGCATCATTTCCCAGTCCTCCTGTTCCGTAACCCATGTAAACACCTATGCTGTCCTGGCCTGCGTTCTTGCTGTTATACTGGTCGCTGCTGTGGACAAATACCTCCTGATCCAGAAGTCCCTCCTGATACAGCTCATGAAGCCAGGACAGGCATTTGTAATATCCCTCCTGCTCCGGCGAAAAAAGAACGGTCTTGTTATCTTCCGGACTGATATAAACATGGTTTTCGCTTTCAGGCGCCCCAAAGCTGCCAAACAGATTTTCAATGGTTGAACTCCACCCCCAGGCCGTGGTAAAGGTAAACGGAATCTCATCGGCGGCATCCCCGTTTCCATTCATATCCCCATCCCGGAAGGCCTCCAGTACCTTCTTAAACTCATCCGTGGTTTGCGGCATGGAAAGTCCTGTTTTTTTCAGCCATTCAGAGTTAATCCACATGGAGCTGTCTATTATATTGTGGGTGGATTCGTCTCCAATGGGAAAACCATAGATTTTGCCGTCTACCCCACGCAAAGCAGGCGGATAGTCCGGACGTTTTTCAAAGAATTCCTTTGCATTGGGCGCGTATTGATCAATGAGCTCATCCAACGGGGTAAGCTGTTTATAGTATTGGGATATATTTTTAATATTGCCGATAATGGCATCCGGCAATTCATTTGATGCAAACAGGATGTTAATTTTTTCATCCCAGGAAGAAGTAGGCACCTCAATCCATTCCACTTCAATATTGGTGGCCTCAGCCGCTTTCTGCACGCATTCCTTGGCAGAAGCAGGAACTTCCGTACTCTGCTGCCCTACCAGGATCCGAAAGGTTTCCTTTTCTTTTAAGATCGGAAGACCTTCAGGGTTAAAATTTTCCGACACCTTTCCCTCCGGCAAAACTGCATTTCCATCAGTCTCCTTCCTGCTCCCGCAGGCCGCAAAACTCCCAACCAGCATCAGGCTGATCACCACTGCCGATGCCTTTTTTAACCACCTGTTTTTTTTCATACTGCTTCTCTCCTTCATCTCCAATTTTCCAATGATCCCGGACGATCATATTCTACACCGGTTTCATTGGGCGAGTATAGCACAGCAAAAATTTAACCGTCAATTCCGGATATTTGAATGGAGGGGGTAAAAAAGCCATTTTTTCAGAATACATGAAAAAAATACAGGATGATTGAATTGTATTCAAAAATTCCGCAAATCCATAAAACCCACAGGCAGAAGAATATCCCGTAAATCAGACAGCATCTGATTTGCGGGATACTTTTTAAATACTTTCCAGTTGATTTTTCTCCTGCCTGTACTGGCTTGGAGTTATACCGCAGACTCTTTTAAAAGTTTCAATAAAAACGGAAGTGCTGTTATAGCCCAGCTCTTCTGCCACATCAGCAATCCTTGACGAGCCTTCCAAAAGATTTACAGCCCGTTTCATCCGGACGGAATCAATATATTTGGATATGTTCTGTCCGGTACACTTTTTAAAATAATGACTTAAATTAGAAGGAGAGGTACCGGTTTCGGCTGCCATGGATTTGATGGAAAACGTTTTTTCTCCGCAGTGCTCTTCAATGTAATTCAGAATGATGTGGATATCCCGCTGCCAGATTCCCCCCGTCTCCCCCTTCCGGCTGTCTCCTGGCATCATCACAGATTCCATGCGGAATCTTTTATAAAGCATGGTAAGCTGGTCTGAAAAAATGTTCCGGCAATTTTCCTTTGTCTGAGCCATTTCGATAACAGACGGTACAGACAGTTTCTGTTCCGCAATAATATCCGATGCTTCCAGATAGATCATCATGGCCGCAGACACAGGCGCCTTCTCTATCGCCTCTCTAATGCCCTGAACAGCAAGACCCATCTTGGCCAACTGCTCTCCTTCCACCGCGTCCCTAAGCAGTGACATGGATGTCTTCGGGTAAAAATCTGCCAGATCATCCCTCTCCAGGGTTCCGTTCTGTTTCATTTTCCCGGAATCATCCGTCTGTAAACTATAGTACGAATCATGAATCTGGTCTGCACTGTCTACCACCTGTCCGAATATGGTTTTGGAGAAAAGAAATGCAGAGACATTCTGACGTATAAAGCGATCCAGTTCCCTGCATTCCATATCAGAGGCAATGAGGAAAATAAAGCTGGATTCCGTATAATATGTAGAATACACAAATATCTCCGGATTATTAGCCGGCAGCTTCTCTGTAAAATACTCATAAAAGTTTTCCCCGCTCTTCTCTCCGGACTCTTCCATGTATAGGCAGAGAAAAGAACGGCCGTCTACATGGATTCCGCACTTTAAACACTCATTGTAAAGGATACTGCCATTTTGAATATGGCTGCAGAGGAGCTGGTACAGTAACTGCTCTTTCTTTAATTCCTGATTGGATTCCTCCAGAAACTGTTTGGAATACAAAAGTTCTCCTAAAACCATGTCCAAATATTGCACCTCATCTGCGGGCACTTCATCCTTCCCTTTATGCGGCAGTTTATCAGCAAGATTTCTGACGATCTCCTTAAGAGGCTTATAATTGTGTTCCATGAATTTGTAAATCATATAAACACCGGCGGCAATCACCAGAAATACCACCGCGAATTGCTTCCAGATGCTCCGGTATATGGCTTCCGTATAAACGGATTCCGGGAAATGCCAGTCCAGTTTAAACAGACTGCTTTCGATCGTGAGCTGCCTGTCCTTCCCTGTCATTCTCCCCACCCCTGAATCAGAGGCGCTGCCGCTTGAATAAATCAGACGGTCTCCATAATACAGATCGACTGCTCCCTGATGATTTCCGCCCGGTATGGTCAGCATGCTTTCCAACACGCTTTTATCCACTGTAAATATCAGGCAGGAAACCTCTTGTTCAAGAGGAACTATGATCGCCATTTCTTCCTTATTCAACTGATTGCGGGCATCAGCAAAAACAAGCTGATCGTCCTTCATAGAAACAGGCTGGTATAACTTCAGGTAGTTATTCATGAAATTCTCTTCATAAATAGTTCCTTTGGCGGTTATGACAATACCTTTCTCCATATTATAATAGAAGATGCCGGAATAGAAGGTCAGCCAGGGACTCTGGTCATTGAGATATCCGGCAACATCCAGAACAGCTCGGGGATAATTTTTATCTTCAAAAGGATCGTAGAAGCAGCTGGACAGCCGGGCGCTATAGGTCACCTTCTGAAGGGTATTTATCTGCTCTTCCAGAAAATCAAGTTGTTTTGTTCCTTCCGTATAAAAAAGATGCTCCAAAGAATTCAGCGTATTTTTTCTGACAGAAATATAATTTACCGTCTCCATAAAAATAACCGGCAGAAACAAAAGCAGCAAGTAAGCTGTCAGCATCCTCCAGTAAAGACCTCTCCCTCTCATTCTTTTTATCATGGGCTCCTCTCATCCGGCTTAAAACCATTTCCTGCTTTTTCTCAGGAACTCATCCTGGCTGCAGTCTCTTTTTATATACTATATATACCAAAAATGGTAAATATGTCAATGTATATTCAAAGATCCGACGTCATAAACTGATTCTGGTCAAGGTGTTTTAACCCTTTCCCTGCCTCAGGCTCTGTTCCGGGACAGACTGCCTCCTTCACAAAGCAATGGGCCTGCAGACACATCTGTGGCCTCAATGCTGCTGCATTCAGAGCCTTGCCGTCATATTCAAGGGCATGCCGATAACAGTTGTTTCCGTCGTTATGCACGAAAATACATCCACATCATCTCATTGTCATATTGAAAGAAGATAATCACCGGAAATATGTTTTTTCAAAAAACCGAATATATCCAAAATATGTTATATTATTTCAGCATTTATAGCTACATTTTACAAAAATTCCATTAATTCCAATATCTTCTTTCCAGCTCTATATTTCTATGTAGGATGGTTCGATATATTAAATATACTCTATCCTTAATTCTCCTTAAAATAGTTCCATATTTGCCATATCAATAAAACCCCCCGGAATATATGATTATAACCAAAAGAGAATTAAGAAACAAACTGAAACGGAACAGATTGTCCCTGACCCAATGATGGTTTACATATTAAGAAGGTGAATAAATGTTACGAATCGCTGTATGTGATGATGACATTCTTTTTACAGGAATGGTGGAAGAATTACTAAGAAAAGAAGCGCTGTATGCAGCCGTAGAAATAGAAATTGATGTATTTTTTGATGGTGCAATGCTGGAAAAGTATATTTGCCAGGGAAACATGTTTGACCTGATTTACCTGGATATTGAAATGGCTCAGGAAAATGGCATAGAAACCGCACGCCACATCCGGGAAACTGACAAATCGGTACTGCTTATTTATATATCCGGATATGAACAGTATTTAAAGGAACTGTTTGAGGTTGAGCCATTTCGTTTCCTCTCCAAACCATTGGAAACCGAAAGATTTTCCCGATATTTTCATGAGGCCTGCCAGCGCATCTGGGAAAATAATGCTTATTACCAATTCAGCTTTAATAAAGAGATCAGAAAGGTAGTATTAAAGGATATTGTTTATTTTGAAAGCCGTAATCGAAAAATTCACATTTTTCTGAACAATGGAGAAGAGGAATTTTTTTATGGAAAGCTCAATGAAGTGGAAAAAAAACTTAACGGGAAAAAACAGCGTTATCTCCGGATACACCAATCCTATCTGGTTAATTACGATTATGTGCAGAAAATGAATTTTTCCAGCTTGATCGTAGAACACAATGGAAAAAAAACAACACTTCAGATCAGTGAAGACAGACAGAAAAAAATAAGAATGCAGTTGTGTCAGCTGGCCAGCGGCAATATGGGCATAAAATAGGAAGAAATAGGAAGACAGGGAAATTCAGACAACCATGGATCAGGCGTCAGGCATTAAGTTCCGGGAATCAGTCAGGCGTCTGAACAGCCTTTTTATCCCATCCCTGCTGACAGGTAACTTTATTCCGTTGATGAGCCGGATCTGCCGGGTAGTGCATTCCGTCACAAAGGAACTGTTTACAATGCAGCCTTTATCGATGTAGATGAAGGTCTTTTCATCTAATTTTTCGTAAATCTGCATTAAACTCATCCGAAATGTTATGCATCTCCGATCCGTAGTAAAGATATTTACATTTTTCCCTTCCCGGTTAATATACAGGATATCGCAGAAATAAATTTTATCATATCGTGTTTTAGTGGCCAATTCAAGTGTCCTCTCTTTTTTGCAGGATACGATATTGTGTAAAATCCCAAGAATCGTCTCCAGCTCCTGCATGATATTTTTCTTAGACATATATTTAAATATTTTGTATTTCAAAAACCAGTCAATGCATTCCAGATCATCGATCAATATGATGATCTTGGTATGGGGATACTGGTGTATCAATTTTGAAATAAATCCGCACAGCTCATCTTTCGTATTGTTGGTTATATCTATAATAAAACCGTCGCAATACTCATCGCCGATCAAAAACAGGGCACTCCTCATATCCTCCCAGACAATCAGGTCCAGACCGGAATATTTATATCGCATAAAGGTATGTATGACTTTTTTGATTGAACTCATAAAACGCAGATCTTTCGTATAAATTCCAATATTCATCCTATTACCTCCTCAGGTAACAGGTTATCCTATTTCATAATCATTATTTTTACCATGTAAAAATTCCTGATATCCTTGTAATTATTACGTAGTTCCTGATCTCATACTGGTCACCGGCCTGGACTGCAAAATATATATCTTTCCTCCAGCAATCCCCCATTCTATATCCTGCGGTCCGCCAAACCGGCATTCAATCTTTTTGCATACCTTCACCAGCCTCCATACATTGAGATAATTCAATGAATATGAATTCCTCATTTTACTGCTGTTGAGGATCTTCTTTATTCCGGAATCAGAATTTATATACCGGTATTCCTTTTTTCCTTTCTTTCTGTACGTGATCCTCTTTTTGCCGGTATTATAAAAATACGTATCCGGTGACACCGTACCGGATACGACCGCTTCACCCAGACCGTATGACGAATTGATCAGCATTTCTTCCCTTCGAAAATTAACCGGATTGCATGTAAAAACAACTCCGGCGGCATCCGGACGGATCATCCTCTGTACAAGAACTGCCATATAGATATCCCTGTTTTCATATTCCCTTTTCTTTCTGTAATCAATGGCTCTCGGCGACCAGAGAGACGCCCAGCATCTTTTCACATGTTGAAAGACATTATAATCCCCGGATATATTTAAAAAGGTATCCTGCTGACCCGCAAAGCTCGATTCCTCCAAATCCTCCGTGCTCGCCGAGGATCTGATTGCAACAGCGGCATTTTTTCCCAAAGTGCGGTATTCCCTGATAATCTCAACCCCTAATTTATTCGGTATGCTTCCATCCAGAAAACATTTTATTATGCATTCACTGCACTGATCAAGAGATATCCTTTTCCTCAGATTTTCATCGAGATAAAACTGAATGGATTCATTTATCCTGTTTACCTTCACAAATTCTTCATATGCAGCGTAAGTAATGCAAAATCCCTTTGGAACGTTCACCTTCCAGGCGCATAATTCTCCCAAATTAGCCGCTTTTCCTCCAACGCTGACAATATCACGAATATTTATATCTTTTAAGTTTCTAACAAACATATGCCCTAATCCTCTCATCGTCCTGATACGTGTTTTTTAACCCGGAATGCATGTCACGCGGATCGCACTGTACACTCTTTTCTTAGAGATGCTGTACACGAAAAACTCCTTTTCATTGTACAGCCTGCAATATTCAATGCCTTTTTTTAAATCAAAGATCGTCTGGGACCCGGAAGAAAGAGGTAAGTCATGAACCAGTTTATTTTTTTCTTTAAAGTATATTCCATGACTTCCTGCCTCTTCATTGCCGGCGGCAGCCATCAGCCTGTCCCATATTTGTTCGTGCTCATGCAGAATTCCCCTGTATACATCTGTGATCTCCCCAATGACCCCGCTGCCTGCCTGTGAATCAAGCAATACGGCCGCTCCGCATTCGCCAAAATCTTCAACATCAGCGCCGGTGTAATTGTTTCTCATGGCCTTTCCATATTCACCGGAGCAGGAATCACTTCCGGCGACCAGAACATGCATCTCCCGGTTTTCCTTAATCAGCTCATATCCGTCGATCACCGCATCACAGGAAGAATTTACGCCTGTGGAAACAGTATAATTGGTCCCTTTCAGTTTTAAGGCAATTGCTATAACTGCAGCCTGCATGTTTGACAGGATCTTAGTGATGAAAACCGGCGATACCATACCCGTATCATGATACCTGGCTGTCTCATCAGCCATAGTATTCAAAGCTCCAAAGCAGGTTGCCGTTATGACGGAAATATCCTCGCCATTTTCAAAAAAATCCGGATTGCATGCATGTATCTTTTTGCAGACTGCCAATGATATCTGGGAATATCTGTCAAGCTTTCTTTTTTCCTTTGCCTGCAGGAAGCAGTCGGAATCAACATATCCGCTGACTGCATCGGGATAAAGACAAAGGATGTCTTTGATATATGTACGGCCCAAAATCATTCTCCCTTCCATTTTTTTAATATCAGTGATGCATTCTGCCCTCCAAAAGCAAACGTATTATTCATGACAACATCCACTTCCGTCTGCAGATCTTCCGACAGCAGCCTGATCTTGCCGCATTTTATCGGATCTGTTAAATTTGCGGTTCCGGGAATCAGATTGTTTCTGATTGACAGACAGGAAATAATTGTTTCGGCTGCCCCGCAGGCTCCCAACATATGACCGGTCATCCCCTTTGTTGAGCTTGCAAAAACGGAATGATCAAATATCAGCTCCATAGCATTGTATTCCGATTCATCGTTTAATTTCGTTCCCGTTCCATGACAATTGATATAATTGATGTCCTCAGATTTCATACCTGCGTCCTTCAGCGCCATTTTCATTGCCAATGCCGCACCTTGTCCATTCAGATCAGGAGCTACTATGTGATATGCGTCGCAGCTGGCGCCGTATCCAATGATTTCAGCGTAAGGACTGAAATGGCCCTTCCTCATAAAATCTTCCCTCTGCAATACCACCGCTCCGGATCCTTCACTTAAAATAAATCCGTTATGGCGGACATCAAACGGCCTCATGGTTTCATCGCTGCACAGCACACCCAGTGCGGAAAAGCTGGCTAAGCCTATATCGGAAAGCACCGCATCAACACCGATCACAAAAGCGCAGTCAATCCTGTCATTTTTTATCAGCCGATATGCTTTGCCAATCGCATTCGACGAGGAGGAGCAGGCACTGTTTATAACCATTACAATGGAATTCACAAAATATTTTTCAGCCAGTTTATGGGCCAGGACTTCAGGTAATATTTCATCCAATTGCAATTGGCCGTACTTGCCGGTTATACTCTGGGAAATATATTCGCTGTTTCCTATGCTGCTGCCTATGATTAATGCGTATCTTCCCGGATCTTTCTCCGGATCGATTCCTGAATCATGAATCGCCTGAATCAATGCGTCTTCCGCCAATTTGCCGTATTTGCCCCGGGCAGAACCGTATGAAACCCTTCCAACATAATATTCTTCCTTTTTTCTTCCTTTTCCCTTGTAAACAGGATAGGGAACAAAATGATTTTTTCTTTGCAGAAGGTTTTTCCAGCTCAGATCCACATGATCTCCCAAAGGTGACATAATACCCATTCCCGTTATTAAAACACGACTGCTCATTGAAAAAAGATCCTTTCTTTTAAGATTGACGATGATTCACTGCAGACACTTACAGCATAAGTTTCAAATATTTCAGATGTTATAAAATAAGCGGATTTTTTCGCGCCGTATACTTTCTGTGTGTTGAAATCTATGACTATTTCATCTGGTTCCAGCCCTATCCAGCCTGTACCCAGCCATTTCACATAGCTTTCCTTAATGGACCATATTTTACAGACTTGGGGCGGCGCCATGTCATTTTCACCCGTAATATATTCAATGAAATCCCTGCTTTTTCCTTTATACTTCTGGACATCAACGCCCAGGGGTTCCTCTCCCACACCGATCACTGCCCAATCGCCGGAATGAGATATGCCAAGATGAAGCTTCGCCTGTTTTATGACTGCTCTTCCATTCTTATCATAAATCACAGTGCCGTTGGGATCGATGGAATGAACTATACGGACCACTGAATGAAATGAATATACTCTTTTTTCAAGTAGGAACAGCTTTATCATAATAAATCACTCCGGTCTCACCATCCAATACCACCCGGTCTCCATCCTCCAAAGTTGCGGTCGCATTCTCCACATTCACTATGGTGGGTATGTTATATTCTCTTGCGATGATTGCCGCATGGGATAATATGCCGCCCAGTTCGGTAATCAGCCCGCCTGCGACGGAAAAAAGAGGCGTCCAGCTTATATCCAGTGATTTCATTACAATAATATCACCTTTTTTTATTTCCCCCGCATTATCACAATCGATCACCTTTACATTTCCTTTTACCCGTCCATAGCATGCCGGTATGCCGCGGAGTACTTTCTTTAAAGATTTTGGGGACACGGGTTCTTTACTGTTTTTCATATAATCAGAATATATCTGTTTTCTTTGGAGAACTTTTGTTTTAATTTCCGCAAAATCAGCACTATCCCTGATCAGACGGCTCAATTCATCATATTCCATAAAATAAATATCATCATTTTCCATTTCCGGAATGACGATGCATAATTTCATATTTAAAATTCTTATGATTCTTTTTATTTCCATAATAATATAATACAAATAGTGTTTATTATTTTCTCTCAGCTTTGTAAACATTCTGGCCTGTGCAATCAATTTTCCGAACTTCTTATCATCCACGCTTACCTTTTCCTGTTCTCTCAATCTGCCTGCTTCTTTATTTTCACATCTTTCCACAATCATATGTAAAAGCATCCGCGGATTTTCAGCCCAGTAAGGTTCCTTTATTTCCAGTTCATTCTTTCCCCGGTGTCCGTACTTCTCAATCAGCTGATCATTGATAAAGGTTTGAACTTCCCCAAAGCCTGAATCCGTTAAGGACTGCTTCCAGTTTTCACTTTTCAGGCATTCAAGTATCTGCTGCTTTTTTTCTGACTGCATGATTATATGCTTCAGCCGTTCCATATATTTACGGATCTCTGCCATTTCAATGCCTTCAATATCATTCACCAGTTTTAATAACGCGGAATTATCATAGCCATATTTATTCAGCTTCCATTGCAGCAGCGCCATTTTGGAGAATGCGGCCGTTGTGGCATCCGTATGTAAATGCATGTTTTCTTTTCCGTATGCGATCCTTTCATTCAGGATCCTGAAAAGCTGATTCATATCATATGTCTGATAATCAATATCAGCCCATTTTTTATGGTAACGGAGAAACTCTCTCCACTTTAACTTGGATTTGGCTTCCAGCTGCTCATTGTTCTTTTCCGATTTTATACTGCCGGGCAGATGCACCAGGAAACGGATCCAATGAATCTTCCCCTTGGAACGCCTGTTGGTATAGGCCGTTTCCCCTCCGATAATTGTGTCCATGGCAAAGAGCCCGATCCTTTTCATATAAAGATTGACCAGGCCGATGTTATAATACAGCCTGCCGTTTTTCAGCATAATAAAGCACTTTTCTTTCACCTCGGAGGAAAACGAATAATGCCGGAACGCATTTCTTAACAATTCATTCATGGTCTCTCCCCACAGGGACCAGCTTAACGGTGTCATGATATCAGGAAAGGCTTCCGCCACATTCCCTCTGGTCCAAACATCAAATTCTGACTTTTTCCCCGGATAGCATGTATTTCCCGTATATATTTCATCCTTATTCCTGCCGTTATTTTTCATTTTCATACCCTCCTGATCCGTATTTTCAAATCAAAGATGCACCGCCGTCAACGATAATTGTCTGGCCTCTGATCATTTCAGCTTTTGAATCACATAAAAACAATACCAGATTCGCAATGTCTTCCGGCTGAACCAGGCGGCCCGCCGGCACTCTCTTTTTAAACTCCTCCATCACCAGTTTTTTATCCTGGAAATAGTTTAAAGAGTCCGTTTCGACCAGACCTCCTGAAACAGCGTTCACATTAATTCCATGAACGGACAATTCACAGGCCATATATTTTGTCAGATTTTCCAGGTACGCTTTTGTGCCGCCGATCAGTGAATAGCCCGGGATGTATCTTTGGCTCCCTGTACTGGTAATATTCACAATTGCTTTGTACACCGAAGTGCTCGCATCCATCAGGGGAACTGCATATTTGCTGCAGAGAAATGTCCCTCTTGCATTCACTCCAAACGTAAAATCCCAGTCCTTCTTCCGAATATCCGCAATGCTTTTATGCACGCCTGAGGCCGCATTGTTCACCAGCACCTCCAAATGCCCGGATTCCTCCTTAATTTTTTCATACATCTTTTTAATCTCTTCCTCAATGGAAATATCCGAAGAAATCAGCCTCACTTTCCATTTGCGTTTCACAAATTCTTCATACGTCTCCCGGGCCAATGCTTCGTTCATGCAGTAATGAAGATATACCAGATACCCTTCCGATAACAGCTTTTCGGCAATCACCTTTCCGATGCCTCTGGAACTTCCTGTAACCAGCGCTACTTTTTCCATTCTAATAACACGCCTCCATACATCCACTTAGAGGCTTCCCCCCCCAATTATGGCTATTTTGTCTCCATCGGCAAGTTCTCCATTTCTTTCTATCTCATATAACACATGGAACAGCGAAGCCGTCGCACTGTTTCCCGCCGTGTTAACGTTATATCTTATTTTTTCAACCGGGAAGCCCTTTGACCTTAACCCTTCAATATCCTTCATCAGCAAGGAGGGATTGGCCTGAGGGAAAATAATCCATTTCAGGTCCTCTATGCTCATTCCGGTTCCCTCTGCCAGTTTTTCCATTGCATGTTTTGACAGTGTGCTCCCATGCTTTTTAATCAGCCTGGGCTTCTGATTCCATTTATGCCGGTTTTCAGCAAAGTCGCTTTGATCTCCCGGATACACAGCCCCGCCCATGTCCAGAAAAATCCCCTTTTCTATCCCGCAGCCGATGCTTTCTGAAAAACTGAATAAAATCCCTTCCTCTTCGGACGCTTCTATAACTATGGCGCTCGCACTGTCTGAAAACATGGCCATATTCAATTGATCCGCCATCCCCTGTATTTCTTTATTTTTCCAATCCCTGAGCCAGTATGTACTCATCAGGTTTCCTGCCGCTATGACAGCTGTTTTTGCTTTTCCGCATTTGATATAAGAATACGCAATATCAATTGCCTGCAGCGCGCCCACACACCCGCAATGGATCTCCATGGCATTGCACTTTTTGATTTCTAAAAGCTCCTGTACCAGAGTTGCTGTTGTGGGCAGAGTATAATCCGGCACCGTGGATGATGTAATCAGCAAATCGATATCCTCTTTCCGGACCTTTGAATCGAGCAGAGCTTCCTCTATGGCCTTTGCCATCATCTCACTCTGGGTTTCATTCAGGGTATAATCCTCCGGATCGGATGCCCAGAACCTGGTTTCCACTCCCAGTTCTTTCAGCAGCCAGGGATCAATTTCAAACTTTTCCGCCAACAGGTCATTCGATACGACGGTCCCCGGAAAATAGGAGCCCATACCGGAAATCTTTGAATTCATAACTCATTCCTCCTTATTATCATTATGGATACTTCTCCTCCAAAACCGGCGGATATTTTCATAAAGGTTTCCAATGCGATGCCGGGCCGCAGACCGGTATTCAAATCTGCTGCAATCTCCACAACGGAAGCAGCTCCCATCAGATTTCCAAACCTTTTTTTCAAATCAATCCGGGGGGTATCAGAAAATATATCTTGGACTGCTTTCTCTTCCATTTCGTTATAATTCCTGTAAGCCAGACCATCCGTATGAATAAAATCAATTTCTTCAGCATTCTTATTGGCCATAGCTAAGCTTTTTAATATGCCGCGCTTTAATATTACGGCATTTTCCTCTTGATTATTTTCCAGATCCAGAAAAACCTCTCCATGGCCAATGATTTCTCCGTATATTTTTGCCTTTCTGGAAACGGCATGGTCATAATCTTCCACGATCAGGCTTCCGGCTCCTTCGCTTAAGGTCTTACTGCTCTTTTCATCCGGCGAGTCTGCAATTTTAAATCCGTATTGTTCATAATTGTAAAATTCATCTTCTTCCATATGGGAATCGAATCCCCCGGCCAGACACCAGATACAGTCTTCCCTCTTGACTGAATGGTACGCCGCGGCTATTGCCTGGGAGCCGGCCGCTCCGTTTGTTATAAATAAGGAATTGCTCCCTCTTATGTCAAATTCTTCAGCCCCATAATGCAGACATGCGTTGGGCAGGGATTTCACCACAAAAAGCGGGGACATGTTTCCCACTACGGCCTCCGGGAACTCCGGATATCTGATTTCTCCGTCATAAATGCTCTTTAACACATTTAACAGCTCCATTCTCGAGGAAGATTCCTTTGTTGTCCCCAGAAAAATTCCTCTTTTTTCTTTTGCAGTATGGGCATCCAAAATTCCGGAATCATGAACGGCGCTTATGGCGGAGCTGCAAAAAAACTTTTCCCCTCCGGACAATAACTTTTTTATTTTTCTGTTTTTAAAAGCTTTAAGCTCATCTTCTCCGTTTAACCCGTGATTACAAATGCTGACACCTATACCTGTGATTGCAACTCGTTTTCCCATGGGGAGCTCTCCTTTTCCACTGTAACTGAAAATTCTTTTAATTTCGCTGTTATCGTTTCATTTTTATAAATATTTGCCTCAAAAATATAGGTATCATCTGTTTTCCTGATTAAAAATATTTCCGTGTTTATTACATCTCCAGGATAAACGGCTTTATATACCTTTAACTTTCTGATCCCCTTCATAAAGCATTTCCCCCCGGCTTCCCCCTTCTCTTTTATAAATAAATCAATGCTTTGCTTCACGTTTTCCAATAAAAGCACGGCCGGAAGCACTGGAAAAAACGGAAAATGGATTTCATAAACCGGTTCGGCGATTGACAATAATTTCATTGTTTTAATGCCGGAAGCACTGATTTCACAGATCCTGTCAACCATTATAAAGCTCATTCTTCCGCCCTCCTGAAAATGACGCTTGCATTTGATCCGCCAAACCCGAGAGAATTTGACATCGCATAATCAATTTTTCTTTTTAACGCTTCCCTTATATGGAACAAGGCACATTTTCCATCTATGTCTTCCAGGTTCAAGGTCGGCGGCAGGCACTGATCCTTCAGTGACATGATTGTAAAAATAGCTTCGATTGCTCCCGCCCCGGAAATCAAATGCCCGGTGGATGCCTTTGTGGAGCTTATGGGAATACTCATGGTATCCTCTCCAAACATTTCATAAACAGCTGCTGCTTCCGAGGAATCGTTGTCACGTGTCGATGTGCCATGGGCATTGATGTAGCCGATCTGTTTTTTGTCAATGCCCGCTTCTTTCAGGGCGGCCCGCATTGCCTGAGCCAGATTCTCTCCGTTGGGAGGGGTATCCAGAATGCTGTAACCGGAAATTGCATTTCCAAAGCCGGCAAATTCAGCATAAATCTTCGCGTTCCGGCTGAGCGCATGCTCTTTTTCCTCCAGGACCAGCATTCCGGCCCCCTCCCCCAGAACAAAACCGCTTCGGTCCTTATTAAAGGGCCTGCTTCCCTTTGATGGATTTTCATTGTATTCGCCGGTCACGGCTCCCAGCATGCAAAATCCCATCAAATCGATTTCCGTGATCATGGCATCGCATCCACCGGCGAGCACAACCTTGTTTTCTCCGGCCCTGATGCTTTCATAGGCCAGTCCGATCGCCTGAGTGCCTGATGCACACGCTGTGGTTACGGAATAACAGCCGCCATAAATTCTGTATTTCTTTGCAATGGTTTCGGCTGCGGCCGAATACCTGTTTTTATCAAACTGGCCCTGACTGTTTAAATTTCTCAAGGTCAGCTCCTTTAAATTCCCCGCATGAAATTCTTTCGAAAATTCTTTCAATCCGGTTCTGGCTCCTGAGCTGCCAATGAAAACCGCCATCTCATCCAATATTTCCCGGTCGGCAATCACTGCCGAATCCTCAAGGGCTTCTTTTGCTGCAGCCAAACCAAAATAGGTTCCCCGGCTGTATGGCAAGTCGGTGCTGTAAGCCTGATCTTTCACCTGGCCGGCTATTTTGCAGGAGAAACCGCCCGCATCAAATAATGTGATACGACCGATCCCTGACCGGCCTTCCAATAAGCTCTTCCATGACTGCGCCACATTGTTCCCTACAGGGCTCAACATCCCCATCCCCGTAATTACAACTTTTCTTTCTTTTTCTGACATAATATTTTCGCCTTTCCAAAAAGGGATGTCATATTCCAACATCCCCTTCATTATGAGTCAGGTACTTTAAATACTTTCCGGTTAATTCCGGATCTTCTAAGTCTGCCGTATCAACCAGTTTTAAAATGGCATTCTTTAATGAAGCACATAATTTATGATTCATATATACCTCTCCGTTAATTGTGGCATATTCCTGATTGCAGTCCTGAATGCTGACATTGATTTTCAGCTGTTCCCCCGGAGGCACATGCTCATAAATATAATATTCTTCTGCCGTTACAATGGTAGGCCTCAGTCTTTGGCCGGAAGATATGACAATCAGCCAAGCGGCGCACTGGAAGATGCATTCCATGAAAAGAGTATCATCCATACAGTGACTGTCATTTATGAATTCCGGATTCCCATATGTTACATTTTTTATTGCAGAGGCTTCCTTCCATTCCGTACAGGAAATCAATTTATCGATCAGATGAAAACGCATACGATTATTCTCCAGCCGGTGTTTCTGTAAAAATTTTCATTATATATTTGATGTCAATCAATTTCAGCACTTCTTTTGATGTCATCTTTTCATCCCGGACATTTGGATTCCCCATTGCGGCCTTAATCTTTTTGACCCCTTCCTCCGTAATATATCCTTCCTCATCTATAAATTCATCTTCTGTCAGGCCGCCTCTCACATCCTTCTGGATAACCTGCATGGTCACCTTTTTGCCGGTCTGCCTGCTTAACTTAAACAGAATATCCAGCAGATCCAAAGACTCCGCATCCAAATCGACAACCGGCCTCGTGTCTTCGCTGATCTGCTCCTTTTCTACATCCAATACCTCCCCAACCGTCTTCTGCACCATTTCAAATAATTCCTTGTCATTCATTGTTTGTCCGCCTTTCTTTTCAGCTGACCGGAAGAGTTCTTCCCAGTCCTCCGCCAACCAGTATATTTTCACCTGTGATATAGCCTGCCTTAGGGGAAATCAGAAATTCCATTAAATCAGCTACATTTTCAACTGTTCCGAATTCCTTGCAGGGTATTAACTTTTTCACACTTTTTCCAATCTGTTTTTGTGCCCCCTCTGACATCCGGGTATCGATCATCCCGGGACTTATGCAATTGACCCGTATCCCAAAGCGGGCCACTTCTGAAGCAAGAGACTGTGTGAAACCGATGATCCCGCTCTTAGAAGCACAATAATCTTCCATTCCCGGAATGCCAAAGGTACCCAGGATCGAAGAAACGTTTATTATCACTCCGCAGTACTGCTCCAGCATGATTGGAATCACCGACCTGCAGGAATAAAAAACACTGAACAGATTTGTTTCCAAAACATTTTTCCATTCATCAATGCTTTTGTTTACAAAGAGACTCTCCCCGGAAATACCCGCGCAATTAATTAAAACGTCAATTCTGCCGCATTCGTTTTTCACCCTGTCAATGAAGGCTTCCACCTCTTCATTGCTGCGCACATCGCAGGGTATTCCATGCAAAGAACCGGAAAAGGCCTGCTCCATTTCATTGGCATAAGCCTGATTCTTCAAAAAAGTGAAGTATGTATGATAATTTCCCTCTGCAAGCCTCTTGCATATTTCACTTCCTATGGCGCCTGAACCGCCGATCACAACTGCTGTCTGATTCATAACTCACCTCTTTCATAAAATTTATTATCTTTTTACAGCCCCTCCTGTTCACTCAGAATTTTATCCAGTAAGATTTTATCTTCCTCCTCTTCAAAGGAATAAACCTTTCCTTTGCGTAAACTCCTTTTCATGATTCCTTTTAAAATGCTTTTCGGTCCCATATCCACATAAATATCAACACCTTCCTTTTCCAGAAATTGTAAAGATTCATACCACCGCACGGCCGAAACCATTTGCCTGGACAAAAGCCGGTAAAAATCATCGTTATACGGAAGGCCGCTGACATTTGAAATTATGCCGCATTCCGGGACGGAAAAATTAACCTCCGACAACAGGAAGGAAAATTCACAGGCCGCCGTTTCCATAAAGCCGCTGTGAAATGCGGCGCTCACATTCAGCCTGGTCGTGAGTATCTCATTTGCTTCAAATATTTTTTCTGCTGTATTTAAAGAATCTTCATCTCCGGACAGCACGATCTGATTGATTGAATTGTAATTAGAAATGCTGATGCTGCAATTATGGTGTTTCATCATTTTCCTGCACATCTTATCCACGTTTTCATAGTCCCATTTAACCGCAAGCATTCCACCCTGGGATTTCTCAGACTCTGCCTGCATTAACCTTCCCCTCTCAATGACCAGGCCCAGGGCATCTTCAAATGACAGGGCCTCCGATGCCGCAAAAGCCGTGAATTCTCCAAGGCTGTGCCCGGCCATATACTCAGGCTTTATTTCATATTCCTGCAAAAAATTTAAATAGTTTATATAACTGACAACAAATATGGCTGCCTGAGCATGATCGGTTCTTGTCAGGTATTCCAAATCACTTTCAAAACATAGCTTATACAGATCCAGGGAAAAGCGGTCAGCGACCTTCTGATAAATATTTTTTACCCAGTCATGTTTTTCATAGAGTTCTTTTCCCATACCTTCATATTGAGCCCCCTGGCCCGGAAATAACAATGCCAATTTCATTTCCATTATCTCCTTTCCCTTCTCAGGAAGTTTTTCCTCTGCCTGTTATGGATTAAAACACAAATTCAGACATGTTTGAAAAAATGTCCTCTTTCTGTCGATTTTTGTCCACTTTAATTTTTTAAAAATATTCAATATTTGTATAAACAATAAGTCTTTAGTGTTTTTTTATCATTATTTATAGTTTTAGTTGACACACGTAATTTATTTTGATACAATTGTAAAAACCGACCAGCGGTCTTTTATAGAGGTACAATCATATCCGCCTGATTCATTAGGAGACAAAAATGTCAAGGACAGAAAAAGCAAACAATACAAAACAGAAAATCATTACCGCCGCCACTGCACTCTTTTTTCAAAAGCGATTTGAAAACACGACCATGCAGGATATTATGAATACCACAGGATTATCCAAGGGAGCTTTATACCATCACTTTAAAAGCAAACAGGAAATTATGGAATTTATTATTCTTCAAAGCAAAGATGCTGTGGGCAGCTTTTTTGAAAGCCTGATCCGGAATAAGGAATTGAATTCCATACAAAAAATCGATTTGCTGGTAAAAAAACTGCAAACCGATGACATGCTGCTGAACTTAACTCAGAATCATTGGGCCGAGAGGGTTCCCTATGCTTTACTGAACACATTAAGAAATTCGGTAAACATTTTGAGTAAATACGTTGAAGAGATCATCCGCCAGGGAAACCTTACACATGAATTCAACTGCCGGTATCCAAAAGAGGTTGCTGAAATTTTTATTCTCCTGTTTGACGTCTGGCTGGATCCTGTTATCGTCCGCAGCACTTACCTTGAAGCATGTAACAGACTGGATTTTATTCTCATTCTGTTACATGAGTTTGAAACTCCGCTTATCAGTGAAACCAGTGAAATGATAATAAAAGAAAGGTTAAAAGAATACTATGATAAGTAAAAAGAAAATTCTCATGGTCAATCTGCCCTTTTCCGGCCACACAAATCCCACCCTTGGGCTGGCAAAGGTCATTGCCTCCCTGGGGCATGAGGTCGCCTATGTCCATTCCCCGGACTGGAAATCAAAAGTCGAAAAAACAGGCGCCCGATTCATTCCATACGATGATTACCCGGACACATTATCCCCTTCCCAAAAGGAAATGAAAAGCTGGGGCGCTGCGTACAATACCGTAAAAAGAATCGGTCACGGCTATGACTGCCTTATTTATGAAATGCTGTTTTTACCGGGTAAATCCCTGGCCGATGAACTGGGCATCCCTTCGTTCCGGCTTTTTTCAACCTTTACGATCAATGAGCGGGTCCTGAATTATTTTGGACAGACCGGGGGATGGTATATGACCTGCATTTTCCGCTATCCTTCCTTATGCCGTCTCATATCCGGGAGGCTTCAAAAAAAGTTCCATTTGCGCTTTAACAGCATTGCAAAAGAAATGACAGAAAATGCGCCGGCCTTAAACTTCACATATACGGTAAAAGAATTTCAAATTTTTTCCCATGAATTCAATCCCATGTATTATAAATACATAGGAGCCGCACTGAATGACAGGGAAACGGATCCATCCTTTAAATTTCCCGCCATTCACTTTCCATTAATTTATATATCTCTCGGTACGCTCTTAAATACCTCCACATCATTTTTTAAAAAATGCATTCAGGCCTTTCAGGATAAGCCTGTAACTGTTATTATTTCAATCGGCACGATTGTAAAAGCAGAAAAGTTAGGCTTCATTCCGGATAACATCTTCATTTATCCCCATGTACCCCAGCTGCAGATTTTACAGCGCACAAGCTTATTCATCACCCACGGCGGAATGAACAGCGTCAACGAATCCATTTATTATGGAGTTCCTATGCTGGCCATCCCTGTGGGAAATGACCAGCCTGCCGTGGCAAAACAGATAGATGCCCTTCATTTGGGCAAATATCTGTCAAAAAAACATTTAAAGCCTGAAGCCTTAGCCGCGGGCGCCATGAGTATATTAAACGATGATTCTTATAAGAAAAGCATTCAGGCCTTTCAGACGATCATGGGCAATGCCGGAGGAAATCATCAGATCGCCAAAGAAATTTTAGAATATTTAAACTAGGGTGTGTTGCCCAACGTATTTTTATAAACAACGGCATCCTTCATGATCAGCCGTATGTTATTGCGGTCCGCCAGCAGATCCAGATCCTGAACAGGATTGCCGTTCACGATTAAAAGATCCGCAAACGAGCCTTCCTCCAGCTGGAATTGATCGATTCTTTTGGGATCGCCAAAGGAATCCGTGCCAAACAGAAAAGGCAGGTCATATTTTAAAATCAGCTCTGTGGCAAGGGCTTCCCCCTGCCTCACCATGGCGGACTTCCTCCGCACGGAATCCGGCGTCAGCTCGTTATGCCAGTTTCTTCCGCACTGAGGCCCGGGCGTGACCCATATGCCTTCCGCCGCTATGATTTTCGCGGTTTCCTCATCCATCATGGTGGCATGTTCAAAGCTCTTTACCCCGGCTTTTGCCGCCCTCTGCATGGACCGGGGGGTATAAAGATGGGCCATCACATAGGTTCCGTAATCCGCAGCCGCCTGCACCGCCGCCTTCATTTCCTCCAGGGAAAACTGTACGGTCTGAATGGGATCATAGGCGGAGGAAATCCCCCCTCCCGCCATGATCTTTATCTGGGATGCCCCGAGAAAAAGCTGCTCTCTCACCGCCTTTAGCACCTCTGCCGGCCCATCCGCTAAAACTGTGCTTTTGCTCTGCAGCGCCGGGGAAGCATAAATGCCGTCCGTGATCCTTCCCTCCGCTCTTCCCGACCTGGTATCTCCATGTCCGCAGGTCTGGGAAATAAACGCGTTGGAGGGAAAGATCCTGGGGCCCTCCAGATAGCCGTTGTCAATGTTTTTTTTCAGGCCAAAGGTTATGGATTATGACGGAGGCGCCTTTTTTCAGCGCCTGGTGTTTTCCGTCGAACACACTGGCATTTTTGATCAATGTTTTCATATCCGTGTCTTTAAATCCCCTTTCTGTATCTGCCGAGCCGGCGTTCCAGAGTGCTGCCGCTCCACTGGATCAGCAGGCTGAACATCCAGTACACCAGTGCAGCGGCCAGATAGGCTTCAAAAAACAGTAAGCCGTATTGGCATATTTTAAGGCGCCGTTTAAAATATCCACCACACCGATTAAAATGACCAGGGAGGTGGCTTTCACAATGGAGATCACGGTTCCCGTTAAGGTCGGGATCAGCACGAGCATGAGCTGGGGAAAGATGATCCTGGAAAAGGTCTGGAGGCCTGTCAGACCCACGGAATAGCCTGCCTCATACTGTCCCTTTGGTATGGAAATAAGAGCCCCCCTGATATTTTCAGAAAGCTGGGTGGTACAGGTGAAGGACAAGGCAAACACCCCGATATAGAGCATATTCACATCCTTGACACGAAGGCTTAAGTGAAGCGCCTCTGCCACCGCATTGAACCTGGTGGTAAATATAAGCCCGGCCGCCACAATGGTTAGATTTACGGGAACCGCCCTGAAAACGATGACATAAAGGTCAAACAGAAGGGAAATTCCTTTGATCCTCCAGGTCCGGCAGACGGCGATCAGGGTTCCGGACACAAAACCGATGAGCAGAACCAGCCCTGCAATATAAAGCGTGTCTGGGATGTACCTCACCGCATTCCAAAAACATTCCACGATATAATTCAACTTTACGTTCATATTTTGCCTCCTGCTTTCCTTTCATAGTCGGACTTCCTTATGAGACAGGCAAATACCTGTTCCAGGGCAAAGCTGACTATGACAAAGATGAGTGCCGCACAAAAATACCCTTCCAGGGTATGAAAGGTCACCGCTCCGATGGCCCTCACCTTTCCCATCATATCCGTCACCCCCAGCATATAGGCTAAGGAAGTGGCGGGCAGAAGGCCCACCAGGGCCGCGCCAAAGCCCGGAAGCAGCACCCGGAACGCCTGGGGAAAAACGATCCGGAAAAAGGTCTGTCTCTGGCTGAGCCCCACGGAATATCCTGCCTCCGCCTGCCCGGAAGGCACCGATAATACAGCCGCACGGATATGCTCGGATAAAAACCCCGCTTCGTTTAATGCGTATGCGATGTAAACAAATATCAGTTTATCCCAGCCTGATGTAACATTGCTTCCCGTCATCTGAACAAGCAGCAGGGGGATCCCATAATAGATCAGAAACAGCTGCACTAAAATGGGCGTTCCTCTTACAAAGGATACGTAAACCGTGAAAAGCTGGCAAAATACCGGGATCCGTTTCAAGCGGACCACGGCGATCACGGTTCCCAGCACAAGCGCGATGGATATGGAGACCGCTACAATGGAAAAGGTCACATGCAATCTTGACAGTATCTTGGGGAAATATTCGATCACTCGCTGAAATGAGAAAAAATCACCTGCCATATTCTCCTGCTCCTTTTGATTTACCTGCTTAAATCCACCGTATAGTCCGCACCCAGCAGTCTTTCGGAAAGCTCCTTCTGCCAGCCGGAATCCAGCAGCTCCTGCTGGGCTTCGTCGATGTCCTTCTGCAGCTGTTCATCCCCATAGTTATAGATAAAATAGCAGCCGTTCAGCTGTTTGTCATCATAAAACAGCAGGGAACCGGTCACGTCGAAAATATCTCCGTAAGCCTTTTTATTCATGGCACAGTCAAAGGTGGGAGGGATCAGCCTTCCCTCCCTGCTCATACTCCATAAAATCATTCGGGACGGCCCCCAGCCCCTGGGAGAGCTGGCAGAGCAGCTTGATTTTACAACCGGAGCCGTCACTGCCGTCTGTGACAATTTAGAGCAGAAAAAACTGGCACGGCGGATACGGGGCACGGACAGAAGGAGGATCTTTCTTGACATCACGAAAGAAGGCAGGGAACTGTTTGAACGGCACCGGAATATCGGCCCCTGCAGCATTTCCTTATTGTTTGACGGTTTTACCGGGGAAATGCTCGACCAGCAGCTGGCTGTCTGCCGGAAAATCATTCAGAACCTGGAGAATTACTCCGGAACGCTCATGGAACTGACAGAAGAAAACGAGCGGAGAAAGACTCCCGCAGAAAGCGTGGAACGGCTATACCGTCTTTCAGGCCGCCCAGCTGGGAGCCCTTCTGATCGGCATGAACGGCCAGGAGGTACATTTGTGGAAGGACTTGAGAGGCTTTCCCAATAAAATTCTGCCCGGAGGCTATGTCATGGGAAGCACGGCCCAGAGAGATCCCAGATTCGGCTTTCAGGATGAAGCCGATGTGGTGCAGGCGGACTGGGATGGGAATGTGGTATGGAAATTCGACCGGTACAAATATGTGGCGGATCCCGGACTGGATCCCCGGTGGATGGCAAGAGCCCATCATGATTACCAGAGGGAAGGCAGTCCCACCGGCTACTATGCTCCCGGACTCGAACCCGGCGCAGACAGGGGAAACACCCTGATCCTGGTACATAAAAACGTTATCCGGCCGGAGATCTCCCACCATCCCCTTCTGGATGACGCCATCATCGAGGTTGACTGGGAAGGAAACATCCTCTGGGAATGGACCTGCAGCGATCATTTTGAGGAGCTGGGCTTTGATGAAGCTGCAAAAAATGTGCTGTTTCGGGATCCCAACACCCGCTTTTTCGGAGATCACCATTCCGGGGACTGGATGCATATCAACTCCGCCTCCTACATCGGGCCCAACCGGTTTTACGACCAGGGGGATGAACGGTTTCATCCGGAAAATATCATTTGGGATGCAAGAGAATCCAATATCATAGCCATTACGGATAAAAAGACGGGAAAGATCGTATGGAAGCTGGGACCGGACTATTCCGGAGCCGATACAGCCCATTTAGGCTGGATCATCGGCCAGCACCATGCCCATATCATACCCAGAGGCCTTCCCGGTGAGGGAAATCTTCTGGTCTTTGACAACGGGGGCTGGGGCGGTTACGGATTGCCCAATCCTTCTTCTCCCTTCGGACAGAAAAATGCGCTGAGGGATTATTCCAGGGTGCTGGAAATCGACCCGGCCACCTTAAAGATCCGGTGGGAATACACACCCATGAGCGCAGGATTTCAGGCCCCCATGGACTCCTACCGGTTTTACAGTCCCTATATCAGCTCCGCCCAGAGGCTTCCCAACGGCAATACTCTGATCACCGAAGGCGCAGATGGAAGGATATTTGAGGTAACAGAGGAACACGAGCTGGTGTGGGAATACATCTCCCCTTATAAAAACTTAAAAAACGCCAACATGGTTTACCGGGCCTACCGGGTGCCTTACGAATGGATTCCCCAGCTTGAAAAACCGGTGGAAACGCCTATTCTCCCTCCTGATATCTCTGATTTCAGGATCCCCGGAGCCGCAAAAAAGGGAACCGCCTCTGTGGCCGCGGTGGAAGGGACCGCCGCCTACCAGGAAGGCGCCGCCTGTGTCGCCCGCATCGGAGAACACCCGGAGGACAGGAAATAAAATCATAAAATATGAGAGAGGCAGGTATATCAATATGAAAAAACAGTTATTATCCATGATCCTTGTTTCCCTGTTTGCCATCCTGATCACAGGCTGCGCATCGGATCAACCACAGACGGAAGGAAATACCGCTCAGACAGCAAAAGCGGAAACCGGGGAAAGCAAAAACTCACAGCCGGTCAAAGTAAGGCTTGCCATAGACACGGCAGCCGGCGGTTCTTTTCAGATAAGAGTGGCGAAAAAAAAAGGATATTTTGAAGCATACGGAATTGATGCGGAAATCTCCAATTTCGCTTACGGCATCGATACGGTAAACGCTCTGCTGGTGGACCAGTCGGATACCGCCCTTGCGGCAGACTATGCGCTGGTGAACTCCCTTGGGAAAGGCAATATGGCAGTGGTGAGCAGCCTGACCCGGACCAATGAAAAATCCGCCCAGAAAACCCTGCTGTTCGTCCGGGATACAATTTCTTCTTCCGGGGATCTAAAAGGGAAGAAGCTGGGAGTACAGAAGGGAACTGTTTACGAATATGTCTGGGCAAAATACCTGGAAAAAAACAGCATCGATCCCGGGGAAATCACATACGTCCCCTTTTCCACCCCTGATGAAGCCATTGTTTCCTTACAGAACGGCGATATGGATGCCGTCTGGATCGGAGGCGCCCTGGCTACGAAATTCAGTGAGCTGGAAGGGATCAAGACCCTGGGAAATGTTCTTGATTCCGGCGTCAATATCAGCGCTTACTTACTCCTTGACCGGACCTTTGCCGAACAGAATCCGGATGTCGCGGCAGCCATCATAAAGGCCATCAATGATGGGATCAATTACATACCCGGCCACGAAGAGGAAACCGCAAAAATCGCATTTCAGGAATTAAAGCTTCCGGAAGAGAGCGTATTGGAGGATCTTCAATATACCAATTATGATCTGGGCTTCACCCAGGAGGACTATGACCATCTGCAGGATATCAAGAACTGGTCCGAGGAACACGGGATCCTGACCGATTCCTATGAATAAAAGGATAAGATCTATACCCTTCCTCTGGAAAAGTCTTTCCCGGACCGCCTGACCTACACGCCGTAAAGGAGGCCTGCTATGTCTGAAACCTTGATACCGGAGACCATTTCCATCCGGCAGGTGAGCAAGAGCTTTGATGACCCTGTCACGGAAAACTCCTGTTATATCTTAAAGGATACCAGCCTGTCCGTGGGGCCGGGAGAATTTTTTATTCTGCTGGGCCCCAGCGGCTGCGGAAAATCCACACTGCTTAATCTGATCGCAGGTTTTACGGAGGCGACATCCGGTGAAGTGAAGCTGGGTGACAAAAAGATCAGAAAACACGGCCGGGAGCGGGCCATGGTCTTTCAGAATGCGGATTCCGCTCTGTTTCCCTGGCTCACGGTCAGGGAAAACGCGGAGTTCGGCCTGCGCATGAAAAAGATCCCAAGGAAAGAGAGGGAGGCTGCGGCGGACCGGTATTTGGGGCTGGTAGGCCTTCAGGGACACGAAAAAAAGTTTCCGGAAGAGCTTTCCGGGGGAATGAAGCAGAGAGTCCAGCTGGCAAGAGTCCTCGCCAATGATCCGGCCATTCTTTTAATGGATGAACCCTTCGGCGCACTGGATGCCATGACCCGGAGATCCATGCAGAAGGAGCTGGTTCATATCTGGAAGCAGACCTCCAAAACAGTGATCTTTGTCACCCACGACATCCAGGAAGCCCTGCTGCTGGGCCAGAGGATCGGAATCATGTCCCTGGGACCTGACTCCAGAATTACGGATATCTATGATGTGGAGCTGCCTTATCCGAGAGATATAACGGCTCCGGAATTCAACCGCCTGTATGAAACCATTGAAAAGCATTTTGAAGGGGAGCTCTGGTCGATATGAAACTGCATAAAAAATTACTGAATTCCGGTCTGATCAGCTGGATCGGGATCTTCGCCCTGTGGCAGCTGGCCGCCATGAAAAACAGCCCGGACTTTTTCCCGGGCCCGGCTGCCACCTTAAAGGGCATGGCGGAGCTTTCCCAGGATGGCTCTCTGTTCCGCTACATGGGGATCAGTCTCTGGCGGGTCATGCGGGGGTGGGCCCTGGGAAGCCTTCTGGCCATCCCTTCCGGCCTTTTGCTGGGGAGGATCCCCATCCTCAGAAAGCTGATCGAACCATTTCTTCATTTTATCCGCTTTATACCGCCTCTGGCCCTGATCACCCTGTTCATGCTCTGGTTCGGGATCGGGGAAGCGTCAAAGACGGCCCTGATCACTTACTCCACTTTATTTACCGTGATCATCAACACCATGGCAGGCGTGGGGGCGGTCCGGGAAGACCGGCTCCGCTCCGCCCGCTGTATGGGCGCCAGTGAGCTGCAGATCATGGGCCATGTCATAATTCCTTCCGCCATTCCCTACATCTTTACGGGCATAAGGCTTGCCATGGGCTCTTCCTTCATGGCCATCATCGGAGCTGAGATGATTTCCGCCAACGAAGGGATCGGATTTATGATATGGAGCTCAAGACTGTATTTTAAAACGGACTGGATCTTTGTGGGGCTGTTCTGCCTTGGAATCATGGGGTTTGGGGCGGATCTCCTGCTTGTGAGGCTTGGAAAAACCTTATTATACCGGTATGGGATAGGGCGTTCAGCCTGATATTTGTTTTTTCTGCGGCAATTTTAATCGGGACAGACCAGCATGGACAAAGGGATCTCTCCAACCGCATGAACGGCCACCGGAGGCACATCAACAATCGTTCCTATAGAGAAGGAAACAGGCAGCGCAACGGCCGGAATAATTATAATGCCGACTCAATATCCGCAGTTGTAATTAAAGCCTCCCTCTGCAGATATTTGATTGCTTTTAATGCATAATCATGTGCCTCCCTGCTGGAACCGGATACCGCATCGGTAACCACCCTGACATGATAATCGTTCTGGTGTGCATCAACTGCGGTATAGTGTACACACACATCCGTAAAACCACCGATCAGATATAAGGTATCCACCTTTAATCCTTTTAACAGAATCTCCAGATCAGTTCCAAAGAAACAGCTGTACCTTCTTTTTACAAATTGAAACTCTCCGTCAATGGGATATGTCAGACAGCTGTAATCCGTATGAGGAGAGCTGTCCAGTAAGTGAACGCCCTCCGAGCCGTCCAGCTCACGCCCGAAATCAACCATCTCTTTTCTGTGGACTTCTTTAAAATGAAGGATGGGAAGCTTTTTTTTACGGAACACGTTCAAAACCTTCACTGCATTGGGAATGGAAGCCCGGTTTATCTCTTCCGCTTCTTCCATCCCCGGTCCCCAGTGTCCGGTCATATCACCCCCCTGTATATCTACTAAAATCAACGCACTTTTCTCTGAAATTTCCATAATTCCTCCATTCCGGCTTCATGAGAGCTTTTTTATATCATTGTAAAATTGCCAGCTCCTTCAGCCACTTTCCACTTTTGTATCTCCATATTCCCAAGGGCAGCTTATACAGCTCCGTTACAATAAATGCGGCATAAACCACCACGATTTCCTGATGAAACACCTCGCTTAAAAGGAAGGTCAGGGGAAGGCCGATAAACCATATCCCTCCCATGTCCATCAGGAGAACAAACTTTACATCTCCTCCGCTTCGGAAGATCCCTTCTACGTTCATGGCATTATAGGTATTAATGATCAGGAAGGCACACAGAACCATCATGCATTGTGCCAGATACGTTCCGGTAAGAGTTCCCTCCACTCGATATATGCTCAGCACAGGCTTAATGAGCAGCAGCAGTGCAGCGGAAACCGCTATTCCTACTATCAGGGCAAGCCGGTGGAATCTGGCGCAATCCCGGTAAACCCTCTTCCTGTTTCCAGCTCCGATCTCATTTCCTATTATAACGGCGGAAGCTCCGGAAAAGCTCAGAACAAAGGTCTGTTCCAGTGTCTGTAAAGTACTCATAATGCTCATAGCTGCCAGCGCCTCCGTGCCAATGCGGCCGTAGATCACAAAGTACAGCGTCGTCCCCACTCCCCACAGAAATTCGTTGCCTGCTAAGGGCAGGGCCTTTGACAGAAACAGTCTCATATCCCGAAAGGTATATGTTAACATCAACGACATTTTCTGCAGGATTTCATTTTTCGTCACCGCCAGATAAAGGATGAGGATGAGCAGCTCCGTTGCCCGGGTAAATACCGTTCCAAAGGCGGCACCTGCTACTCCCATGGCGGGCATCCCCCATCTTCCGAAGATAAACACATCATTCACCAGCAGCTTCACGGCAACAGCACTGGCTGTTGAGAACATGATGACCGTGACTCTCTGGGTTCCTCTAAGCATATAGTTGAGCGGATAAATCAGGCTTAACAGCAGATAAGAGGGTGATACCCAAGTTAAATACCGGACTCCGCTGTCTCTGACGGCATCCTCCGCGGAAAACATCTGCATGCACTGATCGGGGAAAATAGCAGTAGCTGTGGTAACCAGAATCCCCCAGAGGATTGTCACCGTAAATGCCATCCCCATCTCCTTGCCAATGGCATCCGTATCCTTTTGCCCCCATGACTGAGCCACAAACATAACCAGTGCGCTGCAGGTCCCATATAAGACCAGATAGAAGATCGAATAAATTTTATTCGCCGCTCCCACCGCTGCAATCTCACTCACTCCTAATCTTCCTACCATAACCTGGTCTGTAAAATTCACACTGGAGGACAGCAGGGACTGTACCATCAGAGGAAATACGGTCCGGAATGTTCTTTTGTAAAAATCCTTTGTTTCACCAGCTATCATGACGTTATTCCAGCTTCCCTGCTGCCTCTAATTTAAGCCCTGTCCAGCATTCATCATAAATGAGTGCCCCATCCCCGATATTTTCCATGTAATGGGCTTTCTCATACTGCTCTTCGGGAGGATAACAGATACTCATTTCAAGCTCCGTCAGATCGGCATCCGTCAGTACCTCCTTATTGGTGTACTGGTTCCCAAAATTCGTATCCGCTCCCTTGCGCAGCAGATATTCTTTTGAAATAACTGCATTGATAAATGCATATGCCGCATCCATATTGGCTCCCTTGGGAATTACATAACTGTCCATATACCGGTGCATCCCTTCCTCCGGATAAACATATTCCCAGTTTCCAGCTTCCTTAGCCACCTTATAGGCGGCACTGGATGAGGTTACAAGAACATTTACATCCCCGCTCAGCATGGTCTTCGTTCCCATATATTCAAAGGATACCACATTGGGCAAAAGCTCCGTCAGTTTATCCTTGGCCGCAAGGATCTGGGCTTCGTCAGCTGCATTAAAATCATTGCCGTTTACAAGGTTTGCAATGCTCATTGCCATTCTCATGTCAGAAGTAAATGCAATCTGACCTGCCAGCTCAGGCTTCCAGAGATCTGCATATGAACGAATATCCGTTGTAACCTTATCACGGTTAATCATAATTCCGATCTGACCGCCGGAATATGGAACCGACCATTTATTATCCGGATCATAGCCGGGATTTAGAAATTCAGCTCCGATTTTTTCATAATTGGAAATCTTTGAAGTGTCGATCTCCTCTAATTCATTCTGGGCAAGCAATGCCTCAATGATGTAATCCGAACACATAGCCGCGTCATACTGAACCGAATTGGAAGTGCTTTTTGTCATCATCTCTTCCAGCGTCATAAACGGCGTATAATTGATTTTATAGCCGGTCAGTTTTTCAAGTTCTTCAATTGCATCACTTTCAATTCCCTCCCATGCAAGTAAGTTCATGGTTTTGCCGGAATCTGCTTTTACTTCTTCTAAAGCCGCTGCCCTATCCCCTGACGCACTGCCGGCTGCAGGACTGTTTGCCGCCCCGCTGCCTCCGCAGCCGGTTACGGCAGCTGCCGTTATTGCCACAGCAGCAATTAGTCTCATAACATTTTTCGTTTTCATAATTTTCTCCTCCTCATCATTTTCGTTTGAATTTGCATATCAGTTAATCACTCTTGGGTCCGGTCTTTGCTTTCCGCTATCTGAGATAAAACTCCAAGCGCGACCATAGTCAGAATAACCAGAGTGCTTAATGCATTTAACGTCGGTTTCACACCGGTTTTAATCTGACCGAAAATATACATGGAAAGCGTCTGATCTCCCGGTCCTGCCACGAAAAAGCTTGTCATGACATCCTCAAAGGAAAAGGTAAAAGCCAGCAGTCCTGACGATATCATAGCAGGTATGATATTAGGTAAGATTACTTTTAAAATGGTCTGCAGCTCATTGCAGCCTAAATCCCGTGCCGCCTCTTCTATGGAGCCGTCAAACCCGTTTAACGAAGACAATATGGTATTAAATGTAACCGGTACGCAGAATGTAACATGGGCGATAATAATCGTAACCTTGCTTAAGGGAATCCCAAGAATATCATAAAAGGAAAACAAAGACACACCTAACAGCATGGCCGGTACGATTGTCGGAACGTATAAAAAAGAATCCAGTGCAGTCTTCCCCTTGAATTCATAACGGTGAAATCCAATGGCAGCAAATGCACCCATCATAATTGAAATTGCCGTCGTGACCCCGGAAACAACCATACTGTTTCTGAATGCGGCTACGGCGTCCGGATGTTCAAATAAGTCCCGATACCATTTAAGGGTAAAGCCGGTCCACTTAATCCCAAGCTCCTGTTCATTAAAGGAAAATGCGATTACCATGCCAATGGGAATGTATAAAACGGCCAGGACCAAACCTGCAAATAAAAAGGAGCCTGATTTAAATTTTCTTTTCATGTTCCATACTCCATTTTCTTAGTCAGCTGATTTTTAACTGCAATCATAAGTGTGGACAGTGTCATAACAAAAACCGCCAGCGCCGCGCCGAAGGGCCAGTTTTTACTGGAAGAAAACTGATTGGAAATCACATTTCCAATAATAATACTCTTTCCGCCGCCCAGCGCATCCGCAATGTAAAAACTGAACATGGACGGAACGTAAACCAGAATAATTCCGCTCATAATTCCCGGAAGGCTGATGGGAAAGATCACCTTTTGAAACAGCTGCCAGGAAGAGGCTCCCAGATCCCGTCCCGCCTCAAGAACGGAGCCGTCTATTTTCTGGAGGTTTGCATATAAGGGCATTACCATTAAGGGAACCATGGTATAGACCATTCCTGCCATCACGGCAAAATCCGTATACAGAATCTGAAGCGGTTCCTTTATGATTCCCATAGATAAAAGCGCCGTATTAACCAGCCCGTTTGCCGAAGCAATATTCATAATTGCATAGACGCGAAGCAGTGCATTGGTCCAGAAGGGAATCATAATTCCTGCAACCAGGAGATTCTGTACCTTTTTTTCGGCTCTTGACGCAATGTATGCATAGGGATATGCAAAAAGCGTGACCAGAACCGTAACTACAAACGACATCTTCATGGTCTTCCATATCACATGTAAGTAAACCGGCTTCATCAGCGTCTTGTAGTTCTTTAAGGTAAATTCGTAAACGATTCCCCCGTAAGCATCTCTGGTGCAGAAGCTTAAGGAAATAACATAGATCAGGGGAAATACAAAGAACAGAAACGTCCATGCAAACATCGGTCCTATGGTCAGGCCCATGCCCGACCATTTTCTTTTTCTTAAAAACCAGCATTCTTTCTTCTCCATTATTTATCACTCCTCGTCATGAACCAGAACCGCCCGTTTTTTGCTCCAGCAAAAGCTCACCAGCTGCCCCTTTTCGAAGCATTCTCCTTTTCTGGTTAATCTGCTGATTATGATCTTTTCCCCATTTGCATTGTACAGCATATGCTTTACCGCATTGCCCCCGTAAACAGCTTCTTCGTAAACGGCCTCCATACAGTTGTAATTACTTAAGTTATCAATACTGTCTGCAAAATGGATATTTTCAGGCCTAATGGATATATAAATCCTGCTTCCCGTATGATAGCTTCTTTCCCCCTCCATACGGTAGGTTCTGCCGCAGGCCTCCACATCGCAGTAGCCGTCTCCAATACCGCTTACCTTACCCAAAATCAAATTTGTCTCTCCTATAAAATCTGCAACAAATCTGGTCCCTGGATTCTCATAAATTTCTTCCGAAACACCAGATTGTTCAATATTTCCCTTATTCATGACCACAATGCGGTCTGACATGGTAAGGGCTTCCTCCTGGTCATGGGTTACATAGATAAATGTAATTCCAAGCTCCTTCTGAAGGTGCTTAAGCTCCAGCTGCATCTCCTTTCTGAGCTTTAGGTCCAGAGCTCCCAGGGGCTCATCAAGAAGCAGTACCTTGGGCTCATTGACAATTGCCCTGGCTATGGCCACCCGCTGTTTCTGGCCCCCGCTTAACTGACCCGGTCTTTTATTTACATGCTCCTCCAGCTTGACAAGAGAAATCACATGATCTACCTTTTCCTTTATGATTTTCTTATTCAGCTTTTTTAAATGCAGTCCGAACGCAATGTTATCCCGAATGCTCAAATGGGGAAACAGGGCGTAATTCTGAAAAACCGTATTTACATTCCGCTTTTCCGGCGGCAGCATCCCGCAGCTTTTTCCATCCAGAACGATGGCTCCGGAAGTAGGCTCTTCAAATCCCGCGATCATCCGGAGAGTTGTGGTTTTTCCGCATCCGGAAGGTCCGAGGAAGGTTAAAAATTCCCCCTTATATACGATCAGATCCATATCGTTTACCGCTTTCATACTGCCGAACTTTTTTGTTAAGCCGATCAGTTCAATCATTTTTTCTTTTTCCATGATATTGTCTGCTCCTTTTTATATCTCTGGTGACCCACCGGACGATATCCATGCCGGAAGCACAAAAAAGACGACTACTTCCGTAATCGCCTTCGATTCCTTCTGCCTTTTATTTGATTTTTTGTATCTTACACCTTTGTGTAGCACAAATGTCAATACTTTTTCATTTTTTATTTACCCGGAGATTATATCATGATTTCCAGCGTGTATACCATTTCTTCTTCCTTGTCCGTAACGTCCATATCGACCCTGCAGTATTCCACAACATCGTTTTTTATGGTCAGACCCTCGTGGTTTAAATAATCCAGAAGCTCCTTAACACCGCTGCAGCCGGTCCGAAACCACCCCCGCCCGGAAAATACCAGATATTGTCCGCCGGGTATTTTTGTCAGCTTCTCCCTTGGATAATTTTTCAATATTTTTTCCGCCCGCAGACAGGCTGTTCGGCTGATCACAGAATCATATTCCCTCAGGGATTCCTTATCAATCAGTGCACCGATATGATCCGTGGCAAAGACCGGCATTTTCCCTTTTAATTCTTCCTCCAGAACCAGTACATCATATAAATATTCATCCATATTGGTTCTGTATTGAGGTGCGGTAAGCACATAACGGTCCGGAAAAATGCTGTATTTCACGCGGACACTTTCATCTGCCTCCATAGCTGCTTTCAGACTTTCCACCTTGGCATGAATTTCCAGCTGGATGGTTTTCAGCTGACGTATGGTTTCTGCGATTTCCATTCTTTTTCCCGTCAGAAGCTTATAGGATGACTCTATATTCCTGTTATTTAAATACTCCTGCAATTCCTTAAGGGAAAGTCCTAAATTCCGAAGCTCTATAATGGTTCCGATTTTCTCGCATTGACGGTAGGAATAGTATCTGTAACTGTTTTGAGGATCTACGTAGTCCGGCTTAAACAGGCCAATCCTGTCATAATGGCGCAGGGTCTCTGTGGTAATGTTTTTATGCCTGCTCAGTTCCGTGATCGACAAATATCCGTTCATTCTCCCTTCACCTCCGGCGGAATCGGGCATACATAGGGATGCGGCCCAATCCTTTCCCTGAATTCCGCAGCTGCCCCCAGCAGATTATGACCGCATCCATGCCCGTTTCCATTCTCACTGAAAGGATCAGGCTTCGCTGAAAAGCAGTCTGCCTTCCCAGCCAGATAAGTTAACATATCCGATTTTGACAGCATCATTCTTTTCCTCACAATCCACGATTTTTATATCTCAAAAACCAATCGAAGCTTTCATCCTGCTTCGATTGGTCCCTGTTTTTTATCCTCATATTTCTTCATGCTCAATAAATCCGTTCACCTGTTTCCGCAGATCTATAAATGCCATGGTGTCCTTTAACGACAGATCCCGCTGATAGGAAAGATGGATCGGGATTTCTGCCTTCACAGTGCCGGGCCCCGCGGTCATCACATAGACCTTGCCGGACAGAAACACCGCCTCTTCAATATCATGGGTAACGAATATGACCGTAGGCTTTTCCTCCTGCCATATCTGTCTCATGAGAAGCTGCATATCCGCCTTAGTCTGAGGATCCAAGGCAGAGAACGGTTCATCCATGAGCAATACCTCAGGGCTGTTTGCAAGTGCCCTTGCTATGGCGACTCTCTGCTTCATTCCTCCGGACAGCTCCCCTGGATAGCTGTTGCGGAATTTCTCAAGCTTAATCAGCTTTAAATATTTATTTACGGTCTCTTCCTGCTTCCTGGCGGGCACTTTGCGCAGCTTTAAGCCGAATTTGATATTATCTTCTACCGTCAGCCATGGGAACAGGGTATAGGACTGAAATACCATCCCTCTGTCTGCCCCCGGACCGATAATATCTCTGTCTTTTATAACGATCTGCCCGGCCGTTATGGTATCAAGGCCTGCGATCATACGGAGCAGCGTTGATTTTCCGCAGCCGGAAGGTCCCACAATGGATACAAATTCATTTTCCAGAACATTGATCGTTACATCCTCCATGGCTTTCACGCTGCCCTTTCCGGAAGGATATACCTTTTTCAGGTTTTTCACATAGATCGTACTATTCGCCAGATTCGCTTCAATATGCTCTTCCCGGACCGGAAGCTCCTGCTTTTTATTTCCGAATAATTCCATACTACTTCCCTCCTTCTGTCCAGGGGAACATTCTCTTATTCAGCACCGCAAACATGCGGTCCGTGATAAGACCAAGGAGACCGATTAATATGATATTGGCAAAAATGGCATCTGTCTTTAAAAATCTTTGGGATTTCAAAACGGTATAGCCAAGTCCCGTATTGGCAGCCACCAGTTCCGCACTTACCAGGTAGGTCCATGCCCAGCCGATCATCATCCGCAGAGTTTCCATCAGTCTTGGCAGCATCGCAGGAACCAGGATCTTGAAAATTGTATTTTTTGTTCCCGAGCCAAGGGTATAGCCTGCATTTATCAGATCATCCGGTACCGACAGCGCATCGTCTGCCACCATCAGCACCAGCTGGAAAAAGGTCCCGGCAAAAATAACGGTAATCTTGGCGTTTTCCCCGATTCCTATCCATACCATAATCAGAGGTACAAAAGCAGGAACCGGCATATAACGGATAAATTCACACAGAGGACGGATCACTGCCTCAGATTTCTTAAATGTTCCGACCAGAATGCCGACCGGGATACCAAGGATCACTGCATACACAAAACCTAATGTAATACGGCAGATACTGATTTTTGTATTCTCCCACAGGCTTCCGTCTCTGGCAGAATCTATGTAATACCGGACTACATTTAGCGGTTTTGGAAGAAATATCTCTTTTATGGCGCCACTCTCACTTGCAAGAAGCCATATTAAAAATACCGCAGTGAATGAGAGTACGGCATACAGCAGATATTTCTTTCTGCCTATTTCCTTCCGTATCTTTATTTGAATCATTACTCAGCCCCCTTAATGTAAGTATCATCAAGGATAGAACTTACGTCCTCCGGAATTTTTTTGATCATACCCGTATTCAGCAGGAATTCCGCTGACTTCTGTAACGTATAGTTCAAGTACGTATAACTGTCCCCTTCCTTAAAGGTTTCCTCATTCATGGCCCTGTCAAAAATGGTGACGCCATCTAACATGATCATATAATCATCCTGTTCAAGCTCCGCACCCTCACAAATAGCATCGATAAAATCCTGGTCTTTCACTTTCAGCTTTTCTACGCCGTCAAACCAAGAATCCACAATTTTCCGGACCGCCTCCCGGCTGCTGTCTAAGACCTCCTGTCTTACTGCCAGTGTATCCGGAATCAGTCCCGGCTCCTCTTTTGTGCTGTAAAGGAGCCTGCCTCCGGCCTCTATTGCAGTAGAAAGCGTAGGCTCCCAGAGAACTGCCCCATCAATGCTTCCTGCAATAAAGGCAGGGCCTGCATCATTGATTGTCATATTTACGAAGTTCACATCGTCGATTTTCATCTGGTTCTGCTCAAGAATCTTTAAGAAGAACATGTGCTCAAGGGTCCCCACTTCCGTTGCAACGGTCTTCCCTTTTAGATCCTGTATGGAACTGATCCCTTCTTTTACCACCAGTCCGTCAGCACCGTAAGAGTTATCATTCACCAATACTACCTTAAAATTAACGCCCTCATTGAGCGGAGCCACGGTATCAGAAGCAGCAATACAGATTCCGTCAACCTGTCCGGAATAAAATGCGGTCAGCGAATCGCTGTATACAGGGAAAAACTGAATATTAACAAATACGCCGTTCTTTTCAAAGATTCCCGTTCCCTCTATCCCATACCAGGCATACCAGCCGGACATGGGGCTCACTCCTAAGATAAATGGATTGTCTTTTGTTCCCTTTGCCGTACTGCTCTCTGCCGCTTCTTCCGTCTTTTCCTCCGCTTTACTGCCTGCCCCGCTGTTTTCTGCGCATCCCCCCAGCATGCCGGCTGCCATTGCCGCCGCCAGTATTATCCCCATGATTTTTTTCAATTTTCTCATATCGGTCACCATTCTCTTTCTTAAAAGTGCTTACATGATAGCATCTGTCCCTTTTTCACCGGTACGTATACGAACCGCATCGCTTACCGTAAGTACAAAGATCTTGCCGTCTCCCGCATGATTGGTCTTATTCACTTCCATGACCGTATGGATCAGCCGCTCCACGTCTTCATCACGGATATACATGTCGATCAGTCTTTTCGCTACCAGACGGTGCCTGATTTCACTTCCTTCATCCAGATCATATTGTACCGGGCTTTTTCCCCTGCCCACGACTTCCTTCACGGTCAGGGAATGAAAGCCTGCTTTATCCAGTGCGTCCCTGGTAGGGAAATACATCTTTGGTCTTAATATAATGATTACCTCTTTCATGCTGCTCCCTCCCATTTACAGCTCATCATTTCCGCTGCTGATCGTCACTGCTCTTTCCACTGTGCTGACGAATATTTTTCCGTCTCCATAAGTACCGTTTTTGTCGGTTCTTGCAGCATCTGAAATAATTTTAATGATCCGGTCCTCCTCCTCATCTTTCACAACAACCATTATCATTTCCTTGGGGATTTCATCGTAATATGTATTGCCGACCTTCAATCCCTTTTGCTTTCCCCGTCCCAGAACACTGGTCTTGGTTGCTGCTGCAGAGCCGCTCTGCAGCAATGCCTCCAGTACCTCCTCAGACTTTTCCGGCCTTACAATTGCTTTGATCATTTTCATTGCGGTTTCCTCCATTCGCTAATCTGTCCTCTCATAAGCTCCGATATCTGTAATGTCCTTTGCATCTGCAACAGCATATTCCTCACATAAAAAGCCTTTCACACAGGTTCCATCCTGAAGCTGCACATCTCCAATGGCAAGAGGCGCACGGACCTGCCGCATAAATGCTCCCATTTTATCCACCGGAAGCCGGTATATGTCAACTGCCACCGCAGTTCCCTTTTGCCGGTCTTTCACCATCCCGGGTTTTACCGGCACGGTATTTAACTCATACAGCTTATATTCAGGAGCTGTTCTTGTACTTTCTGCATAATCCGCCCCAAGCTCAACCAGCTGGCTTTCTAAGGGATATCCTTTTTTATGCAGTCCGCATACCGCAAGAGGCACCTTCTCTGACCGGAGAAAGCTCTCCGCCATTCCAAGAATCAGACCTTCCTCTTCGGCTTTTCCAAAGATCGTGATACCGAAAGGCAGCTTATGGTCTGCCGTGTTTTCGGGTATATTAACGGCGCACAAATCGAGAAGATTGCAGTGATTCGTATAGAGTCCCATCTGACTGTTTGTCTCAATGGGATTTTCTCTGACCTCATCGCGGGTGAAGGTGCCTCCGGCTGTGGGCATAACCAGTACGGCGTCCCTTAATATCTTCTTTGCCCTCCATCGGTATTCCTGCAGCTTATGCATTGCTTCAAATACCGTTCCTGCCGTATATTGGGATTTCGCGCCGGAACGAAGAATCGTCTCGGTGACAGGGAAAACCTTACCGGTATGGCTCTCTACAAACCCGCCAAGGTCTTTCCATCTTTCCGCAACCCACGGGCCGTCATACAGGATGGATGCCGCATCCCGGAACATGGAACCGTCGATATATTCCACCTCTATCCCGCAGGAATTCAGCCTGCTTTCCGCCTGCTTCCATTTTTTTCTGTAAATATCCGCATAGGGGCCAAAAAATTCAAGTCCGTCCTTTAGCAGGCAGATCTTCTTAGGCGCGGCAGGCACAGGAACATCATAAACTCTTGACCAGGGACTTTTCCCGTCTTCGCCTCTTGCAGAAAAATTCACGGTTTTCGCATCTTCAAGGTTATTTGCAAATACGGTCACGCAGTCCAGACTTGCACATGCCGGAACAACTCCCCGTGTGGACCATGCTCCAAGCGAAGGCTTATATCCCACCAGGCCGTTGAGTGCCGCCGGGATCCTTCCGGAGCCTGCCGTATCCGTGCCCAGGGAAAAGGCCGCCATTCCCAGAGCAACACAAACCGCTGACCCGGAGCTTGAGCCCCCGCTTATAAGCTCCGGATTAAGGGCATTGTGAACCTCGCCGAAAGGGCTCCTGGTTCCTACAAGACCGGTTGCAAACTGATCTAAATTGGTCTTTCCCACCGGTATGGCACCGGAGGCAATCAGCCTTTCCACAACTGCTGCATGTTCTGTCGGAATATATTCATAATCCTTACAGGCAGCGGTTGTGGGCACATCCTTTAAGTCGATATTATCCTTGATCGCAAACGGAATTCCCCAAAGGGGATGCTCCCCTTTGTTTTCCGGGAGAGCGTTAAGATAAGGGCTCATTTGTTCCATGGCGGGTTTTGTAATCCATATATTGTAATCACGGTAATACTCAGAGCGCCTTACAATCTCCTGTGCAAGCTCACGGGGAGTCATACTGCCGTTCTCATAGCTGTTTTTTATCCATGCAAATGTCAATTTGTCCGGAAAATAGGTCATATTTTTTATCATTCCTTTCACTTCGCTCAAGTCACAAACAAGTCCGGAAGGCGCTGAACCTTAAAAATTTCCTCGCTTTTTACTCGTTCATACTTTTTATAGTCGTGTGCAGATACGGTAAATTCTTTCATATTCTGATGCTTACTGCAAGCTGTCCGGAATGTACCTGTTCTCCCGGCTTTAAATATATTTTTTCAACCATTCCCCGGTATTCCGATTCAATGGGAAATTCCATTTTCATGCTTTCCAGAATCATCAGGGTATCTCCCTTTTTTACCTGCTGTCCCGGTTCAATCATCACCTTCCAGACACTGCCGGGAAGGTATGTTCTTGCCGCTTCACAGCCGTCCGGTATCTCCTCTTCCGCAATGACCGGCGCCTCCTGTACCTCGGACTTAAATTCATCCAGTCCTTTTTCTTTCCACATCCGGCGTTCCGCTTCAAAGGATTTCTTCTGATGATCCTTAAACCGTTTGATTGTCTCTTTGTTTTCCTCCAGAAACCGCCTGTAATCCCCCAGATGAAACGTGGTTTCCTCAATTTCAACAGGGAATTTACCGCGGAGAAAATCTTCTCTGGCCTTTAATATCTCCTCTGCTCCTACGGGATAGAATTTAATCTGGTCAAAGAAATCAAGGAGCCAGGGCTTTCCTGCCTTAAAGTACTCGGTCTCTTTTAACGGATTCCACATCTGGATGGTCCTTCCCACAAACTGGTATCCCCCCGGTCCCTCCATTCCGTAAATACACAGATAAGCGCCCCCGATACCAACCGCATTCTCCGGTGTCCACGGTCTTGCCGGATTATATTTGGTTGTCACCAGCCGGTGTCTGGGATCAATGGGAGCCGCAACCGGAGCTCCAAGGTACACATCCCCCAGCCCCAATACCAGATAGTCTGCTTCAAATACAATTTTTTTTACATCATCAATACTGTCCAATCCATTGATCCTGCGGATAAACTCGGGATTGCTGGGGCACCACGGCGCATCCTGACGCACCGTCTGCTGGTAACGCCGGGCTGCAAGCCTGGTCTGTGGATCATCCCAGGACAGGGGAAGCTTAATGATTCTCGACGGCACCGTTACATCCGACAGCTCGGGAAGGTGCCTGTTGGTCTCAAGTATGATCTCCGCCATTTCCCCTGCGGATATTTTATCTATGTCTATGTGAACCTGAAGAGAACGGATCCCCGGGGTTAAGTCAATCACCGGAAGCTTCTTTTTCTTTAGCTCCTGCATCAGGATATGCACCCGGAAACGAAGCTCAATATCAAGCTCCATCTCTCCGAATTCCACCAGCAGATTTTCTTCTCCTGCAAGACGGATCATAACTGCCGGGCCTATAGTCTCTTCCTCGGCCAGTATGGCATCCCTGTAATCCGGTTTTACAGGCTTTGGAAGTTTGATCATCTTATATTCATGCCTAATATTTCCCTCCATGGCCTCTCTGATATCCTTTGCCTGCTCCAGGCTTAAGATCTGAAAATGCACCTTATCCCCCGGATGCAGTTGTCCAAGCTTCCACAGCTCCCCTTTGGCAGTGGTCACCGGACATACGAATCCTCCTAAGCTGGGTCCATCCGGCCCAAGGAGTATGGACTGGTCCCCTGTTAAATCCAAGGTACCGATGGCATATGCGTTATCATGGATATTGGAAGGATGAAGCCCTGCCTCACCGCCATCCTGGCGGACCCACTGGGGAATTGGCCCATTTAGGCGGATACCGGTTCTGGCACTGTTAAAATTGACCTCGTATTCGGTTTCGACCAGCGTTTTTAAATATTCCGGCTTTAGGTATTCCGGTGTGGGCTGGGGGCCGGGAAGGACCCCCACAGTCCATTCGCCGGTGATCCCGGGACGGTATTTTTCCGGCATGGAATCAATGGAATCGATGACACAGGGGCCGGTCATATTCAGTACATCCCCGGCCCGCAGCGCCCTGCCGTTATGTCCGCCGAATTTCCCGTCTATAAAGGTGGCGCTGCTTCCCATGATCTTTGGCATATCAAAACCGCCCGCAACCAGAAGGTAAGTCCTCATTCCCGCCTTACAGTCCTTGAATTTCAATACCTGCATGGCTGATGCGTGCACTACCTGGTACATACCGACTTGTGCTCCGTCCAGTGTGGCCTCCATATCCGCTCCGGTGATGCAGAAGCTTACTGTGGTACGGAAACGGTAGCTGCCTCCCCGTAAAGTCATCTCCAGACCCGGTGCACTCTCCCCATTGCCGAGAATGCTGTTGCCCAGCCGGAAATTGTAGCTGTCCATGGGGCCGCAGGGAGGGACGCCTACAAACCAGTATCCAATCATACCCGGATAATCCTGGACCGTTGTCTGGACACCGCCGTCCAGTACCTCAATTGCATTTTCCTGGGGCAGGAAGCTGCCCAGCATTCCGGTATACAATTCTCCCTTTTCATACTCTTCCATATGAAGCAGTGTCTTTAAATACTGCATGTTGGTGGTGACTCCGTACACCCGGGACTTTGCAAGCACCTGTTTCATCTTCCGGATCGTATCTTCCCGGTCCGTTCCATGAACAATAAGCTTTGCCAGCATGGGATCATAAAGAGAGGTAACGGAAACTCCCTTTTGAATCCATGTCTCAATTCTTGCCCTGTCATCAAAATATACCTCATCAATAATCCCGGTCCCCGGGCGGAAGCCGTTCATGCAGTCTTCCGCATAGACCCGGACCTCCATTGCATGACCCTTACATTCCTTCACCAGAGAGGAAAGGTCTTTTAATTCGCCTGCCGCTTCTTTTACCATCCATTCCACCAGGTCTATCCCGTAAACCTCTTCGGTAATGCCATGTTCCACCTGAAGTCTCGTATTTACTTCAAGGAAATAAAAATCCTCTGCTTTCTCATCATATAGAAATTCAACGGTTCCCGCACTATGGTATGAGGCTGCCCTTGCCAGACTCTCCGCCGCATCGTGCATCCTTTTACGGACCTCATGAGATAATCCGGGGGCGGGACTCTCCTCCACCACCTTTTGGTTTCTTCGCTGCAGGGAACAGTCCCGTTCTGAAAGGGCCACAGTTTCCCCATATTCATTGCCGAAAATCTGAACCTCAATATGGCGGGACCTGGTTACATATTTTTCCAGAAAAACACCGGAATCATTAAAGTTGGTTTCTGCCAGATGGCACACCGCGTCATATGCCTGCTCCAGCTCTTCTTTGGAATGGCATATTCTCATTCCGATTCCTCCGCCTCCCGCAGTGCTTTTTAATATGACCGGATAGCCGATTTTTTCTGCCTCCGAAACCGCCTCTTTTATGCCGGAAAGCAGTGACGTCCCCGGAAGCAGCGGGACTCCTGCCTTTTGGGCCAAAGCTCTTGCAGAATGCTTTAATCCGAAGATTTTAATCTTCTCAGCATCAGGTCCGATGAAGCGTATTCCATTTTCCTTACATTTCCCCGCAAACGCTGTGTTCTCACTTAAAAAACCATATCCGGGGTGAATGGCTTCTGCGCCGCTTTTTAAGGCTGCTTCTATTATTTTATCTGCATCCAGATACGTTTCCTTGGCCGGACCCCCGCCAATATAAACTGCCTCGCCGGCGTGTTCCACATGAAGGCTGTCCTGATCTGCTTGGGAATACACGGCAACACTGGCGATGCCCATTTTCCTTAAGGTACGCTCAATCCTGACCGCAATTGCACCTCGGTTCGCTATCAGTACTTTACTAAACATAAGAGCTCCTCCATCCTTTAATTCTCCCCATTCCAGATCAGAAGCCTGACCGGAGTGGGATTATAGGCATTGCATGGATTGTTGAGCTGGGGGCAGTTGCTGATAAGCACCATGATATGCTCAAGCGCTTTCATTTCCACATACTTTCCCGGTGCCGATACTCCGTCATCAAACTTTAAATCTCCCTCCTTTGTTACCGGAACGTTCATAAAAAAGTTGATATTAGGCGCCAGATCACGCTTCCTTAAATCGTGGGAGTCCTCTGCCAGCTGAAGCATAAAGCTGTCCCTGCAGTTATGCATACCGATTTTTTCACGTGCATAACGAACCGTATTGCTCTGGGAAGAGCAGGCGCCGCCCAAGGTATCATGGCGCCCTGTCATATCTGAGGTGATTTCAAGCAGGGGTTTTCCTGATTCTGCTCTTAAAATACTTCCTGTTGTCAGATAAATGTTCTTCTGCATCACGATAGTAGTCACCGCACCGTAATGATCTCCGGGATTGGTCATATCATAAAAGGTGGTATCAACCGCCTGATTTCCTTCCAGGTCAAGAATGCGCAAGCTCTGTCCCGGAAACAGTTCATGCCTCCACCCTTTTCCCGCTTCAAGCGCCTCATCATATATTGCATCCTCTATTTTTAATTCACTTTCCTTTTTTACAAATCCCAACATATTAAGCCTCCATTTTCATATGGTTTTTTATTTGCCAAGCAGATTATAGTATTCCCATGTGTTTTCAAACGCACGGTAATTCTCCGCCCTGTGATTTACACATTCATCCGTCAAATCGACTGCCGGTGCATTGTATACCTCTATCGTTACCGGCGCCGACGGATAAGAGGCTGCCGTATTTAAGGGGTTGGGCGTATTGGACAACAGGACAATCACATCCATTTCCGTACGGAGCGTAACCGTTGCCCCCTCCCTGCAGTGTCCCTGCTCATAATGCATGCTTCCGTCTTCTTCCACATATACCTTGGAAAACAAGTTCACGCAGGGCACCAGATCCCTTGCGCTCATATTGTTTCGGATCAATTCCATTTTAAAATTTTCTTCCCCGCACCGTAACCAGCTGTTTCCCATCTCCTGGTAAGTGGTTTTTCCGTATTTCCCGTCCGTCATGGCTCTGGTCGTATAACCGGAAATCGTATCATGCCAGCCAAGGCTGTCCTCAACAATACTGGCCAGCACCCTCCCGTTATCACTCATCAGCACATTGCCCTTTGTCAGATGGGCTGTAAACTGTGCCTTTAAGCTGTCGGGCATATTGTATCTTTCAGAAGTATCATACATATTGTAGAAAAGCAGGGATACATTTGCGTCATCTCCCAGTGCCTTAAAATGAACGTATTTTCCCCTGCCTATGCTGCCTGACCACTTCTCTCCCGGTTCTAATGTCTTACTCCAGATTTTTTCCATTTCTCATCCGCCTTTCATAAAAAAAAGAAAAAGTACAAAGTCCATGCGTCCTTGCACTTTTTCTTTTTTTAATTTTTCTTAGATTCTAACACCAATGGGAATGGGGAACAATTGAACCTAATAGGTATTTTTTTTATAAAAATAGAACTTTTTATAGAACTTTTTGACTTTTTTCCAGCACCGCACGAAGCTGTGTTCTGGTGCTGACATTCATTTTGGAAAATATATGGTACACATGCTTTTTTACCGTTGACAGGCTGATGCTCATAAGAATACCGGTCTCGGCATTGGACCTCCCTTCAAGAATGTGCTCCAGAACCTCCTTCTCCCGTTCCGAAAGGCTGTAAAAAACCGCCAGCCTCCCCAGATCCAGAGCCTTATCCCGTTCACGGTTCTTTTCCTGCTCCATAAGCCGGTAAAGCATATGGGATAGATGCTCCTTCAAAACATCCAGAATGAACATATCCTTATCCGAAAAATCCCCTAATAGATCACTCCGGAAATAATTCAGGATCCCAATGTTTTTTCCTTCGCGGCGCAGAACGATTCCCGCTCCGTAAGGGATGTTGTTGGGCCTCAGAAATTCCCGGTAAAATTCCGTTTTTCTGCGGTATGACTCCTCCATAATATCCGTATCACGGTAAGTGACCGAATGGCCGGATATGTCAAAAATATATTTCATATAATCCTTTTCATAATATGAATTTATATAATTCTCATATATCTTTTTTTCCATTTCAAGAAAGGAGGAGTGGCCGCCCGCTATATTTTCTTTTTCATCAAACACAATAAAATATCCCTTGGAATAAGGAATGATCATACGGCATATCCGCAGGACTCTGGCCGCAAATGCATCGATACTGCATATATCATACATTCCCAGCAACACTTTATTGATTGTAAGCCATTCCGTTTCTCTCAGCATTTCCATGCAATCCCATCCTTAGCCTTTTTGTGCCCTCACTTTGAATTCCCTTCAAAGCGACCGCTGATAAGGTACCTTTTTAATGAAAACATTATACACTAATTTTAACTTTTGTAAATTTTCTGATTCAAAAAAAGAACATTCTTCAGAGAATCCCCTCAAAAAAATGTTCTTTTCCTTATAATACTTATTTTAATTAATATGACTGGAAGATATACCCTCCAGCTGATTTCCTTCCAGCAGCTGCCCCGATTTCATGGTCAGCACTCTGTTGCCATAGCCCAGGGTGTCCAATTCATGTGTTACGATCAGTATTGCCGTTCCGGCCTTGTTGATGCGGCAGAAGAGCTCCATGATCTCTCTGGTGGTTCCCACATCCAGATCCGAGGTGGGTTCATCTGCGATCAGGATATCCGGTTCATTCATCAAAGCTCTCGCAATCAGAACACGGCGCAGTTCCCCGCCGGAAAGCCGGGAAGGCATCATCTCCGAAAGGCCGGAAATGCCCACCTCATTAAGAAGGAAGGCAGCCCTTCCGGCAGCGTCCCCACTGCGTTTTGAAAAGAAATAGGGCAGCCTGACATTGTCAAAAACAGTTAAATCAGCCAGTATTCCATATCCCTGGGGGATATATCCCAGCCTGGTATTTCTCAGCTTTGAAATTTCCCTGTCCTTTAAGGACCAGATGTCCGTTTCCTCCAGCTTTATCTGACCTGAGGTGGGCTTTACAAGCCCCGCGATCATATTGAGAAAAGTGCTTTTTCCGCTTCCGGACCGGCCGACGATGCTGATAAAATCACCGGCTTCAACAGACAGATCCGTATCCTTCACAGCGAAAAACTTCTCGTTTCCCCGCTCATATTCCCTGGTCAGGCTTTTGATTTCCAGAAACATTATTCTCCCTCCCTCATGGTACTGTAGATCTCCGATCTTCCTATTTTAAACGCACAGTAAGCGGAAGCAAGCGGACCCACGGAAAAAGACAGAAGAAAGCTTGTGGCCCCGGCCTGAAAAAGCGTGCCTAAGCCAGGCAGCAGATAAGGCAGCCCCAGCCGGGAACCGATATATGTACTGAAAGGAAAGACCACAAGGATGGCAGCCGTCATGCCGGCAGCCGTTCCCAAAAGGCTTATCAGTGCGGATTCCCACAGGATCAGCTGAACCAGTCTGCTCCTCGGGGCGCCTAAAACCCTGTACATGCTGAATTCCTTCTTCCTTCCGTTTAAGGTCACGGAAAATACCAGAACCAGCACGCTGACCGCCAGCACCCAGAGCCCTCCGGTCATAATGATAATATAGGCCGTGAGTCCGCGTAAATTGCCGGAAATATCATTCATCATGTTCTGGGCCACCACCACATATATGCCGTCCTTTGCCCATGCCTGCAGAATATGATTGCCCACTTCCTTTCCGTCATATCCGTCTTCAATTTTGACCATGACCGAAGAGATCAGATCGGCATCTTCCGCCGCCGGATGGGCCTTTTGCCGCTCGGAAGCCTTTGCCGCCTGCTTTGCCGTGTCCAGATTCATGAATATGGAGGTGTCAAAGCCCATGCCTGTTTTCTCCAGCCGGCCTGCGATCAGATAGGTCTGGTTAAAAAATTTCAGTTTTTTCCCTACCTGCCCATTTATGCTGCTGCCGATGATAATTTCACCATCCCCCACGGGATGGTCAAGCTCCTCTGACATCCACGGCTGGATGACAAAGTCCGTTTCAGGATCAAATCCAATGAGCTGGAGCGGATAGGCGCAGCAGCTTGCGTTTAAGGTGGCGATATACAGCTGGGGAGATACCGCTTTTACGCCCTCCACCCCCGCCACCTTTTCCACACTGGAGCCGTCAAAATAAAATGTGCTGGGTTCTCCCCTTAACAGGGCTCCCTGGATATCCGCTTCATACCCGTAGGGCACAGCAAGAATATCCGCTCCCATCCGTTTTGACAGGCTGTTCATACCGTTTTCAAGGCTTTTTGACAATACCGTTCCGCCAAAAAGGGTAAAGGCAAAGGCCGCCACTAAAAATGCCAGCCCTGCCGACCGGTACGGCTTGTGCTTCAACGTGCGGAGCGCAATATGAACGGTGGTCATCGGCTTATTTTCCATCTGTCTTTCCCCTCGTTTTTTTGTTTCCCTTCCAGAGATAAAAGGCGTTTGCAGCGCCGAAAACAACGGTCAAAACGCCCAACAGGGTGACTGCCGGAAAAGTTCCCATCCGGCAGGCCATGGTGCTCATTTCACAGCCGCCGATGAGCAGAGAGGGGATGAGAATTCCCAAAAGGCCGGCTAAAGCGGTCATAATGCTGATTCCCAGCCGAACAAGCGGCGATTGAAAGAAAAGGAGCAGTATGCCGGAACAGAGAATCAGAAAGCCGACCCCCATTTCCGCCCGTCCTGACCAGAAACATTTCATTGGCACCGTGCCGCCGGCTGCCGTCTCAATCACCCCTGAACACGTGGGAAATATACAAACCGGAACTAATACAATCAATAATCCTGAAACTGCAACCGCAATCCCAGATATAAATCTGCTTTTCATAACTGTTTCCTCCTCGTATAACATGAACCTGATGTCATTCTTCGCCATTTCATTCCCTGGCTTTATCCAGGGCATCGTCCACCGCTTCACGGAACTGGTCATAGGAGACCGTTGCTCCTGATACGGCATCCACATCCTCCGGCTTCCGGACCTTTACCAGCTGTTTTGCGTATTGATCCATGGCCTTCACGGCAAGCTGGGCCTTGTCATAATAATCCTGGTTGGAAATATCACCGTTTACCTTGCCGTAGTTTTCATCCTTCACGGTCCCATCCTTCTGCCAGGTGACATATTCACAGTCCGTGATTTTTCCGTCTGCAACGGTGACTGTCGCCTCTCCATAAGCGCCTTTGTCATCCTCACTGCTCATTCCGGAATAGGTGCCGTCCTTTAAGACAGCATTGTCAGAACCGCCTTTGCAGCCAGACAGCACCGTCAGCATAAAAATGAGCGCGAAAGAAAGAACCGCTGTTTTCTGCCTCATGGGCACACACCTCCTGTCTATCCGTTGTTTCGGACCACCTTTGCGATCCGTCCATGCTCCAGCACAACGGTGCGCTGGGCCTCTTCCGCAACTTCGGGATCATGGGTCACAACAATGATGGTGCTTCCTTCCTTGTGAAGCTGCTTGAAAATATCCAGCACAATGCCTTCATTTGTCTCATCTAAATTTCCCGTGGGCTCATCCGCCAGGATCAGCATGGGGTAGTTGATCAGCGCGCGGGCGATGCAGACTCTCTGCTGTTCGCCGCCTGAAAGCTGGCTGGGAAGGTGCCTGGCCCTCTCCCCCAGCCCAACACGCTCCAGGGCCTGGAGCGCTTCCTTTTCATCCGGCATGCTGTGGTAATACTGGGCCACCATCACATTTTCCAGGGCGGTCAAATAATTAATCAGATGAAACTGCTGGAAAATCAGTCCTATTTTATCCCTGCGTATGTTCGTCAGGCTTTTTGAATTTTCTTTTGAAATATTTATGCCGTCAAGGATCACGGACCCGTTTGAGGGTTTATCCATGCATCCGATAATATTCATCATCGTGCTCTTTCCGGAGCCGGAGGGCCCCATGATCGCCAGCCATTCTCCCTGCCGGACTTCCATATCAATATTTTGCAGGGCCTTGACGTTTCCGTAAATTTTTGAAATATCTTTCAGCTCCAATAAATTCATTCTGATCCTCCTTATTTATTCGCCCCGCAGAACGATCGCCGGATCAACGTCCGTCGCGCTTCTGACCGGAATCAGGCATGCCAGCCCGGTGATCCCGATGGAAACGGCCAGGGTGGCAGGTATCAGCAGCGGCTGAAAGGATATTGAGCGGCTGAAGACATTTATGCTGACCGTCTGGGCAAATACAAAGCCAAGAGCAGCCCCCAGCAGGCCTCCCAGTCCGCCTAAAAGCAATCCTTCTCCAAGGAATTCCGCAACAATGCCCGCGTTTGCGGCTCCCAGAGCCTTTTTCAGGCCGATTTCCCTGCGCCGTTCCGTTACCACAGCCATCATGGTCGTGGCGACGCAGATCATGGTGAGCAGCAGCACCACAGCCGTCACCAGATAAACCAGTGCCTGAAGCTTGGTTAAAACGGTTCCCTCCGATTCGGTGACCCGCTTCACAAGGCGTGGGGTGACCCCCTCCACCTCTTCGCCGATCCGGTCCGCCATATGGGTCAGTTCTTCCTGGGAAGCGGAAATGCTGCATTCGATCACGTCAAACTCCCCGCTGTTTCCCATGGCCTGATCCAGATCCGCCAGGGACATGTAAACAAATTCTTCCTCCGTGCCTCCGGTCTGGACAATTCCCGATACGGTAAAATCCAGGGAAAAGCCTTTGCTGCCGCTGTCGGTTCCGGTGGCGGTAAAGGTATCCCCCTCTGAAAGGCCGATATAGTCCGCCACCTCCTGTCCGATGAGAACTTCCCCGGCCTCCTGGGGCCACTCTCCCGAAACATACCAGTAGGGACTGGTCTTTTTCACTTCGGCCAGATCCGCGCCAGCTGCCATAAACGGCTGTTCGTTGATCTTGACGGCCTCATAACGGTAGGCAGCCATTCCCACCACATTGCCGGCAGGAAGGTATTCCTTTATTTTTTCGGCTTCTTCCCCGCTCAGCACCGAATCGCCGCCTCCCGGCATGAAAATTAAATTGGCGCCGTAGGACCGGAATTCCTGCCCCATCTGCCTCGGAATATCATAATAGATGGTGACCAGCCCGGAAAGGACCGTTGCGCCGATGGCAACTGCCAGAAGAGCCACAATCATCCTGGAACGGCGGCGGATTAAGGAGCTGGTTATCATTTTAAGGTACATCGATTGTCTTTTCATAAAAATCACCTGCCATGTAAGACTTCTGCCGGGCGAAGCGAGAGCAGAAGACGGATAGACGGAATGCTTCCCGCCAGGGTCACAATGGAAACCAGGACCGCCACAAGGGGGATCACCATTGGTTTAATGTCAATGGATGAACCGAATACCGAATGCCCGATGATCTGGGCAAAACCCAGTCCGGCAAAATATCCGGCAGTCCCTCCCACCACGGCGGTGACAAGGATCTCCGTCAATACGAGCCATGAAACAGGAGAATTATGGGCGCCCACCGCCTTTAACAGGCCGATTTCACGGCTGCGCTCCATGACGCTGGCCGTTACAAGGTTGGAAATGCCAAGGGCCGAAGCGGCAAGGCTCAGTATGGTGATGAGAAGCATGAGAAGCTGGGTCTTTTCAAGGATCGCCCCCTCTGATTCCGCCACCTGGCGGATGGGCTTGGCCACCGAATCGGTAACCACCTCCTCGATCTGATAGCAGATGGAGCTGACATAGGCCGTGCAGTACCAGGTTTCCCAGTCCTTAATGGAGAGACTGTGCGGATTCTGGGCCGCCTTACGGGCCAGTTCATTGTCAGGCGTGGTCAGGGCGCTCACCTCCACGCTGCTCACCAGGCCCGCCCGGTTTACCAGCTTCTGGGCCGTCTGCAGGGGGACATAAATCTGTTCATCCTCATCGCTCCCCGCATTGAAAATCCCGCTGACAGCCAGCTCCCTGGTCTGCCCGCCGCTTTCCACCGTAATGAGATCACCCACCTGGATATTATTTCTGCCTGCCGCCAGGCTTCCTACCATGGCCGAACCTTCATCCTCATCGGAAATCCATTCACCGGTCACATCCCACCAGCTCTTCATATTCTTCATTCCCGTATCCACAGATTCTCCCGTGGGCAGGTCCATATGATACTCAAACCAGGTCCCCGTAAGCTTCACCGGGTCGTCCTGGCCGGACAGCTTTACCTGGGCGTTCAGATAAGGAGTAAAATCCACAATGTTGTAAGCCCAGAAAATCGTTTTGATATTTCCAAGCTCCGATTCCTGCAAATACTGGTCATTCATGCCGGAATCCTCTTCCACGCCGTAGAGATCTCCCAGCAGGGAAGCGCCCTTGGGCAGCACATTGATATTGGCGCCATAGGTTTTCAGCTCCTGATTGACCTTATCTCCCACATCAAGCATCACATTGAGCATTGCGGTGGCAAGAGAAGCACCCAGTGCAACCGTAAATGCGATCATCAGCATTTTCCCTTTCTGGCGGAAAAGCGCGCCTTTCACCATTCTCCAGAACATGTCTTCCCTCCTTTATTCAAACCTGCTCTTTTCATTTTCCAGGCTCTGCGTCTGGATCACCATCCTGCCCCCGCTCAGAGTATAGGAAAGGGGCACAGGGTTGCATCCGCCCTTGAATCCGATGGTGGACTTGTTCATGACCACATCGCAAAGCTTGCAGATCACCTGGTCGTCACGCTCGTAATAGCCTGTGGGACCGCAGATGTCGCAGGCATCAAGCCCGACTCCGAAAGAGTTGGCATTTTTCTTGATCACTATAAACCGGACCTCGGTCCCGGTTCCGGCCATGTATACGAAACGATGCAGATGGCCGTCGTTGATATTTTCAAGGGGTATCACGATCTCATTCCCCACAATGTCCATGGGCTCCGCGGGGGAAAGCACGACCTCCCTCTCATCATACGCTTTAACAACGGTCAGACACAGGATGGCGAGGACATATCCCGTCATCGCGGCCCCGCACCAGCGTCTCTGCCTGCGGGATGCGGCCCGGATCCTCCGGTGCTGGGCCGGGTTTGCAAACGTTTCCTTCGGGTGAAGGCTTTTGATCCACAAAATGACAGCCGCCAGGGCCGTGACGGCCATGATGGCGTATAAAAACCATTCCTTGTAGTTTACAGCTGTTTTAATGAACGCAAAGAGCCCCTTCTGCATGGGAATGATACGCCTTGCCAGCATGAACTGCAGGATAGTCGCGAACTGACTGATCATATTCACGCCCAGGCTGACGGTCAGAAGAACCCGCACCAGTCTGCCGGACAGATCCGTTCCCGCTTTATACAGGGCAAGGCCTGAAACCGCAACAATAAGCAGTCCGGCCAGATATCCGATTGTTTTAAAGAGAAAATCCGTACTGAATACGCTTTCCCCCGACATCAGGAAATCCGTGGGATACAGGAATATGTCAGGCAGGCAGTAGAGCAGGAGCAGGGCCGCCAGAACAGCATATACCGTTTGGCAGGCCTTTTCATGCAGGAGCTGCTGCCTTTTCCTTAAACCTCCCCAGGTAAGTATGAAAAAAAGAATTTCTGCCAGGATCCCGGCAGACAAAATACCCATATTGAAATATTCTCTGTTGATCAGAACCGTCGTGGCCTTGAAAAATGCCAGCAGAAATGCCGCCCCGGTTCCCGCCCCAAATCCCCGGACCAGCCACTTTTTTTGTTTCTGTCCGCCTTCGTTTTCTGCCAGGGCAAACAGCATTGCCAGAAGAATACCGGTGGTAAGTGAATTCTGCACAACCTGTATCATATACTTCAGCATGGTATTACCACCTCCCTTTAAACACAAATGACAGGCGCCATGCCAGTTTTTCGCCTTCAGGCGGACTGATCATGGCGCACATAATATCCATGGGATGAGATCTGCTAATAATTCAGACAGGTATTACCAGACTCTCGGCACATAATCAAAATCCCATTCCGCGATAAGGGAATCGGTCCAGTATTTTCCCGTAACGCCGGTCTCTTTATCTACATGGAGCAAGTATCCCTGTGCCTCGGGGTTCTCAATGATGAAGCGTACCTTATAGGTGCCGGCCTCTCCCAGCTTGATGTTGGCGCCATAGTGCGGTCCGTCGCTGGCGCTCATGGGCATGAAGGTTCCTTCCTGCTTTGTATTCCCATCCTCGCTGATTATCTCATATTTCACGGTCAGATAAGGAACGAAATCACCTACGCCGTATCCCAGATCGTTTTTCAGGGCGGAGATGTCCGCTTCTATATGCATGTCCGCCTCAGCAGCCGGAAGGCTGTTTCCCACAGGTTCCATATCCACCGGCTGGAAATAAACGGCCGCGACATTCAAGGGCCCCAGTTCCTGATCGTCTCCGATGGGGAACTCCTCAAATCCGGCCACATCACCGGGAGCAACAACGCTGTCTTCCTCTTCACTTGCCTCCTCTGCGGCGGCCGTTGTGCCGGAGGAGCCGGCGGAAGCATTGCCTCCGGAAGCGCAGCCAGCCAGCGCAAAGGACGTCATCATTGCCAAAGCCATGGCAGCAACGGATAGTTTTCTTAATTTCATTGATAGTACCTCCCTAAATGTTTTATTTTGCTTGAATTTTTTTTCGTTTCCTGAACTGTATCACAAATGTGACAATTGTGAGTACGAGCAGGACTGCCTGTGGAATCAGGGTTTCCATGGTCGGATAAATGCCCAGGATATCAACCGAAGAGATCCACGGTACCGGAGTAACGCCCACCAGATTTCCTTCCTGCAGTTCCTTTACTCCGGAACCGGCAAAGGAAATGGACATGAGGAACAGCAGCAGGCTGGTGCCGAGGAAAAACGGCTTCAGCGGCAGCTTAATGCTCATGAACCGAATGAGGAGATAGATGACCACCAGAAGCAGGCAGCCTGTCCCAAGTCCGATCCAGATCATATTATAGTATGTATCTGTCCCTGCCAGTAGCGCCTGATAAAAGAGAATCGTCTCGGCTCCTTCCCGGAATACCGCAAGAAACGCGGCAAACGCCAGAGACATTACGCTTCCCCTGGTGATGGAGCTTTGCACCTTTCCTTCGATATAGCCGGTCCAGGCCTCAGTCTCTGACTTGGAAACCATCCAGTTGCTGACATAAAACAGCACCACCACGGCCACCAGCATTGTCATGCCTTCCGTAATTTCCTGATTGGCACCGCTGGCCCCCGAAAGGCTGTTTAAGATGAAAGCCATCAAAACGCTTGCGCCCAGGGCAATGACCGATCCCCAATATACTGCGCCGGTTTTCTGTTTGTTTCCGGACTTGACCAGATATGCAATAATGGCTCCGACGATAATAATGGCTTCAAAGCCTTCCCTTGTTATGATGAGAAGCGAAGCCAGGAAAACGCTCAAAGCACTCTCCTCCTTGCCGTCAAGCTGGTTGGCATCCTCTCTCAGCAACCTGGTCAGCTCGTCAAGAGATGTTTTTACCTCTTCTTTGGTTTTTCCGGCATTTATGGCCTTTTTCGCAAAGCTGAACTGATATTCGACCTCAGCGGCCCGGTTGCCTGATATATGGGCCATTACCGTTTTTTCAAACCCCAACTTTTCGTAAAACGAATAATACGCCACGTCAACCTTTTCCTTGGCCGCCTTTGCCTCTCCCGACACATACAGATCATAGGACTCATCCAATATGGCTTCCATATCATCCACAACATCGTTCCAGGTTTCATGAGCCGCGGCAGCAAAGGCATTTAAGGGCAGCATGCAGATCAGGACCAGCACTACAGCCATTGCAGAAAACATTTTACGCATTTTTTCTCCCTCCTTTCATTGTTTATCTGAAGCAGGATACCCTTGATTTCCCATCGGTATCACTATACGCCTCATTTATGTTAGTCTCTTCTAACTCAAAGCACAAGGTCCAGATTTCATCATCCTCATGGGTCCACAGCCTTTCAAAAAAACCATGGCCGCAGCAAAAACCTTCCGGTTATAAGGCTGCGGCCATGGGCCTATAAAATTATTTTCCTTGCCAGCTCTCCGCCGATTGCCATGCGTTTTCCGTTGACGTCGACAATAAGCACATCATCATATGTTTTTAACCGCACGTAAACTTCGCAGTCCACGGCTATTCCGGCTTCTTCAAGGATATTCATGATATGAGCCTCCGCCCAGATCGCTTTGATACGGCTTATTTCACCCACCGGTGACAGGGATAAAAGCATCAAAAGCCCCCCTAATATATATTTGGACGGACAGCCGCCTGGCGGATACCTGTTCCATCCATAAATATATTTTATACCGTACTAAAAAGAATCAAAAGAACCAGTATCACAATCCTTGATGGTTCCAGACCCACCGTCATGCCAGGCCCTGTACAGGCATTCCACCGCTTCCGGGATGTCTTCCCGTGCGATCCCTCCGTAGTTGAGCAGTACGGCCGTTTTTCTCTCTCCGGACCGGCTCCAGTAATTTGAGGTGGGATAAACGCCTATTCCCGCCCGGCGCGCCCGGCTGACCAGCTCGCTCTCCTTCACCGGCCATTTCACCGTAACCAGTACGTGGGAGCCTCCCCGGTGGCCTCTGACGGTTATATTGTCTTTGAAACGGTCTTTGAGCGCGTTTAAGAGCGCTTCGTTTTTTTCTTTATACCGTTTTCTCATTTTTCTCAAATGGCTTTCCCAATACCCTTCCTTCATGAACAGCTCCAGGGGCTTCTGCGTCAGGAACGGAACAAAGGGCGCGTAATTATCCATCAGGCGGTGGAGCCGGTCCAGCAGTTTCTCAGGCACCACCATGTAGGAAACATTGATGCACGGCAGCAGTATGTCGGAAAAGCTGCCAATATAGAAAACGTTCTCCCCGCAGAGGGACTGAAGGGAGGGAATGGGCCTTAACCCATGGAGATAATGGCAGTTATAATCATCTTCAATGATATAGCCGTCCTTCTCCCTGGCCCACGCGGCAAATTCCTCCCGCCTGGCCATGGACATCACCGTTCCTGTGGGGAACTGATGGGAAGGAGTCACATATACGGCCAGGCAGTCCATCTCCTTTAAGGGCTCCGCCATGGCTCCCTGCCGGTCCAGCTCCACCGGTCTGATTTGAAATCCGTTGTTTTCAAAAGTTATCCGGGACTGGTCATACCCCGGTTCCTCCATTGCCATGCCGTCTTCCCCGCCCATGGATCTTAAAATCCGGCAGATGATATCCAGGCAGAACTGGGTTCCCGTTGTTACAACGATCTGTTCCTCCGTGCATTCCACATTACGGTAATTGTGTATGTACCTCTGTATTTCCCTCCGGAGGCCGGATTCGCCAAAGGGTGATTTTTTCATGGCCATTTCATCCTTAAAATCCCGAAAGCACCTGGCGGTCAGTCTGTGCCACTGGGCACAGGGAAGCTCAGAAAACAGAAGCCTGCCGCACCGGAAATCATATCTGATCTTCTCGCCTGCTTCCGCCGCCGGTTCCTGATGCTCATGAGGCATCCAATCCCGGATCTTCCTGACATCCGTTTTCTCCACATAATAGCCTCTCCGCGGGATGCTTGTAATAAAGCCTTCCGCAAATAACTGGTCATATGCCAGCTCAACGGTGTTCCGGCTGATATGGAGCTCATCGGAAACCCTCCGGCTGGACTGGAGCTTTGCTCCTGATTTGAGCCTGCCGCTCAAAATATCCGCCTTTATCTGCCTGTATAGCTGTAAATACAGCGGTTCCCTGCTGTTCCCATCTATGATCAACATACTTTTTTTCCTCCCGAATATCTGATGCGAAACATGCGGCAGTTAGTCTAAGCTAACAGCCGCATTCAAATATACTTCCCGGATAATGCCCCCCATTTCCGTTTATTCTCCCTTTTTTTCCGATGCATGGGCCAGGCCCAGCTGAAACAGCTGCTCTATATGCTCATCATCCAGAGAATAATAGACTATTTTGCCTTCCCTCCGGTATCTGATCAGCTCTGCCTGGCGCAGAACCTTTAAATGATGTGATATGGCAGGCTGGTTCATGCCGAGCAATGCCGCAATATCGCATACGCACATTTCAGAAATCATGATGGCGTTGATGATCTTAAGGCGGGTAGGATCGTCAAAGGCCTTGAAAAGCTCCGCGGTCTTCATGAGCCGGCGGTCATCAGTCATCTCTTTCCTCACTTTTTCCAGAATGTCTTCATGAATAACGGTACAGCAGCAAAGCGCGTCGGATTCCCTGCAGTCAGCCACAGACTCACCTTCTTTCCATTAATATATAAGCAATCATTTATGCATTAAACTATCATACGGGTCTCATGCTGTCAATAACCCGGGGCCTTAGTGAAAAAAAAACACGATTAAATCTTTGGAGCCTGTTATTCCCTGTTTCCGGCAATCCGCCCTCTGGTTTTAAGCAGGATTCCCGTGATCAGCATCATGGCCGGAAGCTCAATGAGGGGTTCGATCACCATGATCAGATGGATCAGAGTCTCATTGGGAAAAGCCATAAGCGACACTCCAAGGGTCATAGGTGAATTTTTCGCAATGGTGGTCAGGGTTAAGCTGGCCCTGTCTTCATAGGTATAGTGAAAGGCCCTGCCCACCGCCTGGGCCAGAAGAAAGTTGATGATGTAAAAGAAAAGGATGGGAACCAGAAGCACCGCCGCAACATGTAAGCCTGACAGGAGATCTTTCCCCTTTGCGGCAAACATGGCCATAATCGCCATGGAAAGCAGCAGTGTCTGGGAAGTCCCCAGGGCGCTGCGGATTCTCTCTTTCTTCTCCCTGTCCCCCATCCGGTTCAGCAGCACTTTTCCAAGCTGTGCCAGCAAGAAAGGCAGGATCAGCATAAGGAACACACTGCCCACAACCTCCCCAAGGTTGACAGTTCCGGATATTCCTCCGAAAATCAGCAGATAAACCGGAAGCAGCACCACCTGAAAAACCAGATTGACCGGCAGTACGGTAGCTGACAGCGGCACATTTCCTTTCGCCAGTCCGGTAAATATGAGATACCAGTCCGTACAGGGAGTGACCATCAGCATGATGAATCCGATCTGCATGACAGGAGAAGAGGATAAAAACACTTTCCCCAGAAACCATACCAATACAGGCGTCCATACAAAGTTGATCAGAACGGTGGCTGCGGAGAACCGCAGGTTTAAAAATGCCTTCCGGTAATCCTTTAACGGAATATTTAAAAAAGCCCCCAGCAGCAGGCCAATGGGCATGGCCGCGAAAATAATCAGTGTCTGATATTTATCAATTTTACTCATAATCTCATCTGCCTTTCTCTTTATCGTAAGGACAGGGAACCAAAACAGCTTGGGGAATCCCTGTCCCTGTTCCCCGCCATCATACCATGGATTGTTCCGGATTTCCATCGGCGGCGGGGATTTTCTTTCAATCATTCTCCTTTATCTTTTGATTAATATTGCACAATTTAATTTTAATAAATTATCTTTAAAATGTAGGTATTTTTTATTGACATTTTATGATAATTGTGTAAAATTAAATTGTGACCAATTCAATGTGAAAATCAAAAAACGCCGTCAGAAACCCATCGTATGTTTCATAGCACAGAGGAGAATGAAAATGATGAAAAGCAAACACACACAAGCCGGACTGATTCAAAAGCTCTCGGGAAGAAGCTCCATAAAAAGAAAGCTGCAGCTTGGCATCGCCGCCCTGGCCGCAGTGATTTCCATCCTTTTCGGCACAGTCAGCACCACGCTGCTGTACAGGGATGCATCAAACAACACGAAATTAAGGATAGAGGAAACCACGGCCGCTCACAGCCAGTCCGTTCAGAATGCCATTCAGGTTTATAAGACCAGGATCGAAGCCATCGCTCAGGACTCCTCCGTCTGGGATCCTGGCAAAACCCAGGAAGAAAAGAATGAAGCAATGACCGGACTGGCCAAAGATTACGGCTTTGATTCGGTCATGGTGGCTGATTCCAATGGAAATACCATGGACAACGTGATGATCGGAGAGCGGGATTATTTTAAAGAAGCCATGGCCGGAAACACCTATCTCTCGTCCACCCTGGTCAGCGCAAAAGACGGGAAAACCATTTTGGTCGTATCATCAAAGATTAAAAGCAGCGCCTACGACGGGATCGTATTCGCGCTTCTGGACAGCAGCACCTTCAGCACAATGATCGACGGCATCTCCATCGGAGAATCAGGTTACGGACTCATTGCGGATAAAACGGGAAAAATTATTGCACATAAAAATAAGGAGCTGGTGACCCGGCAGCTGAATTACATAGAAATGGCACAGAAGGATGATTCCTACGCAGAAGCCGCCGCCGTAGTTCAAAACATGATCGCCGGAAAAACGGGCATCCAGTCCGGGCATCTGGAAGGAAACCAGGTCACGGCCGGATACACCGGCATCCCCGGTACGGATGGCTGGTCCATCGGCGTTTTTGTCAGGACGGCGGAGCTGATGCAGAACTTCTATCTCTCCATCGCTGTCACGGTCATATTTGTGGTGCTGTTTGTGATCGCCTCCTTCTTTTTCGCAAAAAAGATCGCTGATCCCATCGTGAATCCCATTATCAGCATGGTTCGCAGGCTTGAGCTGCTCACAGAGGGCGATCTCCATACGGAGGTTCCCCAATACCATACGGAGGATGAGATCGGCACCCTGTCCGCTTCTCTGACCTATACGGTAAATGCCTTAAGCTCAATCATCGGGGAGACCGCCTCCGTATTAAGCAGCCTGGAAAAGGGAGACTGCACGGTTACCTCAAAGCTGGAATATTCCGGCGACTTTATCCGGCTGAAGACGGCTTTAAACGGGATCATATCCAACTTAAACACGATTTTCTCCTCATTCAGGACCTCCATCAATCAGGTGGCCCTGGGAGCGGATCAGGTGTCTTCGGCCGCCCAGTCCCTGGCATCCGGCGCTTCCGAACAGGCTGCCACTGTTGAGGAGCTGAACGCATCGGTGGCCGGCGTGGCACAGCAGGCGGAAGAGAATGCGGCCGCCGTCCGGCAGGCAAACGAATACGCAAAACAAACCGGCAAAGAGGTCGCCAGAGGCAATGCTTTCATGCAGAGCTTAAATACAGCCATGGACGAGATCGGGGAATCGTCACAGAAGATCTCCTCCATCACGAAAGTGATCGAAGACATCGCCTTCCAGACGAACATCCTCGCCCTCAACGCCGCCATAGAGGCTGCCAGGGCCGGTGACGTGGGAAAAGGATTTGCCGTTGTGGCCGATGAGGTCCGTACATTGGCCGGAAAGGTATCGGAAGCGGCAAAGCAGACCTCGGCCCTGATCCTGCATTCCGCCGAAGTGGTGGCTGACGGGGAAAAGCTTTCGAAAGAAACGGCTGAAGTCCTGAAAACCGTGGCGGATAAGGCCGGCCTTGTGGAACAGTCCATGGCGCAGGTGGGACACACCTCCGAGGAACAGGCCCAGGCAATGGAACAGATCAACATCGGCCTGTCCCAGGTATCTTCCGTAATACAGACCAACGCGGCTACGGCCGAAGAAAGCTCCGCTTCCAGCGAGGAACTGGCGGCTCAGGCACAGAGCATGCAAAAGGAGATCGACTGGATCAGGCTGAAGGAAGACTGACGGCTCTTCCTGCCAAAGAGGTGCAGAATCCCGGAAACATTGCCGGCTGCGGATTCTGCGCCCGGCTGTAAAAAAAGAGGGTGCTGCAAAATGAAAAAATCAGATTCATTTTGCAGCACCCTCCTGGTTATTCGGTTTTCTGTGATTCAAGCAGGTTTTTCAGCTCCGAGGCTGACATATTATGTTCATCAAGCAAATCTGACAGTTCCTTTAATTCCTCTAATTTAATCTGTTCCCTGATCTGCTTCTCCTTTTCTTTCAATGCCTCTATGGCGGCTTTATGCTGTGCTGCGGCATCCTGCGTTTCTTTTAACGATTCCCGTAATTTTTCAAGCGGTGATTTTCTTACTCCCCTTGGCATGGCAAGGCCTCCTTTCTATCTGATCCAATCAGTCCTATCTCATCCCGTTAAAAACCGGGATTGCTTTCACTCCGGTTTTGATGAAATGAGCAGTTCCTTTAAATCCATGATGGACATTTCATGTTCATCCAATATCGTCGACACTTCCTTAAACTGCTCCAATTTTATTTTATCCTGAATGTCTTTTTCTTTTTCACCTAAAGCGGCCAGACCATCCTTATACTGCTGCATGGATTCCTGCACCTCTTTTAATTCTTCCTGAAGCTTTTCAAGCGGGGTTTTTCTGATTCCTCTTGGCATTTTGGTTTTCTCCTTTACAGATATTTTTAATATCAGCCATATATTACCAATTATATGCGGGAAACATTTTATTTATTACATTTCCATCCCCTTAAGAAATAAAATTCAAAACTTCATTTCAACGGAAAACAGACCGTTTTAAAGTTTTAAAAAAGCTTCATTTCATATGTTAAAAAAGCCGGTTCCGCCTGTTTGCCTTCCTTATTTTTCCTCAATTACACAAGCCCTTTTCCCTTTTTGAAAGCCGGAATCTCAAACCGCCGAAACATTTTTTTTCCTGTATTCCCTTGGCGACATCCCATAATAATTCCGGAAGATCCTGTGAAAATAACTGGTGTTGTCATACCCCACCGCGATAGAAACATCCGTCACCGACAGCCTGGTGTTCAAAAGCAGAACAGAGGCTTTATTCAGCCGCTTGATCTGTAAAAGTTCCTTATAGGTCCGCCCGGTCAGCCTTTTTATGGTCCTGCTCAGCCAGTATATGTTATAATTCAGCAAAACGGCAAGACCGGTCAGCTCTCCGTCCTTATAATTTTCATCTATGAATTTCAGCACCTGGAAAATAAGCTTCTGCTCAAAGCTCTCCGAGGTGTGGCTGATCTTATCCGTATAATGCATGAGCTGAAGGAATAAAAGGCCCATGGTGACCTGATTGATGCTCCTTTTGTTGGGCTGGTCGTTGAGCAGGGTCCAGACCATGTTTTCCACCAGATTCTGAACCGGAAGAACATACGCCACCTGAAAGTGAAGGTAGCTGGCATAGCGGGTATCGTAGCAGAGACAGCCCACCAGGAAATCCCGAAGCAGGTTTTCTTCCTCTCCCATCATCTCAAAGGCCGTGTCAAAAAACTCCGGAAGGATGATGAAGTTTACGGCAATATCATCCTCTCCGGCCGGAAGGATCTCCTGAGTGGCATGCTGATTCAAAAACAACAGTTCCCCGGTTCTCAAAACCACCTTTTCCCCATCGATAAAATGGGTCGTCTCCCCTCTGCACATATAGATCACTTCAATGTAATTATGCTTGTGCTTTGGGAAACGGACGAACCTGGTGTGAGGCCTGATCCGGATCATCTTCCCGTGGTCCAGCATTTTACCGCTGTCGATGACCATATCCCGGCCTTCGGTATATCTTTTGCGGTCAATTTCCGTCCGCCCGTTTAAAATTTCCCGTTCTTCGTCCGTAATGACTCCCAGACGGTCTATGATTTCCTGATTCACCCCTAAAAAAGCCTCCTTTATCAGACAGGTCACTGCTCTTCCCTGAACGTTTCATACACGATCAGGTTTTTCCACCGGTTCTCTCCCATAGCGCTCTCGCTCAGGGTATACGCATGGGAACCGTCATCGGCTGCCATCAATTTGTAAATAACCGCTCCGGAGCTGTCGGTATCCTTAATCCACCGTTCATCGGGCACAATAACGCCGCCCGACACGGAAAACTGCCAGGTGGCAGCCGATCCTGCCGCATTGGTGCTGGTGTAGGTGATCTCTCCCTCCATCCGGTCCGCCTGAAAAACGCCTTTCTTCTCAGTTACTTTGGTAACCTCCTCCGTGACCCCGTCATAATAATTGTAGCCGCACGCTCCATCCCCGTTCATCTTTCCCTCATCCCATGTTCCCATGGAATAGTCATAACGCCGTCCCTCTTCCAGCTCCAGGACCTGAAGGGCCGTGCAGCTTCCCTGGGGCAGTCCTTCTTCAAAATCCCCGTAAAAAAACGTGGAAGCCTTTGTAAACACCAGACCATGGCCGGAGCCCACCTCCGCCTTCATGACCCCCTGGTCATACATGCAGGGAAATTCCTCCCACGGGATCTCATAGCCGTCAAGAAGCCTGGCCGCTCCCTCTAAATCCCCCCGGCTGACCAGCGCCGTCAGCTGATCCAGAAAGGCCTTGTCCTCCGGAGTAAGGGATATCTCACGGCTCGTCTCTTCCGCGGAAGTTTCCGTCACAGCTGCTTTTGCAGCCAGCTGCCCGTCACTGGCGGAAGCCAGGCTTCCGGCTCCTTCCATGGCCTGCTCTCCGCTCATCCTGGCCGCTTTTCCGTTCCTCATGGTCCCCGCAGCGCTCAGCAGGAGCAGCAGGATGGCAGTCAGCCCGATGGATGCCAATATGCGCATCTGGTTTTTGTTTTCCGTAAATCTTTTATCCATCCCGCCCCTCCTTCCCGTCACCGGCCGACCACGCCTGCTTAAGAAGCCCAAGCCCTTTTTTTATCTCTTCCGCCGTCAGGCTTGCAAACCCCAGCACTACCGTTGGCGGATAAGTATTGTGCTCCTCATGGATGAAGTATCCTGACATGCCGTAAACCCTGACTCCCGCCTTTTCCGCCTTTTTTACCAGCTCTTCTTCCGTTCTTCCCATACGGTCCGTCAGAAGAAGATGGAGCCCCGCATACTCCCCCCGGATCAGGAACTGGCTTTCAAAGGACCTTAATCCCCCCACCAGCACGTCATGCTTTGCCTTGTAAACCGCTCTCATCCGGTTTAAATGGCGCTCATAATGCCCCTCCAGCATGAATTGGTAAAGAATGTTCTGATCAATGCGGGACACCGTGGAAGCATAAAAGCTCACCCGCTCTTTATAGACGGACAAAAGAGGCCCGGGCAGAACCATATAGCTGACACGGATGGCAGGCGCTATGGATTTGGAAAAAGTGCCGCAGTAAATGACCCGGTCCATCCGGTCCATTCCCTGCAGAGCCGGGATTGGTTTTCCCTTATACCGGAATTCACTGTCATAATCGTCTTCGATCAGAAACCTGTCCTCTTTCTCATAAGCCCAGCCAAGAAGCTCCTGTCTCCGCTTCACCGGCATGACAATGCCTGTAGGGTACTGGTGGGAGGGCATCACATAGGCGGTATCCGCTCCGCTTTTCTTAAGGAGGTCCACGGCCATGCCGGATTTGTCCATGGTCACCGGCATCACCCGGTACTTCAAGCTCTCAAAGACGCGGTAGGCCTGCTTATAGGTGGGATTTTCCATCGCAATGACCCGTCCGGTCCCCAGGATCTGGGAGAGCAGCATGAGAAGATATTCGCTTCCGGCTCCGACGATGATCTGTTCCGCAGAGCAGTTTACCCCACGGGCGGAATGGAGATAGGCGCGGATGACCTCCCGGAAGGATAATTCCCCCTGAGGGTCCCCTGGAACGAACATCTCCCGGTTGTCATCCACCAGGGTATTTTTTGAAATCTTTCTCCAGGTATTAAAGGGAAAGGTCTCTAAGTCAATTCCTCTGGGGGAGAAATCCACGGTCCAGTCCCTGGAATGCTCTTTTCCCCTGCCCGAAGAGGTGTTTTTTAAAAAAGAGGGCGCCTTTTCTCCCTGTTCCTGACCGGTCCGGACCAGTCCGTCAATTCTGCAGACATAATAGCCCTTGCAGGGAACCGCTTCAATATACCCTTCGGAAAGCAGCTGTTCATAGGCCATCTGGGTGGTGCTCCGGCTGACCTTCAAATGCTCCGCCAGCAGCCGGGTCGACGGAAGGCGGGTGGCCGGCTTTAAATTCCCCCTTTTTATCTCATCCTTGATGTAGCTGTAAATCTGGCTGTAATAAGGGAAACCGGGCTGGTTTTTCAACGGTATCATGAGCTCCACGAATCGGATCCGCCTCCATTCTTTCAAAAGATAGGAAAAAATGCTCCACGGTCCTTTTTTCGGTCATGCAGCATTCTTCCTTTGGCCGGCATCTAAAGCCTGTCAGTGTTATTTTGTTATTTTAAAGGAACTCTTTAAAGACACGATCCGGTTAAACACCGGATGCTCCGGCCTGCTGTCCCTGCAGTCCGCACAGAAAAATCCGTTTCTCACGAACTGGTAGCTGTCATAGGCCTTTGCCTGCCCAAGCCCCGGTTCCACATAGCAGTTCTTTAATATTGTCAGGGAATTGGGATTTAAGTTCAGACTTCCGTCTTCATTCAGCTTTCCTTTTTCCTCATCCACGATGTTTTCATACAGGCGGCATTCGGCCTGAACGGCTGTGGCGGCCGCTACCCAGTGAATGGTTCCCTTGACCTTTCTGCCCTCAAAGCCGGAGCCGCTCTTCGTCTCCGGATCATAGGTGCAGTGGACCACGGTAACATTGCCGTTCTCATCCTTTTCACATCCCACACAGGTCACGAAATAGGCGTTCATCAGGCGGACCTCATTTCCGGGGAAGAGCCGGAAATATTTTCTCACGGGTTCCTCCATAAAGTCTTCCCGCTCAATATAAAGCTCCTTCCCGAAGGGGATCTTTCTCTCTCCCAATTCCGGATTCTCCAGATTATTGGGCGCATCCAGGTATTCCATGGTATCCTGGGGATAATTGTCGATCACCAGCCTGATGGGATCTAAAACCGCCATCACTCTGGATTTCTTCAGCTTTAAATCCTCCCGGATGCAGTATTCCAGCATGGCGTAATCCACGGAGCTGTTGGCCTTGGAAACACCTACCAGTTCCACGAACATGCGGAGGGATTCGGGGGTGTAGCCTCTCCTTCTCAACGCCGCGATGGAGACCAGGCGGGGGTCATCCCAGCCATCCACGATCCCGTCCTCCACCAGCTTTTTGATATAGCGCTTTCCGGTTATCACATTGGTTAAATACAGCTTTGCAAACTCGATCTGGCGGGGCGGATTTTCGAATCCGCACTCCTTGACCACCCAGTCATACAACGGTCTGTGATCTTCAAATTCCAGGGTGCAGATGGAATGGGTGATGTGTTCAATGGCATCCTCGATGGGGTGGGCGAAATCGTACATGGGGTAAATACACCACGCGTCGCCGGTGTTGTGGTGGGCCATGTGGGCCACCCGGTAGATGACCGGATCGCGCATGTTGATGTTGGGGGAGGCCATATCGATCCTGGCACGGAGGACCTTCTCTCCATCCCTGTATTTCCCTTCCTTCATCTCCTCAAACAGCCTTAAGTTCTCTTCCACACTGCGGTTCCTGTAGGGGCTTTCCTTTCCGGGAGTCTTAAAATCCCCCCGGTATTCCCTGATCTCTTCCGCCGTCAGATCACAGACAAAGGCTTTTCCCTTTCTGATCAGAAGAACGGCGCAGTCATACATGTCCTTAAAATAATTGGAAGCAAAGAAAAGGCGGTCCTCAAAATCAGCGCCCAGCCACTTCACATCTTCCATAATGGATTCCACAAATTCTGTCTTTTCTTTTGTCGGGTTTGTATCGTCAAAACGGAGGTTGAACTTTCCACCATACTTTTGAGCCAGGCCATAGTTTAATAAAATGGATTTGGCATGTCCGATGTGCAGATAGCCGTTTGGCTCCGGGGGAAATCTGGTCTGTACGTGATCATAAACACCCTCTGCAAGATCCTTATCTATCTCCTGTTCAATAAAGTTTTTAGAAATCACTTCTTCTTTGTTCTCTTCCATCTCTCTTCCTCCAAGTCACTCATTCCAATAATACACTATCATACCATACTTCATCCATTTAGAAAAGGGGGAAAATAACAGCGGAAGCCCGGCCCAATAAGGCCCGGCTTCCGCTGTCACGGTCTATGGTCCATGTATCTCTTATGCTTCCTATTGGTTAAACCGGAAATCCGACACCAGCTGCTTTAAAAGCTGTGCCTGTCCGGACAGCTCCTCGCTGGAAGCCGCGCTCTCTTCCGCCGTGGCAGCGCTGGACTGAACAACGGAGGATATCCGGTCAATGCCTTCCCGGATCTGGTTGACGGATTCCGCCTGGGTTCCGGAAGCTCTTGAGATCTCCTTTAAAAGCCCCGCGGATTTCTCAGAGGATTCTGCGATCAGATTTAAGGATCTGGCCGTTTCATTTGCAATGTCGGTCCCTTCCTTTACAGACCGCATGGAGTTCTCGATCAGCTCCGTGGTGTTCTGTGATGCTTCCGAACTCTTGCCCGCCAGATTACGCACCTCATCCGCAACCACCGCAAAGCCTTTTCCGGCTTCGCCTGCCCGCGCTGCCTCAACGGCTGCGTTTAATGCCAGAATATTGGTCTGGAACGCGATGTCTTCAATGGTCTTAATGATCTTTCCGATCTCACTGGAGGAATTGTTGATCTCATTCATGGCATCCAGCATGCGGCGCATGTTATTCTGCCCTACGGCCAGCTCCTGGGAGGTCTGCTCCGCCTGATTGCTGGCGGCTTTGGCATTTTCCGAGTTCCTGTCGATCTGGTTGCTGACTTCCGCGATGGAGGCCGCCAGCTGTTCAATGGAGCTGGCCTGCTCAACAGTGCCCTGGCTCAGCTGCTGCGCTCCCGAAGACACGTGGGTGGAGCTTCCGGAAACCTGCTGGGCGGACTCGTTGATATGGGAAAGGGTGCTCCCCAGACGCCTGGAGATGGCGACAATGGATTTATATACGGACTCGAAATCCCCGGCATAGGCTGCATCGGTGTGAACCCGGAAGTCACCGCTTTCCATCCGGTTTAAATTCCCGGTCACGTCACTGATGACGCTGCGCAGATAATGCTGCACCTGGCGGAAGCATTGGGCCAGATCTCCGAATTCATTGCCGGAGTCAAAGTCAATTTCCTCGGATAAATTTCCGGCTTCCATTTTCCTTGCCGCATCCAGCAGGATCTCAAGAGGTCTCATGACGCTCCTGTAAGCGATGATGAGGCATGCCATGGTCACGAAAAAAGCTGCTGCGCAGACCAGAAGCAGAAAAACGGCAGAGGTTTTTTCACCCTGCGCCGACAGAACGTTTTTCGTACAGAAGAATCCCAGCACGAGAAAAAGAAGCACTTCAATTCCAATGAATATGGCAAACAACTTCCTGAGTCTAAAATCCCTTGCATTATTACTAAGTCTGTTCATTCGGAAACCCTCCAGTTATTTTTTTGATCTATTGATTTATCGAACTGAAAGGTTACTTTAATAATACTTTTTCATTTTTTTTGTCAGATTTTGTATCGTCCTCTTGAAACGGCTTCCCAGGCCGTCAGATTTTTCTCATATTGCTCGTTGATCCAGTCCACGACCAGCTCCCGCCCCTCTTCAGTAAACGGGAAAAAGGCCCTGGTTTTCTGCTCCTCAGGCGTTGCCTCATAGCAGTAGGGCTCCGGGTACACCACTGCCTCAAATCCTTCTCCGCCCTTTTGGATGCGGTAGCGCATCCCCTTTATGCTCCCGGTATAAGCCTCTTTTTTAAAAAATTGAATGGGCACAAACGTTTCTTTTTTCAGCACTTTCCATACCTCCTGAAAATCTGCTCCCAGGCTCTGTTACCATCCCTGGGTTCATTGGGACACTCCCGGGCCTACCTTTTTCCTTCCCGTACTGCTTGAACCCCCGGGCCCTGCCTCCCTGCTCTCCGTAGAAGCCTCGGTGGTGGATTTCTCCGTTTCAGGCGCTGCCGTGGTGGGAGCTGCGGTGGTGGGGGCCGCCGTGGTCTGGGCGGGAGTTTCAGTCTGGCCGGAGGCGGGATTTGCCGCCGTCTCTTCCCCGGCCGCCTTTGTCTCCGTTGTCCCTGCCGGTTTACCGGAAGCCGCCGCAGCCTCTGTTCCCGGCAGATGATAGCAGAGAACCGGAATTCCTGCGGATATATTCTCAAAAATCGTCTTTGCCACATCCGGAGGCAGATTGACGCAGCCGTGGGAACCGTTGGTCTTATAGATGGTGCCGCCAAAGGCATTCCGCCATGAAGCATCATGAAGGCCTATATTTCCGTTAAACGGCATCCAGTAAGACACCGGGGTACTGTAATTCTCTCCCTTTAACGTGGCATTCCTTTCCTTATAGGTCAGGGAGTACACGCCTGCAGGAGTGGACCAGCCCTTGGTCTCATTGCCTGATACAAAATCAGATTCCACCACAAGCTTTCCGTCTTTATAAAAAAACAGATGCTGGGCCGTCAGATTGATTTCCACATAGGTGTTTCCGTAATCCGCCGTCCCGTGGCTGGCCGCCTTCTGCTTATAGACCGGCTCCTTCACCAGGTTCTGCCCCGAACGAATGAGCTCTGCCAGCTCATCCGCTTCCGCGCTCTGGTCAATTTTCCAGCCATAGCTGCCTCCCGTAATTCTGACATTCTGTCCGTAAGAGGTCTTCAAATTCTTTGCCCTGGTGGAAGTGTCATATTTGGAAGCCAGTTCCTTCACATAAGCGGCAACGGCGGAGCTGCTTAAATATGCCTTGCCATCCTCTCCGATCCCGATCCAGCCGGATATGGTCTCTCCGTTTAAAACCTTTTTCTCATCACCGAATTTATAGGTGATGACAGCGCTCACATACCGGTTTAAGGTCTGGACTTTTTCTATGAGCCCGGGGTCGTCACTGGAAACTCCGGGGTTCACATAAACTCCCTGTTCTTCCAGGGATATCTCCGGCGTCAGGTTTAAAACGGCTTCGGATATTGCGTCTCTAAGCTTATCCGTATCCGGCCGGTTTCCTTCCTTTGCCGCCACGATGGAATATCCCTGTCCCGGCACATAGTCGGATATGTATGCGTTTCTCGGTTCTTCTATAAGCTCTTCCTTTAAGCAGGTCAGAGCGGAAACCGCCCCGTCAAATTTCTCCTGATCAAATTTTATCATGGTGCCTATATCAAATGTCTGGGGAGTTTTTATGTGTCTGATCCACTCAAGAGGCTTCTGTTGAGCCAGAAGAGCCTCCAGGCTTCCGTCAAAAACCGCCTCCAGACCGATTCCGCTTCCCTTTATTTCCTCCGTGTTCCCCCCCCGTTCGCTGATTTTCAGCACATAACCGTCAATGCCGGAAGCGATCAGTTTCTTTACGTCCTCCGCGGACTTCTTTGAAGCATCGATTCCATTGATGGTCGTGTTGGGAAAAAACACTTTCTCATACTGCCTGCCCGTCTGAAAATACACCAGGGCAGCGATCAGCGCCGCTGCAGCCACAGTCCCGCCTACGATTGCTGCCCAGCCTTTTAATCCAAATGGCTTTTTCTTTCTGCTGCGCGGTTTTCTATTTTCCATTTATTTCCTACCTCTTTACCAGCCTTTTCGTTCAGACATTATTATACCTTATACCCGCGAAATATGTCTAAATATTTACGGTATATTTTTTGACATTTTTATTACGATTTATTTGCTTCAATTCTTAAGAAAAGAATAAGGTCTTTTATTGGCAAAACATTTCACAATGCCTCCCGCGCCTTCATAAGATAGGATAAAGACTGATGCCAGAGGATATTTCATGCCACGTTATTCTCCCATCTATGGAACGGTCAGTTCCGTTACCCCTTTAAGGACCTCCTCCGCCGCTTCAAGCTGCGGGCTCCTCATTTCCGTTATGAGCCAGAGCATAGAGCAGGTCAATTTTGTAGTTACCCACCAGACCTATGTCCTGGACCAGCATACGTTTCGGGCCGGCGATTCCATCACCGCCATTTACGATACGAACGCTCCTGTGCCCCTGATCTATCCCCCTCAGTTCACTGCGGTGGTTCTCGCAGAAAATGACGACGGATATGAAGCCAGTCTGGACTTTTTTGATGAAAACCTGGTGAACCAGGACAATACCCTTCAGCTGAACCTGTCTGATGAAGATGAGACAGAGATCCTGCTCTCCAACGGCCAGACTTATTTTTACCCTCCCGGAGGGCATTTTCTTCTTGTCCTTTACATGTTCACCACCCGCAGCATTCCGGCCATCACTACTCCTCAGAAAATCATTGTTTTCTGTTCCCCCGGTGAAAGGCCCTGACAAAGCCCCGGGGGAGGGTAAAATGAAAAAATTCATTTTGCGACACCCTCTTCCGGAGCAAAAAAAGACACCTGGCCAGCCAATTGCTTTCAGCCAGGTGTTTTACCGTTAAGGGACCAGATATCCCTTTTTCTTCAGCTCCAATTCGATCCTGTCCAGGTTCTTCCGGGAATCCGCCGCCACGGTATGGTAATGGCAGCCTCCTGTGAGGGATTTTAAGGGCTGGTCCCCGGAATCTTTCAGCGCGCTTACAAATTCCGCCGCATCCAGGCGGTTGTTAATGATTAAATCCACATGGATCTCACCGTAGACCTCATGTTCGATGAATACGTTCAAAAGCCTTCCGCCATAGTCCACAATGGTCTGAAGCTCATCAAGGGTATCTTCCGTAGTATGGCTGGTCCGAAAGACCCTGACACAGGCACTTTCCTGCTTTCCGGGCGGACAGCGCAGAATATAGCCCTTGTTAGTGGACATGATTTCCTCATTTTCCGCCCGTAAAAGGGCCACATCCTGAACGACCACCTGCCTGCTGACACCGACTCTCCGGGCCAGCTCGGTCCCGGATACGGGAAGCTTTTCCTGCTCCAGTATTTCCATGATCTTTTTTCTGCGTCTTCTTCCATCCACGTCCTGTTATAACCTGCCTTTGTCATTGATATCTTCTGCTGTCAGAAATGCGCCTTCATAGCCGAGAAGTCCGCACAGCCTGGTGATATGGGGCTGTTCCAGGCGGGCTTTCCTCAGGCTTTCCTCATCATAAAACACCTCTTCCCCCGGACCATCGGCCAAAATCCGGCCATGGGCCATGACTATGACCCGTTCAAAATGCTCCGCTACGAAATCCATGTCATGGAGGATGGCCAGAATAAATTTTCCTTTTTCGCTCAGGCTGCGGATCATCCTTCCCAATACGGCCCTTCCTTCGGCATCCTGGGCAATGGTCGGCTCATCCAGGATCAGCACCCTGGGGTCCATTGCCACCACGGAAGCAATGGCCACCATCTTCCGTTCCGACAGATCCAGGTCATAGGGGTTTTCCTCCGCCGCATGGAAAAGTCCTGCCATTTCAAGGGCATCCTCCGCGCGCTTTTTTGCTTCCTCCCGGCTCATTCCGATGTTTAAGGGCCCCACCATGACCTCTTCCAGAACCCGGTTTTTGAATATCTGGTCATCGGGATTCTGGAACACATAGCCCACCGTTTTGGCCAGCTGCGCCACGGTTTTTCCCGAAATATCCTCCCCCTCAAACAGGATCCGTCCTGTCTGAGGCTTTAAAAGCCCCTTGAGCAGCTTCACAAGAGTGGTCTTTCCCGCTCCGTTCTGGCCGATGATGGCCGTGGGCCTCTGGTCAAGGCTTACATTTAAGTTCCCGATCACAGGAACCTCCGGCAGATAGTGAAAGCCCAGATCTTCCAGCCGGAAAATTTCCCGGCCCGTTTTCTCCTTACCGGCGGCAAAAGACCTGCCCGTAAGGTTTTCTGGGAACTGCTGCCTCACCTCTTCCATCTGCCCAAGGGTCACGGGATAAAGGTCCTCCTCTCCCTCTTTCCGGCATACGCCCAGGGCCCTGCAGACCTGGGTGTATACCGGCGGCCGGACTCCCAGTTCCTCTAAATCATTCCTGGAAAAAATCCGTTCCGGAGTATCAAAGGCTGCCTGCTTTCCCTGGTGGAGCAGGAGGATCCTGTCGCAGTAGGCGGCCAGTTTCTCCATCTTCTGCTCCACCATGATAATGGTGATCCCGGTTTTTGACAGCTTGTCAACCACCCGGAACACCTCCTCGCTTCCCTGGGGATCCAGCTGGGAGGTGGGTTCATCAAGCACGATGATCTGGGGTTCCATGGCAAGGATGCTGGCAATGGCCACCCGCTGGGTCTGCCCTCCGGAAAGGTCGAAGGGATTCCTGTCCCTGTATTCTTCAATATCCAGCAGCTTTAAATTCTTTTCCACCCGGGCAAAGATCTCATCACGGGGGATCCCCAGATTCTGAAGTCCGAAGGCGATTTCCTCAAACACCGTATCCTTTGCCCCGGAAAGCTGATTAAACGGATTCTGAAACACAAGGCCTGCCTTCCGGCACAGAACGGCGATGGGTGTTTTGGCGGCTTCCGCTCCGTCGATCAGAAGCTTCCCTCCGTAGGCGCCCCGGAACATGGTGGGTACCAGCCCTGCAAAAGCCTGGCACAAGGTGCTCTTTCCGGCCTTGTTCTCACCGGCTATCCCGATAAACTGCCCCTTCTCCACTTCAAAGCTGATTCCGTCAAGTGCCAGCTCTTTCCCATGAGGATACCGGTATTTTAAATTCTTCACTTCTATCAAAGCCATGAAAAGACCCTCCATAAGGCCGAACCCAGGATCAGCCCCGCCATAAGAACCATAAATGCCCTGTCCCGCCCATTCATTTTGTGCTCTCTTAAGAACGTCTTTTGATTCTTTGAATCGAATCCCCGCACCTCCAGGGCGATGGCCCGCTCTCTGGTGTTGATCAGGGAGCTGGTGACCACAGGGGAGATCAGGGGAACAAAGGCCCTGGCTCTTACAAACAGGTTTCCCTCCGTCTCCATCCCCCGGCTTCTCTGGGCGTCCATAATGGTGTTCATGGTCCCCATCATCTGGGGAATGATCTGGAAAACAGAGCTGATCATATACCCGAACCTGGGTGAAAAACCGGCCTGTTCCAGATCATCCACCAGGGCCGCAGGTCTGGTGGTCAGCACAAAGGTGGCAAAGGACAGAAGCATGTTTAAGATATTAAGCCCGATCCCGGCCGCATACAGAAGCCCTTCCCGGTAAAAGGCCAGAGGCCCTAAGTAAAACAAAACCTTCTGGTTTTCCCGGTTAAACAGGCCATGGATCAGAAAGATGGTAATGATGATGGTAAAAGAAAAAGCGATCAGCGGGAAAACCTTCCGGATGATTCCCCCGCTGATCAGAAGACAGAGGCTGATGGCCAGAAACAGACCGTACATCCACAGCGCGCCCCCGATCAGGGGCACGCTGACGGCAGCCAGGATATAGAACATCTTGGCAAAGGGATGGAGCCTTGTCAAAAAGGTGTCTTTGTCCACGTAAAGACTGATGCTTTTCATATGATTCTGCCTTTCCTGTTTTAATCCAGACTCACCACTTCATCGTCCAGTTCATAAAGGGAGGTGAGCTTCTTCGGAAGTCCTTTGATAACGGCAAACACGATCAGAAGGGTGATCAGCTTATCCGGCACATCCACCACCACCTCATCGAGGAAGGAGCCGAAGGCAACCGGAAGACCGGAGGCCTGGGACCAGGCAAAAACAGCGTCTCCCCATATATTCCCGGTAGTTCCTCCCCAGAAAATGATGTTTAACGGCGTTGAGATCACAACGGCCGTAAGACCTGCCACACAGGCCGTCAAAATGGCTCCCGGCAGATTTTCCATGCGTCCCAGCCTGGCCATGATCCCCACCGCAGCGCCGATTCCCAGACTGGTCAGGGCATAGATCAGGGTTATGGAATCCCCGGTGGTAAAACCGTAAATCAGGTTGTTGGCCGCCCCGCATATCGCGCCGATGACCGGTCCTCCCAGTATGCCGCCGATGCAGGTGCCGATGGAATCCAGCCAAAGCGGCAGCTTTAAAACGGAAGCGAACAGCTTTCCTAAATAATTGATTCCGATGCAGGCCGGGATCAGTACGAAGCTGGCCGCATTCCATTTGGTTCTGAATAAATTTTTCATCTCATTTCCTCCCTGAATGATTTTGATTGATCCGTACAAACGCTTCCAGCGCCGTAAGGATCTCCAAGTGCTCTCCCCTCATCATGGCGGATTCCCCCCGGGTATAGCTGTTGATGTTGTCCTCCAGGGATTCCTTCCGTTCCACCACCGTGTTCAATATGGATGCCGTTTTCACTCCCCGCAGGCCCCCCGCCACAAATAAGGCGGCGGTCTCCATATCCGACCCCAGTACGCCCTTCTTTTCCCAGTATGCACAGATTTCTTCCTCTTCATCAATATAGAAGCTGTCATGGCTTCTGGCGATCCCCACATGGAATCTGGCTCCCAGTTCCCTGGCTCCTTCCATGCAGGCCGCCAGAAGCTCCGTATCCGGTATGGCCGGATAAATGGAATCTACATAGGAAGCCGAAGCGCCGTCATCCCGCACCGCACCGTTTACCAGGATCAGATCACCAAGCCGGATGCCCTGTTGAAGCGCTCCGCAGCTTCCGATCCGGATCATGGCCCTGGCCCCGATCCTTGCCAGCTCCTCCACCGCAATGGCGGCCGATGCACCTCCGATCCCTGTGGATACCGCCATTACCGGGATCCCCCGGTACCTTCCTTTCAGACTCCGGTACTCCCTGTTATAAGCCAGCTCCTCCACATCGGTCAGACAGTCCCCGATCCGGTCCAGCCGCGCCGGGTCCCCCGGCAGCAGCGCATAGGGAACCGCCTGTTCCTTTGACAGCTTCACATGAGGCATGACCTCAGCCACAGTACCATCTCCTTTCCGCAATTCCTGCTCTGAATGTAACACAAAGAAGCTGTCCTGTCAATCCATTGTCAGGTGACAAGACAGCTTCTTTCCTTGTTTCAAAACCCTTCTGCCGGAACAGAGGGTCAGTAATGGCAGATCACGGGAATTCCCGTATAAATCAGGCCGTACAGAGCCTTTGCCTTAGCCGGCGGAAGGTTGACACAGCCGTGGCTTCCCCCTGTCTGGTATATGGCTCCCCCGAATTTGCTTCTCCAGCTGGCGTCATGGAACCCGATGCCGCCGTTAAACGGCATCCAGTAATCCACATGGCTTTCATATTCATACGTGCCATCCGCCTTTTTATCTCCCCGGAGAATGCGGTCGGTCTGCTTATAAGCCAGGGTGTAAATGCCCTCGGGAGTGGTGTGATTCTTGGATACATTCCCCGTCACACAGGGAGAATCCCATACCAGCACGCCGTCCTTGTACATATAAACGTGCTGGGCAGCCATATCTGCCTCCACATAAGTTCCTCCCCAGTCATTGTTTCTGTCCGCGGCCGTCTGAGAATACAGGGGTTCCCTTGTCTGGGTCTGACCGGTCCTGATCACCGAAATAAGGGCCTGCGTCTCCCCCGCCTGGTCAAGCTGCCAGCCATAAGCGCCTGAGAGGCTTAAGTCCCTCCCGTCCGTGGAACGGAATCCCCGCTGTTTTCCCGCGGTATCGTACTTGTCCGCCAGGGATCTTATGTAAGCCGCCGCCTGATCTCCGTTTACATCGGTCACGCCTTCTGTCATCCCCGTGATCCAGGAGCAGATCTCTTCCCCGTTTAAGACCTCCGTCCGGCTTCCAAACGTGTAGGTGACCGTCATTTCCCGTACACGGTTAAGGGCCTCGCACCGTGCTTTTAAGCCCGCGTCCTCCGAGGTCAGGGTGATGACATCATAGCAGCCCGATTCCTCCAGGCTTATTTCCGTAAGACCGCTGTTCAAGGCCGCCTTCACCGTCTCCTCCAGCCTTCCGGCGTCCACGCTGTTTCCCTGCACCTCCGGGATAACGGTAAAGGGAACCCCCTGCTGCCAGGCTGAAACCCGGGCGTTCAAAGTGGCAGCAACATTCCCGCCGCTGACACAGGCAAGGGAATTCAGTTTTTCTTCCAGCTTTTCTTCCTCATAGACCGCCGTGCTCTTTAAAATATGGGTGTTGTTCGCAGCAGGCCCCGCCACCCGTCCGGAGGCGTTCTGCTGGGCCAGGATCGCCGGAAGGCCGTCTGTGACAACGGCCTGATAGCCGATTTCCGTCCCCTTGATGACTTCCGTCATGCCTTCCTTTTCCTTGATTGTAAGATTGTATTCCCTGTTATAAAAGCCTTCTATCTGTACTTTCGCTTCTTCCACCGTCATGCCGCCCACCAGTACCCCGTTGATCCTGGTACCGGGAACGAACTTAGCCCCGTCATCCGCCCGTGCAGCCGTCGCCCCTGCCAGCATAAAAACAACTGCCAAAAGGACGCTTTTTCCAATCGTGCCTGCAAGATTTCTTTTACTGCCCATTCATTCCAAATCCTTTTCTGAATATTATGGAAATAGATTCCACACCTTCCTAGGGTATCACGATTTCTTTGGAATAACAAGAAGAAAAATCAACTGATTTTTTCCTGTCCGGAGTAGAAAAGCACTCCTCCTATGGTGATCAGGCCTCCCATGATCTGTAAGGGAACCGGGATCTCGGCAAAAAGAAATGCGGCGAATAAAGCTGCCACCACCGGCTCGCAAAGCTTGGAGGCTGAAACAAAGGAGGGGGATAAAAACTTTAAGCACCAGCTGAATATGCTGTGTCCCAGCAGGGTGGAAAACACCGCCAGAAGAAGTCCCACCGCCACGGAGCTGATCCCGTATCCGAAAAAGGAGATCCCGGCTGCCGCCGTAAACATGCAGAGCACCAGAGCGCAGAACACATAAACGATATAAGTATAGGCAGCGGTGGACATGGTCTTGCGCGCTTCCCGCCCGATCAGGGTGTAGACCGCAGAAAATACCGCAGCCGCCAGGGCCAGCCCGTCTCCGGACAAATGATCTCCACCTGCGGAATAATCGGAAAGAGCGATGAGAAGGCTGCCAAGGACCGTCACGGCAATGCTTAAGACGGCGGTCCGTCCAAGCTTTCCCCTTAAGAACAATACGAATCCCAGGGCCACCCAGATGACCTCCGTGCATACGATGGCAGTTGAACTTGCCACCGAGGTCTGCTTTAAGGATTCAAACCAGGACGTAAAGTGAAGCGCCAGAAATATCCCGCTCACAGCGCATAAGGCCATGGTCCTCCGGTCCGTCCGCTTCAGTTCCCGGCGGATCTCCCCTTTCCCAAACACCACAGGGGTCATTAAACCCACGGTCCATAAAAGGCGGTAAGCAGCCGTCACCACGGAAGGCGCATCGGAATATTTCACAAAAATCGCGGAAAGGGAAATGCCTATGATTCCGATCACGATCATGATCATGGGATGCGTTTCAAGAGTCTTCATTTTTCTTCTCCTTTTTTGTACTTCTCTCCATATATGCCTCATGATTATATCATTACTTCCGCCTTTGTCAAAGCTTTACCGGAAAAATCCGCGGAAACTCCAGGTTCCGCGGATTTTCATGCTTCTGAATTCTGTTTTATCCTGCTTTCTTCCTATACAGCCGCATCAGTCATTCCGGTATAAGTGCATGGGATAGGCCATATACCGGACATCCTCCAGCTTTTCTGCCGTTACATACCCTGCGGGGGCATTCAGTACGGTGGGGATGCGGTTTACGATGGTGGCACAGGTGTGCTCCACGGTGGCCGGCTTTTGCACGTAAAAGACCGTATCCGGCTCTCCCAGGATCTTCCAGTCGCACATATCCCCGTCATCCGGACCGTATACCTTTCCGATGCACTGGGTCTCAATCACCGGCCCCTGGAAGGTTTCCGTTGTCACTACCGCGCTCATGCCGATGCAGCTGCCCTTTGGAATAATGGTCCCCAGTGTTGCGGAATATAAGTCCTCATCATGGAAATAAGGAACGCATTTCTGGGTCTGGGATTTGATGGTCCAGCCCATTTTGCTGCACAGGGCTTCATTGGAGTTCCAGACATAGGAAGGCTCCAGCGTGGACGGATGCGCGATCTTCTCCTCGAATTCCTCCGGGGTCAAGCCCGCCCCGTGTGCCTCGGCAAGAGCCAGCCCGTAGTCTTCCACATTGTAGCTGACCGCTCCTTCGATCCGGTCGATCCGGTGCACGCCTCCTGCCACACAGCCGATCATATTGATCCAGTAGATATCCTGCATTCCGGCGCCTGCGATAGTACAGCCGTTCTCTTTTGCCAGGCGGTCCAGCCGGTTGGTAATGTCGGAAGCCGTGGTCCAGGGATAAATGGCTTCCTCGCAGGTGGTCACCACATGGATCCCCCTGGAAACACATTTCTCAAAATGAGGATACACATCATCCATGAAGCTGAACAGCGTTACAACCGCAATATCCGCGTCGCATTCATCCAAAACCCCGTCCGCGTCGCTGCGGATGGGAACGCCGATGGGAAAGCCCAGCCCAGCAAATTCGCCTGCATCCATGCCGACCACTTCCGGATTCACGTCAATGGCTCCTACGATCTCCGCCCCCTTCTCGTATAAGTACCGTAAAATATACTTAGCCATTTTTCCGCAGCCGTACTGCACCACCCTGATTTTTTCGTAATTCATCATCGTCATCATCCTTTCCATTAAAGATTTGTATCGGAGGTCTGCCTCCTGATGCAATCATTATAAAGGTTATAGACGGTATCAGGTCAATGAAGCAAAATCACCAAATTTCAGGACATGCGGACCGGCACCTGAAGGCGCAGGAACATGCCCCTTTCCTTATAGTCCAGCGGCATTTCAACGATGACCTCACAGATGTAATCCCCGGTCACCGTATAACGGTTTTCCTCCACGGCGGCCAGCAGGCGGTCAATGTATTCCTTTTCTTTTGAAAAGCGGTCGCAGTAAATGCAGAGATAAGCGCTTGCCGGTATGACCGTTATCAGCTCCTCATCCACGTATTCCCGGTCCACAAATACGAAAACCTGGGTGGAAAACAGGTTCCGCCTCATAAAATTATCACGCCTCAATATGGTTCCCGCATTTGCAAAATAAAGGGGGGATATGTTATGGGCCGCCATGTCCTCTTTCAGGCTGCGCAGAAGGCGTTCGTATTCATCGATTTCATAGTCATAGAAGTTTGTTCTGGTCTCCTGGACGTACATCTGCCGCTTCGGTATGTACTCCAGCACAATGGCGCCGTCCGGAGGGGCGGCTTCATAACGCTCATAGCTGTCAAGGGTGCGCTCAATGGCCCGCTTTTGTAAATTCAGTTCCGCCATTTTCTGATCGATGGTATCCCGGTTCTCCCGCAGCAGCTGCCTGACCCGTCCCATATCCCATTTCTTCATATGAATCCGGATCTCTTTTAAGGGCATCCCAAGGGCTTTCATATAGCGGATCATGTCCAGCTGGGCGCTCTGGCGGATGTCATAATAGCGGTACCCGGTCTTCTCATCCCGGTACAGGGGGGAGAACAGCCCTTCCCTGTCATAGAGCCTTAAGGTCTGCTCTGAGATCCGGTTGATCCTGGCCATTTCTCCGATTGTCATTTTTTTAACGTTAAAATCTTTCAATTTTATCATTATCATCAATCCTCATTAAAAAATGCTCCGATTTCTATGATTATTATACGAAATAAACCAGATACCTGCAATAAGGTTTTTGATATTTTCTTAACATTATGCAGCAGAAAAATGGGGCCTCCCGCCGGTTCTTTCTGAAAAACCGTCAAAAGACCCTCATAATTTATCAGCCTTCCAAATGCTTTAAAATCTCTTTCTTGTATTCCATAAATTCCCCGGAAGTGATGAAACCGCCTGCCCGGGGCTTGGATTCCCTTATGATGATTTCCCCTGTGATCCGCCCCGGAGATCCGGTCAGCAGATAAACCCGGTCCGATAAAAGAATGGCCTCGTCAACATCATGGGTGATAAAAAGGGTGGATAAGCGTATTTCCTCCATCACCTTTAAATACCATTCATGGATTCTGCCCTTTGTCATCATGTCAAGAGCCGAAAACGGTTCATCCAGAAGGGCCGTGCTGCCGGAAAACAGGTATGTCCTCAAAAGGGCCGCCCTCTGCCTCATGCCTCCGGACAGCCGGGAGGGATACTGCTGCTGGGTCCCTTCCAGGCCGAACATCTTAAAATACCCGGACGCCCTTTCCCTGGCTTCCTTTTTCTTCATGCCTTTGATCAGAAGAGGGAGGGCCACATTATCCACCACGGTGCGGTAGGGCAGCAAAAGATCCTTTTGCTGCATATAGCTGACAAAACCCGGCCTTCCGGTGATTTCCTCTCCGTTTAAATACACGTGTCCCTCATCCGGCCGGCTGATCCCGGAAATGATATGGAACAGGGTGGTTTTACCTCCCCCGCTGGCTCCCAGAAGGGACACCAGCTCCCCTTCCTTAAGCTCCAGGGAAATATCTTTAATGACGGTCCTTCCATCAAAGGACTTTGTCACGCCTTCCACCTTTAAATATGCCATGGTTCTCTCCTAAGTTCTCTATTGGGGCAGATAATCGTTGGTGAAGCCTGTATTTTCAGGAATCGCGGGATCGGAAAGCCCGTTTTCATTCAGCCAGTTATAAAACCTGTTCCAGCGTTCCGGATCCATATACCCCCAGATGTCCACATCCGCCTGATACTGACCGGCCAGATATTTCTGGCTGGCCATGACCAGCCCTTCGTCAAGCTCCGGCGCCGCCTTTAACAGGATCTTCCCGGCGCCCTCCGGATCCTTTACGGCATCCTCATACCCCCTGCTTACGGCGCTTAAAAAAGCTCTGGCCGTCTCCGGATCCTGTTCTAAAAATTCATTTCCCGCTATTATGACAGGCGTATAGTAATCAAAGGCCGGATTTAAATCGGCAAAGGCAAAATAATCCGTCTCCAGGCCTTCCGTCTCCATCTTCACGCCGGCCCATGCATAAAAGATCCAGATGGCGTCCACGGTCCCGGACTTCAGCGCCGAAACTTCATCCGTAACCGTGCTTGGAATCAGCTCTATTCCGGAAAAATATCCGCCGTCGGCTTCTACCACATCCCGGATCATTGCCTTTTCCACCGGAAGATCCCAGGTCGCATATTTTTTCCCTTCCAATCCTTTGGGAGTGTCCATGCCCTCTCCCTTTCTGGAAATGATGCCGGAGGTATTGTGCTGGATGACCGCCGCAACCGCAGTGACGGGCAGGGCGTTTTCCCCCACCAGGGCCGGAGCCATGCTGTCCTGGAAGGACATGCCGAACTGGGCTTTCCCGGATGCCACCAGCACCTCGGCTCCATCCTCCGGCGGCTGGACGATTTCCACCTCAAGGCCCGCATCCTTAAAATAACCTTTTTCCTGTGCGACATAGAGCCCCGTATGGTTGGTGTTGGGCGTCCAGTCCAGCACAAATGTGATCTTTTTTAAATCCTCTGCATCAGCGTCAGTATTTACCGCCCTGCCGCTGTCTTGGGCACAGGCTGTAAGAGTAAGGGCGGCCGCTGCGGCTGCAAGGACCGTCAAACACGTTTTTTTCATAATTTCCTCCAATTCTTTCCTGTCATTCATTTTCCCACGGCATGCATTTTCTGGAGAGCATGTCCACACCCTTCATAAGAAGAAGACTGATGGCCGATATGAGAAAAATAACTGCAAACATCTTTTCAAAAGCAAAGGCCTTTTTCACCCTGGTCATATACACGCCCAGCCCGCCGAAGCCGCCCAGCCATTCGGAAATGACCGCTCCCACCACGGCATAGGAGGCCGATATCCGCAGGCCGGCAAAAAACTGCCCCATGGCTCCGGGAAGCTTGATATAGCGGAATATTTTTATTCTGCCCGCTCCCATGGCCTTTAAAAGATTTATGGCATCCGGATCCCCTGCCTTAAACCCCGTGAGCAGGCCCACGGTGACCGGGAAAAAGGTGGTGATTATGATCAGTATCACCTTTGGCGTCATTTCGTATCCAAACCACAAAACCAGAAGGGGGGCGATGGCTACCGTGGGAACGGTCTGGGTCAGGACGATGAGGGGATAAAAGGCCCGGTACAGCCCGTCAAAATGATCCATGGCCACCGCGATCACAAAGCCCAGGGCCACCCCTGAAACAAGACCGAGTAACGCCTCGGAAAGGGTGACCCCGGCATGGACCGTCAAAACCGGGAATTCTTTCAGAAACGCCTTTCCCACGCTGACGGGTGAGGGAAGGAGAAAAGGATCCACCAATTCCAGGGATGCGATCCCCTGCCAGAAAAACAGGATCATAAGCACCGCGGAGCAGGACCAGAGCCTATTGGTGATGCTTTGTGACTTTCTTTTCAATGGTGAGCACATCTCCTTCCGGCCGGTAAGTCACCTTGATATAAGCGGCGACAGAGGGAGCTCCGGCCTTTATGGCGATGTGCTGGCATTCCTTAACGATATCCATGAGCTCGTCATAATCCCCCTCTATGGCTGTTTCAAAAGGACCCACATAATAGCTGAGCCCTGTGCTTTTGATATAATCGATCACCTGATCCACGATACGGATCAGTTCTTCATCGTTCTTTGCCTCAGGCAATGTCTGAATGGCTACGCTTGCGTTCATAATTGTTCTCTCCTTTTCCATGAAACTCAAAAACCCGTCCGGATTATCCGGGCGGGTGAACAGGCTGGGCCTGAAAGCTTCCTACGCTGGCATTATCCAGATCAGGTTACAGGGTTTAAAACGGTCCCGTTTTATCTCAGCCGGATCTCCTCCAGCACCCCTTTTTATTGTCAATGCAAGTATACAACGGCCGGACCGGAATGTCAAGAATAACCCCTTCTTCTATGCCAGCAGATTCTGCATGCTGCTTAAGCTGATCCCCAGAGTGGAGGTATTGTGAAGCAGGGCCGAGGCTGTGGGAGGTATGATTCCGCCCACTCCCAGAAGGATGAGGCCGGTATTAAAGCCTACGATCTCCCGGTAATTTTTTTGGATCCGCTTCATCAGGCTGTCGCTTAACAGCTTTAAGGTGACGATCTCATAGAGGTTATCCGCGGCTATGGTGATGTCCGCGATTTCCCTCGCAATTTCCGCTCCGTCGCTGATGGCGATGCCCACATCCGCGGCAGAAAGAGCCGGGGAATCGTTGATTCCGTCTCCCACCATGATGACCACGCTGCCCGCCGCCTTCTCTTGTTCGATAAAACGGGCCTTGTCCTCCGGCAGAACCTCCGAATAATACTCGTCAACCCCTACCTTTGCGGCAACGGCCGCGGCGGTCCGCTCGCTGTCTCCGGTCATCATGACCACTTTCCGGATCCCCGCCTTTTTAAGGGAATTCACCACGGCCCCGGCTTCCTCCCGCAGCGGATCCTCAATGCAGATGACCGCCGAAAGCTTCCGGTCCATGGCCAGATAGAGGTGGGAGCAGTCCTCTGGCAGGTGATCAAATTTCTCCCGGCCCGATTCCTCCACCGTACATTGTTCATCCTCAAAGACAAAGTGATGGCTTCCGATAACCACTTTTCTTCCGTCAATGAACGATGCGATCCCGTGAGCCACGATATAATCCACCTTGGAATGCATTTCCTCGTGCTCCAGCCCCCGGTCCCTGGCGGCCTTCACCACGGCCTTTGCCATGGAATGGGGGAAATGTTCCTCCAGACAGGCGGCGATCCGCAGCATCTCATCCGGTCCCTCTTCCCCGAAAGTGACCACTTCCTTTACCGTGGGCCTTGCCTTTGTCAGGGTTCCTGTTTTGTCAAAGACAACGGTAGATGCCTCCGCCGCTGCCTCCAGATATTTCCCGCCCTTGACCGTAATGTGATACATACTGGCCTCACGGATCGCGGACAGTACGGAAATCGGCATGGCAAGCTTTAAGGCGCAGGAAAAGTCCACCATCAAAACGGAAAGGGCCCGCGTCACATTTCCGGTGAACAGCCAGGTGAGGCCCGTGCCCAGCAGCGTATAAGGCACCAGCTTATCGGCCAGATGGCCGGCCCTGCTTTCTAAGTTGGACTTCAGCTTTTCCGATTCTTCGATCATGGCCACGATCTTTTCAAACCGGGTGGAGCCGGAAACTTCCCGGACCTCAATGACCAGCTCCCCTTCCTCCACCACGGTTCCCGCATACACATATCCCCCGGCATCTTTTTTAACAGGAACGGACTCCCCGGTCAGGGAAGCCTGATTCACCATGGCCTCTCCGGAAACAACGGTCCCGTCAAAGGGAATGACGTTCCCCATATGTACCACCACCCGGTCGCCGGGCACAATGGAAGCCGCATCCACCAGCACTTCCCCTCCTTTGCCCAGAAGCCAGACACGGCCGATATTCAAGGACATGCTTCTGGCCAAATCCCCCACAGACTTTTTATGGGTCCATTCCTCCAGAAGCTCCCCGATTCCCAGAAGGAACATGACAGAACCCGCCGTCCCTGATTTCCCCCGCAGCAGGGATACTCCGATGGCAACGGCATCCAGGACAGCCACTTCAAGCTTTCCCTTCACGAGGCATTTCATCCCTCTCCGGATGTATTTCACGGAGCGGAAGCCGATATAAAACGTGCGCAGCGCAGCGGGCATCAAAAGCTTGCCCACTGCCCGGAACGCCACCCTGCAGACCAGCTTTTCCTGATAGCCTGCATTGAGTTCCCTCCCGGAATGCTCAAGCACTCCGGACGGAACGGAAACCTCCTCATACCGAAAGCTTTTCAGCGCTTTTATGATCTCATCCCTGCTGCCCGCATAGCAGACGGCGGCATCGGCGGTCCGCTCATAAACCTTGACGCCTGTCACGTTCTTTAAGCAGTGAAGATAATACAGCAGGGTGTCGGCTTCCTCATAAGTCATCCTCGCCTGGCAGAGATGGACCCGGAGCCTTCCGGGTATTTCATGTCTGATGATAAATTTCACTTCTGTTCCTCCGTATGGAAAAAGAGGCCTTTCTCTTTCCCGGCCTCCCTTTCTGGTTTTCTTCCGTCGTCTATTGATCCTGCCCGCTCTCCGCTTTCACGCCTTCCGGCTCTTCCACGGCGGCGGCTTCCTTTGCGGCACGCTCTTCGTTGATCTGCTTTGCTTCGGCAAGAATATCCTCCGCATTCTCCTGGACCGCAGTTGCGGTCTTCATGAAACAGTCCTTCGCCCGCAAGGCGGCAGCCGTACAATTCGTATAAACCTTCTTTGCGTCTTTACTGGAAAGGAGCTTGACCCCTGCCGTCCCGAAGAGCACGCCTCCTGCAAAGATCCCTGCTCTTTTCAGTTTTAAAATATCCCACATCTTTCGTATCCTCCTCTGTTTTCCATATTTTTCCTTATGAAAGCAATCATATCAGGCTTATTTTCGGTTAGTCAAACGTAATTCAGAATACTGATAAATTTTATCACTTTTGCACGATTTTTGTCACATGATCCCAATGCTTCAGGGCAATGGCTCCGATGACCGGATCGTACATGACCCCCAGGTTTTTCCGGATCTCCTCATAGCAGTATTCCAGGGAATAGGCCTTCCGGTAACCTCTGACCGACGTCATGGCATCAATGGAATCGCAGATGGCTATGACCCTGGCTCCCAGGGGGATCTCCTCTCCCTTCAGCCCGCCCGGATAGCCTCTTCCGTCGTACCGCTCATGGTGGTGCAGGACGATATCCTTCAGTTCGTTCAAATGGCGGGATTTGCTTAAAATGTCGGCTCCGATCATGGGATGCCGTTTCATGGACTCCCATTCCTCCCGGGAGAGCTTTTCCGGCTTATTCAATACGGCATCCGGCACTCCGATCTTTCCTATGTCATGAAGGTGGGCCGCGATGTGTATCTTTTCCATTTCCCCTTCATCCAGCTCCAAAAAACCCGAAAGGGCCAGCGCCATATCGCTGACCCTTTGAGAATGCCCCGCCGTATAGGGGTCTTTGGCATCCAACGCACTCACGATGCATTCGATGATCTCATGATAATCAATACTGTTTTCATATAATTTTAATGCCGGACCTCTGTTCATGGTTTCTCATACTCATTTCATCGGTTAGTTTATGCTAACTTTCAATTAAAAGCAGCCTGCATTTTCGCATTCACAAGGCTTTACCGTAATGGAGGATATTTTCTGGTTATCCAGATAACCGCAGGCGGCAAGCCCGGCCCGCACAACCGAATTCCAGTTTTTCGCAGACAGATGGTAGGTAGTCTCATCGTCCAAAACCACCGTACAGGCATCCTCCATGGAGCAGGTTTCCGAATAGGCAATCTTATACATATTTTTCCGGCTGATGGCCCCGATCTCCTCCAGAACATTGACCATCCGGTAGACGGTTGCCGCGCCGATGCTTTCATCCACCCTTGACGCTTTATAATAAATTTCCTTACAGCTGGAACATTCATGCTCCAGTATGATGTCCAGCAGCGTGAGGCGCTGTTTCGTTATTCTGCAGCCCTTCTCCTTCAGCTTTTCAATAATAAGCTCCTTCTGCATTCTCGACCTGTGATAGCTTCTGGAGTCAGGCATTTTTCTCTTCTCACTGATGTTACTACGCTTTTCCACTTGCGCACCTCCAATTACGGGTAATTTTAAGGCCCGAAAACCATTCTCCTTCCGGCGTCCGCTTTAGTGGCTGCAATGCCCTCCGCAATGGTCGCATTCTCCGCCGCACTGAATGGATTTTCCGTTCTTTTTGTCATGAATCATACTTCTTACCGCCAATGCCACCAAACCGATGACTACGGCTAAAACAGCGAATGTTCCCATATAACTCCTCCTTATATTTTGAGCCTGCACATTTCATGCAGGCTCATATGACGTGTACCGCAGCCTATTTGGCGCCTGCCACACTTCTCAAACCAACTTTTGACTCACTGCCGTCGTTTGACGGCTTTACAAGCAGATAGATGAATCCTGCCACCAGAACAAAGGCGACGACCGTAAAGATCCCAAAGGTGCCCGTAGCCGCCAGGTTTCCGATCTGATAAACGCAAAGGGCTACCACATAAGCGAGAAGCGTCTGATATCCGATTGCAAACCAGAACCATCTGGTGTTGTTCATTTCCCTCTTGATCGCACCCATCGCCGCAAAGCAGGGAGCGCAAAGAAGATTGAAAACCAGGAAAGAATAGGCTGCTATGGGAGTCATGCTGGCGGCAAGAGTTCCCCATATTTCAGAACCATCTTCCGCAACCTCCGCAAAACCGAAGAGGATACCGAAAGTACCTACCACGTTTTCCTTTGCGATCAGTCCGGTAATGGCCGCAACCGCTGATTTCCAGTCGCCCCAGCCAAGGGGTGCGAAGATCCAGCTGACCGCTCCGCCCACTGCTGCCAGTATGCTGTGATCCAGTTCCAGAGAATCCAGCATTCTGAACTGTCCGTCTACCCAGCCGAAGAAAGAGGTAAACCATACAAAGACTGTTGCCAGAAGGATGATGGTACCGGCTTTTTTGATAAAGGACCAGCCGCGCTCCCACATGCTTCTTAAGATATTTCCCACCGTCGGCATATGATAAGCCGGAAGTTCCATAACGAAGGGAGCCGGGTCTCCGGCAAACATCTTTGTTTTCTTTAAAATAATACCGGAACAGATGATGGCCGCTATGCCTACAAAGTAAGCGCTTGGAGCCACCCAGGATGCCCCGTCAAACAGTGCTCCTGCAATCAGAGCAATGATCGGAAGCTTTGCACCGCAGGGAATAAACGTGGTTGTCATGATCGTCATCTTACGGTCACGGTCACTTTCAATGGTACGGGAAGCCATAACTCCGGGCACGCCGCATCCGGTTCCGATCAACATGGGAATGAATGATTTACCGGAAAGGCCAAACCGACGGAAAATACGGTCCATGATAAAGGCAACTCTGGCCATGTAGCCGCAGCTCTCTAAAAATGCCAGGAAGATGAAAAGAACCAGCATCTGCGGTACGAACCCGAGCACAGCTCCCACGCCGGCCACGATTCCGTCAAGAATCAGCCCCTGGAGCCAGTCCGCACAGTTGACAGCCGTTAAAATTCCTTCCACAACAACGGGCACGCCGGGAATATCCAGGCCGAAGAAGCTGAAGCCCTCGCCGAATACGCCGTCATTGGCCCAGTCAGTCGCCCAGGTGCCAACCGAGGTAACGGATACGTAATACACGATATACATGACCACCGCGAATATTGGCAGAGCCAGGAAACGGTTTGTTACGATCCGGTCGATCTTGTCGGATACGGTCAGCTTTTCCTGCTTGTTCCGGGTGAAACATTCGCCGATGATGGAAGAAATGTATACGTAGCGCTCATTGGTAATGATGCTCTCCGTGTCGTCATCCATTTCCGTCTCAATGCGCTTGATCTCTTCCGTCACATCCGGCACATGCTTCATCTGGCTGTGGATCTTATTATCCTTCTCCAGCAGCTTGATGGCAAAGAAGCGTCTCTGCTCCTCCGGAACTTCATTTCCCAGCTTTTCCTCTATGGAATCCAGCACGCTTTCCACTTCCGGGGAAAATTTATGAACAGGAACCGCGCTGCTCTTTTTGTTTGCCAGGATCACCGCTTTTTCCGCGGCCTTCTGGATTCCGGTTCCCTTTAATGCGGAGATCTCCACCACTTCACAGCCCAGCTTCCGGCTCAGTTTATCGATATGTATCTTGTCTCCGTTTTTCTCCACGATATCCATCATGTTCACCGCCATGATCACCGGGATTCCCAGTTCCATGAGCTGGGTGGACAGATATAAGTTTCTCTCGATGTTTGTTCCGTCAACGATGTTTAAAATAGCATCCGGGCGCTCTGCAATCAGATAATTTCTGGCTACCACTTCTTCCAGAGTATAGGGAGAAAGGGAATAAATGCCGGGAAGGTCCATGATGATCACATCCTTATGGCCTTTCAGCTTTCCTTCCTTCTTTTCCACAGTAACACCGGGCCAGTTCCCCACAAACTGGTTGGATCCCGTAAGCGCATTAAACAGCGTCGTCTTTCCGCAGTTTGGATTACCTGCTAATGCAATCTTAATTGACATACTCTACCTCTTTCTGCATGTAAGCACTTGATTTGTTTGGCATTAGTCACATCTAACTCTTTTGCAAAAAAAAATCACTCCACAACAATCATTTCCGCGTCCGCTTTCCGCAGGGATAATTCATATCCTCGTACGGTAACCTCGACCGGATCTCCAAGAGGGGCAACCTTTCTTACAAAAACATCAACGCCTTTCGTGATTCCCATGTCCATGATCCGTCTTTTCACCGGACCTTCTCCCGTCAGCTTTGCTACCTTAACTGTTTTTCCGCATGGAATTTCCTTTAATGTCATCGTCTTTTCTCCTTCTTTATCCCACCATGATTTTATTAGCCATATCTTTTCCTATGGCCACTCTGGAATCCTTAACATTAACAATCATGTTCCCGCCTATTTCGGAAACAACGGTCACAATCCCTCCGGTTACAAAACCCAGATTCTCCAGAAACCTCCTCGTTTCTTCCCTGCCTCCTATTCTACGGATCACATTGGGCTCGCCTGCTTTAACCATCGTCAAAGGCATCATTCGTCATCTTCTTTCTTTGCCATATTTATTGATAATCATTCCCATTTCCTGAAAGTTAGTATATTCTAACTTGGAGCAGTTGTCAAGAATATTATTGATTTTTTTTATCAAAAAGACAATTCCTGAATATCACCCGAAGGAAAAAAAGCCATGCACGGCGGAATGATCTCCCCTCAGCATGGCTTTCTTTTTCTTTTACCAGATTTTCACACGCTTTTCCGGCGCAACGTACATGCCGTCCCCCTCCTTTATTTCGGGATAGGCCTTATAAAAGGCATCGGTGCTTCCAAGAACTCCGTTGACCCTGACCCTGGCCGGTGAATGGACATCCGTGTTCAGCCTCCGGATCATGCTCTCGGGCGTGTATTTGGAGGCCCAGATGGTGGCGTACTGCTCAAACAGGAGCTTTAACTTCTCCCTGTCCTCTCCCGCAATGGAAGTGATGCAGTTCATGGAGCCCAAGTCCGCAATATTCTCATTTAAGGTCTGGGAGCCGTTCACATGGCGGCCCTCATACCCTTCCTGACCGTCATAATAGGAAACCACCCGGTCGGCCAGCTCTTTAAACTTCGCCCGGTCCTCTTCGGTCCACCACACATGATAATTTCCATTCTCATCATAGAGGGAACCGGAGGAATCAAACGCGTGGCTCACTTCATGGGCAATGACCATTCCTATTCCCCCCAGATTGGAGGCAGGGTCCGCTTCCCGGTCATAAAAGGGAGCCTTAAGGATGGCAGCCGGAAACACGATCTCATTGCCCGTGGGGTTGTAATAGGCGTTAACGGTCTGAGGCGTCATTTCCCACCGGGTTTTATCCACCGGTCTGCCCACCCTTTCCTTTTCCGCCTGTTTTTCAGCCTTTATCAGGCTGACGGCATTGTCAATGAAACTCCCGCCCCTCTCCGCCGGCAGGATGGAAGCCTGTCCGTGATCATCCGGCCAGTTGTCCGGATATCCGATCTTTAAAGTCATGCCATCCAGTTTTTTCATTGCGGCGGCTTTTGTTTCCTCTCCCATCCAGTCAAGCTTTGAAATCTGTTTTTTGTAGGCGTCCAGAATCTGACGGACCATATCCTCCACCCCGCGCTTGTCCTCTTCCGGAAAGCACTTTTCCACATACAGCCTGCCGAATTCAAAGCCCAGCATGTTCTGGGTCAGCTCACTGGCCATTTTTTCGTCTGTTTTTCTCTCCTTAATGCCTTTCTGCCCATTATACCAGCTTAAGTAATTATCTCTGATCTCAGGCGTCAGAAAGGGGGCGAAATCATTGATCAGACAGAAGACGGAGTAGTTCTTTAAAAGAGGAAGCTGATCCTCCGTTAAATACCCGTTTATTTTTTTCATCTGCTCTTTCTGGGTCACCACATATAGCGGCGTGTTTTCAAGGCCGGCGTTCTTAAGAAAGAGTTCCAATTCAGGGGACAAACTCTTTAACTCTTCCCGGGAATAAGAATTGTAAATGATTTCCGGATCGTTTTGTTCACTGAGGGAAAGGGCGCTTTCGGCCAGGTCCTTCTGAAGCTCAAGAATGCTTAAAGCCGCCCCGGCCGCCTCATCCTTTCCCATACCTGCAAATTCCAGGGTTTTTCCGATATAGGCTTTATACTGTTCAAGCAGAGCTGCCTGTGTCTCATCTTCCAGGGTCTCCTTGCCCGGCCCTAAGTCCGCACCGTTCAGATATAAGGCGTACTGTCCGGAATCCTTCATATCCTCAAACCACTGGAGGGTAAAAATGCTTCCGTGCCCCAGATCAGAATAAAGGGCGCCCAACTGTTCTAAGTATCCAACCATCCCGGAGGCGTTTTCTATTCCGTCAATATAAGGCTTAAGGGCTCCCAGACCGGCCTGTTTCCGTCCCTCCATATCCATGGCCGTCAGATACATGTCCGCAATTTTCTGCTCCAGGGATCCGTCTGCCGCCTCCGGCCTGTTTTCCACCGCCTCATTCAGCACTGCATGGAGGACCTCATAGGATTCTTTGTCCAGCTCGTAAAAGCAGCTCCAGCTGTCGGAATCCCCGGGGATCTTTGTCTCCTCCAGAATATGAGAATTCACATAACCGTAGTAATCGTCCTCCAGGCGCGGCTCAGCCTGTTCTCCCCCAGCCTCCGTTCCCGCCTCTCCCTGCACATTGGCCGGATAGGCTGCCGTCTGTTCCGGCTGGTCCTCCTTCCTGCCGCACCCTGTCAGCACAACTGCTGCCGCAGCAGCGGCAGCCAGAAAAAAGCCCGCTCTTTTTTTCATGACCTCCTCCTTTCTCTGAATATTAAAAAAGGAAGTGAATTTCTTCACTTCCTCATTGGTCTGGTCCCTGTTTAGTATGATCCGGTCCTTCTGTTATTATACTTAAGCCTCATCGGAATATACCGGCGCGTCCTCTGCCGGAGCTTCATCCTGGTTCTGAAGAGCCTTTATGCTCAGGCTGATCTTTTTATCTTCTTCGTTGAAATCAACCACCTTTGCTTCGATTTCCTGACCGATTGCCAGAACGTCGGAGGGCTTATCAACGTGCTCCCTGGAAATCTGGGATACATGAAGAAGCGCATCCACTCCCGGCTCCAGCTCAACAAATGCGCCGAAGTCCGTCATGCGTGCGACCCTTCCGGTCACCACATTGCCAACCGCATATTTCTCGGAGGCATCCTTCCATGGATTCGTCTCCGGGAACTTCAAGCTGAGGGCGATCTTGTCGCCGTTGATGTCCTTGATCAGGACCTTCACTTTCTCTCCGGCCTTGAAAGCCTTCTTCGGGCTCTCCACTCTGCCCCAGCTCATCTCGGAAATATGAAGCAGGCCGTCGGCTCCGCCCAAATCAATGAACGCACCGAAATCGGTCACATTCTTGATGGTGCCTTCGGTCACATCTCCTGCATGGATTCTATCAAATAATTCCTTCTGAAGTTCGGCTCTCCTGGCGACCATGATCTGCTTTCTGTCACCGATGATCCTTCTCCTCTTCGGGTTGAATTCCGTAATGATGAATTCGATCTCCTTATCCGCATATTTGGATAAGTCCTTTTCATAAGTATCGGAAACCAGGCTTGCAGGAATGAAAACTCTTGCGCCCTCCACAACCACGCTTAAACCACCGTCAAGCACCTGCGCAACTTTTGCGGTAAGCACCTCGTGGTTTTCAAACGCCTCTTCCAGCCTTTTATTTCCTCTGTCCGCTGCCAGTCTCTTGTAGGATAAAGCAACCTGGCCTTCGCCATCGTTAACCTTGATGACCTTGGCTTCCATCTCTTCTCCGACCTGCACAGCAGTCGTTAAATTCAGATTCTGGTCATCCGTGTACTCACTACGCGGGATGATGCCGTCAGACTTGTATCCTATATTCAAGACGATTTCATCTTCTTTTACATCGATGACTTTCCCAGTGACGATCTCTCCTGTACGTATAGTTTTCAATGATTCTTCTAACATTTGTTCAAAACTTAACTCTGACATTAGTATGAACCTCCTCGATAATATGATTCGGGGTTGAAGCCCCGGCTGTAATACCTACGCTGCGCACAGAATTTACACAATCAGGATCTAAATCACCTAGTGTCTGGATATAGTAAGTATTCTTACATTCCCTTCGGCATATCTCGTACAGCTTCTGGGTATTGGAACTGTTTTTTCCACCAACGACAATCATGGCATCCACTTCTGAAGCTATCCGCTTTGCTTCCACCTGTCTTTCCTGTGTTGCATTGCAAATCGTATTTAAAACAAGTATATCATACCTCGTTTCCGAGATTTTTTCAACTAAATCTTGAAATTTCTTGTAATTAAATGTCGTCTGTGAAACAATACACAGCCTTTCCCCTTCTGTCAGGGGTAAAGTTTCCACTTGCTCGGGTGTTTCCACCACTAAAGTATTGTCATTTCCCCAGCCTTTAATACCTTCGACCTCCGGATGCTTTTCATTTCCAATAATGATCAGGCGTCTGCCGTCTTCATTCTGTTGTGCGGCGATCTTATGGAGCTTCTTTACGAAGGGGCAGGTGGCATCCACAATCTCGATCCCGTTTTCCTCCATGATCTCATAAATGTGCTTTCCCACGCCATGGGACCGTATGACCACCACGGCATCCCTGATTTTTTTCAGCTCCTCCTCGGATTCAATGACCGTTACTCCCTTTTCCTCCAGATCGCGCACCACTTCCTCGTTGTGGATGATGGGGCCATAGGTATAGATCGGCTTGTCGTTCCTCTTCAGCTGTTCGTAGACCTGGTCCACGGCCCGCTTCACTCCAAAACAGAATCCTGCGGATTTCGCAACAATCACTTCCATACCCTGCCTCCTTTCTCCGTTTTCCTTTCATAAAAGAGCTCTGTGATCCGGTGGACGACTTCCTGTACGCTCATATGGGAAGAATCGATCAGAACGGCATCCTCCGCCTGCTTTAAGGGGGAGTTTTCCCGGTTCATGTCACGGGTGTCCCGTTCTATGATGTCCTTTTCAATTTCTTCCAGGCTGCACGCTTCTCCCTTTGCCAAAAATTCCTTATACCGTCTTTCCGCCCGCACCCGGCTCCCTGCCGTCAAATATATTTTCAAATCGGCGTCCGGCAGCACGCAGGTACCGATATCCCGTCCATCCATGACGACGTTTTCCTTCAAAGCCAGCTCCTTCTGGAGCTCCACCAGCTTCTTCCGGACCGGCATATAGACGGAGGCCGCGGAAGCCATGGCGCTTACCTCCGGACTGCGGATGAGTCCGGAGACATTTTCTCCGTTTAAAATCACCTGCTGCACGCCGTCTTCATAGGAAATCGTCACATTGACCTCTCCGGCTGCCCGGGATATGGCCTCTTCATCTTCCGGTGAAATCCCGTTCCTTAAAAAGTGCAGCGCCATGGCACGGTACATGGCGCCCGTGTCCACATAAACAAAGCGGAGCTTATCCGCCACAGACCGGGCGATGGTGCTCTTTCCCGCTCCTGCCGGGCCGTCGATCGCTATATTATAAACATCTTTCATCTTTTGTCTCTCTCCTCTCCGGCGGCGCTTCCCGCCGCCCAGCCGGTGGACCAGGCAATCTGCAGATTGAAGCCTCCGGTCACCCCGTCAAGGTCCAGCACTTCCCCTGCAAAATAAAGTCCGGAAACAAGCCTGGATTCCATGGTGGACGGGTTCACATCCTTCACGGAAACACCGCCCTGAGTGATGATCGCCTCGGAAAATCCCCGCAGCCCTGTCAGGGTCAGAGTGAAGTCCTTGGTCACCCGGATCAGGCACTGACGCTCTTGTCTGGTGATCTCATTGACCTTTTTCTCCGGTGGTATGCCGCTGGCATCCACTATGACAGGCACCAGCTTGGCAGGATAGAGATTATTTAATGAATTTTTGAACTGCCTGTTCATGGACTCTTCGAAATCCCTTAAAATCCTGGCATCCAGCTGTTCCTCTGAAAGAGCCGGCTTTAAATCAATGGATAGGGTCAGAGGTCCCTTTTTCAGCTCCTTTGACGCATAGCTGCTGGCGCTTAAAAGAACCGGACCGCTGACACCGTAATGGGTGAACAGCATTTCCCCGAATTCCTTATAAATCACTTTCTTCCCCTTCCGCACCGTGGCTTCCACGTTGCGCAGGGATAAGCCCTGAAGCTCCTTCACCACCGGTTCTTCCACTACAAAGGGAACCAGGGCAGGGGATGGAGCTATGATCTCATGTCCTGCTTCCCTGGCCAGCTCATAGCCGTCCCCGGTGGAACCGGTGGCCTGATATGACATTCCGCCGCAGGCCACGATCACGGCGTCCCCGTAAACCCGTTCCTTCCCGTCCTTTAAGACCAGGCCGGAAAGGATCCCGTTCTCTGTGAAAAGCTGTTTTACTTCTGTCCGGTAATGAATGGATACCCCAAGGTCCGCAAGTCTGCGGGTAAGGGCCCTGATCACATCAGAAGCCTTGTCGGACACAGGGAAAACCCGGTTGCCCCGTTCCGTCTTCAAAGGACAGCCAAGGCCTGTTAAAAGGTCCATCATATCAAAATTGGTAAAGCCGTAAAAACTGCTGTAGAGGAATTTGGCATTGGTCACCACGTTCCCGAACAGCTCATCCGTATCACAGGCATTGGTCACATTGCACCGTCCTTTTCCCGTGATATAGACCTTTTTTCCCAGCTTTTCATTTTTTTCAAAAATGTGGACGGTACTGCCCTTCATGGCTGCTGCTATTCCAGCCAGCATCCCTGCAGCGCCACCGCCCACGATCAAAACCGTATTCATACTGTTTCCTCTTTCCTGCCCGCTTTTCAGGGCATAAAGGTACCCCCGGAAGGGGCTTCCTCCTGCGTTTGATCACTCCTCTCCTACTTTACACGAAAAAGAATGAAAACACAAGCGGTCACAGTTTTTTCTTCTCTTCTTCCACCCTGGCCTCCAAAGCTTCCACCACGGTCTTTAACACCTTGACTCTGGCATAATACTTGCAGTTTCCTTCCACCACGACCCAGGGGGCGTAGGTGGTGGAGGTGCGCACCAGCATCTCATTGACCGCGGCCTCATACTGGTCCCACTTCTCCCGGTTTCTCCAGTCTTCATCCGTGATCTTCCACTGCCTGGCCGGATTCTCCTGACGCTCATTAAAACGCCGTTCCTGCTCATCCTTATCGATATGGAGCCAGAATTTGATCACCACGGCCCCTGCATTTGCCATGTGGTCCTCCATCTCATTGATCTCCTGATAGGCCTGCTTCCACTGGCTCTCGCTGCAGAAGCCTTCGATCCTCTCCACCAGGACCCGTCCATACCAGGTCCGGTCAAAGATGGCGATGTGCCCTGCTTTGGGCACATGGTTCCAGAAACGCCACAGATAGTGATGGGACCTTTCCAGATCATTGGGCGCGGCGGTGGGGTATACCTTATAGCCTCTGGGGTCCAGATGGCTGGTGAGCCGCTTGATGGCTCCGCCCTTTCCGGCCGCATCCCAGCCTTCAAAGCCCAGGACCACCGGGATCCTTAAACGGTAAATCTGGCTGTGCAGGAATTCCAGCTTCTCCTGAAGCCGGTCGATCTCCTTTTTATAGGCTTCCTTTGTCATGGTTTTTGATAAATTCACGCCGGACAAAACGCCGTTTTTAAATTTCTCGGAGCGGACCGGAACTTCCCTGTCCTTTCTTTCTCCCCGCAGCTGCCTCTGACGCAGGGCATCCTCCAGACAATCCCCCACCTGGGTCATGATCTTTGCAGCGGCAAAATCCTTGTCCGTCGCCTCAATGATGGTCCATGGCGCACAATCCGTATCGGTCTTTTCAAGCATTTCCTCACAGACTTCAAGGAAACGGCCGTATTCCTTGTTCCTGCGCCAGTCATCCTTCGTTACCCGCCAGCTGGTCTCCCCGGAACTTTCAAGCTTTTTAAACCTCTTCTTTTGTTCCTCTCCGGAAATGTAGAGAAAAAGCTTTATGATGACCATGCCGTCGTCGGTCAGCTGCCGCTCAAAGGACAGGATGTCTGAAAAAGCGCCCGGAAGCCCGGTTTCCGGGATCCTGCCGTCAAACCGTTCCAGCACCACCTGCCGGTACCAGCTCCTGTCAAAGAGGGCGATCCTTCCCTGGGCCGGAAGTCTGGTCCAGAAGCGCCATAAAAACGGGCGCATCTGTTCCTCCTCCGTTGACTTGTCATTGGCATACACATCAAACCCCCGGGGATCCAGAGCCTGGATCAGGCGGTTGATCTGAGTCCCCTTTCCCGCAGCTCCCATGCCTTCAAAAACGATCATCACCGGAACTCCGGCCTCCTTTAGCTGACGCTGCAAAAGGCCCAGTTTTTCACTCTGTTCCTTTAATGTCTTTTTATACACTGCCTTGTCTATCTTTACTGACAAATCAATTTTTTCCAGCATAAAACCGCCCTCCATTCATTCTAACAGTTAAGCTTCCAGCTTTTCAAACACCCTGGCCACCTCCGGCATGACCTGGCTGATCTTTATCATCTGGGGACACTCTTTTTCACAGCGATGGCATGACCTGCAGCCCTCCGCCTTCACCTTCATGGCCACATAGCCTGCCTTTGCTTCCTTTTCCCTGTGAGCCGCAGTCATGTTGTAAAGAGAGAAAATGTCGGGTATCTCCAGGCCAAAGGGACAGGGAACGCAGTAACGGCAGCCGGTGCAGCCCACCAGGGCCATGGATTCAAATACTTCCTTTGCCTTTTTATAGACGGACTCCTCCTCTTCCGTAACCATACCGGCGCTGCTGCGGTCCGCGAACATGAGGTTTTCCTCCACCTGCCGTTCATCACTCATTCCGCTCAGCAAAAGGCTCACCTCAGGCTGGTCCCAGAGAAAATCAAGGGCGTATTCCACAGGGGATTTCTCCGCGGGGAACACTTTCTTCACATGGTCGGCCGGATCGGCCAGCTTTCCCCCCAGGAGGGGCTCCATGATCACGACCCCAAGTCCCTTTTCCGCAGCTGCCTTAAGTCCCTTCTTTCCCGCCTGATGCTCCAGATCCACATAATTATACTGAATCTGGCAGAAATCCCATCCATCATAATAATCTAGGATATCCAGAAACACGTCATATGAATCATGGAAGGAAAATCCAAGATACCGAATCCTGCCATCCTCCCTGGCTTTTTCCATGCGCCTTACAAGATCAAACTTCTTCACCTTTTCTTCAAACCGTTCTCTGCTTAAGGCATGAAGCAGGTAAAAATCAATGTGGTCCGTCTGCAGCTTATGTAACTGTTCATCAAGAACTTCATCAAAATCCTCCGGCTTTTCCAGCTTCCACACAGGACACTTGGTAGCCAGATACGTCCTTTCCCGGTAACCGTCTTTCAAGGCTTCTCCCACGATCCTCTCGCTCTCCCCCTGATGGTACGGATATGCCGTATCGATGTAGTTCACCCCTTCATCGATGGCATGACGGATCATGGCCGTGGCACGCGCTTCATCCACGCTGTTCTCATGAAGAACCGGAAGTTCATCTTTATTGTATCATATTTCGCTCCCGTACCATAGTTTTTTTATGAAAAAACAGGATGAACGGCCTTTGCCCTTCATCCTGTTCCTTATCAGACCTCAGTTGTGATAAATATATCATAAATGGCCTTGATGGCCTCCTCAAAATCCGAATTCCGCACGCCGATGATGATATTGAGCTCACTGGATCCCTGGTCGATCATTTTGACATTGACCCTGGAATGGGCCAGTGCCGAGAATATCCTTCCCGCCGTCCCTCTGGTGGCCTTCATGCCCCGGCCCACCACCGCGACCAGAGCCAGATCAGACTCCATTTCCACAAAGTCAGGCTCCACCGCCCGGTGGATCCCGGCAATGACGGACTGCTCATATTCTTCAAATTCGGACTGGTGGACAAATATGGTCATGGTATCGATTCCCGACGGCATGTGCTCAAAGGAAATGCCGTACTTTTCAAATACCTCCAATACCTTTCTCCCAAATCCCACTTCCGTATTCATCATGGCCTTTTCAATGTTAATGGAGCAGAAGCCCTTCTTTCCCGCAATTCCCGTGATGGTGTAATGGGGCTTTCTGCAGGTGCTTTCCACGATCAGGGTCCCCTTATCCTCCGGCTTATTGGTATTGCGTATGTTGATGGGAATCCCCTCTTTTCTGACGGGGAAAATGGCATCCTCATGAAGGACACTGGCTCCCATATAGGCGAGCTCCCGCAGCTCCCTGTATGTAATGGTCTCGATCACCTCGGGATTCTTTATGATCCTGGGATCAGCCACAAGAAAACCGGAGACATCGGTCCAGTTTTCATACATGTCCGCGTGGATGGCCTTTGCCACAATGGAACCCGTCACATCGGAGCCGCCTCTGGAAAAGGTTCTGATGGTTCCGTCATGCCTGGAACCGTAAAAGCCGGGAATGACTGCTTTTTCCACGTGCTCCAGACGCTCACCCAGCTCCTTGTTCGTAAGCTCCGCCTCAAAGTTGCCTTCCTCATCAAAGAAAATCACTTCCGCCGCGTCAATAAATTCATAGCCCAAGTATTGGGCCATCACCATGCCGTTTAAGTACTCTCCCCTGGAGGCCGCATAATCCCGTCCCGCCTTTTTAAGAAAATTCTCTTCAATGGCCGCAAACTCATGATCCAGATTCAGATTTAAGTCAAGCCCGTCAATGATCTCCTCATAACGCTCCCTGATTTTTTCCAGGATCTTTTTGTAGCTTTTTCCGTCTGCCGCCGCATCGTAACACTGGTACAGCAGATCGGTGACCTTTTCATCCTTATCGCTTCTTTTGCCCGGCGCGGACGGGACCACAAACCGTCTGCTCTTGTCGGCGCGGATGATGTCGCCCACTTTCTTGAACTGTTTTGCGCTGGCTAAAGAGCTTCCTCCAAATTTCACAACTTTTTTCATAGCGTCTTTCTCCTCTGACTCAGGTTATTATCAACATATTTTTAACGGAAATAATATCCTAATTGCCGGCGGCTGTCAAGTATTTTTCACGGGCTTTGCATATTTTTCCATTTTTATGCATAAAATTTCTTTTTCAGAAGAATATCCAGAATTTTCCCATTGGCCATACTGTTCTTTTTATCTGTTTCCTCAACTTTGAAGGGTCCTCCGCTTATGCTGTTGTATTCCCCGCAGACATCCACCGCCAGAACAGGCACCTCCCCGCCGATCACATCACACAGCGCATCCAGCTGCCGGAAGCTCATGCTTCCCTGATCCCAGTCCGTGGTCACCTCTTCCGGAGAAAAGACATCCTTGTCGACGGATAAATATACCGGCTTATCCATCTGTCCCGCAAAACCGGAGAGCCAGCCGTCACCGGAAACCTCTGTTTCCCCGTACACGGTCACCCTGCTTTTGTATTTCCCTCCCACGGTCTTTGCCAGTTCATCGGAAACGCCGAGTAAAATCACGTTCTGCAGGCACTCCCTGCGGCTTAAGGATTCCCTGATCCAGTTGCCGCAGGATAAAAGCCCCTCAAATCGGGACGGTACCATGTCCGTATGATGGTCCAGCACCACAAGATCATGTGGCTCCTTAAGCTTTTTCATCAGGGCGTAGCTCACATAATGGTAATTTCCCCCGTCTATGAACCGGATGCCTCCATCCACTTCCTTTGACCGTTCCTCAATGGTTCCCAGAGCCAAATCATCACAAAAGCCATGGACCCCTCTTAAATCCGAGCAGTCGATCCACTCATGGGGAACACGATTGTAAAAATCCTGTCTTTTATAAACATCGGAAAAATTAAATATGGTTACCGGCGTCATTTTCCTTCCAAAGCTTCCACCTCCCGATTCACCCGGTCTTCACAGGAACGCATGGCCAGGATGGTTTTTTCAAAAAGCTCCTCCAGGGGCCAGCCCAAATTCCCGGCGCCCCCGGCAATGACCTCCCTGGAACAGCCTGCCGCAAACCGCTTGTCCTTATACTTTTTCTTTAAGCTGGAGACTTCCAGATCCATGACACTTTTTGAAGGGCGCATCCTGGCGGCGGCTCCGATGAGACCGGTCAGCTCATCCGCGGCAAACAGGATCTTTTCCATTTCATGCTCCGGCTTTACCTCCGAGCATATGCCGTATCCATGGCTGCATATGGCGTGGACCAGCTCCTCCTCCGCGCCGATTTCCGCAAGCAGCTCCGGGGCCTTCTTACAGTGCTCCTCCGGATAGCATTCAAAATCCACATCATGGAGAAGTCCGGCCAGCCCCCAGAATTCTTCCTCATCACCGTATCCCATTTCCACGGCATACCAGCGCATCACCCCTTCCACGGTCAGACCGTGAAGGAGATGAAAGGGCTCCTTATTATATTTTTTCAGCAGCTCCAGTGCCTGTTGTCTTGATATTGCAGTTTTCATCCTTATTTTCTCCTTTTCTCCCCGCAGTTCTCTGATCCCGCTTTCTCCCGTCACGGTGATCCCGTTTTCCTCCAGAAGCATGGCGGTCACACCGCTTCCGGAAATCTTATGTCCCGAAAACGTGCCGTCGTAAATGACCCCATGTCCGCAGGAGGGACTGCGTTCTTTTAAGATGGCCCGCCTGCACCCGAAAAGCATGCCAAGCTTTAAGGTTTCTTCTGCGCCCCGCTGAAAGAATGCCGTCACATCCCTGCCTGACCGGTCCACCACCCGGTGGTCCTGTCCCTCCTCAGACTTCCTTTCCGCCGGCTCCCTGGGCGTTTCCAGCCCTCCCAGCTGCTCCGGACAGACAGGGATCAGGCTGTATTCATCCATGAGTCCCAGCACCGCCTCATTTCTGCCGTTGCTGCCGTCATAGCGGCAGTTGATCCCCAGCAGACAGGCGCTTACCAGAATGTTCTCCTTTTTCCCGTTCATCTTCCGCCTCCTTCCATAAATCCTACTGTACCAAAAAATGGAAAGAGGTTCAATCCCCTTTTTCCGGATTGAACCTCTAAAAGCCCTGTCAGTTTCTTCGCTCCATTATTTCATCAATGATCCCGTAGGCTTTTGCCTCAGCTGCGGTCAGAAAGCGGTCGCGGTCTGTATCCCGGTCGATCTCCTCCGGAGTCCTGCCCGTATTTTCCGCCATGATCCGGTTTAAGCGCAGCTTATCCTTTTTAAGCTTTTCCGAATAGATGAAAATATCTGACGCCTTGCCGCCGATCTTTCCGATGGCAGGCTGATGGATCATGATCTCTGCATTTGAAAGGGCAAACCGTTTTCCCCTTGCGCCTCCCGCCAGAAGAAACGCCCCGAAGCTGGCTGCCAGGCCGATGCAGATGGTGGACACATCACAGCGGATATACCGCATGGTGTCATAAATGGCAAGCCCTGCCGTCACCGAGCCTCCCGGGCTGTTGATATAAAAAGAAATGTCCTTTGACGGGTCCTCAGATTCCAGAAACAGCAGCTGGGCTACGATCAGCTGGGCGGATTCATCGTTCACTTCTTCTCCCAGAAAGATGATCCTTTCTCTTAACAGCCGGGAAAACAGATCATAGCTGCGCTCTCCCGCCTCTGTCTGCCAGATGACATAAGGAATGTGATTCATGCCGCCCACCCCCGGAATCTCATCCGTTTCTGAAGGTTTTTCCTGATCCTGAGCGCTTTGTGGATTCCTTTGTTTCTGTATGCCTGAGGCGTACATCCGTAAGCCTCCGTTCTTTTACGTACCGGTGAAGGGTGCAGCCTGTCATTTCACAGAACATCCGGTTTAAATGAAATTTGGAATAACCGGCGTAACCTGCGATTTTCTCCAGATCCAGTCCTTCTCCCAAAGACAATCCGGCTTCCACATATTCGATAACAGCTTCCACAGTTTTCTTCTTTTCTTCCATTTTCCTGTCCTCCATGATCTGCTGTTATTTTATCAGCTTCCGGACCTTCTGTCTTAATAAAAAATGCGGTTATGGAAATGCATTTGAAAACAAAGCCGGTGGTATGATATACTTGTCATATATTTTAAGAAGAAAGGCCATCCGGAAACAGGGGACGGATGAATTCACTAAGCCGGAAGGAACAGGAAGGAATATTATGCTGGAATTTTATGAAAAATTAAAGCAGGCGGACACGGACAAGAATCTGATCAGCCTGACGATCATTGAAGGGCGGGGCCTGGGATCAAAAGCCCTGTGGTGCAACGGGGAATTTCTCTGCAGACAGGGAGATGAGGAAGCCCTTGACGTTTTTCTGGAACCTTTAAAAAGCCTGGAAAGAACACAGATCCTGAAAGCCGGAGACAGCCGCGGATTCTGTGAATCCATCATAAGCGAAAAGCATATGGTGGTATGCGGCGCCGGGCATATTTCAATCCCCATCATCAAAATAGGCAAAATGCTGGGCTTTCATATCACGGTCATCGACGACCGTCTCTCCTTTACCAACCAGGCCCGGAAAGCGGGGGCGGATGAGTCCATATGCAGGCCCTTTAACCAGGCGCTGGAAGAAATAAGGGGAAGCGTCAACCATTACTTTGTCATCGTTACCAGAGGACACAGGTATGACCAGGACTGTTTATCCCATATCATAAATAAAAAAAATGCTTACATCGGCATGATAGGCAGCCGTGCAAGGATAAAGATCGTGAAGGATTATTTACAGGACCAGGGCATCGGCAGGGACTTACTGGATCAGGTTTATGCCCCCATCGGGCTGAAGATAAGCGCCCAGACCCCGGAAGAAATTGCCGTGGCCATCATGGCAGAGATCATTCAGATCAAAAACGAGGGCAAAAGCGGCTTTGGATATCCAAAGGAAATTCTTGAGGGACTCACTTCCGGGGAATCACAGATCATGCCCCGGGCCCTTGTGACCATAGTCTCAAGAAAGGGCTCGGCTCCCCGGGATGTGGGCACAAAAATGATAGTGATGCTGGATGGCAGCACCGTGGGGACCATTGGAGGCGGCTGTGTGGAATCCGAAGTATGCCAGATCGCAAGGGAGACCGCAAGAGACAAAAAACCGGTGTTCATGAAGGTGGATATGACACAGGCCAATGCGGAGGATGAAGGCATGGTCTGCGGAGGAGTCGTGGAAGTCTACATTGAGCCCGTTTCTTAGAGCCCGGGATGCATGGGATAAACCTTCCATTCCTACTGTTTTTCTATAAAAAGACAATGACATTTCAAATAAAATATAGTATACTTCAATTGATTGAATAGAACGAAAGAAAGGAAGGCTGCATCATGTACTGTGTAAAAAATATCAAGGACGACTTATTCTGGGTAGGCGGAAGCGACCGTCGTCTCGCCCTGTTCGAAAACGCTTACCCCATTCCCAAAGGAATTTCCTATAACGCCTACGTCCTTCTTGATGAGAAAACCATACTTTTTGATACCGTAGACCGGGCCATCACCGGACAGTTTCTGGAAAACGTGGAAGCGGTTCTGGGCGGACGGAATCTGGATTATATCGTCGTCAACCACATGGAACCGGACCACTGCGCCACTCTGGGGGATATGGTCGGCAGATACCCGGATGTAAAGGTGATCTGCAATGTCAAGACAGTCCCCATTATCAATCAGTTTTACGAATTCGGCGTTGATTCCAGGGCTGTCATCGTAAAGGAGGGGGACACCTTCTGTTCCGGCAGGCATACCTTCAGCTTTTACATGGCTCCCATGGTTCACTGGCCGGAGGTCATGGTGACTTATGATACCACCGACAAAATCCTGTTTTCAGCAGATGCCTTCGGCACCTTCGGAGCCATGAACGGGAACCTGTTCGCGGATGAAGTCAACTTTGAGAGGGACTGGCTCGATGAGTCCAGAAGGTACTATTCCAATATCGTAGGTAAATACGGCACATCCACCCAGGCTCTTTTGAAGAAGATCAGCGGTCTGGATATCCAGTTCCTCTGCCCTCTCCACGGACCTGTATGGCGTTCCGATATCAGCTGGTATGTGGACAAGTATAAGATCTGGAGCAGCTATGAGCCGGAAGAACAGGCGGTGATGATCGCCTATGGCTCCATTTACGGAAATACGGAAAACGCGGCCAACATCCTCGCCTGCCGCCTGTCAGAGAGAGGGATCCGCAATATTGCCATGTATGACGTATCCGTGACTCATCCATCCGTGATCATCTCGGAAGCTTTCCGGTGCAGCCATCTGGTATTCGCTTCCGCCACCTACAACGGGGGAATTTTCACCTATATGGAACACCTTCTCACGGACATGAAGGCCCACAACGTGCAGAACCGCACCGTAGCCCTTATGGAGAACGGTTCCTGGGGTATCATGGCCGGCAAAAAGATGACCGAGATCCTCACCGGAATGAAGAACATCACGCTTCTGGACCAGATCGTGACCATCAAGTCTTCCGTAAAAGAGGATCAGCTGGCAGAAATCGGGGCCCTGGCAAATGCCATCGCAAACTCCCTAAAGTGATCAGATAACATAAAAACCCCTGGAACTGACGGAAAAAACGTCAGACTCCAGGGGTTTTTTTACCGCTTAAGCAGATCTCCCTTTCCCCGGGGTTAAAATCCTTCTACTTCAATTCCCGCCTCTAAAAGACTTTCCCGTATCTTTTTCACAAACGCCAGAGCCTTCACCCCGTCCCCGTGTACACACACGGAATCCGCCTGTATGGAAATATCGCTTCCGTCCACGGCTTCCACCCGGCCTTCCCGGGCCATGCGGATCACCCGGCGTACTGCCTCATCCTCGTCTTCTATGACAGCTCCCTTTTGGCTGCGGGGAACCAGAGTTCCGTCGCTCTGGTACGCTCTGTCAGCGAACACCTCGCTGGCGTAAGGAAGCCCCAGATCTTCTGCCGCACGAAGCATCTGGCTTCCGCTCAGTGCCAGAAGCACAAGGTTTCCGTCCGTCTCCCGGACCGCCCGGCAGATGGCCTGTGCGAGCCCGTAGTCCTTTGCTGCCATGTTGTATAAGGCCCCATGAGGCTTTACATGGCGCAGCTTTATTCCCGCTCCGTCACAAAACGCCTTCAAAGCCCCGATCTGATAGATGACCGAAGCCCTGACCTCCTCCGGAGAAAGACTCATGTTCCTTCTTCCGAACCCCGCCAGATCAGGGAATCCCGGGTGCGCTCCCGCACTCACTCCGTGTTCCCTGCACAGAGCCACCGTGCGTTCCATGACCATGGGATCTCCCCCATGAAAACCGCAGGCGATATTAGCTGATGTCACATAGGGAAGAACCTCGTCATCCATACCGATTTTATAGGCTCCGAAGCTTTCTCCCAAATCACAGTTTAAATCAATGACCGGCATCGCTGCCTCCTTTCCGCCCTGGGGCATCCTAATATTTCAATTCCGCATTCTTTATATCCGTAATGAACATATGGCCCGGAGCGTGAGTGATGACAAAGGAAGGCCGGCTGTTCATTACCACAGCCTGGGGGGTCACCCCGCAGGGCCAGAATACAGGCGCCTCTCCCTCCTTTATTGTCACCTTATCCCCGTAATCCGGTTCTTCCAGGCGCCGGATCCCGATGGCCTCCGGGAATCCGATCTGCACCGGTGCTCCGTGAACTCTCGGCATGGCCGCGGTGATGGCGACGGCCGCCGGGATCTGCCTGTGAGGGATGGGCCGCATGCTGACAACCATATTTCCGCTGAATACCCCCGAAGCCGCGCAGGGTATATTGGTATTGTACATGGGGACATTGACCCCTTCCTCGATCTGGCGGACCGGAATACCGGCTTCTAAAAGCTCTGTCTCAAAGGAAAAACTGCAGCCGATAAGAAAGCTCACCAGCTCCCCCCTCGTGTTCTGGTAATCCTCAAAAATCTCCGATACATCGGTATATTCTCCCGTACACGTTCCATTTTCATAAATCCTGTATTTGGGGAGGTCCCTCGCAATATCACTGCCCTTTGCAGTCAGCGGAAATGTCCTGCTGCCCGCATCCGACACCTCCAAAAGAGGGCATGCCCTGGGATTCCTCTGGCAGAACAAAAGGAAATCCCACGCGAGCTCACGGGGAAGGATCACTAAGTTTCCCTGAGCATAGCCTCCGCACATGCCGGTGGTGGGCCCATCTATGATGCCTTCCCGGATCAGCTTCCTCACCTCTGCCGGCTTCCTGTCCATGTATTCCGTTCCCATATTCCTTTCCTTCTTTCCTGTCAGTTTTGCGGCAAGACGCCGATCGCTTTTTCCATCCGCTCCTTAACCGTGATGAGCTTCTTTTCTTCCTTCCGGCAGGCCAGAACGGCTTCATCCGGAGTCACATACCGGAAAGTCACCCAGTCTCCCGGCCTTAACTGGGCCAGAGCCGGAACATCCGTACGGATCACCGTGGCAATTTTGGCATATCCTCCCGCAGTCTGGTGATCCGCCATCAGGACCATGGGCTGTCCGGAGGCCGAAACCTGGACAGAACCTTCCACGATGCCGTCGGAAATGATATCGGCTCCATTCTTCATTTCTATGGGGTCCCCTTCCAGCCTGCAGGCCATCCGGTCACAATCCCCGCTCAAACGGTAAGGGGTCCTGGTAAAGGTCCCATGGCCATTTGGAGTAAATGCCTCATCCTGGGGTCCGGGTACCGCACGCAGCAGAACATATCTCTCGCTGCCGTAGTAACGGTACGGATTGGAAGAAAGGCGAAGCCATGGCTCTGCAGCAGCGGCAGTCCACGCGTTTTCCTTTCCGTTCAGCCTTTCCTTCAAATAAAGGATCTGTTCCCGGCTCTTGCCGGATTCCAGAACATCCCCCACCCGGAGGGACCTTCCTTCCAGCCCTCCCAGCCGGCATTTTAAATTGGTGGAACGGCTTCCCATGACCACCGGCACCGATACGCCGCCGTACAGCGCCATATAGGTCCGCAGCCCCCGTTCTGCAAATCCCAGAGCCAGAATGTCTCCCTCCTTCACCGGAACAGGGCAATACATGGGAATGGTCTGTCCGTTCAGGGACGGTTTCATATCCGCGCCTGCAAGGGCAATGACCTCGTCCGAAGTGAAACGGATCTCCCCCCCGTTTAAGGTGAATTCCACCGCTGCCGCCTCTTCCGGCTCTTCCAGATTCCCAGCCAGCAGATTGGCCAGCTTCATGGAGTATTTATCACAGGCTCCGCTTTCCTGAAATCCCTGGCTTAAAAAACCGGTCCTTCCCATATCCTGCACGGTGGACAGGGCCCCGGGCAATATGATCTCAAATGCCAAATCCCTCACCTCATTTCCTGTTCCCGGCTGATTTTTTCAAATTCCCTTTGACCGATGGGCACAAAGCGGATGGAATCTCCCGCTTCATAGAGGGGAGGTCCTTCCTGCTCCGGATTAAAAAGCTTATATGGGGTCCGCCCGATGAGCTGCCAGCCTCCGGGGGAATCCATGGGATATATCCCGGTCTGTTCACCGCCGATCCCCACGGAACCTGAAGGTATTTTCGTCCTGGGGGTCTGAAGGCGGGGCGTAAAAATGCGCTCATCCATTCCTCCCAGATAAGGAAATCCCGGAAGGAATCCCAGCATATAAATGCGGTAATCCCTGCCGGAATGGATCCTTATCACTTCCTCTTCCCCCATTCCGGCATGATCCGCCACAAAAGGCAGGTCCGGCCCATGGCTTCCCCCATAGCATACCGGAATTTCCACAAGCCTTCCCGGGGATTCCGCTCCCTCCTCCAGGGTCTTCAAAAGGTCTGAAAGGACCTGGGACACCCCATGGTAATCGGTTTTCAACGGATCGTAACAGACTAAAACGGAGCAGAACGCGGGAACTGTTTCCAGAATTCCTTCCATATCCAATGCGTTTACCCTTCGGTTTAATTCCATGACTCTGCGGTTCACATCTTCGCTGATCGCGTCTCCCAGCTCCGCAAGGACGGCGCGGTCCCCCACCGCCTTCAACTTCACCATACCTTATCCCCTTTCTGCAAAAAATCCCTTTTCCAGCACCGGCCCGAACCAGTGATCGGAATTGCGGGAATAGCGGACCGCGTAAGCGGTGCACTGGCGCATGAGGCTGACGATCCCGGTATTCATCCGGGTATTGAAGCCGTCGATGCCGGGGAGCAGGGAACCGGTCATATCAATGAGACCGCTTCGGGAGGCCACCCGCATGACCTCCGCCTCCATTTCCTCCCGGTGAAGGATCTCCATATCCCGTTTCAGATAAGCAATGGCGGCCATCAGACCGTAACATCCCCAGTCCGAGCAGGTGGCCGTGATCACATAATCGGCTCCGCTGGCAGCCAGTATTCCGCCTCCGCATCCGCATATGCATTCCTCCGGCGCGGTGAAAGGCACATATTTTTTAATGTGCTCCGCAATGGCTCCCATGCCGATCTCATTGCCCAGATCACCGATGGCAATGTTTAAAACGCCCGCAGACCGCAGGATCTCCCATAAAACATCGGATTTCGCCTCCAGCTCTGAAACATCCTTTCCTACGGCATTGTGGTAAACGCCCCTCTCATTTGCGCCGGGGGCCTCCACCGAAATGACCGCGGAAGGCATTGCTTCCTTTAAAAGCCACTGAGCCTCTATCTGCGCCCGGGCGGAGTTTTTCGTAAAGGCCAGGACTCCCATGCTGAGAGGGAGTTCCCTCACCGTCTGTAAATCCTCATAGATGTGAAGACCCACCACTCCTGCGCACTTTTTCACCGCCTCCAGACAGTCCTCCGGGCAGATGATCACAGGCTTTGCCCCAAAGGCCAGGACAAGGGAGCGGGCCAGAAGCAGGGAACTCACCATGCCATCCATTTCCGGCACCTTATGGGGCAGAAGCACAAACCCGGTCAGGATGAAAACCAGGTCATTCTCCTTCACCGTTTCGCACAGCTTCTCAGCCGCCCTCATGGTCAGAGGCTCTCCCATCTTCCTGCGGCTTCCCGCATACAGAATCCGGCACACGCCATACCCTCTGGGGTCCAGATTCATCAAGGCGTCCAGATTCTCTCCTACATTTCTCTTTTCCAGTTCAGCTCTCTCCATAATTTATCTCCTAATGAATCAATCAAATATGCACTTCTTTCCCGTATACGCCAGATATTCCTCAATGACCGCGTCCTGGATCCGTTTCCGTGTTTCCGGATCCTTCCCTCCTGCCGGCTTTTCGTCCACCTGCATGGCATACCTGCAGAAATTGGAGGAGGAGGTCACAAGGATCTCATCGGCATCCATCAGTTCATCCAGGGTAAAGGGCCGCTCCAGAACCTGTATGCCCAGCCTGTAGCAGGCCGCGATCATGTGGGTCTTTGCAATGCCCCGCAGGATCAGGTTATCGTTGGGATGGGAAATGAATACACCGTTCTTCAATATGGAAACATTGCTGTGAGAGCATTCCGTCACGATCTCTCCCCTGTGAAGCACAGCCTCATCGGCGCCCCGCTTTTCCGCCTCCTGGGAGGACATGACCGACGGAAGAAGATTTAAGGTCTTGATATTGCAGTGGAAAAATCTGGTGTCCTCCAGAGTGATCAGCTTGATGGGGATATCCGGGTCCTTCAGCTTGTTTGGCCGTATCATGACCCAGAGCTTCCCCGTCATGGTCTCATCGTAAATATGGTTTCTCGGGGCCGCCCCCCTGGTCACCTGCCAGTAGACAAAATGAGTCTCTCCCTCCACCATGGATAAAAGCTCTGTCAAAAGCGCGCCCAGCTCTTCCTTTTCCATGGGGATCCTGATGTCCAGAGCCTTTGCGCTGGAATAAAAACGGTCCAGATGATCCGCAAGGAGATAAAGCCTGTGATTGCCTCCCACAGTGGCTTCATAGACGCCATCCCCGAAAAAATGGACCCGGTCATTAAAAGGGACCGTCAGTTCCTCAGGTGTTCCGATCTTTCCGTCATAATAAGCAAGCTCTTTCATAACTTCTCCTCTCCTTTTTTGGCTGCGCCAAATTTCAGTCTGATGTATTCTTTGATCAGCTCCACACAGTTATCGAGCCCCAGGCTCGCCGTATCCAGACACAGATCATAATTTTCCGGATTCTTCCACTGCCTTCCCGTGTGGTATGTGTAGTAAGAATTCCGGTATTTATCCAGCCGTCCGATATACCGCCCCGCTTCCTGTTCCGTGATTCCCTGCCGCTCCATCTCCCGTTTTACACGGAAATCATAGGGCGCATCTAAATAAACGGACAGCACGTTGGGCTTATCCCTTAAAACAAAATCCGCAGCCCGGCCGATGCAGACATAGGACTCCTGGCTTAAAAGCTCTCTTAAAACCTTGGCCTGATAGTTAAACAGGTTCTGGTCCGACAGAAAGTTTCCGCTTTCCGGCGCAATGATCTCCCCGCTGTAGACCCGTTTGGACACGCGGTACAGCAAGGTCTTCTTCGTATTTTCATCGGCATTGGCGAAAATAGCCTCATTGATCCCGCTGTCCTCCGCGGCCAGCCGCAGCAGCTTCCTGTCATAGACATCAATGCCGTAATCGGCAGCCAGCTTTTTGCCGATGTAGCTCCCTCCCCCGCTCCCGCAGGTTCGGGTAATGGCGATTGCAAAATATTTGCTCTGTTCCTGCATGCGCTTTCCCTCCTATTGTCCAAGATATGCCTTTTTCACCCTGGCATCCCTTAACAGCTCGCCGGCATCTCCCTGTATGGTGATCTTTCCCGTTTCCAGGACATAGGCCCGGTTGGATATGGATAAGGCCATTTTGGCGTTCTGCTCCACCAGAAGAATGGTGATTCCCTTTTTATTGACCTCCCTGATGATGGAAAATATTTCCTTCACCAGTAAGGGGGAAAGGCCCATGGAGGGTTCATCCATAAGGATCATCCGCGGTTTTGCCATCAGGGCCCGGCCCACGGCCAGCATCTGCTGCTCCCCTCCGGACAAGGTCCCGGCAAGCTGTCTGCGCCGCTCCTTTAACCTGGAAAACCGTTCAAACACATCGGTCATATTGGCCTCCATGTCCTTTCCGTCGGTAAAGGCGCCCATTTCCAGGTTTTCCTCCACCGTCATCTGAGGGAAGATATGCCTGCCCTCCGGCACATGAGCCAGCTTTAAGTTGATGATCTTACTGGGCTCCGTTTTTCTTAAATCCGCCCCGTCGAAACGGATCTCTCCCTCATCCGCTTTTTTCAGCCCTGAAATGGTCCGCAGTATGGTGGTTTTCCCCGCTCCGTTGGCTCCGATGAGGGAAACGATTTCTCCGTCCTCCACCTTTAAGGAAGCTCCGTGTATGGCTTCTATGGCGCCGTAGGACACCGACAGATTTTTAACCTCAAGCATCTTCCTCCCCCTCCTCTTCGTCTCTTCCAAGATATGCCTCTATGACCTTTTGATTGTTTGCAATTTCCTCCGGTGTCCCTGAGGCAATGGTGGTTCCGAAATCCAGCACCTGGATCCGCTCGCAGATCTTCATGACCAGGCTCATATCGTGTTCAATGAGAAGGACCGAAATCCTGAATTCATTGCGGATATAATTGATGATATCCAGGAGCTCCTCCGTTTCCGTCGGATTCATGCCGGCCGCCGGCTCGTCAAGGAGAAGCAGCTTCATGTCCGTTGCCAGGGCCCTGGCGATTTCCAGACGGCGCTGCTGCCCGTAAGGCAGATTATCCGCTTCATAATCCTCTTTTCCGCTTAAGTGTACGATTTCAAGCAGCTCCCTGGCCCTCTCGGTCAGTGCCGCCTCCTGTCTCCAGTAAGCGGGTGTGCGGAAAATGGCATGCGCCAGGCCATAGGACAGCTTGGAACCCATGGCGGCCTTTACATTGTCAATGACCGACATCTTTTTGAATAAGCGGATATTCTGAAAGGTCCTGGCAATTCCCGCTTCCACGATCTGATGGGTCTTTTTCCCGTTCATGCACCGGCCGTTTAAGTAAAAGGAGCCTTCCGTCGGTTTGTATACGCCGGTGATCAGATTGAATACCGTGGTCTTTCCGGCTCCGTTGGGTCCGATGAGCCCCACCAGCTCCGATTCCCCGATTTCCAGATTAAAGCTGTCCACAGCCTTTAAACCGCCGAACTGGATCCCCAGATTCTGGGCCGCCAGAACCGGGGCTTTTCCTTCCGTTCCTGTCATGCTCATGCACCTCCCTTTGCTTTTTCCCGTTCTTTTTCCGGGGCATCATTCCCTTTTGTCTTCCCCGTCAGGCGTTTCATGAGACGGGTGAGAGAAAATTCCCACGTGCCGAAGATGCCGCCGGGCTTGAAGATCATGACCAGAACCAGAACAACGGAATAGGCCAGCATCCGGTACTGGGAAAACTGGCGCATCATTTCCGGAAGAGAGGAAAGGAACGCCGCTCCCAGGATGGACCCGGTAAGGGATCCGGTACCGCCGATGATGACCTCGGACAGCAGCTCCGCGGAATACATGAAGTTAAAGTTGGTGGGAATCATGGCAGTCATGTAATGGGCATAGACTCCTCCTCCCACTCCTGCAAAAAAGGCGGCCACCGTAAAGGTCAGCACTTTATAAAAAGTAACGTTGATGCCGGAGGCTGCCGCGGCTATGTAATCTTCCCGTATGGCTTTTACCGTTCTGCCGAACCGGCTCCGCACATACATATACATCACCGTCACGCATGCCGCCATCACCCAGTAGCACCAGTAAAAGCTGGAGAGCTTTAAGATACCGCTCATGGTCTTTCCGCCTCCGGTTATGGCGAAATTGCAGAAGCAGACACGGATGATCTCCGCAAAAGCAACGGTCACGATGGCCAGATAATCCCCCCTTAAACGAAGGGCCGGTATGCCCACCAGGATGCCGGTGATCCCGGCCGCGATCCCGCCTGCCAAAAGAGCCACCAGAAACAGGGCGATATCCGGCAGTCCCTTACCCGTCAGGGCGCCCGATACAATGGCGGAAGCATAGGCCCCTACGGATACGAATCCCGCATGGCCCAGGGAAAACTCTCCCATACACCCAACCACCAGATTTAATGATACTACCATTATAATGGTATAGCATGCTGTTGTACATATTCCTTTGATATACTGGGTGGAGGCTCCGAATATCCTGGACTCGAAGAGCAGGACAAACAGGAGGAAAACAGCCAGCACTCCGAGAAAATTAATGAAATAGGAAACCTTAAACCGTTTTTCCATGGGCCACCCCCTAAACTTTCTCGCCCACATTCTTACCCAGAATGCCGGACGGCTTCACTAAAAGTATGATGATCAGGATGGCATAAGTAATGGCCTCATACCAGCCCGGAGCAAAGAGCTTTACAAAGATTTCGATCAGTCCCACCAAAACGCCTCCGAGCATGGCTCCCGGAATGATCCCGATACCTCCCAGTACCGCTGCAATGAATGCCTTGAGCCCCATCATGGATCCCATGTCATTGGTCACCCGGGGATATTTTGCACAATACATGAGAGCTGCCACAGCCGCCAGAGCGGAACCGATGGCAAAGGTGACGGTAATGACCTTATTGACGTTGATCCCTGACAGGATGGAAGCATCCCGGTCCTGGGGGACCGCCCGCATGGCCTTACCCATTTTGGTGCTCTTAATGAAAAGCTGAAGGCCTGCCATCATGGTCACACCGATGGTGATCGTCAAAAGGACATTTAATGGAAGAACCGCCCCGAAAACATTGACCGAAGGCAGATCAAATATTTTCTGAACGTTGTGGGGCTTTGCACCGAACAGCACCATGGCCAGATTTTCCAGAAACAGGCTCATGGCAAGAGCCGTAATGAGGGCGGACATGGAACCGGCCCTGCGCACCGGCTTATAAGCCACGACCTCAACGATCACGCCTACCGCCGCACAAATGACAATGGCAAGAAAAACTGACAGCCACGCCGGCATTCCGGCATTCACCATTAAGGGAATGGTATAAAACAGGGTATAGGAGCCGATCATGATGAAATCGCCGTGGGCAAAATTGATCATGCGGATAATGCCGTAAACCATGGTATATCCAAGCGCGATCAGGGCATAAATGGCGCCCTGGTTGAGTCCGTTAATCAGGCTTTGGAAGAATAATGAAAATGTCATAGACGGTTTCCTTTCTTTCTCAAAAGGAAAATGTGCAATAAAGACGCTTTCCAGGTCTTCATGCACATCCCCTTATTGTTTTTGTCCGGCCTTTCCGTTAAGGCCCCATAAATCTTATTTCTTGGTTCCTTCCGGTGAAAGGGTCATAAGCCATTTCACCTTGCCGTCCTCAAAGGTATTGATTGCCACAGACTTTTCCGGATCTCCGTTTTCATCAAGGGTAAAGGTCCCGCCTACGCCGGTAAAGGTCATGCCCGTCATCCCCTTGACCAGAGAAGCCGTATCGGAAGCGCCTCCGTTTTTGGCCGCTTCCACCATCATGTAAACGGCATCATAATAAAGGGCTGCACAGGCATTCAAGCTTTCTGTCCCGTATTTTTCCGTATATTTGGTTACGAAATTGGAAACAGCCGGTGCCGTATCCTCTGAGGAATAGTGGTTGGTGAAATAGCAGTTATTGAATTTATCTTCAAAACCTGCCGTATCGGCTCCATCCCAGCCGTCGCCTCCCATAATGGCGCCTTCAAAACCTGCGTCTCTGGCCGCGCCTACAAGAAGGGGAACCGTATCCAGGAAACAGGGGTAAAAGAGGAAATCCGCTCCCTTTGCCACCACCTGGGAGGTCTGGGATGAGAAGTCCGTATCCTTTGTGGTGCACTCCCCGGTGTAAACGATCTCGATTCCGTTGGCTTTTGCATTCTCAATGAAGGCATCCTTTAAGCCGTTGGAATAGTCGTCATCCTTGGCATAAATGATCGCTGCCTTGGTCCAGCCCTGTTCCTTGGCAAACTGCGCGGCCATCTTTCCCTGATAGGGATCGATGAAGCAGTCACGGAAAATGGTGGGGCCCTTTAGTGTTACATCTTTATTGGTAGCTCCTGTTGCAAGAAGAAGCATATTATCCTTTGATGCCTGTTCCGCGATGGGAAGTGTGACTGATGAAAAGAAGCATCCCACAATGGCATCCGGGCTTTCCTTCATCAGGCTGTTATAAGCGTTGATGGCCTGCTTGGAATCGGTGGCATCATCCACCACCTTTCCGCCGTTCACGATCTCCACCTTAAACTCCGAATCACTTGCATTAATTTCTTCCGCCGCCATGGTGACCGCATTCTGGGCGCCCTCTCCATAAATGGCGGAGCCTCCTGTCAGGGAACAGATCACCCCGATTTCAACAGTCTTCCCATCCCCCTGTCCGGCGTCTGTCCCCGTATCCTTTGCCGTGTCTCCGGAAGCCGTTGTCCCCGCCCCAGCCGTGCTGCCTCCTGCGGCACCCTGCTGTGCGGATGAGCCGCATCCGGCGAGCAGGCTGGCTGCCATGGCCGCAGTAAGGGCTGCAGATAATAATCTTTTTCTCATATTCGGTTCCTCCTCATGCTTTTTTTGTCATATAAAACGATTTCTGGAAACAAAAAAAGAGACTTTCCCGCAGTTATGCAAGGGAAAACCTCCTTGTTTTCCTTAAGAATCCGCATTACTCTTCAGATTCCATCCCCCTGAAAAGCAAAAAGAGCCGCAACCGCACCTACGGTTGAGACTCCATCGTTCTCTCGTTCAATATGTTGGGAGCATTATATCATTTGTGTTTTAAAAATACAAGTGCTTTTTATAATTTTAGCAACTTTTGTATATTATGCCTTAATTATATTAGTTTTTTTTAATGATCCTTTTTAAATTATTTCACCATTTTCAACTTTGCGTTTTTGGCTTAATCCAAATACCTGATATGCATAATTATATTCTTGTTGAATAGAGGCCGCTTGCATCTCCTCCAGAACAGGCAATGCATTGGCTAATGATATAATTAGTGATTCATTTGATAAATTCTGTTTTTTATATTTTGCTTGCGTTAAAGTTTCTGTTTTTTCACTATCAGAGCTCTTGGCGGAAGGACCATCACAGACAGTTTCATGGAATCCTATTTCTCCATCTTCCGTTATAGATACCAATTGCGACATGCTTTTCACTGATTCAGGATCAATAGCCGCATTTATCCGGATATCATCGTCAAAATACTTCTGAATCTTTGTAACTATTTTTTTTGCATAATCCGTGTCTTGCTCCATCTTCTTCTGGACAGCAGGATGAATAAGAACTACATGAGCACCGATAGGTATCTTTTCCAATTCTGCTTGAACCCATGGCTCAAAGCCATTAGATGTCTGTGACTCAGGCTTCCATGACTTCAATTGATTTATTGCAGTTTCATCAATGATATCGCCATATAACTTTGAGGTAGGAAAATCCAAACGATTAAAATATGTAAATTGTGATGCATCCAGTACTTGATACTTTAAACCAGGATATATTTCCTTAAGACTATGTTCAGCACTTACAAAAGTTTCCGTCTTTTCTGTCTGCTGACTGGCAGCAGCGCTTAAAATTTTTTTAAAATCAGATACTGTTACCGGACTGTTGCTGATGCTTTGTACATAATTTAATATATTACTATTATTTAAGGCTTCAATACCACTCATTTCGTATCCTCCTTATGTAAATTCACATATAACAAAAAAAACGATTGTTCATCACTTATAAGATATCGGCTTAAACCCTTTATTTCTTTATATTTCCTGCTGGTATTTATCTGACTGAATATGATAATTTCTTAAATATTCACCATTTGATGACATTCTGTTTTTATATGTTCCCTGTTCTGTAATCATACCATTTTACAATAACACAATACGGTCTGCCGCGCAGCCTACCCCTTAGTCCTAATATGTAAAATAGTCTCGGCAAGTCGAGAATGATTCGTCTTTCTGCCACACGTAAAAGGGCGCGGAAAACTGCCGCGCCCTTACAATCTTTAAACCACGAAACCATTAAAACAGGGAAAATGTCAGGAACAGTGACGCCATCAGGGAAGCCACCAGAGAAACAACCGTAATCTGGGTGTTCAGTGACGGACCTGCCGTATCCTTAAACGGATCTCCGACCGTATCACCCACTACTGCCGCCTTATGGGCTTCGCTGCCTTTGCCTCCGTTGCCTCCTGCCTCAATGTATTTCTTTGCGTTGTCCCACAAACCGCCGGAATTGCTCATGAACAGGGCGAGAAGAAGACCGCTTATGATGTTGCCGGCGAGATAGCCTCCCATTGCTTCCACGCCTCCGATAAATCCGACCACAATGGTGACGGCAATGCTGACGAGTCCTGCAGGGATCAGCTCCTTCAGGGCCCCATCTGTAGCAATATCAATACATTTGTCATACTCGGGGATCACACCTGCTTTGCCTTCCTTCAGCCCCTTGATCTCCTTAAACTGCCGGTGGATCTCAGAAACCATGCGCTGTGCATTGCGGTCCACACCAAGCATCAGCATGGCGGAGAAGATGGCAGGAATCGCCGCTCCCACCAGCATGCCGAAGAAGACCGTGGGATTGATGATATCAAACCCGGTAAGAACCGTGGTGCCCGCCGCTTCGTTCACCTCACTCATGAAAGCGCCCAGAAGGGAGATGATGGTCAGCCCTGCCGCGGCAATGGCAAAGCCCTTGGTCACGGCCTTAACCGTGTTGCCCGCGCTGTCGAGAGAGTCCGTGATTTCAAGAGCCTCATCACCTAAATCTCCCATCTCCACCAGGCCCCGGGCGTTGTCCGCAATGGGACCGTAGGCATCATTTGAAATGATCATGCCTACGATGGAAAGCATACCGACAGCTGCCATGGAAATGCCGAACATCCCGGCCGTGGGGTCGTCGGGAGAAATGGATGCGCACAGGTTATAAGAGATCAGCGCAGAAATTCCAATACCGACCATAGCCGGCATTACACTTAAAAAGCCATAGGAAACACCGGAAAGAATGGTGAACGCCGGTCCTGATTCCGACGCCTTTGCAACATATCTGACAGGTTTTTTATTGTCATTGGTGAAATAATCGCTGGTGATTCCGATGATGACGCCCACAAACAGACCGATGGCAGTAGCTCCCCAGATCCGCCAGTCAAACTGAAACACCAGGGTGGCGCCTGCAGTCAGGACTGTGAAAATTCCGGTGGTGATGTAGGTGCTCATGTTCAGCGCCATGGTAGGATCGCCGTTTTTCCCCATACGGGCCGCCATGACTCCGATGATGGAGGATAAAAGTCCCAGAGCCGCGTAGCAGAATACCATGGCCGCATAATCCACGCCCACCTTATTGCCCAGGGCAATGGCCATGACCAGGGCGGAGGCCATGGAGGCCACATTGGAGTCAAACAGATCAGCGCCCATTCCGGCCACATCACCCACGTTGTCTCCTACGTTATCGGCGATTACCGCAGGGTTGCGGGGATCATCCTCAGGAATTCCCAGCTCCACCTTGCCCACAAGGTCGGCGCTGATGTCGGCCGTTTTGGTAAAGATACCTCCTCCGGCCTTGGCGAACAGGGCCAGGGAGCTGGCTCCGAAGCTGAATCCCAGGAGAGCGGTGGCATCTTTGGTGATCATCATCACAAGGGTCACTCCTAAAAGGGAGCTTCCCACCACGGCCATGCCCATGACAGCGCCGCCCCGGAAGGCTGACAGAAACGAGGGCTTTAAACCTCCGTTTTTTGCGGCCTCAGCGGTTTTAACATTGGCAATCGTGGCTACCTGAATACCGATCTTACCGGCCACCCCGGAAAAAACGGTGCCGCAGATATAAGCGAGAACAATCGTGAGATTATGTAGAACAGATCCCCCTTTCCAGATGGGAGAGGGCAGAAATAAGAAGATCAGGAGAGCGGCTCCTCCGCAGAATTTCGTCAGTACAAGATACTCTTTTTTAAGAAATGTGTTTGCACCTTTTCTGATATAGCCGCCGACCTCCTGCACCCGCTTATTGGAAGACGGCTGTGCGGATACCCAGCGGTAAAGCCAGACAGCGAAAGCGAACGCCAAAATAGAAACAAGAATGGAAATGATTAGAAATAAGTTCAAATTACCCATAACACCATTAACCTCCTACTTTCTTTTAAAATTAAAAAAATTGCTGCTATTTTATCATTATGTATAATACCACACTTTCCCGTAAAAAGCTATATATATTTTGTTAAAATTTACCTGTATCTTTTTGACTGAAAAAGGATGTTATTGTATTATTTTGTAGAAAAAAGTCGATTACGGGCGCTTTTATATCAGCACTTTCACTTTCCCTTCATATTTCAGGCCATCCGTCATTTCCTTTCTTTAAAAATGACTCCTTATTTGATATAATAGATTAATGAAACTGCCATTGATACGGAAGGATTTTTTAAGGAGAGCTTATCATGGATACCCGTTATCTCAGTTATATTTTAACCATTGCCAAAAAAGAAAATATGACGAAGGCCGCCGAAGAATTGTCCGTCTCCCAATCCACCCTGAGCCAGTACCTTTCAAAGCTGGAAAGCGAACTGGGCACTCCGCTGTTCTACAGGAGCAAAGGCCGTCTCACTCTGACTCCGGCCGGACAGATCTATATCCAGGCGGCCGAGAAGGTCATGTCCATTAAAAATATCCTCTACCAGAACATACAGAACCTGGACAACCGGGGGCACATTACCGTGGGCGTCACCTCCCAGTTCGGACTGGAAATGCTGACGGAGATCATACCCGCCTTTAAGATCCGCTACCCGGAGATCACCATCGAAATTTCAGAAACCAATCCTTCTGCCCTGACCAGGCTTCTGCTGGAGGAAAGCATTGACTGCGGGATCATGGCCCTGAATACCACCCAGCCCTTCTCACCGGATCAGCTCACCATACTGCGGGAAGAAGAGGTGCTGTTTTCCATACCCATCAATCACCCATACCGCCGGATAAATCCCGACAGGCCGGTCAGGCCGGAGGAATTTAAGGAAAATTTCGGGGAGGAGAGCATCCTTCTTTCAAAAAAAGGATCCACCCTCCGCCATCTCACGGATGCCATATTGGAAAAGGCCGGCTGGATCCCCTGCACCGTGTGCGAGACCAACAGCATATCCACAACGCGTAGCATGGTTGCCATGGGAATCGGCGTCACCTTTATCAGCGAATCCTGTGCCACCGACCGGGACCATGTTGCCTACTACTCCCTGCTCCCCCGGCTCACCCGGCTCAATGCCCTTGTAACGAGGAAAAACTGGGTGTTAAGCGGCGCAGGGGAAAGCTTCTGCGGCGACATAAAGAATTATTTTTGCCGGAAGCCTCCGGAGGAAGGATGAAAAAAGAGCAGATTCCGGCGGCTGGAATCTGCTCTTTTTGATATGACAGAAAATCTATTGTCCTCAGACTAATCGTTGGGTCCGGTCTCTTTGTTAATGATAGCCTGCTTCCTCAAATTTCGTTGCTCCTTTTTGTGCTATTGTCTCTGCTTCTTCAATTATCTTCTTAGGAAATTCCATATATTTCAGTAATCTGATCGCATTCCGTGAAGTAGCAGGACCTGGGCAGAGTTTATATTCAAAAAATATGTTCTTTTCCCTTATGCATTCTGTAAAATGAAAATTATCATAATACTCATTTAACATTTCAGTCAACTCAATATCGTGCGTAGCAATTACAGAAATACAATTATTTTCATATAAATACTTTAAAACCGCAACAGATGCAGCGATTCGTTCATCCGTATTTGTTCCTCTGAGAATTTCATCGATTACACAGAAAACTGGGAGGTCATTATTTAGGGAACAAATGATTCTTTTTAAATATTTAATTTCTTTTATATAATAACTTTCTCCGGATGATACTTCATCGCGGACAGCCATGGATGTTACAACTGCGCAGAAAGGCATTACAAACTTCCTGGCCATACATGTATTAATACTTTGACCTAAAATAACATTAATAGCCAATGCCTTAATAAAAGTAGATTTTCCAGAGGCATTTGACCCTGTAATAATGCACCCTTTGTCTATTATTATAGAGTTGTAAACAGGATTCTCAATAAACGTATGAAAAATTTCTTCTGCTACTATTGCATTACTCTTACGAAATTGAGGAGTACAATAAAATGGCAGACTTTTTCTATATGATGCGATCGAGATTGCGGAATCTATTTGCCCAATCATTCTATATAATTCAATTAGCTCTCTTCTATATCCAATCAATTGCTTTATCACTCTGTCATATTGTATTATATCCCATAGTGTAACTCCAAAGGTTGATGATTCCATAAGAGTCAAAGCATCTCCGGATATGCTGGAACGAAAACGATATTGCAGTTTTCTGATAATCATAAACATTTTCCGAAACACATTTATTTTGTCACTTAAATCATTAAACTTATTTTCGTATTTTAATTCTGTAGAATCTGCAATTTGTCTCGCAGCACTCATTACTTTTAAAACACTGCTAAGCATATTTAAATATGCTTCATACTTATTTTTTTGAAAAGCATATATAACAATATTAATCAGAGCAATAAAAAACGGAAACATGAAATATATATAATTTGTAAATACAAACGCAGGTATAAAGGAAACAAATAAAAAAATCCTCATAAATCGGTAGTATTCTATGTGGGGAATTCTAAATGCTTCTAAATTATTTATAAAAAAAGGTAAATAGTAACTATCTGTTTGCTTTCCCAAACCTGAAATTATATACCATATTTCATTTCTGTCTGCTTCTTCTTTATCAAAAAAATCTATCTTATCATGAAATGCTGTGTACTCTTTATCATGATTTCCAATTATATGCAAAATAGAATATAAAATCTGATCACCCGCATATGACTTACAGTTATTTATCTCACAAAATAGTTGATCCATTTCCAAATCAAACCAAGTTACATCATCTATCTGATCATTATCTGATACCTTTTTAGAAAAAGTAATCCAATCCTGTTCTTATAAATTGCGATCTAAGGTTTGATTCCTATTTTTTATCACGGAAGTTTCAGCTATCATTACTTTTTTATTTCTTTTTCTCTTTAAATTGATAAATTTGTCAACAAATAAAATTATTGCAACGAATATCATCAAAGTTAATAAAATATATATCTTCATTCCATCACCTGATATCTAACATTATCTTGTACTATAATTGTTCTGACTTACTGAACCGTTGTAATCTTGCCCAGACCAATCAAGCAGGGTATACTTTTATTAAAATAAGCTGATTGCAACACTATAACATTATACATAAAAAGTTCCTGTACGATATTTTTTATGAAAAAAGTGGTAAAGTGGTGGAAACTAATGTATACCGGCTCTTCCGATCCTTCATTTCCTTTATTAAAAATACAGATACAATTGTTTTTACATATGTGTAATTTAACTGTGAGAAACTGTTCCATGCACACCAGCAGCGCTAAGTAATAGTGAGTACAGCTTCTAAACTTTACACCACTTTGTTCCTCGCCCAGCACCTACTGTTTTGATGATACCCTCACGCTTCATTTCGCTTAAGACCTTTTCAATCGTGGCAGCAGCTATATCGGGGCAAGACTGTATGATCTCTGCTTTGGTAAACAGGCCGATCTTTTCATCAGCAAACTTGCGAATTCGTCCTTCTTTTGTCATCTTCGCATCAGACACCACGACTACCCGTGATTCAAATTCACGATAGGCAGCAAGGAGAACCCCCAGCATATATCTCACGAAATGCCAAAAGTCATTTTCGCCCTCATGCCAATGATCGGAGCTTTTTTTCAAAGTTGAATAGTAGTTATCTTTGGTTTTTTCAATCAGCGATTCAATGCTGATATATTTACCCACCATATAGCCGTGGCGGTATAGCAACAGTAGTGTCAGCAACCGGCTCATACGACCGTTTCCATCGTTAAATGGATGAATACAGAGAAAATCTAATACAAAAAGAAGATCAACCAACAACGGTTCCGCTTTCTTTCTACCTGTAATTTCGTTATAGGTGTTACAAAGCGCATCAATTGAAGCAGCTGTTTCATAAGCAGGCACCGGTTGGAAGCGGACTTTCTTTACTCCTGCTGAATCCTTTTCTTGGATAATGTTGTCCGCGCTTTTGTAAGAACCACCAAACCCATAAGGAGAAAACTTATATAGATCCCGATGAAGCTGTAAAATTACATTGGGCTTTACAGAGATATAATCATGACTCTCATGAATGGTTTCCAGCACCGTTCGATAGCCCAGAATTTCTTCTTCATCTCTATTTGCCGGAGCAACGTGTTCGTCTTTTAATTCCTGTAGCCGTTGATCTGAGGTGTGAATGCCCTCAATTCGATTGGATGCGCCGGTGCTTTGTATCTTGGCTACTTCAACCAGCTTTGAAAGCACATCCGGTTGCTGGCGATAAAAGTTCATCTGTTTACCTTTAAATTCATGTATCTGCACTAACAGAGAAACCACGTCACTTGGAATAGACACTGTTTCTAAAAAGTTGTAATTATAAACTCTCATAACAAAACCTCATATCTGCATATTCAAATAGGTTACATATGCAGATATTATATCACAAACGGCACAGATTTATCAAGAATTTTCTCTTTATATATGCCAAAGTCAAACGGAGCTGCCGCATTAGCTAAAAAATTTAGTGCGACAGCCCCGTTTTTCCTTTGTTTCCGGATATTTCCCCCTTTCCCCCGCGCTACATCTGGCATACTTTATGAGGATTTAAAATATTTTTGGGATCAAAGGCTTTTTTAATTCCTCTCATGAGTTCAACGGCTGCAGGATCCATGGCTTCTGCCAGATATGATTTTTTTGCATAACCAATGCCGTGTTCCCCGGATACCTGTCCGTTTAATGCTCTGGCTTTTGCATAAATCTTATCCATGGCGGCTTTCATTCTTTTCTTCCATTCCTCTTCACTCAGATCATCCTTTAAAATGTAAGCATGCAGATTCCCGTCCCCTGCATGACCAAAGCTTTTGATCCTGATATCCACCTCATTATGAAGCCCGTGGATATATTCCACCATTTCATTTACGGAGCTTCTCGGAACCACCACATCCACTTCATCCATTAAGGAGGTGGAGCCTTTGATCGCCTCTAAAAACGCCCCCCTCGCCTTCCAGATGGATTCTTCTCTTTCACCGGTATCAGAGATCAGAATGTCTTTTGCGCCCTGTTCCAGACAAATACGGGCCACATTCTCATAATCCCGTTCAATCTCTTCTGTGGAGTTTCCGTCAAATTTAAGGAGCAGATATGCATCCGCACTGTTATCCGGGAATTTCTTACCCAAATATCTTTCCGCATCCATGATGACTTCTCTCTGCATAAATTCAATTGCAGTGGGGATTGCTTTGGATTTAATGATAAGAGGCACCGTACCGATGGCCTTTTCCAGCGTCGGAAACGGGACTAAAAGGCTGACCGCCTTTGCCGGCAGGGGAAGTATTTTCAAAGTTGCTTTTGTTATAATCCCAAGTGTTCCTTCCGACCCCACCATCAGATCCTTCAGAGCATATCCCGTACTGTTTTTTACTACCTTTCCGCCGAATTCCACCACATTTCCATCAGGCAGCACAACTTCCAGTCCCCTTACATAGTCTCTGGTGACCCCGTATTTTACGGCTCTCATCCCTCCCGCATTCGTACTGATATTCCCTCCTATTGTGGCAGACTTCTCCCCCGGATCCGGAGGATAGAAAAACCCTCTTTCCTCCACATATGACGCCAGCTCCATCAAAAGCACCCCTGGTTCCACGGTTATGGTCAGGTTATCTTCATCCAGCTCCACGAACCGGTTCATCAGGCCGGTATCCAGCATGATCCCATGCTCTATGGCTACAGAAGCGCCCACAAGGCCGGTTCCCGCTCCTCTGGGAGTTACCGGTATGGTATTTTCATATGCATATTTCATAATTTTTGAAACTTCCATGGCGGAAGTCACCTTTACCACCACATCAGGATAACTGACCGTGTCACCCAGCTCATCGTGGCTGTATTCTTCTTTGATTCCGTCTCCATAAACAATCCGATCTTCGTCGCCAATCACGTTCCGTATGTAATTAATATCTTCATTGTCCAGCTTTTTATAATCCATAATAACTCCTATCTGCCTGTTCCGGCCAACCGGTTATTCTTATTCATTTCCATCTTTTCCGGAATTTGTGAGATTCCCGCCTCCGGTTTCCCTGATCAGGCGGTTACTCCCTTTCCCTCCCTGATCCGGCTGATTAAACCGGGGATAATCTCATACAAATCCCCCACCAGACAATAATGGGACGTTTTGAATATAGGCGCATTCTCATCTTTGTTAATGGCAACGATCCGGTCGGAATGATTCATACCTGCGGTGAACTGGACGGAGCCTGATACACCGCAGGTAATGATCAATTTAGGCCTTACGGTCCTGCCGCTTAAGCCAACCTGGCATTTAGCCTCCAGCCAGCCGGCTTCCACCACCGGCCTGGTGCATGCAAGCTGCCCGCCTAATAAGCCCGCCAGTTCTTTCAGCATAACCAGATCTTCTTCTTTTTTTACGCCTCTTCCAGCTACCACCAGAACCTCTGCCGCTTCAATAAACTGTTCCTTTTCTTTCGGAATAATATCCAGCACCGAAACCCGGCTGGCTAATTCTTCTGAACCAATCCGGCATGGAACGATCTCTCCGTGAACGTCACCATTCCTTTCCTGAGCGTCCATCACTTTATAGCGGACAGTTGCCATCTGGGGCCTGTGATTGGGTGTCAGGATCTGCGCCATGATATTTCCTCCAAAAGCTGGCCTGATCTGTACCAGGTCCGTATTTTGGTTCATATCCAGTACCGTGCAATCTGCGGTAAGTCCGGTCTTTAATCTGGCCGCCAGTCCTGGTGCCAGCTGTCTGCCTACGGGAGTGGCTCCCATCAAAATAGCACAGGGCTTCCTGTTACGGACAAAATCCTCAAAAGCTTTTATATATGATTCCATTTTAAAACGGTCCAGTTCGGGCTTATCATATACAAATACCTTATCCACATTATAATGCAGAAGCTCCTGACACCGGGAACGGATGTGATGTCCCATCATGACGGCATAGACCGGATGGCTGATTTTATCCGCCAGTTCTTTCGCCTTTCCAAGAAGCTCAAACGTAACAGGGTGAATTACGCCATCTATATGATCCACATATACGGCAATCCCCTTCCACTGATCCTTATCCACGGAGTCCGCAGCTTCTTCTATGTACACGATGGCTCCTTCAGGACCTTTTTTCACACACAGCTTACACATTTTACAGGCGGCATTGATCTGAAGGAGATTATCTTTTTCCTCCAGAGCGCCGAAAGGGCAAATATTTATAAGTTCTTTCATATTGACCACTTTTTCCTGATTGATGACTAATTTCCCCATTTTTTATTCCTCCTCAGGCAAATTTCAATTCCTTCAGTTTATGAAACAGCTGATCCGTCAGTTCTTTTCCGTCACCCCTCCAGATTTCCCTGAGGTCATTGGCCTGAGGCGGAAAAATACGCTCTACCTGCGTGGGCGAACCGTTTAATCCGTAATGCTTTTCATCCTGGTCTTCCATATCCCCGAAAGCAAGCACCTTAATTTCCCGGTCTTTTGTCTCCTGTTTTTTCACATAAGACGGAAGTCTTGGGACATAAATATCTTTATCAACCGACAGAAGGCAGGGATACCGGATTTCTGCCACCTCGATCTCATGAATCATATCCATTTCCACAACAATGGAGCCGGATTTCATCTCTACGATTTTAGAGACATTGGAGAGGCTGGGAAGGTGAAGCCATTCCGCCACTTCCGGTCCTACCTGGGCGGTATCGCCATCTGTAGTCTGTTTCCCGCAGAGAATCAAATCGTATTCTCCGGATTTTTTAATCCCCTGAGAAATCGTATAGCTGGTTGCCAGAACATCCGCCCCTCCGAATTTACGGTCAGATATCAGGATTCCATGATCTGCGCCCATGGCAAATGCTTCCCGAATGACCGCCTCCGCCTGCCCCGGGCCCATGGTTAAGGCAGTAATGCTCCCTCCGCACTTCTCTCTGATTCTAAGCCCTGTCTCCAGAGCATACAAATCATACGGATTCATCTTTGAATCCACACCGTTTCTTTTTAATACTCCTGTTACCGGATCCACTTCAACTTTACTGCTGTCCGGCACCTGTTTCAGGCATACTAAAATATTCATATCATGACTCCTTTTCACTATGCATTTTCAAGCAATTGCCGCAAATTGGTCCTACCAATTTATTGAAAGAAAATGATGCAACAAAGGTTTGCTTTGCTACATCTGTTCTTTTCATTTTCAGATAAATTGGTCAGACCACTTATCAATTTAATTTTACTTCTCGTTTGGCATGAAGTCAATAAATGTCTTTTTTTTAACGCTTTTTTTGCGCACTTTATATATTTACGATAATATTTAAGTCATTTTTCCATTATAATCCTTTAATTTTTGATCAATAATTCCAAAATGCTTGTTAATTGATTCATAAGCCAGTTTTTTATCTCTGATGATCAGACTTTCAATCATTCCATTATGTGCTTCCTGCAAAGATTTCCTGCTGTCTTCCCGGCTCAATATCTCCTTTCTCAAATCACCGATAAATTTATCCAGAACCTCGGAAAGTGCCTGAAGGATATATATTATCAATGTATTTCTTGAAGCCAGGGCAATGTTATAATGCATTTTTTTATCCAGTGCCACGTTATTGATTTCTGTTTCTGTCTCTAATTGAGATATGATTTTTTTCAATGCCGCAATCTCTTCTTCCGTTATATTATCTATGGCAAGCATTAAAGCTTCTGTCTCCAAAGACCTGCGAAGCTGGCTGATCTGTCTGTAATCAATTTTATTGAGCATAAACATCATGGAAAGACATTCCACCAAATTATTTTCAAAATTTCCCGTAAGAAAATTTCCGGCCCCCTGCTGACTGGAAATCACCCCCATGTGATCCAGCGTCCGTATTGCCTCTCTTACCGAGCTGCGGCTGATTCCCAGTATTTCAGATAATTCTCTTTCCGCCGGCAGCTTTTCTCCTATGCTTAATTCGCCGATTTGTATCTGATCTTTAATATAATTTATCACTTTCATATAGGATTTTTCCTGAATACCGTCTTTTTCCATAGATTCCTCCGTCCCTGCTTAAGCCAGCAATGCAATTATGAATGAAAAACTCACTTTCTGTTTTGTTGACCGTTTACTCAAATATAGCACAGACCTTCCCATATTGCTATTGGAGAATCGGTAATTTTATTATGGTCATGTCCGTATGGCATAAGGTTCCTTCTGGCAAAAGAATTCCGAAATGGGAAATCCTTATTTTTGCGGATTTCCCATTTCATCGTCAATATATCTTTTTTACAACCGTATGCGGAAACCTGCATCCCATGGAATCCTTCTTATGTATCTGATCATGATCACCGGATTCCCAATACGGCCAGAAATACTGCAAAAAATGAATTTAAAAACGGATACAGCGCCCCTAAAAAGAACTCATGATAATATCCCTGCTTATAGGTCAGTTTGGTGTAATTCAGACGATTGATGGCGGAACCGTTATGAGGCAGGGAATCCAGGCCGTAACAGGAGATATTCACCAATCGGTGCATCACATCCGCAGGTATTCCCATGGCGAGGAAGCGATCTGCAAATACGGTGAGGGCAATGGCCTCCCCGCCGGAAGCGGAGCCTGTAATGCCGGCAATGATATTGGTTGCCAGACACAGCTGAAGCAGCGGAGGCCCCGGGATCTTATCCAGATTCTCAACCAGATATTGAAAGCCGGGAGCCAGCTCCACTGCCGCTCCGAAGCCTACCACCGCAGAAACGTTCATGATGGCTTTCATCGTGGAATTGCAGCCGGAGGCCATCGTCTTTCCCAGATCTTCAAATCTTTTATAATACAAAACCAGACATGCCGCACAGCCTAAGGCCAGGGATACGAAGGGTTCAACATGAAATACGTTCATTGCCGCCAGCAGAACAACGGAAGGAACAAGGGCTTTGACGAACTGTCCGTTGGTACAGGTCCGCTCCAGGATCGCATTATTCAAGGTTCCGGCTTCCTTATCCATCAGACTTCCGGTTAACTCATAGCCTTCCCCTCTCCGTTCATTCCTGCGGAGCTGAAACCATATGTACCAGGCACCGAAAATAATACAGGACACCGCACTGATTATGCCGATGACAGGAGCGGACATGGCGCTGGTACCCAGATATTCGATGGGAATTAAGTTCTGTACGGCCGGAGAGCCCGGCAGGATGGCGGTCCACATGGCACCGCCGTAAACCGCCACCGCAATGATAAAATGCCATGGAATATCCAGCTTTTTAAAGAGAGAACGGCAGATGGGAGCAATGGTGAAAATCACTACAAAGCCGCTGACACCGCCAAAGGAAAGAAGTGCGGTGATCAGGGAAAGCCCCATCAAAACCCAAAGCTTTTTGTTTTTCCCTCCCCTTTTTTCTGATAAATCTCCGATTTTAACCGCGATATCCTGGGCTGCACCGCTGTCTCCCAGCATGGCCCCCAGAATACATGCAGGCAAAAACAGCAAAAAGTTGCTTTTGGCAAATCCCCCGAAATCTGCCGCATACCCGTTCTTCATATTTTCAATGACAGGAAGACCTGAAAATGCCAGCACGATCACCGCACAAACAGGTCCGACCACCATAATGGGAAATCCCTTGTAAGAACCAATGATCAAAAGAATCAATGCCAGTAAAATCCCCAATAAACTCAATACACCCATATTCATTTCGTTTTTCCTCCCAATTATTTTTTATCGTACCAGACAGGGCTTTTTCGGATCAAATTTCCAGTCCGGTATCAGATACTGCATGACCACAGCATCATCCCTGCCCCCCAGGCAATGGTCCAGATACAGCTGATTTGCTTTCTTTATCTGCTCCATATCCACTTCAATGCCAAGCCCCGGCTTTCCCGGCACTTCCACACAGCCGTCTTTGATCTGAAGAGGCTCTTTTGTCAGGCGCTCCAGCCCCTCCTGCCAGATCCAGTGGGTATCCAGAGCATTGTATTCGCCGGGAACCGCCGCACCCACCTGAGTGAACATGGCAAGGGAAATGTCAAAATGATTGTTGGAATGGGATCCCCAGGTATATCCGAAATCATGGCACATCTGCGCTACCCGCACCGAACCGCTCATGGTCCAGAAATGAGGGTCCGCAAGAATAATATCCACAGCCTGGGATTCCAGAGCGTGTCCCACTTCGCGCCAATCCGTGGCAATCATATTAGTAGCGGTTGGAAATCCGGTCCGGCGCCGGAATTCGCTGACGATCTCTCTGCCGGAATATACGCCTTCCGCTCCGCAGGGATCCTCGCAATAGGTCAGGATCCCTTCCATTCCCTTCACATACTCCACCGCTTCTTTTAAAAGCCAGCCGCCGTTGGGATCCAGATCAATCCGGGCTTTTGGAAATGCTTTTTTCAGCTCACGGATCACTTCCATTTCCTCATTTCCGGCCAGAACCCCTCCCTTTAATTTAAAATCCTGGAATCCGTATTTTTCTTCGACCGCTTTTGCATGTGCAACGATCCGTTCAGCCGTAAGGGCTTCCTCATGACGGATACGATACCACTCGCATTCTGCATCCGGTTCGGAATCGTAAGGCAGATCCGTTTTATTCCTGTCCCCCACAAAAAATAAATAGCCAAGCATCCGTACCCTGTCTCTCTGTTTTCCGTCGCCCAGCAGCTCACATGCGGGGACCCCCAGATATTTTCCAAGCAGATCCAGACAGGGGGCCTCAATGGCTGTCAGTACATGAACTCCCGTACGCAGATCAAAGGTCTGTTTTCCCCTTACATCCTCTTCTCCTCTTGAATCGAGATATTTTTTCACCTTCAGCAGGGTGCTTTTGTATTCCCCAATTCTGGTCCCTTCCACAAGGGGGGCGCACTCCAGCAGCGCATCAGTAATCTTTTTTCCGCCCGGAACCTCTCCAGCTCCGGTTTCCCCGTTATCCGCGTGAAGGATCACAACATTTCTGGTAAAGAAAGGTGCATGGGCGCCGCTTAAATTCAATTCCATACAGTCCTTCCCTGCTACTGGATAAACTTCCATTTTCGTAATAGTAGGTGTCATTCTGATAATCTCCTTTGTTTTAACCTTTTTAACCTTTTGGTTGCATTATAGTGTCATTCATGCGCTCCATCTATTGACAGAAATACCAACCTTGGGCCCTTTCCATTGGAGTATTTGTTTTTCTTTCCATAATCAAAAAAAAGATTGCAGAAACTTTGCAATCTTTTTCAAAAAACAGGAGCAGCTCCTGGATCATATCTCATATTTGCTCCCGATTCCATACCGCTTCATTTTCCTCCAGAGGGTGGTGGCGCTGATCTGCAGCTCCTCCGCCACCATCGTCCGGTTTCCGTGGTACCGGTCCAGCAGCTCCGCGATCCGGACGGCTTCCGGATTCTTAAGTACCAGGGTCCGGGCCATCCCGTTCTGCTCTTTTACAAGGGGATAAAGCTCCTGGAGGAGATTCTCAACCATGCCTTCCTCCACCAGCCTGCGGTGAGCGGTGAGAACAAGGCGTTCGCAGAATGCCTCCAGCTGCAGCAGATTTCCTTCCCAGTGATATCCCTCCATTACCTTTAGGGCTGCCTCACTGATTTCCACGTATCTGGAAAAGGAGGCATTGAACTTTTCCAGATACAACTTTACCAGTCTCCTGATATCCTCCGGAGTTTTCCGAAGGGGCGGCAGCTCTATTTTAAGAGGTGATATGAGATAATACAGATCTTCCCGGAAACGGCCTTCCTTTGTCAGCACGGCCAGTTCCTCTGCGGTGGTCACCATGAGTCTTACCGGCAGGGCCCGTTTGACCATGGAGCCGTTGAACCAGAACAGCCTGTCATGAACCGCCTTATAGAGAAGGTACTGGACATCCGGGGACATTTTATCCACCTCCTGTACCAGAATGGTCCCATAGGCGGCCGCCTCCCAGGCCCCTTTCCGGCTTTTCCTGTTTTCATCGGAAGAACCGAATAAAACTTCTCTCTGCTTCCCGGGAGATAAAGCGCCGCAGTTGATGTTCAGGAAAGGCCCGCCCTTTTGGGGGCTGTTGTTGTGAACGGCTTCCGCCAGGATCTCTTTTTCCGTTCCGGTCTCCCCGCAGATCAGTACGGGACTTCTGGATATGGCATAGGACCTTGCCAGTTTTAAGCACCGCTTCATATCCCGGGATTCCCGGAGAATGTTTCCAAAACTGCAGCTGGCAATGTACCCGTTTGCCGGCTTGGCCCCTGACACATCCGAATCCGCCTTTTCTATTCCCTTGATCTTATGACAGGTCAAAATGGCTCCGCTGAAATGCCCGTCGTACTGAATAGGCGCCCCGATCACCATCAAAAGCTGGTCCCTGATGGAAAAGGATGTGGAATAAAGCTCATCGGCGCCGCTTAAGATCCCTTCTATGCCCTCCGTATCGATCCCTTCAAATACCTTGTCAATGGGAAATCCCACGACTTCAGAGGCCGGTTTTCCCATCATCTGCTCGATCACCCGGTTCACCGCCACGATCTCCTTATAGGCATTGATCTTAATGATACCGCTGAAAGAGGTATCCAGCAGCGTTTCGATCTGTGCCTCGTTCTGCTTCTCCATTTCCGAAAGCCGTATCATGTGAATGGCCACGCCAAGGGCATTCCGGATGGATTCCTCTCCTGTTTCAATAAACAGGCTTGGAAAGCCGATCTCAAAAGCGGTCTGATTGGCCCTCACCCCGCCGATGACCAGATCAACCCCGTCCTTTATGGCCTGGCTTACCTTTAACCGGGTCTCCTCCAGATCCTTCAGCTCATAAAAACGGAGATCGAAGTCAAACAGCTCTTCCAGCTGGTCCGTGCTGACAAGCATATTTTTAAAAGCCACAATGCCGATATACGGATGATCTTTTTTCAGCATACGTTTCGCTTTCAATATCATCATGCCGATTTCCCGGATGGTGATGGGCATTTCCACCACGGGTATATTTGTATTTTCTTTAATAAGAGTGGCCTGCAGTCCTCTGGCAATGATGATCCGCACTCCGGCCGCCGAGGCCTCCTGGGCCTCCATGACCGCATTGGCATTTTCCACTACCTTCAGTATCTGTACTTCAATCCCATCCTTTTCCAGTACATTCTCCGCATACTCCAGGATGGTCTGTCTGGGCAGAAGTATCGCTATCCGTTCCATGGCTGTCCTCATTTCTTACCATATCCGCTAATCATGTCCCGCTGTTTATTTTATTGCCGGATGATTGACCGGCCAGTCAGGCTCCTTTCCGGAAAGAACCAGATCGATCTGGGAAGCCGCTGAAACCGCCATTTTTATCATGCACTCCCGGGTATTGGAAGCCATATGGGGAGTAACCACCGCATTCTCCATGGTCAGCAGGGGGTGATCCACAGACGGCGGCTCCTGTCCCAGCACATCGGTAAACACTCCGGCGATCTTTTCCTGCCTCAATGCCTCGATTAAGTCGGTTTCACAAACCACCTCTCCCCGGGCGCAGTTGATCAGCCAGGCGGTATTCTTCATCCTGTCAAATTCTCTCGCCCCCACCAGGCCGGTGTTTTCCTTGTTTAAAGGGATGTGCAGGGAAATGAAATCCGCATTGGAAAACACCTGATCCCAGCCAGCCAGGGTGACATAATCCGGCACCGTTTCCTTTTCTGCATGGGGAGCGTACGCGGTCACCTTCATGTCAAATGCAAGATAAGCCTTCCTGGCCACTTCCCTTCCAATGCGTCCAAGGCCGATGATCCCCAGCGTCTTCTGAAACAGGTCCGTTCCCTGGTGGCTGTTTTTAAAATAAAAATTGCCCTCTTTCAATGCCTTGTTTAATAAAAAGGTCTTTTTTGCCGCCGCCACAAGGGCTCCGATGGTAAACTCCGCCACGGAATTCGTTGTGGAATCCGGGGCATTGGTCACCCAGATCCCCAGTTCATCGGCTGCCTGCAGATCCACATTGTTATAACCGGCGCCATGCCGGGCAACCACCCGTAAGTTCCCGGAAGCTTCCAGGACGGCTCTGGTAACCGGCGCCGTCCTCAAAAGGATCCCATCACAGCCCGCCACGTCACGGATCAGATCCGCTTCTGTCGTTCCGGTCCCCATACGGATCTCATATCCTCTCTCCAGCAAAAACTCCTTCCCCTGGGATGCTATATCCTGGGGAATCAGCACTTTATAAGCCATATCTTTCCTCCTTTTGCTGACGGTTTACACAATATCCAAGTACACCTTCCGGTCAGGCGCCGGAAATGCCCGGTCAATGGCTTTCAATTCTTCCTCTGTCAGCTGAAGCTCCCCCGCCTTTCCGTTGTCCGAGGCGTGTTCCTTTTTTCCGGTCCTCGGGATCGCGATTATGCCGCCATCCCGGATGACAAAGGCCAGAAGTATCTGGGATATGGTGCATTTACGGGCTTTGGCGATCCCGGAAAGCACCGGATTCTCATAAAGCCCTCTCTTTAAATCGCCGGCCTGAGCCAGCGGACAGTATGCCATTACGGGAACGCCGTGCCTGCGCATCCATGGAAGCAGGTCATATTCGATGCCTCTGGAAGCCACATGGTAAAGCACCTGGTTTACCGCACAGTTTTCCCCCTGTGGCACGCTCCATAACTCTTCCATATCATCCGTATCAAAATTGGACACCCCCCAGCGGCGGATCTTTCCCTCTTTTTTTAACTGCTCCATGCACTCCACTGTTTCTTTCAGGGGGATTCCTCCCCGCCAGTGCAGCAGATATAAATCCAGGTAGTCTGTATTTAAGCGGGCCATGCTGTCCATGCAGCTCTTAAAAATATTTTTCCTTCCCGCATTGTGGGGATACACCTTGGATACCAGAAACAGGCGGCTCCGGTCCAGGCCCCGGATGGCTTCTCCGATCAGCTTCTCGGCCTTTCCGTTTCCATACATTTCCGCCGTATCAATGAGAGTCATTCCCGCTTCGATTCCTGTCCGGAGAGTCTCCGTCTCCTCCTCATGCTTCTCTTTCTGCTCGCCGAGAAACCAGGTTCCCTGTCCGATTGCCGGGACCGGGGTTCCATCCGGCAAAATTACCATTTTCTCCATTGCCATTCCTCCATCCTGTTCTGTTTTGTTTTCCCTCTGCCCTATCGGCCCAGCGTCTTTCCTGCCCGGAGCATGCGGAACGCGCGCACGGCTGCGCTGCGGTAAAGTTCCTCCGCACGCTCCATGGCTTCCTCTATGGGCATGATACCATTGATGGTCGTTATAATGCTTTCAATGCCAAATTCATAAATTTTTTCCGCCCCTTCTCCCATGCCGCCCACAATGGCAAGGGCCGGTATCCCTTTTGCCCTGCAGCGCATGCCGATGCCGCTGGGAACTTTTCCAAAGGCGGACTGCCAGTCCATGCGGCCTTCTCCCGTAATCACCAGGTCCACTCCGTCCAACAGGGAATCAAATTCGATCAGATCCAGAACCGTCTCAATGCCGGAATTCAAATTGGCGTGCAGAAAAACCTTCAGGGCCGCTCCCAGCCCTCCGGCCGCCCCTGAGCCGGGTATCCGGTCGGCATCAATTCCGGTCAGCTGACACAGCTTCTTCGCGTATTCCTTCATGTCCGCTTCCATGCGGTCAAGGATTTCCGGAGTTCCTCCCTTCTGGGTTCCAAAGGTATAGGTGGCTCCGTCAGGCCCGGTAAGAGGATTGGTCACATCACACATGACCGTGAATTCCGTTTCCGCCACAGCCGGATGAAGGCCTCCTGCGTCAATGCGGCTGACCTTTCCTAAGTCCGAGCCAAATCCGGTCAGAAGATTTCCTTCCTTGTCAAAGAACTTCACACCAAGGGCTGTCATGGCTCCCATGCCTCCGTCATTGGTGGCGCTTCCCCCGATGGCAATGGCAATTTTCCGGTATCCCTGTTCCAGGGCATCCCTGATCAGCTCACCGGTTCCGTAGGTGGTCGTGTGAAGGGGATTCCTTTTCTCCGAAGAAACCATGGGAAGGCCGGAGGCCGCCGCCATCTCAATCACCGCATGACTGCCCTGGAACACTCCGTAGGAGCTTTTCGTCTCCTCCATCAGCGGGCCGTGGACCGTAAGGGAACGGATCTGCCCGTCCATGGCACGGATCACCGCATCCACGGTCCCCTCCCCTCCGTCGGCCACCGAAACTCCCCTGCACTCACAGTCCGGAAATACGCTTCCCGCAGATTCCGTCAGAATTCCGACGATCTGCTCCGAGGACAGCGAGCCTTTAAATGAATCCGATGCAAATAAAAATCTCATAAATGATTCCCCTTTCCTTTTATGGCTGTACGTAAAACAGGCCGGCAGCCCATCCACAGCTGCCAGCCTGCCCATCGATCTTATATTTTTATATTTCGGCTTCCTCTGCCGGTCAGATAAGCCCTGCTGTCTGCATTTCCTTCCTGATACGGTCCAATACGGGACCTTCCGGGGTTTCAAGGTTGGGTTTATACGGAAGTCCCACATTTCTGCCTCTTAAATTAGCCATATCCTTTGCAGCCACCGGGAAGCTGGCCGGGTCCATGGACAGACGGACCGGATTCAGCTTGAACTGGGCTTCCAGAGAACCGCTTAAATCACCTGCAGCGTATTTGTTATAGATATCGGTGATCAGCTCCGGCATGAAATTCGCCGCCGTGCACACGCCGCCCACCGCGCCATGGCACAGGGAGGCATATAAAAGCGTGTCCTTTCCTCCGAAAACCTTAAAACCTGTATGACGGGTCCTGCGGATGAATTCCGCTGTCTGGGTGATATCCCCGCTGGTATCCTTCATTCCCACAATATTGGGAACCTCAGTGGCCAGACGCTCCACCAGTCCGCCTGACATGGTATAGCCTACCCGTCCCGGATTGTTGTAAAGAAGCATGGGAGTTTCAGGAACAGACTCCGCTATGGTTTTAAAATGCTGGTAAAGCTCCGTTTCGGTGGGCTTTAAAAACATGGGCTGCAGAACGGAAATCCCCGCCGCGCCGTTTTCCGCCGCCATCCTGGCAAGGCGGCAGCATTTCTTTGTGCTGATGGCGCCGATGCCAAAGTACACCGGCACTCTGCCTGCAGACTGGTCCAGCATGATCTTAAGCCCACGCTCCATCTCGCCCTCTTCGATTACATAAAATTCTCCGTTGCTTCCAAAGGCCAGGATTCCCAATACGCCCCCGTTTATGACATAATCCACCTGATCCCTTAACTTCGCTTCATCGATCATCTCATTCTCATCAACAGGAGTGATGATGGGAACGATAACACCCTTCATAAAATCCGTATTCATTTCTCCTCCATGGCCGTTCCCGGTTTCACCGTTGTGTTGGCAATTTTTTCATAATATTTCACAATGCTTGAGTGGTCTTCCTTCTCAAAGCCGTCCGCCTTAAGTCCCTGCATGATTTCCATTAACTGTCCGGTCAGCGGAACCGGGGAACTGATGGCATGAGCCGCATTCAGCGCATTGTTTAAATCCTTGATGTGCAGCTCAATACGGAAGCCCGGATTGAAATTTCTGCCTAACATCATGGGCGCCTTGGCATCCATAACGGTTGAGCCTGCCAGGCCGCCCCGGATGGCCTGATATACCAGCTCCGGATCCGTGCCGGCTTTCTTTGCAAAGGTAAGGGCCTCGGATACGGCCGCGATGTTGACCGCCACCACGATCTGGTTTGCCAGCTTTGCAACATTTCCGGATCCCAGCTCGCCCACGTAAACAACAGAGCCTGCCATTACCATCAGCATGTCATAGAATTTATCGAACAGCTCCTTCTTTCCGCCAACCATCACGGACAGGGTTCCGTCAATCGCCTTCGGCTCTCCTCCGGATACCGGCGCATCCAGCATATCGATTCCGAATTTTTCAAGCTCCGCCCCGATGGCCTTGCTCTCGGTGGGATCAATGGAGCTCATATCAATGAGAACGGTCCCCGGCTTTGCGCCTTCCGCAACCCCGTTTTCTCCCAGAACTGCCGCTCTTACATGAGGAGAATTCGGCACCATGGTGATAACCACTTCACTGCGTGAAGCCACCTCCTTACCGCTTTCCCCCTGTGCCGCTCCGCAGGAAACCAGATCTGCCACCGCTTCTTTATTATAATCAAAAACAACCAGCTCATGTCCTGCCTTAACCAGGTTCTTTGCCATGGGTCTTCCCATGATTCCTAATCCGATGAATCCAATTTTCATTTTTGCTTTCCCTCTCTTTTTTATTCTTTTTATCAGTAACCGACGGGCTTTTCCCATCTCTGTCCTGATTATAGAAAAACCGGAAGGAATTTGCTATGGGCGGAATTACCGAATAAGAAACCGTTTCCTGTACAAACCATATATTATTTCATTATTGTTTCTTAAATATTTCATTTTATTTCAAAATTATCATTCCAGATGATACTTCTTCCTTTTCCGCCACAAAGTCGCTTTGCTGATCCCCAGCGCTTTTGCGGTCTCTTCCCGGTTTCCCCCGAATCTGAAAAGGGCTTCTGCAATTTTTTCCGCTTCCGCCGGCAGCTGCCTTTCCTGGTCCCCGGCCTCTTCCTTTCCCGCACCGTAATCCTCCGGGCTTTCCGGATACAATTCTTCCAGGATCTGTTCTGCAAAGGCTTCGTCAAGGCTTCGTTTATTGGCCGTAAGGATCAGGCGCTCACAGAAGTTCTCCACCTGGAATAAGTTCCCCTCCCACGGATAATCAAACAGCAGCTTCTCTGCCCCATGGGTCAGCACATGAAACCTGGAATAATGCTCGCAGCAGCTCCGGATGCTCTCCTTTAATTTCCTCTCCAGATCCTCCCTCCGTTCCCTTAAGGGAGGAATCCTTACGGTCAGACCGCTCAGAAGATAATATAAGTCTTCCCTCATCGCCCCTTCCCTCATCAGCCCGGCCAGGGGGACATCGGTTGTGGCCATCACCCGTACATCAATTCCCTGATATCTGGCCCCCTCCTTTCCCATACGGTTTTTATAGCGGATCAGCTGGCAGAGACGGTACTGGTTCGCCCTTGTAAGACACTGAACCTCCTCCAGTAAAAGCGTTCCGCCCTTTGCCTGGACGACGGCTCCCTTATCCCCAAAGATCATGTCAAACTGGGCATTGTCATTGATCCCGTCACAGGATACGGCTACAAAGGGCCCTTCCTTGCGCAGGCCGGCATTGTGGATGCTCTGGGCCAGCAGCCGTTTTTCCGTTCCCGCTTCCCCTGTGATCACCACCGCCTTTTCCGACAGCGCATACAGCTTGGACAGCCGTATGCATTCCTGCATTGACCTGGATTCCTGAAGAATATCATCAAATTCCCCCAGGGCAATAAATCCCCTTAAATGCTTTTTTCCGGCTTCCTGCTCCCCGGACCGTCTCTTTTTCATGCGGTGACAGGTGAGGATGGCCCCCTCCACCCGCTTGTCGATCAACACCGGCGCCACAATGGCGAAGACAGAGGTCCGGTTGATCTGCATAAACAGGGAATAGGATTCCTTTCCGTACTCCAGCACCTGTTTAAAGGGCTCTCCCGCCAGTTCCCGAAAGATCTCACCGGCTGCCCGTCCGATGACCGTTTCTTTCTTTTTCTCCAGAATGTCTTCCATAATGGCATTGATGTCCATGACAATGCCGGAGGCATTGAGCCTTGCCACGCCGTTGAAAGAGTAATCCAGAAGCGTCTCGATCTGGGCCGCATTGCGTTTCTCCACCCCCATGGCATAATCCACACTCTCTGCCATGGAAAAGGCATTTTTTAAGGAGTCCTCGGTATTGGACAAAAACAGGGATGGAATGCCGGCCTCTCCCGCAATCCCCACCGCCGTGTCCCCGCCGATGATCAGATCCACTCCGTCGTTTACCGCCTTTTTTGTCATGTCTTCCAGCCAGTCGCCTTTTTCCGCAAAATAAGTCCTTAAATCAATCTCATAAATGGTATCAAAATAAGACATGTCACAGAACATGTTCTGGAACCCCACGACCCCGATCACCGGGTTCTCTTTTTTTAAGATCTGCTTTGCCTTATTGACCAGCAGAGCCATTTCCTGGGCCGTTATGACGATCTCCACCACCGGAATATCCGTATACTGCTTGATCAGCGATGCCTGAAGTCCTCTGGCGATGATGATGGAAGCGCCTTGCGCTATGGACTGCCTTGCCTCGGAAACTGCATCTTTCGTCTTGATGACCCGCATTTCCCCGATCTCATATTTTTTTTCCTGCAGAATGTTGTGCGCCTGGTACAGCATCTCTTCCCTGGATACAAGCAATGCAATCTTCCCCATGTCCATACCTCTTCTTCTCATCTCTTCTTGTGTCCATTTTACTATAACCGGAAATATATGTCCACTTTTACATGATACTTACTGAGCAAGACATCTGAATCCCGGGGCAGTTTTATTTCTTTCTCCTGACAATCACAGTTCCAAAACCCTTTATTTCACCATGATCTGAAATCTCACCAAGCAGAAACGTCCCCTTCTCCAAATCGGATAAAAGCTCACGGCCCAGCTTCACCGGATCCGGACAAAAATTCTGCAGGAACAGGTACACCTCAGTTTCCGATTCTCTGGAGGTCACCTCCAGCCCTTCCGGGATCTCACCGGCCACAAGGGGCTTCATTCCGGCTTCCCCGGCCGCCTTTTTCAGAAGATCGTCATAAAAATCCTGGCCGGCATCCGCGCATACATAATAGGCGGCACCCCTGCCGTACGAATTCCTGGCAAGAGCCGGATATCCCCGGTAAAAGTCCTTTTCATAAACCAGAAGAGCTTTTGCGCCTTCCAGCTTCACCAGATCGCAGAGGTTGCGGCATTCATACCGCTCACTCCCCTTCGGTTCCGGGGCTGAGACCATGTAATTGCTTTCTCCGTCATATAGGCCGTCGATCTCCATGCTGCGGAGTCCAAAAACCTCCTTAAGCCCGTATGGAGCTCCTCCGGGAAAGCACGCATCCGCCTCGTCCACGATGCCGGACCAGTAGGTGGAGACCAGCCATCCCCCTTCTTCCACAAATTTCTTAAGCTTTTCCCCGATCCCGCTTCGGTATAAGTACAGCATGGGTGCTGCCACAAGCTGATAATCATCCAGCTGCCCATCCATGGTGATCACATCCACATTGTACCCCGGCTTTTTTAGGGCGCTGTAAATCTTTACGCAGGTTTCATGGTAATAAAGTCCCTTGTTTCTCGGCCCTTGGGCATCCTCCAGGGCCCATCGGTTTTCCGTGTCATAAATGAGAGCCGCTTTTGCCCGCACGCCTGTTCCGGCCAGTTCCCCAAGAAGGGCAAGGTCCTTTCCGGTCCCGCAGACTTCTTCAAATACCCGGGTATCCGTTCCTCCGTAATGGTCAATGACCGCGCCGTGGAATTTCTCATAGCCTCCCCGGCTTTGGCGTATCTGGAAATACATCACGCTGTCCGAGCCATGGGCCACGGCCTGGAGGGAGGCCAGGTTTAAAAGGCCGGGCCGCTTGAGCTTGCTGACGCCCTGCCAGCTCGTGCTGCCGGGACTGGATTCCATGAGCAGAAACGGACGCTTTTTTAAGCTCCTCATGAAATCATGCTGCATCCCGTTGTCTCTGGCCGTCAGGATCTCCCTTTCCTTATGCCATAAGGGATAGGAATCCCAGGAGACCACATCCACCGCCTGGGACAGCCTATGGTAATTGAGCCCGGTGTAATCATACATAAAATTGGCAGTCGTAAGCTGTCCGGCTCCGGCCTCTCTCAAGGAGGCGGTTTCCCATAAAGCGAAATCCGCGGTCTGCTCCGTGACAAACCGTTTCCAGTCCAGATTCAGTCCATGGATCATGCTTTCCCCAATGGAAGAAGGGCTCTCCACCTGATCAAAGGACTGATATATATGGCTCCAGAAGGCGGTGCACCATCGCCGGTTCAATTCCTCTATGGAACCATACTTCTTTTCCAGCCATTTGCAGAAGGCTGCCTGACACAGGGGGCAGTGGCATTCTCCGCCGAATTCATTGGAAATATGCCACATGAGAACCCCCGGATGATCCTTAAACCGTTTTCCCAGCTCCCCGTCGATCCGTCTCACCTTTTCCCGGTATACCAATGAGGTATAGCAGTGATTATGCCGTCCCCCGAAAAGATGACGGCGCCTTTTTTCATCCACCCGCAGCACCTCGGGATACTTATCCGTCAGCCATTTGGGCCGGGCGCCGGAAGGAGTTCCCATAATGGTGTATATTCCGTTCTCATACAGCTTATCCACCTGCTCCGCCAGCCACTCAAACCGGAATCTGCCCTCCTCCGGCTCCAGAAAGGACCAGGAGAACACCCCAAGGGTGACCGTATTGATTCCGGCCCTCTTCATATATTCCAGATCCTGTTCAAGTATCTCACGATTGTCCAGCCATTGCTCCGGGTAATAATCCCCTCCATACCATAAACCCTTGTTCTTCATATCCTCATAACCCTTTCTAAAAAAAGCCGCAGCCGTTTTCCGTTTGAGGGAGCGCGGCCGCAGCACCTGATTTATTTCAATATCTATTTTACGGAACCGGTGATGCCTTCTGCAAAACTTCTCTGCAGCAGGAAGAAAATGATCACAGTCGGAACCGTGCAGACCAGCACCGCAAGCATCAGAGTCCCGTAATCGGTCACATACCCTTCCGTCAGATTTGCCACCAGCATGGGCATGGTAATGCTGTCCGCATCCGACAGGATCACCTTGGGCCATAAATAGCTGTTCCAGGCATTCATAAAGGTAATGGTCATGGCAGCCGCATAGGTGGAACGCATGGTGGGCAGGAACATCCGCCAGAAAATCCAAAACTCATTCAGCCCGTCAAGCCTTGCCGCCTCCAGAATATCCACCGGAAAGGACCTGGCGCTCTGGCGGAACAGCATGATCAGAAACGGAGTGGAGATGGTTGGCAGAATAAATCCCAGCGTACTGTTTAACAGCTTCGCCTTTGCAAACAGCTGGTACAGAGGAATCATGGTGGCCGCAAAGGGAACCATCATGGCCAGCAATATGACACTCATTACCCGGTCCTTGGCCCTGTCATGGTAGATCTCAAAGCCATAGCCTGCGATGGAGCAGACAACCAGCGACACCAGCGTCAGGATGACCGAATACCGAAATGAATTCCCCAGAGCAGTGACCACATTCTGGGAAGCAAAGAGCTTTCGTGCGTTGTCAATGAACGCCGTTCCGAACACCATGGTCCCCCTGGTCACATCCACGCTTTTATTGGTAGCCGCCACCAGCATCCAGTAAAGCGGGAACACGGAAATGACTGAGACAATGGTCAGAAACGCATATGTAAAAAACTTTTTCCCCTTAGTCACGCTTATCACCTACCTTCATCTGCATGAATGCAAGAACTGCCACCAGGATCAGAATTAAATAGGACATGGCGGCCGCATACCCGAAGTTCGGCACATATTTAAAGGACATATTGTAAATATAATGGGACATGGTGATGGTGGCATTGGCCGGCCCGCCGTTGGTTAAGTTCACCGACTCGTCAAACAGCTGCAGGGTACCGTTGGTGGACATGATGGCTGTGAGAAGTATGGTCGGTCTTAAAAGAGGAACCGTGATCCCGAAAAAGGACTGGAGGGGGGAGGCTCCGTCTATCCTGGCCGCCTCATAGATGGAATATTCGATGTTCTGCAGCCCGGCAAGATAAAACACCATGTTGTAGCCGGTCCATCTCCATACCAGCGCCAGAATAATGACAATTCTGGCGCTGTCCGGATGTCCCAGGAAATTATAGCCGGTGGACAGAATGCCGGCCTTTATTAACACCGTATTGACCAGACCATCCACGGCAAACAGGGAGCGGAAAATCACTGCGTAGGATACCAGGGAGGTGGCGCAGGGCAGGAATATGGCCGTGCGGAAAAGGCCTTTGAACCGCAGGTCCTTATGGTTCAGCAGAGAGGCCAGAACCAGAGCCGATATCAGCATGACCGGAACCTGAATGATCAGATAGATAAAATTGTTTCTCAGGGCCTGCATGAAAATGGGATCCTTGAACATTCTTATGTAGTTGGTCCCTCCGGTCCATTTCATGCCTGCGCCGATTCCCGTTTTAAACGACAGGAACAGTGCCTGAAACATAGGCAGAAAGCTCATGACCGCGATCAGAATGACCGCAGGTGTGAGAAACGCCCAGCCTGCCAGGCTCTGCTTCCGGCCTAAAGACAGCTTTTTCTTTGAATTGCCCACGAAAACAGCCTCCTCCCTGTGCTTTTATTTGCCCATTGCAAAATTAACCGTATCCTCTGCGGTCTTAATCTCGCTGTCAATATCCCCTCCGGCCACCACACGGGTGATGGCGGTCGCCACCGCATCCCGGGCCTCGTAATAATAAACGCCCGTATTGTTGGAAGGAACCTTTGACGCGAAATCAGTGATCAGGGAATACACGGCTTCACCTCCGAAAAACTCCTGAGGCTCTCCGTAAACCTTGCTTTCAGCCGCAGGCAGATAAGTGGCCAGAGCACCGGACTTGGGGAGAATGGTTTCATAGAAGGAAGTGCTTCCCCCAAAGGTCTTGCTCAGGAAATCGGCTGCCAGCTCCGGATTCTTGCAGGCGGAAGTAACCGCCCAGCTGGAACCGCCGTTATTGGAATAATTGGTGGCGTCATCCACCCCTTCCAGCTTCGGCATGTTGGTCACCGTCCATTTGCCGGACTGGTCCTCCGCCGTCTGAATGCTGGCCAGGATCCAGCAGCCGTTAATGGTGCCGCCCACCGTGCTGCCCGTCAGAGTGCCGATATACTGATCCCAGTCATTGACTTCTATGAGCACACCGCTCTTAACGAGTGACGCATAGGTCTCCATGACCTTTTTCAGTTTGTCATTCCCAACCATGCTGGGATTTCCATCCTCGTCAAAGAGACTTCCCCCCGCTGACTGGAGCATCATTACGATGATATCTGATTCCCCCGACTGACAGGATAACAGCGGCTTGCCCGTTTTTGCAAGGATATCCTCCCCCATGGTCTGATACTGGCTCCATGTAATGTCCGTAAAATCCTCCGCCGTATACCCGGCTTCCTCCAGAATATCCGTCCGGTAAGCGGCTACCACGGCACCGTTGTCAAATGGGACACCGTAGTTTTTCCCTTCAACCACCGAATAAGCGGTTTTGGCTTTTGCAAACTGGCTGAAATCAATTCCTGTTCCGGTCAAATCCTTAAATGCGTCGGGATAGCTGAGTACATTTTTCTGAAATGCGTTGTCCTGCATCAAAAGGATATCCGGAAGGGAATCCAGATTCCCGGAAGTGGCCGCCGTGGTCAGCTTGGTCTGGACATCGTCCCAGGGGGTCTCCACCACATTCAGCTTGAAATCCGGATGGTCCTTCTGGTATACCTTTGCCGCCTCTTCCATGGCATACATGTTGAATGCCGGATCCCAGCACCAGACAGTCAGTTCGTTTGCGGCCCCCGTCCCTTCCTCTTTCCCGCCTTTTTCTCCCGCGGTATTGGAATTTCCGCAGGCGGCAAGGGAAAAGGCCATGGCTCCGGCCAGCAACAGGGATACGATTTTTTTCTTCATGGCAAAACTCCTCCTCTTTGATAAAAAAAATTGGCTTATGCGATTATCTTTTTCTTTCGAAAGAATTCTGATGATCCCATTATACCAATTCCGCAGATTTAAAGTTTTTACATTCAATTAAAAAAAGCGCATATTCGATCATTTTTATTCCCAGCCTTTTTGCGCGCTGATCCTGCAGTACAGCAGCTTCTCCTCATAATTTTCCGCTGATTTCTTCCATTGATAAGGAGAAATATTCAATACTTTTCTGAAATTCCGGTTAAATGCGGAAATAGACGCAAATCCCGCAGCAGACGCCACTTCTTCCATGGACTTATTCGTCTTTTTCAGCAGCTCGCAGGCGCCCTGCACCCGGATCAGATTGATATAATCCACCGGCTTCATATTCATGGCATCTTCAAAAACCCGCCGGAAATGGCTCTCGCTCATGTTGCAGGCCTCCGCCAGGCTGCTGATTCTGATCTCACTCCCACAATGAAGGGCAACATAATCCATGGCTCCCCCGATCATGGCAATGCTGGTCCTGCTGCGCATAATGCGCTCCTCATCTTCAGAAAGCCGCAGAAATTCCACCACACAGGCCTGAAGAAGTCCCCGTATGCTTTCTTTGTAATAAGGCTTCTTATACCGCGATTCTTCCATGACGGATAAAATCAGCCTGGCAAGAACCGGATTTCTTTCCCCCTCCAATAAGTATCCGGCCCTGTTTATCCGTTTCAATATATTTCTCCGGATCATGGGATCGTCCGGATGAACATCGGAAACGATTTTCTCCAGATCTATGTACATCCACTCCCAGAATCCCCTGGTCCCCTGGTCGCTGTTGGTGGTATGGGGAAGTCTCGGGGGGACGACCAGTATGGAATGATCGGAAAAAGGCAGGCGTTCCTGCCCCAGAACCACCTCACCGGTCCCCCAGTGGCAGTAACCGATCTCCATGAGATTGTGAAAATGAAGGTATTTGATATGTTTTCCATACTCCCTGATCCAGTCCTCTCCCAGTAAGGCAAGAACCGCTTCATCTTCCGGAATCTCATAGTAGCGGAATTCCACCCTTTCCCTCTGCTTTGCCATGAATCCTCCTCCTCACCTCAAACATGGGCCCTTCCTCTCCATATCCGTTTTGAATGAATCCGTTGTTTTTCAGCACTTTTTGGGAAATCAGGTTATCCGGTTCTGTCTGGGCCCGAACGCATGAAACTCCCGGCTGCTTAAAACACCATTCCACCATGGCCCCGAGGGCTTCCGACGCATAGCCCTGTCCCCGGAATTCCTCATGGATGTCATACCCTGCTTCCACAGTTCCATGCTCATCCGGAGCCCCTTTAAAACCGATTCCGCCCACGGTCCGGCCGTCCTTTAACTCTATGGTCCAGTCCGTGGCCCAGTCCTCCAGCTCCGGCCGCCGTTTCATCTCCACGATCATTTCTCCGTAGGCCCTTTTCATTTCTTCCTCTGTCTCTGCCTCATAAAGCTGCTCCATCTCTTCCAGGCTTTTCGGCATCAGGATGAGCCGCTCTGATTCCACCCTCCACATTTTCATAGACGTTTCACCTCCGGACGAATTGTTAAGATCCATCATAAGCTTTTCAAACTAATTATATGATTACTTAATTATATAACTAATTTTCCATGAAAATCAAGTAAGGATGGAGGTATTTGGCAACTGAAAAAAGCATTTCCATGTGATGGTGGCTTAACCCTTTCATCACATGGAAATGCTTTCTATCAATGAAACCGCTGAGACTTCATATTAAGATCAGACAACCAGCGTCGGAGGCGTGTAAACCCTGGCCGCCAGCTCCGCATCCAGCAGATACAATCCTTTGGCATCATTGCCGAACAGGTCATATCTCTTTATGATATCATCCGTATTCTTTTCCTCTTCATTCTGTTCCTTCACAAACCAGTCAAGGAACTGCATGGTCCTGAAATCCTTCCGTTCATAAGCCGCTCCGTAAATATCATGTATGGCGGCAGTTACCTTGATCTCATGTCCGTAGGCCTCCACTGCCGGCTGACGGAAATCGGTGTAAACAAAATCCGGTGCCTTAATGTCTTCCAGTACAACCTTTTCGCCGTTGTTCAGCAGATAATCCATAAACAGCATGGCATGGTCCCTTTCCTCCTGGGTCTGGATCTTAAACCAGTTGGAAAAGCCGTTTAAATTGCTGTCCGCATAATAGTTTGATATGTCCAGGTATATATAAGCCGAATATAATTCAAAATTAATCTGTTTGTTTATTTTTGCTACAATTTCTTTACTTAACATAATCTTTGACCACCTTTCCCTGACTCCGTATCGGTTAGATAAATCACACTGCAGTAAATGAATCTTTTTCTATTCCGCATAAGGGGCATGTCCAATCTTCCGGAACGTCTTCCCATGCGGTTCCAGGCGCAATACCATTATCCGGATCACCCAGTTCAGGATCATAAATATATCCGCAAGGACATTCGTACTTTTGCATAGAGCACCTCCAAATAGTATTTTGTTATATTCTAACATCTTTTGGAATAATAATCAATCATATATCAAAAAATATCATTTATTGATAACGTCTGACAATATCCCTTGAAATTTAAAATTATTTTCTTCAGCTATCCTATAATTCCACTTTTTCAACCAATAAACATTTATTGAAAAAGGGCGAAGCCTGAAAAAGCTCCGCCCGGAATTACAGGTTATTCACCGAAAACCGCTTTATAATCCGCCTTGAATTTCTCGATTCCCTGATCCGTCAGGGGATGCTTTGTCATCTGCACCAGCACGCTGTATGGCACGGTAGCTATATCTGCACCAGCCTTCGCGCAGTCGGTCACATGAATGGGATTGCGGATGCTGGCCGCAATGATCTGAGTATTCATGTCATGCTCCCGGAAAATATCCATGATGTCACAGATCAGATCAATGCCCGGCATGGAAATATCGTCCAGACGTCCCAGGAACGGGGATACGTAGGTCGCTCCGGCACGGGCGGCCAAAAGCGCCTGGGCAGCGGAAAATACCAGAGTCACATTGGTTTTGATCCCCTCTGCGCCAAGTACCTTCACAGCCTTCAGCCCTTCCACGGTCATGGGAATCTTTACGACCATGTTGGGATGGATGGCTGCGATCTCACGCCCTTCCCCGATCATGCCCTCCGCATCCACGGTAGTCGCCTTTACCTCCCCGCTGACCGGTCCATCCACGATGGAAGTGATCTCTTTGATGACCTCATGAAAATCCCGGCCTTCTTTGGCAATCAGGGAAGGATTGGTGGTCACACCGCAGATGATGCCCATATCGTTTGCTTTCCTTACATCCTCTGTATTTGCCGTATCTATAAAAAATCTCATGGCAGTTCTCCTTAACTTTTATATTCACTCAAAACCAGGTGTGTCAGAACACTTATTTTGCTGCTTCGCTGACCTTGCAGAATTCGATCTTCTCCCCATTGGGTCCCTGGAAGATGAAGAAGCGGTTGGTGAGAGGAGCAAACATCTGATTGGACTCAATGCCGTCTGAAATGAACTCATGCCCCTGTTCCACGATCTCCTCATACGCTTCATCCAGATTCTCACAGATCAAGGCAATGTGGTCAATGTTCCCGATGGGCTTGACCTCCTGGCGTCTGGGATAATATTCGATGATGCAGGTCCCGCACTGAAGCATTCCCCGGACGCCGCCATCTACCAGTCTGGTAAACCCCAGGTTCTCATAGAAGGCCACCGTATCATCCGGTTCATCCGTAGGAATTGCCACATGGGCAATTCCTGATGGTTTGTTTTTCAGCATGGGGCCTCCTATGCCAGCAGGCTCTTTACATATTCCGCAATGGATTCATCCTTGCAGTTTGCAAAGAACAGCTCTGAGAATTTCTCACCGCCCACAGCGCCCTTCACCAGCTCCTGGTCAAGTCCCTTTAAGCATGTTAAGATATCCTTTAAGTTATTTTCTCTGACTGCGTCCAGTATTTTCTTGTTTCTCTGCTCCGGAACGGCTCTTTCCCTCGGGTAACCCTGTCCGCTGGCCTCTGAGAATAATTTCTCAAAGGTATACTCCAGATTCAGTTCCGCTCCCCAGCCAAATCCCTTTGCAAAGGGCATGGCAATGGCGTTTCCGTCATTGATCTGGGCAAACATGTAGCCGTCGCTGGGGTCACACACATGGCCGCAGATAACGCCCGGAAAGCTGTTCAATGCCAGCATGGCGCCTTCACCTGTCCCGCATCCGGTCACCACATAATCAGCTGCGCCGGAATTTAAAAGAATTGCCGCCAGGATCCCGTTCTGCACATATGTCAGGGAACAGCTGTCCTCTGCGGAATACATTCCATAGTTGTCCACCACATACCCCTTTGTATCCGCAACCTTCTTTAAGCTGTTGTAAATCAATTCGTTTTTAGCCGCCTGGCTGTTTTCATTAATCAATGCGATTCTCATGCTTTCAAAACTCCTTTTATCTGATTATATACCTGCTTCTCGCTCAGTCCGTACTCTTCCAAAAGCTCATCCGGTTTTCCGGACTGTCCGAAGCGGTCCTGTACGCCGATCTTCTTAAATGTTACGTTGCACTTGTTCTCTAAAAGAACTTCGCCCACCGCATCTCCGAGTCCGCCGATGATGCTGTGTTCTTCCACGGTAATGACTTTGCCGCAGGCTGCCGCATATTTTAAAATACATTCCCTGTCAATGGGCTTGATGGTGTGCATATTGACTACGGTGACGCTGCTGCCTTCCGCCTCAAGCTTCTTTGCACATTCCAGAACGGTGGAAACCATGATGCCGCAGGCAAATACCACCGCTCCCGTTCCTTCCTTCAATACGTTTGCTTTTCCGATCTCAAAAGGCATTTCCTCTTCAAATACCGGGCTTGGCAGTCTGGCAAGACGCAGGTAAGCCGGCCCCTTCCTATCAGCCACCGCCTTCACGGCACGGTGTGTTTCGCTTGCATCACAGGGCACGACTACGGTCATTCCCGGGATCACGCGCATAAGCGCCAGATCTTCAATGGCCTGGTGGCTTCCGCCGTCTTCTCCCAGCGTGATTCCGGAATGTGTCATTCCCAGCTTCACGTTGAAATTCGGATAAGCCACGCCGTTTCTTACCTGCTCATAAGCTCTTCCTGCGCCGAAGATCGCAAAGGTGCTGCAGAAAGGAATGTATCCCATGGTAGAAAGACCTGCACTCATATCAACCATATTGGCTTCCGCGATACCTGCATTGAAAAACCGCTCCGGAAACCTGGCCGCAAAAGTAGCCGTCATTGTGGCATGGGCGAGATCCGCATCCATTACAACAACTTTTTCATTTGCTTCTCCCAGCTCCGCCAATGCCTCACCGTATGCCACTCTAATTGCTTTTAATTCACTCATGTCATTAACCCTCCAGTTCCTTTAATGCCTGCTGTCTTTCCTCTTCGCTGGGTGCTTTTCCATGCCAGCCCACCTGGTTTTCCATAAAGGAAACGCCTTTCCCTTTTACGGTGTGCGCCAGGATGCATTTTGGCCTGCCTTCCATGGTGCTGATGGAATAGGCTGCGAGCACCTCTTCTAAGTTATTGCCGTCGGGCAGCTCCAGCACGTTGAATCCAAATGCCTTGAACTTGGAATGAAGATCTCCCAGAGACATCACCTGATCATTGCTGCCGTCGATCTGGAGACCGTTGTTGTCAATGATGATGGTGAGATTGTCCAGATGAAAGTTGGCCGCTGCCATGCATGCTTCCCAGACCTGGCCTTCCTGCAGTTCTCCGTCCCCAAGAAGGGCAAATACCTTTGTATCCTTGTTCTGAGCCTTGGCTCCAAGGGCCATGCCCACCGCGATGGATACACCCTGTCCCAGGGAGCCGGTGGAAGCGTCAATTCCGGGAACCTTTTTCGCATCCGGATGCCCCTGGAGAATGCTGTGGAGCTGTCTGAAATTCTTGAATTCCGCTTTGTCGAAAAATCCCATTTCTCCCAAAACCGCATAGTAGCAGGGAGCCGCATGTCCCTTGCTCATTACGAAGCGGTCCCGGTCCTCATTGTCCGGATCCTTGGGATCCACACGCATCTGCGTATAAAACAGCCCCGCCATCAGCTCCACGGCCGATAAAGAACCGCCCGGATGTCCGCTGGCCGCATCCGCCGTCATATTAATAATATCCCTGCGGATATCATTGCATTTCTTTTTTAATTCCACAATGTCCATCATGTTCTTATGCCTCCGTCTGAATTATGAATATTACTTCTTGAGTGAGCCCCTCTTCTTTAAGTAATCCACGTATACCGCCCCAAGGATTACCAGTCCTTTTACAACAAACTGCCAGTAGCTGTTTATTTTAAGCAGGTTCATACCATTGTTTAAAACACCGATGATCAGTACGCCGATGACGGTTCCGCCCAAGGTACCGATACCGCCGTTAAAGCTTGTACCGCCCAGTACGGAAGCTGCGATCGCATCGCGCTCAAAACCTTCTCCAACGGAGGGCTGTCCGGAATACAGCCTTGCTGCCAGAACCGCGCCTGCCAGAGCCGCCATCACACCGCTGATGATGTAGACCCTGACCTGGATCCACTTGGTGTCCACACCGGCGTATTTTGCCGCTTCCTTATTTCCGCCGGTCGCGTAAACATGGCGTCCGAAGGAAGTGCGGTTCATGATAAAATAAAGGATCACAAATGCTATGATCACAAATACGACCGGAATCGGAATTCCCAGAAAGCTTCCCACACCCATGTTGTTAAACGCTTCATTGTTGGACTGTGCCGGCTGACCTCCCGTTAATATGTAGCTGACACCGCGTACAATGATCTGCATGGATAAGGTTACAATAAACGGCGGCAGGGTCGTATGGGAAATGACAAATCCGTTTCCGAAACCGATGAGTGCGCCGAATAACAGAGGAACCAGAAAGCATGCCATGAGCGGCAGCCCTGCGTTTCCGCAGCGCACAGCGATAACACCCGCAGCCGCCACAACGGAACCAACGGATAAGTCAATGCCGCCGCAGATCAGGACACAGGTAATGCCAAATGCAATGAAGCAGTTTACGCAGACCTGGCGAAGTACGCTGAACAGGTTGTTTTTAACAAGAAATGTCTCGGTCGTAATCGATAATACGATACATAAAAATACCAATGCGATCATGGCTGCCATGTTTCGCTTGAGCCAGATTAGAAATGGATTGGTGTTCCATGGACCCGGTGCTTTTATATCAGGTGCCTCTGATTGTTTCGTCTTGCTTAACATGTTGTATGTTCTCCTCCCACTGCAAATGACATGATCTTTTCCTGTGAAGCTTCTGTTTCCCGCTGATCCAGAATTCCTGCCAGGCACCCTTCGCGCATGATGGCGATCCGGCTGGAATTATTGATGATTTCCGGAAGCTCGGAGGAAATCATGATAATTGAAACTCCTTCGCTGGCCAGGGAGTGCATCAGCTTATAAATTTCGGCCTTTGCTCCTACGTCAATTCCTCTGGTCGGTTCGTCCAGGATGAGTACCTTTGGCATTGCCGCCAGCCATTTGGAAATTACGATTTTCTGCTGGTTACCGCCTGACAATTCTCCAGCCGCCTGTTCCGTAGAATGCATTTTAATGGAAAGCTTCTGCTTGAACTCATCTACGATCCCGGCTTCTTTTTTCCTGTCCACATGTAACCGATGTATAAATTCAGAAAGCACCTGGAAAGTCAGATTGGTTGCAATGCTGTGACTGAGGAAAAGCCCCTGTTCCTTTCGCTCTTCCGGTACCAGTGCGATACCTGCGTTCATTGCATCCTTCGGCTTTTTGATATTCAGCTGTTTTCCTTCCAGCCATATTTCACCGGACTGAATGGCATCGATGCCGAACAATGCCAGAACCAGCTCGGTACGCCCCGCTCCAACCAGTCCTGAAAATCCAAGTATTTCCCCTTTTCTCAATGTAAAGCTGATATCAGTGACCTTACTGGTCGTTAAATTCTTCACTTCCATGATGACGTCCCCGCCGGTCACACGTTTGTTTCCATACATGTTGTTAAATTCTCGGCCTACCATCATGCTGATCAATTCATTTTCTGTTGTTTCATTTGTATCTCTGGTTCCTATAAACTTACCGTCACGGAGTACCGTTACCGAATCGCAGACCTTAAAGGTCTCTTCCATACGATGAGATATGTAGATCATCGCAACTCCGGCCTTTTTCAAACGGGCGATCTGTGCAAACAGATTATCTGTTTCACTCTTTGACAAAGATGCTGTGGGTTCGTCCAGAATCAGGATTTTAGCCCCCTCATTTACCGCTCTTGCAATTTCAATCATCTGCTGCTGTGCTACGGATAACCCCCTGATCAGCATTCCAGCATCCAGATCCAGTCCCAGCGCATCAAGAGCTTTCTGCGCCTCGTGTTTCATTTTCCGGTAATCCACCATCTTTAAATGGTTTTTCGGTTCCCGGCCAAGAAAAATATTTTCTGCAATTGTCATCTCAGGAATGTTGGTGATTTCCTGATGGATAAAACTGACACCATACTTGCGGGCATCGTCCACGGTCTTTATGGAAGCTTCTTCCCCGGCCATATAGATGGTGCCCGAATCAGCGCTGAAAATCCCACCAAGAATTTTCATCAAGGTGGATTTTCCCGCACCATTTTCTCCCATAAGAGCCCGGACCTCTCCGGGCTTTATGGAAATACTGACTCCGTCAAGTACAACATTGCGACCAAACGCTTTGGTAATATCTTTCATCTCAAAAACATATTCATCTGACATGTTTTTTACACTCCTGTTCTGCATTCTTCGCTACGGGTCAACACTTTATGGTTTACTGATCTACGTTCTCCTTTGTAATGATGGACATGGGAACGACTACCTTCTCTTCTATCGTCATACCAGACAGAAGTCTGTAAGCAGTTTCAATACAGGTGGTACCGATTCCTGCAGGATCCTGTGCTGCGGAAGCTACCATTTCATCCGCACGGATAAAGCCTTTTCCTTCATCGGAACCGTCAACGGAAACAACCTTGGTAACATCCAGACGGCCGGCTTCCTTAAGGGCCGCAATGGCGCCGCGGGCTGTGGGATCATTGATGGTGAATACACCGTCAATAACCGGATTCGCGTTGATAAAGTCTACCATGATCGGCTGGGAATAATCGGATTTGGGCTTCTCAACGTCTCTGGTCTGAATGATTTCAATATCAGGATAGTTCTTTAATTCTTCTTCAAAACCAAGCTGGCGGTCATAGCATACTTCCGTCGTACTATAAGTGATTTCCACAACTTTTCCTTTTCCGTCCAAAGCTTCAGCCAGAGCCTGTGCACAAAGTCTGCCGGCTTCTTTGTTATCAGAAACTACGGTACACTGAACCAGCTCGGGGTTCTTTACGGATGTATTGAATGCAATTACCGGAATGTCAGCTTCTTTGCATGCTTCAAGAGTGGCACGAACGCCTTCTGAGTTGATCGCAGAGATGAGAATTACGTCACATCCCTGATTGATCATATCGGATACGTCATTCATCTGCTTATTCTGGTCACCGGCCGCATCCTGAATGATCAGTTCGTCATCCGGAGATTCAAGAGCTGCCTCCATGGCTTCTTTGATCTGAATGAAGAATACATTGGTCAGGTCCGGTGCAGAAACACCGATTTTAATGGGCTCTCTGCTTTCGTCTGCATTTGCTGCCGCGGTCGTTGCTCCCGCTGCCGCAGTGGTTTCAGCCTCGCTGCCTGCAGGTGTGGTCTCCTTCGCAGAGGAACCGCAAGCGGTCAAAGACAATGCCATCATAGCTGACAATACAATTGCTGTAACTTTTCTCATAATAATCCACCTCTCAACAATTTTTAATTCTTTTGTAGAATGTTTTGTAATTCTTTCTGTTTTAATCCCATAGTTTTTGTTACAATTGTTTAAATTATTGTATGATATCAGTCTTAAACGCCTCCCCGGGCGGGCGTTATTGTCTGTTGTCATACAATATTGTAATCCAATAATACATCTTTACTCGAATTTTGTCAACAGGATTTTTAAAATTATGCAAATCACACAAAAGGCCGTCATACGTTTCTCAGTCTCCCGCCTGATGATAACCGCCGTTTTCACCGCTTCCTGCACAAAAAAAGACCGCCGCAGGGATGCTGATCGCTCAGTATCCCTGCGGCGGTTCTCCGGTTTTAAGGGGCTTCTGCCCTTATTTTTCTTTCTTCTTTTCCCATACCGCCCATAACGTACCTGCCACACAAATGGATGAGTAGCAGCCGGTGATCACACCGAAGAGCATGGGCAGAGAGAATTCAATGATGGATTCTATCTGGAAATAAATGGAAGCGATCATGATGACCAGAACACAAAGGCCGGTGGCCACCGAAGTATTGATCGATCTTCCCAGGGTCTGGCTGGTACTTATGTTAACCAGATCAACTACGGACATTTTACTGTTTTTCTTCTTGTTCTCACGGATCCTGTCATATATGACGATGGTGTCATTGATGGAATATCCTATGATCGTAAGAACCACGGCCACAAACGCGTCATTTAACGGAATCCCGAACAGAACGAAAGCGAAGAACACCACTATGGTATCATGGAACAGGGCGATCATTGCCGTTATTCCGGCCGGCAGGCCTGACATTGCGGAAAACCGGATCCATACGTATACAATGATGAAGATCATGGCAAGGGCAATGGCAAGTCCCGCATTCCTTAATGCCTTTGCTCCGATATAAGGCTCCACCACATAGGTTTCCGACAGCTTGGCATCCACAAGATCCGAGGTGCTGTTGATGGCATCCGTCACCGCCTTCTGGTCATCCGGGGACATGCCCGCATTTCCCGCAAGGGTGACGGAAAGCCTCTTAAGCCCGGTCATGTTGTCTTCCTTGATCTGAACCGTTACGGGCCTGTTGGTCTGGGTTTCAACCGCTGCCTGGATCTTTTCCGTATCAGCGTCATCGGATACGGAATAGCTGAGCACCGCACCGCCGGTAAACTGGGTATCCAGAGTCACTCCTCTGGAAAAACATCCGATGATTCCGGCTAAAATGATCACTCCGGAAATCACGGCAAAAATAACCTTTTTCTGATAGAACGGTATGGTTTTCGTGTCTTTTCTGATGCGGAAAAACTTTTGGTTCTCCAGCCTGTCAAATTTAATAAGGGATAAGAGCAGGTTTCTGGATACGGTCACACCGGCAAAAAGGTTGACGATCATACCTACCAGCAGGGTGTAACCAAAGCTCAGCATGGTGCCTGAACCCAAAGCCATCAGAATGGCTGCGATGATGGCTGCCGTCACATTGCCATCCAGCACGGAGGAGAACGCATTCTTGTAACCGTACTGTACGGCCTTTTTAATGGAAGCTCCGGTCTTTAACTCATCGGAAATCCGCTCCGAGGTGATGATGTTGGTATCCACCGTCATGCCCAGGGTCAGAATGATACCCGCGATGCCGGGCAGGGTCAGGGTATACTGGGGAATGGAAATCGCAAGCATCTGCAGGAGCATCTGCATAAACAGGGTTATGCATGCCACCAGACCCGGCAATTTATAAAATCCGATCATAAAGACGCATATGACTAAAAACGCCACGATTCCCGCATATATCATGATATTCAGCGCATTGTTTCCAAGGGACGGGCTTATGGTGGAGAAATTGCTGGTTGCCAGGGAAAACGGGAGGGCTCCGGCATTGATCTTTTCCGCCAGGTCCTTGGCCTCGTTGTAGTCATTCATCCCTGTAATCACAGCCTGTCCGCCGGATATCTTGGTCTGTACCGTGGGGCTGGAAATCAGATCATTGTCCATGAAGATGCTCATCCGCTTTCCGATCAGATTGCCGGTCGCCTCTTCAAAAAGCTTTGCTCCGTTGGAATTAAAGGTCAGAGCTACCTGATAGGACTTGAGCCCGTTGGCTTCCGTGGACTCCTGGGGAGATGCGCTGTCCACATCCTTTCCCTGGATCAGCACATTACCGTCAGGATCCCGGAAGGTCAGCTCCGCCATCTCTCCCAGCTCCGCAATGGCATCCTCGGGATTAAAGTTCGTTTCTCCGGACTTCCATGGGAACTGGACGATGATATAGCCTGCGTTCTTATCCACAGTCACCTCGCGGTCCGCGATGTTCTGGTTGTCCATTCGGGTTTCTATTACTTCTCTGGCTGTCTGCAGCTCCTGCTCGGTGGGCTTTCTCTCCAGCCCCTGGGGTTCAAAGACAGCTTCCACCCCTCCCCGGATATCGATGCCGTAGCGCATATCGAAAATGCCCTTGATATCGCTGCCCAGTCCGAATACCGCAACATAAATCAAAGCTGCCAGCGCTAAGAAAATTACTGCAAGTACTTTCTTTCCCTGCTTCATAAATGTTCCTCTTTTCCTGTTTAGTTTTCTATATTCTTATAAAATCCGCCCTTTTCCCTTTTTCTCCGTCGGAATTGTGTATATACTTTATTATAAGTATTCCTCCGGTACAGCCATCCTGCAGCACTACGGTCAGCAGGGCACACAAAATCAGAGGCACAAACAGGAGCTCCGTTCCCCTGAATAAGTATTTTACAGGAAAGGCTCCGATGGAGGACCCTGCCGCTGCGTCCGACAGCATTTCCCCATTGGCCTCTTCGTCGGATATACCTGGAAATCCTGCGATGGCTTTGGTTTTCCGGGCATTTTCCGCCTCTTCGGTTTCCGGTTCATCCCATGTCTGGGACGGATCACGTTTCACGTCCGTATGAAAAATATTAAGCCCCGAAAACAGCAGGGCCAGACTGAATATATAAGCCGGTATCCGGCGGAGGGCAGGAATCCTCTTTCCCCAGTATCTCAATGGTACCCCTCGGTTCTTTTCTGAAATTATACATCATTGTATATCATGTAGCATTGTACTACAAATGATCCCGAAAAACAACCACTGCTTTGCTTATCTACCGCTTGATGATTACATTCATATCCGTATTGATCAGGGAAATATGCCTTTTGGCATAAAGCTCGGCCACCTCTTCGTCCCGTGCCTTTAAAGCTTCCACAATGTTATGGTGGGCTCTGATGGCGTTCTGGGCATTCTGGGGAACCTGAAAGGTCTTCATCCGGAAATCCCGGATGCACTCATCGATCTTCTTGCTCATGAAGATCAGCATCTTGTTTTTGCTGGCCTCCACGATCTGGCGGTGCAGCTTTTCGTCGTATTTCGCCATACCGGCAATGTCCTCTTCATCCACCGCCCGGATAAACCGGAAATGAGTCCGCTCGATCTGTTCCAGCTCCCCGTCGGAAGCCCGCTTGGCCACGATCCTCGCGCATAAGGGCTCCACGGCGCTTCTGACCTCTATATAATCCTTCAGTTCCACTTCATTTTTAAGGAACCACTCCGCCAGCTCTTCCTGTCCCAGCTCTTTCTTGCTGACCAGAAACGCTCCGCGTCCGGGTTTGATCTCCACCAGGCCCCGGGCTTCCAGGATACGGAACGCTTCCCTTACCGTACCGCGCCCCACCGTCAGTTTTTCACACCAGTCTTTTTCCGTAGGTAATTTTTGTCCGACCTCTATCCCATCCGCCGCAACAAATTCCTTCATGCTGTTTACCACCTGCTGCACAATCGGAATTCTTGAAACCTCTTCCATGTTATTCACTCCCTTTTATTCATATCTTTCGTAGAAATATTTCATGATGTCATACAATCATTGTACCACATTTAAAGAAAACTGCAAACATAAACATCATTTTTTCTTATTTTTGCCAACCCATCAGACAATTTCACTCCCAGGGATACCGCTGCATGGGCAGCGTTCCTCTCCATTCATTTCCATTTTCATTCCGCCGTCCTCCATTCACACATTTTCTTTTGTTTCCCGGTAAAACAAAATCCGGTATCCTATCTGATCATTGGTTTATATAAATTTATTTGTATTATATTTTGTAAATGCGTTAATTTCAAGCTAATTATTTTGACAAACGCTCTATTGTAACACAAAAATACAGAAAAAAGGCTGAAACAACGCCTAATAAAGCCGGTTGTTTCAGCCAATAAATAACCTTCCAAAACCTCATCATAGCTCCAGAATCAGGGCCTGATATCCTTTGAGATACAATTTCCTGCCTTCACAGGAAATCTCCTTCAAATTATCTAATAAAACATTTTGATATTCCTTGGGTAAAAGGACCTCCCGGGGCTCCGCCTGAAAATTACCAAGGACCAGAATATCCTGTTCTTCTCCCCTCCGGTAATAGGCCATCATTCTGTTCATATCCGTGTAAGCCGGCTCAAAGGTGCCGTAAACAAGGGTATTCTTATATTTTTCATTTTTCCGGAGGGCGATTAATTTTTTATAATGATGAAGTACGGAATCAGGGTCTTCCTTCTGCTTCTCGTAGTTTATTTTCTCATACTCCGGATTCACCATGATCCAGGGGGTCCCTTCCGTAAAGCCTGCATTCCTGCTGCCGTCCCACTGAAACGGCACTCTCGCGTTGTCCCTGCTGTACCTGCAGGCGATTTTAAAAGCCTCATCCTCCGGAATTCCCTGCTTAAGAGCCACACGGTACTCATCCAGAGTGGAAACATCATCAATGTCTTCAATGGACTGAAACGGTACGTTTTCCATTCCGATTTCCTGTCCCTGGTATATAAACGGCAGTCCCTTCAGCATGAAATATACGGTTGCCAGCAGCTTTTTTGAAGCATCGCAGCATTCCCCCTCCGGAATGTATCGGCTGACGCCTCTCGGCTCATCGTGGTTTTCGATGATGTTGGATAAAAAACCGATCCCTTCCGCCCGTTTCTGACTGCCAAAGCAGCAGTCCCTGTAATCATCCGGCGTAATGGGCTGTTTGTCATACCAGCCTTTTTCACTGTCTCCGAATATGGTTTCATTGAAATCAAACATGGAGGAAAAACAGCCGTCATCCCCTATGAAATCCGGAAGTTCCTCCTTCTTTTCATTGAACACCTCCCCCACCGTAAAAGCATCATACTTTTTGAAGGTGGAATCCCTCATTTCCTTTAAAAAATCCAGGACTCCCTCCGCTTCCTTCAGCATTTGCTTACAGGAAGCCAGGCCATCCTCCCGGTCCGGTTCATAATCATGAAACGGAAGCACTTTTTTAATGTTGATGATGGCGTCGACACGGAAACCGGCAATTCCTTTTTCCAGCCACCAGTTGATCATGGCATAGATTTCATTTCTTACGGCCGGGTTCTCCCAGTTTAAATCCGGCTGCTTTTTATGGAACAGGTGGAGATAGTATTGATCCGTTTCCCCCATCCTTTCCCACGCGCTTCCCCCGAAATAGGATCTTAAATTGCTGGGCGCCCTTCCTGATTTTCCTTCCCGGATGTAAAAATACTTCCCGTATTCACCCTCCGGATCGTCCATGGCCTTCTTAAACCATTCATGCTCATCGGAGCAGTGATTGACCACCAGATCCATGACAATGTACATCTCTCTCTTTTTTGCCTCTTTGATCAGCTCCTCCATCTCTTCCATGGTTCCGAACCTGGGATCTATGTTATAATAGTCCGAGATATCGTATCCCTGGTCCGCCAGCGGAGAGCAGTAGACAGGGGAGAGCCAGATGATATCAATGCCCAGCTCCTTTAAATAATCCAGCTTCTCCGTCACTCCCTTTAAATCCCCGATCCCGTCATTGTTTGTATCCTTAAAACTCTTCGGATAAATCTGATATGCTGTCTTTTCATGCCACCATTGTTTTTTCATCCTGTCATTTCCCATCCAATCATGTATTATTCTTTTAAATACAATACAGCCGCTTCGTATGGAAGAAGCTTACCCGTCTTTCTTACTGCCGGGTCATCATAATTCCGTATCAGGCACAGAGCATCCTCCCGCTGAAATTCCTGCGGAACGCTGATCTGCAATTCTTCGTCCGTAAAACTGCACAATACCAGCAGCTTTTCCTTCTCCAGCCTTCTGACATAGGCAAATACCCTGGCATCTTCTTCCAGAATCAGCTCAAAGCTTCCATATATTATGATTTCGTAATTCTTTCTCAGCTCTATGAGTTTTTTATAATAGTAAAATACGGATTCCCCGTCAGACAGCTGGTTCTTTGCGTTGATCTCCTTATAGTTGGGGTTTACCGCCATCCAGGGTGTCCCTGATGTAAATCCGGCTTCTGGCCCGTCGTCCCACTGCATGGGCGTCCTCGCATGATCCCTGCTTTTGCATCTTAAATAATCCATCATCTTCTCATGGCTCACAACACCGCCGCCCACCAGGTCCTCATACGCGTTCAGGCTTTCAATGTCCTTAAACTGGCTGATAGCCTGAAAGGGGAAATTGGTCATTCCCAGTTCCTCTCCCTGATAGATATAGGGCGTTCCCTTCATCATGTGCAGGCAGGTGGCGAGCATTTTGGCCGACAGGACCCGCCAGGAAGGGCTGTCGTTCCCGAACCGCGACACGGCTCTGGGCTGATCGTGGTTATCCCAGTACAAGCTGTTCCAGGCACAGCCCTCCAGCCCGGTCTGCCATTTTGAAAAAATCTGTTTCAGCATCAGCAGATCCGGTTTCTTATCCGTCCACTTTCCCACTTCTCCGTCGCATTCCACATGCTCAAAATGAAATACCATCTGAAGCTCCTGCTCCGTTTCACCGGAATATTTTTTCGCTTCCTCCACCGTGACGCCCGCCGTTTCCCCTACGGTCATCAGGTCATACCGGGAAAGGACCCGTCGGTTCATTTCCTTTAAAAACTCATGGACCCTGGGGCCGTTTACGGTATAAGGGGAAGAATCCCCGTAATGCCCTTCCTCCGCACTGCCGTCGGGAAAGCTCTGATCCTTGGATATCATGCTTATGACGTCCATCCGGAATCCGTCGATCCCTTTCCGGCACCACCAGTCCATCATTTCATATACTTCATTTCTGACCCTGGGATTCTCCCAGTTCAAATCCGGCTGCTTTCCGGAAAACAGGTGCAGATAATACATCTGTGTTTCCGGATCATATTCCCATGCCGGTCCGCCGAAGCAGGAGCCCCAGTTATTGGGACGTGAGCCCTCCCCCTTTCCCTCCCGCCATATGTAGTAATCACGGTATGGGTTCTCCCTGCTTTTTCTGCTTTCAATAAACCACTTATGCTCATCTGACGTATGGTTGACCACCAGATCCATGACGATCTTTATATTTCTTTTGTGGGCTTCCGACAGCAGATGATCAAAATCCTTCATGGTTCCGAACTCATCCATAACCTCCCGGTAATCACTGATGTCATATCCATTATCATCATTCGGAGATTGATATATGGGTGAGAGCCAGATCACATTAATTCCCAGCAGCTTTAAATAGTCGAGTTTTTCCGTTATTCCGTTTAAATCTCCGATTCCATCTCCGTCGCTGTCCTTAAAGCTCCTGGGATAGATCTGGTAAACAACCGCTTCCTTCCACCATTTCCGTTCCATATCCAAATCCTTTCCTTCTTTATTTTATTGCACCCTCAACCATGCCCCGGATGATCTGCTTCTGTGCGCATAAGAACAGAATGATGATGGGTATCATGGCCAGAAAAGCCGCCGCCAGGATTAAATCCCACTGTTTTACATAGGATCCCACAAAGCTGCTTACTGCCACAGGCAGAGTCTTGATCCTGCCGTTTAATCCCAGCATCAGGGAGGGCAGCAGATAATCGTTCCAGATCCAGATTCCGTTTAATATGAGAACTGTCATCTGGACCGGCTTTAACAGGGGGAAAACCACCCGGAAAAAAGTTCCCTCCGGACTGCATCCGTCAATCCAGGCCGCTTCCTCCAGCTCCCTGGGTATCCCCTTTATGAATCCATGAAGGATGAACACCGACATGGATCCTCCAAATCCCAGATAGGCGATGATGATCCCCGTATAGCTGCTCAGCATCCGGATCCCCGTAAAGGAAGAAATCTCCCGGAAGGTGGATAACAGAGGCAGCATGACCACCTGAAACGGTATTACCATGGCGGCAACAAAAATCATGAAAACAGCATCAGACCACTTTGTTTTATTGCGTACCAGCACCCAGGCTGCCATGCTGGAAAAAACAGTGAGCAGGGTAAGGCTGACAGCGGTTATGATCAGAGAGCTGGCAAAGGATCTCCAATAGCTGAAATTCTGGTTATGGATCACATTCTGCAGATTGACGGCCAGCTGGCCCCAGTTCCCAGGAGGTGAAATGGGGTTTATCACAATGTCCGCACTTTTTTTCGCGGAATTGAACAGGACCAGGAGAAAGGGAGACAGGACCACAAGGGATAAAAGGAATCCGGCTGCCTCCATGAGACGGTCTTTTCTGTTTCTCACAGCTCCACCTCCTTCTTTTTGCTTATGGACACCTGTGTCAGGGATACGACAGCCAGAATGAGAAAGAATACAACTGCCTTTGTCTGCCCCTGGGCATACTGGTTCCTGGCGATTGCCGTATTGTAAATATTCAGAGCCAGAAACTCCGTGGAAGCAATGGCCTTGGACCCCAGGATCCTGCTGGGCGCGCCGTTTGTGATGGCAAAGTTCAAGTCAAACTGTTTGAATGAATTGACCAGAGTCAGAAAGATGCACACCGTAAACGTATTTGCTATCATGGGCAGCTTGATATGGACCAGAGTCTTCCACCCGTTTGCCCCGTCTACGGCCGACGCCTCCAGAACATCCCGGGGGACCCCCTGCAGCCCCGTTACGTAAATCATCATGATATAACCGGCATACTGCCAGGTGCTGACGATGAGTATGGCAAAAAGCGCCAGGTCAGGGTCCGTCAGCATGGATAAGCTTCCCGCCATGAGCGACGGAAACACTTTGTTAAAAATAAACTGCCACACATATCCCAGCACAATTCCACCGATCAGATTGGGGAGAAAAAAGGAAGCCCGGTAAAAATTCCTTCCTTTCGCTCCCGATGTGCACAAAAGCGCCAGCGCAAAGGCGGCCAGATTCACGGAGATCATGTTCAATACCGTAAAAATAAACGTGATCAGAAGGGAATAGAGATAATCCGGCGCCCGGAACATCTCCCCATAATTCGCCAGCCCCACAAACTGGGTGAACTTGATTCCGTTCCAGTCGGTAAAGGAATAAAATATCCCCAGCAAAAAAGGAAGCAGGACAGTGATTCCAAAGGCCGCCAGCAACGGCAGCAAAAACAGGACATGGACCACTGCCCGGTGATTTTTTACCGGAAGCAGATATATCCCCAGAATGAGGATAAACAGTCCGGCTGCCAGAAAAATCCCTCTCAGCTCCGACTCCCGGTAAAACAGATCCAGATAAAGTCCATAAGCGGCAAGCAAAGTTCCCGACACCACGGATAAAACAGCCATCGTCTTTTTCATATTTCCATCCATACGCATTTCTCCTCACCTTTTTCCCGAAAACATTTCTTCATCAGGACGGCTTTTACGCCGTCCTGTCTCCGGTTATTTCACGTAATCGGCGATTGTGGTCCCCATCATTGAGACAAAGGTGTCCCTGTCGATCTCACCCTTCGCATACAATTCAAAAACAGCGCCGGTGGCGTTCATGGCAATGCCCTCAGGCATTTTGGTCCATTCCCAGGAATAGGTGTTCCCCTCATCCACAAAAGTCTTTAAGCTCAGGGCCAGAGGTGTATCAGGGCTTACCTCGCAGGTGGTATAGGGAGAAATCATGCCGCAGTCTGTCACAAGGCATTTCTGCCCTTCCTCCGATATGGCCAGCTCCTTTAGAAAAGCCTTGCATGCATCAACATTGCTGCCTTCGTTATATACTGCCCACCAGGACGGACAATCGGCAAGCACACCCTTCATTTCATCCCCGGTGAACGCCAGAGGCGCGATCCCGCAGCCGAATTTCACCTGATAATCAGGAAGGGACGGATCGATCCAGTTTCCCTGGGTCACAAAAGCGGTCTTTCCCTGGGCCCATAAAGCCAGCTGGTCATCGTAGGTGCCGGAAATAAGCGTGTTATGATCGGAATAATCAAACAGCAGCTTCAAATAATCTGCAAACTGTCCCAGTCTGTCAGCATCAATGCTGCCGGATTTCAGCATGTCTATATATGTGGTATCCCCTCGTTCCAGACCGCCGGATAAATAGTAGCCAAACAGATGATTTCCTGTTGACCAGTACATCTGGCCGGATTCTGCAGCCACGGAACACACTGCCGTGATCCCCAGCTCTTCTTTTTTGCTGTCAATGGTTTCAAAAGCTTTTTTGAAAGCATCATAGCTGGTAAGTGATGCGGGATCCACTCCGGCCGCATCTAAGATGTCCTTATTGTATGTAATCCCATAGCCTTCCACGGCATAGGGAAAACCAACGGTTTTTCCGTCCTCTGATTTAAAACCGAAATCCGTCTGAGACGCCCATTCCTCGCCGCTTAAGTCCGTCATGTAATCCTTCCATGTCTGATAATCTCCTTCTCCGCCGAATACGAAGACATCAGGCATATTGCCTGCAGCCAGATAGCCTTTTAAGGTTCCGTTGATATCGACTCCTCCTCCCAGAGATTCGATCACCACTTCCTGGCCGGTCTTTTCCTGATACGCTTTCGCAAATGCTTTCAACGGCTCGTCAATTTCAATTTTTCCGTTCACCAACCGGATCGCTTCCCCGCTCTTATCCCCTCCTGACTCAGTATTTCCCCCGCCGGAAGATGCATTGCCTGCACAGCCTGCAGCAGATGCAAGAGCCATGGTCCCCGCCAACATCATAATCAATAATTTTTTCCTCATAATTCTCCCTTCATTATAAGTTTTGCTGTTAATATTTGACTTTTTATTGAATATATTGTAACTTATGCGCATAAGCTATACTATATGTATACTATCACTTTACGGATAGAATATCAAGAACTTTTATAATATTTTTTCTCATAAAATGCATTTATGAAGTAATAAATGCCACCTTTTATGAATTCAGTACAAAAAGTCTCCTTATGCGCTTAAGTATCATTTCTGAAAAAGAGGGTGCTGCAAAATGTAAAAAGTCAACAAGATCTGGTATCTGGCCGTTTGATTAACACCAGTATCCTGTATGAAAAATTCATTTTGCGGCACCCTCTTCTTCAGAACCGGCTGATATCCTTTACCGAATCCCGTTCCACAACGTAAACCGGAAGCTTTGTATAATTCTCTTCAATATCATCCTCATGGATCATCCGAAATAATTTTTCCACCGCCAGCCGGCTTTTTTCCGACACATCCTGATGGACGGTAGTCAGGGCCGGCCTGACCATCCGGCTGTAAATATTGTCATCAAACCCCACAATGGACAAATCCTCCGGGATCCTGACTCCCCGGTCTATCAGATAATTCATGATAATGGCCGCATAGTAATCGGAAGCACATACGAATGCGGTAAAATCCTCCCTCCTGCGGTACACATCGGAAAACAGCAGGGTCAAATCCGCGCCCCTGGGCTGCAGCATGATAAAGTCATCCTCATCATAAGTAATTCCCGCTTCCATGACCGCATCCTTATATCCCTTAAAGCGTTCGTAATCCCCGCCCACACAGTTATCCGCCAGAAAGGCGATCCTTCTGTGGCCTTTTCCGATGAGATATTTGGTTATTTCATAACAGCCCTTCCTGTCTTGGATCCCCACATTGGCATATTCAAAGATGGAATCATTAAAATAACAGTCCACAAAGACCATGGGCTTTTTTACTTTCTTTCTCATCAGGATTCCGTCCGCTTTCTGTATCCCAAACAGTATCAGTCCGTCAACATTCCAGCTGGCGACGGAATTGATGATTTCCCCAATATCATCGGAAATGTAAAGCATGGTAAAGTATCCCTTTGCCCGTACGCAGTTCTCCACAGCGCCGGTCAGCTCCCCCGCAAAGGGATCCTTGATGAGATTCTCATACTTATCCTGGCTGGCCTTCATCACCAGCCCGATGATGCCTGATTTGTTTCTGGCAAGATTTCTGGCGTTGATGTTGGGAACATAATCATATTCCTCTATGAGCCGTTTTACCTTTTCCACCATGGCCGGAGATACTTCGCCGGTTTTTCCGTGAATGACATTGGACACCGTAGTCGTACTGGTGCCAAGCATTTCCGCCATCTTTTTTATTGTAATCATACCATGCTCCTTACCCCGCAGTATTTGACCTTAAATTTCTTTAAACTATTTTATTCCTACTTTGTCAAATATGCAAGGTCAGGCGCAAAAACTTCTCATTTCCTACTTAAGGGTGATCTTCCAGGTCCTGATTTCATAGGGACGGATCAAAAAGGAAACGTCCCGTCCCTGACAGATGACCTCTGTCTCATCCTCTTCCAGCATGCTGCACTCCATGATCTTTGCAATATCCATGCCAAAGGTCATGATCCCATGGGTCCTTTTGTTATTGGTCTCATAAAAACGCAGCACCAGCTCCTTTCCCGCCTGGGCCTGCTTCACAACCTCAATGACCACATTGTCCCCATCCGTCTTCACCAGAGAATACTCGCCCGGCAGGGCTCCTCCCTGGTTCTCCTTTAAGAGGGCTGACATGGGGTTGTTGAGTTCATAGGCCTTACGGACGGTTTTCGCCTTTTTCCAGTCCCCTCTGTGGGGATAAACGGAAAATACAAAGCTGTGGCGCTCTTTGTCCGCGTCCGGATTGGGATAGGTGGCCGACTTAAGCATGGAGATCCCGATCTCCCCGTCATGGACGTGACAGCCGTATTTGCAGTCATTCATCATGCTGACCCCATAGTCATCCTCGGAAACATCCAGCCACTTATGCATGCACACCTCAAATTTTGCATAATCCCACATGGTGTTGTAATGGGTCTTGCGCTTTACATTCCCGTACTGAATCTCAAAGGCCGCCTCATCCGTATGGATATCCACAGGAAAAAGGGACTTCATGAAGATATGATTTTCCTTCCAGTCAATTTCATTGCGTATGATGATTTCCGGGCTGTTGTACAGAAGGGAGATGTACTGCTCAATGGTGGAATCCAGATACCTTCTCCTGACAAGGATGGTTGCGCGGACCGGCCCGCTTTCCACAAGCTCCATGCCATCCACATCCGTGATTTCCCAGGACTTTTCCACATAATAATTATTCACATCCCACGCATCATAATTATGGGGTCTGTCTTCGTAGGTCATCAGCACATTGGCCCGCCTGTTCTCTTTAAGCACCTCACGTTCATTCTGTTTGTCGTAAATGGATGAAATCTGTCCGTTCTCATGGAACGTCACCCGGATGAGCTCATTTTCCAGATGCCGGTCATCGGCTTGCAGGCCGGTTTTAAGGATTCCCTCTCCAATGGTAAATGCCTTGTATCCCTTTGAAGGGACCTTGGCGGCGCAAAACACATAAGAGCCGCCGGCTGTTTTCTGCGCCGGAAGCACCGCGCTCCCATCCATCACCACGGGATTCTTTACGGAATCGGGAGCCTGGAAGGATACGATGCCTTCCCCCGTAAAGCTGTTGGGATTGAATACCACCAGTGCATCCTTATCCGCATCCACGTTCCGGACAATGCCGGCCAGAGCGGACTCCACCAGCTCTCTGCCGGTTTTCCCGATCACTTCATACTCTTTTTTTGAATCCTCGTATACCTCTTTTATGGAAGAGCCCGGCAGGATGTCATGGAACTGGTTCCTTAAGATCACTTCCCAGGCCTCCCGGATCCTTTCCTCCGGATAGGGAGCCTGATTCAGCACCGCGTTCAGCATCCCATAAAATTCCGCATTCTGGAATAAAAATTCAGATTTTCTGTTGTATTTCTTGTTCCTTGCCATGGAGGTATAGGTGCCTCTGTGGTATTCCAGGTACAGTTCCCCGACCCAGGAGGGCAGATATTTCTTTCCTCTCACTTCCTCATCCAGCTTCTCAAAGAAGGTCCTGGCGGTGCTCATGACAGTTCTTGGACAGCCGGGAATCCCTTTTTCCAGTCTCCTCTGGTTTTCCAGCATATCCCTGGTGGGACCGCCGCCTCCGTCCCCATAGCCAAAGGACATCAAAACCTCGTCATTCAAATACTTCTGGCCGTATCTCGCCCATGCCCCCTTGACCTGGGAAGGATTGATGTAAGCGTTGTAGGTGGTGAAATGTTCGGTTTCCGTTCCGCCTTCCACCGCCGCCTTATTGTAGTCCCGGCTGGGGCTGAAATGGGTCAGGATCCTGGTGCCGTCAATCCCTTCCCATTCAAAGGTGTCACAGGGCATTTTATTGAATTCGTTCCAGCTGATTTTCGTGGTCATAAAATACCGGATCCCGCATTTTTTCATGATCTGGGGGAGGGCCGCGGAATATCCGAATACATCGGGCAGCCACAGGATCTCATTGTCTTTTCCAAACTCTTCCTTAAAAAATTCCTTGCCGTAAAGAAACTGGCGCACCAGAGACTCTCCGGAGGATAAGTTGCAGTCCGCTTCCACGAACATGCCTCCCTCCGTCTCCCATCTTCCTTCCGCAACACGGCTTCTGATCTCCTCATAGACATCGGGCGCCAGCTTTTTGACGTATTTGTAGAGCTGGGGCTGACTGGACATAAACGTGTACTCGGGATACTGCCGCATCAGCTCCAGCACCGTGGAAAAGCTTCTTACCGCCTTATCCTCCGTGACCGCCAGGGTCCACAGCCAGGCCACGTCAATGTGGGTATGGCCCACGCAGAAGACGGTTTCCCTGCCGCCGCCGCAGTATTTATCATAGAATTCCTCCTTTATGTACTGCCGGGCCTTTTTTAAGCTTTCGCAGTATCCGGCGGAACGCTCCTTTCTTAAATCCAGGAGATTTAAGGATTCGTTGACTGCCTGAATGATGGCAATATAAGCGCTGTCGCTTTCCGGAAGCAGCCTCGCCGCCTGATAAGGGACGGAAACATCGTAATAATACCGCTCCGTTTCCCGGTCCAGCACCTTTATCCCGGAATCCAGAACCAGCTTGAAATTCTGATCTCCCGTAAATGCGGACAATACGAGCTTAAACTTCTCTCCTGCCCTCGCTTTTGGAGTCAGAATCACTTCCCTGTGGTTCACATCCAGCCCCTGCTTTCTGACACCGTTGACGTAAACGGTAAACTGGGGATTGGTGGCATCCCACAGCCCCTCCCTCCCGGTCCTGCATTCATATACCACACACCCTCCGTCAAAGGCTTCCGGTATGGTGACCTCCGCCTCAAACCAGAAATATTCCCTGTGTCCTCCCCACAGCTCCTCGTTGGTAATCCACGCCCAGCCCTGCGTATCCAGGTTTTCCACATCCTCAAACCTCTCGCCGGACCGCAGTATCTTATATCTGGCAACGGGCTCTTCCTTCCCGTAAATCAGGGACTGTAAGTCAGCCAGCAATCTTGCGATCCTCTCTTTGATCAGTATCATTTCGTCATCCTCCTTTTTTCATCAGCCCTTGGCCGCACCGGCCATTTGAAAGCCTTTTGACATGTAGTTTTGTGACAATACATAAAGTACAATGGACGGAACCGCATAGACCGCGGAATAGGCGGCCAGCTGTCCATATACTACCATACCATGCTGCCCGAAAAATTGATAGAGTGTAACCGATGCCGGAAATTTATCCAGGCTCTGCAGCAGGATATAGGGGATGAAGAAATTTCCCCAGCTGCCCGAAAAGGTGAAGATAAATACCACGCAGATCCCGGGGAACATCAAAGGAGCGATGATCTTTTGGAGACTGTCCAAGGTGGAAGCTCCGTCCACCCAGGCGGCTTCCTCCAGCTCTATGGGCACGCTGTCCATGAAATTCTTCATGAGCCAGATCCCATAGGGCATGGAGGTGGCCGTCAGAAACAGGACCAGTCCCGGAATCTTATCATAGAGACCGATGGTCAGGAACATCTTGTAGACCGGAACCATGACCGCGGTGATGGGAAGGGAGGTCATAAACAAAATGGTATACAAAAACAGGGTCTTATAACGAAGCTCATATCTTGATAAGGGATATGCGGCCAGACCGGCGCATAATACCACTAAAACGGACTGTCCGAAGGAAATCAAAAGCCCGTTTCCAAAGGCACGCCGGTTGGCCTGGTCAGACAGGATCGCCTTATAGTTTTCCAGCGTCCACTCAGCCGGCAATTTTACCGCCTGGGAGGCATTTCCGTCAAAAGAGGCGAAAATGATCCAGAGCAGAGGCAGGGCAAAAACAATGGCTAATGCGGTTAAAACAACATAAGGTACGGTCTTTCTGAATTTCCAATACATGGGAATACCTCCTAATCATGTCTCATGACTCTGGTGTAAAAAACGCTGAGAACAATTCCTATGACAAGCAGGATCATGGAAATGGCCGTGCCATATCCCAGCTGCTGTGAAATAAATGCCTGCCGGTACATGAAGATCGGAAGGGTCAGGGTCTTTGTTCCCGGCCCTCCCCCTGTCATCATGTAGATCAGTCCGAATACGCCAAGAGTGGAAAGAGTGTTCAGCATTGTGTTGGTCGCTATGGTATTCCTGATGCATGGGAGGATGATACGGAGCATGGTCTGAAAGCCGTTTGCTCCATCCACCCTTGCCGCTTCCTCCAGATCCGTGGGCACTCCGTCTAAGGCCGACTGGAAATTCATCATGGAAAAGGCGGTCCCATGCCATATATTGGCTAAAATGACCGTCAGCATGGGAATTGCATAAAGAAATTCCACCCGGGGCAGCCGCAAAAGGGAAAAAATCTGGTTCAAGGTTCCGTCATCTCCAAAAAAGGTGCTGCAGCACAGCGCCACCACCACCTCCGGCATGATCCAGCCCGCCAGGAAAACCGGCCCCACGATCCCCCGGAAGATCCGGTTTCTGTTTTTCATATGAAGGGCGATCACAAAGCCCAATACCTGCTGCCCGGCCAGGCTTCCCGCCAGAAAGACCAGCGTATTCACAATGCTGATCCGCACGGTGCGGTCTTTCATCATGCTGATATAATTGGACAGCCCGATGAACGTCAGCTTCTTCGCATTTTCTCCTGACAGGGCAAGGTTCGTGAATGAATAATATACCGTCAGTAAAATGGGTGTCACAAAAAACACCAGCAGAAGAAGGACGGAGGGCACCAGCAGCACGGATTTTTTCGCTTCCTCCAGAAGCAGATTTCTGTTTTTATTCATGATCTCATCCCTTTCCGGCCCATAAACCCTATTTTTCCGCCACGTTTTCCGCTCCGACGCTGTTGGTCACATCGGATTTGTACTGCGCCATGGCATCCTCCGGACCGGTTCCGGATACCACTGATTCCACCATTGTCTGGATGTGGGTTGTAACCGTTGAATACTGGCTGTTTCTGGGCCGGTAGAAGGCGCCGGACAGAAATCCGGTGCATTTTTCCATGAAGGGCTGGGAGGCATAGGTGGCATCGGAGGCGATATCGGTCCTCGTGGAAATATTACCCTGGGCAATGATGGTATCTAAGTAAACATCATAGCTCATACAGTGTTTGATAAAATCCATGGCCGCATCCTTCTGGTCGGAAAGCTCGGGTATGGACAATGCCCATCCCCCGGACATGGTAACGCTTCCCGGGTCCTGCCCCTCGGATGTGGGCATGGCGGCAATGCCCAGCTTATCTTCATATTCCGGCCAGGGAGCCGCTCCCGTTTCCTTGTAGTTGCCGGTCATCCAGTATCCGTCTAAGGATATGGCAAGTTTGCCGCCGGGTAAATATTCCCTGGATGCGATGTTGCCCGCTTCTCCGTTTAACACCTTGGATAAGGAAGGACCATATCCCTCTTTGTATACGGTGCTGATGAAATTTAAGGATTTTAAAATATTGCCGCTGGAAACGATCCATTTGCCGTTCTCATCAAGCAGCTGCTCTCCGGTTCCGTAAAGAAGCATTTCATAGGTCTGCATGGAGGTGGCTTCTCCGGTTGCGACGCCGGAATTGCACCAGAAAGGCACCACATCCGGACATTTTTCCTTGATGACCTTACAGGTATCCAGAACCTCCTGCCAGGTTTTCGGCTGCCATTCGGTATCCAGGCCCGCCGCCTGAAATATGTCCTTATTGTACCACAGCCCCCGGGTATCGGTACAATAGGGGATCCCGTAGACGCTGCCGTCCTCATAGGTCACACCGTCCACCAGCGCCCCGTAAAAGGTGCCGTCATTCCACTCCTCATAATCCTTTAGCCAGGGAGAAATATCCGTGAGATAACCGGCCGCCACATCGGAAGGGAGCTGGAAGGTATCTTCACATACAATATCCGGTGCCGTGTCCGCAGACTGCAGGGCCAGCGCCACCTTTGCGAAATAATCCCCTTCGGAAGCCGTGATGGGCGCAATATCCAGTTCAATGGTATCTTTTTTGTCATAGGTCTCATAGGCGTTTTCAAACCATTTTTCCAGAACATCGCTTCCTCCGTTGCGGAAGGTGATGGAAATTTTAGCCTTTCCGCTTACGTCTGCGCTTTCTTCGGCTTTGGTCTCATCCCCAGCCGCAGTTTCCTGATCCGCCCCCTGACAGGCCCCCAGGGACAATGCCATGACCGCCGCCATTGTGACGGCCGTCATTTTCCTCATTTTTTTCATAAAACCCTCTCCTTTCTTCTTTCCATGCCCACGCCTATGGGCATTGCGCCATACCCGTAGGGTATGTTTTATCTGATAAGCGGATGATAGCATAAGAAGATTTGGCAGAGTATTCCAAATTTTTAGAAAAGGGGTATAATCTTAATCTTTTTTCGTTCATCTTTCCAGGATAGCATTCCGGATATCTCCCTGCAGCTTTTTGCCCATCTCCTCCGGTGTCACGGATTTATCTCCGAAAAATTCCGCCAGGTTTCCGGCTATGCCGTCGGATATGATAAACCAGGTGGAATAGGAGCTCTTTAAAATACTCTGGTTCCTCTCTCTTTCCACGAATTCATCGGTGAGTCCCCTGTTTCGGGCCGGATTTACCGCCACATCCGTCCGCACGGACAGGCTGTATGTATTTTCCCAGTATTTTTTCATCACCTCAGGCGAGGTGAGATAGTCCAGCAATCCAATGGATTCTTCATAATCGGCGGCAGTGGTGACTCCGATGTTATCTCCCTGCAGCAGAAAGGTCTGCTTCTGGATATACGGGATCTCTGCTATTCCATATTGGAATTTCCTGTCCTGGTTCTCCAAAAGGGACATGGAGCTGAGCTCCGCCACAGCCGTCTTTACATATCCTTTGGAAAAAGCCCTCATCAGATCCTTTTGGTTCCAGTTGACCGCCTCCCGGGGTATGATGTCTTCATCCCGCATATTTCCCAGCAGCTGATATAACTCCATGCACCGGTCCGTATCCAGATCCCGTATGGTTCCTCCTGCAGAATAGACCATCTGCAGGAAACTGGATGTAATGTCCTCTTTATTCTTCACCGCAAGGCCCAGACCATAGGTGCCAAGGGTATTGGTCTCTTTGCAGAACTCATAAAATTCCTCCATGCGGTCCGGTATGTCCGCATCGTATTTCTCCAAATGATCCCGGTTATAAAACATCACGTAAGGATCGCTGGCAAAAGGGACCCCGTAGCAGACGCCGTTTACCACCGTGCTGCCATAAGCATTTTTTAAATATTCGGAGGTCTTATTGACCGTCATATATCCGGACATATCCATAAGGATCCCCATGGACTGCAGGGCAGGCGTCATTACGTTCTCACAGATGATCAGATCTGGAAGATCATTCTGGTCCTTGTCAATGCAAAGCTGCTTCTGGAAACCGGACTGGGAAACGTACTTTAAGCTGACCCGGGGATTTCCGGGAATATCCGAGTATTCATCCACAAGCTGTTTTAAATATCCGCCGCTTTCATCCTCTTTAAAAACGGTCATGACCACAAGGGTGTCCCTCTTTTCTTCCTCGTAAACCGCCACATTCGCTTCCCTGTAATATCCGAAGATCACGCAGAACAGAAGGGCGCAAACCAGCACCCATAAGCACATCAGAAGTCTTTGTATGGTCTTGTTCATATTTTAAAATACCTTTCTGTAATCAGAGGGCGATACCCCCATCACGGAGCGGAACACCTTATTGAAGTACTTGGTATCCTTGTATCCCACCATTTCAGCCACTTCATGGATCTTGTATCTGCCGGTGGACAGCAGCTTCTTTGCGGCGCTGACCCGGAATTCCCCCAGAAATGCGGAAAAATTGATCCCCATTTCCTTTGAAAACAGCTTGCTTAAATATTCCGGCGTAATGCCTACCAGATCGGCCGCCTCGGAAAGTGAGATCTCCCTGTCATAATTATGCCTTATGAATTCAATCACATTTAAGATCATGCCGTTGTCGGTCATGGCTTCTTCCTTCCGGTCATCGGCGATCATACGGATCAGCTTCCAGTAGTCATTCAAAAAGATCTCCCGGATGCCGGTTTTCAGCATGTCGTTTAACAGACACTGGTACAGAGCTTCGATATCCTTATTTGCCATCAAGTCCCTGGCGGTATCCAACAGAGCCATGACAAAGCGGACCGTATGGTTTTTGATTATCCGGGGGACTTCCCTGCTTTCAATGACCGTTTCCGCGAATTTCCGGGCGTTCCTTTGGATGCCTTCTTTATTTCCGTTCCTGATATCCCTGCGTATGGCATGTTCGATATTCTCCGGATAATCCACCTTTTCAAAGCTCAGGCTCCCTAACAATTCCCGGTCAATGATGCGGCTGTCCGGAAAAACAAAGGCATAGGAAATCAGCTCCTGCATCTGCGCTAAAGCATCCCCCAGCATGGACAAACGGGTGACTTGGCCGTAGCTGATCAGGAATTCTCCCTTTTTCTTCAGTTCCTTTATGATCTGGGTCTTAAAAATCGTCTTTAAATACTTAACACTCTGTCCATCCGATATCATGACCAGGATCTGTTTCTCGTAAGGAAGCTTAAAGATAAAAAAGCCGGTTAAACAGACCGCATCCAGACTGTCCCGCAGCACATCCGCCATCTGGCCGGCAGTTCCGGCCAGCATACTCTCCGACCGGACCAAAAACAGGGAGACCGTCTGGTCTTTCTGATGCCTGATTTTTTCGGCAAACCTCTTATAAACCAGTTCCTGATCATTTCCTTCTCCCGTCAGAATGGAAAACAGCAATTGCTCCGCGGATACCGTTTCCGCCCTGTTTTTCGACAGTTTGTCCTCCACGCGGTTAAGAACCTCTATGATATCCCGGACATCCAGAGGCTTCAGTAAATATTCAATGACAGACAGCTGTATGGCCCGCTGGGCGTATTCAAATTCCGAATACCCGGTGAGGACAACGGCGGCTGTGGCAGCCCCCGACTCCCTGATCCTGTCGATCATGGCCAGGCCGTCCATTCCCGGCATGGTGATATCCGTGATGACCACGTCGGGGCTTAAGGAAAGGACTTTTTCCAGCCCTGATATTCCGTCGCTTTCTCCGGCCACCACCTGGTGGACCGTGTACTCCTCAATGATCCTGATAATGCCGTTTCTGGTGTTTGGTTCATCTTCAACAACTACGATTCTCATATAAATATCCTGCTCCCCGCCTATTTTTCAAACAATATGGCTGCCGTTACCCTGGTTCCCCTGTCATCTGATTCGATGAGAAAGTCCCCTTCATCCCCATAGTAGTATTTGATCCTCATGATAACATTCCGTATGCCGATGCTCCCTTCTATGGTGCTCCTGGTATAATCATAATCATTCAGCTCCCGGACCAGCGCCTCATCCATGCCCTTTCCATTGTCCTCCACGAAAATCACCAGATGTTTCTCTCCCTTTTTCTGTAAGGACACCGTGATCATATCCTGCCCGGTATTCCCGGGAAACCCGTGAATGATGGCATTTTCTATGAGAGGCTGGAACAGCAGCTTATGCATTTTCAGTTCCATGACCTCCTCGTCCACATTCATGATGCAGTGAAAGGAAAAGGAAAACCTCTGCTGCTGGAGATATATATACTGTTTTAAATATTCCATCTCGCTTCTGACACTCACCACGCCGTTGCTTTTATGTACGCTGTGGCGCAGGATGGTGGCCAGATTTTTGAGCATCCGGCTGATCAGGAACTGTTGGTTTTCTATGGCGATCCAGTTGATGGCATCTAAGGTATTATATAAAAAATGAGGATTGATCTGGGCCTCCAGGGCCTTCAGCTCCGCATTTTTTTCACGGAGCAACGCCTCCTTCTCCAGCTTTCCGGACTGGTCGATCTTTTGTACCATATGGTTGAAATGCCTTGCGATCTTACCGAATTCATCCTGCCATTCATGGGCGATCTGCACCGTGTAATCTCCCTGATAAGCCCTGTCCATGGCCGAGGTTATTTTTTCCACCCGCAGCTGAAGGGAGTTTGCAAACCGTATCATGAGAAGAACGCTGGTGATGATGATCCATAAGGCCAGCAGAAGGATCACCTGAAAAATATATTTAAAATCCTTTAACAGTTCCCTGTCATCCCGCAGGCTGACCTGGATGAACTGATTTTTAAGCACCGGTTTCGTATAGATCGTGTAGTATCTGGTGTTCATGATCTTCCGGCGGTCCACGGCCCTGCGGATCAGAGTCTCATAATCCGGCCCCAGAAGCAGCTCTTTTTGTCCCTCCCCTTCCTCCTGAAAAATGCCGGTGCCCGTTAAATCCGGCCGGGTGCTGGATACGATGTTTCCCCCTGCGTCGCACAGGAAGGAGACGTTGACCCCGTTTCCGTTTTCCTGGGAATAGGTTTCCCTTATGTTTTCCTCATCGAGACAGATCAGAATGCTTCCCACCGTTCCCTGCCTGTAATTGTTGATGTCCGCGATCCGGTGGCCAAGATAGAGGATATTCCGTTTCCGGCCGTTTGCCTGCTCCCGGTTTATGACACCGGAATACACGGTCCGTGTGTTCAACAGGGTCTCATCCGCCACTGCCAGCCAGCTGTCGTCCTTTTCGGGAAAACAGTAGCTGTCCAGGGAACTGTTGGTCACAGAATCATACAGGATGCATTCCTTCTTCAGGGTCACCACCGCAATTCCCAGTATTTCCGGATGGAGATAAGCGATGTTCTCCAGATCATCCTCCATCTGCTTCTTCGCCAGATAGTAGTTCCTGGAATCCCATACATTCAGCTTTTCCAGCATGGCGGCATAATCATTTTCCGTATAAATGGACATGATGATGCTGTCATATTCGGAAAAATAATCCTCCAGCCCTTTCTGGGACAGCTTCATATTGCTTTCAATCAGGGTGTCCGTCTGCCTCTTTAAGGTATTGGCCGCAATCATGCAGGTTATGATTTCAATCAGCAGGACCGGAACGATAGAGCCGAAAATCAGAATGACCAGTATCTTTTTCGCGATCCCGTATCCCCGGTATCTTTTTATTAAATATTTGATCAAGGGCGCCCTCCATTGTTAATTTAACCTAATATCCTTTTTTTCTGCCCGTATATTATAACATATTATACAAACAAATATAAGATTACCTGAAAACAGAGGCGGGTTCGTCAGGCGAAATCAGAAAACACCGCAAAAAAGCGGGCCAGGTCCTGTTTATATAAGACTTGGTCCGCTTTTTGCCGTATAAGGCTGTTACCGTTTACTCAGGGACTGATCGGACAGCCATTCCATCATTGTCACATTCTTTCCGTTGATCACTTCCGAAGGCACGTTGTTAAATACATAGATCCAGGACCAGTGCCCGTCATACTCATAAGGCGTGCCGTCCGCTTTCTTGTACAGTCCCGAAGTATCCTCCACACGGTCAAACAAGGAGAAATAAACATGTTTCGCGCCTGCCTTCAGCAGCCGGTTATAGGTCGGAACCACATACTCCAGAACAGGAACGGTGGTATCCGTTTTGGCTGCCACAAACCATATGGGAATCTCCTTCATCTTCTGTATCTCCGGATCCGTGATCAATGTATCCTTCAGAGCCTCACAGGTGGGGAACGCGGCCGCAAAATAGCCCGGATAGTCTCTGATCATGAGCATTGTCATGTATCCGCCATTGGAAGCCCCTCCAATATAGATCCGGTTCTCATCAATTTCAGGATTATTTGCAACATAATCCTGAATGAGCCCCATCAGCGCTTTCTCATATCTGGAGGTCCCGTCCCCAAAAGCGGCGGAATCCATCCCTTCCATCCACCAGGTGGGGCACTGGGGGCCCAGGACATAAGCCCCTCCGAAATAAGACTGTATTTCCTCTGAAGCGAAGTTCACTCCCTTATTCCCCGCTATTCCGAGAACTCCGTCCGTTCCTCCTTCTCCCATTCCATGAAGCCATATGATCAGCGGATGCTTTGCTTCATCTTTTGCCGGTGCATAACTTGCGTAATGGAGTGTGATATTATCATAGGTACCCGCTGATGCTGTAAAATTATCCAGAAGCCCTCTCGTTCCTCCGTCAAATATATCGGCTACCAGACCGGTCACCCTTGCGGAACCGGATACAATATCCTTTTTCTGCGTTATGGTGTATCTGCATTGAATCCATTCATTGTGCTTTGATTTCATGTTTGGATTAAGGAGCAGGCCAAAGGACAGATCCGGCCTGATTTCCATTTCAAGAGCCGCGTAATTTCCCTTTTCCGCCGCATTGCCGTCCCTGTCCGATATGTAAGCTTTTGTGACCTTTCGGTATCCCACTCCATGATCTCCTATGATCGGAGCATCCTCACTGCCGGGGATCCTTACCGCAAGAACCTTGAAGGTGTCCGTGTCCACGGTATTCTCCTCTACCGTTGTCCCAAGATCCACAATTACTTTTGTGATCTGGGGGCCAAAGTCTTCCACTTCCGTCACGGTGCGGTAGGTGGTGGTTTTCTGGGCCTGAACCTCATCTGCATAGACCTGGCCTCCGCAGGAAAAAACCATCCCCCCGGACAAAATAAGTGCTGTGAAAAGCCTCCTGTTCCATTTCGTTCTCTTCCCCATATGATCCTCCTCACTTTCTGCGGGTTTAAAAACCCCTGATTCCTTTAAAATCTATATGAACAGTTTTTAAAGTTCTTTATAAAAAATCAATTGCGCTCATGATTCAAAACCTGAGGCCTTCTTCTTTCCAAACCGGCAGGGGCAGCGCATGTGAAAGGATTATTATTTACAGACAGCAGAAGTTCTTTTTCCAACGTCTGTCATTATTATATTGCATTATTACCAAATTTTCAAGTATTTCCATATGAATATTTATATATTTTAGTAAAAATATTTATTGTAATCCTATTAAATATTTACACAATAACTACGATGGTTATTTCTGCAGCCATGGACCGGCCTGGAATTTTCCCGGCTCATGTTTTCCATCCCCGCCGTAACTGGTATGTATAATTTTAATCAAATTGGATATTTAAAAAATACCAGTTTTTTTATATGATAGATTCCAACAAAGCATGTGCTTTACCGATAGAGGAGGAAACCATATGAACAGCAGCAGAACAAAAAAAATAGTATCCGGCGCTTTGATGGCAGCGCTAACCGCCGCTGCCACCATGTTAATACACATTCCATCCGCATTTAACGGTTATATCCACCTGGGAGACGGAATGGTGCTCTTAAGCGGCATGCTCTTAGGACCGCTGACCGGCGCAGCTGCCGGAGGGATCGGTTCCATGCTGGCAGATCTTCTGTCAGGCTACGCATTCTATGCGCCGGCTACCTTTGTCATCAAGGCATTGGCCGCCTTTTTAAGCGGATATCTCTACCGCAGGCTGTCTCACGGCAGTCAGACGGCCCGTTTCCGGCTGATTCCTTTTCTGGCTGCCGGCATCGCATCCGGCGCCGCCGTCACAGGGGGGTATTTTATATTCGAGCTCATAGTATACAGCCGGCCGGCGGCCATGGCAAACATTCCATTCAACCTGGTCCAGAATGCCTTCAGCCTCATTGTGGCCGGATCCCTGCTCCCATTTCTGCTGCGCAGCAGGGAGATCCGAAGCCTGGGCTTTGCAGAGGATCCCGGCAGCCTCTGACAAAGGGACGGAGCCTTCCGGTCACAAACACATGAAAAAAGCCCCAGCAAAAATGCTGAAGCCTTACATCCGGCGGGATCACCCTCCAAGGGTCACATCCTGCCCGGAATACCATGCAATGGCGTCATATAAATGCTGGGGCTTAAAATCCGGCCAGTAATCATCGATGACATACATATCGGAATAAACGGACTGCACGGGGAGGAAACCGGATAATCTCCTGCGGCCGCCCCACCGGATCACCAGGTCGATCCGGGAAACCTCCGCAGTCTTTAAGGCCGGGCCTATGACGCCGTCATGAAGCCCTAAGTCCCATTCCCAGCTGTAATTGACCAGAAAATTGATTTTCATTCCCCCTGTGCCGAATCTGCTTCTGCTGGTATAGGGTTTTAAAACCTCCGGAAACATGGCGGAAGATGTCTTTCCAAGCACCAGAAGCTCTGCATCCTCTTTTGCCAGTTCCTCCACCGCTTTCACGCATGCCTTTGAAAAAGCCTCTCTCTGGACCGTGGGACGTCTGGTATTGTCCACCGTAAAGCCATAAAAGGTCATTTCTTTGATTCCCACTTCCTTGCAGATGTGATAAAGATCCATGCCGGGAGATATGCCCTTATCGTACCCCTTCTCTTTTCCCATGCCTTTTTCCAGCGCCCAGCGGCGGTTTCCATCCGGTATGATCCCGATATGCTTTGGAATCCTCATATACTGCCCTCCTTTTTATTCCTGTTTCAGAATATATAGAGAGTATAGCCAATTTTTTCCGTTTCATAATTCCCGGGTCTCACCCGCTTTTTCCTTTTTCCCCATAGCGCATGCTTCTGGCGGCCATCAGTTTTTCCGCAAGATCCTCGAAGGATAAATCGTTTCTCTCTTCTATTTTACCGACAATTTTCCGGTCAAAGGCTTCCTCTCCCCCAAGTGCGCCGCAGATTCCGCAGGCCATGGCCGCCACCGTGTCCGTGTCTCCGCCTCCGTTGACCGCATATACCGCGCACGCTTCAGGATCCCCTCCGGAAAGAAAGGCATAGGAGATGGCGGAGACAGCGCTTTCCTCAATGGGAAGCCCTGCTCCGATGATGTCCCCAAGGAAATCCCGGACTTCGGTCACCGTATGGCATGCCGCGTACTGCCGGACCAGCTCCAGCCTGGCGCTTATGGAGGGAGCGCCGATCTGGTTCCCGTAAGCAGTTCCCATCTCCGCCGCTTTTCCCGAAACCCGCATCATCTCATCTAAGTCCCTTCCGTCATGTAAAGCATAGCATGCGGCCGCTGCCACGGCCGACGCTCCGCTGACCGCGGAAGAAGTATTATGGGTCGGAAGGCACAGTTCTCTTACGTCCTCCACCATTTCCGTCAAATGAGCCATGTCATGGAGAAGTCCCAGGGGAAGGATCTTCATCGCCGCGCCGTTGGTCGTTCCCATAAGACCGGTCTGTTCCATGGGTACTCCGGCGTCAATGAGTTCCATCGCCCTGGCCGTGCTGGGTCCTATGACCGCAGAACTCTTTGAAGAGCTCCGGGCCCACTCCTTCAGCAGACGGAGGAATTCCCTGGCATCCACCCGTCCCCGGTTTCCCGCAAGCATTTGGATGACCAGGGCCGTGTTAACGGTATCATCCGTCACCTCCCAGGCCTGAAAGCCTTTCGATATGAAATTGTCACTGTTTCCGGGAAGATGCTCCCTGATCTCCCCGTAAACAGAAGCAATTCTTTTCCGGCTCCACATCTCCACCGGCATTCCAAAGGAATCTCCATATGCGATTCCTATAAGGGCGCCTTTGATTTTCCTGCGCAGCAGCTCCTGACCCTTCATTCCATTCCCCCTTCTTCCTGATTTTCCAAAAGGATTTCCTCCACCGCTTCCAGTCCGGGGGAGGATCTGGCTCCCAGACCGCCGCAGGTATGGGCGGCGCATGCCGTGGCAAATTTCATGGCATCTTCCAGTCCTCTGTTCCTTAAGTAATAGGCGTAAATAAATCCGCCCATATAGGAATCTCCCGCTCCCGTCGTATCCACCGCCTTTATGGCCCTGGCCGGCACCTCGTACTTTCTTCCCTCACCGTCATAGGCCACCGATCCCCGGCTGCCCAGCGTAAACAGCAAAACCCCGTCCGTATAGCTTCTTAAGTACCGGCAGCATTCATCCAGATCCTTTGTCTCCGTCAGGTCATAAAGACCCTGCTGACAGGGAGCGAACACATCCACGGCCTTTAAACAGCCCAGAATCTCTTCCCTGGTCATGCCAAGTCCCTTCATGGTTTCCAGCCCCGCCTGCATGTTGAATACGGTTTTCACCCCATGGCTTCCGGCATCCAGGACCGCTTTTACCGCCGGTCCCCCGGGACAGAGATCCGTATAAAAAACCCTGGCATTCCTGATATATGCAAGCCGTTCCTCATTCAGCTCCAGCCTGCCGAACACGTCTCCCATATTCAGCAGAATGAATTTATCCCCGTTTTTATCGATTACAATATCTGTATGAACGGTGATCCCTTCCTCACTGACCGCCATGCAGCCGGTATCCACCTGCTCCAAAGCCAGGCTTTCCATGATATCGAGCCCATACTTATCCTTTGATACGGAAGCGATATAGCCGCACGCTGCCCCTAATCTGGCCAGCTGGACGATCACATTGGTCCCGCTCCCGCCGGGCTGGTACTCTGTTTTTTCCACCGTGCAGAATCCATCCTTCCCGGGGAGCCGGTCCACCTGCATCAGCACATCCATTGCCACCGTTCCAAGTCCGCATACATCCATAAAAAACACCTCCCTGTATATATATCCAATTGCCTGTTACCGTCAGAACACCCTTATGCTCCTGCAGCTCATATGGCTGCCGTTTCCCACGGATAAGCCCACCCCTCCTTTGAGATACGGCTTTTCCTCATCCAGAAACCTTACCGTCACATCCCCTGCCGACGCCTCTATGAAATGATTCTTTACCGTGACAGTGATCTTATATTCCTTTCCATATTCCCAGCGGAAGGGTTCCCATGCGGCCGTCTCATAGCCTCCCCGGTTCTTTAAAATCCCGAACCGGCCATCCGCCATAAATCCCGCACCGTAAGACCGCATGGCTCCCTGGACCCTCACAAGAGCCAGATGGCACTCCCCTGCCACAGGCGTAAGGGTAAATTCCGCCCGGTAATCCTCCCATTCATTGCCGCCGGTGCTCACCTCGCCAAAATCGGCGCAGGACAGATGAAGCGCTCCCTCCTGCAGGTAAGTATTTCCCTTAAGCTTTGTAAACTGGCTGATCTCACTGTGAACCGTTCCGGGCCACAGCTCTTCCTGTTCTTTGGCAAAATCTACAGCGTAATCCGCAGGCCCCGCCCCATACAGGTCATCGATAAAGCCCGTAAAATCAAAGGACTCCTTATGCTTTCCCTGTATGTGGAAGCAGAAACCGATCTCTCCGATCAGCGCATCCATGCCTCCCGGAATTTTAAATTCCAGCGTCACCCATCTGCCTTTTGAAAGCTCCTTTTTGCTGCCTTCATAAACGATTCCCGTATGCAGATCTCTGGCATACAGGCTCACCAGCGCCCCTGATCCGTATTCGGGAATGCAGGCGCTTCCGTAAAGCGTCTGGCCGGGATAGACCAGAGGGGAAAAGCAGGGATCGTATCTGCTGTCGGAAAAATCCTCAGGCCGGTAATATGTCTGCTTATACACATAGACATTTTCCCCGGGTTCCATGGTCCTCGCAAGGAATTTAAGGGAGCGGGTTCCCGTAAACGCCGTTTCTTCCGTGTTCATGATGGAAAATTCCCGGTTTCCGGAGTATCTGGCATCGTTTGGTTCCGCTCTCATCCGGATCCCGTGGGTGGAGCCCGGATATTCAAAATGGCAGCTGTCAATGCGCTTCTCTATGATCTGTTTCCATTCCTCCGGCACATCGGTCCCTTCCAGCTGACAGGCCATTTTTGCAATATAAGAGGCACCAAAGGGAATGTCAATGATATTTAAGGATCCGACCACGCTGGAGCAGATCAGCAGATCATTGACGGGTTTTCTCCATTTCTCATAGCTGATCCCGCCAAGCCCGCAGACAACGCCCATAATGGCTGCAACATTTCCCACGTTGCAGTCCGTGTCCCAGCCGCATAAATTGCAGATCTCCAGAGTTCTGTCAAAATCCCCTTCCCCATAAAGGAGAGAAAGGATCATGACCGCGATATTGGGAATGATATGGCAGTTCCCCGGATATTTGTCATAGCCGTAATTTTCAAATACGAAGCGGAAGCACTGCCTCCAGTCCGACGGATTTTCGGAATGGTAATCCATAACCGCACGCACGGCTCTGGCGTATTCGCAGTCAGACGGAATATAGCTCAGTCCCTTTTCGATGATCGTTCTGATGTCCGTTTCTTCAAAGGCACAGCTGATGCAGACAGCAACGAAAATGCCGCCATATACCCCATTGCCCCCGTGGGTCACGCTGGCTGCTTCCCGGGCCAGCCTGGCCGCCTTATCCGGATTCCCGGGCGTTACAAGTCCCCAGGTATCAATGAATATCTGTCCGCCGATCTGCTCGGCCATGGTGCTGCCATTCTGCTCTATGCTTCCGCTCCTGGGCGCGGGAATGCCGTTTCTCAGATTTAAATAGGCGGTGTGTTCCGTGGAGATCCCGTATCCTCCCCACCAGAAAAACCCGTGCTCATAGGGCGCATAATTGAGAAGGGCCTCCGCCACATCCTGGGATGTCAGATCATATCCCTTATTGCTGTCTTCCAGCGCGCGCAGAAAAAACAGGGGGCCGTTGCTGTCATCATCGGCTGCAAAGTTTATGTAACCGGCCGGATAATGATCCAGACGGTCACCGAATATATTCCTGATCTTTTCATAGGTCCAGCCTTCTATGGGCGCTCCAAAACGGATCCCGATAATTTTCGCCAGCCAGCCTGCATATATTTTTTCCATGTACTCTTTTTTCATATTTGTTTTTCCACCTTTCCTGGAAATCAGCCTTTCACGCTTCCGCTGGTCATGCCCTCGATGAACTTGCGGCTGAACAGCAGGTACAGGACGATGACAGGGGTAATGGTAATGACGCTTGCGGTATAGATCCTGGCCATATCGCTTCCGTATTCTCCGGTAAACTTGACGAATCTGGTTGAAACGGGTTTAAGGGCTTCCGTAGTAATAAAGGTATTGGACCATAAGTATTCATTCCATACATTGACGAAAACCAGAATGGCCACGGTGAGGAACATGGGCTTCGCTATGGGCAGGGTGATCCTTAAAAAGCTGTCCAGCTCACTGCACCCGTCTATTTTTGCCGCCTCCTCCAGTTCCCTGGGAATCCCTGAAAGAAATGTTTTTAACAGAAGCATGTTGAACGGGATCTGCATGGCGGTATAAACCAGCATCAGTCCCAGCCTGGAATCGATGAGATTCAGCTTATTGAACATAAAATAATCCGGAACAATGTAAAGAAATCCCGGCAGAGAGATCGCCACGAAGAAATATGCATTGAAAAACCCTCTTCCTCTGTATTCCAGCTTGCTGATGGAATAGGCGCCGAGTCCCGCTACCGTCAGTACCACGGCGATCACGACCGCCGCGATGAGAAGGCTGTTAAAATACGCCTGTCCATAGCCGCCGATCTGCCAGGTTTCCGGATAATTGTTGAATACCCACTTTTGGGGCAGCCCCAGAGGCATGCTCTTGACCTCTCTGTCGGAACGGAAGGAATTTAAGAACACCTGGATCAACGGCACCAGGGCAAACAGCAGCATGCCTGTTAAGAAAATATATTTCACAACTGCAAGGGGCGATATCCTTTTTTTACGCATCCTCCATCCCTCCTCTTTTGCTGATGGTCTTCTGCAGGAAATACAGCAGAATACAAATCCCGCACTGGATCACGCACAGAGCATTTGCATAACCTGCCCGGTACTTGGTAAAGGCGTTCTTATAAATATAAGTCGACATGATTTCCGTAGCATTAGCCGGACCTCCGTTAGTCATGATATACACATAATCAAAGGTCAGGAAAGACCACATAATGGTCATGATGAGAACAAAGGCTATGGTAGGCCTGATTCCGGGTATGGAGATGTGCAGCAATTCCTGGAGGCGGTTGGCTCCGTCCACCCTGGACGCTTCATACAGCTCCGGATCCACCTGCTGCAGGGCTCCCAGAAACAAAACCATAATAAATCCCCACCAATGCCAGTTATCCACAAAAGCCACCGCATAGAGGGCAATTTTAGGATTTCCAAGCCACAGGGTTTTTGCCAGCCCCTCCCAGCCAAGCTTTGCAAAAATCTGATTGATTCCATAATACGGATTCATATATGCCGTCCAGATCTTTCCGGCAACAGCGGCAGAAATGACATAGGGAATAAAAAATGCGGTTCTGAAAACCATCTGGCCCCGCCTCAGCTGGCTGATAATGACGGAAATCACAAAACCCAGCAGCAGAGGCACAGTCACAAAGATCAGAAGCCATGTGATGTTATGGACAATGGCCTGCTTCACCATGGGGTCCGCCGCAATCTCCCTGAAGTTATTAAGGCCTGTGAATTCAGCCGCCCCCAGCCCGTTCCAGTCATAAAGAGACATGACAAGCGTACTGCATGAGGGCAGTGTGACCAGGCACATATGGATCACAAAGGCCGGAAGTATAAAAAAGTATGGAATGAAATGCGCTTTTCTGTTTTTCACGTGTTCACCTTCCTGAAAGACACGGAAAACTGCGGTTTTGCAGGATATCTTCCTATGCTTTGAAACAGCAGTCATCCGTGTCAGATTTACTTACCATCAGTTTCCCGGCAGAATTTTGGCTATTTTGAAGGAAGAACAGGTGCGTTTCCGCTCTCCAGCGCCTGATCCAGATACTCCTGGGAAGCCTTCATAAAGTCATCCACACTTAAAACACCCAGGAACATGGAATCCACATTTTCATTCATATACACCCTCATATCCGACGGGTAAAAGGTCCAGGAGCAGAATCCGATCTGCCCGTCTGCCTGTGCATCCATGAGAAGCTTATACTGATCATACATTTTAGGATCCATGCCTGACAGCTTTGATATTTCAAAAGCCTTTAAGGGATAGGGCTGGTAGCCGGCTTCCGTAATAGAGGCATAATGACGGTCCATGCTTGTAAACAGATAGTTTAAGACCTCTGCCGCCAGATCCGGATTTTTGGAATTTGCATTGATGGAGTAGCCTCCGCCCGTGGCAAAGGGAAGCACATTTCCGATCCGGGGATCCCCGGGCATCATCTCAGAATCCCAGTTGCAGTCCGGGTAAGTGGTGTTCAGCTGGTTGGCCGCCCATGTGCCGTCGATCATCATGCCGGCTCTTCCCTCAGAAAAAAACGCCAGCATATCTTCATTTGTGATGGACTGGGACGCCTTGTCGCCCAGCCATCCCTCGTTCCACCAGTCCACCATCAGCTGAATGGAGGCAGTTATTTCCGGATCCGTAAACTTCCCTTCTCCGGTGAGTGCTTTTCTCATGGCATCCGGACCGCCGTAGCAGCTGGTGAAGGTGGAATACAGCCAGTCCACAGCACCCTGGTAATTGGAATTGCCGAAGGAAACAGGAATGATCCCTTTTGCCTGCATCTCTTTCATCAATGCCACCAGCTCATCCTTTGTCTCCGGTTTCTCCCAGCCGTTCTCCTCCATGACATCCATATTGTAATAGATCACCATTCCTTCAAAGCTGGTGGGCAGGGAATATAATTTTTCGTTGTAAAAACAGCTGTCATAGGCCCAGTCATAAAACATATCCTGCCATCCGTACTTTTCCGCATAATCGTCCAGGGTAAGCACCCGGTCCGCCTTTGCAAATTCCGCAACGTCCGTAGGTCCATCCAGATCCAGGATATCCGGTCCCCCGCCCCCGGCCACTTCTACCTGCAGGCCCTGCCGGTCATTGTACATCTTGATCTCAATGTCCACATCGGGAAATGCTTCCTTCAGCGGTCCATCAATATACTTTTCCCGGACCGCCACCTGGGCGGCATCAGCCAGATAGGTGGAAATGACTATTTTCTCTCTCTTTCCCCCCGCTGCCTGGGTGCTTTCAGTGCCGGTCCCCTCCGGCGCCCGGGAAGCCGAACATGCGGCCGATGAAAAAATCATTCCGGCGGCCAATGCCAGTGCCAGCATTTTTTTTGTTTTCTTCATTTTTTCTTCTCCCTTTTTACATGATATGGTTTTTAAGAAATCCCTTCCAGCTCGTCTCTGTCCGGAAGTGATTCCTGAGCTCCCTTTCGTGTCACCGCTATGGAGGAGGCCAGATTGGCGAAACGGATCGCCCGGTCCTCATCCTGCCCTTCAGCCAGAGCCGCCGCAAATGCACCGTTAAAACAGTCCCCGGCAGCCGTGGTGTCCACCGCCTTTACCTTTCTTGCCGGATAGAACCGTTCCCCATCCGGGCCAATGAGCATGGCTCCCCGGTCTCCCAGGGTGACCACCACATTGCCTGCCCCCTTCCTGATCAGGGATTCCGCCCCCTGTCTCATGGCTTCCCGGCTTTCTCCCCCGATTCCGCTTAAAGCTCCCAGCTCCGTCTCATTGGGTGTTATATAATCCATCCGCCCAAGAACTTCCCCGGGAATGGTATCCGGGGCAGGGGCAGGATTTAAAATCACCGTTTTCCCCAGCTCCTTTCCTCTTTTGACCGCGTACCAGACCGCGTCATAGGGTATCTCCATCTGCAGCATTATGTAATCACACCACCGAAACTGTTCATCCTGCTCCTTTAAATACTCCACGTCGCACTCCCCGTTGGCCCCGGGGATTACCACAATGCTGTTATCACCGTTCTGATCCACACAGATGACCGCCGTTCCTGTGGGCCGGTCCCTGCTTTCCTTTAAATAACCAGTCTCCACACCGGCACTGCGCAGGCTTTCCTCAAGCTTCCGTCCAAAACCATCCCGTCCGATACAGCCCAGCATCCGGACATCACCCCCCAGCCGTCCGGCCGCACACGCCTGGTTCGCTCCCTTTCCGCCGGTTTTATAGGATATCCCTTTGCCAAGCACCGTCTCTCCCACAACCGGCATCTTCGCCATTTCCACCGATATGTCCATATTCAGGCTTCCAATTACCAATATGCCCTTTTTCATCATGATCTCCTTTTGGAATTATACATAAGAAAACATTTTCTTAAATCTTTTTCTTGATTTTATGTTATCACAATTTTATCTTTTGTCAATATATTGCACATAAAAAAAGTATTTAAAAAACATTTTCTTATTAATTTTATCCAATAACTATCACAATACTAATTGACAAAGACGCTTATGTATACCATAATAGACTTATTGCCAGTGTGTCTGAAAACTGTTCAATGATAAGATCAGGGGGAATCCATATGACGATCAAGGAAATCGCCCGGTTAGCCGGCGTTTCGATATCCACCGTATCAAAAATAGTCAACAACAAGGACAAAAATATCAATCCGGAGACAAGGAACCGTGTTTTAAAAATCGTAAAAGATTACAATTATTCACCCTACAGCACCGTAAAGAACAGCCCGGAAACAAAAACCTTTATCCTGGGCGTGCTTCTGAAATCCATTTCCAGGACCAGCCAGTTCATAAACGGAACGATCCTGGAGGCCCAGAGTAACGGATACAGCATTCTGATCTATGACAGCATGGATGATCCGGAAAATGAGCTGAAGCACATCACCTCTCTCTGCAAAAACAATGTGGATGGAGTTATCTGGGAACCGGTGAACACCGACAGCCTGGAGCACAGGCGCTACTTTGACGAACAGAGCATTGAAGTCTGCTGCATCAACAGCCGGAATGATCCCGGAGCCTATTTCATAGATTTTGCCGGCATGGGATATGCCGCAACAGAAATCCTGCTTCAGTACGGCCATACAAAGGTCGGCTGTCTCACCAGGCAGAACAGCCTCCGTTCCCGAATGGTGCTGGACGGTTTTAAAAAATGCCTTTTCCATCACGGGATCCCATACCATCCATCCATGAATCTGCCTGCGGAAACGGACAGCTGGTACAGCGGCCTCCTGACCCATACGCCGACGGGAATCATCAGCACTCATTACGCTTCTTCCCTCGTTCTTATGGAACATTTGTCAAAGCTGCAGTTCCAGGTTCCCTTTGATTTATCACTCATCAGCTTAAGGGATGACATCCGGGATAACATTGCTTTTCACGGCATTTCCAGCATCAAGATTCCCTACTATGAATTCGGAGCCTTCGTCTGCGGATGCCTGATCGGGAAGTGTGAAAAAAAGGAAGGAGAACCGGATTCCTTTCATATGGATTTTCCCTTGGAAAACACCCAGAGCCTTGACGTTCCGTTTCATTCCCACACAAAAAAAATCATTGTGGCAGGCAGCATCAACATAGACGTTACCTTAAATGTGGATGAGCTGCCCCAGCCGGGCCGGACCGTCAGCACCACCAAACATTCCGTGATTCCCGGAGGAAAAGGAGCAAACCAGGCCGTCGGCGTGGCGAAACTGGGAAATGAGGTATCCCTTTTCGGGAAAGTAGGCAGTGATTACGATTCCAACCTCATTTATACCTGCATGGAGGAAAATCATGTGGATGTCCAGGGACTAAGGAGAGATGCCCATGCCGAGACGGGCAAGGCCTATATCCATGTTCAGAACGACGGGGAAAGCACCATCACCATCCTTGCCGGGGCCAACCAGAGCCTGTCCCCCCAGGACATCATCCCATATGAAAAGATGTTTGAAAATGCAGGCTACTGCCTCCTTCAAACCGAGGTCCCGGAAGCCGCCATCGAGGCCGCTGCAAAACTTGCCAAAAAATACGGCGCAAAAAACATCTTAAAGCCGGCCGCCATGAACTCTGTCAGCCCCTCACTCATGAAGCTGACCGATATTTTTGTCCCCAACCGGAAGGAAGCGGAGCTGCTGTGCCCGGATATTCCGGATGTGGAAGGCAAGGCGGAGGAATTCATAAAGCGGGGAGCCGGGACAGTGATCATCACTCTGGGACACGCCGGCTGTTATTTAAAAGATCCGGCCTTCTGCGGATACCTGCCTGCGGCGCCCTTTACCTCCGTGGATACCACAGGGGCAGCCGACGCCTTTATCGCTGCACTGGCCGTCTATCTTTCATCCGGTTATTCCATGGAGGCCGCAGCCAGGATCGCCACCTATGCCGCAGGCTTCTGCGTGTCACGGCAGGGCGTGATCCCGGCTCTCATTGACCGGAATTCACTGGAAACCTATATCAACCGGACGGAACCGGAATTGCTGAGACAGTAAGGGTATGCGTACATCAGGTCTTTTCCGGGCATAAAAAATACAGCCAAGTCCCTGCTAAGGCTTAACTGCACTTTTCCCTTTACTTTTAAAGTTTGGTGTATTATCGTTCGCTTAGAAAGAGCAACCGCCCACAAGGTGGAAGCTTCCGGATTCGTCTATTTAGCTCTCAATGAGAGCCGCCTATCCTGTTTGCCGACAGGGTAGGCATTATTTTTTGGCTTGTTATTCCTATTATACAAACAGGCAGGCAAAGCGACGAGGAAACTACCACCTAAAAACAATAGTGTCAATACCTGATATGTATCCATCCGCTTCACCTCCCTTCTTTTCTATGCCTCATAAATGAAGCATTAAAGTCCGGAAGGCCAACCAACCTGTACACGATTACTCCTGTACATATTCTATCAATAAATATTTTAATAATGCAATTATAATATCCACTTTTTTCCATATTCCAGCTCTCTGTAAGCCAACTTTTTCATAGTAAAACATTTGCTGAATGATTAAGCCTCTTCCTCATCATCTGCAATTACCTTCCGTATCTGTCTCCTCTGCCTTCTTTCTTCTGCATATTCCTTATCAAATGAACGATCTTCAAAATATTATTCTATAATTTTATTTCTACAGAAAGGAAGCCAATTATGAATGGTAAAGACTTTATAAAAGACCGGCTGAAAAAAGAGCCTGCAATTCCCACAAAGCAGCTGAATATTACCCTTGATACAAGGGATGTTGACAATCTGGAAAAGATAGCTGCTTTACTGACGAAAGAAACCAGCCAGACAACCACACGAAATGAGCTGATCAAAACTGCTATAAAAGGATTTTTAGCAGAATCCGTTGAAGAACTTGAGGCTCAGGGGTATGACCTTGATATTGATGATGCGTCTCTCTTCCCCTATGACACACTCATACTGCCTGCACATCAGGAAGGCTTTATTGAGACTTTCCTCGGGGACAACAAATGGTTCCCGATCAGAGCGAATGACTACAAAATAAGGAAGATGAAGTACATCGCCATTTATGTGGGAGCTCCTGTTTCTGCGATTACACATTATGGAAAGTTAAAAGAAGATGGTATTCTTTTTGATGAAGATACGGAAAGGTACACCGTTCTTCTCGATGGCCCTGCAAAGCAGTTACCCCATGCCATCCCCCTCGGCAATATAAATGCGGCGGCAACCCGCTATCCCCGTTATGTGAAGCTGTCCACATTGCTGAGTGCTGATACCTATGAAGACTTAAGCAATAATTAACATCATAACCCAATAAGAGGGTGTCGCAAAATGAATTTTTCATATTCCATTTTGCAACACCCTCATTAATTGAATTAATTATTCGCTAATGCCGCCTGTGCCGCTGCAAGCTTTGCGATCGGCACACGGAACGGAGAACAGGACACATAATCCAGACCGATCTTATGGCAGAATTCTACGGAAGACGGATCTCCGCCGTGCTCACCGCAGATACCCACATGAATCTCCGGACGGACATCCTTGCCCAGCTTGATGGCCATTTCCATAAGTCTGCCCACACCGGTCTGATCCAGTTTTGCAAAAGGATCATTCTCAAAGATCTTTGTGTCATAGTAAGCATCCAGGAACTTTCCGGCATCGTCACGGGAGAAGCCATAGGTCATCTGGGTTAAGTCATTGGTTCCGAAGCAGAAGAATTCAGCATCCTTTGCAATGTCGTCGGCAGTCAGGCATGCTCTCGGAATCTCGATCATGGTGCCGACCTCATATTTTAAGCTGCTTCCCGCCGCTGCGATTTCCGCATCAGCAGTCTCAACAACGATTTTCTTAACAAATTTCAATTCCTTTTCATCGCAGATAAGCGGGATCATGATCTCCGGGCATAAGTTCCAGTCCGTATGAGCCTTCTGTACGTTGATGGCCGCACGGATCACTGCCTTTGTCTGCATTCTGGCGATCTCAGGATAGGTGACTGCCAGACGGCATCCTCTGTGTCCCATCATGGGGTTGAATTCATGCAGGGAATCGATAATGGTCTTGATCTGGGCAACAGTCTTTCCCTGGGCATCCGCCAGCTTCCGGATATCCTCCTCATCGGTGGGGACGAACTCATGCAGAGGCGGATCCAGGAAACGGATGGTAACAGGATTTCCTTCCAGAGCCTCATAGAGCTTTTCAAAATCTCCCTGCTGTACCGGAAGGATCTTCTCCAGAGCCTTTTCTCTTTCTTCCACCGTATCCGAACAGATCATCTCACGGAACGCATCGATTCTGTCGCCTTCAAAGAACATATGCTCGGTACGGCAGAGACCGATTCCCTCTGCTCCCAGCTCTCTTGCCTTTTTCGCATCTGCCGGCGTATCCGCATTGGTTCTCACTTTCAGCCTTCTGTACTTGTCTGCCCATGCCATGATTCTTCCGAACTCTCCGGAAATGGTGGCATCTACGGTCGGGATGATACCGTCATAAATCTTTCCGGTGGAACCGTCGATGGACAGCCAGTCCCCTTCGTGGTATTCCTTGCCAGAAAGAACGAATTTTTTGTTCTCCTCGTCCATAGCAATCTCGGAACAGCCGGAAACACAGCAGGTTCCCATTCCGCGGGCAACTACGGCAGCGTGGGAAGTCATACCTCCGCGTACGGTCAGGATGCCCTGAGCGGCCTTCATGCCCTCAATGTCCTCGGGAGAGGTTTCCAAACGGACCAGAACCACCTTCTCGCCTCTTTCATTCCAGGTTTTCGCGTCATCGGCGGTAAATACGATCTTACCGCAAGCGGCTCCCGGAGATGCGGCCAGCGCTTTGCCCACCGGCTCCGTCTTCTTTAATGCCACGGTGTCAAACTGAGGATGAAGCAGGGTATCTAAATTCCTCGGGTCGATCATCTTCACCGCTTTTTCCTCTGTGATCATGCCCTCGTCAACCAGATCGCAGGCAATCTTCAAAGCAGCCTTGGCCGTTCTCTTGCCGTTACGGGTCTGAAGCATGTAGAGCGTTTTATCTTCAATGGTAAATTCCATATCCTGCATGTCTCTGTAATGATCTTCCAGAGTATGGCAGATGCCCACGAACTGATCGTATACTTTTGGCATCACTTCCTTTAACTGTTCGATCTTCTTCGGTGTGCGGACACCGGCAACCACGTCCTCGCCCTGGGCATTCATCAGGAATTCACCCATTAAATGCTTTTCGCCGGTTGCGGGATCACGGGTAAATGCAACGCCGGTACCGGAGGTCTCGCCCATGTTTCCGAATGCCATCATCTGCACGTTAACGGCAGTTCCCCAGGAATATGGGATATCGTTGTCACGGCGGTATACGTTGGCTCTCGGGTTGTCCCAGGAACGGAAAACAGCTTTGATGGCTTCCATCAGCTGTACCTTGGGATCTGTGGGGAAATCTTCCCCGATCTTCACTTTATATTCAGCCTTGAACTGGTTTGCAAGCTCCTTTAAATCATCGGCAGTCAGATCCACGTCTTCCGTAATGCCCTTTTCCGTCTTCATCTTATCGATGAGTTCTTCGAAATACTTTTTGCCGACCTCCATAACTACGTCGGAGAACATCTGGATAAATCTCCGGAAGCAGTCCCAGGCCCAGCGGGGGTTGCCGGATTTTGCGGCCAGAACTTCCACAACTTCTTCATTTAAACCAAGGTTTAAGATGGTATCCATCATGCCGGGCATGGATGCTCTCGCACCGGAACGGACGGAAACCAGAAGCGGATTCTCTTTATCTCCAAACTTTTTGCCGGTGATCTCTTCCATCTTCGTGATGTGTTCCATGATCTGTCCCATGATCTCATCGTTGATCTTTTCGCCGTCTTCATAATACTGAGTACAGGCCTCAGTCGTAATTGTAAACCCCTGGGGAACCGGAAGACCTAAATTTGTCATCTCTGCCAGGTTCGCACCCTTGCCCCCTAACAGGTTCTTCATGCCCGTATTTCCCTCGGTAAACAAATAAACCCATTTTCTAGCCATAAGTAAATTTCCTCCTCAAAATGTGTTGTTTGATTGGTCTGGCTTTCCGCCTTTGTGATTTGGAAAAGCCCTGCGAATATTATAGCATAATTCAAATTCTAGTAAAGAGGTTTTCTTTGATTATTCGCAGAAATTTTCTCTTTTTTCAATACAATTACTTTGAAAGTGCTTACATATTCTGTCATTTTCTGATATGCGATTTTCGTTCGTATATGCGAATATTTGGCTTTGCCGGTATCTCAACCGGAACCCCGGCAAGAACCGTTTCAGATTGTTTCATATGAAAGAAAGAGAAACAAAAACCAGCCCTTCCCCGGCAAAATCTTTCTTCCGCCATTTCCCGGTATTTTTATTTTTTTCATGGTTTGCATTATTTTATTAAGTTTTCTCAGGTTTATACCTTATTATAATAAATAAAAGCTTTTTAAAATGAACTTCTGTTTAGAAACGAAGGTTGACTATGATATTCCATAATTTTATCGTTCTGTTTTCATTTTTTTATGTAAAATAATACCAAATGAGATTGTCTCCGAAAGGAAAATGTGATACATTAATGTTATCTCTGAAAATCAACCAATGTCAGGAGGAAAAATAGGATTATGAAAAAGAGAGCATTAGCATTAGCCATGGCAGTTCTGATGACTGCGGCATTAAGCGCATGTGGTTCTTCCAATTCAGGTTCAGCCGGCACCACCGCTGCACCGGCAGAAACCACCGCTGCTGAGAAACCGGCGGAGACCACCGGTGCGACCTCAGTGAAGTCTGATTCCTCAAGCGGTTATGAACTCGCTCTGGTAACAGACTTAGGAACCATTGACGACAAATCCTTTAACCAGGGCGCATGGGAAGGCATGAAGAAGTATGCGGAGGAGAACGGAATCTCCTATAAATACTATCAGCCTCAGGAAGGCACCACGGACTCCTATCTGGAGACCATCGGCCTTGCCATCGAAGGAGGAGCCAAATTAGTCGTCTGCCCGGGATATTTATTTGAAGAGCCGGTGTTCCTTGCCCAGGATCAGTACAAGGATGTTCACTTCATCCTTCTGGATGGCGAGCCCCATAACGGCGATTATTCCGAATACAGAACGGAAGCCAACGTCATGCCCATCCTTTTCCAGGAAGATGAGCCAGGATTCTTAGCCGGTTATGCCGCGGTCAAGGACGGCAATACAAAGCTGGGCTTCTTAGGCGGTATGGCAGTTCCCGCCGTCATCCGTTTCGGATACGGATTTGCAGAAGGCGCCGACTATGCGGCGAAGGAACTGGGAATCGAAAGCATTGAGATCATGTACAACTACACAGGCGCATTTGCCGCTACACCGGAAGCCCAGTCCATGGCCGCTTCCTGGTATCAGAACGGAACCGAAGTGATCTTCGGGTGCGGCGGGGCCGTCGGAAACTCCGTCATGGCCGCTGCGGAGGAAAAGAACGCGAAAGTAATCGGCGTTGACGTTGACCAGAGCTTTGAGTCCGAGACGGTGATCACTTCCGCCATGAAGCAGCTCTCCGTTTCCGTATACGACGGAGTAAAGGCATTCTATGACAATGCTTTCCCGGGCGGAAATACCAGCATCTTCTCCGCGAAGAACGAGGGTGTGGGACTTCCTATGGAAAACTCCAAATTTACAAATTTCACCCAGGACGATTACGACAAGATCTATGCCCAGTTAAAGGAAGGAAAGATCGAACTCGTACAGCCCTCACAGGATAACAACAATCCTACCGTTGACTTAAAGCTTGAAAAGACTAAAATCAACTTTGTAGAATAAAGGGGAAGCCCCCTTCGGGCATACCTTGATGCCCGGAAAAGCGGGCAGGAAAGAGGAAAGGAGATGCCGTTTGATTCACCAGTCAGAACAGACCTGGTCTCTTACGGCATCTCCTTTTTCGTTTCATAAAAGCGAGAAAACGTCAGGGCATATTTTATTAACCGGGTCCAATAAAGCGGTACCGAAGGAAGGGGATTTTATGGACTATATTATTGAGATGCTTCATATTACAAAAGAATTTCCCGGTATCATCGCCAATGATGACATCACCCTCCAGTTAAAAAAGGGAGAGATACACGCCCTTCTGGGTGAAAACGGCGCGGGAAAATCCACTCTCATGAGTGTCTTGTTCGGTCTCTACCAGCCGGAAAAGGGCGTTATCAAAGTCAGGGGTAGGGAAGAAAAGATCACCGGACCTCTGGATGCCAACGGACTGGGGATCGGCATGGTTCACCAGCATTTTAAGCTGGTGGAGAATTTCACCGTGCTCCAGAACATTGTTCTGGGCATGGAAACGACAAAACACGGCTTTTTAAAAATGGACGACGCGCGCAAAAAGGTCATGGAATTGAGTGAAAAGTACAAACTGTTTGTGGACCCGGATGCCATCATATCGGATATCACCGTGGGCATGCAGCAAAGGGTGGAAATCCTGAAAATGCTCTACCGGGACAATGAGATCATGATATTCGATGAACCCACTGCGGTTCTGACTCCGCAGGAAATCGATGAACTGATGCAGATCATGAGAGATCTGGTGAAGGAAGGCAAGTCCATCCTGTTCATCACCCACAAGCTCGCTGAAATCAAGGCGGTTGCGGACCGCTGTTCCGTCCTGCGCCGGGGAAAATATATCGGAACCGTTGAGGTAGGCGACACGACCCCGGAGGAAATGTCGGAAATGATGGTCGGGCGCAAGGTGAATTTAACCGTTGAAAAGAATCCTTCCAAACCCGGAGAGACCGTGCTGGAAGTGAAGAATCTCTCCGTAGAGGCCAGAAGGGAAGGACAGACAAAGAAGCTGGTGCACGATGTTTCCTTCCATGTAAAGAGGGGAGAAATCGTCTGCATTGCCGGCATTGACGGCAACGGACAGACAGAGCTCATCCATGCCATCACAGGCATTTCCGATCTGAGTTCCGGGACCGTTACCATTAACGGGGAGGATGTGACAAAAAAAAGCATCCGTTACAAAAACACCCACGGACTGTCCCATATTCCGGAAGACCGCCACAAGCACGGCCTGATTCTGGATTACAATCTCGCTTACAATCTGGTCCTTCAGCAGTATTTTGAAAAGGACTTCCAGAGCGGTACATTTTTAAAAAATGACAGGATTTACGAATACGCGGAAAAGCTGATCCAAAATTATGACATCAGGAGCAGTGAAGGGCCCTTTACCACCGCCCGCAGCATGTCCGGAGGAAATCAGCAGAAGGCCATCGTCGCCAGGGAAATTTCAAAAACGCCGGACATCCTTCTGGCCGTACAGCCCACCCGGGGCCTGGATGTGGGCGCCATTGAATATATTCACGGCCAGCTGGTAAAGCAGCGGGATGAGGGAGCCGCAATCCTTCTGGTTTCCCTGGAACTTGACGAGGTCATGAATTTAAGCGACCGGATCCTGGTCATGTTTGAGGGCGGCATCGTAGCCGATCTGGACCCGAAAAATATCACGGTCCAGGAATTAGGTCTGTATATGGCAGGCGCAAAGAAAGAAGGTGGCAAATCATGAAACCGAAACAGTTAAAGGATCGCACAGGCATTCTATCTTCCATCTTTGCCATTGTGCTCGGACTGATTGTAGGGCTGGTCATTCTGTTTCTCTGCAATCCGGAGCAGGCGCTCCCCGGGTTTGCAACGATTTTAACAGGCGCGTTCACCCATGGAGCCAAGGGCGTGGGACAGGTGTTCTATTACGCAACTCCCATTATTCTGACCGGTCTTTCCGTGGGATTTGCCTTCAAGACAGGGCTTTTCAATATCGGAACTCCCGGACAGTTCATCATCGGCGGCTTCGGAGCCGTCTATGTGGGGATCCTCTGGACCTCTTTGGGACCGGCCCACTGGATCGCCGCCCTTCTTGCCAGCGTCATTTTAGGCGCCTTATGGGGTCTGGTGCCGGGACTGTTAAAGGCCTGTTTTAACGTAAATGAAGTCATTGCCTCCATCATGATGAACTACATCGGCATGTATCTGGTAAACTGGGTGGTGAAAAGCTACAAGCCCTTATTCAACAACCTGCGCAACGAATCCCGCAACGTGGCGGCTACCGCCAACATTCCCAAAATGGGGCTTGATAAAATATTTCCGGGCTCCAGCGTAAACGGCGGCATACTCATTGCAATCCTGGTGGTGATCCTGATCTGGATACTCCTCAATAAAACGACCTTCGGCTATGAGCTCAAAGCGGTAGGCTTTAACCGGGATGCCAGCAAATACGCGGGAATCAATGAGAAAAAGAGCATTATCATGTCCATGATGATCGCAGGCGCCATCGCCGGACTGGCCGGCGGCCTGTTATATCTTGCGGGCACAGGAAAACATATCGAGATCAAGGATGTGCTGGCATCGGAAGGATTTACGGGAATTTCCGTTGCACTGCTGGGCTTAAGCAATCCCATCGGAGTCCTGTTCTCCGGTATCTTTATCGCATACCTGACGGCCGGAGGCTTTTACTTACAGCTGTTTGAATTTTCCACGGAAATCATTGACATCATCGTGGCGGTTATCATCTATTTCAGCGCCTTTGCCCTGATGGTTAAGATCATCCTGGCAAAGCTCCGGAAACAGAAAGGGCCGAAGACAGAAACGCCCGGGGAAGGAGGAAAACAATCATGAACGTAATTTATTTCATATTCCAGCAGACCATGTATTTCATGATCCCTCTCATGATCGTGGCCCTGGGTGCCATGTTCTCAGAACGAAGCGGGATCATCAACATCGCCCTGGAGGGAATCATGACCATGGGCGCCTTCACCGGGATCCTGTTCCTCAATTTTACAGGCGGTTCCATGAGCGGACAGCTCCAGCTCATCCTTGCGGTGGTGATTTCCATGGCAACGGGCATGGTGTTTTCCCTTCTTCACGCTTATGCCTCCATCAACATGAAGTCCAATCAGGTCATCAGCGGTACGGCTTTAAACATGTTTGCCCCCGCCTTTGCCATTTTCGTGGCCCGGGTCATTCAGGGTGTTCAGCAGGTGCAGTTTACCAACACCTTCCGCATCACCTCCGTTCCGGTGCTGGGCAGGCTCCCGTTCATCGGTCCTCTCCTGTTCCAGAACGCTTACATCACCACTTACCTGGGCATAGTCATTTTCCTGCTCTCTGCTGTGGTGCTTTACAAAACCCGTTTTGGCTTAAGGCTTCGTTCCTGCGGCGAACATCCCCAGGCAGCCGATGCCGCCGGCATCAATGTATACCGGATGCAGTATGCCGGTGTTCTCATATCCGGCGCTTTAGGCGGGCTGGGCGGGCTGGTGTTTGTGGTTCCCACCTCGACCAATTTTAACGCCGATGTGGCAGGCTACGGATTCCTGGCTCTGGCCGTTTTGATCTTCGGCCAGTGGAAACCGGTCAATATCATGCTCGCCTCCCTTTTCTTCGGGCTCATGAAGGCTGTGGCATCCGCTTATTCCGGCATTCCGTTCTTAAGCGCCCTCGGCATTCCAAGCTATTTTTACAAGATGGTACCCTATATCATCACACTGATCGTTCTCATATTCACCTCAAGAAATTCCCAGGCTCCCAAGGCGGAAGGAATCCCTTATGATAAGGGACAGAGGTGACCGGATGGAAAAAGGCTCCGCCGATACACGTACCGTATCAGCGGAGCCTTTCCGTCATCATTGCAGTCCACATAATCATGTTTTTCTCCTCCATACAGTCACAGGGAAAAACCGGAACCATATAATAAACTACAATGCACGAAAAGAGTGATCCTATGACCCCAAATAACAGCTATATCTCCCATTCCAGCTGTGGTCCGGACAATACTTATCTATCCTGGGATGCCAGCGATTACGGTCCCGTACCGCTGCTCATAAACCTCACCCATGACACCCTTCGCAATTCCACCTTCCGCACCACCCGCTGGACCGGAAATCACATGCAGCTTACGCTCATGAGCATCCCGGAAGACAGGGATGCCGGTCTGGAAAACCATCCGAAATGCGATCAATTCATCCGCGTCGAAGACGGGGAGGGGATCATACTCATGGGCGACAGCCCCTATGATCTGCATTTTAAGCAGCCGGTTAATGATACATGCGCCGTCTTGATTCCCGCCAACACCTGGCATAAACTCATCAATACGGGAGACCGCCCCCTGAAGCTTTTTTCCATCTATTCCCCTGTTCACCACCACGCGGGAACGGTGCATTGGACAAAAACGGATTCAGATAACGACGAACATTCATGACGCAAAAAAGGTGCGGAAGCAGGGAATATTCTCCCCTCCCGCACCTCATTCAGCCTATCGGACCTAAAAACGGAATTTATCCTCAAGATAGCTTTTCAGCTCTGCAATGGGAACTCTCACCTGATCCATGGTGTCACGGTCACGTACCGTTACCGCGTGGTCTTCCTCGGAATCAAAATCATAAGTAACACAGAAAGGTGTACCGATCTCATCCTGTCTTCTGTAACGCTTTCCGATATTTCCTCTGTCATCAAATTCACAGTTGTAATATTTGCAGAGCTCCGTAAATACCTTTTCCGCGCCCTCATTGAGCTTCTTGGAAAGGGGCAGCACCCCGACCTTGACCGGAGCTATGGCAGGATGGAAATGAAGCACCGTGCGCACATCTCCTTCCGCGATTTCCTCCTCGTCGTATGCGGCGCAGAGGAAAGCCAAAGTCACACGGTCCGCGCCCAGTGACGGCTCGATGACATAGGGCACATACCGCTCCTTTTTTTCATCATCAAAATAAGTCAGATCCTGCCCGGATGTATTCTGATGCTGGGTCAGGTCATAATCGGTCCTGTCGGCGATCCCCCACAGCTCTCCCCAGCCGAAGGGGAATAAAAATTCGATATCCGTGGTGGCCTTGCTGTAGAAGGAAAGCTCTTCCTTCTCATGGTCTCTGGCACGCATCTCATCTTCCTTAATCCCCAGGCTCTTCAGCCAGCTGATGCAGAAGTCTTTCCAATAGGAAAACCATTCCAGATCCGTATCCGGTTCACAGAAGAATTCCAGCTCCATCTGTTCAAATTCCCTGGTGCGGAACGTAAAATTGCCGGGAGTGATCTCATTGCGGAAGGACTTTCCGATCTGTGCGATGCCGAAGGGAATCTTCTTGCGGGAGGTTCTTTGTACATTCTTGAAATTTACGAAAATTCCCTGCGCTGTCTCAGGTCTTAAGTATACGGTGTTCTTCGCATCCTCCGTAACGCCCTGGAAGGTCTTGAACATTAAGTTGAACTGGCGGATATCCGTAAAATCATGTTTTCCGCAGCTCGGACAGCATATATTCTTCTCATCAATGTAGTTTTTCATCTCTTCCTGAGACCATGCATCCACAGATCCTTCGATGGTTATGCCGTTCTCAGCCAGGTAATCTTCAATCAGTTTATCCGCACGGAAGCGCTCCTTGCACGCTTTGCAGTCCATAAGAGGGTCGGAAAAGCCGCCCAAATGTCCGGAGGCGATCCAGGTCTGGGAGTTCATCAGTATGGCACAGTCCACGCCTACATTGTACGGGCTCTCCTGCACAAATTTCTGCCACCATGCCTTTTTTACATTGTTCTTCAGCTCTACGCCCAGATTCCCGTAATCCCAGGTATTGGCAAGGCCGCCGTAAATTTCGGAGCCAGGATATACAAATCCTCTTGATTTTGCAAGTCCCACAATCTTTTCCATTGTCTTTTCCATGATCTTAACCTCTCTTATTTAGATATGATGTAGCTTTTTCCCTGGGGTAACTGGGCGGTATGCCGGTCCTTTATGACCACATTGTCTGATACAAATAATAGCTTTCCCTGGGTCTGTATGGTCACAGGGTTTTGTGTTTCCACCACAACGGCCCTGCTTTCCCCTCTCTTTGACAGTTCTTTCCCGTCTGCCTGTTTCCCGTCCGGGGCTTTCAAAAAAACAGTGCCTTCCGACTCACTCTGAGCCAGAACCTCCGAAAAAGAGGTCACGGTGATGGAATCCACCTGATTGGACCGATCCTCATATTCGGCAGTAAAGCCGGCCAGATCCTCCCCGGAACCGTAACGGAATATCATCCTGGCGGTCCCCTTTTCCAGGGAACAGGAATCAAGGGTGACCGCTCCCTGTCCGTGAACTCCGTTGTAAGCCGAAACAGCCGCCTCCAGATACGCCTTTAATTCTTCCGAGTTATAATAATCCTGATCCGCATAGGTCTCCACCGTTGCGGTCTGAAGTGTTCCCTCTTCCGTCACAAATATTCTGCTGCTTTCTTCATTCAAGGTGCTGCTTCCGCCTCTGCCAAGGCAGCCCGTCAGCATTCCTGCGGTAATGAGCGCAGCAAAAACAGCTTTCTTTTTTTTCATTTATTTTCCTCCTGCAGGGAATCCGCAGTGCTGCGGGAAGGCCTGCTTTTTCAGCCATTTTCCTTTCTGCACTGAATCCGCAGTGCAGCAGGAGAAGCCTGCGGCTTCTCCTGCTCACGGGCATTCGCCCTATGAATCAGGACACGAAAATTTTTTCTTTTGTGCAAGCACAACGAAAAAATTTTCGTGTCCTGATTCGCACTGCTCATGGCTTACGTGGACATTATACCAAACCCTCCCCGCTATTTCAATACTTTCCCCATCATGGCATATAAAATCTCCAGGGAGTGAAATTCCCGGTCTACATAGCGTTTCTTATTGATTTCCACGCAGCGGCTGAATTCCTCGAATACAGGTTCTGTCAGGATGAAGGTATAAAGATGCTCTGCCGGGGAGGCGATCACATATTCCCATGCATAATTGGCTGAATCGCTGACAGGGCGGGGAGGGGTTTCCGTGTACTCTCCGTTTAACACCATGGCCTTCAGCTCAAAGATTCTCTGCACCAGCTCATTCTTCAGCGCCGGCTTTAAAAGAGCCCGTATGGACTGGTATAAAAGCTTCAAAAGCCCGGTGCCATCCATATTTTCTCGCCCGTAGTAATCCGCCAGCTCCAGAAAATAGGATCCGTAGCAGGTCCCCTCCACATCCGTGGACAGAGCTTCAAAATAATTGGTGATCTCCGCTGACTGAAGGGTATAGGAATCCCTGCCTTCGTACAGCAAAAACTGTCCGAAGGCAAAGGGACGGCTTACCGCCATCAGCTGATTGCCCGGCCTTCTGGCTCCCCTGGCAAAGGCGGTGATCTTTCCCCTTTCCCTGGTGAGTATCACAAGGCGCTTATCCGTTTCTCCGACCGGGGCCGATTTGATTACCATCCCTGTCAGCTTTTCTATTTCCCTCAATTTTAATCACCGCTTTTAAATGTCTTTTCCATCATATCCGTAATTTTTCATAAACAGCTCGCTGTCGCGCCATTCCTTGCGCACCTTTACCCAAAGCTGCAGATTCACCTTCGCATCCATCAGGCCCTCGATCTCCCTCCGGGCCGAGGTGCCGATCTTTTTTAACATGGCGCCTCCCTTGCCGATGATGATCCCCTTGTGGGAATCCCGCTCACAGACAATGGTCGCCTCGATATCCATGATGCCGTTATCCCGTTCCTTCATTTTCTCGACCGTCACCGCGATCCCGTGAGGGATTTCGTCACTCAGCAGGCGCAGCGCCTTCTCCCGGATGAGCTCCGCAGAAATCTGGCGCATGGGCTGGTCCGTTACCGTATCCTCATCGTAATACTGAGGCCCGGCAGGAAGGTATTTATAAATCAGCTCCAGCATCAGATCCGTATTTTTATCCTTTAAGGCCGAAACCGGCACGATTTCCGCAAAAGGGCAGATGTCCTTATAGGCATCTATGAAGATAAGGATCTCCTCCTGGTTCTTCACCGTATCGATCTTATTGATCACCAGAAGGACCGGAGTTTTGACCTCTCTCAGCTGCTCCGCAATGTGCTGCTCCCCGGCTCCGATGTAGGTGGTGGGTTCTACCAGCCACAAAACCACATCCACCTCCTTTAAGGTGTGTTCCGCCACGCTCACCATATATTCGCCGAGCTTGTTTTTCGCCTTGTGGATCCCGGGCGTATCAAGGAAAATGATCTGCCCCCTCTCATCCGTATACACCGTCTGGATCCTGTTTCTGGTGGTCTGGGGCTTATCGGAGGTTATGGCGATCTTCTGGCCGATCAAACGGTTCATCAGCGTGGATTTTCCCACGTTAGGGCGCCCGATTAAGGTAACAAAGCCCGATTTATAGTTGTTTTCCATATAGGTTCTCCTTTGTGTCATGAGTGGAACAGGTTTTTGATCTCACCAAATAAATCCTTCTCCGCCCCTATCTTTTCTTCATTGCCGATAACGCAGAGGCTTCCCGTATCCAGAACTGCTTTTACCAGAGGCGCCAGCCTGCGGATATCTTCCTGCGTGGCGTTTAATACCTCTTCCCGCTCCTTTTTCATCATCTCCCGGTTCACGCCGGATAAATACGCGGAAAGTCCCCGGCTGCCCCTGGTGGATGGGGGATAAGGCACATCCATGTCACTGATGGTGCCGATGACGTATTTGGTCATATCCCGGTCTTCCTCTTCAAAGTTCTTTAAATAATCCACGATCCCGTCATAGATCCGGTTGGTTTCCCTTAAATTCGGATCCCGGTAGGAGGTGAAATATCCTTCCCCGGAACGGCCGAAGCCGCTCATGCAGCCATAGGCGCCGCCCTTGACCCTTAAATTGACCCAGAGATAATCATAGCTTAAAATGACCTTCAGTATTTTTAAGGCGCCGGTATATTCATGTCCGCTCCCTGCAAAGGTTCCGCACCTGGCCACATAGTTGACCTGGGATGCCGTCTGGAAGCCTTCATTTCTGTTTCCCGCCCGGAAAGCAAGGGGATAGCGCTTTTCGTCTCCCTTTGGCAGCACAGACGTCAGATTTTTCAGTCCATCCGGAAGAAGCTTATAGCCTTCTTCATCCGCCGTGTAGCTGACCAGCATATTGGCGGAGGTGAAAAGCTTTTCCATGACCGACTTCAGCCGTGAGATGATCTCCTTTTTAAGGGACGGATATTCTCTTTCCAGCTCCTCCAAAAATTCATAATAACCGATCCCGCCGGTTAAATCATTAAAATAGGAAGCTGGGGAGAAATAGGAGGTGGCTCTGGCCACAGCCGCCGAATGACAGGAGCCTTCCAGCTTCATTCTGGCTCTGGACCTGGTCTCACTGATCACTTCCCCCACCCGTTTCTCATCATCCAGCACGGACCTGCTCAGGATCTCAGCCAGTATGGAAAATCCAAAATCCAGCTTATCATACATCACTCTGGCGCTGGCCATAAAAAATCCCTGATACCGGCCCTGACTTTTTAAATCCGGATAGGAGGTGACGCTGAAGCTGACACCGCCGCTGTTTAAATGGATCTCACTGGTTAAATCCCCGTAGGTGAAATGTTCCGTGTTCACATACCCCAGCAGGGATTTCAAAAATCCCACATAGGGCAGATCCTCTGCCGGTACGGCCGAAGCATCGAACAGGACCTTTAAATACCCGATGCCCGAGGTAAACATGTCATGATGGAGGACCTTGATGCCATCCTCCTCTTTTTCCTCCCATACGATTTCCTCCGGCTCCCTGCTGATGTCTTCTCTCCGGAGCATGGGGATCTTTTCCAAATCCTTCCGGGGAGACGGGGCCTCCTGATATTCCCTTAAGGCCCGGGTCTGTTCCGTCAGCAGCCTGATTTCTTCCTCCGTAAGGGAAGCCTTATAGGCAGCCAGCCTTTGGGCTGTCTTTTCCTCTTCCATGGCCGTTAAGTTCTTCCTGGGACTTACGGTCAAAAAGGCTTCAAAGGGATTATCCAGAAGATAGTCCCGGATGAGCTTTTCAAAATATCCCTCATCCACCGCTTTTTTCAAATAGTCAAAGGTCTCCTGATACTCCAGATGCATCATGGGGTCCCCGTCATAGAGCCAGCTGTCCATACACTGAAGTCCATACATCAGGCCCTTGGGCGCCGAACCGTAATCCGCTTCCCTGTAGCGGAATTCGTAATAATTCATTCCTGCCTTCAGGCTCTTTTTATTGATCCCCTCATCCGCCAGCTTCCTTAAGGTCCCCTTGACCACGGCAAGGAATTCCCCTCTCTGTTCCCGGTTGGCATTCTTTGCGATCACGGAAAAATAGGGCTGGAGAATGCCGCTTTCATAACCGCCCAGAATGTCCTGGCCGATCCCGGCATCAATAAGGGCCTGCTTTAAGGGCGCCCCGGGCGCGTCTAAAAGCGTGTATTCCAGGATCTGGAAAGCCACGTAAAGTCTGGGATCCAGGTTTGTGCCCACCACCGTATTGATGGAAAGATAGGTGGCGTTTTCTTCTGATTCGCTCTCCGTAATGGAATAAAAGGTTTCTTCCTCCACCGGCTCATCAAAAGGCCTCTGCCGTGTGATCACGGAATCAATGGAAATCTGCTGGTAATGGCTCAAATACTCCTCATCCAGCCAGGAGAGCTTCTCCTCCATATCCATATCCCCGTAGAGATAAATATAGCTGTTGGACGGGTGATAGTATTTCTTATGAAAGTTCAGAAAAGCCTCATACGTCAGATCAGGAATGAACGCAGGATCCCCTCCCGATTCCTGGCCGTAGCAGTTCTCCGGGAAAAGGATCTTTCTGGTGTAACGGTCCAGCACCTCTTCCGGAGAAGAAAATGCCCCCTTCATTTCATTGTAGACCACTCCATTGTAAATGAGACCGGCTTCCGGGCTCTCCAGCTCGTAATGCCAGCCTTCCTGCATGAAAATCTTCGGTTCCCTGTAGATATTGGGATGAAGCACCGCATCCATGTAAACATTCATTAAATTCTGAAAATCCTTTTCATTGCAGCTGGCTACCGGATATACCGTTTTATCCGGATAGGTCATTGCATTTAAAAACGTATTTAAGGAACCCTTCACCAGTTCCACAAAGGGGTCTTTTAGGGGGAACTTATCTGAGCCGCAAAGTACACTGTGCTCCAGTATGTGGGCAACGCCCGTACTGTCTGCCGGCGGGGTACGGAATCCGATGGAAAACACCTTGTTCTCATCGTCGCAGGATACGGTAAAGATCCTCGCCCCGCTTTTTTTATGGCGGAGAATACGGCCGGATGCGTTTATTTCCTTGATTTCTTTTTCCTTTACAACCTCATAGGGTGTAAGGGGGGTGAATTGATTCATTCTGTTTTATTTCCTCCTGTGAATTTCTATTGTACCGGAATATTGTACTGGAATATTGTGCCGGAATATTGCAGTGATATTGTGCCGTTAGTCCGCAGTGCAGCCGGGGAATCTGAGAGATTCCCCGGCTGAGGGCATTCGCCCTTTGAAACAGGCCATGAGAGGTTTCTCTTATGTGCAAGCACATAAGAGAAACCTCTCATGGCCTGTTTCACACTGCTCATTGCTTTTACATATTTCCCACTAATTTGTCTTTTAATATGGCCGCACACTCTCGGACGCAAAAGTGTATGAAAAGAACCGGGTCAGAGCCGCAGGATATGCCGTAGATATCCGGGATGCCCCATTTTTTTGCGATCTGCTGTGCCCGGAATACATGAAAATCACTGGTCAGGACACCGATCTTAATGGGTTTGTCAGGGACCTCTTCAAAGGTTCCCGGTTCCATGAAGACCGGATTATCCTGCCGGCGGGCTTTCTTTCTGGCCTGGTCTTCCTCTATGGCCACCCGGCTGTACGCAATGTTCTCAACCGTACTGAACGAACGGGACTCCAATATCAGCTGCTCCTCACGCACTCCGTTAAATACCAGATAATCACGCATGGCCGCAGCTTCACTGACAGGCTCATCGTCTCCCTGACCGCCGGAAAGCACCAGAATGGTCCCCGGATTCTCATCCAGGTATTCAATGGCTCTATCCAGCCGTTTTTTTAAGGATTTACTGATTCCTGTCTCTTTCACTTTCGCTCCCAGCACAATGACATAATCCAGATTGGAGGCGTCCCGGACCGTAACTCCGGTAAATACCAGGATCTCCACTACCATAAACACCAAAATTCCGGTACAGCACATGGTGACTACCGAAACCGGAATCCATAAAGGGACTTTATCCTTATGCTTCATATAGGCTTCCCATCCCACTGCCAGAAATATACATATGGCAGCAAACGCAAGCCATATAAAGGAAAATGATGTGGTAATGCCGGAATAAACGACAATTACGGTATAATAAATAATGCAGGAAACGGCTATCAGCCACAGGATCCATGTCATACGCACGCCAGCCTCCTTCTACACGTTTAAAACCCAGGTAAATTCTGGGTATGATTCTTTTATAGCATACCACAATATGGGGATTTCTACAACTGCCACTGAAATTATACTCAATAAAGAGTCCGCTTGCGGATTCTGGCGCTGACGCGCTGTCACTTCAGTGACATCTTCCTCTTAAGCTGCATGCGCATCCTGCCCGAAGGGCTTTTTATCTCCCAGGACGAATTTTCTATGAGATAAAAAATGCGTCCTGACACGGCCATTCTGCCGTTTCAAGGCGCACTCTTTTTTAAGTCCCCTGCTTTGGGGAATCCGCCCCCCGGATTCCTTCTGCAAATTTCCCTCTATCCCTCCACAAAAGACTGAAATGTTTCAAAGAAATCATCGGTCCACGGGATATTCACGTAATCCTCATTGATGTTGCGCTTAAAGAGACTGGGATACTTTTTGATCAGATCCTTTTTGTCCCTGTCCAGTTTAAAAAGATGCTTCTGCAGCACATACACCATGGCTTTGGTATCCCTGGTCTGGAGGGCCAGAATGATTTCCTCGTGCTGGGCAACGATCTCTTTCACATTTTGCATTTCCCGGCAGCTCAGCAGCCGGATCCGCCGGAAATGCCCTCCCACGTTATTGATGGTCTGAAAGCTGAAAAGGCGGTCTGTCACCCGGTAAAATATTTTATGAAATTCATCATCCATGTACAAAAACTTTCTTATGTCCCCATCTTTCGTCTCAGCAAATGCTTTCTGTTCCATCAGGTTGTTCTGTAATTCCAGTAAATCGGTAGGTGTATGGCATGCCATAAACAGCTTCATGACCTCTTCCTCTACGGCAAGCCTTAAAAAGCGTTCCTGTTCCACTCTATCTAAATCTATCTTGGATACCCTTGTCCCTTTCTGGGGAAGAAGGGTCACCAAGTCTTCCTGTTCAAGCCTGATGAGTGCATCTCTGACCGGAGTTCGTCCAATGTTCAGCAATTCACAAATATCCCTGATACTTAAATTGATTCCCGGCCTTAAATGAAGATCCAGGATTTTCTCACGGAGAAGCTGATACGCATTGTTATCCGTGCTTTCTCCCTGACGGGAAGCATCCTCCTGACTGTCGGCGGAAGATGATATGGTTCCTTTATATAATTCCAACATTGAACCTCCTTTTTCTTAGTAACCATATTCCATCACCATTTTTTCAAAGGTAAATAACATCTTTCATTTTATAAGATAGAGGAAAAAAAATCAATAGAACAAACGCCCGTCTTAATCAATAAACACATTTCATACAGGCAGGGAGAACAGGAAAGCCCTTCCATTTTTTTGGAAAAATGAATGGCTCCCACCTCTCCTGCCCCGGCAAGCCCCCTTGACCGGGGAAACAGATTCCATACCGGTCTTTCCAGCATTTTGCTGCGCGTATAGATGCCCGGCGTATTTTCTTCGATGGAATGAAATATTTCATGAAACAGGACAACCTCTTCCAGGGCTTCCCCGGGGATCAAATCTGATAAACGATGCTCTTCTATAAAACCTTTGACTGCATTTAAGGTACTGTCATTGAGTATAACCGTACCTTCTTCCGGCTCAAACAGCCCCATATATAAAAACGGTTTTCTCAGCTCTTCCGATCTTCTTTTTATGGACAATCCCATGGCCCCTGCCAGAGAGACACCGGAAATTTTTCCATGGCGTTTCGTCAGCTCTGACGCGTATTTTTCCGCCGTCCCCATGGAATGAAACAGGATTTCTTTTTCTTCCTCTTTCGACAGCTCACAGGCAGTGGGGTGGTTTTTCAGAACGCGGCCATACCACATCACATCTTCTGCCGCCGCCATTTTTTCTATCCATTCGCGCATATCCGCCATATCCTACAGCTCGTTGCGTGCCAGCACCAATATGATTTTCCCATCCTCTTTTATATCACCCAGCTCGACCCCGGCTAATCCGGATACCTGTTCCAATTCCGGAATTCCGGAATAATCGATCACTCTGGATTCCGAAACAATATAGCAGTCCGGATTGATCCGGACTTCACTTGAAAAGTTGCTGGCTTTATCCCAGGCCAGCTTTAAATCCTCACGAAGACCGGATTTTGTTGTGACAACTACCGTTCCGTTGGACCTTTGTACTTTTACAAAACCTTTTTTATCGATCACCCTTACAGGAGTTTTTCCATCCTTTTGTGCCGTTACCACGAATACGGAGCCGTTGCTTCCCGCCATTTTCACCTTTGACCGCTCCAGGCCGATGGAGAGGGCCCCGATCTCCAGCGCCTCCGCCTCATCGCAATTTTTCATGAGGTCCGTGGTTTTAACCTCGGTAGAGCCCATGGCAATGGCGGTGACCTTCTGTGCCTGCTCATCGATCTCCACATAAACCTCAATGCTGTCTTCCACCGCACCGCTGTTCATGGCAAGCGCTTTTGCTTCTTTCTTGAGCGCGGCGATATCTTCTGCCGTTGGATTGGGAAGCGTGCGCTCCACCATTTCCCTGACCATGGCCAGCGCCACGCCGATGGACGAGATGACCTCTGCATTTTCCGGTATCTGGTATTTAAAATTCATTTCATTGGCCGTAAAGGTCAGAAGTGTTCCCGCACCGCCGCCCGCACCGACCAGCACGATCTGTTCTCTTTCAATTTTATATTTGTCGATCAGGTCTTCAATGACCGGTTTGATCTTATCACAGGCCTTTTGAAGAATGGCCCTGGCCGTTTCTTCCACGGACATGCCGACTTCCTCGGCCAGAAGCTGCATGGCCCTGCAGCTGGATTCATAGTTTCCAAGGGCGTAATCCCCTTCATTTAAGATCCCCAGCACATTGGCGGCGCAGGTATTGGTGATGGTCACGCTGTCCCCGTTGTTTAAGCGGATCGCCACATAGTCGGCCGGGTCATTTTCCCGGGGTCTGATGTAGTATAACCGGGCTCCTTCAAACAGAGCGGTCTCCGTAAAGCAGGCATACCCCATATTTGCGATATGGGCCGAACGGGGGCCCACGTCAACGATCCCGCCCTTTTTCGCGCGTATCATACTTCCGCCGGCAACTCCCAGCACGCGCACATCCAGGCTGTTTACATAGGTTCTGTGTCCGCCGATAATGGAATAATCCACTGCCGGACGGCCGTTTTTGATCACTCCGATATTCGTTGAGGTGCCGCCCACCTCAAAATAAATGCCATTGGAAGCCCGCAAATACATCAGGGCCCCGATCACGCTGGCCGCAGGTCCTGAAAGCATAGTGAGGATGGGGCGTTTTTTCATTTCATTGATTTCCATTACCCCGCCGTCACCGCGCATGATCATAAGCGGAACCGTTACCTTGGCGGCACGCACGCTTTGCTCCGTGGAATTGGCCGTATCCAGCATTTTGGGGAGAATGGACGCATTGAGACAGGCGGTGCGGGTGCGGGTGGTCAGACCATAGAGCTTTGTAATATCCGAAGCCACCGTACAGGGAATGCCCTGACGTTCCGCAATTTCCGCCACCATGCGTTCTTCCTTCATATTGTCCACGCCGAATGCTTTGCTGGCTACAATCACCTTATCTCCCTGATCTGCCATCTTTTTAATCACTGAGGACACATGATCCGGACTCATGTCTTTGATTTTTAAGAAGCTTTGGTCAATATTGATCCACTTCCCGGTTCCCAGATCGATATCCTTGATCTTTGTCTGGCGTTTTGTAAAGAATGCCTCCAGACCGCCGCCGCTCATTCCGATCACACCGACCCTTGCCACATCTCCCTCCAGCAGGGCATTGGTCGCCTGCGTGGTGCTGTGGGCAATAAAAATCACTTCTTCCGGCCTGATATCGTTTTCAGAAAGACACTTTTTAAATGCCTCCACAACTCCGGCAGCCACTCCGTTTTCGTCATGGTGGGTCGTCATTACCGATCCTTTTCCCACGATTTCATTTGTACTGTTGTCAATTGCAACGGCTTTTGTGTGGGTCCCTCCCACATCGATGCCAATTCTGATTGCTCTGTTGCTCATTCGCTGTCCTCCATATGAAACAGACAGGGACATACGGACACTGTGCATGCCCCTGTCTGCAAAACTTATTCATCTGCTGAAGCAATACTTAAACCACTTTTCCTATCATAAAGTATATAACCACTTCGATAGCGATCAGGCTGGCCCAGGCCCACGGCAGATTGGTTTTTATATACTGCTTTGGCTCCACCTTTGCATAGCTCAATCCCCACATGGTCCAGGACTGGGTCGGGCACGCGCTGGCCACGATCGCCACCGGAGGGATCAGGAAAATAGCATACAGGAAATGCGGGTTAAACGCTCCGGTTGCATTCAAGATCGAATACAGCGCGATACCGGAACCCCAGATCATGAGCGGTCCGCGGAACAATGCCAGAGGCGCCAGAATACAGAAGGCCGCCAGAACCACGATTTCGGATCTCGGCACAACATCCCCCAGCAGGGTCTGGAGATAGGGCACGACCTTGGTCGCCGCTCCCTGGAAAATATTTACGCTGTAGAGCATACCGATCAGGAGTCCGCTGTCGGCAACGCCGTCATATAAAGTCTTCTGGGTCTTATCCACCGCAGTCTTATAGGTCCTTAAATTCCGCGTAAACAAAAGGCCTGCAAAGCTTCCCAGCAGGAAAGCCGGTACCGGCTGCCACTTAAAAACGCCGACCATGGCAATGGGTATAAAGGGTACCAGAAAGCAGTACCAGCCAAGGGGCTTTGCCTCATAGGTCTCCTGTCCGCCTGCCTCCCAGGCACGCCTTCTTCCGCTTTTGCTGCTCTTGAAATGGTGGAATACGATAAATGCAATCATAATTACCATATGAATGGCAGTTGCGATCAGGGCGAAACGTATGTATTCATCGTTGTAGGATGCCACCTCACTGCCGAATACCTTTTCAAACTGGCTTACATAAGCAATATTCAAATACATTCCGCCTGCAACAGACAGCATGTAAGCGCCTAAGGCCGCTCTTTTTTCCACCCCCATGGAAAACAGAATGGGAAGTACAATCATACCGATGGCCATAACGGAACCTACGCCGAACACGCTGGTGAAAAGCAAATTGCAGATGATGCACAGAAGCAATGTGGTGACCAGCGGCCTGTCACCTGCAAATTCCACGGTTTTCTTGATGATATAGCCTGCAATTCCGGTATCAACCAGAATGCGTCCGAACCATGCACCGAAAATAATGATCGCTATGGTCTTTCCATAATCATCCAGCGGCTTCTGGAATACATCGCTCACCACCTCGCTGACCGGCACCCTTCCGATGATACACCATAAGACGGCAGTAGCAATAAATCCGATTAAAAGATTTCCACCTTTCATGCAGTACACTACCAGCCCTACAAAAACCAGCAGCAGCAGTATGCCCGTAATCATGTCAAGCATATTTTTCTCTCCTTTTTCCTTGTGATTGTCACAACCTGCCACATACCGGTTTCCGGATCCCGTATGGGAAGCTGTAACTCAGGGACAACGGTTACTATATGCATTTTTTATAAAATTTAATTATTTTTTTATAAATAATACACATTTTTTCGGCTTTATTCCCTTGATCCCCAACCTTATGACTGAGGTGGGTTGACTTTTTTTACAACCCCTGCCTTCTGCCCGACGCCATAACAACTTCCAAAAATGAGGTTATGCAAAAAAAAACACCTTTGAAAAAAATCTCCAAAAGGTGTTGAATGAAAAATGGCCGCAGTAGACAACCATAAACTGATCTATTTTTTTGAAATTGTGTAAAAAAGAAAACATTTGCCACATCAAGCCTTCATTACATAATGGCAGTTTCACATTAACAGGAAGTGATTCTGGACATATTAGGAAACCTCCTATCCCGTAACCATCATTGGATAGGTATCGAAAGGTTGTGCATCTCTTCATATGCTATTCTATTTCAAATATATACTTTTTCAAAATATAAAATAGAAAGTAACCTATTATTCCGCCAGTACAATTTAGAATAATATCGTCTATATCAAATACGCCCAGCATAGTAAATAGTTGAAAAGTTTCAATCAAGAGTACGCTTAGGAATGTTATTAAAAATGTTTTATAAAATCTTTGTGCATTGATATAAATTAATGGAACTAAAAAACCCAGTGGAATGAATAAAAAGATATTTCCTATAATGTTTTTCAATGACCACCATTCTGTAATATGTCTTAATTGTGGAGCAATAGATAAAAAAGGTACTAAGTTAAAATTCCAAATACCATCGCGTCTATTTTCCATTATAGAATTTACTCTGCTTGTAATATCAGAAAAAGAACCATTAAATTTGACTGCAACAAATAGGAAAAGGAAAGCAGAATACACCCACAGGATTTTATGAAGAATAGATTTTTTTAGTGACATATAATTTCTCCCTTTCAGTCAGCTTTAACTTGATACCGGAAGCGGAGGCTTCTGGTATCAAGTTATGTATTTTATGAAATATTTCCATCAAATGAATATCTGTTGGAGTTTGTTGGAACTTCAAAGCAAACGTAATATTTTGCACTAGAAGTAAGTCCGGTTAAAGTTGCCGTACCATAACCATTTGAAATGGTTATTACTTTGCTTGTAACCTCTTTTTTTGAAGAATTAAAAACACGAACTGTTACTTTATTGCTGGTTCCGCCATAACTTTCAAGTATGGTCCAATTATCCACCAATACATCCATTGAAGTTGCACCAGTAAGCCATTTGCTTGTATACACTCTATAACCGACGTCCTCTACTTGATAATTGTATTCGGAAATAGACAGGTTATGAGTATCTGCGCTGCCTGATGGCGGATTAGCTCCATATGGCTGTGCTCCAATAGGCGAAGGGGGAATAGGTGTTAATACATCTCTGTTTTCTGCCGCAAAAACACTTGTGCTCATTCCAAGAACCATAATTGCAGCTAATGCAACCGATAATAATTTCTTTAACATAAGTATGTCCTCACTTTCATAAAATGATTTTATGGTTTTGTTTTCTACTTGTAGCGATTTTACTTAACTGAATAAAGCAATCATTCATCGCAGCTTATTTTGAACTTAACTTCACCAATGGAATCACCTCCTCCTGTTTTCATTTCATATCTAACAATAAATATAATGCCTTTAGCTACTAATTTTTAAATGTTTAACTATAAATTAGCAATTAAGCATTGAAAACCGATTTAATCAAATATTTTTTATAAACATTTAAATTTCACAGCTACCGGAAGTAACTACTGCCTTTTCCCCATTTATTGTAACTACAATTCTAGTACGATATGTAACACCGGATATCCCTTTATAATTCTTTGACAAAAATACAGTACTGGTTCCTTTGAAATTCCATGAGGTTACACTTGTCCACTTTCCAGAACTATATTTTTCTAAATACATGGTTCCGCTAATTGAATCTGTAGAACTTTTTGATTTTATATATACCTCTGGGTATAGAGTAGTGCCCTCGGACGAAATATATGGTGAAATATCACTAATATTATCCCACAAGGGCGTAACTGTTTGATTATTTGTATTTGTTGATGTTTTGCCTTGCGGCTCCATTGCATAAGCCATATTTGTTGCATGACTTCCAACTACCAACGCTATGGCTGTTACTGTTATTACAATTTTTTTTAGTTTCATAAAAAATCCTCCTCGTTATTATTTAGGTTCTTACCTATATAACGCACGAGGAGGAAAAAAGGGACAACTTTTCTGGATTTATTTTGAAATTTTTTCTGCAACTTTAAGAATTTCATCTTTACTCAAATTTCCTGAAATGTGACATTCAATACTGTCTTGATAACATATTAAGTAGGTCATTTTGTCAGTTTGCCATATATATGCTTCAGAACCTTTAAAAATAAATTCATTTATTGTAACATTTTCTGTATCATAATATGATTTGCCTTCAGCAGATGAAGCGAATAATTTTATATCAAACCTTTGCTCATTCTTTGATGAGTAATTATAAATCAGCATATTACGCCCATTGTTAATATCTACCAATTCAAATCTATCAGGAATATAATTTATTTTAAGTGATGTTAGTTGCTTTGAGTTATTATTTTCATCTGTGTTTTGAGGGGTAAATATACTAAATTTAGGAAAAGTTTCGATTATCCAATTAATAAATTTATCACGAATATTTGCATTAACCGCTAAAACAGCAGAGAAACTAAAAATACATACTATTATAAAAACAGCTACTCGTTTAGCAGTTAACATTAACATTCTCATAGAATTTTGTTTAATATTTATATCTTTCAGTTTTCGCCTAAAGTCACTAGAATAATTAGGTTGACGTAATATTTTAATCCTATTATAATCTTTCATATTTTGTGCCAAAGATAATTTGCAAGCTCTTTTCATGGAGCCATCATCAATCCATATGTTCTCTAATCCTATAAGTTGGGATAACATTTTTTGAATATAAAGTAGTTTGCTTTCAGTATTTTTTATTTGCAAAATCTTGTCTATTTCAAAGGCTGTATCTTCAAAACAATATCGAAGAAAAAGAATATTACGATATTCAAATGGAAGAAAATCCATTTTTGAGCCAATTTATCAATTTGATCAGTAGATAATGATTGATATATAATTTTACTTATATCTAATTCAATTAACTTTTGTAATTCATCTTGTAAAGATAATTCGCATACATCTTTCATGATATCTTTAATTATTTTCGACACTCATATCGCCCCCTTCTTCGTAATATGAACGTAATTTTTTAAAAATACGTTGACCACGCTTTTTCGCCGCGTCTTCGGTAATACCTAAAAGATTTGAAATATTTTTATAGCTCATATCATTAACAAAACGTAAATGAATAAAATATTTGTCATCATCTGAAAGCTTATTGATACAAGAAAACAGCTTTTTTCTATTTGCAGCTTTTATAAATTCCTCTTCAATATCGTAACCTTGAATATTCTGCTCAAAATAATCTATATCTTCCACATAAACGGTTTTGTTGCGTTGTTTTATAATATTCATAGTTTCATTCTTCAATATTATAACGCAATATGGTTCAATTTGTGGAGATGGTAATAAAGATATTTTTTCTATATTGTTAATAATCTTTAAAAATGTTTGCGCTACGGCTTCTTCAGCATCAAAATTAGACTTTAGTACATTATAAGAAATATTATACATTTTCACATTCATTTTTAAAAAAATCTTATTAACTAAATCTTTCTCCTCATCCGATATTATTCCAAATAGTATAAATATCAAAATATTTCCCCCTTAATATTGTGTTGAATAACATTATACAATTGCACAATTAGATTGTAAACAGCCCCAAAAGCATATTTCTTTAGGCAGAAATTGCTATTTTTTATTTCAATACTATTATACTGTATTTTGACTATTTGCGGAATTTCCTATAAAGCAAGAAAAAGCGGAAGGCAATTGTCTGTGACAAATTGCCCTCCGCTTTTCTTAAACTTTTTATTAAACTTCAATAACCGCTTTTACAATATTTTCTTTATTTTCAACGGAATACCGCATCGCCTCAGCTGTGTCCTCAAGGCGGAAGGTATCTGTCACAATACTCTTTATGGGAATCATTCCATTGGCCACCGCTTCTATTGCGGTGGGATAAATATTGCGGTAACGAAATACCGTTTTAATTGCCGCTTCCTTTCCCATCAGGGTTCCAAAATCATAGGGAACCGTGGCATCCGGCGCCATCCCCACCAGCACCACCGTTCCGCCTCTTTTCACCAAAGCGCTTGTCTGCATTGTCGTAATCTTATTTCCCGCTGTTTCAAATACCATGTCAACACCTTTGCCGCCGGTTAATTCCAGGACCGCTTTTACAGCGTCTTCTTCTCTCCCGTTTATAACGGCAGCCGCTCCCAGTTCTTTTGCTTTATCCAGACGTTTCCCGATCACGTCAACCGCATAAATCTGGGTCACTCCCTTCGCTTTCAGGCTCAGAAGCGTGCACAGGCCAATGCAGCCGATACCAAGTATCACTGCAGACTGTCCCAGTGACGCGCCTCCCTGATTGGCAGAATGCATTCCTACCGCAAGGGGCTCGATCAAAGCGCCTTCCACGGTATCCATTCCCTCCGGAAGCTTAAATGCCATGTGCTGCGGGTATGACACATATTCACAAAAGGCCCCGTCGTAAGGAGGCGTCGCCATAAATACCACATCCGGACATAAATTATAGCGTCCCGTCAAACAAAATTCACACTTGCCGCAGGTGTATCCCGGCTCCAGCGCCACCAAGTCCCCTGTTTGAAAGCCGGTCACGTTCTTTCCGGTTTCCGTCACTACCCCCGCGCATTCATGCCCCAATACCATGGGTTTCTCAACTACAAAACCTCCAATTCTTCCATGCTCATAATAATGCACATCAGAACCGCAGATTCCAACATGCTTTATTTTCACCAGAAGCCCGTCATCCTTTACCTCCGGCATGGGCGCTTCTATTATTTTAATCTCTCCGGGTCTTATCAACTGTGCTGCTTTCATTTGCCATATTCTCCTCTCCATGAAGTGTCACCTTATGCATTGTCAACATGCTCTTTTCAATTTCCGCCCCATGATACTTTAACCATGCCTGCTCCCAGCTCATGAATGCTTCTCCTGTTCGTATATGGATGGATGATATAACACTTCATCCGCCGGACATTTTATGGTTCTTTTCACCGGCTTTCTGCCCGTCAGCCGGATGCTTCTTTCATCCGGCTGTGAAGTGCCGATGTAAATATGATAGCTGCCCTGATACAATCTTAAATAAGCTTCCTCATCATATAACCCAAATGCGGTATCCTCTAATACAAATTCTATTTCTGTTTCTTCCTCGGGCCTTAAATGCACTTTTTTCAGTCCCTTCAGCGAGAAGTTCGGCGCGTCATCCTTTTCCGCTTTTACATATACTTCAATCGCTTCACCGCCTGCCATATCACCCTTATTTTTCACCCTGGCCTTAACGGTAATTGATTTCCCCTTTGCAATTTCTTCCCGGCTGATCCATGTTTCCGTTACCTCGATATGAGTATAAGACAATCCGTATCCGAATGGATACAGGGCCTCCTCTTTCATATAACGGTATGTTCTGTTTTTCATGGAATAATCCGTAAATTCCGGCAATTCCTCTGTTGTGCGGTAGAATGTAACAGGAAGCTTCCCTTCCGGTGAGCTTTCACCAAATAATACTTCCGCAATTGCACGGCCTCCCTGGGCGCCCGGATACCAGCACTGCAGGATCGCAGGAATATGTTCATCCGCAAAATTCACGGCAAGGGCGCTTCCTGATAAAAGCACCAATATGGCCGGTTTTCCGCTTTCAAATATGGTCTTTAATATTTCCTCCTGCAGCCCCGGAAGCCTGATATCGGGTTTATCCCCGCTTGAAAATTCATTTCCCTGATCGCCTTCCTCTCCTTCCATTCCGGAATCAAGTCCCATACAGGCAACCACAATATCGCTGTTCTCACAAACAGCTTTTACTTCGGACAGGCGGTCATTGATCTCGCCCAGTCCGCTCACATGCTTTTTGTGCAGGTGGCATCCTTCCGAATAGAACACACGGATATCGTCTCCAACGTACTCCTTGATTCCTTCCAACACCGTCATGTATTCAGAAGCGGTTCCCTCATAATTTCCAACCAGGGCCTTTCTGTTATTTGCATTTGGCCCGATGACTCCCATGGATTTTATTTCACTTTTCCGTATGGGCAGCAAATGATCCTCATTCTTTAACAGCACCAGAGTCTTCTTTGATACTTCTTTGTTAAATGTGCAATGCGCCTTGCTGTCAACCACATCATAGGCAATCCGGTCAAATTCGGTGCCATTTTCCTCGAACAGCCCCAATTTCATCCGTGTGACGAATAAATTTGTGACCGCCTCGTCCAGCCTTTTTTCATCCACCAGACCATTTTCCACCGCCTGTTTCAAATATATAAATATATTTCCGCAGTTTAAATCACAGCCGTTGTTCATTGCCATGGCAACGGATTCAACCGGACCGTCTGTCACCTTATGGTGCTCATGAAAATCCTTGATGGCCCAGCAGTCGCTGGTGACATGGCCTTTAAACTTCCATTCCGTTCTTAAAATATCCTTAAGCAGTGTCTTGCTGCCGCAGCACGGTTCTCCGTTTGTTCTGTTATAGGCCCCCATGACGGCTTCCACTTCCGCTTCCTGTACGCAGGCCTTAAAAGCCGGTAAATACGTTTCATACATATCCCGGAGCGATGCAGCCGCATCAAAGCTGTGTCTGATATCTTCCGGCCCTGAATGAACCGCAAAATGCTTTGCACAGGCTGCCGTTTTCATAAACTCTTTCTCCCCCTGCATGGCTCTTATAAATCTGACGCCAAGCCTTGAGGTCAGATACGGGTCTTCCCCAAAGGTCTCATGGCCTCTTCCCCATCTGGGATCTCTGAAAATATTTACATTCGGAGACCAAAAGGTGAGTCCCTTGTAAATGTCCGTATCATTATATTTCTGCTGCATATTAAATTTAGCTCTTCCCTCAGTGGATACCACTTCCCCCACTTCTTTTAAAAGCTCCTCATCAAAGCTCGCTGCCAGGCCGATTGCCTGGGGAAATACGGTTGCCACACCGGCTCTTGCCACGCCGTGCAGAGCTTCATTCCACCAATTATAAGCTTTTACACCTAATCTCCCGATCTCGGGCGCATGATGCAATGTCTGGAAAACCTTCTCCTCCAATGTCATTTGCTCCACTAATTTTTTTGCCTGTTCTAAGTATTTTCCTCTGTTCTGATTAAAAGGTGCAGCGCTCATATGATCTCCTTTTTTAATATCCAAGTATGCTCTTTGTTCTTTCGAATATATCATTTGCCATTTCCACGTATTTGGCAGCTCCCTTTGATTCACAGGCCTTTACATACGCATCCCAATCCCCGTCGATATCGGCAGTTCCCGTAATAAAGCTCAGGGTCATCGTATTGACATAGTCGGTAAGCGGAACCCGGATCAATTCCATTTCCTCTGTTTCATCTTCATCTGCCAGAATCGGCGGTTCGATCTTCTGCGGTTCGCGGTTATCATTTACCCGGTTTAAGTGATCCACTTCACCTTCCGTCATCTTGGAGGTTCTTAAATCCTGTGTTCCGCCATATGCAAAAACCCCGCCGCCGAAGCCGTAATCAACATTCAGCTTCTTTGTCGCCGTGTCCGTATTAATGCCGTTGTAATAAATATCCGGATTCAATGCGATCTTTCCGTCTTCCACGGTATAAGTCGTTCCTTCCACCCCCCATAAGGAAAGGGTCTGACCTTCGTCGGAATACCAGAACCAGTCAATGAAACGGAGCATTTTAATAAATCCTTCTTCTCCCAGGTCATCCAATGCATTTTGCGAAATCATAATCCCGTTTTCCAGCCTTGAAAGCTCCGGCCGCAGCATTCCTGCAGGACCTCCCGGAGGAACGATCATGTAAAGCTCGGCATTTTCATCCTGCATCTTATCGTTTGCGATATTATCAGATAACTGCTGATAGTTTGCAGCATAAGCATAGGATTCCCCTCTGTAGAACTTCTCCTTTGCCGTATCTGACTCCTGTGTATATGTTTCGGGATCTAAAATTTTTTCTTTGTACATCTTATTCCAGAATTTCAAAAATTCCCTGAAATCATCCGTAGTATCTGCAAATTCATATTCCATCTTATCCCAATTGAATCTGGTCGCATTCCGAAGCCCCCATTCCCCGCCGTCTGTGGAACGTCCTGCTTTTACCCCATATTGAATTGCCGATAAGTTCAGCGTGCACCCGCCCTGGTATTGGTCTGACCATACATAAGGAGCGCCGGTGTGCTCTTTCACCTTCTTTAACGCTTCATAGAAATTTTCCCATGTCCAGTTTTTTTCCAGTTCAGCCACATCGACCCCCGCCGCATCAAAGATGTCCTTCCTGATCATGATGGAATAACCTGCCCCCTGCTCTTCCCAGATGCCGGGAAGGACATAGTATTTGCCGTCGTTTTTTAATTTCAGCATTAAGTCATCTTCCATGTTCCAATCCTGCACGCACTTTTCATAATTGGGCATGTATTGAACCCAGTCACTGATGGGAACGATTTGCCCGCCGGAAACATAGGGGGACTCATCATAGGTTTTGGGAATGATGTACGGCGCGGAACCCGCGTTTACAAGGGCTGACTTTTTATCCTCGTAGTCTGTTCTCGCAACAATTGTCAAATCAAAGGACACATTGGTCTTTTCCTCAATTGCTTTCCACAATAACCAGTCTTCTTTGTAAGGATAATTCTCATGGTCACTGAATAGCATGGAATACTCTACAGGTTCATTGGAACGGAATGTTACACCGGCGCCGTAAGTGTAGTCTTCTCCGCCTGATGTGCCTGCAGACGAATCCTTTGACGTCTCCCCTGTGCCGGAGCCATCCGGCGTATTGTTTGCGGCTGCCTGGCACCCAGCCAGTCCTGCTGCCATGGAAGCCGCCAGTAATAATGCTGTCATTTTTTTCTTCATATGATTTGTCCTCCCTTTCTTATTCTATCTCATCCCTTTACCGCTCCCATGGTCATTCCCTGTACAAAGTACTTTTGCACAAACGGATAAACGCATATGATCGGCAATGAGGTCAGTACCATTGTTGCTGATTTGATTGTCGCTGTTATCTGGCTTTCTTCCGCTCCTGATCCCATTTCCACGTTATTGGCCCCCTCTACCAGCTGTCTCACCCAAAGGGCGACCGGCCATTTGTCCTTGCTGTCCAAGTAGATAAACGGCCCGAACCACTCATTCCACAATCCGACCAGATAGAATAAACACATGGTTGCGATCACCGGCTTTGACAATGGAAGGACTATTTTCAAAAATATGGAATAGGTTCCCATTCCATCGATTGCAGCCGCTTCTTCCAGTTCCTCCGGAAGGCCGGCAAAGAACGATTTCATTAACAGCAGGTTAAATGTACTGATCGCCCCCGGAAGCAGGATGGACCAGACAGAATCCCTCAGCCCCAGCCACTGGGCAACCAATATGTAATTTGGGATCATTCCGCCTGAAAAGTACATGGTGAAGATACAAAAAGGAATAAAAAATTTATTCAGCCTCAGTCTGCTCTTAGAAAGGGGCCAGGCTAAAACCGCCGTTCCCGCCACAGAAATTAAGGTTCCCGCTATTCCATAAAGAATGGTGTTCCCATAGTATCTGTAAAACTCAACTTTACTCAGCACATATTTATAAGTTGTTGTGGTAAAATCAATGGGATAAAAACTGACCAATCCGGCCGCAACCGCTTTATCCGAGCTGAAGGACTGGGCGATCAGATACACAAACGGATACAGGGTGATAAATACAACAAAAGCCATGATAATAAAGTTAATAACAATGAATGCCTTTCTGCCGTTGGAAACTTTTACTTTCATATCTTTTCTTCCTTTCTACCACAGGCTGCTCTCTGTAAATTTCCTGGACAATGCATTGGCACTTGTTACCAGGATCAGACCGATAATCCCCTCAAACAGCCCCACCGCCGTCGCATAGGAGAAATTTCCTCCGGCAATTCCCATCCGGTATACATAAGTACCGATAATATCGGCTTTATCCTGTGTCAGCGGATTATATAAAAGCAAAATCTTCTGCATGTTTCCGGAAGTCATAATTCCTCCGATGTCCAGAATCAGCAAAGTCATAATGGTAGGCATAATCGTGGGTATTGTAACATACAGTGCCTGTTTGAATTTTCCCGCACCGTCAATGGCGGCCGCTTCATACAGCTCCATATTGATATTGGTCATAGCCGTAAGGTATAAAATCGTCCCCCAGCCCAGAGCCTGCCATACACCGGAACCAATATAAATCGCAGAGAACCACTCCGGAAGGGAAATAAACGGAATCTTTTCAAAGCCCAGGGCTTGGATCAGGCCGTTGATCGGCCCGTTTAAAGAAACAATTTCTTTTACCATACCGCATACGACCACCAGTGAAATAAAGTGAGGAAGATAACTGACTGTCTGAACAAACTTCTTTGCTGCCAGATGTTTGATTTCATTGATGAGCAAAGCAAAAATCAATGTGGCCGGAAATCTTACCGCAATGTAGCCAATGCTGAGCCTGAGCGTATTTCCGAACGCTTTCCAAAAAGACTCATCCTGCAGAAACTGTCTGAAATACCGAAATCCCACCCAGGCCGTTCCAAATATGTTGGAGCCGCCTTTGTATCTGCGGAACGCTATGATATTTCCCGCCATGGGTATGTATTTAAAAATAAAATAATAGGCGATGGGTATGATCAAAAAAGAATACAATTTCCATTCTCTCTTCACATGCCTCAGCAGCGGATGGCACTTCTCCCTGCTCATTTGATTCTGTTTCATTTCGGTTCTGCTGTGGGCCATTCAAACACCTCTTTCTTTTTTCCGTCGCCTGCAGGTTTCTCGTTTCGAACTTTTTTCGTCAACTTGCATATTTTTCTTCTCTATTGTTACGTATTATAGTACACTTATCCATTAAATTCCCCTCACTCACGGTCAAATTATAATCAAATACAATCATTTTTACTATTTCTATATTATTTATAATCATTTTAGCTTTACATTTTTTCAGTTTAGCTCTATACTCATCTCAGAAACTTTTTAAAATTTTTGCATTTTTTCCTATTTATTAGTTTTTTTGTTGTATTTATTGTTTATTTTATCTATTTTATTTCATTAAATCCAATTTTCCCGTAATGATATTATTTGATCATTTTGACATTATTTGCACACATCATGATTCGGATGGGCCGAAAGACAAGGAGATGAGTTTATGATTGAAGTATTAGACGGAATACGTGAAACGATCATTTATGATGAAAATATGTCTGTCCGCATGTATTTAAATGCGGAAAGCGAGGATTATCCAATTCACTGGCAGCCCGCCATAGAGGTAATCATGCCGGTCGAAAATGTTTATACGGCAAAAATCGAAGAAAATACCATCCTTTTACATCCGGGCGATATTTTATTCATCTCTCCCGGCGTCCTGCATCAGCTTTTTGCACCCCGGCCGCCTATGGGAAAGCGTTATATCTTTCTGATTGAGCCATCTTTATTTTCTAATATAAAGGGGCTGGATTCCCTTGCTTCCATGTTTTATCCTTATGCCCTCTATAAAAATGACTCCTGTCTTCAGGAACAGGAACACATGAAGCAGCTCATGGATATTATTTTTACGGAGTATTCGGGACATTCAGAATTAAAATATGCCGCCCTTTATTCTTCTATCCTGGAAATGCTGGTCATTGCAGGACGGAATAAAACCAATCTGCCCATTGATATCGTTCATATGAAAAATACAAGATCACATAAATACGTAAGTAAATTCCTGGACATCTGCAATTACATCGATGAGCACTGTACGGAGAATATCGGCATCGCCGAGCTCGTCAGCTTAAGCGGTTTCAGTGAATCTCATTTCATACGCTTATTTAAGCAGTTTACCAATTATTCTTATTATGATTATTTAAATCGCTCCCGCATCACCTATGCAAAAAAGCTGCTGACTACCATGCCCAATGCCACGATCGTCGATATTTCCCTCCAATCCGGTTTTGGCAGCCTTGCTACCTTTAACCGGCTTTTTAAGTCTGTTAACAAATGCACCCCTACCCAATATCGAAATTTAAAACAGGATAATACAAATATTCATTCATAAAAGAAAGGATCCATGATGAGCGTAAAACAACCGTTTCATATTGGCTGGAAATTCACAAAACAAAAGGTGGGAAGCACGCTTTTGAATGTTTCTTCTCCTTCCGTAAAATGGGAAGCGGTGGATATTCCCTCACGACTGGCTTATTTACGGTGAGGATCTGTATGAAACCTCACAGGGATGGTATGAAAAAACTTTTTTTCATACTCCGAAAGAAAATACACGGATATCACTTTGCTTTGACGGAGTCTATATGGACTGCACCCTGTTCGTGAACCGGCAGGAAGCCGGTTCCTGGCAGTACGGTTACACCTCCTTTGAATTTGAAATATCGGACTTCCTGGTTGCAGGGGAAAATACCATTTTGCTCAGGGTCACTTATGAAAGCCCTAACAGCCGCTGGTATACAGGTGCCGGTATTTACCGCAGCGTTTGGATCAGAGAATGCCCGCTGATCCATTTCATTCCGGACAGCATCTATATTTCAACGGTAAAAGAAAATGGCTGCTATGAGCTGATCATTTCCCATGAGCTCAGTCAGCCAGAGCAGGGAGCGGTGGTGCATACGCTGCTCAATCAGGAGGGCAGGGAGCTCCTGACCGGCATTTCTTCCGGGCAAAAGGTGCGTATTCCGGATCCTGTCCTTTGGTCTCCGGAAAAACCGTATTTATACACGCTGCGTTCTGAAGTTATCTGTGACTTAATTATAAGGCACATCACGAGGCACATCCTGACTGGATGATTTACGGAAGTGAAACCTCTTCCATCGTACAAAGCCGCGGCATTTATCATTTTCCCTTAAAGCAGTCCATTTTATCGGATGATGATGAACAATGCTCCGCCCTTGGAAACAGCACCACAAGCTGGGGAGCGAAAAGCATGGAATTTTTAATCTTAACCGAACGGGATACGCCGTTTTCCATGGGCCAGTTCATCTGGACCGGATTTGATTATATCGGAGAACCAACACCCTACCATACAAGAAATTCCTACTTTGGACAGATCGACACGGCAGGCTTTCCAAAGGATTCTTTTTATTTTTACCAGTCCGCATGGACCGGTTACCGGGACAATCCTATGGTACATATTGCTCCTTACTGGGATTTTAATGAAAACCAGCTGATAGACGTCCGTGTGATGTCCAATGCGCCAAAAACAGAGCTTTTCCTAAACGGAGTCTCCATGGGGCTCCGGGAACTGGAGCATGAAAGTGGGACCAGGCTGATCGGAGACTGGCAGCTTCCTTTTCAAAAGGGACATCTGTATGCAAGAGCTTATGATGAGGAGAATCATCTAATCGCAGAGGATCATGCTTATTCCTTTGGCGATTCAGCATCGATTTGCCTGACGCCGGATAAACCTGTCATGGCTGCCGATGGCGGGGATTTGATTTTTGTTACCATCCGTACGCTGGATGAAAATAATATTCCGGTAGAAAATGCCAACAACCGTGTTCATATAACGGTGGAAGGCCCCGGAAGGCTTGTCGGGCTCGACAATGGCGACAGTACGGACACAGACTCCTATAAAGGATCCTCAAAACGGTTATTCAGCGGAAAACTGTTGGCGATCATTGCCTCCGGCCACGCTTACGCTGAAAGCCGTTGCCTCTTCTGTTCCTCCGGTTGTTTCCGCACTGCTTTCCTCTTTTGAAAGCCCCGAAAGCAACGAGATACCGGTCCGTAAGCTTCTGCTGACCGCAGAACAGGGACAGCGCTTTCATCCGGAACAGACCACTCTGGTGGTGAAAGCGGACATATATCCTGAAAATGCCACTTATCATGATATAACCTGGCAGATCACCAATGATGCCGGTGTCCCGGTCAGGCTCGCTTCCCTGGAGGTGATCGATGAAAAAGAAAACCGGATCAAAATCACCGCTCTGCCTGGGTACGTTCATTTATCACAAGCCTTCCATCTGGAATGTATATCAGGAGGAAACCTTTGTATTAAACAGACGGTTAAGGGGCATTACCTCTTTATCCATTGAGGTGGCTCATAAGATCCATATCAAAGGCTTTTCGTTTCAAAGGAAAGAAAAGGCGTATGAAACACTCTATGCCGTTGATGCCGACCGCATTTACGGGGATTCCTTTACCATGCGTTCCGACCGGGTGGAGGGCATCGGAAACAATGTGTCCCTGGAATTTCTTAACATGGATTTTAAAGACAGGGGCTTTGCAAAGCTTACCATATGCGGACGCAGCGCCATGGACAGGAATACCATACATATCCGTTTCCAAAATGATAAGGGAAATGTAAATGAAATCGCTGAATTTGTACATAGCGATGAGTACGGGGAGCAAAGCTTTTCCCTAACCTCCGTGACCGGTATGCAAACGGTTACTTTCCTGTTTTTACCCGGAAGCAACTTTGATTTTAAATGGTTTCGTTTTGAATAGCAGGAATACCGTATCTTTACTTACCGGTATCCCATCGGAAACGCCATTTATCTTCTGACAATTTTTCATCCGGTACGGTGTGGATTCAGCAGTTTCACAGTTTCACGCTCTACTAAATTCACACCGATTACCGTATTTTCAAATAATGCATCCATGTGATTCAACCGATAAATCAGCCTCTGGACTCCACGTTTTCCCATAATTTCTTTATTCACGTTTACAGTAGTCAGCTTTGGCCTGATTTTCTCACACATATCTATATTATCAAATCCAACGATGGATATATCATCCGGAACCGTATATCCCAGTACCTGAAGAGCCATCATGAGGGCCAATGCCGCCTTATCATTGGAACAGACAAAGACCTCCGGCAAATGTTCTTTCTTTTTCACCAGCTCAACGATCTGCTTATTATAATTATTTAAAACTGCTGATTCAATCCCATCGAATATGGAATACTTCTCCATATATTCCGTGAGATGGTCTTTGATTTCCGCAGGCCCCAGAGTCCTCAATGCCTCCTGGTACCCCCAGAATCTTTCCTTAATGCTCAGAGAATAAGACAGCTCCCCAAAGAAACCTATCTTTTTAAATCCCTTCTGAAGCAGATCGTTCACTACAATGAATTCTCCTGATTTATTATCCGTCAGGGCACTGTCAATATTCTTAACCAAGGATGCATGATCGACCAATACCATGGGGATTTTATATTTCTGCAGAATGTCAATGTTGCTGTCACTGATTTTCCCGATGATGATGATACCGCTTCCCCGCCGTTCCACGATCATCTTGGGAACTTCCATCTGATTGTCATCGAAAAAATTCATGGATACATCATACCCATTCCGTTTCGCTTCCTCTACAACTGCGTAGAGAATGATTCCGTAAAAATTCATATCCTTGGAGTACCGGTCCTGCATCATGACACAAAAATTGGTTTTTTCATAGGTTCTTAAGAATTTCTCTTTTTCATCCAGATATCCTAATTCATCTGCCGTACGGAGAATCCTGAGCCTCATCTCCTCACTGACCCCCGGCTTATTATTCAGGGCAAGTGATACCGCATTAATAGATACCCCATGTATATCGGCAATATCCCTCATCGTTGGTCTCATGCTGACTCCTCCCCTCCATTATCCATGATTCATGTTTCCACAGGTTTCCATCCAGAGATTACACGCAGTAACAAGTTCCTTTACGGCCGCTGCCGCTCCCTCCCTGTCCCGTCGTTTTGTCATGAGGTACAGCTTCAGCTTTGGTTCTGTACCTGACGGGCGAATGACGATCCTGCTTCCGTCTTCCAGAATAAGAGAAACCACATTGCTCTTTGGAAGCCCTGTATCATCCATGAGGTAATCCGTACGGTCTTTCACCTTCGCTCCGGGAAAAGCCCCGTTGTTTATCCTTATGTACGTCATGATCTCATCCATGATTTCACTCCCGCTGACGCCTGAGAATTCATAGGAAAGCAGCCGGTTTTCATAATATCCATAGGTTTCATATAACTCTTCCAGTGCCTGAAGAAGATTTTTTTCACGGCTCTTATAGAATACTGCCATCTCACAGATAAGTAAAGCGCCATTCACACCGTCTTTATCCCGTACATGAGTCCCTGACAGATATCCGCAGCTCTCCTCGAAGCCAAAAATAAAACGCTCTTCCTCTTTTTCGTCCTCCAGCAATCCGATCTGTTCCCCGATGAATTTAAATCCTGTAAGAACAGTTCGTAATTCTACCTTGTATTTCACCGCGATCTCTTCTGCCATGGGCGTAGTGACAATGGTCTTAACCGCTACCGGATGCCGGGGCATCCGTCCCATCCTGTTCCTCCAGCCGCAGATATAATCAAACAGCAGCACACCGATTTCATTTCCTGTAAATAACCGTTTTTCTCCATCTTCCAACACCATTCCGACACCCACTCTGTCGCAGTCAGGGTCCGTGGCCAGAAAGAAATCCGCCTGTTTTTCCGCAGCCAGTTTTGCTGCGAGCTCCATGGAAGTTTCTGTCTCCGGATTCGGATAAGGGCAGGTGGGGAAATTTCCGTCCGGTAATTCCTGCTCTTTCACTAACAGAACCTTTATATCCGGATAATTTTTAAGGGCTTTTCTGACAGGAATATTGCCGGCTCCATTGAGAGGGGTGTAAACGACCCGGAGAGACACCGGCTCCATTGAGGTTCCCACTTTCCTGGCCCCATCCAGGGTCAGCTGGCAGCCGTCAGGGCCATAGACCTTGTACCCATTATATACTCCGGGATTATGGCTGGCCGTAATGACGATTCCTCCGCTGCAGCCATAATACCGTACTGCATAAGAAAGCATTGGCGTCGGCGCCAGCTTTTCATAGAGATATACCCTGACGCCTTTTTCCGCCAGCTCACAGGCAGTCAGTCGGGCAAAGGTCTCACTCATATTCCTGCTGTCATATGCGATGGCACAGGAAGGCTTTTCATCCATTTGCAGCAGATAATCCGCAAATCCTCTGGTGGTTCTGGCTACTGTATACACATTCATCCGGTTCGTCCCAGCGCCTAATTTCCCCCGGAGTCCGCCGGTGCCAAAGGACAAATTCCGGGCGAACCGCTCTTCAAGCTCAAGCTCATTACAGGCTGACAGTTCCTCTTTCAGAGTTTCATCAAGCTCCTTATATGCGGTCCATTCTCCATATGTTTCCTTCCAGCTCATACAAAGCTCCTTTTTTTCTGTCCTAAATCATCGGATACCCAGATGTCTGTAAATATCCGTCAGGCTGATTTCCGCCATACAGATGCTGTCATCCGCTGCTCCATAATAGATCTTCAAATTTTCATCCTCGCAGATACAGCCACAGGTAAATACTACCTGACCGAAGAAACCGTTTACTTCATACTCCATCTCAGGCTCCAGCAACGGCTGCCGGGATTTTGCCAGAATCTTTTCCGGATCCTTCTCATCCAGCAGAAAGGCTCCAAGGCAATATCTGTTGTTCCGGTCAGCGGCATGATAGATCTTAAGCCAGCCTTTCTCTGTCCTAACCGGAGGCGCCCCTCCTCCGATTCTGCCGTTCTCCCAGCCCTCCTCAGAGACAGAGTAAAAATGCTTATGCTCTCCCCAATGAATCATATCCGGCGACTTGGAGATCCAGATATCCGGTGTTCCAATCCCCTTTGGAACCGGGCGGTTAAATGCGTAATAATCACCTCCCAGCCGCTCCGGGAAAATGGCGACGTCTTTATTTTCCGGGAGAAATATAATTCCCTTTCTTTCATACTCAATGAAATCTTCCGTAGCGATCAGAGAGGTTACGGCTCCCTGAGGCGATACCGCTGTATAGTTGATATAATAAACCTCTCCGATCCGGGTGATCCGGGGATCTTCCATTCCCCAGCATTCTTCCTTTGCATTTGGCATGATAGCAGGCTTTTCATCCAGGGTAAAGTGTATCCCATCTTTTGATCTGGCCAGACGCAGATGGGACAAGGTAGTCAGATACACAACATTGCTGCTGCCGTCTTTTCCTCTGGTAATGGTTCTTGCATCATCAAAACACAGCTGCGGATGGTCTGATTTCTTAATCGTAATTGTTTTAAAACAGCTCTGGCGGTCTTTTTCCGCCACGACGGGAAAGCAGACTTCGTCTTCCCCCTCGCTTTCCACCGCTTCCGCCACACGGCATAAAAGCAGATATTCATCTTTGTATTTTGCCGCCCCGCAGTTGAAGATCCCCTTTACCACAAAGTTCTCACAGGAAGGTTTCACATCTGCTGTTTTAAGCAGAGGGTTATTCCCGCACCTCTTCATTCCAATTCCATTGATCATTGTTTTATTATTCATTGGTTTTCCATTACATATTGCAGAATTAATGCAATACAGCCACAATCATCCGGTTGAAAGATTCCTATTGTGACATTCCTTTCTTACTGTTTTTCTTTCAACCTTTCTGCCTATTTCAACATAAAATTAATTCCTTCTTTAAAATATTTTGAAAAGCATAGAAACAAAATAATAACCGGAAGGGTCAATACAACAGATGCGGCATACATAGGTCCCGGCAATGTTGAATTCTGGTTAAATTGTGTGGATATCATAACGTTTAAGGTCTGCATTTTCACATCAGGCGCCACCAGCATATCCCACATGAGCTCATTCCACCTGGTCATAAATACAGATAAAAATACGATGATACTGATCGACTTGGTTGAAGGCAGCGCTATCTTCATCAGTATTTTCATATCACCTGCTCCGTCAATCCTGGCAGCCTCAAATACTGCGGAAGGTACTGTCTTAAAATAATTGATATACATAAAGATCCCCCATATGGAGATAAGGAGGGGAAGTATCATTCCCAGGTAGTGGTTCGCCAGCGGCCTGATCAGCATATATCGTGGTACCAGCAGAATAATGACCGGGAAAAACATCTGGAACAATAAGGAGGAATAAATGACACCCTTGCCCTTATAATCCATATGGGTAGCAGCATAACCGGTCATAAGGCCGACCCATACAGATATCGCTGCCGTGGGAATGGATACGAGGAAGGAATTCATTAAGGCCCGGACCCATTGAAGCGCATCGCCGGACCCGGCTCCCTTTCCGCCCAGCAGATACCGATAACTGTCCAGAGATACCATTTTCGGTATCAGTGCCTTATCCACCATATTCCACGGCAAAAAGGATTGAAGGACCATATAATAATACGGAAAAAGAGAAATCAGCATTAAAACCAGCGTGACAATACAGATGATGACCGTAGACGCTTTCACTTTATTTTTCATCATTCACCTCCTACCAGCCATATTTTCTGCTCAGTTTATTCATAACCCAGGTGATTCCCTGTATGACTGCGAAGATCTGAACCGCGTTGGCGATTGCCATTGCCGCTCCATATCCTGACCGGAAGCTTACGAAGGATGAATTATAGATCTCCAGCTGCCAGGTAGTGGTCGACAGGGACGGACCGCCTCCGGTGAGCAGGAACGGCTCTGAAAAAATCTGAAAAGACAGCCCGGCTGCCAGTACCACAACAGAAGTCAGGGTGGGCAAAATCATGGGCATCGTAATATGAATTAATTTCTTTATTCCTGTGCAGCCATCCATCATGGCAGCCTCATACACATCTTCTGATACGGATTCAATTCCTGACAGCACAAACAGGGCATAATAGCCTGCCATTTTCCATATAATCATGAAAATGATAATTCCAAAAGCCATATCGCTCTGCAGCCAGTTGATGTTCAAATTCATCTTCTCTCTTAAAAATGTGCTGAATGCGGAATTATAGCTGAATAAGTATTTCACCATAACAGAGACAGATACCCCTGAGGTCAGATAAGGGATAAAAAACATGACTGCCGCAAATCCTTTGAGCTTCTCAGGGAGTCTGGACACCAGCAGGGCAATTCCTACCCCGAATATAAAGCACAGGATAACAATAGGCACCAGATACCGGAGGGAATTCCAAAATGCAGCATGAACCTTCTCATCGGAAAACAGCTTCATAAAGTTTTCAAGCTTCACAAAGTTATAATTGGGAGACATCAGATTCCAGTCCGTAACAGACAGCCACAATGCCCAGCAAAGGGGCAGGATTAAAAACACCATCGAATAGATGATATAAGGTGAATTAAAAATCCATGGCATAAGATTTATTTTCTTTTTTCTATCCACGCCGGATCGTTGATTTCTGCTCACTTGCCTGCTCCTCTCCATGAAAGGGAACCGGGTCACTGCCGGTTGGGCAGTGACCTATGATTCTCATTCCAGTTCTCCTGCTGCCTTCATTGCCTCCATCGCAGCATCCACATATTTGGATACATCCGGCTTCTGGTTGATTCCATTTTTCATGGTTACTTCATTTACAAAAGGAATCACCGCTTTTTCACCCAATGCCGTCATGATCTCCGCCACGTGTTCGTTTGCCATTCCCGGAATGCCGTCGGCTACATATTCACTGATATCCTTCATTGCAGGATTTTCGCTGAAATAAGAGGCCAGATTCTCATTTGTGTCCAGATCTCCCCGTACAGGCAGCATGGTTGTGGCTTCTAACCAGTCAAGATCAAAGGTTTCCCTGCCGTCCCCCGTAAATACGTACTTCAGAAATTCAATGGCTCCTTTGTGTTCTTCTTCAGAGATTTTATCATTCTTATATAAAACAATTCCTTTCGAATCAGCATAGTTATAGTGTTTGTCACCTTCATTGTCCACCAATGTGGGGCCGAATACGTAATCGCCATCCAATCCATATGCTTTACCGGCTGCATTATTAGGGGAAACTTCCCAGGGAAGGCCCTGGCCCATCACAACCGGGACCGTATCCTGCTGCCAAAGTCCATCAATGGTTCCTGTTAAAAGTGAATCACCCATTGCTCCGTAAAATTCAAATACCCTGGTAAGCGCAGCCTTGTCTGCGGTCAGCTTATTCCCCTCTACCAGAGGCACTCCTTTTGAAAAAGCATCGTAAGGAGATTCTATATCAAACCATCTCTCCCAGTAGTTGGCTGAATTGAGCAGCTCTGCACGGTACATGAAATGAGAGATTCCGTTCTCTGCCAACTCCTCTTTCTTCTCACTGTAGGCTGTCAGCAGCTTGTTAAAATCATCCATGGTCTCAGGTACTTCCGTGATTCCAAGCTCTTTTAAAGCCTTACTGTTATAACAGTAGGTAATTGGGTTAACATAAAGAGGAATGACGTATTGTGCCTGATCGATGGCCCAGCTTTCGGCCACAGCCTCAAGCTTTCTCTCCGCCACGATGCCTTTAAACCAGTCCTCACCGCTTATATCATAGACCGCTTCTGAATTGGCAAGGGTATTTGCAAAGCCTCTGTTGATATTTTCCGAAACAGCGGGCACGGTTCCTGTTGCGATCGCATTCTGAATCCCTGCTTCAGAAGATGGCTGGGCAGGCATCATCTGGACCTTTACTTCCACCTTGCTTCCTTCCAGCTGAACATTGCTTTCATTAAATTTACCAGCGTACTTCGTCCAAAAGTCCAGATTATACTGTTCCGGGGCTGTCCAGAAATTTACGGTGATCGTTTTTCCGGAAGAAACCTTTGATTCTCCAGCAGCGGTGTTCCCGGAGCTGCTGCATCCGGCTAACAATGCGGCACCCATTGTCATTGCTGACAAGGTTGCTAATACACGCACTTTCCATTCTTTTTTCATTCCTTTTCCTCCTGTTTTTTAAAAGATGTACGTTTCATAACGATAACTCCTTTGATGTGATATGATTACATCACTTTTATACTTGAATTTCAACTAAAGTTTACTTGAATTTCATTTTTTCAATAAAACTGCCGATTTTTTTATAGGATTTTTGTATGATTTATACAATAAATTTTGCATTTATTTTGATGTCAATACAGATATTTTGATTTTTACTTTAATATGCTTTAAAACATACCTGGTTTTCCGAAAGCCCGGGCACCGTTCTTCTGTCAAAACCTTTAAAAGTTTACACCTTCTGTCAGAGCCGGCGCCATGTCATTGGTGCAGCCGTAATGTTGTGCTGCCTGCCCTTTGAAACATGCAGAACAGCTGCCGGTATTGTATTGGTTAAAAAAATAAAAGCAAGGCGAATGTTATTCCGCCTTGCTTTTATTTTTTATTTAAAACTCTTATGAAAGTATTACCCGATGATATCTCAGCTTTTTATGCTTTCATGATTTATTATGAATCCATCTCACTCCGCCGGAGGATATCATATTGCTCCATTTCCTCCCCCAGGTCAACATGGAGAACCTGCTGGGGATGAGGGGCGCTTTCCTGGGGTCTGCCCTCCTCATCAAAAATCGCCTTTACAACAGCCTCAATGTTCCGGCCGTCCGGCTTCATGATTTCAATGGTCTCTCCCACCGAAAACTTGTTCTTCTGCCCGATACGGGCGCAGCCTCTTTCATCCACGGCCTCGACGGTCCCTAAATAGGTATAATTTTTTACATAGGTGTTATTGTTGTAAATCTGGGTGGTAGAATCCGGCTTGCCGAAGTAAAAGCCGGTGGTGAACTCCCGGTAGGTGCATTTACCGATTTCCGAACGGTACCAGTCCAGGTTCGATTTGTAGATTTCCGGATCCTTTTGGCAGTCGTCTATGGCTTTCCGGTAGGTTCTGGCTACGGTCGCCACATAGAGGGCGGTTTTCATACGGCCTTCGATCTTGAAGCTGTCGATCCCGGCATCGATCATTTCCGGGATGTGTCCGATCATGCATAAATCCTTGGAATTGAAGATATAGGTTCCCCGTTCATTTTCAAATACCGGCATATATTCTCCCGGGCGTTTTTCTTCCACAATGGAATATTTCCAGCGGCAGGGATGGGTGCAGGCGCCCTGGTTGGCATCCCTTCCTGTCATGAAATTGCTCAAGAGACAGCGTCCGGAATAGGAAATGCACATGGCTCCGTGGATGAAGCTTTCGATTTCCATTTCCTCCGGGATCTTTTGGCGGATTTCCTTTATTTCTGCAAGAGAAAGCTCCCTGGCGGAAACAACGCGCTTCGCGCCCAGCTGGTGCCAGAAAAGATAGGTACCGTAGTTGGTGTTGTTGGCCTGGGTGCTGATGTGGATCTCCATGTCCGGCAATATCCTCTTTGCGATGGCAAAGACTCCCGGGTCGGAAATGATCAGGGCATCCGGACGGATTTCCTTCAGCTCCTTAAAATACTCCTCCACTCCGGGAAGGTCGTCATTGTGAGCGAGTATATTCGCCGTAATGTATACCTTAACCCCTTTTTCATGGGCAAAGGCAATTCCTTCCCCAATCTCCTCCGTTGTGAAATTCTTAGCCTTGGCACGGAGGCCAAAGGCTTCTCCGCCGATATAGACAGCGTCGGCGCCGTAAATCACCGCGGTCTTTAATACCTCCAGGCTGCCTGCCGGGATCAAAAGCTCAGTCTTTCTCATGAAAATCCTCTCTTGTGTCTGTATTTTGGAAGTTCGGTTCACTTGCCTTCATTCCGTCTATGATATCAGGATGCTGACAGCCATTCCGTCGCCGATGGGGACAATGGACGTCTTAAGTTTCACGGAATGCTTGAGCTCATACAGATACTCCCGCATCCGGCTGTGAATGGTGCGGTTTCTCCGCTCCACCGCATAGCGGGATTCGATGATATCCCCGTCCTGAAGTACATTGTCGGAAATCAGCATGCCTCCCGGCCTCATGATTTCCAGGATCCGGGGAAGCCAGTTAAGATACTGTCCCTTCGCCGCGTCCAGAAAGACAAGGTCAAAGGGGCCTGTAAGCCCCTTTAAAGTCTCTTGCGCATCTCCCTCAATCAGGGTGATGCGCCCGGTCTCCCCGGCCCTCTCAAAGTTTCTTCTGGCCTCCGGAATCCTCTTTTCATATTTTTCAATGGTTGTGATGCGGCAGGCAGGCGGCATGGCCTCAGCCATCAAAAGAGTGGAATAGCCCACGGCGGTTCCCACTTCCAGTATGGCCGCCGGTTTCACGGCGGCTGTCATGGTCTGTAAAAAGGCCGCCGTTTCTTCCCGGATGACCGGAACGCCTTCCTGCCTGGCTTTCCTTCCGATCTCTGAAATGAGGGGACTCCGGTCTGCTTCCAGAGAATTGATATAATCCGTGATCCTGTTATTTACTATCATCTTTTTCTTCCTCATCCTCCGCGTTCTCATTCATCATCTGAAGGATTTCCTTCGAAGTCATGGAAGTGTTTAAGGTGTAGCTTCCCGGATTTACCTCATAATCAAAAAACTTTGCCTGAATGATAAAGGAATACTCATTGGCGATCAGGCCATTTTCCTTTAAAAGCTTTGCCGTCCGGATCACAGAAGCTTCCTCGCCTACGGTTACCGTCTTATCCCGTCCGGGCTCCGGTTCCATCGCTGAAGCGTAGAATATCTCATGGCCGAACTCATATCCTCTTGTGACCCCTTCATATACCAGAAGTATCATCAGGGCAATGACAATGAGCCGGCTTGAAATGGCAATGACAGCTCCTGTTATTTTATTGATTTCACTTGCCGTCCGGCTCATAATCTTCCATTCCTTTCATTGTTGCCGCCCGCTTCACAGGGCATAAGGGATACCCCCGGGTGTTCCGCCTTAAAGGTATGGCTCTCTCCCTCTCATTTTTGCATCCTAATGAATCAAGCGGATATTCTTGTATATCCAGTTGATTCACAAATTCAAGGTTGAAAGATGCTTTTCTTTCAACCTTATACTTCCATAATGATCGGCAGGATCATGGGATTTCGCTTCATGCGCTTCCACAGGAAATCGCTTAAGCTGTCCCGAATGATATTTTTAATTTTGCCCCAGTCATTGATGTGGCGTTCCAGACAGTCGGCAACGGCATCATTAACGATGTTTCTGGCTTCTTCCATCAGATCTTCCGATTCCCGTACATATACAAATCCTCTGGAAACGATATCGGGTCCTGCCAGAAGCTGGTTGGAATATTTCTCCAAAGTCAGAACCACCACGATAATTCCGTTCTGAGCCAGATTCTGTCTGTCCCTTAAAACGATGTTCCCCACATCGCCCACGCCCAGGCCATCCACCAGGATTCCGCCTGACTGCACGTGGTCCACGATCTTCCAGGACTCCTGTCCCAGCTCCACCACATCACCGGAGGACATGATGATGATATTTTCTTTGGGAATGCCCATGGCACGTACCACGTTTCTCTGAGCCATTAAATGGCGGTATTCCCCGTGAACCGGAATCGCATATTTGGGGCGGACCAGAGCGTACATCAGCTTGATCTCCTCCTGGCATGCATGTCCCGACACATGGGTATCTTCATAAATTACCTCTGCGCCCTTCATGGACAGCTCATTGATGACCTTGGATATGGCCTTTTCATTTCCCGGTATGGGGTTGGAGCTTAAAATCACCACGTCATTGGGCTTAATGGAAACCTTTTTGTGGGTGCTGCTCGCCATACGGGAAAGAGCCGCCATGGATTCTCCCTGGCTTCCCGTAGTGATGAGCACGGTCTGCTCATCGGGGTAATTTTTTAAATGGTCGATGTCGATCAGAGTTCCATCCGGAATATCGATGTAGCCGAGCTCACTTGCCGTACCGATCACGTTGACCATGCTGCGGCCCTCAACCACGACCTTCCGTCCGTATTTGGCAGCGGAATTGATGACCTGCTGCACCCGGTCCACATTGGAAGCGAAGGTAGCAACCAGGATACGGTTGTTCTTATGATCTGCGAAAATGTTGTCAAAGGTTTTTCCCACGGTCTTTTCCGATGGCGTAAACCCGGCTCTCGTGGCATTGGTGCTGTCACACATCATGGCCAGAACGCCCTTTTTCCCCAGCTCCGCAAAGCGCTCCAAATCAGCCGGCTCTCCGAACACCGGCGTATAGTCAATCTTAAAATCGCCTGTATGCAGGATCACGCCGGCCGGTGAGAAAATGGCAAGGGCGGAAGCATCGGCGATGCTGTGATTCGTCTTGATAAATTCGATACGGAAGCACCCCAGATTAATGGACTGTCCGTGTTTGATCACTTTTCTCTTTGTGTTCTTCAGTAAATTATGTTCTTTTAACTTATTTTCGATCAGGCCGATGGTCAGCTTGGTGCCGTAAACCGGCACATTGATGTCCCTTAAAATATAAGGGAGCGCGCCGATGTGGTCCTCATGACCGTGGGTGATGACAAATCCCTTCACCTTGTCGATATTCTGTTTCAGATAGGAAACATCCGGTATGACCAGATCGATCCCCAGCATATCATCCGTGGGGAATGCCAGTCCGCAGTCCACTACAATGATGCTGTCTTCGTATTCAAAAGCAGTGATATTCATACCAATCTGCTCCATTCCTCCTAAAGGAATGATTTTAACTTTCGCGTTGCTGTCTTGTTTTTTCAATCTTTTACCTCCATCTTATGATATTCCGTCCTGTTTTTCTTCCATTGCTTCCCGGCATTCCCTGCAGTACCCATAAAGCTTCACTTCATGATCGGTCACAAAAAATCCTGACTCATCAAGAAGGGCCTGCTCCAGCGTATCAAGCAAGTCACCCTTAAAGGAAAAAACTTTTCCGCATCGGCTGCAAATCGCGTGGTGGTGGTGGTGTCTGGACTCACTTTCAAGACCCCCTAATTCATAGCGGGCAAATCCATCGTCAAAGCTGACCTTATCAATGACTGATAAGTCAACCAGTACCTGCACGGTCCTGTAAATCGTGGCGAGCCCGATCTCCGGGCACTTCTGTCTGGCCAGATCATAGATCTGCTCCGCAGTCAGATGCTGTCCGGGGCGCTCCGCCATGAGTTCCAGCACCAGCATGCGCTGGTTGGTCACCTTGAGTCCTTTCTCCCGAAGCATTTCCTTAAAAGCTTCCTGTTCCATATAACAGTCCCTCTATTGCCACCATCATTTTTCTGATATAAATAAAACGGATATATCAGACCTCAATATCCACGTCCGCTCCGTCAAGCAGTTCGGAAAATATCTTAAATAAATAATCTATCTCGTTATCATCCTCCACAAACTCATACAAAGCTTCGGCATCATCCCGCTTTGACAAGTCTTTTAAGATGTAACATTCTCCTTCTTCATCCTCATCCGCCGCATCGGTTACAAGCAGATAATTCATATTGTTGATTCTGGTCTCTTCCAGAACATAAAAATCCACAGCTTCCCCTTCTTCTGATGTCAGGGTTATTTTCTTTTCTTCACTGTTCATTTCAAATCTCCTGTGTTAAGCTGTCCAGATAGCCCTGCAGGATCAGTCCTGCCGCCACCTTGTCGATGACCGCCTTCCGGTGCTCCCGTCTCACACCGCTTTCCTGTAATATTCTTTCCGATGCAACGGTCGTCAGTCTTTCATCCCACAGGATAACGGGAAGGCCTGTTCTCCTTGTGAGCATTTCTTTAAACTGCTCCGTTTTCTCAGCCCGGTCGCCTTTTGAATTGTCCATATTCTTAGGATAACCCAAAACAATGGTTTCAATCTCATATTCCCTGATCAGTTCCTCAATCCGGGCACAAGTCTTTCTCAGTTTGTTTTCTTCTTCTCTCGTAATTGTTTCCACACCCTGGGCGGTTATACCCAGTAAGTCGGAAACTGCAACTCCTACAGTTTTAGAACCGTAATCAAGTCCCATGATCCTCATATTCTTTTCTCCACGTCAAATTTATGCAGCAAAACAAAGCTGGTCCGCAGCCAACTGTATAAAAACAAACTGCCAGACTCCGTCTCCGTTCACTTCATCTGACAGCCAGAGCGTGTCTGAAAACTCATTGCACCGTTCTGAACGTCCCACTTCGCGGTATGCCGCGTCGCGAAGAGGAACATTCAGCCCGGCACAAGCAGTTTTAAGACACACCCCAGACTAAGATTATCCACAACCTTACTTCAACATCGTATCAATATATACCTTCATAAGCTCTTCCAGAATCTCATCCCTCTCCACTTTCATGATAAGACTTCTGGCATTCTTATGGCTGGTAATATAAGTGGGATCTCCAGACATAATATACCCCACCATCTGGTTGACAGGATTATACCCCTTTTCAGTAAGGGCAATATAAACCTGTTCCAGAACCTGGCTTACGTCCAGTTTATTTTCCTGCACTGATTTGAAAAATTGCGTATTATGAATATCGCCCATGTTTCTCACGTCCTTTAACTGTTCTCCTATATTCTAAACCAAAAATGCGGATTCGGCAAGATAAAAATAAATTTTGTCCTCTAACCCTTTAAAATCAGGACTTCATCGCTCAGCATATCTGTAAGGATCCCTCCCACAAGCCTGCCCTTCAGCCCTTCCTCATAAGGGACCGCGGCCTTTACATATTCCCTTGTATGGCCGATCATATAACGCACTCCATCCTGTAAGTATTCCTCTTCCATGAGCACCTCAGCCCTGGTTCCCAGACAGGACTTCCGGTAGGAAACGGACATGTCCCGTTCCAGAAGGAGCAGTTCGTTGCTGCGCTCCGTTTTTAAGGACTCCGGCACCTGATCCGGCATGTCCGATGCTTTTGTGCCGTTTCTCCTGGAATATTTAAATACGTGCATCTCATAGAACTGCACCATCTTTAAGTATTCCCTGGTCCTTTCAAATTCTTCATCCGTTTCTCCGGGAAATCCCACGATCACATCGGTGGTGACTGCCGGATTCTTAAAGGTCCTGCGCAGGGTCTCACAGCCCCTCGTGTAATCATCCGTGGTATAACGGCGGTTCATCCGCTTTAAGGTCCCATCGCAGCCGCTCTGGAGGGACAAGTGAAAGTGAGGGCATATTTTTTGAAGACCGGAAAGAGCCTCTGCAAACTCCCGGGTCACGATCCTGGGCTCCAAAGATCCCAGACGGATCCGGCGAAGTCCCTCTATGCCGTGGATGCTCCGGATCAGATCCAGAAGGGTAAGCCTTTCCGGTTCCGGGAAATCCATTCCGTAAGAGCTTAAATGGATTCCGGTAAGCACCACCTCCTGAAAACCGGATCCGGTGATGCGCCTTACTTCTTCCGCCACCTCCTCCGGTCTGCGGCTTCGTACCCGCCCTCTGGTATAGGGGATGATGCAGTAGCTGCAGAACTGGTTGCAGCCATCCTGGACCTTGATAAACGCCCTGGAATGACCGGAGATCCTGTCAATGGAGAGATCCTCATACTCCCGCGTACAGCCGATATCGATCACCGTTTCCCCATACCCGCTGCGTGAAAAATAATCCTCCAGAATGGAAACCAGCTCGGTCTTCTTATTATTGCCGATGACCAGATCCACTGCTTCATCTTTTTTCAGTTCCTCTCCCGCCGCCTGTACATAGCACCCGGCAGCCACGACCACGGCGCCCGGGTTCATCTTCTTGGCGCGGTGAAGCATCTGCCTGGATTTACGGTCCGCAATATTGGTCACGGAACAGGTGTTGATGATATAAACATCCGCTCCCTCCATAAAGGGTACGATCTCATATCCCGCCCGCTCCAGAAGCTGCTGCATAGCCTCTGTTTCATATGAATTCACCTTGCATCCAAGGTTATGCAGGGCTGCCTTTCTCATTTTGTTTTCTCCAATCTAAATAAACGTTTTATTTTCAGTATTTTCATGTAAAATTACCATTGACTTTTGTACTATATATCAGTAGTATTGAATTGAATAAAGGGCGGCCCCCTGATTAAAAGAGCTCACTTAAGGAGGTTTTTCACATGAAAACAGTTCGTATATCATTAAATTCCATTGACAAAGTAAAATCTTTCGTAAACGATTTAACAAAATTCGATACTGACTTTGATTTAGTATCCGGCAGATATGTCATTGATGCAAAATCCATCATGGGCATCTTCAGCCTGGATTTGTCCAAGCCCATCGATTTAAACATCCATTCTGAGAATAATGTCGATGAGATCTTAAATATTTTATCTCCATATATCGTGGACTGACCAGCAAAAAAGAATGTGATAAAACGGGGCCCGGCCTTTTCCCAAAGGCGGGGACCCTGTTTTTTTCCTGTCAGCACCATACTTTCCGGACCGTGCTCACGGCAGTCTCCACCAATTCGTCTATTTTTTCCTTCAGATTTTCCTCCGACCGTTCTATCATCTTTAAATTGGGCTTCGTCACCGGATGCTTTGCCACGAAAATGGTGCAGCAGTCTTCAAAAGGCAGTACGGATGTCTCATAAGTGCCGATTTTTTCAGACACATCCACGATTTCCTGCTTGTCAAAACCGATGACCGGACGGAATACCGGCATGGTGCAGACCGCGTCGGTGGCCGCCAGGGACTGCATGGTCTGGGAAGCCACCTGTCCGATGCTTTCTCCTGTGATCAGGGCCATGGCTCCGCTTTCCCGGGACAGGCGCTCCGCGATGCGCATCATGTACCTTCTCATGATGATGGTCAGCTCCTCGTGAGGGCATTTATCGTAAATGTATAACTGGATATCCGTAAAATTGACGATATGAAGATGAATGGGGCCGGAATATCCGGATACCAGCTTTGCCAGATCAATCACCTTCTGCTTCGCCCGCTCACTGGTGTAGGGCGGCGCATGGAAATAAACAGCGTCGATCTTCACCCCGCGTTTTGCGATCATATAACCGGCCACAGGGCTGTCGATCCCTCCGGATAAAAGGAGCATGGCCTTTCCGTTGGTTCCCACGGGCATGCCGCCGGGTCCCGGGATCACCCGGGAGTATATATTGATCTTATTGCGGACCTCCACGTGCAGCATTACCTCCGGCTGATGGACATCCACCTTTGTCTCCGGGAAGGCGTGCAGGATGATCTCTCCCAGATCCCGGTTGATCTGTTCGGAATTTACCGGATATTTTTTATTGCCTCTGCGCGCATTGACTTTAAAGGTGAAATTCTTATCCTCGTAAAATTCCTCCACATAGGAAAGCACCTGTTTCTTTAAATCCTCGTATCCGTTGTCCTCCACCTGTACCATGGGGCAGATGGCGGCTATGCCGAAAATGCGCGTCAGGGCTTCCATCACCTCGTCAAAATCATATTCCGATCCGGCGGACGCATAGATCCGTCCCGATTCCTTGGAAACGGAAAAATCACCATCCACCCGCTTTAAGGAATGGCGGATCTGAGTGACCAGCGCATCCTCAAACAGATAACGGTTCTTTCCCTTAACGCCGATCTCCGCATATTTGATTAAAAATGATTTATATTGCATCTGTTGTCCTTTCTATGTTAAAACCGGGATTACTACCCTCTCTGATACCGCCGCAGAACCGGCAGAAGCTCCTTGAGCACATCGATGCAGTAATCCACTTCCTCTTTGGTATTGAAAATTCCGAAACTGAACCGGAGGGTGGAATCCAAAAGCTCTGTTTTTACACCGATTCCCTTTAAAGTCCCGCTGACGGCCGGATGATTGGAGGAACAGGCGGACCCTGAGGAAACGTATATCTCCCTTTCCTCCAGCGCGTGAAGAAGCACCTCACTGCGCACCCCAAAAAAACCGGCGCTGACGATCTGGGGGGCGGACCGGTCCCCGGGAAGGCTGTTGACCGTCACTCCGGAAATTTCCGAAAGCCTGGAGATCATATGATCCTTAAGCGCCAGAAGGGACTTTACCTTTTCTGCGTGATCCGTATACATGATTCTGGCCGCCTCTCCCAGCCCCGCGATCCCGGGAACGTTTTCCGTGCCGGAACGCATGCCTCTCTGCTGGCCCCCTCCGTATATCATGGGTTTTATCTTCACCCTCTGGTCAATGTAGAGAAAGCCTGCCCCCTTGGGGCCGTGGATCTTATGAGCGCTGACGGACAAAAGGTCAATTCCCTGGCGTTTTGGCCGGATGACAAATTTCCCGTAAGCCTGAATGGCATCCACATGAAACAGAATGGCCGGATTTTTCTTTTTTATGACCCTGGAAATGGCTTCTATGGGTTCCACCGCGCCGATCTCGTTATTCACGTACATGACGGAAACAAGAATGGTCTCCGGGCGTATGGCCGCCTCCAGCTCTTCCAGGCTGATGTGTCCATGGGCATCCACGGAAAGATAAGTTACCGCAAAGCCCTGTTCCTCTAAATATGCCAGAGGGTTGTATACGGATGCGTGTTCAACGGCCGTGCTGATGATGTGGTTTCCGGCCCGTTGATTGGCCATGGCCGTTTCAATCAGGGCCATATTGTTGGATTCGGAACCGCCGGAGGTGAAAACGATCTCTTTCGGAGCCACTTTTAAGGTTCCGGCTATGATCTCTGCCGCCTCCCTGATATACTGTTCCGCATCCATTCCCTTTTTATGCCTGGCGGATGGATTTCCGTAATCCTCCGTCATGGCCTTTACAACAATATCCTTTACCGGCTCCAGCACTCTGGTGGAGGCCGAATTATCCAAATAAGCTTCCATATCCGATGTTTTCCTTTCCTCTGCGGGCGCGCCTTAAGTGATAAAATCCGTGGCTGAGGATCATCCGCTAAAAGCCTTCCAAGTGAAAGGCCAGCACGGATAATACGGCAAGGCCTGCCGTCTCCGTCCTGAGGATCCGCCTTCCCAGCGTGATCTGCCTTGCGCCAAGGGTTTCCGCAAGCTCCACTTCAGAATCTTCAAAGCCGCCTTCCGGTCCGATAAAAATCCCTGCGCTCATCCCCGGCTTTATTCCGTACAGGACCTCCCTGGTTTCCGCCATATTTTTTGCATGTTCAAACGGGATGATCATGAAGTCAAGTTCCCGGGCAAGGGTCAGGGCTTCCCGAAAAGTCATGACCTTAGCGACCTCAGGTACGATGAGCCGCCCGGACTGCTTTGCTGCGCTTTCCGAAACAGCCGCAAACCGGCGGAGCTTTGCCTCTTCCTTCTTTTTATCCAGCTTCACCACCGTTCGTTTCGTCTCCATGGGAATGATCCGGTAAACGCCCAGCTCCACGGCCTTCTGGATGATGAGCTCCATCTTATCCCCCTTGGGAAGTCCCTGAAAGAGGAAGAGCTTTGCAGGAAGCTCACGGCCGCCTTCATCCACAGATATAATCCTGGCCGTCACCTCTTCAGAGGTCACTGCCGCAAGTTCACAGACGTAATCCCGGTCCACTCCGTTGCTTATTAAAACCTGCTCTCCGGCGCCCATGCGCAGGACATTTTTGATGTGATTCACATCCGGTCCGGTAATTGTTATGGCATCCGGTCCCACCTGGTCCTGGTTAACAAAAAAGTGATGCATCCTCCGCCTCTTCCTATTTTTTTATGACCGTCACGGAAACCCAGTCTCCCTGACTGGTAATTTCAGCCAGTTCAAAGGCTTCGTTTTCCGCAAAAGCCTTTTTCACCGCTTCTTCCTTGCTGTTTATGATGCCGGAGGTAATGAAAACAGCCCCCTTTTTCATATGGACAGGGATCTCCTTCTGAAGCAGGATGATGATGTCGGCCAGGATGTTGGCCACAACAACATCGTATTTTTCAAAACCCGCTTCTTCCTGAACGGCTTTATCATCGATGATATTTCCCTGCAGGACCTTAAATTTATCCCCGGGTATGTCATTTGCTTCCACATTCTCCTTTACCGCTGAAATCGCATTTTCATCAAGATCTGTGCCGAACACTTCCCTTGCTCCCAGCTTCAGGGCCGTAATGCCCAGGATTCCGCTTCCGGTCCCCACATCAAGCAGGGAAGTCTCAGGAGTCACATACTTTCTCAGCTGGCGGATGCATAGCTGGGTCGTCTCATGCTGTCCGGTACCGAACGCGGTTCCCGGATCGATCTGTATCAGCAGCTTGTCCCTGTGCTCTTTCGGGATCTCCTCCCAGGTGGGCTTAATGAGAATGTCATCCACGGCAAAGGGCTTAAAATACTGTTTCCAGTTATTGATCCAGTCTTTATCCTCCGTCTCTACCGATTCAATGGTACGGGCCCCCAGATCTGTGAACAGGGAAAGCTCATCAAGCCCTTCTTCCACCTGCCGGAGCATCCCTTCCGTATCAGAATCCGGATCCAGATAAAAGCTGACCTTAGCAATCCCCTCATCCGGGGGCAGCTCCGGAAGGATGTCAATGAACATTCCCTTGGTTTCCGCCTCCGTCAGGGGGATATTATCCTCGATCTCAATTCCTTCTATTCCGATTTCATCAAACATGCTGCTGATCAAGTCCACCGCTTCCGTCGTGGTGGTCAGCGTAAATTTTTTCCATTTCATGTCAATCCCCTAACCTTTTATGATCTTTACAAACAAGCACAGAAGCACCACCATCACCACCGGACGGACCACCTTTAATCCGTTCTTTACAACAAGACCGGATCCGATGTAATTTCCTGCGATGCAGAACAGACCGGAAGCCAGTCCCAGAGGGATCATGACCTTCCCGTTTATTAAAAACGTCACAAGGGCCGCAACATTCGATGACAGATTGATCACCTTGGTGGTGCCTGATGCGGATCTGACGTCCATTTTTGCCATTCCGGTCAGTATCAGCAGCAGAAAGGTCCCTGTCCCTGGCCCGTAAAATCCGTCATAGCACCCAACGGTGAATGCCGCTCCCATACTGATCAAAAACGTTTTTCCTTCCGGGAGGCTGCCGCTTTCCCCGTTGTCCCCCAGATTTTTGTTCTTCAGAACATAATAGGCCACCACCGGGAGAACCGCCAGCATCATTCCCTTTAACATTTTTTCACTGGAAAGCAAAGATAAATGAGCTCCGATCACGGATCCGGCCACCGCAAAAAGCGCCGCAAACAGGGACAGCTTCATTTTAATATATCCGTTTTTAGCAAACCGGGCGGTAGATATAACCGTACCCATGGTTGAACCGAGCTTATTGGTCCCTATGGCCAAATGAGGGGGTATGCCTGCCGCAAGATACGCCGGCAGGGAAATCAGACCGCCTCCTCCGGCAATGGAATCCACAAAGCCCGCCAGAAATACCAGCGGGCATACAATCAGATACTGATACATTCGCCGTTTCCTCTCTCTGGCCTAATCTCTCTTTTCATTAAACCACATGATATCATAACATACAATGAAATGGGTTGCAAGCGTATAAAAACAACCGGATTTTCCGGTTATTACATCTTTTTAAAAAAAAATAATTTTTTTTGAAAAAGTATGCAATAAAAACTGAAGAAGATGCATTAACTTAATGAACGGATGAAAATGACTTCTGCTTCGTTCTGAAAACAAGGGCAAAAAAAATATCAAGTAAACGAAATTCCTTGATGCATTACACCCCATCACACCCGCCTGAGTGACCGGAATGAAAGCAGGAACTGTTTTCACAAATTACAATCTAAAGGCAATTAGAATTTGTAATGAAAAACAGGAAGCGCTGTCCATGGCCGAAGCAATTCAGTCATTGGGTGCGCCTCCTGTTTTTCATTTGTGGTTCCGTACACACATCCCGAATTTATTTCTCTGTAATCATTATATCTGAAAATTACGGCAAAGAAAAGGTATGGCAGAAAATTTCCGCCATACCTTTTTGCAAATGCTCCCATTATCCTCACCTGATCCATGCGCCGTCAGCTCCGACCCGGTAGCCGTCGGGAGTTGTCGTGTCAGTAAGAAGCCTTCCCTGATATCCATCGGACATGGTGTTGAAATAATAAGCCTGCCCGTCGATCAGCTGCCAGCCGGTCCTCATGGAACCCATGGTCCCGTCATCCACCGGGTTTAAATAATACCGGAAGCCATTCTGGTCCGCAAACCATCCGGTCAGCATATGGCCGCCCTGATTAAAGCGGTACCATCTTCCGTCAATGTACTTCCAGCCGTTGGAAGGCCAGCTCCCGTCACTGTACTGAAACCACCAGCCGGCAGGACTGTAGCGCCAGCCCCTCTGATAGCTGTAGCTGCCCGGTCCGTCATCATCGTCGTCGTCGTCATCCCAGCAGTCAAACGCCTCGCTGCCTTCAATGGGTCCCCGGTTCTTTATGCCGGAACCGTTAAAGCCCGGAAAATCCCGGACCGTCTGCCAGTCATCCGCCATAACAGCCGTGGGAAACAACGCAGCCAGCCATAGAACTGCCGCCGCCAATGCCAGATTTTTCCTAACCCCTTTCATACCTTCCTCCCTTCCGAACCATGTACCTTACGGAGCTTCTATTTAAAGATTCCCTTCTTTTTATGTTTATCGCTTTCCGCCACTCCGTTCATGGTGTCATCAAACCTGCGGAGCGCATCTTTTTGAGCTTCCGTCAGACGTTCGGGAACCTGGACCACCAAAGTGACAAAATGGTCGCCGCGGATAGACCGGTTGCGTAAGGAAGGAACTCCTTTTCCCTTTAAACGCACCTTGGTATCCGTCTGAGTTCCGGACTTGACTTCGTATTCCACCTCTCCATCCACGGTCTTGATGCGGATAGGTCCGCCCAATGCCGCTTTTGCAAAGGAGATGGGTACCGTGGAGAAAATGCTGGTGTCCTGACGCTTGAAAATCGGATGGTTGGATACCACGGCCTCTACCAGCAGGTCGCCCCTTTCTCCCCCGTTGGTTCCGGGTTCCCCCGCACCTGCCAGACGGACGGACTGTCCGTTGTCAATGCCGGCCGGAATGGTGACTTTGAATTTCTTTCTTCTGGTAATGTATCCTGTGCCGTAGCAGTCCGGGCACTTCTCTTTTATAATCGTACCTGTGCCGCCGCAGTCCGGACAGGTCTGGACATTCTGCACCTGACCGAAAATGGACTGCTGGGTGTACATGATCTTTCCCTTTCCGTTACACTTGGGACAGGTAACGGGAGAGGTCCCCGCCTTCGCACCGGTTCCGTGGCAGGAAGCGCACTCTTCTTTAAAATTGATTTCAATATCCCTTTCACAGCCGAAAATCGCCTCTTCAAAGGTGATCCGGATGCTGGTTTTAACACTGGCACCCCTTGATGGCCCATTGTAACGGGCGCTGCTTCTCCGTCCGCCGCCAAAGATATCTCCGAATATATCCCCGAATATATCTCCCATATCCGCTCCGCTGAAATCAAAGCCGCCGAATCCACCGGCTCCTCCGCTTCCGTCAAAAGCTGCTGAGCCAAACTGGTCGTACTGGCGCCTCTTATCGGGGTCACTGAGAACGCTGTAAGCTTCGGAAGCCTGTTTGAACTTCTCAGCTGCAGCCGCATCTCCAGGGTTCGTGTCAGGATGGTATTTCTTTGCCAATACCCTGTAAGCCTTCTTGATCGCTGCATCATCTGCATCTCTTGGAATGCCCAGGATTTCATAATAATCTTTCTTACTCTCTGCCATCTTAGGTCTACCTTTCATAAACTGAGGAAATCCGGCAGGACTCTGCCTGCCGGGCGGATGAGCCCCTCATCTTAAGCTTCGCTTTCCAGCCTTTGCAAAAGAACTCATGCCTGCGGAAAAAGTGCTGTATCACTACAACACTTTTTCCAAAGTCCTGTCAACCGACCAGATAAGTTTACACCTCTTTGTAATCTCCGTCAACCACATCGCTGTCCTGGTAGGAAGCGTCTCCTGCTCCCCCTTCAGGACCTGCGCCCTGTGGGCCGGCCTGGGACTGTGCCTGCTCATATACCTTTGCAAACAGTGCCTGGGCGCTGTTCATCAGCTTTTCCCTGCCTGCCTTGATATCCTCGACCTGAGCGTCGGTCATTTCTTCAATGGGCGCTCTGCCGATCGCTTCTTTCAAAGCGTTTAAGTCCGCTTCCACTGCCGCTTTGTCGTTTGCCTCAATCTTATCTCCAACCTCCTGCAGAGCCTTCTCTGTCTGGAATACCATGGAATCCGCATCGTTTCTGGCATCAATGCCTTCCTTGCGTTTCTTGTCCTGAGCCTCGTATTCAGCCGCTTCCTTCACAGCCTTATCAATATCCGAATCGGACATATTGGAGCCGGAGGTGATGGTGATATGCTGTTCCTTGCCTGTTCCTAAATCCTTGGCGGAAACATTCACGATGCCGTTGGCATCAATATCAAAGGTAACCTCGATCTGCGGAACGCCTCTTCTTGCAGGCGGAATCCCATCCAGGCGGAACTGTCCCAGAGTCTTGTTATCCCTTGCAAACTGTCTTTCTCCCTGTACCACGTGGATATCAACTGCAGTCTGATTATCCGCCGCCGTGGAGAAGATCTGGCTCTTCTTTGTGGGAATGGTCGTATTTCTCTCAATCAGTCTGGTAGCCACGCCGCCCATGGTCTCAATGGATAAGGAAAGAGGAGTTACATCCAGAAGCAGGATATCCCCTGCGCCTTCATCGCCCGCAAGCTTTCCTCCCTGGATGCTGGCGCCGATGGCAACACATTCATCCGGGTTTAAAGACTTGGAAGGCTCTTTGCTTGTCAACTGCTTTACTTTCTCCTGTGCAGCCAGCATACGGGTGGAACCGCCCACTAACAGCACCTTTCCCAATTCTGCGGAAGTGATGCCTGCATCCTTTAATGCGTTCTGCACCGGAACTGCCGTGCGCTCGATTAAATCCAGGGTCAGTTCATCGAATTTTGCTCTGGTTAAGTTCATGTCCAGATGCTTCGGGCCTTCCGCCGTAGCGGTGATGAACGGCAGGTTGATATTTGTGGTTGTGGATGAGGACAATTCCTTCTTCGCCTTTTCCGCTGCCTCTCTCAATCTCTGCATTGCCATCTTGTCGCCGGACAGGTCAACGCCTTCCGCCTTCTTGAATTCATCCACCATCCACTGGGTGACGCGGTTGTCAAAATCATCGCCGCCCAGATGGGTATCTCCGTTTGTGGAGAGAACCTCGATCACGCCGTCGCCGATCTCAATGATGGAAACATCGAAGGTACCGCCGCCTAAGTCATATACCATGATCTTCTGCTCTTTTTCATTGTCAAGCCCGTAAGCGAGAGCTGCTGCCGTCGGCTCGTTGATGATACGCTTCACGTCAAGTCCGGCGATCTTTCCCGCATCCTTGGTCGCCTGACGCTGAGCGTCGTTAAAGTATGCCGGCACGGTGATAACCGCTTCCGTTACCTTTTCTCCTAAATAAGCCTCTGCATCCGCTTTTAATTTCTGAAGAATCATGGCGGAAATTTCCTGAGGACTGTAGTTCTTTCCATCGATGGACACCTTGTAATCGGTTCCCATATGTCTCTTAATGGAAGAGATGGTGCGGTCCGCATTCGTCACTGCCTGACGCTTTGCAGGCTCGCCTACAAGCCTTTCTCCGTTCTTTGTGAATGCAACAACGGATGGTGTGGTTCTCACGCCTTCGCTGTTGGGGATTACAACCGGTTTACCGCCTTCCATAACAGCTACGCAGCTGTTTGTCGTACCTAAGTCAATACCAATGATCTTGCCCATAGTTTTTTCCTCCTACTATTTAATAAACAATATGTGTTTGATTTCGCTGTATATCTAATTAGCTACCTGCACCATGGAATGTCTGACCACGGTGTCGCGGTAGGTATAACCCTTCTGGAGCTCCTGGGCAACTACATTCTCGCCCAGTGACTCATCTTCAATGTGCATGACCGCATTATGGAAATTGGGATCAAACGGCTGTCCCATGGCTTCAATGGGTTTTACGCCGGCCTCCTCCAGGGTTTTCATAAGCTGCCTGTATATCTTATCCATTCCCTCTGCAAACGGAGCGCCCTTTTCTTCCTCAGGAATGGCCGCCAGGCCTCTCTCAAAATTATCCACAACCGGCAGGATCCGCTCGATGATGTCCCTGGCCCCGATTTCAAACATGGCCGACTTTTCCTTTTCGGTTCTCTTGCGGAAATTATCAAACTCAGCCATATTCCTCTGAAGCCGGTCTGTCAGTTCCTCTATTTTCTCATCCCTCGGATCCTTTTTTTCTTTCTTTTTGCCGAAAAAGCTTTTTTTCTCGGTTTCCTGCCTGGAACCTTCCCCGGCTTTGGAATCTTCCTCCGCTCCCGGACCATCCTCATCCGGCTGCGCGTCATCCCCGCCCGGAACAGTTTCCCCGGTCACGTCTTCCGCACAGGCTTCTGCGCCCTCTATCTCTTTTTCAGCGGAAACGGCATCCTCTGTTTTCACAGTCTCGTCTGCCAGCTTCTCATCTGGTTTCATGTCTTCCCTGCTCAATGTTCTTCCCTTCACCTTTCATCTTTTTTCAAAATGGTATCCAGCTGCGTCATGAGATTCCGCAATGTGCTGAGCACCTTTTCATAATCCATACGTTTTGGCCCTATGATCCCGATGGTTCCCCTTAAGCCTTCGCCAAGCTCATAATTGGCCGTTACGATGCTGCAGTCCTTCATGGTCTGAAAAGGAGCCTCATCCCCGATGTATACTTGGATCCCTGAGCCGCCTTCGGAACTGTTCACATCATCAACCAGCCCCTGCAGAAGTTCCTTCTGTTCCAGTACGCCGATTAATTTGCTGGCCTTTTCTCCATCGCTTAATTCCGGATATTTAAAAATATTGGTAGCTCCGCTGGTATAGATCTGAAGATCTTCATCGTCGGCACGAATGGCTGCCGCCACTTCGGTGAGCACCCGGTCGACCACATCACAGTGGGGACCGGCCTGAACCTTCAGCCTGCTGATAACGTCAAGATTGATCTCTTCTATGGTCAGCCCATTGAGGGCATTGTTAAGAAGAATGTTAAGATTCAGAAGTCCTTCGTCATCCAGTTCCGTATGAATGGGGATCATGGCGTTCTTAATGATATTTCCCTCCACCACGATCACCACCAGAAGCTTTCCCTCATCAACCTTTGACAGCTGGATAAACTTCAGTTTATTATGATGGTACTGGGGTGCACTGATCATCGCCGCATAATTGGTGTTCTGGGCAAGAAGCTTTGCCATCTGCTTTAACAGAAGTTCCACCCTGTCCACACGCTTCAGCATCATATCCTTGATCTCAGTGACCTCTTCTTCCTTCTCCTGCATGATCTGGTCCACATAAAAGCGGTATCCCCGGTCAGAAGGAATCCTTCCTGCCGAAGTATGGGGCTGTATGATATATCCAAGCTCCTCCAGATCAGACATCTCATTGCGGATGGTGGCGGAGCTTAAATTTAAATCCGTATACTTTGAAATGGTACGGGAACCCACCGGCTCTCCGGTCTCCAGATAAGTTTTTATGATAGCCTTTAAAATGGTAACCTTCCGCTCATCCAACTGTTCCTTATCAATCAAGCCGCCACACCTCCTCTCTGAGCTCTTGTTAGCACTCAACGTTTAGGAGTGCTAACATCTTCTTTTCATAATATATTCTTTTTTTTCTCTTTTGTCAATACATTCTATGAAATTTTTGATGAAGCTTTTCTTCATTGACCTTCAAATATTACAAGCTGTTGACAATTTTTGCTTGACTTTTAACAATTCTGTAATATAATGTTAATGATACACCATAACAACAAATTTAGTCCGCAGTGCAGCCTGTGAATCCTACGGCTCCACAGGCTTACGGGCATTCGCCCTATGGATTGGAATATAAATAACTTTTCTTACGTGCGGGCACGACGAAAAATTATTTATATTCCAATCCGCACTGCTCATTGCGAGGTAAAATCATGAAAAGTTTTTCAGGTCGAAAAAAAATCACTGGATTTCTGACACTCCTTTGTATCCTGCTGTTTTCTACGACTGCCATGGCAGCCGAAATCACGGAAAAGAATCAGACTGCGGCCGAAGTACAGAACGGAAGCGTTGGAACGGATAGCCAAATTATAAAGAACAGCGCCGGGGAACTGGCAACTTCGAGCGATGCGGAGATGCATACGGAAGAAATAGGACCCGGCATTAAGAAAAAAGAGGAACCGGTCATAACAGAACCAACAGCACCGGTATACACAAAAGGAGAATCCCTGGGATTCTTCACTGCCACAGCCTACTGCCCCGGCAAGGATGGTTCCCGCACCTATTCCGGAACAATTCCCCAGCCCCAGCACACCATATCCGCAGATATCACAATCCTGCCATTGGGATCAAAGGTCATGATCGACGGTATCGTTTATACCGTTGAAGATATCGGCAGCAGTGTAAAAGGAAAGAAAGTGGATATTTTCTTCGCCAGCCGTGCCGAAGCTCTGGCTTTTGGAAGGCAGACAAAAGAAATATTCGCAGTGACCGAATCATAAAAATACCCGCAGGATACCGCAGATAAGCGAAGCAACTCGCTTTTCTGCGGTATTTTTTTTGCCCTGAAAGCAGGATTTTTCTTTTTTTGGATTCATTTTCTTGACAAATCCGGAAAAATATGTAAAATATGTATTTATGTCTCATTTATTACAAATATGTTACATATATTTATATTGTATTAAAATATATTACATTTTGTAAAAAGAAAGGAAGTATCCCCATGATGAAAAAAACAAACCGAATCCACTGGTTCTTCGGGACCTTACTGTTGGCAGCGCTTTTACTGGCCGGTACATTCAACACCTTTGCTCTTCAGACTGCAGGAATTATTGACAGCGCCGATGAAAGCAGCGTAAGAGGCTGGGCCTGGAACAGTTCCGATCCCTCCTCTGCCGTTGAAGTGAAGGTAGTCATCACCAATCCGGCAACCGGACAGGTTATGGGTGAGCTTACCGCCACGGCTTCCGGCCACAGGGAAGATCTTGCGGCACTCGGAACCGGAACCGGTAATTACGGTTTTGAGGTGCCGGTCCCCTGGGAAACTTACGGCGACGGAACGTATCTGGTGGAAGCCTACACAGGAGGGCAGAAGCTGGCAGGATCCAAAATACATGGCGTAGGCGCCCTTGCAGGAACCAATGTCCGTTCCCTGGGAGTATTCAGGACCACGGCTTACTGCCCCTGCCGTCAGTGCTCCGGAGGCTGGGGAGGACGCACCAGCACAGGGACCATAGCAGCCGCAAACCACACCATTTCCGTTGATCCGAGGGTCATTCCTTACGGAAGCCGCATCATGATCAATGGGGTCGTTTATACGGCAGAGGACTGCGGAGGCGGAGTAAAAGGAAATCACATCGATATTTTTTTCAACACCCATGGGGAGACCCGGTCCTATGGCTCCAGAAGTGCAGAGATATATCTGGTCCAGTAATCGTATATGGTTCAGATTTAAAAAAGTCCGGTGAAGGAGTTATCCCTCACCGGACTTTTTTGACCCATTATTTCCGTAAGATTCTCACTGCTGCCAGGCCCCATCTGTGCCGACGGCATATCCATCCGGCGTCCTCTCACCGATATACATGGAACCCAGGGGTCTTTCTGCGTTATTCTTATAGATCCACTTTTCCGTTGCCGGATCGTAACGGTAGGTTTCCATACTGTTCTGCGCCGTAAAGTAATACCACTTTCCGCCGATGCTCCTCCAGCCCCTGGCCATCATTCCTGTCTCCGGGTCCAGATAATACCAGAGGTTGTCCTCCTTGTCGTGATGCCAGCCCGTCTTCATCTTTCCGAACCAGCCATCCGATTCCGTATTGCAGTAATACCAGTCCAGCTTCTCATCACGGAACCAGCCGTAATCCATGATTCCATTGGCATTGAAATGATACCAGCCGTTCCTGCTCACGTCTCCGCTGGCATAATCCAGCTTTGCCCACATTCCGGTCAGCCGGTTCCTCCGTTTAATACGAAGGCCCACTGATTTCCGCTTCCTTCCGGCTGTTCCCAGTTTCCATTGGTCCCCACGGTGTAGCTCCTGCTCTGGCTGGGATTATACGGGCTGGCTTTGATGCCATTTCCGCTTCCTCCTCCGCCTTTGCTTCCCCCCTTGCTTCCTGAGCTCTGGATCTTTCCATAGTGGTCATAACGCTCATCCAATACCTCATCCAGCGGCTCTGTGGCTTGCTGTAGCTTTTCAAGGGCCTCCAGCAGTTCATCCAGGGAAGCCTTTGGAGAAATCCGGTCCAATACCTCCAGTGCCTCCTCAATGGCCTCTTTGAGCTTCTGTGTCTCCTTTATTGTCAGGAAATAGTCATCACTCTTATCAATGGCCGCCCGTATGGCATCCTCCAGCTTTTTCCTGGCATCCTCCACTTCCTTCCGGTTGTCCTCATAGTACGCATATACATAGGTTTTCCGGCTGATCTCCCGGTCCGGATCAAACGCTTTTAAGCGGTCCTCCCGGTAACTCCAGTCTCCATAATTGTATTCCACCCCTTCTTCACTGACGAAGAGGTCCGCCGGCTCTTCCAACTGTCCGTATTCAAAGGCATAATACCCGTCAGCCGGAGCTTCTCCCTTCCTTACCTTGAAGTAATAGTGATATTTTGGAATCACCGTCCGGTTCAGGAAATACAGCCGGTATGCCTTTGAACAGACCATCACATACCGCGATCCTGCCCGGGCCGTAAAGGTGAACAGACCGCCGGTCTCTTCCGGATCCTCTGACATCTCCACCGGCTCGACCTGGACCGATCCCTCATCCGGGTCGGCAAATATCCGGTACAGCTGGTAGTCCATCATGTCCACATCCGTTCCGAACACCGCCGGATCCGGATAGAAACGTATGGTATAGGTATGGCCGTTCTTTAATAAATCCGTTGATTCCACTTCCGTATCCCCGTCATACCAGCCATCCACCAGATAATTGATCTCCGGCTCATAGCCCGGTATCCAGCCTGCTAAGTCCCCCCAGGTGCTGTCATACCGGATATGCAGGGAGGTAATACTTCCGTCTGCCAGAAAACCGTGTTCTCCTGCTGCAAATTGTATGTCGATCCACTTTTCCGGATCCTCTTCAAAGAGCGCCGTGACAGTCACATCCCCGGTAAAGCGGTGGTCCTCTGCCAGCAGCTGCTCTCCCTCATCTAAAACTCCGTTTCCGTTCCGGTCTGTAAACCAGTCGGCAAACCGGTAATACGGGTCCGCCTGCGTCATTGGCACCAGACGTTTTTCCTTTATCCCGCCCCAGGTGCAGCTGCCGGTCTGGCCGGCTTCGGAGCCGTCATTCCCAAGGACAGACGCACTGTATACTCCGCTTCCCGGAGATTGCTCCGCCACGTCAGGGGACACACCGCTTCCATGAGAGATGGAGCCGTTGAGACCGGATTGGTAGGTGATCCGGAACCATTTGGACGGCATCCGGCCGTACCGGTAGCTGACGGTCAGGTCATCGTTGGGCATGGTTCCCGTAAAATCATGGACTCCGTCAAAGCTCCCTCCAAAAGCCGGCACCGCCGCGGCACTTTCATAGGTATATCCGTAAAATTCCCGGTATTCCGCATTGACCGCAGTATCCGCTGTTTTCTGCTGAATTTCCGGATTGACGATATTTTTCAAGTCATGATCAAGAGCATCATTATCCAGATAATTGACCGTAAACCGGTAGCCTTCTCCTGTTGCTTCATATACATATGTAATTTCTACCGGCTGGTTCGGCATGATGCCCGTATATTCTCCGTTATATGGCCTCCTCCGGGTAATACGGTGCTGCAACGGGCTCATGGATCACGGTTCCGTTTTCCGTCACGCAGCGGACCGTCAGATCGGATCTGGCTGACGTATTGCTCCGGTCTGCTTTATATGCGTACCTCACAGCCGTATCCTGCCCCGGCATCCTTCCGGTGAATTCTCCTGTCTGGCCGTCGAAGCTCCCTATGGGGACAGCCCCAAGTCCATGATAGTCGTACTCGGCGGGGCTGGTCAGGGAATCGGAGAGACTCCACAGATACCCATGGATGTTCTTTTTATGGGACCGGATCTCCGTTTCTACGGAACAGGCCTTTTCCATGGTCGTTGACTGGAACACGATGGAGCCGCTCTGATTGGTATAATCCACCGTGTAATTAAACTTCACCTCCGGGTCCGCCTCCCATATGGCATAATAGGCAACCGGTTCTTCCGGATAGACCGCCGGCAGAGATGAAATATACTCCGGACCGGTCTGACTGTTCACCTTGCTCCAGCCCTTAAATATATAGCCGTACCTGCTCACATTTGGAAGCAGGGCATTTACGCTGTTTCCGGCTGTACCGGTCAGGATTTCCGGCTGAGGCGTTCCTCCGTTGACCACAAAGGCAATGGAGGCATCCATCCGGGTGTATTCATAGGTGACTACCACATCCTGCCCCGGCATGACACCGGTTATCTTTCCAAAGGTATCTCCCTCCGCTTCCACCGCAGTCAGGGCGGTGCCGGTTCCCTGGTCGATGGAGACTCCGGTGAGCTCATATCCGGAAATGTCCGATGGGGGCGGAATGATCACCTCATCGCCCGATGCAAAGGACAGACCGGGGGTATCCGGTGCCCCCGTCACGGTTCCTCCTGTGGAGGTATCCCGGTATACAAAGCTTACGGCATATCCGTTTCGCTTTAAGACCGTATTCCTGGAATTGTTTAAGGCAGTGGAACCAACGGTCGCATAGATCCCTGTTCCGTTTCCGGTATCTGCGTCCGCAAAAAAGTTGTCTGCAAACGGGCAGGAGGAAAGACTTCCGGAATAATCAGCCGAAGGAACAGCTATGACCACTTCCTGTCCCGCTTCCGTCGATTCTCCCACACATGCTTCCGGAATCCGTTCCGAAGTTACACCGACCCGGGAAGCGCCAAGATCTCCCTCTACGGTAATGTATTTCTCACCGGCCAGATAGACATTTGCCTTTTTTCCTTCTGCATTTACATTATCTTTTATGGTAACTTCATTTAAAACCTGAAACTCTCCTGTGCTGTCAAAATAGATTGCTCCCCGTAAACCGGACTGATTCAACGTGACTTCGGCGCCATCCAAAGTGAGATTTGCACTGCCGGTAATATGCGCCGCACTGCCCACAGCCGAATCAGGATCGCTGCTGGCCACAATATTCTTTTCCAGAACAGCATCCTTATTTAACTGGATGGTTCCCCGGTCGGCCAGAATCAATGGATAATTATGACCGGAAACCTCTTCTCCGCTTAAACGGATCCCATCGAACCGGAGGATGGAACCTGTTCCTGTCTCATCCATTTGAAATAACGGTCCGTCACAGCTTTCGGTTCTTTTTAATATGACCGGCGTCGTAATGCGTTTCCGTTCTTAATCCACATCCGCAGTTTTAATTGTAATATCAGGGCTTTTGCCGCTCTCACCCATGACAATGGTCTGATCGACCGGACGGTAATCCTGAATATATATATAGCCTTTCTTGCTTCCGATGGCCTGCTTTGCTCTTTCTATGGTTTGAAACGGTTTATCGTATTCGCCCGTTCCTGTTCCGTCATCTCCATGAATGGAAGAAACATAGTAGGTTTGTTCCTGCGCTTTAAAAGCAACTTTTCTTACCGCTTTCTGATACGGGCCTAAATCAAGCTTCCAGGAGTAAGACATTTTTGTGTCCATTCCCTCAATCCAATGTACTGTCCCGTCTTCACTTGTCTTATGATTGGAATTCGTCGGCTCGGCGAACAGATCGGCATAATATTTCGTATTTCTGGAGTTATCTATGGTATTATAAAATATCATATATTCACTTCCGGCCCATCTGGTATCCACGGTTGTTACTCCCAGTTCCCTTCCCACTTCACTGTCACCATTTGTAACAACATCAAAGGTTTGTTTGGTCGCTTCATTTACCATATGAAATCCCTGATCATCCAGATAAAGAGTCGATGCGTCAGCCGGGTCAGAAGGTCCTCCGGAAAATCCTATCCCGTCTCCGACCATAATATCCGCCCCCGTTGCCACATACATGGTCTTATGCCGATTTTCATTGTTATACATGATGTACTCCACCATGGTCCATTTTCGGTCAGAGCTCGGGTATACTTTCATCTGCATTTCCACGTTGTAATTGCGGTCAGTAATTTCGTGCACACCGCCGTTATTTTCAATAACTACCGGATAAGCAACCGTACTGCCTTCACTTCCGGACCGGATTACAGTTTTGAAACCGGAATAGTCCCACGTTACAGGAACTGCATCATGAGGGTACCGCTGGATGCCTGAAGTATTGTTATTCTGATATTTACCAGGATCCAGATTTATGTAGGGAGACTCCGCCCCAATCCGGTCAGGATCAAGAATTCCCTGAATATTAAAACCATACCATTTATTATAGCTTCCACTTCCGTTTGGGTCATTCTGCCCCCAATAATACGCAGAGTTTAAGCCACCCCCATTATTTCTCATACTTGTGTCCGGGTTCAATTCAGAACTGGCATAAGCAGTCAGCCCAAACATGGAAAATGTATTCAGCATCACCGTGAATATCAAAACCCTGGCTATATGTTGTTTCATCCTGTGTTTAAACTTCAATCGTTTCCCTCCTTACTTTATTATTTTCAAATTACTTCCCCATCAACGAAGGAGCAACATGGCAGAATCATCTTAAGATTCAGTCCTCTCTGTTCTTATGGCAATCTCCCTTATCATGCGCATCAGCTCCAGAGCGCTTCGGAAGCCCACATATTTTTTAGATGTAAGTCTTCCCATCACCCGTCCCTGCATGCTGGCATTCTGCCGGTGCTCAATCTTAACCATCAGCGTTTCTTTGGCCCGAATGGCCCTGGAGCTCAGGGTTTTGATATCCTGCAGCTGGATATTTGCCTTTAACGGTATTTTGTTTCTTCCCATGGTCCTGAATATGTATTGCTCTGCCATCTTCTTATTGAGAAACCTGGGATCTGCCGATGGATGGGGAGTGCCGACCCAGTCGCATATTTCATCCAATTTCAGTATCAGATCACCGATATTGAAGAACCGGAGAGGCTTGTCAACGTAGCAGTTGAGAATCTCGCCATACAGATCCTCCCCCTTTTTTCCGTGAAAACAGATAAGTATTGTACTGACGCGGTCTGTCACAGTCATGCTGTGGCAGACATACCGCACTTCTTCGCTTTTTATCATACGTTTCTGATCCTCTTTTCGTATCACCATTTATCCGGACATTTCCAGGAAAGGGAGAATGCCGGAACCGGACACTTCCCCTTTCCATGGATCGGCCTCAAATGAAATTATGGGGTCTCCGGTATCCATTTACCGCTGTCTTCCACATAATATCCATCCGGTGTCATTTCATTCCGGTACATGGAACCCAATGACCGTTCTGACCGGCCTTCATAGACCCATTTCCCGGTTGCCTGATCCAGATGCCAGGTCTGCCGGCTGTTTTCCGGCGTCAGATAATACCACACGCCGTCTATTTTCTGCCAGCCGGTGACCATAGCGCCGTTAAGCAGATTTAAATAATACCATCTTCCGTCATTCTCATCAAAATGCCAGCCGCTCTTAAGGCGTCCGAACCAGCCATCGTGAATGACGGACAGGAAATACCATTTTCCTTCCTCATCCAGATACCAGCCGCTGTCCATTTCCCCTTCCGGATTGAAATGGTATGTATAGACCAGCCATTGTCTGCCGGATCAAAATTATCCCACCGGCCATCCACATCGTTTGTATAGGTCTTATAATTTCCAAAACGGTAAGCCCCAGGCCCCAGGCCGCTGCTTACGGAACTGCGCAGCCCGGAACTGCCTCCTCCCCCGGAGCCGCTTCCTCCCCCGGAGCCGTTTCCACTGCCGGAACCATTGCCGCTGCCGGAACCATTTCCGCCTCCGGAACCATTTCCGCCTCCGGAACCGTTTTCTCCTCCGGAACCGTTTTCTCCTCCGGAGCCGCCGCCATTTCTGATTCCGTCCACAATATTCTTCAATGTCTGACAGGCATCATGAAGTTCTTCAACACCGGGACGGGGCAGGGTGTCCCGCACGATGACAGCATCACGGACCGCCTCGGTCAGTATGTTTCTTTCTTCTTCACTTACCGTGCCATTGTTCTTTAAGGCATTGGCCGTATTGATTTCTTCCTCCAGCCGTTTCTTTGCCGCCTGCCACAGGGAGTCATCCTCCTGTTCATACACTGCGTACAGCCGGAGATCTTTGGTGACCGGAGCCGTCACATCATAAGAGCCCTGAGCTCCTGCCTGCTTTCCGAACCCTGCAAATTCATATACAATGCCCGTGACCGGATCCGTATAATCTTCCAGGCATTCAAGATCCATATATCCGTCCGCATCCTCAAGAGCACTCTGGGCTCTCACCTTCAGATCTGCCACCGTGCCTCTTTTCGTATCGGTGATGGTGACCTTGTATGACTTGGAATAAGTCAGTATTATGGTGTCTCCCACATTCGCATCAAACCGGAATGTACCGGTAAAGCCGGCATCCGGATCATTTAAATCCGGTTCCACAGGTATGATCTCCGTACATACCGGATCGTCATCCCCATATTCAATCTTCCACAGCCGGTAATCCATATGGCCCGAAATGCCGGTATCCAGGGTTCCGTAAACCTGTATATCAGGGGTGGGGTTCCCATCGGAAGGCAGGGATTTATTGACTCCATCCACCTTTCTTGACAATGATATTCCTAAAACCCAGGGGATTTTTAATGCCTGGCTGTCCTCTGCCCCAGCTTCCTCACTGCATTGGACTCCGTAGCCGTGGGCACATTTCTCCGGTCAAATCTGACCGTATACTCCACATCATGTCCTGATGCCAGCAGATTCTGATCGGAAGAATTATCCGTCAGATCAAGCTTTAACGCTTCCAGTACATCCGTTTCCATATTGAGGGCAAACGATCCATTCTTAGGGGAATAATTTACCGCTGCATTGGAAGCGGTGGCCACCGCCGCCGGCTCATACCGCGCCTGAAGAACCACGTCTCCGGCCGGCATGGTGACCGTTTGATTCTGCTGGGCTGCAAAAACGGACATGGATCCGATCAGGCACTCCCATTTTTTAAAGAGGTATCCGTCTATATCCGGAGCTTTTATCCTTATTTTATCCCCTTTGCGGACGCTGACCCGGGTCGCCCCCTCCTCCAGATCCAGGACGACCCCATTTCTGGTGACTTCCGCTGCATAACCTCCGTTTGTGATATACAGAGTGCAGTCCCGGTCCTCTGCCTGGGATGATTCTTCCAGCAGTCCCGGTCCTCTGCCTGGGATGATTCTTCCAGCAGGACCGGACTGCCCAGCAATGCCTTTTCAGATGGAGATTCTGTTTCTCCCGGCTGCTTTGCAACTGCCGTATATGTCTGTCCGGATTCCAGATCTGTGAACACTGCTGCAGCCGGACTTCCCGAGGCGCCCAGCCATCCCTCCGCAGAACCTGTCTGCGAAACGGCATTCCCGTCACCGTCGAGCAGTGCATACAGCGTATCCCCCGCTGCCGGATGGATGGTGATTTTCTTCCTTCCCCCGTTTCCATCGTCAGCAACGGAATAGTTGTTACCGAGAGTCAGGATGCCGGTCCTTGCAGGCTGGCTCGTCAGAGCCCCATCCACCTGGCCGGCCAGAGGTTCTCCTGCTGCCGGAAATGCGGTTAACGACAGTTCATAAACATAGTAATAGGTACAGGGATCCAGTCCGGTGAATTTTCCGTCTTTCAGTTGGGAACCTGTCATAAAGGATATAACAATGCCTTCTTCATCCGTAACCGCATACTTTCGCTCTTCGTTTGCACCATTTATCCGGACCTGTCCGGTCCCGTCCGCGGATACGGATCCGTCTGCATCGGGTATGCTTAATATTCCGTCATCTCCTGCAATGGGCGTAAACCTGGCCGTATACGTGTGATCGGAAAGTATCTGAAGGCTGTTTTGTACCCGGTTTCCATTCTCATCATACCAGCCGTTAAAAAGATAATTGCTGTCTGCCCGGGGCGAAGGCAGGTCCAGATCAGTCCATACCGTCCCCTTTGCCACATGGGCTCCGGCGCTTCCTGAAAGGCTTCCATGATTTCCAGATACAAAGGTAATATCAAACCACTCATTGGGATCCTCTTCAAAATTTGCATAGAGCTTTAAGTTCTCAGTCACCCGCACGTCACCGGTAAGCTTTCCTCCTGTCTTTCCGGTTCCGCTGGAATTTGCCTTATACCAGCCGTCAAATAAATAATGGGCCCCAGGCGACGGGGTGATATTCCCTGTCAGCTCGCCGATCGGATAAGAATCCTGCGGATCAGAATTTAAGCGGAAGAATTTAGGAGAGGAGTCTCCGGACAAAGCCCCGCCCGGACTGTTATAATAATCAACACGGGCCCAGTAATCCGGATCTGTCAGGTCTTCGTTATAGGTAATGGTAACGGAGCCTCCCGTGATACCGGTTTGAAAGGTAAACGTTTCTTCGGTCTCATAAAGAACCGGGCCGGAGAAATTGCCGTTCCATGTGATGTTGGGCGGATAAGAATATCCTGATTTTCTTTCTATTGCCAGTTCAACGGACTCCGACGGAGAAACGGACAGATCCTGCGGCTGTGCAAGAATGTTATTGTGATTATCCACCGTGTTAACGATGATATGAGTCGTGTAATCCGGCGTTTTTATGGCCGTGCCGTCTCCATCCACGTATTCCACCCGCATCGTGAATTTATTGCCGGCATCCGGTTCATAGCGGTAGGCGGCCATAAGGTCATCATTGGGCATATATCCCCGGACCGCGTTCGTAGAAGAGTTGACAGTGGCCGCTTCTTCCAGGGTTCCGGTCCCGGTCTCATCATCAAATCTCCGGATCCTGTTATTTTTAATCAGTACTGATTTCAGTTTATATCCGGGTATATTCCTTTTATAGGTGGCTGAGACCGGAGTATTGGCTGTTACCGGATTCGTCCAGGTCCCGTCGTCAAAAAACCGGATCACCTGGCTGTCTCCGTCCGATGGCCATGCAGACGGATCGCTGCCGTCAGTCATGCTGTCTCTTTCCCCATTTAAATCACGGTAATGCATGACAGTAAAATCAAACCGGCTGCTGCTGTTTCCGTTCCACACTGCCTGATAGGTTTCCGGCGACACATAGGGAAAGGCATAAGGAAGATTAAGGACCTTATTCCCGTCTGCGCCGTACCAGCCGTCAAATGTATAGCCCGGCCATTCAACTTTAAATTCCGGAAGCCCGGGCCTTGGCCCGGAGCCTCTGTCTACCGTTTCAATGCCGTTAAAATCCTCCGATGAACACAGGGCATACCCTGCCTGTCCCGTGGCATAAGAGATACCGCTTTCATATCTCGGCACATTCGCATATGTGGAATGTGACAGATCCGGTCCATTCTGCGGATCAAATTGTACGATCGAAGGATCGCCGTAGCTCAGCGCTGCCAAGGATGCGGGCGGTGCCGCCATAGTAATAACCATGACGGCTGCCAGCACCCATGCGGTCTGCGCTTTCTGTTTTTTCCTGTTCTTCATAGTTTCCTCCTTCTCAGGCAATCCTCATGCTCAAAAATTCAGCCTTTCCTCCGGAGGCAATTCATCTGTGGAAGGCTCGGTGCCATAACCTGCAATCAGACCTTCTTCATAAGGATTTTCCCTGTTATTCTTATCGTAATGGTAAAAGCCTGTGCCTTCCTCTCCGTTTCTCCATCTGGGCTTCTCCTCATCTCCCACCCAGGCTGCGAACCTGTGGTTGATAATGATTAAATATCCTCCCTCTTTGTCTTTTACTATCTTTTTATCGCCCTTTACGATTTTGCCGTTGATATCTACGACCTGGTAATAGGTTTCATTGTTTTTTTGCACCTCGACAACACCGTAACCGTATCCCCCGTCTGCCTCCAGCCTCAGTCCGTTGATATAATACCGGTCATCTTTTTTTTGCAGCTGGTTTCTGTTCCCATATGCTTTTCCATTGCCGGAAAATCCAAATGTAAAGATTCCATCCGCAAGCTCGACCTTTATTTCCTTTCCGTTCTGCATGGAACCGTCGTTTAATTCATCCGGGGCAAACAGATACAGATCGGATTTTTCAATGCCGTAGAGAGAACCTGTCTTAAAATCCTCTGAATTCCATGCATCAACGTCATACTGGGCCACATATTCGGATCTTCCGTCAAACAGAACAAAGCCTGTCTGCATTCTTCCGATCCCATCAAAAGCATAATTTTTTCCGTTTATTTTACGGATCCTGTTTCTGTAAACCTCTCCGCTCTCATCCGTATGCCACCAGCTGCATTCCTGATCGTAATACTCTGTTTCATCCAGATTTTCTGAAGGATACATCCAGAACCACATATTTTTTAAAAGCTTTCCTCCGTCGTATCCGGAAAAATATCTGGCCGAAGCGGAGCTGGCGGGATTGCTCTTATCCGCATTGCTGATGGTGGCCACCTTGCTCCACCATGGAATCATGATTCCATTCTCATCAAATCCATAGGTATATCCGTCAATGTTCTTCTGGCGGAGATTCTCTCCTTTGCTGTATATCTTTTTTGAGTTTCCGTCAAAATAGATCCACAGCGTTTCGTAATCCGTATAATAGCGGTCTGTGACCCCGCTGTATAAATCAGAACCTCCCACCCCATGGTCTGTCTCTCCATAATCCAGCCATTGTCCGGTGAAAAGTGCGCCGTCTTCTGCGGCGTAATAGAGACCATCCGTAAACGGATCGTCGGACTCATCCAGGGTATTGCCGTCTTCATCGAACCATCCGGTTAACATAAGTCCATCTTCATTAAAAATATAATTTTTCCCTTCAATCCGCTTTTTAAAGCTGCTGTTCTTTCGCTGACAGGCTTTTCCGTCCGCTCCGAAATAATACCATCCCTCTTCAAACGCACCGGCCGGGTCTTTGGCTTCATCCATCCATACCCACCTGTTCTGAACCATTCTGCCGTCTTCATCTGTAAAATAGATCACATTCCCCAAACGAAAGACAGTGTTTTTTAAAATTGTTCCGTTTGAAGATAAGTAATACCAGCTGTCCCTGGATTTTTTCCAGACCTCGGTCAAGGGCCGGCTGCCTGAATCGAGATATGACCATTCTCCGTTTTCCATTTTCCAGCCTTCTGCCGCAAACGCTTCCCCATGAAGAGAAGACGTTAAAAAGCCCACCGAAAGTGTAAAGACCATAAGTATACTCAAAACTTTTTTCATTCCTCATTTTTACCTTCCTTTCTCTTATGCTGCATTTATATAAACCCCAATTCAGGTGAGTTTTTTCCGGTCTTTCATGAACTGTTTAATGAATTACAACAGAATTCCTATTTTGTTGTAAAAAAAACAAGAGTCGGACGCTAAATCATCAAAATTTTAAGCTTCCAACCATTGTTTTGTTTTTATATGCACGAAAAACAGGCCGGTTTAATAAAAATATTGCTAACCAGCCTGTTTACCATGCGCAAATTTTATAAAATAGAGATTTTAAAGAATAATAGTGGATTTTATTTTTAATATGTAGTAGAATATCTTAAGATAATCCTATGAACTACAACAAAATAGGAATTCTGTTGTCAACTTCAATCAGAAGTTTTAGTTTTTCTAATTGTCTTACATGGCTGTAACCGCTTTCTATCGTATAGCTACGTGTGGTGTTGATGCTGCTGTGTCCCAGAATATCCGCAAGTCTTGTCAGGTCCTTTTCCAGATTGTAGTAAGATCTGGCAAATAAATGACGCAGATTATGAGGAAATACCTTATCCCAGGTAACACCTGATTCCCCGCTTAAGGCTTTCATATCCCTCCAGATATTGCTTCTGTCCAATGAGGTCCCGTTTCTTGTTATGAAAATCATGCCGCTTTCAATATGCTTCTTTTTTGCATAATTTATCAGCATACCGGATAACTGTCTTGTGAGAAAAACAGTTCTGACCTTCCCTTTGCAGTCAACTTCCGCCTTTCCCTTCACAGCTGCCTCTACGGTTATGAACGGCAGCTCGGATACACGGATTCCGGTTGAACAGATCGTCTGCAGCAGCAGAGCAAGCCTTTCATTTCCCTTTTTCCGGGCGGCTTCCACCAGCCTTCTGTACTCATCCTTTGATATTTCCTTATTTTCGGAACAGAAAGTATTACGGCAGATTTTTAGGAATTTGGCCTTGCAGTCCGTCCATCGGCAGTAATTGAAAAATCCGTTCAGTGCGGCCAACGCTCCGTTAACCGTCACGGGAGCCATATTTTGGCGCAATAAGCCCTTCCACAGGATGACAACTTCTTTATTCACAGACCTTCCATTGAGATAACGCTTAAATAAGCAAAGATGATACCGATATCTTTGAACCGTCTCTTTGCTCTTTTCACAGCCATGCAGCCATGCACAATATTCATCTATTAATTTATCTGTAACGATTCTGTTTTCTCGTATACAGGTTTTACCCATTTCAGCCTCCTATGATGATAAAAACATATATTTTAAATATGATCATACCCTGTACAATGAAGTAATATTCCCTATACCGGCAGGATAAAGCCAGAAAAGACAGAAATCCATATCAGGAGCTTATAATGATCAGGCTATTTTATGTAAAGTATTATTATGTCAGACTTTAAAATCCATTATTTTTCTCTTCAATCTCACATAACACTTTACTGCATCTTTTATGCATATAACCCGAATATGTTCCAAATATGGGCTTATTCGTACTAAATAATATCAATGACCGTGAATTCCCTGTTTTGAGCCGGATCAACCCTGACTAGGATAAAAACTGGCTCATCACATAATTACTGATATCAATTCCTCTTAAAGTCAGGCGATAATACCCTTCCTTAAATTCCATAAGCCCTTCCTTCTCCATGGCATCCAGCACAGGGCCATAGACGCTGCGGATATTCTGTCCGAAGCTGCTGATAAACCCGAGAGCGGAAACGCCTCTGGTCAAACGAAGCCCCAGAAACATGTATTCCTCCATCTTTTCCTCAATGGTCAGCCTCTCAAATTCCTGCCTCAATGCCCTCTCCGAATCCTCTTCCCGATCCAGCCGGGCACTGCAGTATTCGTTGTAATCCGGGGTGTTGTGAAAACGGCAGCCGTCAAGATAGGAAGATGACCCAAGACCAAGGCCCAGATACTGTGTCCCCGTCCAATAGCCGATGTTATGCCGGCATTCACAGCCCTTTCTGGAATAATTGGATATCTCATACCGTTCATAGCCCTGCTCTTCTAAAAATTCCCGGGTCAGATCATACATCCTCCGCTCCTCATCCTCATCCGGCAGATCCGGCAAAGCCATCAGACGCTGCCGTTCCTCCGGAGCCATGGAATGGCTATCCATTTCCACGTGCTCTCCGTACCGGTCATAAAACGGAGTCCCTTCTTCCACGATCAGACTGTAGGCGGATATGTGCTCCGGCTTCAGCATGGTCACTTTCTTTAAGGTGTTTTTCCAGGATTCCGTGGTCTGTCCGGGGATCGCGGAGATCAAATCCACATTTACATTGTCAAAGCCGGCCATACGGACTCTCTGGTAGCTCCTTAAAAATTCATCATAGGTGTGTAGCCTGCCCAGATATCGGAGTTCCCGGTCATCCGCTGACTGAAGGCCAAGGCTGATCCGGTTGACTCCCCCCTCCCGGTAGACGGAAAGTCCCTCCGGGGTGACAGTACCGGGATTCACCTCCATGGTGATTTCCGCATCGGTCCGGATCTCAAACTGTTCCCTGAGGGCATGAAGGACTGCGGACATGTCCTCCGCCTTCAATATGGAAGGAGTGCCCCCTCCGATGAATACGCTGACTACCTGGTATTCTTTGGCACGGGCACCCCGGTACTCAATCTCTTCCATTAATTTTTTCGTATAATCCCGCTGCATCCGCTGGTTTCCCGGAAATGACAGGAAATCACAGTAAGCGCATTTACGCACACAGAACGGGACATGTACGTAAATCTCCAAATCCTTTTTATTCATCATCTAATTTCAGTACGCTCATAAATGCCTTCTGTGGTATCTCCACGTTACCAACCTGGCGCATACGTTTTTTACCTTCCTTCTGCTTTTCAAGGAGTTTTTTCTTGCGTGATATATCTCCGCCGTAGCATTTGGCAAGAACGTCTTTTCTCATGGCTTTTACCGTCTCCCTGGCAATGACCTTGCCTCCGACGGCCGCCTGGATGGGGATCTCAAAAAGCTGTCTCGGTATTTCATCCTTCAGCTTTTCACACATTCTCCTGCCCCGGTCATAAGCGGATTCCGAATGAACGATAAATGACAGGGCATCCACCTCTTCCTTGTTCACCAGGATGTCCAGCTTTACCAGTTCGGATTTCTGGTAGCCCTTCAGTTCATAATCAAAGGATGCATATCCTTTGGAACGGGATTTTAAGGCATCAAAAAAGTCATAAATGATCTCATTTAAAGGGAGCTCATATTTCAGCAGCGCCCTGGTTTCCTCCATGTATTCCATTCCAAGGTATACTCCCCGGCGTTCCTGGCACAGGGTCATGATGGCGCCCACAAATTCCGTGGTCACCATGATCTCTGCGCTGACAATGGGTTCTTCCATATATTCGATTTCCGTGGGATCCGGCAGGTTGGATGGATTGGTCAGTTCAAGTAAGTCTCCGTTCTTTTTATAGATCCGGTATACAACCCCCGGTGCCGTGGTCACCAGGTCCAAGTTGTACTCTCTCTCCAGACGTTCCTGGATGACCTCCAGATGAAGAAGACCCAAAAATCCGCAGCGGAAGCCAAATCCAAGGGCCAGGGAAGTCTCCGGTTCAAAGAACAGGGATGCATCATTGAGCTGAAGCTTTTCCAAGGCATCCCGCAGGTCATTATACCGCGCACCATCCGCCGGATATAAACCGCAGTAAACCATGGAAGTCACCTTTTTATAGCCAGGAAGCGGGGATTTGCACGGCCTGTCCGCATGAGTGATGGTATCTCCCACCGCCGTATCCTTCACATTCTTGATGCTGGCCGACAGATAGCCTACCATACCTGCACTTAACACTTCACACGGAAGGAACTGTCCGGCACCGAAGTAGCCTACCTCCACCACCTCTTCCACCGCACCGGTAGCCATCATGAGCACCTTGTCACCTTTTTTTACCGATCCTTCCTTCACCCGGAAGAATACGATGACTCCTTTATAAGAGTCATACAGGGAATCGAAGATCAGGGCCTGGAGAGGTGCCTCCGGATCGCCCTGGGGAGCCGGGATCTTTTCCACAATGGCCTCCAGCACTGCCTCCACATTTTCTCCTGTCTTTGCAGAGATCCGGGGCGCGTCGTGGGCTTCAATGCCGATCACATCCTCGATCTCTTCCACCACCCGGTCCGGTTCGGCGCTTGGAAGATCGATCTTATTTAAAACAGGGAATACATCCAGATCATGGTCCAGAGCCATATACACGTTGGCCAGTGTCTGGGCCTCGATCCCCTGGGATGCATCCACCACCAGAATGGCCCCGTCACAGGCCGCCAGGCTTCTGGAAACCTCATAATTAAAGTCCACATGACCCGGAGTATCGATCATGTTAAAAATGTATTCCTGGCCGTCCTTTGCCTTGTAAACGGTCCGGACCGCCTGAGCCTTGATGGTGATCCCCCGTTCTCTTTCCAGATCCATGTTATCAAGCACCTGGGCCTGCATTTCCCTGCTGGTCAACAGTCCTGTCTTCTCTATGATCCTGTCCGCAAGGGTGGATTTTCCGTGATCAATATGAGCGATAATACAAAAATTGCGTATCTTATTCTGCTGGGCAGCTGCCATATAGTAAATTCCTCTTTTCTGATGTTTCTGTTGTTCTCCGGCGCTCCTGTCCTGTGCAGGGCATAATCTGCCAGATACCTGTGATATCTATAAAAATATACCATTAAATTTACCGATTGTCCACTGTGAAAGCGTTGATTTTCCTTGTAATTCCGTTGGATAAGCAATAGAATACATTCTCAAATTATTTTTCCGTTCATTATTTCTCATTGGAATCCCGTCACCAGATATACTATGTTCGGATTACAAAAGGAACAACCGCCCCAATACAAGGGATTGGCCAATTAAAAGAGCAGAAACTCACCCTGTAACCGTCCAAAGTATACAAGGGTGATTTTTCTATGCCTGTTTCCAGGACTTTAAAGAAAAACGCCGGAAGGCCAACACCCCTGCAGTGACACGATTGTTCCAGGGTATTATGGTAACATATTCCATTTCCACCTGCAGTTAATTTCCCTTCAGCACCATATCCAAAACTTCTGCCAGAGGTTCCATGGCGTTTAACGCTTCCTGGTATGTATTGGTCTGGGCACCCACTTCGATCAGGGATGACCGGGCCCTTAAGTGCTGATTATAACGAAGGCCCTTAATGTATATTTTCCTCGTCAGGTCTGGAAAATATGCCGCGGAATCCAGCTGCAGCTGAAAGCTGAAGGCGAGATTCTGTTCCCTGTACGGATTGGGCAGATACTCAATGGGCCCCTCCGGTGTCTGGCTGACGCCGTTGAAAAACATAATGGGCGCAGTGGGCTTTCCATTGACCTGGTTTACCATGTGTAAGTCTTCATTCACTCCGTCCCTGTGAATATCCAGCACAACCTCAATGGATGGATTCTGCTGCAGTATGCCGGTAATGCCGTCCAGAGCATAGGTATAGGCCCTGTTTCTGTCCAGCTTGCCGTTTTGAAGATCATAAACCGATGTATCGTGAATGACATTATACCCCTTTGCGGTCAAAAGCTCCGTCAAATAGCTTCCGATCCCCACCACGGTGGCACCGGCATTATCGGGGCCGAAGTCGGAAAACTCCTCCTGGGAGTGGGTGTGGTAAATCAGGATCTGAGGCTTGTCGTTCCCGCCTTCCAGGGTAAAATCCTCGGCAAGAAACTCATCGGCCTTCATCAGATCCCGGCCGGCCGTTGTGGAAACATGGACGCTGTAAAAATGTTTCATTAAATAATCATAATCCGCCAGCTGCTCTTTCCGGTATGTAACGCCCACTATGGGCCATATGGCGCTGGCCGCACAGGTCATGGCCGGATCCTTTTCCCCGGTCCCTGCATTGACTTTTTCCGTCTCTGCCGCCTGATTTTGTTCCGTTTCAGCTGCCCCATCCGCCGGAGGCTGTTCCGGCTGGGCCTTTGCGGTCTTGGCGTTGACGCTTCCGTCCTCTCCGCTCTCCTCTCCGCCGTCATACAATAGGAAACTGTGTTCCTCATAAAATTTTCCGCTTTCCAGATACCCCTTATAGGCCGGATCCGCTTCCCCATAATCCGTTTCCGTTTTTCCGCTGCTTTCCAGATAACGAAAAACAGGGGACCGGCTGAAGAGGAAGCTGCAGAGAACGCCGGACACGGTATTTCCCCGCTTTCCCTCCTGGGCGCCGTCCGGATCCTTTTCCTCCCATATTGCCGCCGGATACTGATGCCGCCAGATATAGGAAAGTCCCAGTCCGGTCCCCTCTTTTACCCATTCTGTGGCTTTGCTCCAATCCGTTTTCTTTTCGGCATAGGAAACCTCCTTGACGCTTAAAAGAACGGCCAGAATAAGGCTCACTGCAATCATCATATTTTTAATTAACCGGTTGATTTTGCCGTTGTTCTGTTCCATAGCCGCCTTCCTGCACAATTATTCATAATGTAGCTTATCGGGGAACTGGTTCCCCTGTGTTGGAGGAAGCGTTTTACTTCCTCCAACATCCTATGCAGAAGGCATGTCATTTACTACGAAACTTCCTGTCCCAAAAACGCCAGGTGGATCCCTTCGGAAATTGTAAAGCTCAATTCTTTTACCGTTTCATCGATATCCGGAGGTGTTACATACATGGGGCCGAACTCCGGCTCCAGCAGCTCCCGGATGAGGTCATACTGCTCATCAGAGCTTATGCCACCGATAAAATCTCCCATTCCCTTTGTCTCCATGCTCTTTGAAAGGGCGGCGATCATGGCCGAAACAGTGTCGTGGACAATGGCGGCCGCCCCCACAACGGTGGGAACACCGATTGCCATCACCGGAACTCCCAGGCTTTCCCTGGTCAGGCTGTGTCTGTGGTTCCCCACACCGGAACCCGGATGGATCCCCGTATCCGTAAGCTGAATGGTGGTCCCAAGACGTTTTACGCTTCTGGCCGCCAGCGCATCGATGGCAATGATCAGATCCGGCTCCGTTTCTTTTATGATTCCTTTTAAAATTTCTGCGCTCTCCATTCCCGTCTGGGCCATGACCCCCGGCACAATTCCGCTGATCACCGGCATACTCCTGCCCTTCCAGAAATCATCTCCATACTGGACCTTCAAATGTCTCGTCACCTGGAGATTTCTAAGGACTCTGGGGCCTAAGGAGTCCGGCGTCACGGATGCATTGCCAAGCCCGGCCACCAGCACGTGAAAATCCGGTTTTCGGTAATCCTTTCCTTTCATGAGCCGCCCGATCTGGCTTGCCAGCTCCTCGGAAACCTCCCTGTGATAATCCTCATCCTTAATGGAAAGCTCATCCGCCTCCAGTGTGATATAGGTTCCCATGGGCTTTCCCATGGCTTTTTCGCCCTTTTTATCGAGGATCTTTACCTCCGTCATTTTTATATGGCTGTCCGCCCGGTGCCATTCCCGCAAGGATACACCGGAGATTTCACCGCCGTCACCCGGAAAGCTTTCTTTCTCCTCTACCGCAAGATCTGTACGCACTTCAAATGTGTTTTCCATTTCTTCCTCCTTTCCACCATTTCTTAGGTATTTTCTGCAAAAAAGCAGGAATTATGTATTGACATCTGATCCGAAATTCGTTAGAATATTAAGGTATGTTTACATTGAACTGTCCGTGTCCAGGCTTTGATGCAAAACAAATAAAATAATCATATATCATTTTATTGGAGGTGTACAGATTGGCTAACATTAAATCTGCTAAGAAAAGAATCTTAGTTAACGAAACTAAGGCTGCTAGAAACAAAGCGATCAGATCCAGAGTGAAAACATCGATCAAGAAGGTAGAGACTGCTATTACTGCCGGTGACAAGGCTGCTGCACAGGCAAGTTTGATCAGCGCTATCGCAGAGATCGATAAGGCTGCTACCAAGGGCGTATATCATAAGAATACCGCTTCCAGAAAAGTATCCAGAATCTCTAAGGCTGTAAACACATTGGCTTAATTCATAAAACGGATTTTATCCCATTCAGACTGACCCGCTGAATGGGATTTTTTGTTATAATGAGATAAGGACTTTGATCAATCCGCCTTCTTCCCTTCGCACAGGCGGAGGCAATGTTTTTTACGCCACATGTAAAAGGCCAGGACAAGGAGAAAGGAAAGCGTCTGCGCGCCAGAGATGCGGACCGTCTGCAGTTCATCCATACCGGAGGCCGTGATCACATGGATTAAGTTGACCGCCGTATTATTGATAAAATGCGCCGCCATCCCCGCCCACAAGGAGCCGGTGAGCTTTAAAAGCATGCAGTACTGTATTCCCAGCAGCATACTGGTTACGGTTAACACCAGGCCTGTCATGACCGCACCGAAAACGGACTGGGTGCCATCAGCCACATTTCTTATCGGCTGCATGATATGCCAGACTCCGAAGAGAAGGGACGAAAGCCAGCAGGCGGTCCCAAAGGAATATTTCTGCTCTGCCAGGCGGATAAACAATCCCCTGAAAACCCCTTCTTCCATGATGACATTTATGATATTACCCACTATGCATATTAAAATGAACTGCAGTCCGCTCTCCATTCCCCGGTTTCCCAAAACAGAATAACTGGTCACAAAAAATCTGAGGACAGGGGAATTTCCTGCCGATGACTGCAGCCATATTTCAGCGCCATATGCCACGGTGAATACCCCGCCGCCCAATAACAGTCCAAGGAAAAGACGGTTTAAAACCTTTTCCGGAGAAAACCCGATTTCTGTCCACGTAAGCCTGAGATATGAAACGGCTCCGGCCAACAGGAGAATGCCAGCCAGTTTATGTATGAATGCCTCACCGATCACGGACTGATCCGTACGGAATATAAAATACTCAATGGCCCGGAATGCGAAGCAAACCATGTAAAACGTGAAGATCAATTGAATGGATTTCCGTTTCAGATAACTCATATGGGGCCTCCTTTGGAAAAAATGTCTGTGACCGTTTGTCGCTTCTGCCGTGCAGCTTCAACCGGCCTGTCATATGGATCATTTTATCACAGCGTCTGGCAAAATACCATTGTTTCTTTAATGTTTGTATTGGATAAACTTTTTCGAATAACATAAAATCAAAAATATTTTGACGGGGCCGGATTGCCGGACTCCCGTCTTTTTCTCAAACTATTTTCAGAATACCGCTTTCGTCTGTTCCCAGATACAATTTTCCTTCGAACATGCTGCCATCCTCCGTTGCCCGGTAAAGTTCCCCTTTCCAAATGATCCACTGGTCCTTTGCCATGGCTCCGCTGCTGTTTAAATAATACCATTTCCCATCCGAGCCGGTTTTCCACGTATCTTTGACCATGAAACCGGCACCGTCGAACCAGTACCATTTTCCATCATCTTCATACCAGTCGTTTTTTACATAGTTTCCTGTATTACCCAGATAAAACCTGAAGCCTCCGTCTTCTTCCATCCACCCGGATTTAAGCTGTGTCGCCGTTACCAGTGTATTCTTAAAATCATCCCAGGTGTGCTGGGTATGGTTGTATACGTAGGGGTTAGGGCAGATTTTTCCGGTCACATCATAATGGCGGATCACATGATCTGCTCTGACACCGTATCGTTCCATCAGTTCCTTTGTCAGCTCAATGGCTGCCTTCACGGTGGCATTTTCAAAATACCAGTCCCTGCTTGTATCCGACTGGCTCCCCTTGTTTCTGACGCACAGTTCTATGCCCAGACTGTTGCTGTTGCGGCACTCCGGATGATTATAGGATTTCGCCCCGCAATGCCATGCAATATTTTTATCCTCAACGGACTGCCATATTTCCCCGCTGAATCCTACGAAATAGTGAGCGCTGGCTCCAATGTATTGGGAGGCATAATATTTACAGTTCGCTTCCGCCCCTCCCAGAGCTCCGACATAGTGGATAACAATATATTTAATCCGGTCGGTCTGACCGTTGCTGTAATTATATGGTGTTAACAGCTTATGAACTTCCATATTAAATCCCTTCCCTTCTTCCCGAAAAGCCCATTTCATCCGCATCAAAAGATTCCCGGAAACGTTCAATCTCCGTGTAATCGGAATTCTTTAAATTTTCCTGTATCCCCAGCAGTTCCACCCGGGGTACGTCAACCGTAGATTCACTTTTTACCATAAAACTTACCTTGTCCTTTTTCTTTTATAATATGAAGGACGGCCCGGGAATGTACCGGGCCCCTGAGTCCTGCGTTTTCTACGATGGACAGGAGCTCGTTGGCCATGAAGCCGATGATCACCGCGTCCCTTATGTAGGTTGTCCCAATCGCCAGATCCAGCCGGTGGGCGATGAGGACAAATATGGAAAAGGACTGCAAAAGGACCATTATCTGATCCTGTTTGAGCCTTTCAACATCTATAAATTAGTGGATTGAGCATTTTTCCTGTCGCTCTGCGGCTCTGAAACATATACTATTCCGAGGTGATGTTTTTATGCAGCCCTGTGAACTCGCCATGTTTGTATCCTCCCTGGCCTGCTGTATTGCCCAGGACCGATCCGCAGAGGAAATCGCTCTGATCAGCTGTATATTTTCACAGCTTGGTGACACGCTGGGGACGATCTCCGCCCAGGAGGCTCTCTGCCCCACGTGCCCCGATGAAAAGGATACATGCTGCTGCGAAGAGCCCTGATAAAAAAGAGATGTGTCAGAACGTCCGGCCGGTTAGACCAAAAGTGTCAGAATGTATTGAAACAAATACATCCTGGCACTTTTTGGTCAGACCATTTATAAGGATATGCTCTTCAATCCTGTTCTGTTCCATCGTCTTTTACGGATCCGGAAACCGGAGAACCCCCGTTTTCCATATCTGCTTCTCTGGCTGCAAGAATATCTCCGGAAACTATTTTCAGGATATTGACTACCGGTACCGCGAGGACCATGCCCCAGATCCCTGCAGCAGCCCCGCCTAAGGTAATTCCTATCACGATCAGGGCCGGGCTTAAGGAAAAAGAGTTTCCCATGAGCTTTGGCTGTATCACATTGCCGTCAATCTGCTGGGTAACGAGCAAAACCACGGCTGCAATGGCACCCGTGCTGATTCCGCTGGTGGCCGCTATGATGATGACCGCACCCACGGAACCAACAATGGAACCGAAATAGGGGACGATGTTGCACACAGCCAGCATAACTCCCAGAGCCACCGAATATTTGGATCCGAGAACCGTAAATTCAATGGTTGTAATCACACATAAGATGAGCGAATCCAGAAGCTGGCAGACGATAAACTTTTTAAAACTGTCATTTATAATGTTTCCGTACCTTATGACCCCACTTTTTGTTTTCTCAGGGAGAAACAGCCTCATCAGCCGGTCCATCTGAAATTTAAAATTGTGTGTCTCCAGCAAAAAATACACCGATGACACAATGGTAATAAACCCGCTGATCACATGGGAGGTCAGGCTCAGCACTGCATTGAGTGAATTGAGCACTTCCTTTATGCCGATCCCATCCAGCACGGCCTTCCATGCCACCCGGTCAACCATGACGTTTGTCAATGATTCCAGTAAGCCGAAGTTTTCCAGAGGCAGCTGCCGCAGGGCCATAACCGCATTATTGTAGTAAGTGTTAAAATGTAAGATAAAATCCGATATGCTTTTCTGGAGTGTAGGTATTAATATATTGATGATCAAAACAATGAGGGTCAGGAACAGGGCATAAATGATCAGAACGCTGAACCCTCTGGACCTTTTCTGTAAAAATTGAAATCTGCTTTTTTCCAGGCGGTTTTCCAGTGCGGAACATGGAATATTCAGCAAATACGCAATGACAAATCCATAGAAAAAAGGGGCCAGAACCTTTGCAACAGATTGAATCCAAACCACTGCATCCGAAAAGTTCATAATAATCTTATATGACAGTATCACCAGTACAGCAAGAAGCAGCCTCGATAAAAATCTCCTTGTCTGTACTCTTTTAAAAAACTTTTGCATTGGTGCCTCCTTTTCCGGCAAGTCATGAGGTTCTAATATTTTTGTGTCAGCAGCAGCTCCACGGCCAGACGGTCATTCAGCCTTCCGGTCTTTACGGATTCTTCCGTTTCCACACACACATTCACACAGGACAGAATCTGCTCCCTGGAAAAGGATCTTGCCTGAGGCATGATCTTTCCCGCCGCAAAAGGCGGAATTTTAAGCTTTGATGCAATGGCTCCCTTATCCAGTCCCTTTCCCATCAGCTCCTTCACCTGCAGGATCTGGTTAAACTGCCTGGCTATGAGAAACAGGATCCTCATGGGCGGCTCCTTTAAGGTGAGAAGATCCTCATATAAATCCATGGCTTTTCTGGTCTGCCTGTTCACCATGGCGGTCACCATGTCAAAAATCTTATTGGTCACGCGGACCGTGCAGATGGCTTCCACATCCTCCGCCGTGATGACCTCTCTGCCCAGGGTAAAGCTTATGAGCTTCTCCAGCTCCATTCTGATATTCTCCATATCATCCCCGGTCATGTTAAGAAAGAGCTCCATGGTATTGCCTGTGATCTTTTTCCCTTCCCTGGAAAGTATGGTGCCGGCCCATTTGGCAAGCTGGGCCCCATCCTGCCGTGCCATCTCGGAAACACCCCCCAGTTCCTTCACCTTTTTAAACAGTTTGCTCCGTTTGTCCACTTCCGATTCCACAAAGATCAGACACGTGGTATCGGGTATCTGGGGAAGATAGGATAAAAGCTCCTCAGGCGCTGCCTTGAAAAACCCGCTGTCCTCCGCCAGTATGAGCCGCTTTTCCGCAAAGAAAGGCATGGTATCGGCCAGACTTATGAGCTCCCGCACATCAATCCCCTTCCCTTCAAACTGATTGAAGTTCATGGTATCGCCGCCGGTTATGGCCGCTTTCATCTGATTTTTATAACTGCTCTTCAAAAAACCTTCTTCTCCGTATAGAAGATAGACCGGCTTGAAGCTGTGGTTCTTCATATCCTGGATCAGCGTCTGCATGGTGTCCTTCCTCTCCTTTTTCCTTCTTTTTATTATAACGGGAGAATCACTCTCCGTCAACGAAACTTGAGAAACGGATCTTCCTCCCATCCGTCTGCAGGCGGATTGCACCTCCCTCCCCGGTCTTATACACCTCCACCCTTCGTTCCTTAAAACGTTCCAGAACTTCTTTATGAGGGTGGCCATAGGAATTATTTTCCCCATAAGAAATAACGGCCCACCTGGGGGTCAGGGCATCAAGAAATGCTTCGCAGGATGAAAATTTAGAGCCGTGATGGGCGGTCTTGAGCACATTGATGTCCTCCAGAAGCCTGCTCTCCGGCCGCTCCAATATCCGCCTTTCCTCTTTTTCTCCCATGTCACCTGTAAACAGCATGTGACAGTCTCTGTAATCAATCCTGAGTACTTCCGATTCCTCATTGGCATTTTCCGGTATATCGACTGTTTTCGGGTAAAGGCATGTAATCCGTAAGTCCCCCGCGAGGATCTTATCACCGGCTGTTAAATACATTACCTTTGTCCTCCGCTTCCTGGCCAGCTCAGCCAGTATCATTATATTCTCATTCGTTTTCCCCTGGTATGGAAGCATAAGGTTTTCGATCCTTATATCTTTGCTGCTTTCCAAAAGGTATCGGACACCGCTCAAATGATCTGTGTCCCCATGGCTGACAAAAGCATAATGGATCACGGGAACCCCCAGACTTTCCAGACACGGTTCCAGGGTGTATTCCCCCAATGATTTCCTGGAAGTGCTCCCCCCATCCACCAGCACCGCATACTTTCCCGTACGCAGCAAAATCCCGTCTCCCTGCCCCACATCGAGAAACAGCGCTTCCAGCCCTTTTACCGGACCGGGTTTGAAAAACAGGATACAGATGCCGTACACTCCAAACAGAAGGAAAATCCTCAGGACATGGGGAAATTCCCTCTTCTTCTCTGATTCCTCCGGCTCATTTTTGTTCTCTTCCCCCGGATCTTCATGATTCTTTTCCTCCCGGATCTTAAAAAATCCCAGCACCGCCGCCAACAGAAATCCATAAGCAATGATCCGTTCCGGCTCCGGTCTTCCGAAGGTCAGGTTATAATAGGGAAGCTCTGATATTCCTCTGCAAAGAAACTCATAGAGACTTAGAATATAATGCCCGGCTCCCGCCGCTCCGATTCCAAGAGCCGGCCAGACGCTTCCAAGAAAGATAACGCCAAAGGCGGAATATATTACGCCGTCCATCAGAGGAATGGCCAGAAAGTTTAAGAAAATTCCGTAAAGAGGCAGCTGGTAAAAATGATACAGCACCACAGGCAGGGTGACCATCTGTATGGCAATTGCGGTGGAAACGGTTCCTGCCAGAGGCTTTCCCTTTCCGACCCAGTTTTCCAAAACAGGCCGGACCCCTCCTATGGCAAAAACAGCTCCGAAGGAAAGCTGCACCCCGCCCTGGGTCAGGAACAGAGGTGATTTTAAACCCAGCAGAAACAGCGCAAAGGCGGCCGAACACAGGAGATCATAGGTTCTTCCAAGATAGCCTGCGGCAAATGCCGTCACCATCATGATAACGGCCCTTTCCACCGACGGCGTTCCTCCGGTCAGGATTCCATAAAGGATCACCAGAACTCCGCCTCCCAGGCCCGCGCCTCCGTAACCAAGGCCGGCCTTTCTTAAGATCCTGTACAGAAAAAGCCCGATCACCGACATGTGCATGCCGCTGATGGCCAGAAGATGGGCGATCCCATTTTTCTGATACAGGGAATTGATCTCCTTTGGTATGCCTTCCTTATCTCCCATCACCGCTGCTGCAAATATCCCGGCCTCTTCCTCTCCGGTCAGCCGGTAGAGGATGCCCTCCGCCCAGAGCTTACCCATACGCAGTCCGTGGAGAACCGGATCCTTCCGGCCGTCCAGGACCGTCAGTTCTTCCCCATACATCCTGCAGTCCAGGCCAAGAGACAGGTAATAGGCCTTAAAATCAAACTCTCCCGGATTCCTGGCTTCCGAGAAAGGCTGTACCTCCCCCCGGACCAGAACAAGCTGTCCCGGTCCCAGCTTCTTTTTCATTTCCTCTCCCGTAAAATCCCCGGACCCGGGGCCGGATTCCATGGTCACCATCAAACCGGAAACCGGCAGGCCCGGCGCTTCGTCCCCGTCTCCTTTTTTGTATTTCCATACCCTGCTCTCATTCAGCAGGATGCGCAGGATCCCATCCTGCTCTTCCAGAGAAGCAATTCTCCCCCGGGCCTCCGCATATACGCCGGAAAGCTCCTTTGCGGTTTTTTCCCTTTCTTCCCGGTATCCTTCATCCTGCAGTGCCCTGGCCGCGCCCAGATACAAAAAAACGAGAGACAAAAAGACCCAAACAGGGCTTCTGCCTCTCCGATAACCATAAAAAGCAATTCCGGCCGCAAACAGAGCCGGAATAAAAAGCCAAGATGTCAGAGCCAGCAGAACGGCAGCCTCTCCAAGTACAAATCCCCCTGCGATCAGACATATTGGGCGTTTTATTGATCCATTCCTCCTATATCATCCAATTCCTCCTCATTTTCCGCATTGTAATCCAGATTCCGCTCAAACAGCTGGTTTAAGGAAATGGCGTCCCGGAACATCACCTCCTGGGAACCGTCAACCGTAATCTGCACCTTATTGATGGAGGATACGGCCGCAAGGGAATTCACAATGGAATAAATGGGGATGTATTCCTTCACATCCAAGGTGTTGTTAAGAAATGAGGTATCAAAATTAATGTAGCAGATATTTTCATTCACCGACACATTGAGAAGCTTTGTGTCCTTTGGCAGAGTCGAATTCATGCCCGGCCTTCCCGGCCCGGCGATCAGCTGTTCAATGACCAGCTTCTCTAAGGAAGTGTTGACATTATGCACCACTTCTCTCGTCTCCTTCTCCAGCTTTTCTCCTGTTTCATCAGAGAAATACAGCACCAGCTCCGTCTTCTCATAGGAATTGACATTGCTGATATTATCGATAAAATCCGCGTTTGCCATGGGGCCCACAGGACTCCCCGAATTGTCCATCAGGGGCTGTTCGGCCGTATACACCGCGACATAATCCACTCCCTCGATCTGGGTTAAGGTCCTTACCAGGGAAGCCCTGCACAAAATCTCCCTGGTGGCATTCATCATGGCATAATTGTTATCAAAATAGAGGTAAAGGACCGTGTCCTCCAGCTTATAGCGCTCAAAACCCACTTTATCCGGCACTGCGGCCTGACGGTCCAGATCTTTGGGAACGGTCCGAAGCTGCTCCATGAGATTTAGAATCTCCCAGTCCGTCCGTTCTGTGGAATCGCCCTCAGGCTTAGACGGCATGGTATACTCCTGAGGTTCCATTTTGGTCATGGCGGAATTTAAGTAATAGATCTGATAGACGCTGCCGGAGGCCTCCGTTTTATTTTCCTCTCTTCTCCTGCAGCCGGTCAGGCAGATCAGACACGCCAGGAGAAGCAGAATCACGCTTAATCGTTTCATTATTATGCCCTCCCGTCTTTATGATATATAAGTGAGAGGAATGCGTACGGTAAACGTGGTTCCCTCTCCTTCTTTGCTCTGAAGCTTGATGGCGCCCTGGTGCATCAGGACGATCTTTTTCGTGATGGAAAGTCCCAGGCCCGTGCCCCCCGTCTCCCTGGATCTGGCTTTATCCACCCGGTAGAACCGTTCAAACACATGCTCCTGGAATTCCTCCGATATGCCGATTCCCGAATCCGCCACCTTCACGTAGAAGAACTTATGGTCCGCGTCAAGAGTCACCCGGACCCAGCCTCCATCCACGTTGTACTTGATGGCATTTTCCACCAGGTTGCTCAGGGCCAGGGACAGCTTCATCTCATCCACATCGGCGGTGACCTCCCGGATGCTTTCAAAGGTCAGCTCCACATTGCGTTTTCCGGCAATGGGGCGAAGCCTTTTTAAGATCAGTTCCATCAGCCCGTTGATGTTTACCTGGGCGATATTTAAATTTCCTCCGGAAACCTTGTCCATGCGGACCAGAGCCAGCAGATCGTCGATGATCTTGCTTTCCCGGTCGATTTCATCGGATATGTCACTCATGAACTCCCGGTACAGCTCTGCCGGGACGTCTTCCAGCCCCATAAGGGAATCGGCCAGCACACGGATGGAGGTGATCGGCGTCTTCAGCTCATGGGAAACGTTTGAAACAAATTCCTCTCTGGACTGGTCCACCGCTTTCAGCTTCTTTAAGGTCCTGTTAATGGATTCCGTTATCTGCATGGTCTCCTTATAGGCATGGGAGCTGATGTCCTCTACTAAGTTTCCCTCCGCCGCCAGATTGAGCATCCGCTGCAGTTCCCGGAATGGCTTCATCAGCAGCTTGACGAAAATCACCACAATGATGGCCAGAATGGAAAAAATCATGAGATGGAGAAATGTTCCCTTTTCCGATACCGAGTTTATCCGGTTGAGCAGATCTTCCGTGGAGGCGGTCACGATCATGACCCCGGATATCTCCTTTTCCTGGCTGTTGGAATAAATGGGAATGGTCAGAGCCGAGTAATGCTTTTCTGAATTGTAGTTGCTGCTGTTTTCCCCGTTGAAGCACCGGATCACCTCTTCCGACACATTGAGCTTTCCGGCAGAAAGGGAAAATGTGTCGCTGATGATCCTGAAATTCCTGCCTACAACCACGATCCGCCCGTTGAACATGTCCGCCTTTACGGACATTTCATTATCCAGCAGGGCATCCTTGGGCTCCATGGTCAGATAACCGATCCTGGTCATCTTGTTGCTTAAGATCCAGCACTGGTTGCGGATCTCCTGCATTCTGGAATCAATGAGATTCTGCCGGTAAGCGCTGAGCATGACCTCATTCTGGACCAGCACAGGGATGCTCCCCACCACCAGAAGAACGAGTATCAGGGTGATCCGCAGGCTGATGGCGTGTTTCTGATTAAAAATTCTTATACGAAACATGTCCGCACACCTCCAACTTCATCCCTTTCATAGTTCCAGCTTCTTCGTACATGTAATTGCCAGCGCTCCCGGCCCGATGTGGCAGGACACGCTTAAGGACAGATGATCCACGTAGATTTCTCCGGTCCCCGGAAAAATTTCCTTCAGCTCCTGTTTAAATTCCATGGCCGCCGCCTCGTTGTTGGTATGGGCGATTCCGATGAAGCAGCGGATCCCCTCCGGGTCTTTGAAGCGCTCCTCCATATCCTTTTTCACAGCCGTCACCATCATGGATTTGGCCTGCTTCATGGTCCTTGCCTTTGCAAAGGCATCCAGCTTTTCTCCCTGAATGGTGAGTACCGGCTTTATGCGCAGGAAGGAGCCCAGCAGAGCGGCTGCCGGAGTGATCCGCCCGCCCTTTTTTAAATATTCCAGGGTGTCCAGTGTAATGTAGATGGTGGAGTCCATCTTCGTCTCCTCCAGCTTGTCTCTGATGAACCGGGCATCCTTTCCGGAATCAGCCATTTCCTTTGCCTCCAGAACAGACTGCCTCTGGGTCAGCGATATTCTCTGGTTATTGACCACCACAACCTTTCTGCCGAATTCCTCCGCCAGGATCAGGGCGGTCTGGCAGGAACTGCTCAGCCCGCTGGACATGGGAATGTGAACAACCTGATCATGGTCCTCCAGAAGCCGTTTCCACAGATCCATGATGTCCGCCGGAGAAGGCTGGGAGGTGGAAATATCCACCCCGTCTCTCAGATTTTCATAGAACCTTTCCCGGGTCAGGCTTAAATCCTCGTAATATGTCTCTCCCCCCATCATAAAGGGCATGGGAACCACATAGATCCCTGCCCGGGCTCCCTGCTCCTGAGTGATCCCGCTGTTGCTGTCTGTTACGATCGCTACTTTCATTTCTGTTCTCCTTTATTCCTCGGTCTGGACATCCTGCTCCGCTTCATTGGCAGAAGTATAAAGCTGATAATACATTCCCCTCTTTTCAAGGAGCTCCTCATGGTTCCCCTCTTCCACAATATTGCTGTCAGACAGCACCAGGATCCGGTCTGCGTTCTGGATTGTGGTCAGGCGGTGGGCAATGGTCAAAGTGGTCCGGCCTTCCGCCAGCCGCTCCAGGGACTGGGATACCAGATGCTCGCTCTCATTGTCCAGAGCAGAGGTAGCCTCATCGAGAATGAGAACAGGCGGATTTTTAAGGAATACCCTGGCAATGCTGATTCTCTGCTTCTGCCCGCCGGAGAGCTTCACGCCCCGTTCTCCCACATATGTGTCATAGCCATCCTTCAGTCCGGAAATAAATTCATGAGCTCCGGCCAGCTCTGCCGCCCGGATCACTTCCTCCCTGGAAGCTCCCGGATGACCGTATTCGATGTTTTCAAAAACAGTTCCGGAAAACAGGTAAACATCCTGCTGGACCACGCCTACGGTGCTCCGCAGGCTTTCCAGAGTCACATTCCGGATATCCTGTCCGTCTATCAGGATCCGACCCTCCGTTGGATCATAGAAACGGGGGATCAGATTGCAGAGCGTTGTCTTGCCGCCGCCGGAGGGGCCTACAAGAGCCACCTTTTCTCCCGGGCGCATATCAAGGTTGATATTGGTCAGCACCGGATTATGATCGTCGGGATATTCAAAGGATACGTGATCAAAGGTAATTCTGCCTTTGATCTCATGGAGAGGCTTTGCGCCTTCCTCATCAAAGATGTCCACACTGGCATCCATGAGCTCTGTAAAACGTTCAATTCCCGTCATCCCTCTCTGGAACTGCTCCGCAAATTCAATGATCCTGCGGATGGTCGCCAGAAGCGTTGCCACATACAGGGTATATGCCACCAGATCTCCCGGCTCGATCACTCCCTTTACCATGAAGATTCCGCCTGCAGCAATGACCACCACATACATCAGACCGTCAAACATCCGGATGGTGTTCTGGAAAGCGGCCATGTATTTATAGGTCTTTCTCTTGATCTCCAGAAATTCCAGGTTATCCCGGCTGAACTTTTCGATCTCTATCTTTTCGTTGGCAAACGCCCGGACCACCCGGTTTCCCAGCAGACTGTCCTCAATCCTGGCATTCAGCTCGCCGATGTGGTTCCTCTGATGCTTGAATGCCCTTCTGACCTGTAAATTGAAATAGGTGCAGGACACGGCCATGACCGGAATCAACAGGAAAATGAGCAGGGTCAGGGGAAGATTGATCCCCGACAGTATGATAAAGGAAACCATTGTCTTTAAGAACGCGATAAAAAATTCTTCCGGACAATGATGGGCAAATTCCGTCACGTCAAACAAGTCACTGGTGATCCGCGACATAATCTGCCCCACCTTTGTATTGTTAAAATAATTATCCGACAGCTTCTGCAGGTGTGCGAAGGCATCCTGCCTCATGTCGGTTTCAATGGCCGCGCCCATGACATGGCCGGTGTATGCCATATAAAAGCTTGCCATTCCGTCAATGATCCTCAGTCCGAAATACATCGCCCCGATCCCCAGGATGGTTTGTACCGTCAGGGAGGCCAAGTCCTTCAGCCCCTGATTGGTGATGTAGCGCAGAATCAGGGGCAGCACCATTTCACAGATGGTGGTAAGCGACGCACAGAATAGGTCCGTGATCATGATCTTTGTATATTTTTTATAATAGGGCACAAAGCGTTTCAGCAATGTGCCGGTTTTCATCTCTTTCTGTTTCATAACATCCTCTACTCTGTAATCTTTATATTTTTAATGAGCCCAAGAGCCCAGTCCCTTTCCCCAGGCTTTCTGCTGGTGATATTGATGTTCATGCGCTGTTCCTTATACAGCACCTGGGCCGACATCCGGTAAAGGACCTCTCCCTCCCGTTCTTCCGGTTCATAAAATGCCGCCCGCGCTCTGGCCGTTCCTATGTCAAAATCCAGGATTTCCTTCTGTTTCCCCTGTTCAAACCACTGTTTCTTGAATTCAGCCGGACGCCCCTGAAAAACAGCCGCGTAAACATAATAATCATGACCGCCGTACTCAGCTCCGTCATAGTAATGGTCCATGGTGCCGTTATCCCCCTCATCGAGAAGAAAGCTGCCCGGGATCCCGAAACTCATGATGCCTATTTTGCGGTAAACCAGATGCTTTCTGCATCCGACCGTAATATTCTCCGGCATGGACACCGTGCCTTTTAAGCTTACCGGAATGTGTTCATCCAGGCCGCAGACCTCTAAATATTCCTTCTTGGGAAAGGGGATCCCCCGGTCCATGGAAAGCATCTGCTCCAGCTGGCGGATAATGGCCTGATTCACCTGCCGGTCCTGCAGACTCCGTCTGGAGGGCATGAAATAGCAGGACTGGTTCAGCAGCACCAGGGCGCTGTTCCGGTAAAAATAAGCGTCCTTTTCCAACTCATTCCAGACAAAAAAATCCCTTGCAAATGCCACACTCATTCCGGAATGAACCATTCCCTTTATCTCCTGAAAGGAAAACGGCCGGATATGGGTGATCAGCTTCCCCTCCTGCCGGTCCGGAACATAAAAGACGGCAGGCCAGCAAAACATGTATTCTCCGGCCCCGTCCCAGCGGGACACCAGTTCCATAAGCTCGGAAAACCATTGATGGAAAAATTTCTGCCTCATGGCCAGAAAATCCTTTTTTAAAAAATATCCGGTCCGGTCCTCGGCCTTAAGCTTCAGCCGTTCTTTTTTTGCAAGCTGTTCCAGGAAATCAACCACCGCCGCATGAAAACCCGGACCGGCGATGTTGGTCTGGCTCTCGCCCTGAAGCTTGCGCTTATTCCATTTAAACCAGATATACCCTTCGGGACACAGCTGCACCAGCAGAAATCCCTCGATCCGAAAACAGGTGTATCCCAATTCCTTTGCCAGGTTTTTAGCCATGAGTTCCGCTGACTGGCAACTCCAATGGACTCTGGGAAATAATTTATTCTTTGGCTCCAAAGAAAATCTGATCCTAATACTCATCTGAAACCCTTTCTAACATACCTTTCTATATTCTATCGTACTTTCATTAGAAATGGAAGCATAAAACGAACTGGGACGAATATAATTTTCCGTTTTTCCCGGGCCTGGGGATAAAAAACGAGGGCCTCCCGGCACCTCTACCGGAAAGCCCTCATTTTTCCTGAAATTTATTTCACAAGTAAAGATTTTCCTGTCATCTCTTCCGGCTGCGTCAGACCCAGCAGTTCGATCAGGGTCGGAGCGATATCCGCCAGGCAGCCGCCCTCTCTCAGCTTATAGGAGGGGTCCGCATTTACCAGGATGAACGGAACCGGATTGGTGGTATGGGCAGTAAAGGGTTCGCCGGTCTCATAATCCAGAAGCTGTTCCGCATTTCCATGGTCCGCGCATATGAACAGTATGCCATCCGTTTCCTTGATGGCTTCCACGACTCTTCCCACACAGGCATCCACGGTCTCAATGGCCTTGATGGCTGCCGCTTCAATTCCGGTATGACCGACCATGTCCGGGTTGGCGAAATTGATGATGACCACATCGTATTTTCCGGATGTGATGGCCTCCACCAGCTTGTCGCAGACAATGGGAGCGCTCATCTCCGGCTGCAGGTCATAAGTAGCGACCTTGGGAGACGGAACCAGGATTCTGTCCTCTCCCTTGTTCGGCTCTTCCACTCCGCCGTTGAAGAAAAAGGTCACATGGGCATATTTTTCGGTTTCCGCGATTCTGGCCTGGGTCAAATGGTTGTTTGCCAGGAACTCACCCAGGGTATTGGAAATGGATTCTTTTTTAAAGGCCACCAGTTTATTTTTAATTGTCTCATCATAATTGGTAAAGCATACAAAGGTAAGATCCAGACGCTTTTCCCTTGCAAAGCCCTTGAAATCATCATCACAGAATGCTCTTGTCATTTCCCGGGCGCGGTCAGGGCGGAAGTTGAAGAAGATCACGGAATCCCCATCCTGAACCACTGCCAACGGTTTTTGGCCGTCCGTCACAGCGAAAGGCACCACGAACTCATCAAAGGTTCCCTGGTCATAGGAAGCCTGGATCCCGGAAGCCGCTGACTCCGCATTATTTCCTTCTCCCTTTGCGAGCACGTTGTAAGCCCGCTCCACACGGTCCCAGCGGTTGTCACGGTCCATGGCATAGTAACGGCCCATGACGGAAGCCACCTTGCCCACGCCGATCTCCTTCATCTTCGCTTCCAGGGCTTCCACAAAGCCCTTGCCGGAAGCCGGCGGCGTATCACGGCCATCCAAAAAGCAGTGAACGTAGACTTTATCCAGGCCGTTTCTTTTCGCGAGCTCAAGCAGGCCGTAAATGTGGGTGTTGTGGCTGTGGACTCCTCCGTCGGACACCAGGCCCCACATATGAAGAGCGGAACCATTTTTTTTGCAGTTTTCCACTGCCTGTAAAAACTCCGGAACGGAAAAGAAATCCCCATCCTGTATGGATTTTGTAATTCTTGTAAGCTCCTGGTATACGATACGCCCTGCGCCCATATTAAGATGTCCTACCTCGGAGTTGCCCATCTGTCCCTCCGGAAGGCCTACGGCAAGGCCGCTGGCATTGCCCTTAACAAACGGGCACTGGCTCATGAGCTGATCCATGACAGGGGTCCTTCCTTCACAGACAGCGTTATGGTCGCAGTTATCGTTTAATCCGTAACCATCAAGTATCATTAATACAACCGGTTTTTTACTCATAACTAGATCTCCTTTTCTTTATGTTCGTTCTATTTTTCCGAAAGCATCCCGAAGGCACGCTTCTCTGCCCGGCCGAGCCGGCCAATGAAATAGAAATTGTTGTCTCACAACACTATATTCTACATGATTTGCTGATATCTTGCAACCTGTGAGTGATAAAATATTATCATGACCCATACGAATATTTCTTTCCTCATCCGGTCCGTCTCCCGGCAAAAGCCGGCTGCCCGAAGAAAAAAGCTGCCGCCCCTGACCATTCTCGGACAGGAAACAGCAGCATTTTTTACTTATTTATTGTAATTGACAATGTTCCCGAACTCAGGCTTTAAGGAAGCTCCGCCCACCAGTCCTCCGTCAATATCCGGCTGTGAAAAAAGCTCCGAAGCGCTTTTTTCGGATACAGAACCGCCGTACTGGATGCGGATCGCCTCAGCGGCAGCCTGATCATAGATTTCTGCGATGCACTTACGGATGGCTCCGCAGACTTCCTGAGCCTGCTCCGTTGTTGCCACCTTTCCTGTGCCGATGGCCCAGATGGGCTCATAAGCGATGACCGCTTCCGCCGCTTTCTCTGCCGGAACATGTAAGAAAGCGATCTTGATCTGCTGGCGGATCCAGTCTATGGTGATTCCCTGTTCTCTCTGGGTCAGGGTCTCTCCGCAGCATACGATGGGAGTAATGCCGTATTCAAAAGCCTTAAGCACTTTTTTATTCACGGTTTCATCGGTCTCAGCGAAATATTCTCTTCTTTCGGAATGGCCGATCACCACGTATTTCACTCCTGCATCCTTTAACATGGCAGGGGAAATCTCTCCGGTATAGGCGCCTTTATCCTCATAATACATGTTTTCAGCGCCGATGTTGATATTCGTTCCCCTGGCAGCTTCCATGGACGGTATGATATCGATCGCCGGAACGCAGAAAACAACATCCACCTCATCGTTCACCACCAGAGGCTTTAATGTATTCACAAGCTCCACCGCTTCGGTGGGCGTCATATTCATCTTCCAGTTGCCTGCTATAATTTTCTTTCTGGACATACTTTAACCTTCCTTTATGTTCGTCGCTTAAGAGACCAAAGTCTCCTGCCGCATGGCCCGGGCAGTCACGTTCCGCCCGGGCCGGTATCTTTTTGATTATTTATTGTCGGCTGCTGCCACACCCGGCAGCTCCTTGCCTTCCAGGAATTCAAGGGAAGCGCCGCCGCCTGTGGAGATATGGGTCATCTTGTCGGCAAAGCCAAGCCTCTTCACTGCGTTTACGGAATCACCGCCTCCGATCACTGTGGTGGCATCCGCGAGCTCAGCAACCGCACGGCAAACCTCCAGGGTGCCATCTGCGAAGTTGGAGAACTCGAACACGCCCATGGGCCCGTTCCATACAACGGTCTTTGCGCCCTTTAAGGCTTCCTTGTAAAGAGTGATGGTCTTCGGTCCGATATCAAAGCCTGACCAGCCTGCATCGATGGTTTCCACAACCTTTCTCTCAGTATCGTTGGAGAATTCCTTTCCTTCTACGTTATCCACCGGAAGAAGCAGCTTCACGCCCTTTTCCTCCGCCTTCTTTATCATCTCCAATGCGTAGTCAAGCTTGTCTTCCTCGCATAAGGAATTTCCGATTTCCTTTCCCTGAGCCTTTGCAAAGGTATATGCCATGCCGCCTCCGATGATTAAGGTATCCACCTTGTCCAGAAGGTTGTTGATCACGTTGATCTTATCGGAAACCTTTGCTCCGCCCAGGATAGCCACAAAGGGGCGGACCGGATTCTCAACTGCCTGGCCTAAGAACTTGATTTCCTTTTCCATCAGGTATCCTGCCACATTGATCTTTGTATATTTGGTAACGCCCACATTGGAACAGTGTGCCCTGTGCGCGGTGCCGAACGCATCGTTTACGAAAATGCCGTCGCAGAAGGAAGCCAGCTCCTTCGCATATTCTTCCGCAGCCTCATCCTTGCCGTACTTTGTCTCTTCCACTCTGTAACGGGTATTCTGAAGAAGCAGAACCTCTCCATCCTTTAACTCTGCGGCCGCCTTCTGAGTTTCAGGACCTGTTACCTCAGGATCGTTTACGAATTTCACTTCCACGCCAAGTCTTTCGCTTAAAGCAGGAGCAACCGGTGCCAGAGACATCTCGGGAAGAGGTTCTCCCTTTGGTTTTCCCAAATGAGAGCAAAGGATCACTTTCGCGCCCTGATCCAATAATTTTTTAATCGTGGGGATCGCTCCGTCGATACGGTTATAGTTCTGGATCACCCCTTCCTTTAACGGCACGTTGAAGTCACATCTCACTAAAACTTTCTTTCCCTGCAATCCGGTCAAATCATCTACTGTTTTCTTATTAAGCATGTCTGGATGCTCCTTTCAGATTTACTGTTCTTACAACTATGGATTGATATAACATAAATAAAGGGCCCGGTCCTCAACGACCGGACCCTTCCTGGATCATTAGCCTAATTCAGCGAAGTACTTGATTGTACGAACCATCTGGCTTGTGTAGGAGTTCTCGTTGTCATACCATGAAACAACCTGAACCTGATATAAATCATCACCAATCCTGGATACCATGGTCTGAGTTGCATCAAACAGGGAACCGAATCTCATGCCGATAACATCGGAAGATACGATCTCGTCTGTATTGTAGCCGAAGGACTCGCTTGCCGCTGCCTTCATGGCTGCGTTGATGCCTTCCTTGGTCACGTCCGCACCCTTAACAACTGCTGTTAAGATGGTTGTGGAACCTGTCGGAACCGGAACACGCTGTGCGGAACCAATCAGCTTGCCGTTTAATTCGGGAATAACCAGGCCGATTGCCTTTGCGGCACCGGTGGAGTTCGGAACGATGTTGGCAGCGCCTGCTCTCGCTCTTCTTAAGTCTCCCTTTCTGTGAGGTCCGTCAAGGATCATCTGATCGCCTGTATAAGCATGAATGGTGCTCATGATACCGGACTGGATCTCTGCAAAATCGTTGAGGGCCTTAGCCATGGGAGCCAGGCAGTTTGTCGTACAGGAAGCAGCGGAGATGATCTTGTCATCTGCTGTCAGAATGTTCTCATTTACGCTGTAAACGATGGTTGGAAGATCGCTGCCTGCCGGAGCAGAGATAACAACCTTCTTGGCACCTGCGTTGATATGTGCCTGAGATTTATCTTTTGAGCAGTAGAAACCGGTACACTCCAGTACCACATCAACACCAACTTCTCCCCAGGGAAGGTTTGCGGCATCTTTTTCCGCATAGATTCTGATGTTCTTTCCATCAACAGTGATTGAATCCTCACCTGCTTCCACGGTGTGAAGTTTCTCACCGTAATGTCCGGCATATCCGCCCTGTGCAGTATCATATTTTAACAAATGTGCTAACATCTTTGGATCTGTTAAATCGTTAATTGCAACTACTTCATAACCTTCTGCACCGAACATCTGTCTGAATGCAAGACGGCCGATACGTCCGAAACCGTTAATCGCCACTTTTACTGCCATAATTCAATTCCTCCTAAGAATAAAATTAATTTGATCGTTAAATATTAATCAACTACCTTTTATTTTACCTAATATTCCAGTAAATAGCAAGTCCTTTTTTTATTTTATACAATCCTCACACGGTTTTTACAATTCATTTCTGAAGCTGCCGGTCCGTGCCTTTTCCATATTATTGATCGTCTTTTCCATTTTATGCACTGGCTTTGCAAAGTCAGGAAATTCTCTCATTCCCTGCGTTGCTTTTCTCTTCCGGATTGATTATAATGGACTTAATTTCTGAAAGGAGGACCTCATGCTGCCAGATTATCATTTTCACACAAATTTTTCAGGAGACTCCCAGACTCCCGTACGGGCCCAGCTGGATCAGGCCATACGTCTCGGAATGAAATCCCTCTGTGTTACCGATCACCACGATTATGACGTGGACTCTGTCATTGACTTTACCCTGGATGCAGACCGGTATATGGAGGCCATGACTGCGTTAAGGGAAGAATACAAAGACCGGATCGATCTGCGCATCGGAATCGAGCTGGGGCTTCAGACCCATTTAAAAGAGTACTTTAAGGAGTTGTTGGAAAGCTATCCTTTTGATTTCGTCATCGGCTCCACCCATTTCATAAACAGGAAGGATCCCGCCTACCCGGAATTTTTTAAAGAAAGGGATGAGCGGGAGGCATATCTTCAATATTTCCAGGCAACACTGGATAATGTAAAAAATCTGGATACTTACGACGCTGCGGGCCACCTGGACTATATTGTCCGCTATGGCCCCAACAAGGCCGCGTACTACAGCTACGAAGCGTACCGGGACATACTTGACGATATTTTAAGGGCCATCATTGAACAGGGCAAAGGGATCGAATGCAACACGGCAGGCTTCAGAAAAGGCCTTGGACAGCCAAACCCCTGCAAACAGATATTAAGGCGCTATAAGGAGCTGGGCGGGGAGATCCTGACCATCGGATCCGACGCCCATATACCGGAAGACTTAGGAGGGGACTTTCAGACGGCCAGAGAGCTTCTGCTGGAATGCGGATTTTCTCACTATACCGAATTTCGCGGACGCAGGCCGGAATTCAAACCCCTCTGAATTTTTCATCAGGAGACAAATTATGAATGTGTTCGATATCGTTGGCCCCATTATGATCGGGCCTTCCAGCTCCCATACGGCCGGTGCGGCCCGCATCGGCAAAACAGCCGCCATGCTTTTGGACGCTCCCGTCGCAGAGGCGGATATCCTGTTTCACGGCTCCTTTGCAAAGACTTATAAGGGCCACGGCACGGATAAAGCCATCGTAGGCGGGATCTTAAAAATGGATCCGTGGGATCCCGGGATACGCACCAGCCTGGATACGGCAGAGGAACAGGGAATTTCCCTCACCATCCGCACCGGCACCCTGGAAAATGCCCATCCCAATACGGCTCTCGTCACCCTCACCGCACCTGACGGCAAAAGCATTTCCGTTCAGGGAGCTTCGGTGGGAGGCGGCAACATCGCCATTACCAGGGTGAATGACATGGAAGTTTATTTTACCGGACAAAACACCACCTTAATCGTCATGCACCAGGATGTCCCGGGCATCATCGCCCATGTTACCGGCCTGGTGGCCGAGGGCAGGGCCAACATCTGCAATTTCCGGTTAAACAGACAGGAAAAGGGCGGACTGGCCATCATGACCATTGAGATGGATTCTGATTTCAGCCAGTCTCTGGCAAGCCGGATCCGGGATCTTCCCCATGTTTACAATACCATTCTATTAAAGCTGGGCTGACCGGCATATCAGGCCGCAAGCGCCCGCATCAGGAGGCACCCATGAATTTAAAATACAATTCCGTGGAAGAGCTGGTGAAGGCCGCTCTTTCTTCCAATAAGAAAATATCGGAGATCGTTCTGGAGCAGCAGGCCGAAGACATGGAGACCACTCCGGAAGCCGTCTTTTCCACCATGGAAAAGAGCTTTGAAGTCATGAAGCAGTCCGTCATAAGCGGGATGGATGAAACCCTCCGGTCTCCCAGCGGGCTCTCGGGAGGCGCTGCCGCCAGATTAAAAAAAGCCGTGGATGAAGGCAGGAACCATTACGGCCACCTGCTGGGAAACGCCATAAGCATGGCTTTGGCCGTCACCGAATTCAATTCCTGCATGGGACAGATCGTTGCGGCGCCCACGGCAGGCTCCTGCGGGGTCCTTCCGGCGGCTCTCATTTCCGTCATGGAAGAATACCGGCTTCCGGAGCGGGGCATCATCATGTCTCTTTTCACCGCCTCAGCCATCGGCATGGTCATTGCCAGGTGTGCCAGCATTGCGGGAGCGGAAGGCGGCTGCCAGGCCGAAGTGGGGTCTGCATCCGCCATGGCTGCCGCTGCCCTCACCGAGCTTTTTGAGGGCACGCCCCAGATGGTTTCCGACAGCTGCGCCATCGCCTTGAAAAACACCCTGGGGCTGGTCTGCGATCCGGTGGCCGGACTGGTGGAGGTCCCATGCATCAAGCGGAACGCCATGGGCGTTGCCAACGCATTTGCCGCCTCCGAGCTGGCATGTGCAGGCATCACAAGCGCCATACCCGCCGATGAGGTGATCCTGGCAATGAAGCAGGTGGGCCAGCAGATGTCCGCCTCCTTAAAGGAAACCGCCGAAGGCGGCCTGGCCGCCACTCCTACCGGCTGCAGGCTGTGCCGGCAAATTTTCGGATAAGCAAATGCCGGGATCCATCCGGACACGGTACGGCTTTATGAAGACTTAAAGCTCATTTCTCATCCCTGCCGGAAGGAAAACGGTTACCGCGTATTCACGGATCTGCCTGTGGAACAGTCTCTTTTTTACATACTGTCTGGTGCGGAGAATCCAAGGACGTCTATACAGGCTTCCAGAATTCTTTTACTCAGCACCAGTAAAGAGAGGTGTGATTTCTTCACGTCTTCATCTGTCTGGGAAAGGATCTTGGTCTCATGGTAAAACCGGTTAAATGCATTGGAGAGTTCATAGATATATGTACATATCTTATGAGGTGCAAGCTCCTCAAAAGCCGCTTCTATTACCGCTCCGAAATCCGCAAGGATAATCATCAGGTTTTTCTCACTTCTGTCAATAGGGGCCAAAACCATGGGGGCTTCCAGATTTTCCCCCATCTTCTCATATTTATTTAAAATCGATTTGATCCTTACAATGGTATATAAAATATAAGGACCTGACTTTCCCTCAAAAGAAGTAAACCGTTCCATATCAAACACGTAATCCTTTGAAGCCTGGTTGGATAAATCACCGTATTTCAAAGCAGCTACAGCTACCAGCCTGGCTGCACTCAATATAGCTTCCTCCCCTATGTCCTCTGATCTGTTTTTAGAATTCTCCTCCATCTTCCGGTACATCTCCCCGGTGATTTCTTTCATCAGCACTTCCAGACGCATGACTCCTCCCTCACGGGTCTTAAATGGTTTTCCATCCTTCCCGTTCATGGTTCCAAATCCCAAATGGAACAAACTCGTATTAGCCTGAACCAGTCCGGTCTTTCTGGCACATCGGAATACCTGGAGAAAATGCATCTCCTGCCGCTTATCTACAACATAAAGAATCATATCCGGATGAAAATCCTTTTCCCGCTGGACAATTGTTGCCAGATCCGTTGTGGTATAAAGGGAGGCTCCGTCAGATTTTTTCAAAATACAGGGAACCACCTCTTTTTCATCATCTTCACTTGAAACGTCAACCACCAGCGCTCCATCGCTTTCATAAGCGTATCCATCCTTCCGCATCCTGTCAATCATATCTGGAATGTAGGCTTCTGCATCCGACTCTCCGTACCACAGGTCAAAGTGAACGTTGAGATGATCATAGATTTTCCGGATATCCTGCACCGAAATATTTACAATGTGTTTCCAGAGTGCGTAATAACCCGGCCTGCGATTCTGCAAAAAAACGGTTGCCTGTCTGGCTTCTTCCTTAAATTCCTCATCCGCTTTTGCTCTTGCGCTGGCAGCAGTATAGATACTTTCCAGATCGGCGATGGTAAACGGTGCTTTTTCCGGATACTTTTTCCTATACTCATCATCATAATAAACCAGATCCGGCATTCTATACTTCAGTTCTGCAATAATAAGCCCCATCTGAAGTCCCCAGTCACCAATATGTACATCTCCGATCATCTCATGTCCCATATACCGGCCGATCCGCTTTATGCTTTCTCCGATGATGGCAGCGCGGAGATGTCCTACATGAAGCGGCTTTGCCACATTGGGACCGCCATAATCAACCACGATGGTTTTCCTTTCCCTGCTCTGGGCGCAGCCCATATGCTGGTCTTTCATCATCTCATTAAGATAAGAAGCTAAAAATACTTCTGATATGTTGAAGTTTATAAACCCCGGAGATATGACCTGAATTCTGGTAAACAGCTCCGAATCTTTTAATTTTCCTGCAATTGACCCTGCGATTTCCATAGGTGCCTTACGAAGCTTCTTTGCAAGTGCCATAGCACCGCTGCACTGGTATTCGCACAAATCCGGACGGGCAGACGGGGCTACGGCTGCCTTCTTCCTTTCATATCCGCAGGCTTCAAATGCCCTGCCCATTTCGCAGGTCAAAATACTTAATAACTTGTCCATAAAAATCCCTTCCCTTCTTAGCTGTTGATATTCTTAAACTGCTCCGCCAGCTGATATGAAGTCCCTTCCCTGGTGATCACAAAGATCGTATTGTTCCCGGCAATGGTTCCTACAATTTCGTTCCAGCCCAGTTCGTCAATAACCGAACAGACAGAGGCCGCCATACCTGGCTCACAAGCGATGACAATCACATTCCCTGACTGCTCCACTGCCCTGACTGCCATGGAAAACAGTACAAAAAGCCTGTGGGAAATCTGATGTTTGGAAATAATCCTGCTTTGAATATATCCTTCCCCATTTACTCCCTTTATCAGATTCATTTCACGGATATCCCTGGATAAAGTCGCCTGGGTCACATGAATCCCCTCCTGGCTTAAGTATTCCTTAAGCATTGTCTGGGTCGTGATGGGCCGTCTCCTGATCAATTCAAGAATTTTCTTCTGACGCCTGCTTTTTATATTCTCTTTTTCTAATTCATTCACGGCATTCCCCTTTGTCTGCGCGCCTAAAGAATCTCAACTCCGGCTTCCATGTCCCGGTCAGGAACCATAAGGGCCAGCTTTCCTTCCCGGTCCTCCGCCACCATAAGCATCCCTTCCGATTTCATTCCAGCCATCCTGGCAGTTTTCACATTTTCCAGAACCATCACTTTTTTTCCGATAACCTCTTCGGTTTCATAATATCCCTTAAGACCGGACAGGATCTGGCATGTCTTATTCCCAACCTCCACCTGAAAGCATAAAAGCCGGTTGGACTGGCTAACTTCCGTACATTTTACAATCTTTCCGACCTTAAATTTCATTTTGATCAGATGATCACAAGTTACGTATTCTTCTTTCTGGTATTCCATTTTTCCCCCTCTCCTTTTCCCATCAGTTCACAAGCACGGCCTGCGCTGCCCGGAACTCATTGGGCAGAACATGCCTGAGCTGGATAAAGTTCCTGCGAAATGTCTTAACCGTGCCGTAACCCACCTCTATGGCGATATCTGTAATGGATTTATCCGTATCGAGAAGCATCTCACAGGATTTGTCAATCCTGAGCCGGTTTACAAAATCAGAAAAATTGCATTCTACCTGCATCATTAAAAGGCGGTTCATCTCCTCTATGGGAATGCCGAATTTTTCTGACGTCTCCAGCGCCTGTATTTCCTCCTGATAATTTCTGGAAATATACTCCACCAGCTGGTAAGCCAGCTTTTTCTCTTCTATATTAGTTATGTTCAATACCCTTTGATAGGTTCTCCGATAATCGCTGACCTTATTTTCCATACGGCAGGAAAATACCTTGGATATATGGGCTGCATCCACATATCCAAGAACAGGCGCTATTTCTTCCAGAGTCATATTCGTATACAGGAGATAATTGATTGTCTTCACAATCCGCATCTCACTGACCAGTTCATGAAATGCAAGTCCTGTCTTCTCATAAATGTACATCCGAACCGATGATCTGCTTAAATAAAACTGTTTTGCGATTCTCTCCAGGGTGATTTTCTCTCCCAGATGCATGTAGATATAACGTAAGATCAGCAGCCGGTTGTCTTCCGAACCGTTTTTCATACTTAACATTTTATCCCGGTTATCCATCACACGGCAAAATACGATGATCAAAGAAGAAATCAGCATAATAATATTTATCTCCTGATAGGATCTTCTTTCCCTGAAATCCAATACAGATTCAACCCCTGCCTCTTCTCTGATCTTAAGAAACAGATATTCCACCTCTTCTTTCATTTCCTGCGTAAGATACGCATATGGAGTCTCTTCCAGTTTCTTTAAAGCAGAAACCGGATCTGACATGGAGGAAGAGGATTTTATGGTTTCCGCTACCACATCATAATTATATTTAACGATTTCGAAATTCAGGACTTCTTCCACAGCCACGATCTGCGTACACTCCCATGGCAGTATGGAAAGCAGTATCCCTGATTTTAATTCATACCGCTTCCTGTCTATTTCAATACTTCCTTTCCCTTCTCTTACCAAAATGAATCTCGGACTTTTGTGATACAACGGCAAAGTTCTTTCCGCGATTGTTTCGTAATCAAAGGTGCATATTTTTTTTATATCTATCTTTGAGCAGAATTGTGTCTGCAGCTCAATATACTCCTTCATCTTATCAAATCCTTCCAGATTTTGCGTAATACGTTTATAAGCTATCGTATATTCATTTGTTTTCCAAAAATATTAGTAGTTTTATTCACACTTCAAGGAAAAATATCCCATTTTACCTGTATACAAATAAAATGGGAACATATTTTCTCCATTATCTTATTTGTTGACAATCCTTGTCCCGGTTTTACCGCTTAAAGCCTCTGCTGCCTTTTCCAGAGAGCAGATAATGGATACGCCCTCCTTTTTCTGCTCTATGAATTTCATAGCAGCCTTTACCTTGGGAAGCATACTTCCAGCAGCGAAATGCCCTTCCTTTATGTACTGCTCTGCCTGGGAGAGAGTAATCCGGGAAAGATCCTCCTGGTCCGGTTTTCCAAAGCGAATGGAAACCTTGTCTACGGCTGTCAGTATGACAAATGCATCTGCATTCACCAGCTCTGCCAGCTTTTCGGCTGCCAGGTCCTTATCAACAACTGCAGCAACTCCATGATAGGAGCCATCCGGCTTCTTTACTACGGGAATTCCGCCGCCGCCCCCTGCAATGACGACATGATGGGCATTGATCAGTGTATTTAGGGAAATTCTTTCATAGATGCTTACCGGCTGGGGAGAGGCAACTACCCGGCGGTATCCGCGTCCGGAATCCTCTGCATACATCTGCCCTGTTTCCGCCATCAGGCGTCTGGCTTCTGCTTCATCATAATATCTGCCTATGGGCTTCTCAGGATTTTTAAAAGCCGGATCTTTTTCGTCTACGATCACCTGCGTCAGCATGGTAATCACAACCGTATCCTGGATTTGATTCTTAACAAGCTCCTGGTCAATGGCCTGCTGGAGATGATAGCCGATATACCCCTGACTCATTGCCGTACACTCAGGAAGATGCATTTCAGGTAAGATTCCAGCCTCATGGCCTTTCTCAAAAGCAAGGTTGATCATTCCTACCTGAGGACCGTTGCCATGGCATACGACCACCTCATATCCTGCCTTCACTATATCCACGACTGCTTCCGCCGTAATTCTTACCCGCTCCAGCTGTTCTTCTGATGTATTACCCAGTGCATTTCCGCCCAGCGCGATTACAATTCTTTTCACCCTGACCAACCTTTCTAGCAAAGTGTCGCATACATCACAGCTTTAATGGTATGCATACGATTTTCCGCCTCATCAAAAACCTTGGAATATTTTGCTTCAAATACCTCATCTGTTGCTTCCATTTCAGCCAGACCGAATTTCTGATAAATATCTTCACCGATGGTAGTTTTTCTGTCATGGAAGGAGGGGAGGCAATGCATGAAGATGGCCTGACTGCCTGCATTCTCCATGATCTTTTCATTTACCTGATATGGGCTCAGCAGCTTGATCCGTGTCTCCCATACACTATCCGGTTCTCCCATGGAAACCCATATATCCGTATAAACAACATCCGCTCCCTTTGTTCCCTCTTGTACATTCTCCGTTAAGTTTATGGTGCAGTGATTCTCTGCCGCAATCCCTTTGCATACATCAACCAGATCTTCAGCCGGCCATAAATCCTTTGGAGCGCAGGCGGTAAAATTAAGTCCCATTTTGGTACATGCCACCATCAGTGAATTTCCCATATTGTTTCTGGCATCACCCATAAAGGTAAAGTTAATTCCTTTTAAAAATCCAAAATGCTCTTCAATGGTCAGAAGGTCTGCGAGCATCTGTGTCGGGTGAAACTGATCCGTTAACCCATTCCAGACGGGAACACCCGCATACTGAGCGAGCCTGGTAACCAGTTCCTGGCTGTATCCCCGGTATTCAATCCCATCATACATTCTTCCAAGGACTCTGGCTGTATCCTCAATGCTTTCTTTTTTCCCCATCTGGGAACTGCCCGGGTCAAGATATGTAACTCCCATCCCCAGATCATTGCCTGCCACTTCGAAGGAGCAGCGGGTTCTTGTGGATGTTTTTTCAAATAGAAGAACAATATTTTTTCCCTCCAGATATTTGTGGGGAGTATTGCTTCTCTTTAAATCCTTAAAATTCTTAGCCAGATCAAGCAGGTAGCGGATTTCCTCCGGTGTAAAATCCAGTAATTTCAAATAGCTTCGGCCTCGTAAGTTAACTGCCATTTCTTTTTCTCCTCTTTCTTTAGTAATTGACCGGTTCACGGTCCAGCGGCATACTCATGCAGCGGGGGCCTCCTCTGCCCCTGGACAGCTCCGCACTTGGAATTTCCAACACCTTCAGCCCCCGTTGTTTCAATAATTCATTGGTTTTTGTGTTGCGCTGATAGGTAACAATGGTTCCCGGGGAGATGCAGAGAGTATTGGAGCCGTCATTCCACTGCTCTCTTTCTGCTGCAATCATATCCTCTCCTCCGCATTTGATCAGTACTACCTTATCGATGCCCAGGCTTTTCTCTAAAATGGTCTCAAGGTCAGAATTCACAACTTCCACCTTAATCTCACCTCTGCAGTTTCCTTTTTCAATCTTATAAATGCGAAGAGGTCCAAGAATTCCCGGGTGAATCGTAAATTTGTCGTAATCAATCTGGGTGAATACCGTGTCCAGATGCATAAAAGCGCGGCTGTTGGGAATATCAAACCCGAGTATGGTCTCGATGTCACTGTTCTCATTCTCGAAAATATTTTTTGCCAGCAGCTCCAGTGCATCTGGTTCTGTTCTTTGGGAAATTCCCACTGCAAGAACCTTATCGCTGATGTTTAAGATATCTCCGCCTTCAATATGAAACGCATTGTAACGGTCATAGTATTTTTCAACCTTTCCTTAAAATCGGGATGGTATTTGAAAATATACTCTCCATAAATCGTCTCCCGGTTTCTGGTTACAGAATACATCCGGTTCAGGCTCACTCCATTACCGATGCATGCAAACGGATCACGGGTAAAATACAGATTCGGCATGGGATCAATCACCAGCTTAGAGGGATCACTCATAAGGTCTACCAAAGAATCACTTTTCGTATAATTGAGTTCCTTCAGCACAATGCCTTCCATGGATTTGAGCACCAGCGCCTTGCTGTCAGCCTTAAACTGCATCATATAATCGTAGATTTTCTTTTTATACAGTCCGGTGGATATCCCAGCTTCATTGATCCATTGATTTATGAACTCATCTCTGATTTCATCGCTTAAATCCAGCACCTCAGCCATAACATCTTCCAGATACAATACCTCTACCCCATTGTTTCTTAATGTCTCGGCAAATGCATCATGCTCCTGCTGCGCCGCTTCTAAAAAAGGAATATCATCAAAGAGAAGCCTCTCCCGTGTATCTGGCGTCAGATTTAATAATTCCTTTCCCGGTCTGTGCAGCAATACTTTCTTTAAGCGGCCAATTTCACTTTTTACATTAATACACTGCATAATTAATAACCTCCTTTTATGGCATTTTGTAACGCTTCCGCTTTTTAGCCTTCACGTCTCCCAAAGAATAGCATCAAAAAATCGGGTTTGGAATAAACTTTTCCATTTATTTTTATGCATATTTATGCATTTTAAACAAAACCAATCCTAAACCTTGTACATTTTGCACATTTTTTCTTGACCTCTACGTTCCGGTTTGCTATACTGAAAGAAAAAAGCCCAAAGGTAATCATGAAGCTGTTACTTTACTTATACGACAATCTACTTTTAATTTTATACTTTGGAGTGAGTCTTCTTGCCTTATGCAGCTACTTGAGTGAGCGGTGCCGCATCTCTGTCTGTTTGTCCGCGCTCTATCTCTGTTTATCCGTCAATCAGCTTGTTGCATCCATGGTAGAATTTCTCCCTGAATTCAGCCGGTTCTACCTGGCTGTCTATTTTTCTATGCCCGTATGGAATACGGTTATATCCGTATCCGCTGCTGTCTGCCTTTTAAACCTGGGTTATCAGCTAAGCCACATATCAAAGCTTCCATTCCATGAATACATGATTCTGTGTATATTCATTTTTCTTCTGCTGCTGATTCCCACCTTAAAAAGCAGCAGGACTACCTTGTTTCTTTACAGCTCTCTGTTCCCTCTTTCATTGCTTTACAGAGGCTTTTCATTTCACACTCTTATGAATCAGGCAGCCTGCAGCCGAAGCAAAAAGCTTTTTTCTGATTTTCGTCCTGTGCTGTCCCGGTCCGTTCTCCTCTTTTCTCTTTCCGGCATCATGGAAAACTATATCAGGATTTTTATTTTCCCTGCCCGCAACGGTCTGTCCTTCTGCCGTATCTTTTCCATTGACCTTTTATTTGGCATATCCGCCCTGGTTTATCTCTGTTTTTTCCTGCGGAAAACAGCAGCTCCGCACACATGCAAAGCTGCTGTAAATTCACAGGAACAGGTGCCGGAATCTTTCACTTCCCCAGATACCGAATCTGCCTCTTATTATTCTTTTTGTAAAGCCCATTCCCTCACTCTGAGAGAACAGACCATCCTTACGGAGCTGTTAAACCGCACCACCGATGAGCAGATCAGCGCCAAGCTTCTGATCTCATCCTTTACCGTCCGTTCCCATGTCCATAACCTTTTAAAAAAAACCGGTGCAAAGTCCCGGCAGGAATTATATGCCCTTTACGAGAGCATGAAAAAGCAGAAGTCAGGTTAACGGAGTCTGCTCCCGGCTTTCATAAAACTTCTCATATTTGCCAATCAGTTCCGACCGGTTTCTGGAATCCGTTTTTTCATAGATCCCATGGGCATGAAATTTTACGGTTCCCACACACAGCCCCAGTTCTTCTCCCATCTCCTGATAGGTCTTGTCCTTCAGCAGAAGATACAGTACATCACGCTGGCGATTGCTTAATCCGTAAGCCTTAGTAAAAGGGTCCTCCGGGTAAGAGGCCTTTCCCTCACAGACTGCCGCGGCAGGAAATGGGATCCCGGACTCCATTATCTCCGCCGGTCCGCTTTTCTGAATCAGCTGGGAGAATCCGCTTTTCATTCCGATCACTGCCAGGATAACGAAAAAGATGTCTTCACTTAAGTTATGCTCCATAAACACCTTCAGATTCAACGTATTGATCACATACTGAAAGTGGAAGATAACCATGGTGTCTTCAGCAAAAATCAGAACGGAAAAGACTCCGCCGATGAGAAAAAGAAAACGGTATGGCCTGATCCTTATTTTATACTCCCTGTCTTTCTCAGAAGCATACCGGATAAAATAAGAAAGAACAAAGCATGCCAGATAGATCTGCCGGATGGTATAAAATACCCAGTGCTGACTGACTGATCCGTTTAAATCTCCGACATATACCGTCACACAGATCAAGGGCATCATGATGATTGCATGAAGAATGCCGATCTTTTTTTCAAGTAAAGAAGCGGTAAGAAGCATATACAGGGTACTTATGGCACTTCCGCAGATAACCTTAACGCTGAAATAGGTCAATACATTATAGGCCCCTTCAAAAAGAGGCTGTTTGAGCAAAAATTCTGACATGAAAATAATCATGGAATTCAGACAATAAAAGAACATAAGCATGCCGGTCTCAAACTCCCGGACATGCTTTGTTTTGCAGTATGCAGTTATATTAATCGTACAGGAACAGGCAAATATTATAATTAATACGATATCGAAGATAAAAATTGTTGTACTCATTTGGACCTCACATTATCCATCGTGCTTATCCCCTGAAACACCTTGCTTCTCTGCCGTTTCCAATCATCCTCCTTATGTCGAATCATATCATTAAAAGTAAATTTTTGTCAATTCAGCCTGCTGATTAAACCATAATCTTAATTTAAGAAAGCATCCGGAGGACAAAGCAATGCCTACGGACCAGTAATCAGACAGCAATTCCACCGGTTATCAGCATGTAAACGGACAGGGCTGCCCCCATAAAAATGAACATGATTACGATTCCTTCTTTTTTTGAAAAGACTTTATCCGCTCCGTTTTCTTTTCCTGCTTTTAAATAGAGGAAAATGCCAATAATATAAACCAGCATACAAAGAAGAAAATATCCGATTCCGGATGCCCATATCGCCCATGCGTAAAAAGCAGTTCCAAGAAGTCCGATTGCCAGCTGTCCGATTTCCCCCTTATTTCCTCTGTTTTCATAAGAAAGCTTCATCTGGTACACGCATACCAGAATCCAGGTCACAAAGATTGCAGCAGTACAGAGTGAATATGCAAAATTATAGGCCTTGTCCGTAAACAGCAGTGTGAAGATGAAAATCTGGGAAAGAGCCGTCATAAAAATCAGGGAGAAGGTCGGAACATTTTTGTCATTGACTTCTCCGAACTTTTTCGGAAGCAGATTCTGCTGTGCCATCAGCAATGTAGTTTCAACAGGAAGCATGGTCCACGACAGCCAGCAGCCTGCAACAGATATGATCATTGCAATATTGATAAAAGCCGCTCCCCATGGGCCAACGATATAAGAAAAAAGGTACGCCATAGTAGGCTGCTTCAATTCACATATCTCTGCACGGCTCATCAGCCCATAAGGTAAAAGAGACAAAAGAAGGTAAACAAACAAAAGCCCCACCAGACCCAGTACAGTAGCCTTGCCGGCAGTTGCTTTCGTTTCGGCGCGTTCTGACATCATTGCCGCTCCCTCGATTCCTACAAATACCCACATGAGTACCATCATGCTGGAATTTACCTGTGTCATCACATCCTTCAAAGAAAAGTTCCCTGACACAGTTCCCCAAAAGCCTGCAGTAAATATATCTGCCTTAAATACAACGATTGCCGCAACGGCAAAAAGTAAAAGGGGAACCAGCTTACAGACGGTAATTATGGTATTTAAAAATGCAGCGCTTTCAATTCCCCTGTTTACAACCAGACACATAATCCATAAAATCACACTCGCCGTAATGATGGATAGAAGATTGCTTCCATCCCCGAGCGCAGGAATAAAGTAGCTGAGCGCGCTCATCATAATGGCAGCAAAAGCAATATTGCCCAACCATGCGGATAACCAGTAACCCCATCCGCTGATAAATCCTCCAAAAGGACCGAAGGTTTCTGTTGCATAGCTGAAAATCCCGCTCAATTCAGGCCTCTTATTAATGATATTGGTAAGTGACAGGCATAGCATGAGAACTCCTGCGCCTGTTATGATCCACGCTGCAATAGCCGCCCCCGGGCTCGTCCCCGCTGCCATGTCTGATGCGATACCAAAAATTCCGCTTCCGATAGAAGAGCTGATTACCAGTGCAGTCAGTGCCAGCAACCCCAGTTTCTTATTCTCCTTTTCCATAAAAACCTCCTAATATATTGATTCTTTTATAGTAAGGAATTTCAGAAAAAGATGTCTGCCTCAACCAGTCTGTTTACTTGTAATTTAGCACTGTAATTTTATAAGTGGACCCGCTTTAAATTCATAATAATAGTAAAAACCGGCTTCCTGAGTATGCTTCATACATGAATAACTGAATAAAAATTATTTTTTTGTTTTATATCATTCGGACCGAATAACAACAAATACCGGCTTTTTCTTCCCTTCGGAAATGTACCCTAATTATATAAAAGATAGGGATAAAATCAGAACCGCCTAAGCAATTACTGATTTTATCCCTATTATATCGGCCGGGTATTTCCATCAGATTTTTCCAATGGGAATACCCATTTCCCGGTTTCTATTCTTCCTCTTACAGATCAAGCTTTCTCTTATAAATTTCTATGACCTTTTTTATTGCCTCCTGACCGGGGGCTCCCACGGTCATTCGCTTCTCCACGCAGGTCTTTAAGCTGATGGCTTCATAGATATCCTCTTCAAATACCGGACTGATGGCCTTATATTCTTCCAGGCTCATATCGTCCAGGGCTATTCCCTTTTCAATGCAGAAAAGTACAAGCTGTCCCACGATCCCATGGGCATCCCGGAAAGGAACCCCCTGGTTTACCAGATAATCGGCCGCATCCGTGGCATTGGTGAAGCCGTTTTTGGCGCTGGATTCCATGACATCTGTTCGAAAGACCATGGAAGAAATCATTCCGGTAAACAGGGCGAGACAGCCCTTTACCGTATCAATGGCGTCAAAGGTCAGCTCCTTGTCTTCCTGCATGTCCTTGTTGTAAGCCAGCGGAATGCCCTTCATGGCAGTGAGCATGGACACCAGCGCTCCGTAAACTCTCCCCGTCTTGCCGCGGATCAGCTCGGCGATGTCCGGATTCTTTTTCTGGGGCATGATGCTGCTGCCGGTACTGTAGGAATCATCGATTTCCACAAACCGGTATTCGTTGGTATTCCAGATGATGATCTCCTCACTGAACCTGCTTAAATGCATGGCAATGGTGGACAATGCGCTTAAAAGCTCGATCAGATAATCCCTGTCAGACACCGAATCCATGCTGTTTAAGGTGGGGCCGTCAAAGCCGAGCAGCCCGGCCGTATATTCCCGGTCCAGGGGATAGGTGGTTCCGGCCAGAGCCCCGGAGCCCAGCGGGCAGTAATTCATTCTCTTCCTGATATCGGAAAGACGGGAGCTGTCCCGGTCAAACATTTCAAAATAAGCGCCTATGTGATGGGCCAGGGTAATGGGCTGGGCCTTCTGTAAATGGGTAAAGCCAGGCATGTAAGTGTCCAGATGCTCTTCCATCAGCTTTAAAAGTTCCTTCTGCAAGTCCTTCACCAGCCCGGAGAGCTCATCGATCTCATCTCTTGTATACAGCTTCATGTCCAGAGCCACCTGATCATTGCGGCTGCGTCCGGTGTGAAGGCGTTTTCCCGCTTCTCCGATCCGCTCCGTCAGGACCGCTTCCACAAAGGAATGGATGTCCTCATGCTCCGCCGTGATGACAAGGGCCCCGCTCTCCAAATCAGCCCGGATCCCTTCAAGGCCGCCGATGATCCTGTCCCTGTCCCCGTCCGTAAGAATTCCCTGCTTTGCCAGCATTTTAACATGAGCGATGCTGCCTTCGATATCCTGATGATAGAATTTTTGGTCAAATGATATGGATGCATTAAAATTGTGAACCAGCTGATTGGTTTCTTTCGTGAAGCGTCCGCCCCATAGTTTCATAATTCAGATCTCCTCTTTCCTTTATTCATTGAATGAACCCGCATGGGCCTGCGCTTATTCCGGTCTTTTAAGGACAGCCCTGCAATCGCCAGCAGAATCAGAATGCTTCCTGCCGTGATCATGCCGCCGGTTTTCAATCCCCGGGGCATGTATTCCAGCGAAACTTCATGGCTTCCCGCAGTCATATGCACGCTTAAAAATGTGTCAAATATTTTATACGGTTCTACTTCCTTCCCATCCACCCGGATGGTCCAGCCCTTATCATAAGGGATGCTGAAAAACAGCAGTCCGGCCCTTTCCGCTTCCACGGTGCCCTGTATCTGCGTGTCCGTCCATTTCGTGAGATTCATGGAATTCCGGTTCAGAATATTGTATACGGACTCCAGCCCTTCCGGCAGGAAACGGTAGGCTGACGCTACCAGGTCCTGTTCATTGTCTTCGTTGCGGAGCGTGATCTTTTCTCCTGACTTCAAATATCCCAGCTCCAGCAAATATCCCCTGCTCACATTGTCAAAGCTTCTGGTATTTTCTCCCAGAAGGGCTGTCACCTTTTCCACTTTTTTATTGCTGACATACACATAATAATCCCCGTCCGTCTCCGGCGTAAATGTAAAGCTGGTTCCCCCGATCTCACTGGGAACTTCCGAAAGCACGGGACTGGCCCCTAAAACAACGGATAAATCATTCTGAACCTCCGCCGGATCAGAAAGCTCCAGCTGCCAGTTGTTCTCCAGGTCATAAGGGACCATATAGCCCAGGGACAACGCATAGGTGTTCTCATAGAGATACATCTCATCCTTTTCGGAAACCATGGTCAAAGTTCCTGTGTCCTGTGGCTGTTCCGAATAAAGACCGTATTTCACCGCAAAAAGGGCATCCACAAGAGGCGTGCTTCCGGTAATGCTGTAAGCATTGGTGGAACTTTCGCAGCCCAGTTTTTTAAAGAAATCGGAAAGATCCGCGTTGGCGGTGGAGGAAAACAAGGATACGGTGGGAAAATTCATCCAGGCGCCGTCATTCTTGGTCTTGCGTGTAACCTTCTCGATCCGGTAAAAAGAGGAGTTGGGCATCAGGCTGTCCGCAAGCGCCGAAGATGCCTGATTGTCCTCCACATAACCGGTCCGGCTGGTGGTCGTCACGCTGGTCACCGCCGTATTCACCGCCGCCTCCAGGGAAACCACACCGAAAGTCAGAAGCACCAGCACATTCCTGCTGGTTCCCTTCTGGTACAGGCTGATGAGCCCGGCATAGGCGGCGAGGAACAAGATGGCCACATAGAAAACAGAAAAATGGTAGGCCTCGTCAGTGACCAGCTTCTGAGCCAGCAAAACATAAATCACAGAAGCAAAAAAAGCCATTACCACATGCTTCCATGGAATGTCCTGCAGATGGATATATGCCCTGTAGCACACCAGCAGCATGAGGAAAATATAAATAAAGGACTGTCTGCAGGGCAGGCTGTTGGGATAATGGAATCCGTGCCAGATAAAATTCAGTACATTGACGGAAAAGCTGGCAAAGAAAAACAGCAGGAGCGAGCACATTACAATCTTTTCCTTCCGGCCGATCTGCCTGCACCCCAGGTAAAGAAGGAAAAACATAAGGACGCCCACACCGCAGTAGATATTCGGCCAGTGATCCAGCCCGATCTCCGTCTCCACCGCAGGAAGATGTCTGGATATCATGTCAAATATGGAAAAATAGGAACTGACCGTCTGGGGAAAATTAAAATCTCCCGACGCTGTCAGCTGCAGCGCATAAATTTCCGGCAGCAGAACTACCGCCGCAAGGCCTCCGGCCAGCAGGGAAAACAAAGTGAAATGTCCTCCGTGAATGACCACTTCCTTCCAGGACTTTCTGCCCTCCAGAACAAGAAGCGCAACGAAATAGAACACCATAAAAATACATATCATGATCGATATGTAATAATTAGATAAAATTGATAACCCCAGTGTTATGCAATAAAGAAAACACTTTTTTTCCCTGACCAGCCGCTCCAGCCCCAGCATGATCAGCGGGAAGAGAAGTATGCAATCCAGCCACATGATATTCCAGCTGTAAGCCGCCATGTATCCGGACAGGGCGTAGAAGATTCCAAAAAAGGCAATTCCGAAATCACTGGTTCGATTATGTCTGCGTAAATACCAGGCAAAGCTGAGACCGCTTAACCCGATCTTGAACACGATCATATAAGTCATGAACTCTATGATATACCGCCTGGGACAAAAAACGATCAGCCAGTTTAACGGACTTGCCAGATAATAGGCATAAAGGGCCGCAAAATTCACGCCCATGCCCACATCCCAGCTGTAGAGAAGACTTCCCCCATGGGTCAGCTTGTACCGGAACTCCGAAAAGAAAGGGGCATACTGATGGTACATATCGGTCCGGAGAAAGCTCTCTTCCCCAAAAGGAAAGATCCCCCGCTGGGCGAATATGATGATCATGAGGGCCACCGGAACAAAAAAAGCCGCCATAAGACCATCGGAAGGCCTGATCAGACTGGAAAACTTTTTCTCTTTCCTCTGAGGCATGTCCTTTTCCGGTCCGGTTTCTTCAGAATCAGGAAACGCATCCACGGGCGCAGCCTTTTCCTGCCTGGTTTCCATGAACTTCAGGATCTCATCCTCATCATAGTCCAATTCTCCGTCATACAGCTCTTCCATTCCGTCAACAGGAATATCAAGGCGGATTTCCGGCGCCGCCGAACGGTCAAAGCGCTCTTCCTTCTGCTCCTTCACACTACGCCCGGCGCCAAAGCCTTCCGTCAATTCTCCTTCCTTCCGGTCTAAAAATGTTTCTCCTGCTGTATCCTCTTTTTCACCTGATGTCATCCTTAGCATATCCTCTAGTTCTTTAGAAATCTTTTCAATCTCGTCATCGTGTTCCATTTCATTTACCTCTCTTTACAGGGGTTTTTCCTCACTCTTTTCGGAAAATGAAAAGCTTGCTGAATACATAGTTCACAATCACAACAACAATGGACACCAGTATTTTGCTTACATATTCATCCATATTGAGCCAGGAAACCATCATCACCATAAGAACCATTTCCATGATGCCGGACGCTGCCCTGCATGCCGTAAAAGAAAGGATTTCCTTTATGACAAAGACCAGATGCAGGTCATAGCTTCGAAAAACAAAGATTTTATTTACTATAAAGGCAAACAGGACGGATACCACCCAAGCTGCCGCCGTGGATATCCGGTAATCTACTCCGGCCTTTACCATGCTTCCATAGACAACCCAGTTCACAAGCGTTGTCAATACTCCGAACACCAGATAGGAGATGACCTCACGGTTCATGACCTTGTCCCATATTTTCCTGATCATCATCTTTACTCCTGTAAAATTGCATTTCTTCTATTGTATTATAGGGAGAGGAAATTGTAAAGGGATTCTATGGCTCCTCTGCCAGAAACTCCCTGGCTCCGTTTGAATAGTATACCTCATAATCATCGGTTATGAATACGCCGTACACCCCTTCCATGGAATCCAGCAATGCAATCCCCTTTTCCAGCCCGAGAGAAAAGCAGGTGGTGGTCAGGCCATCCCCATCCGAAGATATTTCAGATAAAATAGTGACCGAAACCAGCCCGTTCTCATACGGAAAACCATCCCGGGGATTGAGAAGATGATGGTAATTCACCCCATCCTGTTCAAAATGCCGCTCATACACGCCGGAGGAAACCACTGACATATCCCGGATTTCAAAGGTTTCAATGGTTTCATTGCGGTCTGCAAAAGGCTTTTGAAGGCCGATTTTAAAAGGGGTTCCGTCAGGCTTTTCACCTACGCAGAGCACATTTCCTCCCAGATTGATGACCGCACTTTTCACTCCCTGTTCCAGAAGATAGTCCTTCATCCGGTCCGCAATATATCCCTTGGCGACCCCTCCGAAATCAAGAGTGGTATCGGCAGATAAAAAAGTGAGCCGGTTGCCCTCAAGCTTTAAATTCCGGTGATCCACCTTTTTTACCGCCTGTTCAATTTCATCCTTGGGAGGTACTAAAGGATCGGGAGAGGTAAAATTCCATAAGGATGACAGGGGCTCTATGGTAATGTCAAAGCCTCCGTCCGACAGACGGGAATAATATTCCCCTTTGGCTATGAGATTTGCCACATCCTCTGAGACTGACACCGTCTGCAGGCCGGGATCCCTGTGGTTCAGCTGGTAGACCTCACTTTCCTCCATGGTCCTGCTGAAAATTTTCTCATAAGACCGGCAAAGCTCCAGACAGCCGTCTAATATCTCCGGATCATCCTTGTCATAAAGGGTAACCGTCACAAAAGTGTTTAGCAGAAAACCGGATTTGGTGACGGGTTCCACCTTTCTCTCACAGCCGGACAGCAGACACAGGGCCAGAGCGGCAATAAAACCAGCGAAAATTCCTTTTTTCATCCCATGTCCTCCAGCCTGTTTAACGCCTCCCTGGCATGGTCCACAAACATCTGCCGGACTCCTTTCAGTTCTCCCATGCCCTTTAACCGGCAGATCACTTTAAAACCGTCGGACTCCAGCTGGCTTTTCCATGAATCCGCCTCTTTTCCCGCCATATCGTTATGGGCGTGGTCCCCGGAAACGATCATCAGCGGCTGCAGCACCATACGGCCGGAGCCTGTTTTCCCGACTTCCTGCCTTACGGTTTCAAAGGAGGGCTCCGCCTCTACTGTTCCCACATGATATCTTTCATATCCCTTTTTGCGGAATACTCCTGCCAGGCGTTCATAAGCCGCATTGGCCGCATGCTCTGTGCCATGCCCCATTAATATGATCTCCGTACCTTCCCGGTCATATTCCCTTGTGTCGTCAGCGAGGATGCCGGAAAGCTTCCGGTAGTCCTCCTCCCCGGTCAGCAGAGGCATTCCGCACACCACACGGTCAAACTGTTCCTCATATTCCTTTACGGCGGCCAGCATGCAGTCATTCTCTTCCCCGCCCATGACCAGGGTGGGCTGGACAACGATCCGTTTATAGCCGTCCTTTGCCAGCTTTTCCATGGCCTCCGATACGCTGTCAATATTTATGCCATCCCGCTTTTTCAATATATCAATAATGATCCGGCTGGTAAATGCCCGGTATAATTCATAGTCTTTAAATTCATCCCTGAAAGCCTGTTCAATCGCCTCTATGGTTTTTATCCTGCTTTCATTATAGCTTGTCCCAAAGCTCACTGCCAATATTGCCTGTTTCATCCTTATATCCCATGCTTTCTTTTCATTTTCCTGAATAACATATCACAGATGAAATGGACTGTCAAACCTCTTTTCGCTTAAAATGCACCACAGGCGCAAAACCATACGGTTCTGCGCCTGTGACACACATTGCATTCATTTTCGGAGATTATTTAAAAATCTACCTCTTTATCATAGTAACAACAGGTTAACAGTTTCTCCATCTCAGCCGGAGTAATCGGTCTTGGGTTGGAGCCGGTGCATGCATCACCTACTGCTAACTCAGCTACTGACGCTAATTTTTCATTGAACTCTGCTTCGTCAATGATTCCGCCTTCATATTCCTTAATACAGGTAGGAATATCCAGCTTTTCGTTCATGGAACGGATCTCCGCAATCAACGCGTCGACCAGTTCTTCGTCATTATCCCCCTTCAGATCAATGAAGCGGGCAATCTCCCCGTAGCGCTTCGCAGCCTCGGGTACCCTGGAATTAAATTTAATAACCTTGGGCAGATACATGGCATTGGCACAGCCATGGACAATATGTCCGCCGGAATAAGCGGCGCCTGTCTTATGAGCCATGGAATGGACAATGCCCAAAAGAGCATTGGAAAATGCCATACCGGCCAGACACTGAGCATTGTGCATGCGAGCGCGGGCTTCTAAGTCCCCGCCATAGGAATCAATCAGATCATTATGTATCATCTTAATCGCATGAAGCGCAAGAGGATCGGTATAATCGCAGTGAAGAGTGGATACATACGCTTCAATTGCATGAGTTATGGCATCCATTCCGGTATGTGCCGTCAGCTTCTTGGGCATTGTCTCAGCCAGCTCCGGATCAACGATCGCCACATCCGGCGTGATGTTAAAGTCTGCCAGAGGATATTTGATTCCTTTTTTATAATCTGTAATTACGCTGAACGCCGTTACCTCGGTGGCAGTACCGGAGGTGGACGGAATGGCGCAGAATTTTGCCTTTGTTCTCAGTGTCGGGAAATTAAACGGGATGCACAGGTCCTCAAATGTGGTGTCCGGATATTCATAGAACGCCCACATGGCCTTTGCCGCATCGATGGGGGAACCTCCTCCGATGGCTACGATCCAGTCAGGCTCAAACTGCCGCATCGCCTCGGCACCCTTCATGACCGTATCCACGCTGGGATCCGGTTCCACGCCTTCAAACAGCTTTACTTCTATTCCGGCTTCCTTTAAATAAGCCTCTACTCTGTCAAGAAATCCAAAACGTTTCATCGAACCGCCGCCAACGACCACGATGGCCTTTTTGCCCACTAAATTCTTAAGCTCTTCCAGGGCGCCTTTTCCGTGATACAAGTCTCTCGGTAATGTAAATCTAGCCATTGCAAAACCCTCCTTATGAATTTCCAGTTCTTTCTATATATTATTGTAGTTCAATTGGACAGGAATTACAAAGGTAAAAAAATATATATCAGTATATAAATACTGATATATATTTAACATTCCTTATTCGCCAAATTCTCTTTTACCATTTCCAGTTCCTTTAAAAATTCCTTATCCCAGCACGTGAAGGAATATCCTTTCCGGTAAACCAGCACGTCCCGGAATATTCCGGCCTGGCTTTCACACTGCCGCTCCACCAGATGATGCCTGGCAAGAATTTCCCCGGGCATAGGAGAAACCCACATATATGCGGACGGATTTCCGCAAAGGAGATCGAACTGGCTTCCCCGCTCAAACACATAGATCCGGCGGCATGGCCCCTCCGTCCGTTTTCCGTTTTCGTAATCCTCTCCGGCCCCGTGGGTTCCGTCGCCGTGAATGATTTCAACATATGGCGCCAGATCTTCCGCCTCAATGGTCTCCTTTTTGGCGAGAGGATGGGCTGCGGACATAAGAAGCCTGGAGGAGTAACGGAAAACCGGCTCTGTCAAAAGTCCTTTTGCCGCCACCGTCCGGTCATAGTATCTTTCAGAAATGGCCCCATACCGTATAATTCCCAGATTATATTCCCCTGTTTCCACATCCCTTAAGGTGTCCGCGGAGCTGGTCTCACGCAGCCACACGTTCATGTGCTCCTCCCGGTTCATTCTGCTGATGAATCGGGTAAAAGCGAAGCTTAAATAGCTGGCCCTGGGCATGGAAAGGGAAAATTCCACCCCGCTCACCTCATCCGGTTTATATAAATGCTCCATCTCCTCGATCTGGACCAGAACGTTTCTGGCATGCTCCAGAAATATTCTCCCTCTTGCCGTTGGGACCACTCCTTTGGGCGTCCGCTTGAAAATCGGAGCCCCAAGTCCCTCTTCCAGACTTTTAATGGCCTTGCTTAAATTGGGCTGATCCATATACAGGTTGGCTGCCGCCCGTGTAATGGAGCCCGTCTTTTCCACCTCTACGGCATATTGCAGTAATACGGTATTCAATCCTCTTCCTCCTTTGTCTACTGTCTGCCTTCCTTGTCCGCCTCATAAAGATATTTGGAAAGAGCTGCCAGCGACACAGCCATGTTTTCATTCTGGACCAGAACGTGGCCCGGTACGGATAAATGGATGGGCGCAAAATTCCAGATGGCCTTTACTCCTCCGTCCACCAGGCGGTTGCATACCTCCTGGGCATATTCCGCAGGAACCGTGATGATCCCGATATGTATGTTCATTCTCCGGCAGAGGTTCTCCAGCTTTTCCAGAGGAAGCACCAGCTTTCCTCCGATTTTGGTATTGACCTTTCTGCCGTCGGAATCAAAGGCCATGACGATTTCCACTCCGTACTGCTCAAAGCCTTTATAAGACAGGAGAGCCTTTCCCAGAGATCCGGCTCCTACCAATGCGGCCTGGTTCGTATTATGGAACCCCAGGAATTCCTCCATGTCTCCGATTAAATCCTTCACCAGATAACCTGTCTTGGGCTTTCCCCCCGTCTTTGTCACCATAGCCAGATCCTTGCGCACCTGAACCTCATTCAGCTGAAGATCCAAAGCAATGGATGGCGCGGATATCGTCTCGGTCCCTTCCTGGCATTTCCTTTCCAGGTAATGATGGTATACCGGAAGCCGCTCCAAAGTCTTCCTGGAAATACCACCGACCATATGTTTTTTTTCTTCCATAAGCGTGTACCCCTACCTGTTTTTTAAAAGACCAGACTCCTGCATCTGTCAAAAGCCGCGAATATTTCCTGACGCCTGGGAAGGGCAAGATCAACCGGCAGATACCCGTTATCTCCCATGGAAGCCAGCCCTTCGCTTCTGATTTTCCGTTCCAGCTCGTCCACCACTTCGACCAGCGTCCTCCGGCCGTTGATCAGACGGCTTCCCCCATATTTTAAGTAATACCCAAGCGCCGCAATCTGTTCTGTATCCGCAATCTGTTCCACAAACCGTAAATCCACCACTTCCTTGTCAAGCATAAGGCTGTCCCGTCCCAAAACCTTCATTTTGGAATGTCCGTCTTTTTCGCCTGTGTGCAGACCGGAGGGAATCCTGGAAAACCGGACCTCTGACATTCTTCGGGACGTGATCTCTTCTCCATAGGCTGCCGCTGCCGCCTTTGCAATCTTCGTGATCTCCTCAGGCACATAGGAATCCATTTGTATGACCTGATCCGCAACGTGGAAATAGGCCCCGGAACTGCCGGCAACCAGAATGGTCGAAATCCCGCTTTGTTCATAAAGCCCCCTCACCCGTTCGATAAAAGGGGTGATCGGTTCTTTCTCCCGGTTAACCACCTGCTGCATCAGCCGGTCCCTTATCATAAAATTGGTTGCGCTGGTGTCTTCATCTACCAGAAATACCCGGGCTCCGCTCTCCATGGCTTCCACCACCCCGGCAGCCTGGGAGGTGCTTCCGCTGGCATCCTCCGTGGTGAAGCGGACGGTGTCCCGTTTATCCGGGAGATTGTTTATGAACAGGGAAATATCTGCATGCCTGACACTTCTTCCATCCTCGGCTCTCAGTTTCACCGCTGATTCATCGGTGATCACAAACTCCCGGCCGTCTCCTCCGATGTGATTGTACACTCCCCATTCCAACGCCTCCAGCAGAGTGGATTTTCCATGGTATCCGCCTCCCACGATCAGAGTAACTCCTTTGGGTATGCCCATGCCCTTAATGATCCCTCTGTTGGGAAGGCCGATCTCCACTTCCATGCTTGCGGGAGATTGAAAAGGCACCGCCTTTTCCATTGGCTTCTTTGACACGCCGGACCGCCGGGGAAGGATGGCTCCGTTTGCAACAAAAGCGGCCAGCCCCATCTCAGGAAGCTTCTTTCTTATTTCCTGCTGGTCCTCTGAAAGCTTTCTCACCCCATCCACCCTGTTTTTTTGTTCTTCCGGATATTTCCTGAAAAAGCAGGTCCCTGCCACACAGGAGGGCAGAAAATCAAAAAGTATCTTAATGAGCTCAGAGGAATTGATGGTTCTTCCGTTGGCGGGAAAACCTGCTTCCATACGGATCAAAAGGCTTCCATCCTTTTCCCCGATGCTGCACGCTGTCCGCTCCAGAATCTCCTGACCCGGCCGGCTTACCGCAAGGAGCCCGCTTTTCCCTGACCCCTTTGCCTTAAAATTAAACTGTTCGACCTTTTCTCCGAACCGCCTTAAAAGATGGTCCTCAAGAGCAACTCTTTTCTCATACCGGTCATAGGAAGCGGCGGGAAATCCCGCTCTTTTTCCCTCCACCCGGATGCTGATCCGGGATGGGGACGCAAAGGGATCTCCCTGAACATGATCAATGGAAAGCACATAATCAGGGAAACGGTACTGGCCCTTTGCCCCTTTATAGGCCGGATATCCCTTATGGTCTATGGAACGGAGAAACTGTCTCAAATCTTCGGCTGCCTTCATTCTTCAGTCCGCCCCCTTTCCTCTTGCTGTTCATGGGAAAGATCCGTAAGGAACATGGCGTCGCCGAAGCTGAAAAACCGGTAACGCTCCCTGACAGCTTCCTCATAGGCATGAAGCACATGCTCCCGGCCGGCAAGGGCCGAAACCAGCATCACCAAAGTGGACTCCGGCAAATGGAAGTTGGTGATCAGGCTGTCCAGAACTTTAAAATGATATCCCGGATAAATGAAAATTTCCGTCCAGCCGCTTCCGGCCTTTAAGATCCCGTCCTCTGTGGAGGCGGATTCAACGGTCCGGCAGCTGGTGGTTCCCACACAAATGATGCGCCCCCCGTTTTTCTTCGCGTCATTGACTTTTTTCGCCTCTCCCTCTTCCACCACATAGAATTCGGAATGCATATGGTGTTCCTCGATCTCATCCACCTTTACCGGGCGGAAGGTCCCGAGTCCCACATGAAGGGTCACATGGGCGATGGACACTCCCATGTCCTCAATTTTCTTAAGAAGTTCCTTTGTAAAATGCAGTCCGGCCGTGGGCGCGGCTGCCGATCCTTCATGTCTGGCATAAACTGTCTGGTAACGGTTCTTATCCTTCAGCTGGTGGGTAATATAAGGCGGCAGCGGCATCTGCCCCAGACGGTCTAAAATCTCTTCAAAAATGCCTTCATAAGAGAAGCGTATGAGCCGGTTTCCTTCCTCCACCACATCCACCACAGTGCCCTTTAAAAGTCCCTCTCCAAAGGAGATCACAGTTCCCACCTTCGCTTTCTTTCCGGGCTTTACAAGGGTTTCCCAGATATCGTTCTCTCTTCTTTTCAACAGGAGAATTTCAATCCTGGCCTCCGTCCTTTCCTTAACGCCAAACAGCCTGGCAGGAATCACCTTGGTATCATTAATGACAAGGCAATCGCCTTTTTTAATATAAGAAAGAATATCTAAAAAATGCCTGTGTTCTATCTCCCCCGTATATTTATCCATAACCAGGAGCCTGGAAGCAGAACGGTCTTCCAGCGGATCCTGGGCGATCAGGTCCTGAGGTAAATCGAAATAAAAGTCCTTAACGTTCATACAGTATTTCTCTCCTTTGTCAAAAATGCCCCTCTGCACGGTGCCACGCAGAGAAGCATCTGTTTTACGTATTTTCTGGTTCGCTTTCCGATTCGGAAACGGTCTCCGTCTCTTCTGCCTGACTCTCCGAACTGCCCGCAGGATCGTCCGTTCCTTCCGATTCTTCCTTTTCATCCATCAGGATATGATAGACAGCCAGCAAATTCTCATCAGATTTTAAGGCCTTCTCAAGACCGTCATTTACCTCTTCTGCCATGGCCTGCACTTCCTCAGACTGGTTTGCTTCATCCATATATCCGGTCTGTTCCGGACTGGTGCCCGCAGTCAGATAAACGCTTCCATCCGCCGCTGTATTCGCATAGCATACGATCAGACTGGGAGCCAGAGTCTCTGCCTGGCGGAATTTGATATCAAATCTGGCATAAACCAGATAATCTCCATCCTCTGCTCCGGGAGCCGTATAGCATACTATATTCTGAAAATCCTGATAAAACTTTACCTCTTCTTCCATTCTGGCGCTTTGTTCACTCAGTTCCTCCTGAGTAAATGTGCCTCCGTAAACCTCTGAGAGTGCCTCCACATCGCAGGTCTTTCTCGCTTTAAAATAAGCTTCCATTAATTCATGGATTTCCGGCACAGCTTCCTTCTGCAAAGTGATTTCCGCCTTTCCGGTCTCCTTCTCTGCTTCTGCCGGCGTACCTTCCTCTGTTGTTAAAGTGCTTTCCGTATCCTTGCCTTCCTGACCGGTCTTATCCAATATAACTACAACAATCATCAATACTATCACTATCAATGGAACGGACAAAAATTTCAGAAACCGTCTGGTTTCTTCCTTCGAATTCTTCATCCATTTTTCCAATAAGTCCTTCATATAGGCCTGACCTCCTGGAGAATCAATCTCCTTTTTATTCTAACAAAAAAACAGATAAAAATCAACAAATACTCTTGCACTTTAAAACAATCTATAGTAGAATGTAAAAGATGCATCTGTAGCTCAGTGGATAGAGCAGTGGCCTCCGGAGCCGCGTGCGTAGGTTCGATTCCTATCAGATGCACTTTTTATTCTCATAAAAATATCTTTTTAAATCTCCTGATTTCACATGGTTTTCACTTATCTTTAAGACTTTCCCACATGCTTTGTAAAGCCCCTGATCAAACTTTTTATGATTGGTTTTTACGGAATAATTTTTGGTAAAATGCCTTTTTTCCATATGGAAATGTAAGACATTATGCCTGTCACCGGCTTACCTGAAAAGGGGACTTCAGTGCTCTGTGCGGTATTGATTTCAGCGTTCCACAACGGTTTATCAGGCATATGGATTCCGTTTGTGCTTTTAGCAAATGGGGGGCAAATATATATATAAATGCATGAATCGTATGATATTCTGCGACCTTAAACTCAAATCCTTTAACCGCACTGCCTTTGAGCTAAGGAATATTTTTCAGCTTTCTTAAAAAGTTTCTTTTCAATTAATACCTTCAACTGACATATAAAATATAATCTGTATTTGTCACTTTCCATACATTATAATCCGGCATCTGTTTCTATAAAGATACAGCCATATTATTTAATGGTATGATCTGATTTCCTGATTCAGGTTTTACAATGACGCTGAATATCCGTTCTTCAACCATACTGACTTTTTTATCATGTTTCATTAGTTAATATGTTATTGCTCCTCAGAACCTTCTTATTATAATTAATAACCGGCCTTCCAGGTAAAATGCTTCATCATCTCATATCCACATTCAGAATCAGAAGCAAACAGCACAGGTATATAGAACAGATTATAACTCTGTGGTAATATATTATTCACTTCATACTTTTTATAGGTTATGTCTTTCTGCAAAGCTTCAGGTTTTTTTGCTTCTTGTCCCGCTCAATTGGAACGGAATTTCAGGGCATGGCTCAAAGCCCAATGAAATACTTGAATTCTGCTTCTACAGTATACTTCTGCCTGTCCTCATTATATTCCTTAAATTTTTATTTCCCTTTTTAATTTCCAAAAGTAAATGAAAGTCCTGCCGGTGCCTTTCCTGAATCAGCCCTCAAGTGCTGCCTTCTGTAAGCTTGTCTTTGTCAGATATAACATTTCTGCAGTCTCCCACCCGGTATCTGCAACTATGTAAAATTAAAACCAGCACTATCAAATTTGATATGCTGGTTTTATATAAACTCATATTAAATTGTATTGAAAATAATATTTTTCCTGTTAATTTATTTTTTCTCAATAAATCTAATAATTTACTCTTTTTTACCTTTTAGTGCAGCGGCTAAGGCATACACTGCCGCATACGTAACCCCTGCACAGGGCCAGATGATCCATGTCTTACTCCAGTGCCCCGTATAGAAACTGATTCCGAGATACACTGCGGTAATGATGCACCAATAGATAACCGGAAGGTGTTCCGTTCTCTTCCTTTCCATCTTCTTCTCTGCCGTGTAATCCCCCTCTTGCAGCAGCATTTGAAAACAGCCTTTTTTCTCACCTGCCGAAACAAACAAAAATACAGCGAAGGCTACTATCAGCAACAGAACGTCCACACACAACACATATATGAAGTCCGAACTGTCCAATGCGACAGCTGTCAGCAACGGCAAAGCGCAGATAATACACAGAAAAACACCTGTCACGGTACATATTCTGTGAGTCCCTTCATATTCCGCCATCCGTTTCCGCACAATCCCTTCCACTCCGTACTCAAGGCGAAAAATTTCCTTCTCCAAAAATTGATAAGGTTCCATTTTCATTTCATGTAAGACAAAAAACACCGTGGCGAGCCCAACAATAAGCAGCAATATAACCGCTCCAAATCCTCCTGCCATATCTTCACTGATTATATTCCCTTTGTATTCCGATAATCCTCCAAGAAAAATCAGCACAACCGGAGACAGGATATAAGCTGCAGCCGCGCCAGCCACCTTTTTCGATGCACGGATCTTAATATCCATGAAATTATTGGCTGTTTCAAGGGTGACAACCTTGTGTGCCTTATCTGAATCAGACTCCACAGAAATAATAGCCGGTTCTGCCTCCATCTCTTCCTTTAGTAAATAATCAGTGCTGACGCCGAATATTTGACTAAGTTTTAATATTCGTTCCAAATCAGGAATAGAAGTTCCGGACTCCCACTTGGATACGGACTGTCTTGATACATCCATCTGATAGGCCAATTCTTCCTGTGACCACCCATTTTTCTTCCTCAATGCGATAATTTTTTCTGCTAAGATCACAATGAACCATCCTCTCAAAATTTATTTGAATCATTTCGCCTTTTATATCCCTAAAATAAACACTTCTGTTTTAACAGTACTCATCAGGCAATATATGACCGTCTGTATTATAGAATTTTTATCGGTTGACAACTACCAAGTGCGCTGTAACTTCTGTCAACCGGCGGTTGCCCCTGACACAATGACTGCCATTTCTTAACTTAACAAACACTCATTTTCTTCAAAAAACGATTATTGCAGCATCCGGGTGTGCCGCCATTTTTTCATCCGCACTAAAATAATATTTTGCAATACCTTATTATGATTCAAAAGAACATACCTGTTTTTCTGCTGTTAAATTCACAAAAATTCCATAGCTGCACTTTCTTCTATTTTAGCCAACCTCCGGTTACATTGAATGGGCATAGATCGTCCTCGGATAAAACTTAAATTTATATATTACTATATGAAGAACAGATCAATTTTACACCTTTTACATAATACAGCCTCATATAACTTTAAAGGTGCAATCGAAAAGGCAACATATGTATTAAAAATGAGCGCAATGCTATATCAAAACTGTTAAGTGTGTACTTCCTTCAAAACATCCGTCGCAGATTGTGTCCGTATTTTTTTCGCTGAAACCGACTCAGCAGGTAATTAACATACTTAGCTTCCTGATTCTGCCTGATTATTCATTTCATACGGTCAATTCTTATTCATGCAGCCTTCGCCCATCCTTTTATCTTTATAACGGATAAGAAATCAATTACCGTAAGCAAAGGAACGCTTCGAGTTTCGAACTGCCTGTGTTTGATATAAACCCATACACTACACATAGATATTTTTGCAGAAGTCTTATGGGATGCTTTTAAAAGCCTAAATATATTCATATACAATTTTCATATTTCTGATGGTTACTGATAAAACGATTGTAACCATATGGCTTCTATAATGTCTTACACCGGATGGAGTGAAATGCCTCTATTAATAAACCCGGTTGTGATAACTCCATCTTATCAGACTGCTATGGTCATGTCTATTTTTATGAAACTTCATTTATAAAATTAATTAGTTTTATTGCAGGGAGTCAAGGATAACTGCCAGATGGATCCATTCGTTTTATTCTTAAATTTCTAAACTTTATGGATCTCCTTTTTCTTTTCAATTACTTCATTTCTTAGTTGTTATGAAATTATTCACACATTTAAACTCTGCGTTATACAAAACTGCTGCCAGCAAATATGATTCCTATATCCGCTTCATTATCATCCATTTAAAAACAAACATATATTTTATATATACAACCTTTTTAATTTCCATCATTATTTCATTTTAAAATTTTATTCGATTAGGGGGAGACTTTATATGAGTTGTTGTAATAATTGTTGTAATAGCCGACCAGTGAGCTGCAGCCCCTGCTGCAACGACTGGCCTATCTTAGGGCAAACCGGACCAACCGGACCAACCGGACCTCCGGGGCCCGCGGGAGGGCCGACCGGTGATACCGGGCCTATCGGACCTACCGGACCTACCGGTGCTGCCGGGCCTGCAGGAGCTACCGGACCTACCGGTGATACCGGACCTATTGGCCCAACCGGACCTACCGGTGATACTGGACCTGTCGGCGCCACCGGACCGACCGGTGATACAGCCCCACTTATATATGCACAACTTGTGCGATAGGTTTACGATACGGCTGCGGGAGATATGAGGGCGAGGTCATTCTGGTTATTCTCGATGAAATCGACCACCCGCTTGAACTCATCCGCAAAAGCAAAGTCAATGGTTAATTGCCCATCCGCATGAACATAGATGGTGTCGATCAGCTCCACAACGATCCCGCGGTTTAGTTCCTTGATATTTTGGTATTTCAAGAATGTCGTGAGGTATGGATCATTTACGTTGACTCCCTTTGCAAGTGTGCCGATCTCGTCTTGGATATTGCGCACGGCCACACGCAGGGCTTCGGCTTTTTCATCAAAGGAAGCCTTCATTTTGTGGTAATCCTCTTTGGTGATGTCACCGCTTTTCCAGTCCAGGTACAGGCTTTCACGTGCCTTGCTGATTTTATCCAGCTCCTCCTGACGAAGTTTGAGCATGGCACTCAGGCGGTTTGATTGCGTCTTGACAACAGGCTTTTCGTGAATAACCTCCAACGCATCACTGAGCGATTGAACCATCGCAATCTGCAAGCGAACAGCGTCATAGACCGCTTGAATCAGCTTATCCTCACGGATGGAGCGTTTGGTGCAGGCATCCGGTCCCTTGTCAATGACCGTCCGGCAGTGGTAGTAGACAAGCTGCTTGGAGCTTTTCCGCCGCATGGCCTTGCCGCAGTCAGGGCAGCGTAGAAGCCCTGAAAAGAGATAGTTCTCCTTTTTACCGGGGGCGGTGCGCGTGTCTCGGCTGTGAAGCAACTGTGCCTGCCGAAACAGCTCCTCATCGATGATGGCTTCATGGGTATTCGGAACCACATACCAGTCCTCTTCCGGCACCTTGATCTGTGTGTGAACCTTGTAGCTGATGATGCGATACCGACCCTGTACCATGTTACCGATGTACATCTCATTTTTTAAAATCATCGCTACATTATTCGCCGACCACAGCCCATCGTTCATCTTGGCACCGGGGTTCTGATACTTGAGTTTAAGAACCCGCTGTTTGTATGCCGTTGGATTTGGCACGCCCAATTCGTTAAGCTTAATGGCAATGCCACGCTTGCTCATGCCATCCATAACAAACCAGTGAAAGATATCCCGAACGTGCCCTGCAGCCACTTCATCCACGATCAGGCTGTTTTTATCCTCCGGGTCTTTGTGGTATCCATAAGGTGCAAAAGAGCCAATAAACTCTCCGTTTGTGCGCTTGGTGTGAAAGGTACCCCGGATATCCGTCGAGGTTTTGGCGGCGAAGCGATCGTTCATGAGGCCATTAATGGGGATCTCCATGCCACCTGTGATGGCGTCCGGATCATGGTAGCTATCCACAAATGGATTACCTTTGGAGATGAAGCGAATACCCAAGCGGGGAAAGACCTGTTCCAAATAGCGGCCCTGATCGGCATAATTTCGGAATCCTCTGGACAGAGTCTTGACAACGATGCAGTTGATCCTGCCGTCCGTTGCGAATTCCATCATCCGTTGAAAGTCGTCGCGGGTATCGTCCGTTCCGGTTAGGCCATCGTCAACGAAATACTCAACAATCTCGTAAGACTCATCACGGAAATATTCTTCCACCCATCCGGTAAGAATTTTGTCCTGTTCGATAACGCTTCCGCTGGAGTCACTGGCTACATTTTGAGGCCCTTTCCGCTTTCCCCGCCTTGTTCCGGCTTGTTCTTCTTCGTTTTCCTTATCTTCCCGCGAAAGCCGAATGTAAATACCAATTCGCCAATGCTTAATAACCTCTGTCCTGGCAACTTTTCGTACCCTTGGCATGCGTCCTCCTTTCCCCAATAATCACGGCTTCATGTTACCATTGTCCGCACGGTTATACAACGTAAAAGCCAGAAAAACTATGCGGCAACAGGTAGAATTGTTGCCGCATAGTTTGTGTAGTTTGCAGGCAATGCCTATCTGTGCCGCAACTGAGAAAAGTAATTAATCAAGGAATCAGACAGGGGTTTTCCTTCCCGAACAAAGCGAACGCGAACCGGAATATCGCCGCTAAGAAAGCAGTAGGGATTCCCCATCTGCTCCATAACCGAGAGTACCTTTTGCTCATGGGGCAACCCTGGCGAAATCGAAACCGCGCTGATGTTAACGAGGTTTTCCGGCTTTATTTTCGTTATATCCATTTTACTCATGTCAAAAAGAGTTTTACTGTTTAGCATTCACACCCCTCCCTGTTGAAAGCATATGAGATGCCGCTTGTACAGAATACCGCGAACAAGCATAATTTTCTTTATAGCGCAGAACACGCATATGAATCACCGCCCGCCTGAAAAATAGGTGGGCGGCTTCTTAGCTGCGATAAACCGCTCCACGGCGGCAATGTCGGATGTGATCTGGCACAGGGGTAAAGCCGCCAGCACCCGATCACGATATGCGCCATCCTCCCAGAGTCGGGAATCCAACAGCCCCACAACGCCGGTGTCGGTTTCGGTGCGGATCAGCCGCCCGTCGCCCTGTTTCAGCTTCATGAGCATTTCTGGCACGATGACAGCATTTTTATACTCCGTCATGTCGGCGTACAGCGTCCGCTCGTATTTGCTGATGGGGTCAGGAACCGGGAACGGCAGCTTGGCGATGATGAGCAGGGAGAGGATATCTCCGGGGAGGTCAATGCCCTCCCACAGCGCGCCGCTGGCGAACAGGACGCCGTTGCCGCTTTTCCGAAATCGTTCAATTGCGCCTGCTCCGCCGCGATCCAGCCGGAACAGTGGAAAGCTCATGTTCCGCCCCGACAAAAGACCGAATACCATGTCCATCACCCGGTAAGAAGTGAACAGCAGGGCGGCGTGGCCGTGAGAGGCCCGAATCAGCCGCTCCGATTCATCGGCAAGGGCGGCGATGTACTGCTTATCCTTATAATTCGGAAAAGGCACCTTTTCGCTGATGTAGATGAGCTTGTTCTCGTAGTGGTGAAAGGGCGAGGGCTTGCTGGTTTCCACCAGGCGTGAAGGCGGCAAAAGCTGCAGACCGGTCACGCGCCTGATGTGGCTGAAGTCCCCGACCGCCGAGAGTGTCCCGGAAGTGAGCACGGCGGGAATGCCCTTGCTCCACAAATCCCGATACAACAGTTTATCCAGCCGCTTGGGAATGGCGCAAAGCAAAAGCTCGTCGACATTGTCCGCATTTGCGGGGGCGCCCGGCTTTTCCAACCAGTAGACAAGGCCACCGTGACACTCGAAAATAGAGGCTCGCTCCTGAATCCGCTCCAGCTCCCACAGAATCTGAGAGCAGCGTCCGATGTATTTGTCCAGAACCGGCTTGCGCTCCAGGGCCAGCAGCAACTCGCCGCACAAATGCCGGATGGTGCGGAAGTGCGCTGCCGTCTGCCCGTCCAGCGTAACGGCAAACCGCTCGGCCTCGTCCTCAGCCTCTGCTTGTGCAATACTTTCGGCAAACCCCATGAACAGCCGCTTATATCGCCCGTACAGGGCAAGGGATAAATCCTGGATACCCTTCACATCCGTCCCCGGCTGAAAGGTGAAGTCCAGAATGTCCCCAGTGATCTCCGGCACAGCAAAGCTGGAAAGCTCCACACCGTACATCTGCCGGGCGGCATCGGGAAACTTGTGCGCCTCGTCAATGATGACGGCTTGATAGTGAGGGATCAGCGGGCGCTGCCCCTTTGCCCGGTGCAGGACATCCGCGAGGAAATAATTGTGATTGCAGACCTGAAAATCACACGCCCCGGATTGCGCCAGCTTCATATGGCGCAGATAGGGGCAGTTATTATAATGAGGGCAATTCCTGTCACAGCGCCCTGACACGCCGATTCTACGGCGAATGTAAGGGGTTAAGCCCTCCGCGGCACCCAGGTCGATGGATGCGCTTTCACGCGACAGTGGGGCAAGCAAAGCCATTGTGGGGGTGTCCGCGTCGGCAAGATAGGTTTCAAGGTTCTTGCGGCAGAGATAATGCTCCTTGCCCTTGCGAACCACACAGGAAAGGGGCGTCCGTATGATGCCATGCTCCATGAGAATTCGGGAGATTTCGGGGATGTAGTCCTTTACGATGGCATTCTGGAGCGCAATTCCGGAGGTGGAGATGACCACCGGCCTGTGGGCGCTCTCGGCGTAGCTTTGCCGGGGGTATTGGCTGCCCAGCCAGAAGTCGTTGATCCTGCCCCGCTTGGCGAGTGCGGCGGCAATGAGATAGGCATGGGTCTTGCCCGTCCCTACCTCAGCCTCAGAAAGAGAAACCAAGCGGTGACCGAGGGCTTCGAGGATATGAGCGGCAAGCTCCTTTTGCTTTTCCCGCAGGGCATAGCCATGGCGAGGTAGAATATCCTCGAAAATATGGAGCAAGATATTGGAAAGGGTTTCCCGCATCAGATTCTCCCCATGCGGCATATCTACCTCAAGGACGCCCTTGCCGGATACGGGCGAACAGCGGATTTTCTCCGCCATATCCGCCACGCCAGAGGTGGTGATCTGGTTTTTCCTGCGGCACAGGATGGCTGTGCGGCCGGTTTTCAGATTTCGTGCGCTGTAGGTGTAGCTTTTGCTGTTCTGCTTTTCCAGAAGAACACAGCCGTAGGCGGTGAACAGCGCGGCGTCGCCATATTTTTTAACGAGGTCGGGCGGGATCTGCCCGCTGACCTCGTCCATGATAGAACCGTGTACCATATGCACCTCTCATTTCAGATGCTTGGCGGCACAGTGGTGCGGCGGGGCAAAAAGGTATAGTAATCCCGCTGTCAGCAGTCATGCTTTTTGAGAATCGGGCAGTGTTTTCTCGCCCCGCCGCAGTTGCTCTGCCGCCAAACCTGTAAATTCAGCGTCAGTTGTTTTTGGTGTGTTCTATTTCTCTCAGCCCCGGACACAGGGGCAGCATTGGGCCGGAAGGAAAATCCTCCCGCATGGAAGCTCCCCCCGGTCTGTCCCAACCGAAGCGATGCTTCCCCGGCTCTGCTGTTTCGCCGGTTCCCCGTAGGGAAAAGTATCATTATGACCTCCGCGCCTTATTTCTGCCAAGTCCCATCGCCCGGCCCCATATATGGAAGCGCAGCCTTTGGCAACGAAAGAGGGCGCTCCCGTCCCCGCAGGTGCGGGGCGATCCTGGCGCTCGGCTCGGAGGGTAACGTACCCAATGCTCCGATATGACCGGTATAAATCCGGTGTTTTTCAAGGTGCGGTGAGGGGGTTGAGAGAAAGCCCTCAGGCCCCTTCACCACCCATCCCGAAAAACAGGGATTTTGATACCCCTAAACCGAAAGAAACTTTTTCAGTTTGAGCAGAATCCGTTGTTTTTTCTTGTTGACATTTTTCTGTGTGATCCCAATCCGGGCGGCATACTCCCGTTCAGTCACTCCACCCAAAACGAGGGCGTCTATCAGTTGCCGATCCTCGAGCGAAAGGCTGTCAAGCGCCGCCTGAAGCCGTTCGGATTCTATTTGAGCAAGAATCACATCTTCGGCAGATACAGGGTGCTTGTCCAGCAAACTGTCGAGAGGGACCTTGTCCTCCTCCAGCCGGTCCAGCGATAACAGCAGTCCCTCCTCACGCTCATAGAGATACCGCTCCCGCCGATCCGCACTGGAATAGGTCGTATAGACTTCCGCATCTACCTCAATGTCCTCTCCGTCAATCGTGATAATGTATGTAAAAGAACCGTCACTGTTTGTGATTTTCCTGTAGTTGCGCTCTTTTTGCCAATATTTCATAGTCCTTTCCTCCAATCTGTTTTGCTGAAAGCGAAAACAGATTGGAGGGTGGAGAACGGCAGCGTGGCGTAATGGAATGGCCAAATTTGGAAAATAAAGTCGAAAATAAAAAGACAGCACTTCGCCTGTTAAAGCAAAATGCTGTCTTTTGAGAATGCAGTATATGAAATTGTATTAAGGTGTAAAAACATGTACGGACTGCGCCGTCCTTATTTCCACCCCCATGCTGAGGAGAACAGAATGTTACCCATAGAGATACTCCTTTCGCTGCGGCGATAGCGAAAGCCGATATCCTGATGCCCGAATGATCTGTCAAAAGCCGCAAAGGAGAACAAAGGCCTGCCCTCTTGTGGAGAGGGCAGGCCCTGCGCGGTTTTTCGGCAGCCAGGCTATCATAACGCCCGAAAACGTCTTAGACCCTCAGCTTTGCGCCCCCGGTTTTCACCGGGTTTGCCCCTGGCTCTATTCTGTTGTTATAGCTGTCAGTTGTTGTTCAGCACAATGGGTATGGTTTTGGATTATGAGCGGCACACGCAGTTCTCCGTGCATTTTGCCGCTGATTTCCGCCTCCCGGTAAACCGGCAAATGGCGCACAGGGTATCCACACTGACCACATGCTCGATCGAATAGGCGTCAGCATCCGCAATTTCTTGGTTAACCCCGAGAATCTCTATTAAAAAACATCGAATAATTTCTGTTTTATCCAAAAATAAAACAGCCTGATGCTCACCCGATTCCGTGAGATGGACTAATCTATGTCCGTCGCGATACACCAAGCCCTTCTCTTGGAGATTTTTCATGGCTACACAGACGCTTGCCTTTGTAACTCCAAGTCTGTCCGCGATGTCTACCACACGGGCGCCCTCGTTGCCGGAGGAAAGCTCGTAAACGGCCTTAATGTAGTTTCTCATAGAAACAGACAGGTTTTTCACGATACTTCCTCCTTCGGCATACTGTTTATGCGGATAACGGGGATTCTGAACCTGCCTTTTTTAGCTTTCTGTATTCCGTCAGCACCATAATGATTGACAGGATCAAAACAATTCCATCCGTAATGGGGCTTGCGAGCCATATGCCCTTCACACCAAACGCCCGTGGCAGCAGCAGCGCAAGAGGAATAAACAACGCCACCTGCCGAAGAATGACCAGCACACTGGCCTTGCTGCCTTTGCCAAGCGCCTGGAACAGTGTGATCGCCATAATCATAATTCCGGCCGAAGGGAAAATGGAGAACATCATACGAAAGGTATCGACTCCCTGCGCAACGATGGCAGGATCGTTGATAAACAGGGAAAGCAGTTCCTTGGAAAAGATTTGAATGGGGATCCAGAAGCACAGTCCCAGAACCGTTGCCCCAATAAAAAAGGTGTTTGTGGCTTTCCTCACCCGGTCATATTGCTTCACCCCATAATTGGTGCCCGCAATCGGCTGGAGGCCCTGACTCATGCCCCACAGGGGAATAAAAGCAAAGGACATGACGCGCAGGGCCGCCCCGATGAGGATGATCTGCGTATCTCCGCCATAACGTGAAGCCACGTTGTAAAGCACGGTCTGCTGCACGAAGGTCATCACCTGCATCAGCATGGCGGAAACGCCCACCGAAAGAATCTTCGGTACCAAAGCGCCTGTCAAGCGGACACCGTGAAAGCGAACAACATCGCTTTTCTTGATAAAATAATGGAGTGTCAGAAAGACCTGAATGAGTTGGGCAACAATGTTGGCAAACGCCGCGCCCTCCAGCCCCTTATCTCCCCATGTCAGAATAAAAATGGGGGACAGTATCATGTCGATGACCGCGCCGGTGCCCATGAGCATCATGGCCCGCTTCATCAGGCCCTGCGCCCGCATGATCATGTTGGCGCTCTGGGCGAAGTTGATGAGTACGGAACCGGCGAATACCACACGCATATAGCGCACGCCCAGCTCCAGAATCTCGCCCTCCGCGCCGCTGATGGATAAAAGCTGCCGGGCGAATACCACGCCGGCAATGGTGGACAGCGCGGATAGAATCAGAACCATCACGAGCAGGTTGCCCATGATCTTATTAATGGTTTCCGTGTCCTTCTTCCCGATGGCCCGGGAAAGCACCGAGGACGATCCGACGCCGATCAGCGTGGAAATCCCGCTGTTGATCAGGGTAAAAGGATATACGACCGAGATCGCTCCCATTGCGGCAGGGCTGATCAGCTGCCCCACATACACCGCGTCCACCAGCGAATACAGCCCGATGACCAGCATCCCCACAATGGCGGGAACGCTGAGCTTGGCCATAAGCTGCCACGGGCTTTTTTCCAGCAGCTCGGACCGCATGTCTTTTTTTGTAGTTTCCAATGTATATTACCTCCGTTTCCTTTTCTGTAAATTCTCAGGACTCAAACTTTTCAATTCTCATAGCCGTAAAAATGCACTTGCGTACTGTATAAGCTGAAGCAGTCAAGCTGAAGAACAATCTCAACAATTTTCAGCAGCATATAAAAGCGGAACATGGCAGGCGGAAGCGGTATCTGACGCAATTCTTCAAAGGGCCTTTTCATTTCGGGAGGGGCCTTTATGACGCAAACCTGATTTTGCAAGCCATAACGCTCCGGCATTGCCTGTATCATATCCAACACCTCAGGAAAAGCCTTTATATCCTCCCGCCTGATCTGATCGGCATTTATGAGGATTTCCACTTCGCAATCGTATCGTAAAAATGCCTCCGGTAATTTTTTTCCTGCGAACTGGATAAAACAAAAGCCATCTTTAAGGAAGCCCCGCAGCAGCAGGGTTGCCGGTAAATCGGCTAATTGAGAAACATCCGGATATTCTTCCACCTCACAGGTCTTTCCGTAGCACCAAACCTCTATCCCTGATATAACCGGGTAGATTATCGGAGGATTGTGAGCCACATCATCACCTCCGGGACGATTCATCGCCATTGATTTCAATTGCCTGATCACAGGTAAGCTCCAGAAATTCCATGTCATGAGTGACGACAAAGATGATATGCCCTCTTTGAGCCAGAGCCTTCATCGTTTGGCTGACAACGCACATGTGATCGTAATCCAGACCGCTTGTAGGTTCGTCAAAGATCAGGATTTTCTTCCCGGCGACGATCCCCGTCACAATCGCCAATCGCTGTTTTTGACCGCCTGACAGGGCCATTGGGTGTTTATCCCGACATTCCAGTAAGTCAAATTCTTTTAGCGCCCGTTCGATTTCACCAGCCTGCATTTCAACGTCTGCCGAAAGCTCGCATTCATTCCACACGCTTTCACCGAACAACTGATGGTTTACATCCTGCATGATCATATAGCAGGCTGCATTACGTTCCTTTTTGGACATAGGTTTACCGTGGAAAAGGATTTCGCCGCTCCTTTCCTTGAGCAATCCTGCAATACAACGCATCAGCGTAGTTTTGCCGGCGCCGTTCTTCCCAATGATGCCGACTATTTCGCCGGATGAGATGGAAAAACTGATATTATCAAACACCGTGTTCTTTTTGTAGGCATAGGCTAAATTTTTGACCTGTAACTCGCCCTCGCCGCTTCCGGCAATTTTGTATGGAGGGTTTTTCCATTGTAAAGTGCGAAGCCCCATACGGCAGCGTTCTTTATCTGAAAGGCTTAAAAATTCATTACGGCTGAATTCCCTTTCAATTTTCCCATCCGCAATCAATATGGCGCGGTCAATCAAATCCGGCAGATAATACAGCCGGTGTTCCGCCACAATAATGGTTTTCCCCTGTGTTTTAATATGCTTTAGTTCTTTTTCCAGCGTAAGCGTTGCGTTGCGATCCAAGTTCGCGGAAGGTTCGTCCAGCACATAGACATCCGGATTCATGGCGTACACGGATGCAAATGCCAGAGACTGCTTTTCGCCGCCCGACATGGAAAAGATGTTACGGTGCCGCAAATGCTCGATATTCAGCTCTCTCGCTGTGGTTTCCACGCGGGCGCGGATTATAATCGGGTCAATGCCGTTGTTCTCCAAGCCGAAAGCCAGCTCGCTTTCGGAATCAATATTGAAAAACTGCGATTTTGGATTCTGAAATACGGAACCGACTTTTTGGGAAAGCCGGTACATGGGGGTGTCGGCTACCGCCATCCCGTCAACCGTTGTTTCTCCGTCCAAATCTCCACAGTCAAAATGTGGAATCAGGCCGTTGAGCAGCTTTGTGACAGTCGTTTTTCCGCAGCCGCTTTTCCCACACAGCAGAATGCACTCGCCGGGGCGAATGTGGAGATCAATTCCATGCAGACCGCCCAGCTTGTCGCCCGAATAAGAGAAATTCACTTGTTTAATTTTAATCATATCCGAACCTCCTAACGGGCAAAGAGCGCAGCGATGATGAACAGCCCGCCTATAAGAAGGCAAATCATATCCTGAACATGGAATCGCAGATCGATTACGCAGGTTTTCTTGACCGGGTTTTCAATGCCGCGCGTAATTGCGGCGGCAGAAAGCTCATCCGCAGTGCCGGTGGCCGACATCAGAAGCGGGACAACCGTGCACTCTAGCTTTTTTGCCAGCCCGCGTATTTTTCGCAGCTTCATAGCATCCCGGATGTGTCGGTACTCCTCGCTGATGGCGGGGAAATACCGCAACGTGATGGAAAGCGGGATAATGAGCTTTTGCGGCACATTCCATTTCTGGAGCGCAATGATGAGAAATCTTACGGGCGTTGATTTGATGATCAGTGCGCCGATCATCACGCAGGGGAAGATTTTACGCAGATATACCGCCAGAACCATGAACATAACGACCAGCGCTTTGGGAAGCACAGGGATCACATAATATTGGAACAGGACGAGCGCACTGAAAAACAGGATCCATTTTACCGCTGTCTTTGCATAACCGCAGACTATCAGCAAAAGAGCCAGTGCGCCGATGACCGCAAACTCGATCCACCGGGCGGAGTATGTAAATGCGACCACATTGGCAATCACAAGCAGCAGCAGCTCCGTCCGGGGATCTAATCGTATCGTTTTGGCATTCGTTTTTGTGGACATCAAATCATTCCCGCTTTTTCAAAGTGCTTTTTAAGCAGGGTTTTCCCGATCAGGCCGCCAACGAAGGCCAGCAGGAAGGTGGCGGCAATCATCACAACCAAAACCCACATGGGCGTCACCGCATTCATGGTTGCCACATAGTCGGCGGGCATGCCCTGCGAAACCATCTGCTGAGAAAAGCTGTCGCGAAACAGCCAGATCGGAAGCGGAGAGCCGACCATGCCTAACGAAAAGAAGGCGTAGCTCCACAGGCTTCCCTTAAAATTGCTATAGCCGGTCACACGCCGGATGGTCTCGGCCAGAATGCAGCATATGCCGAAGGTAACGAGCAGGACGAGTGTAAACTGGCCGGTTGCCACATAAATTAGTCCTGTAATCAATCCCATGACCAACACCGCGCCCGTTTTCTGCACCTTGGCGGCCATCAACATATAGACCACCCCGCAAAGTACGCTTAAAATAGGCGGCATGAAAATCCAGAGAAGCGGTGTGATGCCGCCGCTGACCATAACAATTAAATTGATGACAAAGTAGATGGCGGAATAGATGCCGATGGCTACCAAATCTTTGACTTGAAGTTTATTGGAAGTATGTGTGTTCATATATTTCTCTCCTTATTTTATTAGCCAATGCTCCAGCCCTCGGCCTTTTCCCGGATCTCAATGAACCGCTTGTAAATGCCCTCCTGTGCCAGCAGACTGGTGTGCGTACCCTGCTGGGCAATCGTACCGTTATCCACCACAAGGATATGATCCGCGTTTTGAATCGTTGCCAGCCGGTGAGCAATGGTGATGATGGTTTTTCCGTACGTCAGCGCACCAATGGCCTGCTGAATTAAATGTTCATTTTCCGGGTCAATACTGGCCGTGGCCTCATCCAGAATAACGATAGGAGCATCCTTCAGAATTGCGCGGGCGATGGAGATTCGCTGCTTCTCGCCGCCCGATAATGTTGATCCGGCTTCACCCACCATTGTGTCGTAGCCGTCCGGCAATGCTGTGATAAATTCATGGCAACGCGCTTTTTTGGCAGCGGCAATGACTTCCTCATCCGTAGCTGACGGGTTGCCAAACCGAATATTTGTCTTAATGGTATCGTTGAACAGGTAGACGTTCTGGAACACCATGCTGATGTTGCGAAGCAAGGAATCGCAGGTGAAGTCCTTGACGTTTCTACCACCAAGCGTAATCGTACCACTGTTTACGTCATAGAAGCGAGCAATTAGGTTGCAGATCGTTGTCTTGCCGCTTCCTGACGGTCCGACAATGGCGGTTGTCGTGTTCTGAGGGATTTTGAAAGAAATGTCCTGCAACACAGTCCGGTTGTCATAGCCGAAACTCACGTTCTTAAACTCAATATCATGGCTTGCCAGCATAATATCCGAGCCGGCCTGATCAATGTACTCCGCTTGCTCCACTTCTTCCAGCTTGTTCATGGCATTGTCGATCACGCCGAGGACATGGGCCGAATCATTGACCGCTTCCACGCTGCCGAAAATGGTAAAGGAAAACATGCAGAACATCAGCATGACGGGCAGTTCCATTTGACCGTTCAGGGTCATCCAGGCGGTAATCAGTACCAGCCCTACGGAAGCCAATTTCAGGGAAAACAGGTGCAGGCTGTTGTACGGTACAAAGCCTTTTTCAATTTTGATGTTGATATTTTTGCTGTCCGCACAGGCATTCTTCATGCTCTCCATGGAGGCTCCCTCCTGTCCGAAGGACTTTACGACGGGCAGGCCGCGCACATACTCAATGACAGCCCCGGACATATCCTCGAAGGCCTTTGCGCTGGCCGGCGCGTTTTTATTGCTTTCACGGGACACCCCCCGCAGAAACAACAGTGACAGCAGGACGCCGGCTGCAGCGATCAGCGCGGCGTGTACGCTGAAAAACGCAAGGCAAAGAATGATAGCAGCGACGTTAATATAGCCGTTGACGACCTCGTTGATCATGCGCATCCCCTGATATTCGAGGGAAGACAGCTCGGTGGTAACAGTCGATAAAATATCTCCCGTGCTGTTTTTTTGGAAGTAGCCCAGCGAAACCCGCTTGAGAATATCGCCGATTTTGATGCGCTGGCTTGCAGCGATTTCGTAGCCGATGCTTTCCTGCAATTTTGCTCTCCAGTAGGAAAATAAAAACCGGAGGAAAACAAGAGCGGCAATCGCCAGCAGGGAGAACCAGATGAGGCTGGTGTCAAATTCGCTTACACCTCTTGCGCTGTCGATGACCTTGCCGAGCGTAAAGGCGGCGACCATCGTGGGAGCGGCGGCAGACCAAGTGGCAAAGAAAGCACATACGAAACCGAGGTACAGCCTGCCTTTATAGTCCCTGCACCAGCGGATAATCCGTTTCGTCGTCTTAAACATAAGCGTTCACCTCCTTATCTGATACCGCCCATGCTTTGGCCCCCACATGGGCGTTCCACATGCTCCGATAGAGCGGGCTTTTTTGGAGCAGTTCCTCTTGCGTTCCAAGGGCCTCCGCCCGTCCCTTTTTCAGCACCACAATCTGATCCGCTTTCTGTATTGTAGATAATCTGTGGGCGATCACAAGCAGGGTCTTTCCCTTTGTGAGCGCCATAATGGACTGCTGGATTTTATCCTCGTTTTCGGGGTCGGTAAAGGCCGTGGCCTCGTCAAGAATAACGATGGGAGCCTTTTTCAGTATGGCGCGGGCGATGGCGATGCGTTGCTTCTCACCGCCCGAAAGTCTTTTTCCGGCGTCACCGGCAGGGGTATCGTATCCACGCTCCAGCTTCCCGATAAACTCGTCGCAGCAGGCTGCTCTCGCCGCCGCGTATACTGCGTCGTCGCTGGCCTTGGGGTCGCCAAGCTGGATATTTTCCTTCAGGGAGCAGTTGAACAGGAAATTATCCTGCGTGACAAAGCTCACCGTGTCGGACAGCTGCTTTAAGGGAATATCCTTAATATTGACGCCGCCAATCTTGATTGCGCCCCCGCTTACATCCCAAAACCGGGCTATCAGTCGGGCTACCGTGGATTTGCCGCCCCCGGATGGGCCGACAACCGCCGTGAAGCTTCCCTGGGGCATTTTCAGGCTCACATCCTGCAATGCCATTTCCTCCTTCTTGCCTGTATAGGAAAAGGACACATGCTCTAGCGCGATGTCGTAATGCTTTAAAGGCGCCTTTTTCCCGGCATCGGGAAGCTCCGGCATTTCGGTAAATTCCATGGTTTCCTTAATCCCGTATTCCATCACCTTCATCTCGTTTGCAAACACCTCCAGCCGCATCAGAGGCGAAATCATGCTGAGGGATAGAATCAGGCAGATGCACAGCTGCGCCGCGCTGAGAGAGCCGTTTGCAAAAAGTGCAAGGCCCACGGGAAGGGTGACCAGCAGGGTGGACGGCATAATGGAAAATGCCAGATACATGAGCTTCCAGGTGCTTTTATACCATGCGACAGTATAATCCTTGAAAGTCGTGACTGCCTTTGCAAACTTTTCATAGGAGCTGCTGGACTGGTTGAACGCTTTGACCACCTCAATGCCTTCCACATACTCTACGATGACGCTGTTGACATGATAGTTCGCCTTTACATAAGCGTCGTACTTTTCCGTATAATTCCGCATCATGACGGAAAAGGGGATCGCCGCCAACGGAATGGTTGCCAGGGATGCCAGAGCCATTCTCCAATCCAGAAAAAGCAGGAAAATGAAAATAGCGACAGGAATGATGATATTGCCCGTGGCTTCCGGGATAAAATGCGCCAGTGGCGGCTCAATGGCCTCCACCCGATCCACAAGGACGCCCTTGACCTGTCCGATCGTCCGGTTCATCACCTCGCCCAAAGGCGCTTTTATGAGCCTGTCGGCAATCTGCATGCGCATGGTTTCCAGAATCGTATAGGCGCTGATGTGGGACAAAACCGTGGATATCGCAAAAAACAGCAGCTTGATACCATAGCCCAGCACACAGATGCCGCACCAATATAAAATCCGCTCCATCTCTGCCGAGCCTTCAATAAACTGTATGAAGATTTGGTATACCCCAAGGAACGGCACGAGGCCGCCTAACACACTGATAACCGAACAAAGCACCGAAAGGATCATCTTCCATCTGCAACGAGCGGCAAACGAAAGCAGCGCTTTGAACCAGGATTGCTTTTTCTTCACTTCATCAACCTCCACTGTACACAGCTCCATGATTTTATTGCGTTTCACCTTAGAATCTGTTATGATGTATGTAAGTTAGTAATCGCTAACTTACATATGCTCATTTATACCACTATCCTGTTTTATAGACAATGGATTTTCCGTCTGTTCGTTGAATCGTGCTACAGATTCGTTGAATATAGATGCTGGAGGTCGAATTATGAAAAGTCAATCGCAGGCATTACCAGGGCCTTGCCTCAATCAATGGGGCTTTCAGCCATGCTCACCGGTAAAAAACCTAAATTTGGAAGGGAGCTGCTATGCGCCACCCAAAGAGCTTGGGGAGGGTTATTACTGGTATTATGAAAGCAAAGGTATGTTTGCCATTTCTGTTATGGATTTGCGGCTGAAAGAGGATTGCGTCATGGAATACCAGCAGCCGGATTTTATTTCGGTAAATTACTATGACACAATTTCCGCCGAGGAATTAAATCCGTACAAGCGGATCAGCGCAAACTGCATCCGGGGTCATATTTCCAACTGCGCGCTGTACCGTGCCCGCTATCACCAGGATGTTCCCGTCCACGGCATGGAACTGATGCTGATGCCAGGGTATTATAGGGATTATCTTGCAGAAAAATATCCGGGCGAATTTCCCGATCCCAAAGCCGCTTTTTTAAGCGTGGACGGAATAGCGGATTTCCCGGAACTGGTGTTTCTTCTGCGGCAGATTGAGACGTTTCGGGGCACAGGCGCTTCAGCGCACCTTTTCTATGAAAGCAAGGTGGCGGAGGCTGTGTCCCTCATTATTGAAAAAACGAAAAGCCGTAAAGGATTTATCCCCAGCGGGAATTTGTGTGCTGATGATCTGAAAAATCTGGATGCGGTAAAATCCTACATAGACGACCACTTCGCCTTTGACACCAAGGCGGATCAATTGGCGAAAATCGCTTACATGGGGCAAACGAAGCTGCGCTATGCCTTTAAAAAGCTGTACGGCTATACCATTACCGAATACACACAGAATAAAAGGATCGCTCACGCCGAATATATGCTGATTAGAACAGACTTTCCTATCGGTCAGATTGCTGAGGCTGTCGGGTATCATCATGCCGGGCGGTTCTCAAGTCTGTTTCAGAAGAATACGGGTTTGTTGCCCGATGAATACAGGCAGCTTATGAGACGGAGATAAAACACATTATTTATAAACGCGATAATGAAAAACACGCTAAAATCTGTCACTGAATAAAATGGCTTAGAAGTGTTTTGCAGATTCCTAAGCATTGTCCAATTTGTCGGCAAGCAAGGCAGACCGGCGCGCACACGCGCTTTCGGTCTGCTTTGCTTGATGTGGCGCTACCCCATACCCCGTTTGGATCGCCCCGCGTTGCGGGGCGGCTGCGCAGCCGGGAACCGGCCGCTAATTTTGTGACTGTCACTTCTGCGGAGCATGGGGTTCGCGTTCCTGTGTGTAGAAATCAGTTCTCATAAAGTGGTCCATGTCGGACTTAGCCACTAGCAATTCCTTCATATCCGAGTGCGCCTGACTATATTCATGGCGCGCTTTTTTCAGGAGTGAGCGGTATACATAGCGCACAATAAAGCCCTAATAGAAGTCGAAGATGGCTTCTACGAGGGCTTCATTAATACACAATATTGTTGACCTAACTGAGTCTGTGTTAATAGTCAGTTATTATACCCACTTGCTATTTACCCAGATTTATCTTTCCATCGCTTGCGACCAAAATCCGATTACTCCTCTGAAGTGATGCAAAAGCAGATTCAAGTTTCTCCTTGATAGCACTCCCTTGGCGCTCCCAACCATATCCATAAAAAGTGGTTTCCTTAAAAAGCCCAGCTTTATCCAAGCCAAAACTGTTGAGTAAGACTTTCATCATTGTTTGTGCAAAATCGCTTGTAGGAATGTAAGTGCTCCAAAACAAGGCGTCATTCCATCTGCTCTTTAAAAATGGTATTCTTCCATCAATAAGATTACTGGAGG